>NZ_JAUTXR010000156.1 GCF_030658505.1 Stenotrophomonas raiganjensis (SeqCode) | reverse complement strand
CGAGGCGGCGGTTTCCTCCAGGTTGGCGGCCTGCTGTTCGGTACGGCGCGACAGGTCGCTGTTGCCCGAGGCGATCTCGCCGGCGGCCAGGGTGATGCTGGAGGCGCTGGCCTGGATCTGGCCGACGATCTGGGTCAGCTGAGTGACCGTGGTATTGGCGTCGTCGCGCATGCGGGCGAACACACCATTGAACTGGCCTTCCATGCGCGTGGTCAGGTCACCAGCGGCGATCGACTGCAGCAGCTGCGAGAGCTGGCCGAGGTTGCCGTCGGCTACCTGCATCATGGTATTCAGGTGCTCGATCATCAGCTTGAAGTCGTGCTGGAAGCGCTGTGCGTCGCCGCGCTGGCTGAAGTCGCCGGCGGCGGCGGCGGCGGCCAGGTGCTGGATCTGCGAGTTGATCGCCAGCAGGCTGGCCTTGGCTGCGTCCATCGATTCGTGCAGGATCGCGCGGCTGCCGGGCAGGCGGCGCGCATCCGGGGTGAGATTGCCGATGGCGTACTGGTTGAGTACGTCGATGGCATCGCGGATCGCGTCGAGGTGTTCGAAGATCACGGTGTTGATGCCGCCGGCCAGCTGGCCGTAGACGCCGGGGAAGTCTTCCGGAATGCGGTGGCTGATGTCCGGGCCCGCATGCATCTGTGCCATGAGCTGGGTCTGCTCGCTGAAGCGGCGCAGCATCGCCGTCATCTCGGCGGTGGCGGCCAGCATCTTGCCGGCTTCGTCCTTGCTGGTGGCTTGGGTGCTGACGCTGAGGTCGCCACGGGCAACCGCCTGGATGGCATGCACGGCCTTGCCGAGGGGGCCGGTAACGGCGCGCGAGATGACCGTGGCCAGTGCCGCGGCCACCAGCGACAGCAGCACGATGCAGCCGACGATGGCGATCATGCTGGTGCGGTGGGTGGCGTTGGCAGCAGCGATCTTGCTGTCCATGAGGCCGGCGATGTGAGTGCCCAGGGCCTTCATTGCGGCGAACAGGTCGCGCCGCGCCGGGCGCGACTGTTCATCGGAAACCTGCTGCGCCAAGGCACCATCACCGGCTGCCACGGCTTCGCGCATCGCCTTGTTGGCGGCAAAGTAGCGCTCCAGCTGCACGTTCGCCGCGCGATACAGTTCACGCTCCTTGGCCAGCGCCGGCAGCGCCGAGTACGCGGCCAGCTCGTCATGCACGGCCTTGGCGGTGTCGTCCATGCGCTTGTTGTAGTCGGCGACCTTGTCGGGCTGGTCGAGCATGCTCAGCAGCGCCAGTTCGTAGGTGCGGAATTCGCCCAGCTGCGAGCGTGCTTCGCCCAGGTGCTGGACCGAAGGAATGTCGTTGCTGGCCATTTCGCCCAGCTGCTTGTTGGCCTCGCTCAGGCGCAGCAGGGCGAAGGCGCCGAGGACCAGGGTCATCAGCGTGGTGAGGGTGAACCCCACGGCCAGCTTGCGGGCGATGGGCAGATCTTGGAACCACTTCATGCAGGGTGCTCCAGGTGGGCAGGGTGCCAACGTCGTTGCGTCGGCCGGGGGTGGTTGCAGAGCGAACGGTGGTGCCCGGTGGGGGTTCGGTGACGGCCGTCATTGCGGAATAACGGCGCGGCCTGCGCGGACTTTATGGACGCAGATCACATTCGGATGCGTAGGGAGGAGCGTGCGAAAGTGGCGCAGTGGCGGGGCTTTCGCTTGCGTGGCGTGGTTGCACGCAAAGCCATCGGGTCGACGGAGTTCACGGATTGCGCGATGGCGTCGGTTGGGCACAGATCCCCGTGGCAGGGCGCGCGCAAACAAAAACCGCCGCCCCGAAGGGCGGCGGTCCAGTGCACGCCTGCGGCGTGGATCAGGCGGCCTGCGGCATCCGCAGCGAGCGCACCAGGCCGCCGATGTCGACGATCAGCGCGACGCGGCCGTCGCCGAGGATGGTGGCGCCGGACACCCCGCCGATGCGGCGGTAGTTGTTCTCGATGTTCTTCACCACCACCTGCTGCTGGCCGACCAGTTCGTCCACTTCCAGCGCGATCTTCTGGCCATCGCCTTCGACCACCACCACCAGCGATTCGCTGCCCGGTGCACGGTTGCCGTAGCCGTAATACTCGCTTAGCGACAGGATCGGCAGGTACTCGCCGCGCACGCGCAGTACGCGGCCTTCGCCGGCCATGCTGCGGATGTCCTCGGCCTGCGGCTGCAGGGCTTCCAGCACATAGGCCAGCGGCAGGATCAGGGTTTCACCCGCCACCGCGACGGTCATGCCATCAAGGATGGCCAGGGTCAGCGGCAGGCGGATCAGCGTGCGGGTGCCGGCACCGAGGCTGCTCTCGATCTGCACCTCGCCACCCAGCGCCTGGATGTTGCGACGGACCACGTCCATGCCGACGCCACGCCCGGAAAGATCGGTCACGGCATCGGCCGTGGAGAAGCCGGGCTGGAAGATCAGGTCCCAGACCTGCGAATCGGTCGGGTTGTCCGGCACGGCCAGGCCGCGTTCGGTGGCCTTGGCCAGGATCTTGGCGCGGTCCAGGCCGCGGCCGTCGTCGCTGACTTCGATGACGATGTGACCGCCCTGGTGCGAGGCCGCCAGGGTGATCGTGCCGGTCTCGTCCTTGCCCGCGCCGCGACGCACGTCGGGCATTTCCAGGCCGTGGTCGATCGAGTTGCGCACCAGGTGCACCAGTGGATCGGCGATCTTCTCGATCAGCCCCTTGTCCAGCTCGGTGCCCTCGCCGACGGTGCGCAGGCGCACCTGCTTGCCGAGGCGGCTGGACAGGTCGCGGACCAGGCGCGGGAAGCGGCGGAACACCGCGTCGACCGGCAGCATGCGCACGCCGATCACCGCCTCCTGCAGATCGCGAGTGTTGCGTTCCAGCTGGTCCAGGCCAGCGAACAGGCTTTCGGCATGAACCGGATCCAGTGCGTGCGAAACCTGCTTGAGCATGGCCTGGGTGATGACCAGTTCGCCGACCAGGTTGATCAGCGCATCGACCTTGTCGACGCTGACCCGGATCGAGGTTTCGGCTTCCTGGGCAGCAGCGCCGCTGGCGGGGGTGGCAGCGGGTGCTGCCGGTGTCGCGGCAGGGGGTGTGGAAGGGGCTGCTGCAACCGGTGCCTGGGTGGCCAGGCTCGGCGGCGCCGCCGGACGGATGTCCAGCTCGCAGTCGTCCAGTACCCAGGCGAAGGTGTCTTCGATCTTGCTGCGCGGCACCTTGCCGACCAGGCCCAGGTCCCACGCCAGGTGGGCTTCGAGCGGGTCGAGCTGGGCAAAGCCGGGCAGCCGGTCCATGCGCGCGGCCACCTGCAGTGAACCGAGGTGTTCCAGTTCGCGGATGATGCGCAGCGGGTCGTTGCCGCTCATGAACAGCGACGGCGCCGGGGTGAAGCCGATCTGCCAGGCTTCCGGCGTATCGTCCACCTTGGCTGCGGCGGCAGCCGGGGCGCTCGCTGCGGCCTGGCCGGAAAGAACCGCTTCCAGGCGTGCCTTCACCGCGGCGACTGCAGCGGGGTCGGCGGCCTGGCCGTGCTCGGCCTCGCGCAGCAGCGCGCGCAGCACATCCACCGAGGACAGCATGGCGTCGACGGCGTGGCCTTCCAGTGCCCGCTTGCCGGCGCGCAGCTCATCAAGCAGCGTTTCCAGCACGTGGGTCAGGCCGGCGATCGCATCGAAGCCGAAGGTGCCGGCGCCGCCCTTGATCGAGTGGGCGGCGCGGAACACCGAATTGATGATCTCCGCGTCCTGCTGCCCCGATTCCAGGGCCAGCAGGCCAGCCTCCATCGCGTCGAGGCCTTCGCGGCTCTCCTCGAAGAAGGTGGCGTGGAAGCGTTGCAGGTCCATGCTCATGGCAGTGGTGGTCCGGAAGCGAAGAGGGGGAGCGGTGCGGGGCGATCAGCCCAGCACTTTCTGCACGGTGGCGACCAGCTGTTCCGGATTGAACGGCTTGACCAGCCAGCCGGTGGCGCCGGCGGCCTTGCCTTCGGACTTCTTGTCGGCGGCCGACTCGGTGGTCAGCATCAGCAGCGGGGTGAACTTGTAGTCCGGCAGCTGGCGCAGTTCGCGGATCAGCGCGATG
This sequence comes from Stenotrophomonas raiganjensis (SeqCode), assembly GCF_030658505.1. Classification (GTDB taxonomy): domain Bacteria; phylum Pseudomonadota; class Gammaproteobacteria; order Xanthomonadales; family Xanthomonadaceae; genus Stenotrophomonas. The sequence goes on along the minus strand of NZ_JAUTXR010000156.1, from coordinate 84,623 downwards.
CCGTCCATGTTCGGCATGTTGACGTCGGTGACCACTGCGTTGAAGCGCTGGCCCTTGGCGCGACCAAGCGCGACTGCGCCGTCTTCAGCTTCTTCGACGGCAAAGCCGGCCGAGGTGAGGGCGAAGGAAACCATCTGGCGCATCGACGCCGAATCGTCCACCACCAAGATACGTGCGCTCATGCAGCGTTCTCCACAGATTTCAGGTTGTCATGGGTTACGTCCAGGCCCAGGGCCTGGGTGACGCCCAGCAGGCGCGCGGCGTCACGGAAGGTTGCGGTGCAACCGTGGAAGCCGGTGCCCAGGCCTGCCTCGCGGCGGGCCTGCACGAACGCACACAGCACCTGCACGGCGGCCGTGTGGATGCGGGCGACCTGGCTGGCATCCAGGGTCAGCTCGCCGGCCTGCGCCACCAGCGGGGCGAGGCGGTTCTTGAGCTCGGTGCTGCTCTCGATGCCGAGATCCTCACCCAGTTCGACAGTGCTCATCGTTGCTCCGGACAAACGGTTCCGTGATCCATAACGGCACCCCGGCAGGGTTCTTTAGAGGAATCGACGCGGTGCGTCGATGCGGTCGCAGCTGAAAAGGGGACGGAGGGGATCAAGTCGCAAGCGACCTGGCTCTACTGCAGCCCCCTCGGCAACGGCGACCGCGCAGTGGGGACTAAGGTGTTGATCCAACGGATCAACTCCTTGCGTCCCCGACAGGCACCGCTTCGGCGCAAAGCGCCGAGCCACTTGCGACTTAATCCCCTCCGTCCCCTTTTTTCCAGATCAACTCAACAGCCGTGTGGCGTCCAGCAGGATCATCGGGCGTTGGCTGACCCGGGCGACGCCACGGAACAGGTCGTTGGAGATCTGGCAGATGCGCGCGGTATCGGGTGGCTCGATCTGCGAGTCAGTGAGATTGGCAACATCTTCCACTGCAGAAACGCGCAGGCCGATGGTCTCGCCGTCTTCCTCCAGCACCACGATGCGGGTCTGTGCGTCGTCCTCGGCGGCGGCCGCACCCAGGTGCAGCCCGAGATCCATCACCGGTACCACCTGGCCCCGAAGATTCATGATGCCGAGCATCGCCGGTGCGGTGCCGCGCAATGGCAGCAGCGGCACTGGCAGCACCACTTCCTGCACCTTCAGCAGTTCCAGCGCATAGGCCTGGGTTCCGCAGCGCAGGCGCAGCCAGCGCGACGTGCGTTCGCCGGCGCGGCGGTTCTGCGGATGCGGGCTGCTGGCGGGCTGGTGGGCCTGTGCCTGCAGTTCCTGCCAGGTACCGGGCCGATTGCCCGTGGGCGCATCCACCGCGACCCGTGGCGGCGGTGCGGCAGCGACGCCCGCTGCGGGAGCCGGCGCCGCACGCGGAGCCGGAGGTGCTACCGGTACGGCGACCACGGCGGGTGGCGGCGTGGGGACGTCCTCGCCGCCGGCAGCGGCTTCGAACGCGGCCTGCAGGCCGGGGCTGTCGGTGTGCGCGAGGCGATGGCTGTCGGCCGGATCGGTTTCGTAGATCACTTCGTCCGGCAGATCGTCCCAGGTCGGTTCGGGGCCGGACGCTGCGGGCGGTGGCGCGGGAGCGGGCGGGGTCTCATGGACGACCTCCGGTGGCAGGTCATCCCAGCTGGGTTCGGGTTCGGGCGCTGTTGCGTCGGCCGGTTGGGACTCGGCGCTGCCGTGCACGGCAGCGGCCTCGAAGGCGGCTTCCAGTGCGGCGCTGTCCGCGCCTTCGGGCACCGCAACGACCGCTTCCGTTTCGTAGATCACTTCAGCCGGCAGGTCATCCCAGGTCGGCTCGCGTTCCGTCGCGGTCATGGCGGTGGACGTGGCAGCCGCCTCGAACGTCGCTTCCAGCGCTGCGTCGTCTGCCGCGGGTGCGGCGGCAACCGCTTCCGTTTCGTAGATCACTTCAGCCGGCAGGTCGTCCCAGGTCGGTTCGCGCTCGGCGCTGGCTGCGCTTGCCGGGATGGGCGGCGCCACGGCAACCGCTTCACCCAGCAGTTCGTCCAGATAGTCGTCCAGTACGCCGGTGCTGTTCATGCGGCCTGCTCCAGGGCGCGGGCGTCCTCGCCGAGGATCCAGTTCAAGGCGCGACGGTACGCAGCCAGGCCACGGCCCGGGTAGTCCTCGCCGACGCTCGGCAGGGTCAGGCCCGCCGCATTGCTGATGCGGGTATCGATCGGAATGGCGTCTTCCCACACGCGGGTGCCGTGGCGATCCTGCATGCTGCGCAGCGATTCGTTGCCGGCACGGGTGCGGCGGTCGAACAGGGTGGGCAGGATCGAGATCGGCAGCGGGCGGCGGCGCGAGCGCTCGACCATCTCGCCGGTGCGGACCATGCCGTCCAGGCCATGCAGGGCCAGCGGCTCGGCCTGGGTGGGAATGATCAGGCGGTCGGCAGCGGCCAGCGCGTTGATCATCAACAGGCCAAGGGTGGGGGCACAGTCCAGCAGGATGTAGTCGTGCTGGCCCTGGTGACGCGCCAGTGCGTTCTGCAGGGCCAGGCCGAGGCCGGGCTGGTTGGCGCTGCGGCGCTCCAGCGTGGCCAGCGCCGACTGCGCGCAGACGTAGTCCAGGCCGTGGATGCTGCTGGCATGGCACAGGCTGGAAAGATCGGCCGGCGGGGCGCCGAACAGTTCCAGCACGCCCGCCGGTGGCGGATCCACCGGCACGCCGAAGGCGCGGCTGAGCGAGGCATGCGGATCGAGGTCGATCAGCAGCACGCGATGGCCAAGCGCGGCCAAGCCGCGGCCGAGGGCGAGGGTGGTGGTGGTCTTGCCGACTCCGCCCTTCTGGTTGGCGACTGCCCAGATGCGCATCGGTTTACTCCTTCATTGCCGGGGGAACGGCGGCGCCGACGCGGCTGCCAGCCGGCACCGGCGGCAACTTCACCGGTGCGATGGGGGAGGTGGGGGCGGTAGCCGGAGTTGCGGCGGCCTGTTCGGTGGTGCTGTCGTCGACGGCGCCGGTGGCCGCGTTGAGGCGCTGGCCAAGCGGATCCACCGAATGCGAGGTGTCGGCCAGGATGATGACCATCACCCGGCGGTTGCGGTTGCGCCCCTGCGCGCTGTCGTTCTCTTCGCGCGGACGGAACTGGCCATAGCCAACCATCGCCAGCCGTGATGGCTGCACGCCCTGGTCGGCGAACAGGTGCACCACGCTGGCGGCGCGTCCGGCCGACAGTTCCCAGTTCGAAGGGAAGGTGGCGGTGGCGATCGGCACGTTGTCGGTATGGCCCTCCACGCGCACGCTGTTGGGCACGTCGCGCAGCACCTCGGCCAGGCTGGCCAGCGTCTGCCGTGCATGCACGTCCAGCGCGGCCGAGCCGGTGGGGAACAGGATGTCGCTGTTGATCTCCACTTCGATCCACAACTCGGTGCGGCGCACGCTGATCATGCCGCGGTCGATCAGCGGCGCCAGTGCGGCGGTGAGGCGGTCGGCGATGCTGTTGAGCTGGCGCTCGGCACGGGCGATCTGCTCCTGGTTGTGCACGGAGACCGGCATGCGCATCTGCGAGGCCATCGACGGCAGCAGGGTAGGATCGTGCGACGGCGCCGGCGCGGAAGGGCCGATCTTGGTGCCGGACTTGATCACCGACGGGCTGTCCCAGCCGCCGCCCTGCACCTGCTTGTTGCCGACCTGTACCGGGTTGATGGTGCGCGGCGCGCCACCGAAGGCATCGGTGAGCGCGTCGGCCATGATCCGGTACTTGCCCTCGTTGACCGAGGAAATCGCGTACATGACCACGAAAAAGGCGAGCAGCAGCGTCATCAGGTCGGCATAGGGGATCGCCCATGCTTCATGGTTGGCGTGCTCTTCGTGGTGCTTGCGGCGGGCCATGTCAGTGCAGGAAACCGGAAAGGTTGGTTTCGATGTTGCGCGGGTTTTCGCCCTGGGCGATCGAGATCAGGCCTTCGATGACCATCTCGCGGTCGCGGGTATTGTGCGAGATCACACTCTTTAGCTTGGCCGAGATCGGCAGGAACAGCAGGTTGGCCGAGGCAATGCCGTAGATGGTGGCGGTGAACGCGGCGGCGATGCCGTGGCCAAGCTTGCTCGGGTCGGCCAGGTTCTTCATCACCGCGATCAGGCCGAGGACGGCGCCGATGATGCCGAGCGTCGGCGCATAGATGCCCATTGCCTCGAACACCTTGGCGCCGGCCTGGTCCTGGTGCTCCTGGCTGCCCAGTTCGATCTCCAGCATGTGCCGCATCGATTCGGGCTCGACGCCATCCACCAGCAGCTGCAGGCCCTTGCGCAGGAACGGGTCCTGCTGTGCTTCCACCTGCGATTCCAGGCCCAGCAGGCCCTGGCGACGGGCGATATTGCTCCACTCGACGATCTGCTGGATCAGCTCGCGGCGATCGCTGTGCGGCGGGCGCACGACCCAGCGCACGATCCTGAACGCATGCTTGAACACCGCCGGCGAGGTATGCAGCAGGATCGCGGCGATGGTGCCGACGATGACGATCACGAACGCCGCAGGCGACCACAAGGACGCCAGGCCGGCGCCCTTGAGGATGCTGCCACCGACCAGCGAGGCCAGGGCGAGAAAGAGTCCAATGAGGCTGAGTCTATCCATGGATCCGGTATCGGCTTGTATGAATGGGACTTGAGACACCGGTAGATCGCGTACAGACGGTAGTCACAGTTTTCGGGTCGCCAGGCCAGGCCCGGGGGAGCTCAGCGCAGGCCGTCCACGTCCAGGATCAGGGCCATGCGACCATCGCCGATCAAGGTTGCACCGGCATAACCGCGCAGGCCGCGCAGGGCTTTCGGCAGTGGCTTGATCACCACTTCCTCGCGCCCGCGCACCTGGTCCACGACCAGGCCGAAGCGTGCTTCGCCGGCCTGCAGCACTACGATGGTCAGCAGGGCGGACGCGGCCGGCGTCACATCCAGCCACTGGCGCAGGTCGACCAGCGGCAGGGTGTGTGAACGGCGGTCAAGCACGGCGCGGCCGTCGAACCAGCCCAGCGAGGTGCGTGGTGCGTGCAGCACTTCCATCACGCGCGCCAGCGGCAGCGCATAGACGTCCTCGCCGGCCTGCACCAGCAGGGTCGGCAGGATCGCCAGGGTGAGCGGCACGCGGATCAGGAAGCGGCTGCCGCGGCCCAGCTCCGACTGGATCTGGATCTGGCCGCTCAGTTCGCGGATGCGCGACTGCACCACGTCCATGCCCACGCCACGGCCGGAGATGTCGGTGACCTGCTGCTTGGTCGAGAAGCCGGGCAGGAACACCAGGTGCAGGCATTCCTCGCTGCTCAGGCGGGCGGCGGCTTCCGGGTCGATCAGGCCCTTCTCGCGCGCCTTCGCGCGCAGCTTTTCCGGGTCGATGCCAGCGCCATCGTCCTGCACCTCGATGCTGACGTAGTCGCCTTCCTGCTGTGCCGACAGGCGCACATGGCCCATCCGGGGCTTGCCCTGTGCTTCGCGCAGGTCGGGCATTTCCACGCCATGGTCGATGGCGTTGCGGACCAGGTGCACCAGCGGGTCGGCCAGGGCTTCCACCAGGTTGCGGTCGAGCTCGGTCTCGGCGCCGATCAGCTCCAGGTCCACTTCCTTCTTCAGCGAGCGGGCGACGTCGCGGGCGACCTTGGGGAAGCGCGAGAACACCTTGCCCACCGGCTGCATGCGGGTACGCATCACTGCCGACTGCAGGCGGGCCGTGGCGATATCCAGAGTGGACACGGCGCGGTCCAGCTCCTCGTCGCGCAGGCGTGCACGCAGGGTCTTGAGCCGATTGCGCGACAGCACCAGTTCGCCGATCAGGTTGACGATCGCATCCAGCCGCTTGGTGTCCACGCGCACGGTGTGTTCGGCTTCGGCCAGCGGCTTGGCGGCCGGCTTGGCCGCCGGTGCCGGTGCGGCCGCCGGGCGCGGGGCGGCGGTCGGCACTGGCGCCACTACCGCAGCGGGCTTGGCGCCCGGTGCCGCGCCACCATGCAGCTGGTCGAGCAGGGCTTCGAATTCGTCTTCGCTGATCAGTCCGTCGTCAGCCTTCTTCGCTGGCGCGACCGCGGTCGGTGCGTTGCCGCCGTGCAGCTGGTCGAGCAGGGCCTCGAATTCGTCGTCGGTGATCAGGTCGCTGCCACCGGCAGCGGGAGCTGCTTCGGCGGCGGGTGCAGCAACGGCACTGCCGTGCACGTCGAACTGGGCGATCAGGTCCGGTGGTGCATAGCCCGGCTCGGTGCCGGAAGAGACCGCGTCCAGCATCGACTGCAGGTAGTCCAATGACTGCTGGGCGGCATCGAAGTGATGGGCCTGCAGCACCGCCTGGCCGGCACGCGCAGCGCCGAGTGCTTCCTCGGCGGCGTGGCACAGCTCGACCATGGCGGTGACGCCGAGGAAGCCCGCGCCGCCCTTGAGCGTGTGATAGCCGCGGAACACGGCGTTGAGCTGATCGCTGTCCTGCGGTGCCTGCTCCAGCGACACCAGCTGTTCGCCGAGGCGATCCAGGATTTCCTGTGCCTCGATGATGAAATCGGCAGTGATGTCGTCGGATACCGCGCTCATGCTTACAGCCCCAGATCCGACAACAGGTCGTCGGCGTCGTTCTGCGAGACCGCGTGGCGGTCCAGTCCCTTCAGTGCCGGCCCGGCCAGTTCCGGGTCGGTGCGATGCTGTTCCGGCGGCAGGCCGAGCGCGCCGAAGCCTTCGTGCACGCGGCGGACGATGCCGACCACGCGACGGATGATCTGGCCGGTCAGGTCCTGGTAGCTCTGGGTCAGGGCGATCTCGGTCAGGTTGTGGCGGATGCGCTCGAGCTGCGCATCCTGGCCCGGCTGCAAGCCTTCGGCGCGCAGCTGTTCGGTCAGGCTGCGGCATTCTTCGGCCAGGTCCAGGGTGCGGTGCGTGGCCTGTTCGGTCATCGCCACCACGTGGTCCAGGCGCGCGCAGGCATCGTCCAGCTCACCGGCTTCACTGGGTACGGTCGGCAGTTCACCCAGCGCCTGTCCCAGCTCGCGGGCCAGCCGCGAAAGACCGCTCATCATCGGCTGCGTGCGCAGCGCGACCAGTCCGTCGATGCGCTGCCGCCAGGCGGCTTCGTCACCGGACTCCAGTGCGTCCAGGGCTTCCTGCAGGCGCAGGGCGAGGGCGTTCTTGTCGACCGTGGTATCCATCAGGCGCTGGCCGCCAGGCGTTCGAAGATCTTGCCGAGTTTCTCTTCCAGCGTCTGCGCGGTGAACGGCTTGATGATGTAGCCGTTCACGCCGCTCTGGGCGGCCTCGATGATCTGTTCGCGCTTGGCTTCGGCGGTGACCATCAGCACCGGCAGCGTCTTCAGCTTGGCATCGGCACGGATCGCCTTGAGCAGCTCGATGCCGGTCATCACCGGCATGTTCCAGTCGGTGACCACGAAATCGAAGGGCTGGCTCTGCAGCAGCGACAGCGCGGCATGCCCGTCCTCGGCTTCGGCGGTGTTGGTGAAGCCCAGATCGCCCAGCAGGTTCTTGACGATGCGACGCATGGTCGAGAAGTCGTCGACGATCAGGATGCGCATGTTCTTGTTCAAAGCAGAGTTCCTTTGTTGTTCATTCCGGGCGGCCGGGGGCAGCCGCCTCGGGCATGTTCATTCTTCCAGGCCGGCGTCTGCCGCCTCGAAAATCTTGAGCCGGCCGCGCAGGCGCAGCACGGCCTGGCCGTGGATCTGGCAGACCCGCGACTCGCTCACGCCGAGCACCGCGCCGATCTCCTTCAGGTTCAGTTCCTGCTCGTAGTAGAGCGAGAGCACCAGCTGTTCGCGCTCGGGCAGGTGGCCGATGGCCTTGCCCAGTTCGCGGCCGAACTCGCCGCGCTCCAGCACCTGCTGCGGGGTCGGTCCACCCTGGGCGACGGTGTCCAGCTCGCCCTGGTCCTCGATGCGCGACTCCAGGCTCAGCACCTGGCCGCGCGCGGCGTCTTCCATCAGGCGCAGGTATTCGGGCAGCGGCATGTCCATCGCGGCGGCCACTTCGGTGGCGCTGGCGGCGCGGCCACTGCTCTGTTCCAGGCGGCGGATGGTGGCGGCGGCATCGCGGGCACGGCGGTGCACCGAGCGCGGCACCCAGTCGCCGCGGCGGATCTCGTCGATCATCGAGCCACGGATACGGATCGAGGCATAGGTCTCGAACGAGGCGCCCTGGTCGGCGTCGTAGCTGCGCGAGGCTTCGATCAGGCCCATCATGCCGGCCTGGATCAGGTCATCGACCTCGACACTGGCCGGCAGGCGCGCGGCCAGGTGGTGGGCGATGCGCCGCACCAGGTCCGAGTGCTGGGCGATGACCTCGTTGGCCGCCGAGCGCTGGACTTCCCTGTACTGGGCTGCGCCTTTCATGCGGCCACCCCGCGCTGCTTGAGGATGCGTTCGAGGAAGAACTCGACGCCGCCACGTGGTTCGGTCGGCGCCTGCCAGCGCGCGGTGCGGCGCGCGATCTCGGTGATCGCCAGTGCGGCCGGGCTGGACGGGTAGGCCTTCACCACCGGCTGCTGGCGCTGCACCGACAGGCGCAGCCAGTCATCCTGCGGCACGCAGCCCAGGTAGTTCAACGAGACATCGGCGAGGAACTTCTCGCAGACGCGGGTCAGCTTCTCGTACAGCACGCGGCCCTCGTTGGGGTCGCGCACCATGTTGGCCACCACCTGGATGCGGTCCACGCCGCGTTCGCGCGAGAGCACCTTGATCAGCGCGTAGGCGTCGGTGATCGAGGCCGGTTCGTCACAGACCACCACCACGGTGTCCTGCGCGGCCTGGCAGAAGGTCAGCACGCCGTCTGTGATACCCGCGGCGGTGTCGACCACCATGATGTCCAGTTCGCGTTCCAGCTCGGAGAACACGTTGACTAGGCCGACGTGCTCGGCCGGGGCCAGCTCGGCCATGTGCCGGCGGCCGGACGCGGCCGGAACCACCAGCACGCCGTTCGGGCCTTCGACGATGACGTCGTCCAGCGTGCAGCGACCGGCGACCAGGTCGGCCAGGGTAAAGGTGGGGTTGAGCCCCAGGATCACGTCGATGTTGGCCAGGCCAAGGTCGGCGTCCAGCAGCAGCGTGCGCTTGCCCATGCCGGCCAGTGCCACCGCCAGGTTGGCGGACACATTGGTCTTGCCCACGCCGCCCTTGCCGCCGGTGACGGCAATGGTGCGCACAGGGCCGAGCGGCTCGCTGCGGGTGGCCGACAGCGGGAAGGTCTTGGTCAGCTTGGCGTACTCACGCGACGGCATGGTTCAACTCCGGGTTGCAGGGCATATCGGCCGCTCGGCGCAAATCTTCAAGGCGAAGTACGAGATTGGCTGCACTGGCCCGGTGCAGGTCCTCCGGAACGTCCTGGCCATCGGTTACCCAGGTGATCGGCAGGGCGTGGTCCACGGCCACCGACAGGGCATTGCCGAAGCGGCCGGTCTCGTCCAGCTTGCTCAGCACCAGGCCCTGCAGGTTGGCCGCGCCGAAGCGGCGGACCACCTCGTCCATGTCGCCGAAGCTGGTATTGGCCGGCAGCACCAGCAGGGTGCGCACCTGGCGGGCGGCGCGCAGCCACTGCAGCTGGGCGGCCAGCGCGCGGTCGCGCGGGCCCAGCCCGGCGGTGTCGATCAGCACCAGCTTGTAGTCCTTCAGGCGTTCCAGCAGCTGGTCCAGGTCGGTGCCGCTGTTGGCCTCGTGCACGGCGATGCCGAGCTGGCGGCCGTAGCCGTACAGCTGCTCGCGGGCGCCGATGCGGGTGGTGTCGGTGGTGACCAGGGCGACGTCGCGCGGCGCGTGCTTTTCGGCGAAGCGCGAGGCCAGCTTGGCGATGGTGGTGGTCTTGCCGGCGCCGGTCGGGCCGACCAGGGCGATCACGCCGCCTTCTTCCAGCGGGTCGACCGGGGCGATCGGCAGCTTGCGCGAGATCAGCCCCAGCATCAGGCCGCGGCCGCGGTGGGCTTCGGTCTCCAGCGGGATCTGCATGGCCACGTCGCGGGCCAGGCCGGCGTCGAAGCCATACTCGTCCATCAGGTCCAGCGCGGTGGCACGCACCGGGCAGCCGCGCAGGCGCTCGTCGGTGAAGCGGTTCATCTCGCGCTCGATCACCTGGCGCATGCCGGCCACTTCCTGGCGCAGCTGGCGGATCTCGGCGTCGTCCTGGGCGACCACGGTCAGCACCGGGGCCGGGGCGAGGGTGGGTTCCGGCGCGGCTTCTTCGTTGGCATCGGCCAGTGCCGGTTCGATCGCGGCGAGTTCCGGCTGCGCTTCGGCCAGGGCGGCGGTCGGCAGCGGTGGCGGCTGCACCGCCGGAACCGGGCTTTCGTGATGCACGTCGTGCGGCGGGTCGATCTGGAAGCGGGCGCGGCTGGGCGGTGCGACGCTGGCCGGTGCCGGCGCGACCACGGCGTCGGCGAACGGCGCGAAGATCTGTTCCGGCAGCGCCGGTTCGTTGACGGTGGCGCGTGCCAGGGTGGCAGCGAAGCCGGTGCTGCCGCGGGTCGGCACGATCTCGTCAGCGCTGTCCAGGGTGCGGCCGGTGGCGCCCACTGCGGCACGGGCGAGGGCGGCCACGGCCGAGGTGGTGGCGGCGACCGGTTCCGGCGCAGGGGTGCTGCTGCGGCGGCGGGTGACGGCGGCGATCACCGCGTCGGCGGCGGTGCGCGGCTTGGGCGCCGGCGGCGGTGCAACGTCGCGGCGCGAGGCTTCCAGTGCACGCTGCACGGCGCTCTCGTCGTAGTTGGCGGCGGCGACGATCTCGATGCCTTCCTCGATCCGGCGGTTGGACAGGATCACGGCATCGGGGCCATGTTCCTTGCGCACCAGGTTCATGGCCGAGCGCATGTCGGCGGCGACGAATCGTTTGATTTTCATGCTGTGGTCACGGGACGAAGACGGCGGGGTGGCGGTCGGGGAACTCGGGTGATCGGTGGTCTGCACGGTGCGGGTTCCCCTTGGTATCTGTCTGTTGCGTTGGTTCGAAGGTGGTGTCTGTTTTCTGGCGCATCGGAGGGCGGCGTCAGCTGATCGTTCCGACCAGCTTCAGGCGCTTGTCCTCCGGCACCTCGCTGTAGGCCAGGACCGACAGCGACGGAACGCTGTGGCGGACCAGGCGCGCCAGCGCGGCGCGCACCGGGCCAGGTACCAGCACGACCGCGGGCTCGTTGCGGGCTTCCTGCTTGCTGACACATTCGGCCAGGCTCTGGTGCAGTCGCTCAGCGAGTCCGGGTTCCAGCGCGGCGCCGTTGCCCTGCGTGGACTCCTGCAAGACACGTTCCAATTGCGGGTTGAGGGTGAACACCGGCAGCTCCGCCGACATTCCGGCGATCTCCTGCACGATGAAGCGGCCCAGTGCGGTGCGCACGGCGGCGGTCAGCACCGCCGGGTCCTGGCTGCTGGGCGCGTGTTCGACCAGGGCTTCGGCGATCTTGCGCAGCTGGCGGATCGGAATGCGCTCGACCAGCAGGTTCTGCAGCACGCGCACCACCGCCGACAGCGGCAGCGCCTTCGGCGTCAGATCTTCGACGAGCTTGGGGGCGCTCTTGGCCAGGTTGGCCAGCAGGTGCTGCACTTCTTCGTGGCCGAGCAGTTCCGGCGCGTGCTCGCGGATCAGGTGCGACAGATGGGTGGCGACCACGGTGGCCGGATCGACCACGGTGTAGCCCAGCGTTTCGGCCTGGGCACGCTGGTGCGGCTGGATCCAGGTGGCATCCAGGCCGAACGCGGGGTCCTTGCCGGCGATGCCTTCCAGGGCCCCGAGGGCGCTGCCCGGGTCCAGTGCCAGTTCGCGGTCCGGGTGGATCTCGGCGGTGGCCACCGGCACGCCATGCACCAGCACACGGTAGCCATTGGCCGGCAGTTCCAGGTTGTCGCGGATGTGCACCGAGGGAATCAGGAAGCCCACGTCCTGGGTCAGCTTGCGGCGCACGCCCTTGATGCGCGCCATCAGTTCACCGCCCTGGTTGCTGTCCACCAGCGGAATCAGCCGGTAGCCGACCTCCAGCCCCAGCGGATCGACCGGACGCAGCTCGTCCCAGCTCAGCTCGGCCGTCGGCGCCGGCGCGGCCGGGCGGCCCAGTGCGTTGAGCGCAGCGGCGTCATTGCCTCCCGCTGCCGTATCGGTGGTGGCGGCCTTGCCCTTGCGGTAGACCTTCCAGGCAATGAAGCCGAGGATCGCCGAGAGCGTCAGGAAAGCGACGTTGGGCATGCCCGGCACCAGGCCGACCACACCGATGATGCCCGCGGTGATCGCCAGTGCGCGGTACTGGCCGAACACCTGGCCGGTCATGGCCTGGGCCATGTCCTGCGAACGCGAGGCGCGGGTGACCAGCATGGCGACCGCGCTGGAGACCAGCAACGCGGGCAGCTGTGCCACCAGGCCGTCACCGATGGAGAGCAGGGTGTAGGTGGCAGCGGCTTCGCCGAACGGCATGCCATGCTGCAGCACGCCCACGGCCAGGCCGCCGAGCATGTTGATGAACAGGATCAGGATGCCGGCGATGGCGTCGCCGCGGATGAACTTGCTGGCGCCGTCCATCGCGCCGTAGAAGTCGGCTTCCTCGCGGACTTCTTCACGGCGCAGCTTGGCTTCTTCACGCGTCAGCAAACCGGCGTTGAGGTCGGCGTCGATCGCCATCTGCTTGCCGGGCATGGCGTCGAGGATGAAGCGCGCGGTCACTTCCGAGACGCGGCCGGCGCCCTTGGTGATGACCACGAAGTTGATGATGGTCAGGATCGCGAACACCACGATGCCGACGGCGTAGTTGCCGCCGATCACGAATTCGCCGAACGCGGCGATGACCTTGCCGGCGGCGTCGTGGCCGTTCTGGCCGTTCAGCAGGATCACGCGGGTGGAGGCCACGTTCAGCGCCAGCCGCAGCATCGTGGTGATCAGCAGCACGATCGGGAAGATGGTGAAGTCCAGCGGGCGCTTCACGTAGACCACCGCCAGCAGCACCATCAGCGAGATGGCGATGTTGAAGGTGAACAGCGCATCGAGCACCGGCGCAGCCAGCGGCACCACCACCATGGCCAGCAGGGCCAGCACGATCAGCGGCGCGCCAAGGCCCTGGCGGATCATTTCCAGGGCGCGGCGGGTGTTGAAGCCGGCGGAGGGCTGGGCGCTCACGGGCGGCCTCCCTTGCCGAATTCATCCACCTGGATGTGCGGGGCGTCCGGCATCGGGCCAGTGCGCCAGGCGCGCAGCTGGTAGACGTAGGACAGGACCTGGGCGACGGCCGAATACAGTCTCACGGGGATTTCCTTTCCAAGTTGGCCTTCCCGATACAAGGCGCGTGCCAAAGGCGGGGCGGAGACAATGGCGACCTTGTTGCCGTCGGCCACTTCACGGATGCGCAGGGCGGTCTCGTCCACGCCCAGCGCGACCACGGTGGGGGCGTTCATGGCGCCGCCTTCGTACTTCAGGGCCACCGCGTAATGGGTCGGGTTGACCACCACCACATCGGCGGTCGGCACTGCTTCCATCATCCGGCGGTTGGCCATCTGCTGCTGCAGCTGGCGGATGCGCCCCTTCACCTCGGGGCTGCCCTCGCTTTCCTTCATTTCCCGGCGCAGCTCTTCACGGGTCATCTTCAGCTTGCGCATCCAGTTCCAGCGCTGGTACGGCGCATCGATGGCGGCCAGCACCAGCATCGCGCCGGCGGTGGCCAGCAGCAGGCGCAGGGTGAAGCCGAGGCCGTCGGTGATGGCCGTCTCCAGCGGGTGGTGGATCAGCCCGCGCAGGGTGTCGAAGCCGGTCCAGACCACCATCCCGGCAGCGACGCCGACGAAGGCCACGCGCAGCAGCGATTTGGTGAACTCGGCGATGGCCTCCGGGCCATACAGGCGCTTGAACCCGCTCATCGGGTTCATGCGGGTGAAGTCGGGCATCATCGCCTTGGCCGACCAGCGCAGCCCGCCCATCACCAGCGGCGCGACGAAGCTGGCCAGCAGGCAGACCAGCACCAGCGGCGCGATCACCAGCATGAACTGCAGCAGCAGGTCGCCGAAGTGGCCGAACAGCTCCTTCGGGTTCTGCCGCAGGCTCTGCTCGGGGCTCAGCGCCTGCTTCATCCATGCGCTGGCGCCGCGCCCGATCGAGCCGCTCATGACCATCACCGCCAGCACGCCGGCGCCGAACACAGCGGCCGTGCCGAGCTCGCGCGAGCGCGGCAGGTTGCCCTGTTCACGGGCGTCGCGCAGGCGTTTTTCGGTCGGTTGTTCGGTCTTTTCGCCGGCGGATTCGTTCTCGGACATCACGGGCACTGCGGCAGGGGATGCCGGGTGCGTGCAAGAACTGTTCCGTGACGGGTTCATGTGCCAACCAAGGTTGGCACCTACCAGAGCAGGTACCGGCAGCCCCGGGGCGTGCCCGGTGGGCGCGCGGCCCGGTGTCAGCCGGGCGGGTGCTGCGTCGGCGGGCTCTGCGCCAGTTCCACCCGCGGCCGCGGCAGGTCGTGCAGCTGCATGAAGCGCGCCGCATCGACCGGGCGGCCCAGCAGGTAGCCCTGCAGATAGTCGCAACCCAGCCGCTCCAGGTAGGCGCGCTGGGCAGCGGTTTCCACGCCTTCGGCCACGATGTCCATGTCCAGCGCGTGGCCCAGCGCCACGATCGCCGAGACGATCACCACGTCCTCGGCGCTGTGCTCCAGGTCGCGCACGAAGGCATGGTCGATCTTGATCTCGGTGGCCGGCAGCCGTTTCAGGTACAGCAGGCTGGAATAGCCGGTGCCGAAGTCGTCGATGGAGATGCCTACACCCAGCGCCGACAGTGCCTGCAGCAGGCGCAGGCTGGTATCGGTATCGCGCATCACCGTGCTTTCGGTGATCTCCAGCACCAGCTGCCGTGGCGCGATGTTGTGGCGCTCGATCACCGTGCGCACGTCCTGCAACAGGTGTGGCGAGCTGAACTGCACCGGCGACAGGTTCACCGACATCGACCAGCCTTCATGACCGGCATCGTGCCAACGCCTCAGCTGCAGGCAGGCCTGGTCCAGCGCCCAGCGGCCGATGTCGTTGATCGCACCGCTGCGCTCGGCCAGGCGGATGAATCGATCGGGCGGGATCAGCCCGTGCTCTGGGTGCCGCCAGCGGATCAGCGCCTCGGCACCGGCCACCTTCTGCGTGGCCACGCGGATCTTGGGTTGGTAGTGCAGGAACAGCTGCTCGCTGCCGATCGCCCGGCGCAGGTCGGCCAGCAGCCGGAACTGCTGCTCGGCGCTGTCGTTCATCCAGTCGGCGAACAGCACGAAGGCGTTGCGCCCGGATTCCTTGGCCTGGTACATCGCCGCATCGGCAAACGCCATCAGTTGGCGCTCGCTGGCGGCGTGGTCGGGGCAGATCGCCACGCCGATGCTGGCGGTGACCTGCAGCTCGTTGTCGGGCAGCAGCGGGCCGCTGCCGACGGCCTGCAGGATGCGCCGGGCCAGGGTCGGCAGGTCCTCGTCATGTTCGATGCGCACCACCAGCACGAACTCGTCACCGCCCAGGCGGGCCAGCATGTCGTTGGGCCGCAGCAGCTGGCGGGTGCGCTCGGCCACCGCCACCAGCAGTGCATCACCGGCCTGGTGGCCGTAGGCA
The DNA here is from genome assembly GCF_030658505.1 of Stenotrophomonas raiganjensis (SeqCode). Classification (GTDB taxonomy): domain Bacteria; phylum Pseudomonadota; class Gammaproteobacteria; order Xanthomonadales; family Xanthomonadaceae; genus Stenotrophomonas. Next base: position 69,120 of record NZ_JAUTXR010000156.1, on the reverse strand, counting down.
TCGTTGACCTGCTTGAAGCCATCCAGGTCCATGAACATCACCGCGAAGCGGCTGCCGCCCTGTTCGGCCTCGGCCAACGCCTGCACGATGCGCCGCTGCAGCAGCAGGCGGTTGGGCAGGCGCGTGAGCGGATCGTGCAGCGCCGCCTGGGTCAGTTCCTGCTGGGCGTCGGTCAGCGAGGTGCTCAGCATCGAATTGCGCAGGCGCAGCAGTTGCGCCTCCACCCGCTGGTCCAGCCACGACACCACCAGTACCACCGCCAGGATGGCGACGGTCAGCACCACCACCAGCATCGCCAGCCATTCGCTCTGCAGGCCATCGCCGACCGCCGCGCCGCAGATGCTGCCTTGCGGGAAGCGCGCAGCGGCCATGCCGGTGTAGTGCATGCCGACGATGGCCAGCCCGAGCAGGCCGGCGGCCGCGAGCCGGTCGCCGACACGGATGCGCTGCGCGCGCAGGCGGAATGCAACGAAGAGCGCCGTCCACGATGCGGCGACCGCCACCATCAGCGAGAACAGCAGCCATCCCGGGTCATAGTCGATGCCGGGTTGCATGCGCATCGCGGCCATGCCGACGTAGTGCATGCCGGCGATGCCGGTGCCCATCAACAGTGCGCCACCGGCCAGGCGTGGATGCGGCAGGGTGCGCAGCGAGACCAGCCACAGCGCGAATACCGACGAGGCGATGGCCAGGGCCAGCGAGAGCAGGGTGATCGGCAGGTCGTAGCCCAATGGAATCGGAAGATCGAAGGCCAGCATGCCGATGAAGTGCATCGACCAGATGCCCAGGCCCATGGCGAAGCCGCCACCGAGGCGCCACCACCAGGCCGCACCCTTGCCCGGTGCGGTCACCGTGCGCCCGGCCATCGCCAGTGCGGTGTACGAAGCCATCACGGCGACCAGCAGCGAGATCGCCACCAGCCACGGGTTGTACGTGCCTACCAGCATTCGTCAGTCTCCCGGACCTGCCTGTCGACGGAAACCACGGTGGGGCATGCATGAGGCAGGCCGGCGCAGAGCGGCGGCCAGGTGCGGCATCCCCCCGGTTGCCGCGCATTCACTCTAACGCGCAGACCCGGGGGAAGAGCAAGCAGCAAAGCGTGATGATCGGGTCAATGCGTGACCGCGTCCGCAGCCTGGAACGCGGCGTCGAACAGGCGCTGCACCGGTGGCCCCATTTCCCCGGCCAGCAGTGCCAGCAGGAACAGGCCCAGCAGCAGCGATACCGGCAGGCCCAGCTGGATCGGGTTCAGCGCCGGCGCGGCACGGGCCAGGACACCGAAGGCCAGGTTCACCGCCAGCATCGCCACGGTCAACGGGATGGCCAGGGTCAGCGCGCCGCGCAGCACGGTGAGCAGGAAGGTCGGGGCGATGCTGAAGAACGCGTGCGGGTCCGGCAGCGGAGCCCCGATCGGCAGCGCCCGATAGCTGTCCACCACCAGCGAAATCAGTGCGAGGTGGCCATTGGCGGTGAAGAACAGCAGGCCGAACAACAGGTAGAACCACTGGCCGATCACGCCGGAGGTGCCGCCGCGCAACGGGTCGCTCATCTGGGCAAAGGCCAGGCCGGTACCTTGCGCGATCAGTTCACCGGCCATTGCGCCGGCTTCGAACACCAACCGCAGCAGGAAGCCGATCGACACGCCGATCGCCAGCTCGCGGGCGATGGTCAGCACCGTGGCAGCGTCGAAGCCGGTCCAGTCCGGCACCGGCGGCAACAGCGGCGCCAAGGCGATGGCCAGGGTCCCTGCCAGCACCACGCGGACGCGGGCGGGCACGGCACGGGTACCGACCATCGGCATGGCCATCGCCACTGCGCCGATGCGCAGCATGGTCCACAGCACGGTGCCGATCATGCCGAAGGCCTGCAGGCCGTCGGCTGCCATCTGGGTGGCGGCGTCCATCGAAGCGCGCGTCCTAGCCGATCAGGTGCGGAATGCGCTGGAACAGCAGCGTGGTGAATTCAACCAGGTGGCCGATCAGCAGGCTGCCCAGCGCGAACAGCACCGCGGTCAGCGCCGCCGCCTTGGCGACGAAGGCGATGGTCGGTTCGTTGAGCTGGGTCGCGGCCTGCACGACACCGACCACCACACCGACCACCAGCACGGTGAGCAGCAGCGGGCCGGCCACCCACAACACGGTGATCAGGCCGCCACGCAGTTCAGTCAAGGCAAGTTCGGGAGACATCGTCTTTCCATCGGTAGCGCCGGGCCGTGCCCGGCGACGCTCATGTAGCGTCGAGCCATGCTCGACGGCCGTTGCGGGGTTGGGTCAAGCCGGATTGAAGCTCGCCGCCAGTGTGCCGACGGTCAGCACCCAGCCATCCACCAGCACGAACAGCAGGATCTTGAAGGGGGCCGACACCAGCATCGGCGACAGCATCATCATGCCCATCGACATCAGCACGCTGGCCACGACCAGGTCGATGATCACGAACGGAATGAAGATCAGGAAGCCGATCTCGAAGGCGGTCTTCAGTTCGCTGGTGACGAACGAGGCGACCAGCACCGGGAACGGGATCGCATCGGGACTGGCGTAGGTGCCGTGCCCGGCGATGCCGGCGAAGGTCATCAGGTCGGTCTCGCGGATCTGCGCCAGCATGAAGCCGCGCAGCGGCGTGGTGGTCAGCGTCCACGCGGTCTGGAAGTCGATCTCGCCGTTGAGGTAGGGCGCCATGCCGGTGCTCCAGGCCTTGTCCCAGGTCGGCATCATCACCATCGCGGTCAGGAACAGGGCCAGGCCCAGCAATACCTGGTTGGACGGCGTCTGCCCGGTGCCGAGCGCCTGGCGCAGCAGGCCCAGCACGATGATGATGCGGGTGAACGAGGTCAGCACCAGCAGCATCGACGGGATCAGGGTGATCGCCGTCATCAGCAGCAGGGTCTGCAGCGGCAGGCTGACCGGTGCACCGCCGATCTTGCCGACGTTGATGTCCGGCAGCGGCGTGGTCGGTGCGCCAGGGGCGGCAAGCGCCAGTGCGGGCAACAGGCACAGGGCAAGCAACAGCAGCCACGGTATCAGGGTGGCAATACGGGTACGGGTGACACGCATGTCAGGGGTCCTTGCGCAGCCGCTGCTGCAGCAGCTGGGCGAAATTCGGGAGATTCTTGAAGTCCGGCACGCGCACCGGCGCGGGCGGCGGCAGCGGTTCGGGCAGGGTGTGCAGGGTGTTGATGCCGCCGGCGGTGACGCCCAGCAGCAGCTGCTGGCCATTGACCTCGACCACCACCACGCGCTCCTTGGCACCGACACTCAGGCTGGCCACCACTTTCATGCCTTCGGCCGGGCGGAAGCCGCTGCCGGGCAGGCGCTTGAGCAGCCAGCCGAGGCCGATGACCAGGGCCAGCACCGCCAGCAACGCCAGCACCGCACCGAACAGGCTGGGTGCGGCGGCCGCGTGCTGGCCCACCTGCGGGCCAACCGGGGCGGCGGCCTTGCCGACCGCCAGCAGGGTGGAGGCCAGCAGGCTCAACGCAGTCTCCGGATCCGCTCGCTCGGGCTGACCACGTCGGTCAGGCGCACGCCGAAACGGTCATTGATCACCACCACTTCGCCGTGGGCGATCAGGGTGCCGTTGACGAACACGTCCAGCGACTCGCCGGCACCACGTTCCAGTTCCACCACCGAGCCCTGGTTGAGCTGCAGCAGGTTGCGGATCGGCAAGCGGGCGCGGCCGACTTCCAGCGACAGCGTCACCGGCACATCGAGGATCACGTCCAGGTTCAGGTCCGGACCGTTCGCCTCATCGGCCTGCAGGCTGCTGAACTGGGCCGGGGTGGGTTCGAGGGCGTCGATATCGTTCATTGCGGGTCTTCCTGGATGACGGGTACGCGCGGACGGGTGCCCGGCGGATGGGTAGCGGTGATCTTCACGGCGTTCATGCCGTTGGCGATGCCGAACTCGCCGGTGAACACCGGGATGTTCTCCACGCACAACGGCACCTGCGGGCTTAGCTCGATCGGCAGGATGTCGCCGACCTTCAGCCGGGTCAGGTCACGCAGCGTCATGCGCTTGCTGGCCAGCACGCTGGACAGGGTCACCTCGGCGATGTTGAGCTGTTCGCGCAGGGTCTGGCCCCAGCTCTCGTCGCGGTCGTTGCGGTCACTCTGGATGCCGGCATCGAGCAGCTCGCGGATCGGCTCCAGCATCGAGTACGGCAGGGTCACGTGGATGTCGCCGCCACCGCCGTCGAGTTCGACGTGCAGGCGGCACACCACCACGTACTCGCGCGGCGTCACGATGTTGGCGAAGTGCGGGTTGATCTCCGAGTTGATGTACTCGAAGTCGACATCCATCACCGGTGCCCAGGCCTCGCGCAGGTCGGCGAAGGTCTGCTTCAGCAGCAGGTGGATCACCCGCATTTCGGTGGCGGTGAATTCGCGGCCTTCGATGCGGGTCGGGTAGCGCCCGTCGCCGCCGAAGAAGTTGTCGACGATGGCGAACACCAGGGTCGGCTCGAACACGATCAGGCCGGTGCCGCGCAGCGGCTTGAAGCGGATCAGGTTCAGGTTGGTCGGTACATACAGCGAGTGCATGTAGTCGTTGAACTTGATCAGCTCGATGCCCCGCACCGACAGCTCGGCCGAGCGCCGGATCAGGTTGAACAGGCCGATCCGCCACAGGCGCGCGAAGCGCTCGTGGACCATTTCCAGGGTCGGCATGCGGCCACGGATGATGCGGTCCTGGCTGGCGAAGTCGTACGAACGCGCTTCGCCGGATGGCGGTTCCGGATCGGTTTCGACCGCACCACTGTCCACGCCGTGGAGCAGGGCATCGATCTCGTCCTGGGACAGCAGATCATTCATCGGTGGGCCCTTACTGGGTCACGAAGCTGGTGAACAGCAGATCGTCGGCGCCGTTGCTGCCGGTCTCGGCCTTGAGTACTTTCTGCACTTCGGCCAACGAAGCCGCCTGCAGCTTCTGCTTGCCGGCGATATCGGCGATCTGCTCTGGCGTGACCTGCGAAAACAGCATCAGCAGGCGCGCACGGATGGCCGGTGCGTGGGTCTTGATGGCTTCCAGTGCAGCCGGGTCGCGGGTCATCAGCTGCACTTCCAGCTGCAGGTAGCGCGGGCCGTCCACCGGGCCGTTGAGGTTGACCACGAAGGCCGGGTCCAAGGCGAAGTACTGCGCAGGGGCCGGGGTGGTGCTTTTCTTCGGGGCCTGCGCGGCCTTGTCTTCGTGCTTGGACTGGGTGAAGAACCAGACGCCGCCACCGGCGGCTGCGGCGGCCAGCACGGCCACCAATGCGGTGATCAGGATCGGACTGCGCGGCTTGGCGGTCTTGTCCTTTTCGGCGGTCTTCTTGGTTTTGTCAGCGGCTGCGGCCACGGGGTGAAGCTCCTGAGGGTTGCTTCACCGGGATATGCAAGGGGCGTGCCGAAGGTGGGGCAGAGGGGGTGACGGAATTCCGTCGGGCTTCGGTTCATTGATCTGCCGAGTATCGACCGCCCCGCCAAGGTGGGTGCCAACCTTGGTTGGCACGCATGCTCAGGCGTAGGCGTCCAGCAGCCCGCGCTGGCGGATCAACTGTGCCGACGACATGCTGTTGTCGCCCGGCGACGGTTCTCCGTCACCTGCCATGCCGCCACCACCGGCCTGGCCCGATGCATTGCCGTCACCGCCGGGTGCCTGGTGGCCGACATCGGCGTGAGCGAGCTGGAAGCCCTGTTCGCCAAGCAGTTCGCGCAGGCGCGGCAGGCTGCTCTCCAGCGCCTGGCGCACGTCCACGTGCGGGCTGCTGAAGCTGGCATGCACCTTGTCGCCGTTCAGCTGCAGGCGGACATCGACCGGGCCCATGTCGTCCGGACTCAGGCGGATGTGTGCGTGGCCGATCTTCTGGTCGGCCAGCCAGCCCAGGCGCGCGCCGATGGCCTGGTCGAAGCCATCGTCCCCGAGCACTGGTTTCGGTGTCGGCTCGCCATTGAAGATGGCATTGCCCGCGGCCAGCGCGGCCTTCAGGTCCTGCACGGTCGGGTTGGCCGGTGCGTGCAGGAGCGGTGCCGTTGTGCGGTCACCCATGAGCGTCGCGTCGCTGCCTTCGCTGCGGTCGCCGCGCTTGCCGGGCAGCACCATCTCCGGCAGCGGCAGCGGCGTCGCCTGATCGGCTCCTTCGGTGCTGGCTGCGGCAGGGGCTGCGGCTGCGGACGGCAGCGCCGGAGCCGCCGATGCAGCCGCGGTTGCGGGCAGAGCAGTGCCCTCCGCGTTGGCGGCAGACCCGGCCGTGGCGGGCAGGGCAGTGGCAGGATCGGCGGGTACCGGCACCGCCAACACCAGGCCCGCCAGGCCGAGCGGGGGCCACGGGGCCTCCTCGTCCGCAGGCGCCGCGTCTTTCGCTGCCGCAGGTTTGGCAGGGGCCGCCGATGCAGCGGTCGCCGCGTCCTCGGGTGCGGCCGTGCTGTCCGGCCTGCGCTCCGCGCTGGGCTGGCCATTGCTGTCGGACGCCTGGCCGGGGGTGGTGGTGGGTGCATCCGCACCCGGCGAACCGCCCTGCAACAGCTGGCTGAAGTCTTTGCTGCCGTCGCTGCGCTGCGCGCGCGCAGGGCTACTGCTGGAATTCTGTGGCGACGTGTTGGCGCTGCCGGAGAGCGGTGCGGGCATCACGAGCGGCCTCCCTGCTCGGCGCCGTCCTGGTCCTCGGCCTGTACCAGGCGAGCGCGCCGTGCGCCGATGTCGTCCATCTCACGCTGGTCGCGGCGGTCGGTCACGACCTTTTCCTGCGCCCGGTAACTGGCGGCCAACTGCTCCAGCACTGCCTTGTCGCGGCTGGCCAGGATCAGGCGTGCGCGTTCGGCTTCCACCTTCTCGCGGTTGCCATCCACGGTACGTTGCTGCTGCTCCACCGCGCTGTCGAGGCGGTCGAGGAAGGCGCGCCGGTTCAGCAGCTGCGCCGGGCTGGTCGCTGCCATCTGGGCGTTTGCATACTCCTCGGCATAGCGGCGCAGTTCGTCCAGTCGCGACAGATGGGTATCGAGCACGCGCTGGCGTTCGGCAAGGTCGCGGGCGACCGCGTCCTCGTGTTCCTGGGCCCGCTTGAGCAGGGGATCGATGCGCTTGGACTGGTTCATGGCTTAACTCTCTTGTTCCACCAGGCGCTGCAGTGCCGCCTGGCTGTGCGGGAGATCTGCGGCCTTGGCAACGTCCTGGCCGAGGAACTCCATGATTTCCGGCCAGCGTTCCAGGGCTTCATCGGTGGCCGCGTCGTTGCCGCGCTGGTAGGCGCCGATGGCAATCAGGTCGCGGTTGGCCGAATAGGCCGAGACCAGCCGCTTCAGCTTGCGGATGCGCAGGCGCCACGGCTCGTCGGCGATTTCCGTGACCACGCGGCTGACCGACGATTCAACGTCGATGGCCGGGTACAGGCCGCTGTCGGCCACGCGGCGCGAGAGCAGGATGTGGCCGTCGAGGATCGCGCGCGCCGCATCGGCGATCGGGTCCTGCGGATCATCACCTTCGGTCAACACCGTGTAGAAGGCCGTGATCGAGCCCCGGCCCTTGGCGCCGTTGCCGGCACGTTCGACCAGCGCCGGCAGCTTGGCAAACACCGACGGTGGATAGCCGCGGGTGGTCGGCGGCTCACCGACCGACAGGCCGATCTCGCGCTGTGCCTGGGCAAAGCGGGTCAGCGAGTCCATCAGCAGCAGCACATTCAGGCCCTGGTCGCGGAACCACTCGGCGATGGCGGTGGCCCGGTAGGCGCCGTGCAGGCGCGCCAGCGGCGGGCGATCGGCGGGGCTGGCCACCACCACTGCGCGGCGCAGGCCTTCCTCGCCCAGCGTGGTCTCGACGAAATCGCGTACTTCGCGGCCACGTTCACCGATCAGGCCGACCACGATGACGTCGGCGGCGGTGTAGCGGGTCATCATGCCCAGCAGCGTCGACTTGCCGACGCCGGAGCCGGCGAACAGGCCGACGCGCTGGCCGCGACCGATCGGCAGCAGCGCGTTGATCGCGCGCACGCCGACGTCCAGCGGCTGGGTGATCGGTTCACGCGCCAGTGGATTGATCGAGACGCCCGCCATGCCGACGTGGCCTTCGGCGCGGATCGGGCCCTTGCCATCCAGCGGCACGCCATCGCTGTCGATGACACGGCCGAGCAGGCCTTCGCCCACTTCCACGCCTCCGCGGCGGGCCGACGGCACCACGCGCGCGTTGGGCAGCAGGCCGTGCAGTTCGGCGCTCGGCATCAGGTAGGTACGCTCGCCGGCGAAGCCGACCACTTCGGCATCGACCCAGCCACCATCGACCACTTCCACCTTGCAGCTGGCACCCAGCGGCGCTTCGCAGCCGACCGCTTCCAGGGTCAGCCCGACCGCGCGGCGCAGCACGCCCTCGCGGATCAGGCCACGGCCATGCGCGGTGTCCACGCGCAGGCCGTCGAGGCGACGGGCCAGGCGCAGGTTGCGGGCCACGGCCCAGTCGGCCGGCGGCGGGGTTGGCTGCGATCCGGGCGTCATGCGCCTGCTCCGGTCTGGCGGATCACCGCATCCAGCGCACCACGCAGGCGGGCTTCCAGGGTGCCGTCGATGCGCACGGCCTCGGCGTGCACGCGCAGGTCGCCACGGCTGAGGCTGGTATCGGGGACCAGGCGCTGCTGCGGCGACAGGTTCAGCAGCGGGGCGAGCGCGGCGATGTCGTCCGGATGCAGGCGCACTTCCACTTCGCGGGTGCTGCCACCCACCGCATCGATCGCCTCGCCGACCAGCTGCGCGAGCAGGGCGGGGTCGGCCTCGTAGGCGCGGCCGACCAATGCACCGGCGATGCGTACCGCCAGCTCGCCGAGGGCGCCGACTACTTCGTTCTCCAGCCGCACCAGCGGCCGGCTGAAGTTGTCGAGGATGCCCTCGATCTGCGCGGCAAGGCGCCGCACTTCTGCCTGGCCCTGGCCGTAGCCTTCGGCATGGCCGTGCTGGAAGCCTTCCTTCTCGGCGCTGTCCTGGATCGCCTGGATTTCCTCCAGGGTCGGCAGCTGCAGCGGCGGTTCGGGTTCGTGTTCCGGGTCGGGCTCGGTGAGCTCGAACGCATCCTCCTGATCCAGCGCCGGTTCGGGCTGGGCCAGCAGGTCCGGGGCAAGCCAGCGCACGACGTTGCTCACAGCATGGCCTCCGCGCTGCCACCGATGGTGACGGTGCCTTCATCGGCCATGCGCTTGACGATGGCCAGGATCTCACGCTGCGCGCCTTCCACGTCGGACAGGCGCACCGGGCCACGAGCTTCCATGTCTTCCAGCAGGATTTCGGCCGCGCGCTGCGACATGTTGCGGGTGATCTTGTCGCGCACCTTGATGTCGGCACCGCGCAGGGCCAGGCCCAGGCGCTCGCCGCTCACTTCGCGCAGCACCAGCTGCATTTCGCGATCGTCGAGGTCGACCAGATCGTCGAACACGAACATCAGGTCCTGGATGCGGTTGCTCAGTGGCGCGTCGATGCGCGCGATCTCGCCCAGGATCGCCTGGTCCTGTCCGCTGTCCATGAAGTTCAGGATGTTGGCCGCGCACTGCACGCCGCCGATGTTGGACGACTTCAGGTTCTGGTTGCCGGCGAACTGGCGCTCCATGATCTCGTTGAGTTCATTGAGTGCGTTCGGCGGAATGCCGTCGAGGGTGGCGATGCGCAGCAGCACGTCCACGCGGGTGCGGTCGGGCAGCAGCTTCAGCGCGTCGGCGGCCTGGTCGGTTTCCAGGTGCGCCATCACGATGGCGATGATCTGCGGGTGCTCGTTGCGCACCAGGTCGGCCACCGCACGCGGGTCCATCCACTTCAGCGCGTCCAGGCCGGTGGTGTTGCGGCCGAGCAGGATGCGGTCGATCAGGTTGCCGGCCTTCTCGCTGCCCAGCGCCTGCACCAGCATGTTGCGGATGTAGTCGTCCGAGCCAACGCCCAGCGAAGTCTTCGAGCCCAGCTCCTGGCCGAACTGGTCCATCACCCGTTCCACCTGCTCGCGGGTGATGTCGGTCATGGTGGCCATGGCGATGCCGATCTTCTGCACTTCCTTGGGTTCCATGTGGCGCAGCACCTCGGCCGCGTCCAGCTCACCCAGGGATAGCAGCAGTACGGCCGCGCGCTGCACGCCGGTCAATTGCGGCTCAGTCATTGGCCACCCAGCCCTTGACCACCTGGGCCACGCGCTTGGAGTCGGTCTTCACGGCTTCACGCGCCATCCGCAGTCGTTCCTCATATGAATCCACCGGCAGGGCCAGCGCCTCCGGCCCACCCAGGCTGGCCCGGTCGGCGCCCAGCGCCGGCAGCGGCATGCCATCGTCATCGACCAGCTGTACGTCCGCGGTATGCGGTTCCAGTGCCTGTTCGTCGTTCTTCTTGCTCTGCCCGGTAATCGCGCGCAGTGCCGGGCGCAGCACGCCGAACAGCAGCGCCAGCACCACGATTGCGCCCAGCAGCATGCGGCCGGCATCGTGCACCCACGGCAGTTCCCACCAGGCCGGGCCTTGTTCGGGCGTGATCTCGCGCACGAACGGGGCATTCATCACCGACACGGTATCGCCACGCTCGGCATTGAAGCCGACCGCCTGCTTGACCAGGGCCTCGACGCGGGTCAGTTCGGCGGCCGACAGCGGCTGCGGGCTCATCTTGCCGTTGGCGCCGGCGCGCGGCACGTTGTCCACCAGCACCGCCACCGACACGCGCTTGATGCGGCCGGCCGGCTGGCGGGTGTGCTGCAGGGTGCGGTCCAGCTCGTAGTTGCGGGTCGCGTTCTTGCTGCTTTCGGTCGGGGTCTGTGCGGTAGCCGGGGCGGCCTGCTGGCCCGGCGGGCTGTTGCTGGTGGCACCCGGCACACCCTGCGGCCCCGGGGTGCTGGTGGTGTTCTCGCTCATCTGCTCGCTGCGCAGCTTCTGCGGCTCACCGTTGTAAAGCTCGCGGGCCTCCTCGGTCACCGAGAAATCCATGTCCACGCTCACTTCCGGGTTGACGCGGCCAGGGCCGGTCATCGGTTCCAGCAGCTCGCGGATGCGCTGGTTGAACGAGGTTTCCTGGCGGCGCACCTGCTCGAACTGGGCCGCGTTGACCGCCGCTTCGCTGTTCGGGTCGGTGATGCTGAGCATGCGCCCACTCTGGTCGACGACGGTCACCCGTTCCGGCGCGAGGTCCGGGATGCTGGCCGCGACCATGTGCACGATGGCGTCCACCTGGCTGCGTTCCAGCTGCTGGCCACCACGTAGTTCCAGGGTGACCGAGGCACTGGCTACGTCGCGCTGGCGGGTGAAGGCGCTGGGCTTGGGAATGGCCAGGTGCACGCGCGAATCGCGCACCGGGCGCAGCGTGTTGATGGTGCGCGACAGTTCGGTTTCCAGCGCGTGCTGGTAGCGCGCGCTTTCGACGAACTGGCTGACGCCGAAGCCCGGGTCGCGTTCCATCAGCTCGAAGCCGAGCTTGCCACTGTCGGTCAGGCCGGAACCGGCCAGCTTCAGGCGGGCGTCGTGCAGGTTCTTTTCCGGCACGGTGATGCCACCGGTGGCCGGGTCGAGCGCGAACGGAATCTGCGCGGCGCGCAGCAGGTCGGTGGCTTCAGCGGTGGCCTTCTGGTCCAGGCCGGTGTACAGCGGGACCATGCCCGGCTTCTGCGACCAGAAGAACACGGACAGGCCTGCCGCCACCGCCACCGCGATCATCGCCATCAGGCCCAGCCGACGGGTGATCTGCAGGCTCTGCAGGCGGTCGAACCATTGCCCGGCCTTTTCGGCGTTCAGGCTGTCCTTGGAGAGCGTCAGTGCCATGCGTCTCTATTCCTTACAGCGGCATGTTCATCACGTCCTGGTAAGCCTGGACGAGACGGTTGCGGACTTCCACGGTGGCGCGGAAGGCGATCTGGGACTGCTGCGAGGCGACCATCACCTTGGCGAGGTCGGCGCTGGGGTCGCCCATTTCGAAGGCCTTGGCGAGGGCGCCGGATTTCTGTTGCGCATCGTTGACGCCGGCAATCGCACCACGCAGGGTTTCGGTGAAGCTGGCCGGCTGGGCCTGCGGTGCATCCAGCACCGTGCCCGGCAGGGCGTTGCTGCGAGGCGTTTCGCCCAGCGGGTTGAGCGCCGGCTGTCCCATCTGGGTCTGATAGGAGCGGATCTGCGAAAGGATCGAAGTGACGGAGTGGGACATCTGCAACGGTTCCAGAAACAGGGATGGGGTTGTCTGCTGTAGCCAGTGCAAGTGCCGTGCCGAAACCGGTTTTCGATTCAGTGAAGTGAGGGTGGGGGTGTTTGGTGGCAGGGCTGCGCCCTGCACCCGCAGAGGCCACGTCAACATCAACGTCAAAATCGGGCTATCCGTGGGGTGGCGGGGTGGGTCCGGTTACGGGGGACGCCGTAAACCCGTCCTTGGGGGCCTGGCTGCGGCATCCATGCCGCGGACACCCCCGCAACCGGACCCACCCCGCCTTCGACAGTGGGCCGCGATCTGTTGGAACCTGCTGCTGATGGTGCTTCTGATGGTGGTGGGTGCCGACCGTTGGTCGGCACGGGGTCGGATCCCGTTGCAACGCAACCGGCTCTGACTCCGGTCGTGGCGCCATTTAACCGGCGTCGGTTTTCTGGCCTACGGCTGCAGGGTCCAGTGGCCGGAATTCTGGCGCTGGCGCGGTGCGATGGGGCCGTCGTGCTGGGTGTAGATGAAACGACCCTGGTGGTCGCTCAGGCAGGTCAGCAGGAGGGTGTAGTGGGCGGGACCGGCTGGGTGGCTTTCAGTCATCTGGATTTCCGCGATATGCGGGGCCAGGCGTTGATAGCGGTAGCTGCCACCGATGCGGAGGCCGGTGCCGAGGATGTCCAGCACGTACTGGCTGCCGGCGAAGCTGACCTGCACCATGCGTCCGGCGTTGGGGTTGTCCGGTGCGTACAGCGGGTCGCTGAGGTTGGTGAACTGGCGTTGGTCCAGAGTGGTCGGCAGGTAGCAGTTGGCGGCAGTGGCCAGGACCGGGAAGAGCAGGGCGGCGAGCAGGGTGGTGCGGTGCATGGTGGGAGCTCCTTGGGGTGTCCCTGCAATGCACCGCACTGCGGCTGCGTTGTCTCTAGGAAAACGTGCAAATGAAACGGGGTCAGCTGACCACGGTGGCCTCATCTTCGTTCCGGAATTGCGCTCCCGGCTAACCGTCGACATTGGCGTTTGAGGTGCGCTCCTTCACTTCCTGGAGCCACGCTTCGAAAAAGTCACTCGGTAGGAGATCCTCGGTATTAGTGAAATGAAGGTCATGGCTGAACTTGTGATACATCAAACTGCTGCCCATCCCGGGCGACGGGAGAGTCGTTCAACTCGTGAATCCTGTAGATGCCACTACCTATTTCATAGAAGACGTCTGCAGAGGAAGTACCAGCTTCCGCTGCGCCGTACAGGTACACACCATCCACGCGATTCTCTCCGTACTCCAGACAAACGCTGAGCATGGATTCCAGTATTTCCTGCATGGAGCCTTCAAAGGTCTCGCTCATGGCATTCCTCGGTGGCAATCGCAACCCTTGAGGCTATTGCGTCCCGGAGCGAAGCGCATCGGGAATAGTTGCAAATCCCACAAACACCAACGCCCGGGCAAGCCCAGGCGTTCGTGCCCCCTTCATGCTGACAGCACGCGTCAGCCGGCCAGTTCGGCCTGCTCACGTTCAATGCCGTACTTGCGCAGCTTTTCCACCAGGGTGGTGCGGCGCAGGCCAAGCAGCTGGGCGGCGTGGGCGACCACGCCCTGGGTGCGTTCCAGCGCTTCGTTGATCAGGCCCAGTTCGATGTTGGCCATGTGGTTGCGCAGGTCCATGCCCTCGTCGGGCAGTGCGGCCGGTGCAGCCGGGCGATTGACGGCGATGCCGTGCTCCAGCGCTGGCTGGTTGCCGCTGCCCGGGGTGTGGAACGAGAAGCTGCGCAGGTCCAGGCGTTCTTCACTGGCCAGCGGCGGCGCCGGAGCCGCTACCGGCGCGACAGCCAGTGCCGCATCGCCACGATAGCGGGCCGGCAGGTCCTGTACGCGCACCGAACCGCCCGGATGCAGCACGGCCAGGCGCTCGACCAGATTGGTCAGCTCGCGCACGTTGCCCGGCCAGTCGTAGCCGGCCAGTGCCTGCAGGGCTTCCGGGGTGAAGCGGACTTCGCCACGGCCGGTGCGGGCCAGCTGTGCGGCGATGGTTTCCACCAGCGCCGGCAGGTCCTCGCGACGCTCGCGCAGGGCGGGCACGTCGATCGGGAACACGTTGAGGCGGTAGAACAGATCCTCGCGGAACTTGCCTTCGGCGATGCGCGTTTCCAGATCGCGGTGGGTTGCAGCCACGACGCGCACGTTGCAGCGGATGGTCTGGTTGCCACCCACACGCTCGAAGCTGCGTTCCTGCAGTACGCGCAGCAGCTTCACCTGCATCGGCAGGCTCATGTCGCCGATTTCGTCGAGCAGCAGGGTGCCACCCTCGGCCATTTCGAAACGGCCCTTGCGGGCGGTCAGCGCGCCGGTAAAGGCACCTTTTTCGTGGCCGAACAGTTCGCTTTCCAGCAGGTCCGGCGGAATGGCGCCGCAGTTGATTGCGACGAACGGTCCGTCACGCCGCGGCGAGCGCTGGTGGATGGCGCGCGAGACCACTTCCTTGCCGGTACCGGATTCGCCCAGCACCAGCACGGTGGTATCGAACGCGGCCACCTGCTCGATCATGGTGCGCAACGCAGTCACCGCCGGGCCGTTGCCGGTCGGGCCTTGGTCCTGCGCGGCGCCGGCCTGGTGCTCGGCGTCCAGGCGTTTGAGGCTCGCGCGGCGCAGCAGGGCTTCCATCTGCGCATGGCGCAGCGGCGTTTCCAGCGGCCAGATGTTGGCTTCGTGCAGCCCGTGCTGCTGGGCAAACGCAGTGGCATCACCATCGGCCAGCAGTACCGGGGGCGGCAGGCTGCTACCGCCCAGCCAGTCGTACAGTGCGGTGCTGGCAGCGGTGTCGTCCAGGCTGCCGACGATCACCGCCATCCAGTCGTTCTGGCGCTGGCGGCCCAGGTCGAAGTCGGCTGCGTCGGAAACCCAGCGCGGGTTGAAGTCCATGAATTCCAGCAGGGCAACGGTGCGCTCGGCACGCACGGCGTCGTTGTCCAGCACCAGGATGCGCGATTCACTCACGACTGTTCCTCCCTGAGGCCTTCCAGGATCGGCATGACTTCCTGGATGTAGGACAGCTTGCTGACAAAGTTGTCGGCACCGGCACGCAGCGCGTGTTCGCGGTGCTCGGCGTCGTCGAAGTGGCTGGCGATCACGATGTACGGTGCATCGTCCTGCGACTTGATCAGGCGGGTGGCCTGCAGGCCACCCATTTCCGGCATCGCCAGATCCATCAGTACGACCTGCGGGCGCAGCGTTTCCGAGCGTTCGATCGCTTCCAGGCCGTTGCCGGCACTGCCGACGATCTGCAGCCAGTCGATCTTGCGGAAATGACGCATCGCCGCATTGATGAAGCCCTCGTGGTCATCGACCAGCAGGACCGTGAGCTTGTTCATGTCCAACATCCTTTTCAGCCCACCCGGGCCAGCTGTGGTTGCCTGGCGCTGAGCCGGCGCCGTTCGCGGGCCGGGGCGATATCCAGTTGTTCTCGGTATTTTGCGACGGTTCGGCGGGCAATGTTCACCCCCTGGCGCGACAGCAGGCCGGCAATGGCCTCGTCAGCCAGCGGGCGGCCGGCCGGTTCGGCGTCGATCAGGCGGCGGACCATGGCTTTCACCGCCTGGCCGGACACGCTGGCGCCTTCCAGTCGCACCGCGAAGAAGTGCTTCAGTTCAAAGGTGCCGCGCGGGGTCTGCAGGAACTTGCCGGTGGTGATGCGCGAGACGGTGGACTCGTGCATGCCGATCTCCTCGGCCACTTCCTTCAGGGTCAGCGGTGCCATGGCTTCCTCGCCACGCACCAGGAACGCGGCCTGGCGCTCGACGATCACCCGCGCGGTGCGCAGCAGGGTGTCGTAGCGCATCGACAGGCCGCGGCTGAACCAGCGCGCTTCCTGCAGCATCTCGCGCAGTGCCGGGGCGGCGTCGCTGGTCTCGGCCAGGGCTTGTTCGTACTGGCTGTTGATCGAGACGCGGCGGCTGGTGGCCGGGTTCAGTGCCACCTTCCATTGCCCATCGGCGTGCCAGGCCACGACGTCCGGCACCACCACCGCATTGCGTTCGGGCAGCAGGCTGTCGCCCGGGCGCGGCTGCAGCGAGAGGATCAGGCGCACGGCCTCGCGCACGTCGTCGATCTCGGCGTCGTGCTGGCGGGCGAGGGCAGGGTAGTCGTGGGCGGCCAGCGCATCGAGCGCGCCATCGAGGATGCGGGCGGCCAGATGGCGAGCGGGGACCACGCCGTGCAGGCTGCGCAGCTGTGCCTGCAGGCCTTCGCGCAGGTCCTGCGCGGCCATGCCAGCGGGTTCTCCGTGCAGCAGCTGCTGGCGGATGGCTTCCACGCCGTCGGCCGCGATATCGAACTGGGCGCTGGCCAGAAGCTGCAGCTGTTCCAGCGGTGCCTGCAGGTAGCCGGCTTCATCGCAGTGGTCGAGCCAGAACGCGGCCACCGCCAGTTCGCGGTCGTCCATGTCCAGCGACAGGCGCTGCAGCACGCGCAGCTGCGGGTCGGTCGATTCCCCCGCAGCGATGCGCGCCATGCGGTCATCGTCACCGTCCTGCCAGCTGGCGCCGGCCACGTCCCACATCGAAGACTCCGGCAGCTCGTCGAACGCGGCCGTTTCCAGCGTGGTGGCGACGGCCTCGGTGGCGTCGGCGGCAGGCGCTTCGGCCTCCTCGATCTCCAGCAGTGGGTTGGAGTCCAGCAGGCGCTGGATTTCCTGTTCCAGGTGCAGACCATCGAGCTGCAGCAGCCGGATCGACTGCAGCAGCTGCGGGGTGAGGTGAAGTTGTTGGCCCAGCTGGGTCGAGAGTGCAGCCTTCATCGTGGTTCCCCGGCACCGCTCCCCGGCGCCTTGTGGAACGCATCTTGCTTTTGATCCGGCGGGGGCGGAATCGGGGGGTTCCTGAGGGACTTCGTGGTTGTCCTGACAGGATGTAGGGGTATTCCCTACATCGGCGCGGAATATTGACGATGACCGCTGCTAAGTTACTGATTTCCGGTGCGGGTGCCGGGTTGATCGGGCTGCGCCGTGTACGGATTCCTGTCAGGGCCTGTCGGGGTGACGGGAATTCGTCGTCCGCGCGGGCCGGGCAGGGGTCAGGTCCCTTTCCCCTGGAAAGGGGGCTGCCCCCTTCCGCAGAGGATCACTCCAGCTCGTGCTGGTGGCGTGCGGCCAGCAGCAACAGATCGTTGGCGCGGCGGCAGCCCAGCGATTCCATCATGCGTGCGCGGTGGGTCTCCACCGTCTTGACGCTGATGCCGAGGTCGGCGGCGATTTCCTTGTTGCTCTCGCCCTTGCCGATGCGGCGCAGGATCTCGCGCTGGCGTGGCGACAATGCGGCGATGCCGGTGGGCTTCTCGCGGCCCAGCATCGGCGCCAGCATCTTGGCCGAGATCTGCGGGCTCAGGAACACCTGGCCGGCGTGTGCGGCTCGCAACGCCAGTTCCAGCTCCTGCGGTGCCGCATCCTTGACCACGAACCCGACCGCACCGCGATCGAGCGCGTCACGCACGTGCGCGGCGTCGTCATGCATGGTCATCATCACCACCCGGGTGCCGGGGGCGCGCAGGCGGATGTCACTGAGGGCTTCCAGGCCGGTACGACCGGGCAGTGACAGGTCCATCAGCACCACGTCCGGCGCGTGTTGCAGGGCCAGCTGCAGCGCCTGTTCGGCATTGCTGGCCTCGGCCACCAGGTGCACGTCGGCAAACCCTTGCAGCAGCCGCGCCAGGCCGGCGCGGACCAGGGTGTGATCGTCGACGATGAGAACTCGCACAGGCACGCAGCAGGTCCGTGTAGGGGAGTCCACCTTAACTTAGCTGAACGGGCACGCCAAGGCTTGCCCGCCTAGCGTGATGGTGGCAGGTTTCAGCGCGCCCGGCGGGCTTCCGCCACCTGCCGGCGGTGCAGGCGGAACAGGTGGCGCTCCATGGCCATCTCCAGGCCGTCGCCAAGGCGCTGGAAGCGCAGCCAGAGGTAGTGGCCGCCGCCGCCATCCGCAGCTTCGGCGATCACCTCCACCGGCAGGTCGATATGGTCGGGCAGCCAGTCGCTGGGCTGCAGGCGCACCAGGCCAGCCTGTCCGGGGCTGGCGCCGCTGCGCGGGCCCAACTGCAGGCGGATGCCGCGGCGTGACCAGCGCACCGGGCGCAGGGTCAGCTCCTGGCCCTGCTGGCGCACCAGCCGGCCGAGCAGCACCATCGCCAGATCCAGCTTGGCTTCCAGGCGCTGCAGCTGCAGGCTGGCTTCGTTGCGGTCGTCGTGTTCGTCAACGCGGCTGTCTTCGACCAGTGCCAGGCTGCGCAGCAGGCCTTCGGCGCTGCTGGTGCGGCCGGCGCCGCTGCCTGCCTGGAACTCGGCCGGCAGGGCCAGCTCGCAGCTGAGCGTTTCGTCGAACAGTTCGCTCTCGGCGGGATGGTGCAGCGAGGTGGTCGGCAGCTGGGTCATGCCAGCGATTCTGCCTGCAGGTAGGCATGCGCCGCGCGAAGGGAGCGGCCGGTGTGCTTCAGGTGCGCGGCGGCTTCGTCGCGCAGGGAGATCATGCGTGCCAGCACGCGTTGCTGGTGGTCGCGCAACGCGAGGATGGACGCATCACTGGGGCGCTCGACAACCAGCGACAGCGCGGCCACTGCTTCCAGGTGCTCGGCCATCAGGCGCTCGCTGGTTTCGTGGTCCTCGCCTGGCAGGCTTGCTTCCAGAGTATCGAGGGCGTCATGCATCGATTGCAGGTTCATGGCCCCACCGCCTTGGTCACCTGGCGCTGGTCTGCCGGAATTGCGTTCCATGCAGAGTCGATCTCCACCATCAAGCCCAGCGCTTCCTTCAGCGCGGTTGGATCGTTGTGCAGGTTGCCCTCGGTCAGGCGCATGATGACGAAGTCGTACAACGCCGACAGGTTGCCGGCAATCTCACCACCGGCTTCATGGTCGAGCGAGCCGTTGAGGTGGCCGACGATGGCGCAGGCTTCGCCGATGGCCTTGCCCTTGCGCGCCTGGTCATTGCGCTGCAGCGACGCTTCAGCCGTGCGGATGCGCTCGCAGGCACCGGCCAGCAGCAATGCCACCAGCTTGTGTGGATCGGCATCGACGACCGAGGTGGTCACGCCGACTTTTCGGTACTGCTCGGCGAACTGCCGATTGGAACCGTACATAGGGGAAGTCTCCTGGAATGCCTGCCCATCCGCGTGGGTGGTGGGATTCGGCACGGGTCTAACGGGTTATCGGCCCAGCCGGGGCTCTACTTGAGCGCCGACTGCGCCGGAAAAATGCCTGGAAATCAGTTGCCGAGCTGCTGGATCAGCGAGCCGCCGGCCGATTGCATCTGCGTGACCATCTTTTCCATCGCGGTGAACTGCTTGGTGTAGCGGTCGGCCACCTTTTCCATGTTCTTGTCCAGCTCGTCCAGCTGCTTTTCGAGCGCCTTGATCTGCTTGTTCAACGTCGCCGTGCGCTGGGTGATCGTGCCGGTGGTCGCGTCCAGGCTGCTCTTGAGCAGTTCGGTCATCGGTTTGCCCAGTGCGCCCTCTGCACCGAACAGTTTGGTGGCGGCCTCGGGGTTCTTGGCCAATGCCGTGTCGAGCTTGGCGCCATCAAGGCTCATGCTGCCATCGGCAGCAATGGTGATGCCCAGATCCTTGAGATCGTTGACGTTCGCACTCAGCTGGGCGCGCAGCTGCTGCTGCAGGCCGCGGACCATGGCGTCGCCGGTCATGGTCGATGCAGTGCGCGTCTCGGCGTTGTAGGCGCTGGAGTTCTTCAGTGTCGCCTGAATGCCGTTGTAGGCGGTGATGAAGGCCGTGAGGTTGGTCTTCAGCGTGCTGTTGTCCGGAGTGACGGTCAGCGTCTGCGTCTCGCCTTCCTTCGCCTTGGTCAGGGTGAGGCTGATGCCGGGCACCAGATCGGTGATGGTGTTGGAGCTGCTGGTGCGGGTGAAGCCATCCACCACGACCACAGCGTCCTTGGCGGGCACCATTTCGGTCATCTTCGACGCCGGTGTGCCGTCATAGGCCAGCTCGGAGAGTCCGCCATTGCCGCCACTGGCGCTGACCTTCAACGCACCCTTGCTGCCGGAATCAACGGCGGTCAACACCAGGTGCATGCCATCGTCGGCGGTCACCACGGCCGCGGTGACGCCCTTGCTCTCGGCGGCGGAGTTGATCTCGGCCGCGATCTTCTCGAGTGTTGCGCCGGGTTCGATGTTCACGCTTATGGACTTGTCGCCGTAGCCGATCGTCAGCGTACCGTCGCCAACCACGGCATCCTTCGTATAGGCCTTGGAGCTGAGCTTCTGGTTCTGCGCCAGGGATTTGACTTCCACCTGGTGACTGCCCGCGGCGGCCTTGCCTGCCGTGGTGCTGGTATCGAGGGTGGCAGTGAAGTTCGATTCGGTCGGCGTGCTGACCTTCAGGCCGGGGGTGGCCACACCCTTGACCAGGGTCTTCAGCGCGCTCTGCAGGGTGGTCATTCCGCTTTTGATGGTGCCAAGCGCCGACAGCTTGGCACTGGCGGCAACGCCTGCCGAGTTGATCTGCTTCTCCCGGGGCTCGCGTTCCTTGGCGGTCAGCTGTGCAACCAGGTTGGGAATGTCGAGGCCGGAACCAATCGTGCCGATGGCCATGAGGGGAATCCTTTTTCTTGGACGGGCCGTGCGGGTGTGCTGCACCTGCTATCGGCCTGGGAGGGGCGAGCTTGAGCGTGGAAACGCTCTCCAACCCTGTGCAAGGCCCATGCCAATCCGCCTCCGGGCACGAAGAAGGGGGCTTTCGCCCCCTTCCCGTTGTTGCCTTCTGCTACCGCTGGATCAGCGCAGCAGGCTCAGCACGTTCTGGCTGGACTGGTTGGCCTGGGCCAGCATGGCGGTACCGGCCTGCTGCAGGATCTGGTTGCGGGTCAGCTCGGCGGTTTCCGAGGCGTAGTCCACGTCGCGGATGCGGCTGCGGGCAGCCGACATGTTCTCCGACGAAGTGTTCAGGTTCGCAACCACCGAGGTGAAGCGGTTCTGGATCGCACCCAGGTCGGCGCGGGCGGAGTTGATCGAGTTCAGGGCTGCGTCCATTGCCAGGATGGCGTTGTCGGCACCCTTGACCGAGGAGATGTCCAGGTCAGCAAAGCCAGTGGCGGCCTTGCCTGCTGCGTAGTTCGCCGACGAGCCTACGGACAGGCCGGTTTCCTTGGTCAACGTGGCAGCGTCGGTAGTGCCGGCCACCGCGATGGTCACATTGCCGGCCTTGTCGGTCAGCTGCATCTTGCCCTCGACCAGTGCTGCGGTAACGCCGGTATTGTGGGTCTGGGCATTGACCGCATTGACCATCTGGGTCGCACGATCACCGGCGTTGCCAACGGCGGTCAGGTCAATCTGAGCGCTGCCGGTGCTACCGGAGAGCGTGAAGCTCGCCTTGCCGAAACCACCGGAAGTGTGCGTGCCCTGGACCGTGTTTCCATTGTCAAATGCACCAGCAGCGTCAGCGCTGAGCTTGACCTCCATCTTCTGCCCGTCGGCCTTGGTGAAGGTCAGATCGCCATCTACAGCCTTACCCGACGCAACGATCCCCTTGGCGGCGAGTTCAGCGGTCTTAGTGCCAATGGCGGTGTCGATTGCGGCAGCGGTGGCAGTGGAGGCGTCAGTATTGGTGTACACATTCACGCCACCGACATCGATCGTGAAGGGACCGGAACCAGTCGGAACGGTGAAGTCACCAAAGCTGCCGGAGGTGGTGGCAGTGCCGGTGTTCGGGACGCCGCCGGTCAAGGAGCCATCCGTAGAGGCGGTCGTCCAGTTCCCCAGCTTGCTGATGTTGGCATTGGTAACCTGGGAGATGTTGATCGTCTGGCCCTGGTTGGCGCCGATCTGGAACGCCTGGTTGGTGAAGGTGCCGTCCAGCAGGTTGGTGCCATTGAAGTTGGTCTGCTCGGCGACGCGCTGGATTTCCTGCTTCAGCAGCTGCACTTCAGCATTCAGGGCCTGACGATCCGAGGCCGAGTTGGTGGCGCTGCGCGACTGCACGGCCAGCTCGCGGACGCGCTGCAGGTTGTTGCCGATCTCACCCAGCGCGCCTTCGGCGGTCTGGGCCAGCGAGATGCCGTCGTTGGCGTTGCGGGCGGCCTGGTTGGCGCCGCGGATCTGGGTGGTGAAGCGCTCGGAGATCGCCAGTCCGGCGGCATCGTCCTTGGCGCTGTTGATGCGCATGCCCGAGGACAGGCGCTGAATGGTGGTGGCCAGGTTGGCGCCGCTGGTGCCCAGGTTGCGCTGGGCGTTCAGCGACATGGTGTTGGTGTTGATGACTTGTGCCATGGTGCGGTTTCCTTGTAGGCAGTGTGTCCGGCAGAGCAGCCTGACCGGTTTCGGGGGGCAGTGGCTGGCTTCCCCCCAAGGGGTGTGCTACCGCTGCTGAAATCAATAACGGCACTACCCCTCCGGCCTTTAGCGGAGTTTCGATCCTTTTTTCTCTGGTCAAACGAAAAGGCCCCGCCATCTGCATGGCGGGGCCCGGCTCCAGCTCGAGTGGTGCAGGAATTACGACTGCAGCAGGCGCAGTACGTTCTGCGGCACCTGGTTGGCCTGGGCCAGCATGGCCGTGCCAGCCTGCTGCAGGATCTGCCCACGCGTCAGTTCGGCGGTTTCCTGTGCGTAGTCAACGTCGCGGATGCGGCTGCGCGCAGCCGACAGGTTTTCCGAGTTGGTGTTCAGGTTGGCGATGGTCGAGGTGAAGCGGTTCTGGATCGCGCCGAGGTCGGCACGCGCCGAGTTGACGGACTGCAGCGCGGCATCCATCGCGAGGATGGCGTTGTCGGCGTTGGCCTGTGACGAAATATCCAGATCAGCGAATCCAACGGTTGCCTTGCCGGCAGCGTAGGTCGTGGAGCTGCCAGGGGCGAGGCCAGTTTCCTTCAGAAGTGCAGGCGCGTCCGTGGTGCCGGCCAAGCCTACAGTGACATTTCCTTCCTTGTCGGTCAGTTGCAGCTTGCCATCCACCAGTGCTGCGCTCACGCCGGTGGCGTGGGTCTTTGCGTTCACCGCGTTGACCATCTGAGTGGCACGATCACTGGCGTTCTTTGCCGGATCCAGATCGATGGTTACCGAACCCTTGGAGCCCGAAAGCTGGAAGCTGGTCGGGCTGTACCCGCCGGCGGTATGCGGACCCTTGACCTTGTCGCTGTTGCCGAAGGTTGCCGCCGCAGCGGTGCTCATGTTCACCTGGAGGGTCTGTCCATCGGACTTGGTGAACGTAAGGTCGCCGGTGGCGACATCGCCTGAGACGGAAATACCAGCTGCCGTGAGCGCCGCTGCTTTGCCATCGATAGCGGCCTGAAGATTCGTTTCCGTCACACCAGACGCGTCGGCGACGTTGACGATATTGATGCCGCCCACGTCAATGGTGAAGGCCGCAGTGCTGGTTGTCGGGGTAAATGCGCCAAATGCTCCCGTAGAGGCGACGTTGCCGGTATTCGGCACGGCACCGGTCAGCGAGCCATCAGTCGAAGCACTGGTCCAGCTGCCCAGCATGTGCACATTCGCATTGGTGATCTGCGAGATGTTGATGGTCTGGCCCTGGTCCGCACCGATCTGGAAGGCCTGGTTGGTGAAGCTGCCGTCCAGCAGGCTGGTGCCGTTGAAGTTGGTCTGCTCGGCAACGCGCTGGATTTCCTGCTTCAGCAGCTGCACTTCGGCGTTCAGTGCCTGGCGGTCCGAGGCCGAGTTGGTGGCGCTGCGGGCCTGTACGGCCAGTTCGCGGATGCGCTGCAGGTTGTTGCCGACTTCGCCCAGTGCGCCTTCAGCGGTCTGTGCCAGCGAGATGCCATCATTGGCGTTGCGCGCGGCCTGGTTGATGCCGCGGATCTGGGTGGTGAAACGCTCGGAGATCGCCAGGCCGGCGGCGTCGTCCTTGGCACTGTTGATGCGCATGCCCGAGGACAGGCGCTGGATCGAGGTGGCCAGCGAGCTGCTGCTGGTGGACAGGTTGCGCTGAGCATTCAGCGACATGGTGTTGGTGTTGATGATCTGTGCCATGGTGCTTCTCCGTGGTTGCTCGGTCTGTTTCGTTGTGGAAGGCGCGGGGCGCGCCGTGCTGGAAGGCGGATGGAACGGGGAAAGGGACTAGCGGATCTTGTTGAACAGGGACATCGCCTGCATCTGGCTGAAGATCGTCTGGGCGGCTTGAAGTGCGGCGGTCTCCAGCTTGTATTGGCCGATGGCATCGGCGTAGTCGAGGTCCCGCATCGTCGAGAGCGTGCTCTTGACGGTGACGGCAGTGGCTTCGCGGGCGCTGGCTGCGGTATCGATGGCGGCCAGCTGGGCGCCGCCCTTGGCGCGGGCGTCGATCATCGTTTCCGAGGCCCGGTTGAGGTCGCGGATGCTGGACTGCAGGGTGTTCTGCAACGCCGTACGCTGGCTTTCAGTGGACGGGTCGGATTCCAGTGCGGCGACCAGTTTGTCCAGGGTGGAGAAGATGTCGCGGCTACCCGCGTCGCTGACGTTGAATTGATCACCTGCGGCTGGCTTGCCTTCGATGCGCATGCGCACGCCGCCAACGACGATGTCTTCGCCGGGCTTGTGGGTGCCGCTGCCGACCACCGTGCCGCTGCCATCAACCACCTCATAGGCGCCTTCGGCAGTGCCGGTGAAGCGGACGTTGAGCGTGCCACCGGCCCAGCTGCCGCTGCCGTCACGGCTGACCGAGGTCAACAGGCCACTGCCGGTGTTGCCGGCAGCGGCGCTGGCATCCACACGGCCATCGCCGGTGGGGATGCGCATGAAGATCTCGCTGCCGGGCAGGGCGTCGGAGACCAGCTGGCCGGGCGCAACCTCCACCTGCCGCTGGTTCTGGTCGCCGCTGTAGGTCACGGTGCCGCCGCTCCGCTGGAACGGGGCGTCAGCATCGTTGCTGCCACCGAAGAGATAGCGGCCGCTGCCGTCCCGGGAGTTGGCCAGCGACAGCAGGCTTTCCTGGATGGTCTTCAGCTCGCTCACGATTGCCTTGAGGTCACTGGCCTTGGGCACCGGGCTGTTGGCCTGGATGCTCAGCTCCACGGCGCGCGACATCAGCTCATTGACCTGTGCCAGAGCGTTCTCCTGCAGGCCAAGTCGGTTCTGCACGCTGTTGGCGTTCTTGCCGAGCTGCTCGAGTCCGGCCACGACACGGTCAAGACCAACGGCCGTACCCGCAGCAACCGGGTCGTCCTTGGCGGAGGTGATCTTGCTGCCAGTCGCGATCTGCTGTTCCAGGTTGCTGATTTTCGACTGCTTGGCGAGCATCAGCGACACCGACTGGTTGAACATCATCCCGGTGGAAATTCGGCTGCTCATCGACGGACGGCTCCCAGGATGGTCTGGAACATGTTGTCGGCGGTGGAGATCAGCTGTGAGGCGGCCTGATAGGCCTGTTGCAGACGCAGCATGTCAGCCGCTTCCTCATCCAGATTGACGCCGGAGATCTCGTCGCGCGCGGCCTGGGCTTTGTCCGTGATGACCTGCTGTGCGTCCAGCGAGTACTCGGCCGAGCGTGCAGCCGCACCCACCTGCGTTGTCAATCCACCAAGCGCTCCGTTGAGCGTGACGGTGCCCCCGTTGAATGCCTTGGCGTCCTCGACCTTGGCCAGCTTTGCCGCATTGCTGTTGTCCGACGAACCTGCCGGGGTAGGGCTGATGCTGAAGGTGTCGCCGACCTTCGGCGCACCGTCCAGCACGAAGCTCCAACCATTGGCGCTGATGGTCTGGCCTGGGGTATAGGTCTGCGGCGGCCCACCGTTGATGGTGTAGGTGGTCGCCGAGGTGAACACGATTGCGGTGGGGTCGCGCAGGTTCGGATTCGACGCGTCGTTGACGGTGACGCCCGTCAGCTTCCCGGTGCCCGTGTTCGCCAATGCGGCCGTGCCCTTGACCGCAGCGGCGGCAGCGATGCGGGAGGGATCGGTGATGGCGGTTTCGAGGCTCCCGGCCACGCCCGCCGTGGGCTGCAGCAGAAAACGATCATTGGCCGCCGGGGTGCCACCGACCACCAGCTTGACGCCATTGATCACCAGCGGATCGGCGGCGGTGCCAGTGCCGGTCAATGCAACGGTGGCACCCGTGTCGGCGCGGGTGGCCTGCCACTGGGTTCCATCGAACTTGAGGACGATGTTCTGTGCCTCGAGCTTGGACAGGTCGCCGTAGGTCGCGCTGAGGCTGCCGGTTCCGGTATTGCCCGCGTTGGGCGTAACGCGCGGGTTGCCGATGTTGAAGAAGTCGCCCCCCATCTTGCCGTACAGGTCGACGCCCTGGTGGTGGGCCTGGTTGAAGGATTCGGCCAGGCCGACGGCGAGCTTGCCGAGTTCGGCCTGGGCCGGGGTCAGCACGGTGTCGCGGAACTCCAGCATGCCGCCGATCTTTCCGCCCACAGCCTTGGGGTCGAGCGTGATGGTATTGCCTTGTGTCTCCAGCGCCAGCTGCAGGCGCTCGGGCTGGTACGGATCGGTCACCGTGGTGACCTTGGACGCCGTCGTGCCCACCACCAGCGCATTGCCACCAGCGGTGTAGACGTTCATCACGCCACCGTCCTGGACAACGGCGGTGCCGCCGGTGTAACCGATCAGCTGCGAGATCAGCTGGTCGCGGCGATCAAGCAGGTCCGGCGCAGCATTGGCGATGTTGGTGCCGATGGCTCCGTTGATCTGCGCAATCTCCTGCGCCAGGCGATTGACTTCCGTGGCGCCGGCGATGAGTCCGTTGTTGACCTCGCTGCCGAGGTTGTTCATCTGCGTGTTGAGCTGCACGAAGCGGCTCGCCAAGGCCTTGCCACCATCGAGCAGGCTCTGCCGATCGGCCGTGCCGGCCGCGTTCGACGACAGGCCGCTGACGGCATCGAAGAAGTTGGACCAGGAGCCGGCGACATTCGTGGCCGGGTCCGAGAACAGGGCATTCACCCGGTCGGCCATGCCGGAGAGCTGCTTCAGGCGCGCCAGCTCACCGCTGCTGTCGAGCAGGCGCGAGATGGCCAGCTGGTCGGCAGCGCGGCGGATGTCGGTGATGCGGGTGCCGCTGCCAACGTCCCCAAAGCCGTAGTTCTGCGGATCAGACGTGGCGAAGTCGACCTTCTGCCGGCTGTAGCCGGGGGTGTTGATGTTGGCGACGTTGTGGCTGGTGGTCGCCAATGCACGCTGGAAGGCGAGCAGGGCACCGGTACCGGTGGAAAGTACGCTGGACATGGGGTTCCTCAACGACGAGTGATACCCAGCGCCGCAGTTGCGGTGCTGGCGAAGGTCTGGCCAAGGCGCGCGCCTGCATCGGCGACGGCGCTGACCGCGCGCTCGATGGTCGGGCCGCCGGCGATCGCGGCGATCTTGGCCGCGTAGCGCGGGTCGGTGGCATAGCCGGCGCGCTGCAGGCCGCGGGCGAAGCCCTGCACGTCGGTGCCGGCCTGCAGGGCCTGCTGGTAGCGTGGGCTGGTCTTCAGCAGGCGCACGTAGTCGGCGAAGCTCTCGGCCGGCGAACTGTAGGCGCGGAAGCTGGCGGTCTCGTTGCGGCGTACGCCGTCTACATATTCATGGGTGCCGGCCACCGCGCGCTGGCCGTTCCAGCCGTTGGCCTTGATGCCGAACAGGTTGTGCGAAGTGCTGCCGTCGGCATGCTTGATGTGGCGCTTGCCCCAGCCGGTTTCCAGCGCCGCTTGGGCGACCAGGGCGCGGGCATCCACGCCCAGTTCCTTGGCCGCGCTCTGTGCGTGCTGCCAGATGCTGGCAACGAAGCCTTCCGGTGTGTGTTCGCCCAACTGGGCGACGGCGGTGCGCGTGGCCAAGGCATCGACCGGGCTGATCGTGGTGCCGCGATTGCTGGCGGTCGCCGACCACTGGTCGTTGCTGCTGGCCCAGTCCTCGCCCTGCAGGCTGCCGATGTACGGATCGTCGGTGCCCAGCGAGCGGTGCATGCTGCTGCTTTCGCGGCCGGCGATCAGGTCCAGGGCCTGTTCCATCGGCGCAACGGCGGCCTGTGCGCCCGCGTGGGCACCCGCTGCCATTTGCTGCAGCAGGCGCACGGCCTGGCTGCCGTCTTCCAACGGCAGCGACGGTGCCGTCTTGGCCGGTGCATTGAGCTGGTAGGCGCGGCTGGCCTTGGCCGGGTCCACGCGGGTATCCAGCGCCGGGCCATCGGCGGCCTGGCCGGACAGCTGCCGGCTGATCATGCCGGACAGGCCCAGGCCCTTGCCACGGGTCATCGCCTCGGCGATCTTCTGGTCGTACATCTCGCGGAACATCTTGTTTTCGCCGGGGAACAGCGAGTCGCCGAAGCTGGCGTCGCGCATGCTCTTGACCAGCATCTGGGCGAACTGGCCTTCCAGCTGGCGTGCGACCTTGTCGATCTTCGCCGGGTCGTTCTGCTGTGCCGGGTGCAGATCGAATGCGGGGTTGATGCGCATGTCAGATCACCTCGAGCTCGGCACTCAGGGCGCCGGCCTGCTTCAGGGCTTCCAGGATTGCGATCAGATCGCCCGGTGCCGCGCCCACGGCGTTCACCGCGTGCACGATCTCGTCCAGGGTGGTGCCGCCGCTGAACTTGAACATGCGGCTGCCATCGTTGGTGGCGGTGATGGTCGACTGCGGGCTGGCCACGGTACGGCCGCCGGACAGCGCGTTGGGCTGGCTGACGTTGGTGTTCTCCTGGATCGTCACCGTCAGCGAACCATGCGAGATCGCGGCAGGGCCGACCCGCACCTGCTGGCCGATGACCACGGTGCCGGTGCGCGAATTGACCACCACCTTGGCCGGGGCGCTGCCCGGGGTCAGCTCGAGGTTCTCGATGCGTGCCAGCAGGCCGATGCGTGCGCCCGGATCGGTCGGTGCGGTAACGGCCACGGTCACGCCATCGATCGCGCGTGCCGCACCTTCGCCGAACGCGTTGTTGAGCGCTGCAACCATGCGCGATACGGTGGTGAAATCGTTGTTGTGCAGGTTCAGGGTGATGTCGCCGCCATTGGCCAGTGGATCGGGCAGGGCACGCTCCACGGTGGCACCGTTGGGAATGCGGCCGACGCTGGGCACGTTCACCGAAACACGGGAGCCATCCTTGCCCTGCGCACCGAAGCCACCGACGATCAGGTTGCCCTGGGCGATGGCATAGATCTGGCCGTCGGCACCGCGCAGCGGTGCCATCAGCAGCGAACCGCCGCGCAGCGACACCGCGTTGCCGATGGAAGACACGGTGATGTCGATCGGCTGGCCGGGCTTGGCGAACGGCGGCAGTTCAGCGTGGATCGCCACCGCCGCCACGTTCTTCAGCTGCGGGTTGACGTTCGGCGGTACGTTGACGCCCAGCTCGCCGAGCAGGTTCTTCAGGCTCTGCACGGTGAAGGGAGCCTGGCTGGTGCGGTCGCCGCTGCCATCCAGGCCGACCACCAGGCCATAGCCCACCAGCGCGTTGCCGCGAACGCCGCCGACCTGGGCCAGGTCCTTGATGCGCTCGGCACTGGCAGGCGCCGTCACGGCCAGCAGCATCAGCGCGGCGAACGACGCCACGCGGCGCTGCCAGGAGGAAGAGAGAAAGAGTTTCATGGCCATACTCAGAACGGCGTCAGGCCGGAGTTGAAGAAGCGGCTCAGCCAGCCCATCGCGTTGGACTGCGCGACGGGGCCGCGGCCGCCGTAGACGATGCGGGCCTCGGCCACGCGGCTGGACGGGATGGTGTTGTCCTGGCTGATGTCGCCCGGGCGCACGACGCCCTGTACCTGGACCAGCTCATCGCCCTGGTTCAGCCGCAGGTTCTTCTGCCCCTGCACCACCAGGTTGCCGTTGGGCAGTCGCTGCACCACGGTGACCGTGACGCTGCCCTGCAGGCGGTTGCTCTGCGCGCTGTTGCCCTTGCCGGTGAAGTCACGCTTGCCGGCCGCCGACGCGCTGAGAATGTCCTTGCCGCCGAGGGTGACCGGTGCGCCAAGAATGGACGGTGTGCCCAGGCTCAGGTTCGATTCCTTGTTGGTGGCCGTGTTGGCACTGGTCTGTGCGGTGGTGTTTTCCAGCAGGGTGATGGTCAGCAGGTCGCCGACATCGCGCGCGCGACGATCCGAATACAGCTGCAGGGTCGGGCCTGCGGCGTAGATCGCACCGGCGGTCGGCTGCGCCTGCGGCGGCATGATCGGCTGGATCGGTGCCATTGCCGGGTAGGGGCGCACGTCGCCGGCGATCACGCAGCCACCGAGCAGGGCGGCCACGGCGCAGGCGAGGGCGGTGCGGGTGAAGTTGGAAATGGGCGACATGGCGGTTTCCCGGTTGGGCCGGTCAGAGCTTGTTGTTGAGGTAGCCGAGCATCGAATCGGTGGTGGAGATCGCCTTGGCATTCATTTCGTAGGCGCGCTGGG
The DNA here is from genome assembly GCF_030658505.1 of Stenotrophomonas raiganjensis (SeqCode). Taxonomy (GTDB): domain Bacteria; phylum Pseudomonadota; class Gammaproteobacteria; order Xanthomonadales; family Xanthomonadaceae; genus Stenotrophomonas. Next base: position 38,741 of record NZ_JAUTXR010000156.1, on the reverse strand, counting down.
TTTCGATCATCGACACCAGCTCTTCCACCACGTTGACGTTGCTGCCCTCCAGCGCGCCCTGCACCACGGTGCCGAGGCCGTTGAGGCCGGGGTTGCCGTTCTGTGCCGGGCCGGACGCTGTGGTCTCGAGGAACAGGTTCTCGCCGCGCGCCTGCAGGCCGGCCGGGTTGACGAAGTCGGTCAGGGTCAGCGCACCGACTTCCACCGACGCGGCGCCATCGGCCATCTTCACGCTGATGGTGCCGTCGCTGCCGATGGTCACCGACTGCGCGCCTTCGGGAATCTGGATGCCCGGCTGCACCGGGTAGCCGCTGTTGGTGACCAGCTCGCTGTCCTGGTTGATCTTGAACGAGCCATCACGGGTGTACGCCGAACTGCCGTCGGGCATCTGCACTTCAAAGAAGCCACGGCCGTTGACCATGACGTCGAGGGCGCGGCCGGTCTGCTGCTGGCCACCCTGTTCGAAGTTCTTGGCGGTGGCCACCACGCGCACGCCAGTGCCCAGCTGCAGGCCGGTCGGCAGCTGCGTCTGCGCCGACGAGGAACCGCCGGGCTGGCGCACCTGCTGGTACAGCAGGTCCTCGAAGCTGGCACGGTCCTGCTTGAAGCCGGTGGTGTTGGTGTTGGCGAGGTTGTTGGAAACCACCGACATGCGCATCTGCTGCGCATCCAGTCCGGTTTTCGCGATCCACAATGCCTGGTTCATCTTCGGTGTCCTGTCTGGTGGAGCCGGCCGCGCGGTGCGGCCCTTGATTGCGAGTGTGCAAGCGGTGTGCCAGCGCCGCTGCCAGGCGGCGCCGGATTTCCGTCAGCTGCCGAGGCGCAGCAGGCTGTTGGCGCTGCGCGCGTTGTCGTCGCCGTGCTTGATCACCTGCACCTGCATTTCGTACTGGCGCTGCAGCTGGATCATCTGCACCAGTGCGCCGGCGGCATCCACGTTGCTGCCTTCCAGCTGGCCGCTGTGCACGGCCGTGCCCTGTGCCGGTGCAAACGGCTGGCGTGGATCGGTATTGCGGAACAAGCCATCCAAGCCACGCTCCAGGCGCTCGTCCGGTGCCTGCACTACTTTGATGCGCCCGATCTGCGCCATGGTCTGCGGGCCTTCGCCCTGCGGGATGATCGAGAGCGTGCCGTCGGCACCGATTTCCATCGCCTGGTAGGGCGGAATGGCGATCGGGTTGTTGTTGTCATCCAGTACCGGACGGCCGCTGGAGGTCACCAGCTGGCCGTTCGGCGTGACCGACAACGCCGCGCCGCGCGTGTACGCCTCGCTGCCATCGCTGGACTGCACCGCCAGCCAGGTGCCGGTCTGCAGGGACAGATCCAGCGGCTTGCCGGTGATGTGCTGCGCGCCAGGCGTGCGGTTGAATCCGGCGTCGACGTGCAGCGCATCCACCCGCGAGGCAAAGCCCGGCCCCTTGATCGGGAAGGCTTCGGTGTTGGCCAGCGCTTCCTTGAAGCCAGGGGTGTCCGAATTGGCGAGGTTGTGGCTGAGTGTACCCTGCGCCTGCAGGGAGGCGCGGGCACCGGTCATCGCCACGTAGAGGGCTTTATCCATGCGGGGAGTTCCGTGACAGGGTCAGCAGCTCATCAACGGATGTTGATGACGGTCTGGGTGATCTGGTCCTGCGTGGTGATCATCTGCGCGTTGGCCTGGAAGTTGCGCTGCGCGGTGATCATGTTGACCAACTGCTCGGTGAGGTCGACGGTGGATGCTTCCAGCGAACCGGCCTGGATCTTGCCGAGGTTGGAGGTGTCCGGCATGCCGGTGCGCGGCGTACCCGACTCGAAGGTTTCCACCCACAGGTTGTTGCCCTTCTGCTCCAGGCCCTGCGTATTGTTGAAGGTGGTCAGTGCGACCTGGCCCAATGGCTTGTCGTCGCCGTTGGAATAGCGGGCATAGACGACGCCGGTTTCCGATACGGTGATTTCGTTGAGCTTGCCGGCGGCGTAGCCGTCCTGCTGGGTGTTGCGCAGGGCGAACTTCTCGCCGTACTGGGTCGAGCCGCTGATATCCAGCGTCATGTTGAGCTGACCGGCGCCGGTGGTCGGGGTGAACGTGCCCAGGCTGACCTTGCCGCTGGCCGGAGTGGTCAGCTTGCCGCTGTTATCGAAGGCGACGGCGGCCGGGGTGCCGGCCGGTTGGCCGTCCACGTAGTTGTGCACGGTCCACTCGTTTGGATTGGCGCCCTTCACGAAGTACGAGACCTGGATATGGCTGACGCCCAGCGAGTCGTACACGGTGATGCCACCGCTGGAATGGTTATAGCTGTTGGAGTCGGTCGGATCGAAATTTGCGACCGTCGGCTGCTTGGCGTTGGCCGGCAGGGTGAAGCCGACCTTCACTTCGCTGGTCTGCTTCGGCGGGCTGTCGGTGGTCAGCAGCTGCAGGTCGACCAGACGGCCTGCATCGAAGTTGGTGCCATCGGCATTCGGCGCGAATACCTGCAGGCGCGCGCCCTGCGGGTTGATCACGTAACCGGCGGAATCGGTCTGGAAATTGCCGGCACGCGAGTACACGCGCGAGCCGTTCATGTTCATGGTGAAGAAGCCCTCACCGGAGATCGCCATGTCCAGGCTGCGGCCGGTCTGTTCATTGTGGCCCTGAATGAACTGCTGGGCGACATTGGAAACACGGACGCCCGAGCCGGTCTGGTTCTTCGACAGGCCGTAGCTGGTGGAGGCGAACAGGTCGGCGAATTCGGCGCGCGATTGCTTGAAGCCGGCGGTGTTGACGTTGGCGACGTTGTTGGCGGTGACGCTCAGGTCGGTGTTGGCGGCATTGATGCCGGACAGCGAGACATTGAAGCCCATGGGATGCTCCTGGTAAGTACGGGGTATGCGGCTCAGCTGACGCGGAGCACGTAGTCGATCGGGGCCGTGCCCAGGCCCTTGAGGTTCAGGTACAGGCCGTCGGAACCGACGGTCACGCTTTCCACCGGCGCCTGCACATAGGTGGACAGCTTGGTGCTCTTGCCGGCGGTATCGACATGGTTGGCAACGATGGAATACTTGCCGGGTTCCATGCGCTTGCCGTTGGCGTCCTTGCCGTCCCACTGGAAGGCGGTTTCGCCGGCGGCCTTGGCTTCCACGCTCAGCGAGGTGACCTTGGCGCCGTTGGCGTCGGTGATGTCCACCGTGATGATGCCGGCCGACGGCGCAGCCACCGTGCCCTCGACGCTGCCTTCCTTTTCCAGCACCAGCTTTTCCGACGGCACCAGTACCTGGTGGCCGACCAGTGCAGCACCACGCAGCACCTGGTCGCTGGCCATCGACTCCTGGAAGCCCTTCACCGTCTTGTTCAGATCGGTGATGCCCTGCACGGTCGACATCTGCGCCATCTGCGCGACCATCTGCGTGTTGTCCATCGGCTTCAGCGGATCCTGGTGCTGCAGCTGCTCGGTCATCAGGCGCAGGAAATCGGCCTGGTCCAGCGTGTTCTTCTTCTTGGTGGCGTTGCTGTTCGGGGCGTTCAGGCCGAGTGCGGCGTAGACGTCCTGGCTGGTCTGGTTGTTGACGGCGGTGGTCATGGCGGTATCCGGTGCTGCGGGGCTCAGCGGCCCATGGTCAGGGTGGCCAGGGCCAGTTCCTTGGCGGTGGTCAGCATCTCCACGCCGGCCTGGTAATTGCGCGAGGTCGAGATCAGGTTGACCATCTGCGCCACCGGATCGACGTCGGGCTGGTAGATGTAGCCATCGGCGTCGGCCAGTGGGTGGCCCGGCTCATAGCGCTTGATCGGCGCGGCCTCGCTCTGGGTGATCTCCTTGACCTTCACCGAGGTGATGTTCGGGTCGTTCTTGCTGGTCACGGCCTGGAAGATCGGCTCCAGCGGCTTGTACACGGCATCGGCGGAACCGGCGACGGTGTCGGCATTGGAGAGGTTGGAGGCGATGGTGCTCATGCGCACCGACTGCGCCTGCAGCGCGGAGCCGGCGATATCGAAGATCGGCAGGTTGCTCATGGCTTATTGCCCCGTGATCGCGGTCAGCATGGAACGCACCTTGCTCTCGACGAAGCTGAGCGAGGCGCGGTACTCGAGCGCGGCACGGCCATAGGCGGCACGCTCGGCATCGGGATCGACGGTGTTGCCGTCCAGGCTGGGCTGCACGCCTTCGCGCGCGATCTGGAACGGGTTCAGGCCACTACTGATCTCGTAGTGCTGCTCGTGGGTGGTGGCCATCAGGCCATTGGCATCCTGGCCCTGGGCATGGCGCAGGGCGGCATCGAAGTCCAGGTCCTGGGCCTTGTAGCCGGGCGTGTCGGCATTGCCGAGGTTGCTGGCGATCAGCTTCATCCGCTGTTCGCGCAACGGCATGGCCTGGGCATGGACGCCCAGGTAGTCGGTAATCAGGTTGCGCACGGTGCACTCCCACGGGAACGTTGCCCGGGAAGCTGCAAGGGGCGTGCCAGACGCGAGAGGGTAGTGCCGGCCGCTGGCCGGCTTCCCGATAGATCTGCGGTTGCCGGCGAGCGGCCGGCACTACCGGATCATTGGCCGTCAGGCCGCCATCGCGACCTTGCGCAGGCGGTCCAGCACGAAGTCGGCCAGCTCGTGCGGCGAGTACTTGGCGACGAAGGCGTTGGCGCCGACGCGCTCGACCATCGCATTGTTGAATACGCCCGACAGCGACGTGTGCAGCAGCACGTACAGGCCGGCCAGGCCGGGATGGCGCCGGATTTCCGTCGTCAGCGTATAGCCATCCATGGCCGGCATCTCGATGTCCGAGATGACCATCGCGTAGCGCTCGGCCGGGTTCTCGCCGGAGGCATGGATCTGCAGCAGGTGGTCCAGCGCCTGCTTGCCGTCGGAGAGCAGGGTGGCGCCCACCCCGAGCTGGTCGAGCACGCTGCGGATCTGCTGGCGGGCCACGCGTGAGTCGTCCACCACCAGTACCTGCAGCTGCGGGCCGTCCGCCGGCATCGCCAACGTCGGGTCGAGCACTGCCTCGCCACGCACCTGGGCGATGTCGGCCAGCACGCTTTCGACGTCGATCACCTGGATCAGCTCGCCCTGGAAGCGGGTGACCGCGGTCAGGTAGCTGGATTCTGCGCCCAGCTCCGGTGGCGGGTGGATGTCTTCCACCGCGATGTTGACGATCCGCTCCACGCCGCTGACCAGGAAGCCCTGGATCGAGCGGTTGAATTCGGTGACGACCAGGTAGCCGGGCGAGGTGTCCGCGTCAGGTTCACGCTCGGGATGGCCGATGGCCAGGCCGAGGTCCAGCACCGGCACCGAGCGGCCACGCACGTCGGCCACGCCGGAGAACTGGCTGGGCAGCCCGGGCACCTGGAACAGCTCCGGGCGCCGCAGGACTTCCTGCACCTTGAAGACATTGACGCCAAAAAGCTGACGTCCGCCGAGACGGAACAGCAGCAGCGCCAGGCGGTTGTGGCCGGCCAGGCGGGTCCGCTGGTCGATCCGGTTGAGCAGGTCATGGGACATGGCTGCTGTATCGGCGTGGCAGGGGGCGAACTTGAGGGCGCTCTGCTGCCCGCGCGCCCCACGCGGCCTTTTGTGGGGTGGAGCAGGGCTCGTCGCGGCAAAGCCAGTGCTCTGGCACACCGCTTGCACGCAGCAGGGCCAGATCCCCTCGACAGGAGGCGCCATGCGCCGGGTCACATCTCTACTCGCCATCGCGCTCGCGCTGGCCTCGCCGTGCGCGTCCGCCGCTGACTGGCAGTCGGTGGCCAGCATCCGTGCGGCGGCCTTGTCGACGCTGCCTGCGGGCAGCGAGGGCGAGGCCCAGGTGGCCGATGCGCTGCGCCTGCCGAAGTGTGGCGGCGCGTTGCAGGTGCAGCCCACCGCCAACACCACGGTGGAGGTCAGCTGTCCCGACGCGGGCGGCTGGCGCCTGTTCGTGCCGGTGAAGGTTCGCCGCAACCAGACCGTGCTGGTGCTCAATCGTGGAATCGGTACTGGAGAAACCCTGACCGCCGCCGATATCACCACTGCCCAGCGTGACGCCGCCCGGATTGCCGGCGCGGTGCTTGCCGATCCCAATGCAGCGATCGGCCGCATCGCCCGCCGTCCGCTGCAGGCCGGGGCCCTGCTGTCGAGCAACGATCTGGTGGTGCAGCGTCTCATCAAGCGAGGAGACAATGTGGCCCTGGTGTCGCGCCGCGGCTCGGTCGAGGTCCGCATTGCGGGGCGCGCGATGGGTGATGCGGGTGAGAACGAGCGGGTCTCGGTGGAGAACCTGTCCTCGCGCCGGATCGTGCAGGGCACGGTCGATGCCGCAGGTGACGTAATCGTGGCGCGTTGAATTACCGCAAAATATCCCTAAAGATCACGGCCCTGCGGCCGTTATCCCTTGTGAACGGCAACTCCAGGACACCCCATGAGCCAGAAAATCGACGGCAACCTGCAGGTCCCCCAGGCACTGCGCAGCGTGACGACCCCGGCCAACAAGCCCGGCGTCAGCACCGATGCGGCGGCGCGCCCGATCGAGGCGGCCGACAGCCTGCGCCTGACCGGCGAAGCCACCAATCTGCAGGCCATCGAGCGTGAGCTGACCACCGCCCCGGCGATCGACGCCCAGCGCGTGGCCGCGGTGCGCGAATCCCTGCAGAACGGCACCTACAAGATCAATCCGGACGCGATCGCATCGCGCATGCTCGAGCTGGACCAGCAGCTGCACGGATGATCGCGCCGATGAGCGAACAACTGCAGCGGCTGGCCCAGGCTCTTGACGTTGAGCGCCAAGCCCTGGTCGACCATGACGTGCACGCGCTGATCCGGGCGACCGGTGCCAAGTTGGAGGCGCTGCGTGCGCTTGAAGGCACGCCGCCGCTCGGAGAGGGGGACCACCTGCAGGAGCTGGCCGAACGCAATCGTGCGAACGGCGTGCTGTTGTCGCGCCGGCGCCGCGAGGTCGATTGGGCGCTGCGCCAGCTGGGGCGTACCGAGGCTTCCTCCTCCTATGATGCCAAGGGCCAGTCGCATACGGTCACTGCGCGGCGCCCACTCGCCATCGCCTGAGGCGACGGCGGTCGCACAACCCCTGCCTGCGGGCTGAAGCCCGCTGCGTGACCGCGTATATTGGGCGCCTGTTCGAACGCCCCGAGTCGCCGTGTCCGCTGCCAACGCCCTGGTTACCGCCCCCCTTCCGCCACAGCCGGTGCTGCAGGCCCTGCTCGAGCGCCTGCGCGAAGGGCTGCTGCTGTTCACCGACGACGGGCAGGTCGCCCTGGCCAACCCGGCCGCGCAGAACCTGCTGGCCAGCGGCGAGGACGGTGCATTGCCGCCGCCGCAGCGCCTGCGCGAACTGCTGCCGCCCGATGCGCTGGAACAGGCGCGCCAGCACGGCCACTGGAACGGCAGCCTGCCGCTGGGCGAGGGCGTGGTCATTGCCCACCTCTATCATCATGGTCCGGTCGGCCAGGGGCACTTCCTGGCACTGTTCCGCCACATCGAAGGACAGGAAGACTACGAACGCGAGCTGCAGCAGCGGCACGCTGAACTGCGCCAGGCCTACCTGCGCCTGAACGGTACCCAGGAAAAACTGCTGCAGTCGGAGAAAATGGCCTCGATCGGCCAGCTTGCCGCCGGCGTTGCGCACGAGATCAACAATCCCATCGGCTACGTCCACTCCAACCTGGGCAGCCTGCAGGAGTACCTGCGCAGCCTGTTCACCGTGATCGAAGCCTATGAACGCGCGTTGCGAGCGCCGGACCCGAAGGCGCTGATCCCGGAAATCGACGATATCCGTGACCGCCTGGACATCGATTTCATCAGCCGCGACCTGCCGCAGCTGATGGCAGAGTCGCGCGAAGGCATCGAGCGCGTCACCCGCATCGTGCGCGACCTGAAGGACTTCTCGTACTCCGGCCGCGACGAGTCATGGAAGCTGGTGGACCTGCACGCGGGCCTGGAATCGACCATCAACATCATCTGGAACGAGCTCAAGTACAAGGTCACGCTGGTGCGTGAGTTCGGCCAGCTGCCGCTGGTGGAGTGCCTGCCTTCGGAGTTGAACCAGGTCTACATGAACCTGTTGCTCAATGCCGGGCATGCCATTGCCGAGCGCGGCACGATCACCGTGCGCACCGGCGTCGATGGCGATCACGTGTGGGTCGAATTCGAGGACACCGGTGGTGGCATCTCGCCGGAACTGCGCCAGCGCATCTTCGATCCGTTCTTCACCACCAAGCCGGTGGGCAGCGGCACCGGCCTGGGCCTGTCGATCTCCTACAGCATCATCAACAAGCACCACGGCCGCATCGACCTGGACAGCACCCCGGGCGTCGGTTCGCGCTTCCGCGTGGTACTGCCGGTGAAGCAGCCGCGCTGACCGCGTCGGGTAGTGCCGGCCGCTGGCCGGCAACCTCATCGAATCCGAGATCCGGGGCAGCCGGCCAGCGGCCGGCCCTACCGGGCCGGAGCATCACCGTAACGGCCGATCCTCACCACCGTCTGCCGGTTCCACTGGCGCCGGTCCGGCATTGCTGCGCCGCTGCTCTTCGTAGGTGCGGAATGCCTGGTGGATGTGCTTGCGCAGTTCGTCGTCGTTCCACGGCTTGGTCAGGAAGCGGTAGATCGCGCCGCGGTTGATCGCATCGGTAACCGTGTTCAGATCGGTGTAGCCGGACAACACCAACCGGATCGTATCCGGGTACAGCATCTTCACCCGGCCGAGGAACTCGGTGCCGCTCATGTCGCTCATGCGCTGGTCGGACAGGATCACCTGCACGTCATTGATCGCCAGCAGATCGAACGCATCGCGCACGTTGCCGGCGGCGAGGATGCGGTAGCCGTCGCGGCGGAACAGGCGCACCAGCGAGCGCAGCACGTTCTCTTCGTCGTCCAGCAAGAGCAGCGTGCGGTCCGGGCGGGTCTCGGCAAAGGCTTCCGGGCGCAGGTAGCGGCGGCGCAGGGTCATGCCCGCGGCATCGGCCGACATCGGTTCGCCGAACAGGTAGCCCTGGAATACATCGCAATCGTTGCGGCGCAGGAAGCCCAGCTGGGCCTGCGATTCCACGCCGTTGGCGATCACCGTCATGCCCAGCTGGTGGCCCATGGCGATGATCGCGCGGGCGATGGCCGCCTCACGGTTGCCGGCCGGCGCGCTCTTGATGAAGCTGCGGTCGATCTTCAGCTTGTCCACCGGGTAGCGCACCAGCGCGCTGAGGCTGGAGTCGCCGGTGCCGAAGTTGTCCAGGCTCAGGCTGATGCCTTCGTTGCGCAGGTTGGCCAGCGTCTCGTGCACGAAGTTGACGTTGTTGGTCAGCGCGCTTTCGTTGATCTCAAGCGTCAACATCTGTGCCGGCACGCCCGCAGCCTGGATCAGGCCCATGACTTCAGCGAAGAAGTTTGGCCGCAGGAGCTGCAGGGTGGACACGTTCACGGCGATGGTGAAGTCATCGAAGCCCTGGTCGCGCCACAGCCGGGCCTGCTTCAGCGCGCCTTCCAGCACCCAGGTGCCGATCTGCACGATGATGCCCAGCCGCTCGGCGGTGCGCATGAAGCGCTCCGGCACCAGCATGCCCAGCGTCGGCGACTGCCAGCGCAGCAGTGCTTCCATGCCCACCACATGACCATCGCGGGCACTGACCAGCGGCTGGTAGCGCAGCTTCAGTTCGCCATTGGGAATGGCGTCGACGATCTGGCGCGCGATGATGCTCTCGCTGTGTGCGCTCGGCGGGGTATCCACCGCGTGGATGCGCACCGCGTTGCCGCCTTCGCGCGCCGCCTGGTACAGCGCATCCTCGGCGTGGTCGAGCAGGCGCGAGGTACTGCTGGCATGGTCCGGGCACAGGCTCACGCCAAGCTTGCCGGTCATGAACAGCGTGTACGGCAGTACCGACAGTGGTAGCTCCATCTGCTGCCGGATCTCTTCGGCGAAATCCTCCGGCAGCGGTACGTCGGCGGTGCGCGGTACCGCGATCAGGAACTCGTCGCTGCCGTGCCGCCACAGCTTGCCGCGCCCGCGCAGGTAGGACTGCAGGCGCTGCGCCACCAGCACCAGTGCCTGGTCACCCACCTCGGCGCTCATGTTCTCGTTGACCGAAGCGAAGTGGTCGATGTCCACGTGCATCAGCATCAGCGCGGTGCCGCCCGAGGCCGCTTCTGCAACCATCGCCTGCAGCTCGGGATTGCCGGCGCCAAGGCGGTCGGGGGCATCGTCGATGCTGACCGGGGGCTGGTTGGGATTCCACATAGGCTCAGTATTCCGGTGAATCGACAGCGGCCATGCTGGCCGCCTGGTAGGGGAGGTGGACGTCGATCAGGGTGCCTTCGCCATGTGCCGATTCAATCCGCACATGGCCGCCGACACTCTGCGCGCGCTCGCGCATCACGATCAGGCCCAGGCCGCGCGGGCCGTCGGGGTCGAAGCCCTCGCCATCGTCGCGGATCTGCAGGTGCAGGCCACGCTGGCCGACATCGCGCAGCTGCAGCTGCACCTGGCTGGCGCGTGCGTGGCGCAGTACGTTGGTCAAGCTCTCCTGCGCGATGCGGAAGCAGGCCTGCTCGATGCTGTTGTCGGGGCGATGGGGCAGCGGCTCGATCTCGGCCAGCAGCTCCACCGGCGAGGACCGGAACAAGACGCGCGCCTGCCAGCTCAGCGCAGCCTCCAGGCCCAGTGCGTCCAGCTGTGGCGGGCGCAGCAGGGTGGAGATGTCGCGCAGCTTGGCCACCGTGGTGTCGGCCAGGCTGACGATCTGTGCCAGGTCCTCCCCGCGGCGCTGCGGATCGTGCTCGTCCTGCGCCGCATGGGCGGACAATTTGATCGCCGTGATCGCCTGGCCGATGTCGTCGTGCAGATCGCGCGAGATCGCGCGGCGCTCGTCCTCCTGCAGCGAGAACAGCCGGCCGGCCATCGCCTGCAGTTCGCGGTTGCTGGTTTCCAGCGCGCTGCGGATGCGTTCGGAGTCACTGAGGTCGCGCACGATCAGCAGCTTGCAGTCCCGGCCGCCATAGCGCACTTCGCCCACTGCCAGGCCGGCGTGGAAGCTGCGGCCGTCGGCGCGTTGCATGGCCACCACGCTGCTGTGGCCGGGCCCCAGGTGCGGTTGCCCGGCACGCAGCTGGCTGCGGACCCGGGCCAGATCACCGGCCGCCACCAGCGCCGACAGCGGCTCGCCCAGCAAGGTGTGGCTGCCATAGCCGAACAGGCTGGCCGCCCACGCGTTGGTGTACAGCACATGTTCGTCGGAGAGGATCACCACGCCATCGGGCAGCACCCGCACCAGCTCGCGGAACTGCTCCTCGCGCTCGCGCAGCAGGCGCCGCGACTGTTCCTTTTCGGTCACGTCCTGCAGCGTGCCCAGCACGCGGCTGCGGCCGGACTCGTCGACGCCACTGGCGGCACGCAGGTGCACCATCAGCGCGCGGCCGTCCATCGACAGCAACGGCAGCAGCACATCCACCTGCACCGGATCACCGGAGCAGAGCTCGGCCAGCAGCTGTTCGGTCTGGGTGGCGGTGGCCGGATCGGCGGGCACCAGCAGTTCGTCGAAGCGGTGCCAACGGCGCGCTTCGGGCGGACGCCGCCCCAGCAGGCGGTAGACCTGGTTGGAATAGCGGCCGAGCCCGGTGGACGGATCCAGCTCCCAGGCACCGATGCGGGCCAGCTCATGCGCCTCTTCGACCCGCGCCAATGCCTGGTCGCGGCGCTGCTGGGCCAGGTCCTCGGCAGTGCGATCGATGGCGATCAACAGGCGGGCGTTGTGGCCGTCATAGCTGATCGCGTTGGAACGCAGTTCCATCTGCCGCAGCGCACCGTCGCGCAGCTGCAACTGGGCGCGCAGGATGCACAGCTCCTCGGGCGCCTCGCGGATCGCCTCCAGCTTGGTCTGCAGCGCCTGGTCCTGGCCGGGCGGCCACAGCGCATCGATGGTCTGCTCCAGCAGTTCATCGCGTTCCCAGCCAAAGGCACTGCAGGCCGCGGGGTTGGCGTCGAGGATGGCCAGCGTGTCCAGATCGTAGACCAGGATCGGCCCCGGGTTGCCCTCGAACATCTGCCGCAGGCGCAGCTCGGAGGCCTGCTGGCGGGCATGGGTATGCAGCACGTGCTCGGCCAGCGGTCGCAGCAGCAGGTACAGCAGCCCGGCACTGGCCAGTGCGAAGAACGAGCCCTTCACGCTCTGCCACAACGCCGCCTGCTGCGGATCGGGCACCAGCGCCTGCACCACGCTGTCGGAAGCGATCATCCAGGCCAGCGCCATCGCCAGATAGCTCAGTACCACCCGACGCCGGTCGCGGCTCAGTGCCTGCGCCATCCGCGGGTCGGAAACTGGGGCGTTGCCGGTGGGTTCTGCGGGCATGGACAGGCTGGATGAAAGGGGCGCCGGCCATCTTACCGCGCGGGTGTGGCCTGGCCACTCAATTATCCGCCGCAGGCGCCGTTAACCACTGCGTGCCCCGCTGACGGGCGTGTCATCCGGAGCAAGATCGCGTGGACCAAGGGATCATCGCCAGCCTGCTGCAGCACCCGCTTGCGTCGGCGCTGGTCATCGTCGACCGCACGGGCCGCCCGCTGGCGGCCAATCCGGCTGCGCGCGAGCATGGCCTGCCGGCCACCGTGGCCGCGTATGCGCCGATGCTGGAAGATCTGCGCCTGATGGCCGCCGATGGCGGCATCGTGGCCTGTACGCTGCCGGGTGGCCCCCGCGGGCACTACGACGGGCACCTGCGCGCCGTGCACGACGGCTCGGGCAACCTGCTGGCGTTCACGCTGAGCGTGCCGGAACCGGTGCCGGTCGATGGCGGTGGCCGCTGGGAGCTCGCGCTCGACAGCGCCGGCCACAGCCTGTGGGACTGGGACATCCCAAGTGACCGCGTGACGCGGACCCCGGCGCTGGGCGACGAGACCGCCACCGAGCTGCTGGCGCGGGTACATGGCGAGGACATCGGCCAGGTCCGCGCTGCGCTGGACCAGCACCTGCGCGGGCAGAGCGAGCAGTACAGCGCACAGTTCCGCTTCCGCCAGGCCGATGGCCAATGGCGCTGGGTGCTGGACCGCGGACGGGTGGTGTCACGGACTGCCGATGGCCAGCCGTTGCGCATGGTCGGTACCCATACCGACATCGAGCAGCAGAAGCAGCTCGAATCGCTGCTGCAGGAACAGCAGCTGCACCTGAGCGAGGCCCAGCGCATCGCCAGCATGGGCAGCTGGTCGTTCGACCCCAACAGCGGGCACTTCTGGTGGTCGCCGGAGCTGCGTTCGCTGCTGGCGCTGGAGCAGGGCGCCGTGCCCGGCCAGCGGCGCTGGTTGAAGCAGCTGCACCCGCGTTCGCGTGGCGCGCTGCGCGCGGCGTGGCGGCGCCTGTGGCGCGATGGTCGCGCCGCCAACCTCGAACTGGAACTGACCCGCGGCAACGAGCCGTCACAGCATCTGCGGCTGTGGATCCAGCCACTGCTGGACATGGACGGCCAGCCCAAACGGCTGCTTGGCCAGGTGCAGAACATCACCGAACAGCACCAGACCGATGCGCTGATCCGCTGGCGCACCGAGCTGCTCAACCGGGTGTCCGCGCTGGGCCGCATCGGCGGCTGCGAGATCGAGGTGCAGACCCGGAGCATGCAATGGACCGAGGAGTGCTATCGCATCCATGGCCTGCGCAAGGAGCCGATCACCCTGGACCAGGCGCTGGCGCTGTATACCGAGGATTCGCGCAGCGCCTTCGAGGCGGCGCTTGGGCGGATCGCCGCAGGTGGACTGCCCGAACAGCTGGATCTGTGCTTCTACCGACAGTCCGGCCTGCGTGTCTGGGTGCAGGTGCTGATCGAGCTGGACCGTCGAGATGGGCTGCCGCCGCGCTACGTGGTGCTGTTCCGTGACATCACCCGCGAGCGCGAGGCCAACGAGCGCATCGAACTGCTGGCCCACTACGACCTGCTCACCGGCTTGCCGAACCGCGTGCTGCTCGGCGAGCAGACCGCCGAGGCCATCGAGGAAGCGCGCGACCGCGGTACCTCGCTGGCGATGCTGTTCATCGACCTGGACGGCTTCAAGACCATCAACGACAGCTTCGGCCACGCCACCGGTGATGCGCTGCTGAAGGCCGCGGCGACGCGCCTGCACCAGAACCTGCGCAACAACGATCTGTTCGGCCGCTTCAGTGGTGATGAATTCATCGTGGTACTGCGCGACCTGGCCGAGCCGGAAGACGCCGGCCACGTCGCGCGCAAGCTGATCGCTTCGCTGGCCGAGCCGCTGCGGCGTGGCGAGACCACGTTGAAGGTCGGCGCCAGCGTCGGCATCGCGATGCTGGGCGATGCACAGACCGATTTCGATTCATTGCTGCGTGCCGCCGATGCCGCGATGTACGCGGCCAAGGAAGCGGGGCGCAACACCTACCAGTACTACAGCCAGGACGCATTGGCCCGCATCCAGCGCAAGCTGGAGCTGGAGCACGCCCTGCACGGCGCAATCGAGCGCGAAGAGTTCAGCCTGGCCTACCAGCCGTTGCTGCATGCCCATCACGGCGAGCCGCCGGCGATCGAAGCACTGCTGCGCTGGCATCGGCCCGGGATCGGCTACTGCAGCCCGGCTGAGTTCATTCCGATTGCCGAAAAGTGCGGCGAGATCGTGCGCATCGGCGACTGGGTACTGAACGAAGCCTGCCGCCAGGCCACCGCCTGGGACCGGGCTGGACTGCATTTCGACCGCATCGCGGTGAATGTTTCTGCGGTACAGCTGCGAGACCGCGGCTTTGCCGAGCGCGTGATCGAAATCTGCCACGCCCATGGCTGGCCACCGCAGCGGCTGGAGCTGGAGCTGACCGAGTCGGCGTTGATTCGTGACACCGACATCCTGCGCCACTGCTTCGATGTGCTGGAACGGCACGGCGTGCCGCTGGCGGTGGATGACTTCGGTACCGGCTTCTCCAACCTCAATTATCTCAACCGCTTCCCGGTGGGCCGCCTGAAGATCGACCGCAGCTTCGTGCAGGGCATGCTGCATGATTCGGGCACGGCCGAAGTGACCCAGGCCATCGTGCACCTGGGCCACGCGCTGGGCATGAAGGTGGTGGCCGAGGGCGTGGAAACGTACCAGGAAGAGGACATGCTGCGCCGCCAGGGCTGCGACGAGATCCAGGGCTACCTGTACTCGCGCCCGTTGAGCCCTCGCGATCTGGCGCAGTGGCTGCGCCAGCAGCGCCCGGCACCGATGCGCACCGACGCCAGCGGCGAAGCGGTGCTGGTGCGCTGACAGCCCGACGCTGGTGGGTGCCGGTCGGGTTTGGCCAGGCTCAGGTGTAGCCCCACTTTGGTGGGTGCCGACCTTGGTCGGCACCAATGCCCGCGCTCGCGATCATCCACGCATGGCGTGGATCTACCTGGGGAACTCCGCCTTCAGCTGCATGCGCAGCGCTTCGACGATGGCCGCATAGCGCCGCTTCTGGACCAGATAGCTGGCCAGGAACAGCGGCAGCACCAGCAGCATCGGCGCCACCATCGGGCGCATCGCCACCAGTGGCAACAGCAGCAGCGACAGCATCGCCACGAACCAGCTGCACAGGCCGATCACCCGCACTTCGTGCCGCCGCGCGTTGAGCACGATGCGTCCACGCATCACCGGGAAGTAGCGCAGGCCGAAGCTCGGCGCGAAGCTCTCGCGGAACGCCATGCTGCCGTCGGGCAGCGCATGGAAGGCCAGTTGCAGCCATTTGTCCTGCGGCAGGTCACGGCCCAGGCTGCCCAGCGAGAGCCGGGCCTGCATGGCCGGTGAGGCCGCGATGCGTTCGTTGAACAGCGTGATGCCCCAACTGAAGTAGCCGGCCACCCAGGCCATCAGAAGGACGGTCTCGATCAGGAGCACTGCGATCAGGGCGATGGCCATCGGTCTTCCATGAACGGGACCGGGGCATGATGCCATGCGGGGCACCCCATCCACGCATGGCGTGGCTCTACTTCAGTGCTTCCCCATCCAGCCCCAGGTCCCAGGCCAGTCCCAGCAGTGCCTCGTCCGCCCGCGGCGGGGCCGGGCGCGCGTCCGCCAGCTGCTGCAGTTCGCGGATCTCCTCGCGTGCCACATCCTCCAGCTGCTGCAGCTGCTCACGCACGCTCGCGTTGCGCGGGCGCTCGGTATCGGTGAGGGAGGGCAGGGCGCGGATCAGGGTCATGGTGCGGGTACAGGATGCATCCAACGGCGGGTCACAGGCAAAGGCCCCGGAATGACCGGGGCCTTGCGGGCTGCCGGCGACGGCAGCGGACATCAGGATCAGAACAGCTCGACGGTGCCGGCGCCCATGCTCTGCTGGGCAACCGGCTTGTGCGGCGGACGTTCCCATTCGCTGCGCAGTTCGCGCAGGCGGTTGCCGGTACGCTGCAGGGCGGTGGCGATCTCTTCGTCGAACACGCCGCCATTGCGGTGCAGCAGTTCCTGCAGGGCCACCGCTTCGCGGTTGATCGCGGTCAGGCGGTCCAGGTGGGTGTGCACGCCGCCCAGCGCCTGGGTGGCGATGTCTTCGAACTGCAGGGCGCGCACGGCCTCGGCCACGCTGCCATCGATCGAACGGGCGCACTCGGACACTTCGCGCATGCCATCGCCCAGCGAGGCATTGATCTGCGCGACGTTGTCGAGCATGGCCGCCGCTTCCTGGCGCGCTTCGCGGGAGCGGTCCATGTCACGCGAGGCCATGTGCGAGACCGTCTCGCGCACCTTGGCGATGGCGTCCTTGGAGCTGTGCGCCAGCTTGCGGATCTGCTCGTTGAACGTGGTCGAGCGCTCGGACAGGTTGCGCACTTCGTCGGCGACCACCGCGAAGCCACGACCGGCTTCACCGGCACGCGCCGCTTCAATGGCAGCGTTCAGGGCCAGCAGGTTGGTCTGGTCGGCAATCGACTTGACGTCTTCCAGCAGCGCGAAGATGCCATCCAGGTGCTGCGCCATCTGGTCGATGTGCTGCACGGTGGTGCT
Source organism: Stenotrophomonas raiganjensis (SeqCode) (assembly GCF_030658505.1). Classification (GTDB taxonomy): domain Bacteria; phylum Pseudomonadota; class Gammaproteobacteria; order Xanthomonadales; family Xanthomonadaceae; genus Stenotrophomonas. Next base: position 21,876 of record NZ_JAUTXR010000156.1, on the reverse strand, counting down.
GCTCTGGCCGCTCACCTGTTCCAACGCTTCGACCAGCTGTTCCATGCGGTGGCTGGCGTGCTGGGCGAAACGGGCAACGTCGAGGCCGGCATTGCCTTCGTCACCGGCGCGGTCGACGATGCGCGACAGGGCCTGGCTCTGCTGGCGCGACTTGCGGTTCATCGCATCGAAGCTGCCACCGAGGCTGGAGACCGCCTGGCGGATCAGGTCACGGGCGCGTTCCACTTCACCGCGCGAACCGTCGATTTCGTTGCCGACGAAGTTGCGCAGTTCGGTCAGCAGCTGGTCCTGCTCACGCAGGACACGGGCATGTTCCGGGGAACGATGCGCCTGGGCGCGGGTGGTCCACCACGCAAAGCCGAGCCAGCTCAGCGTCATCGTGGTCAGGATCGCCCAGCGCAGGGCGGCCGGCCATTCGAAACCGATGGCGAAGGGGAGCAGCAGGGTCAGAGCCAGGGGGGCGGCCAGACGGATGAAAATGCGTGAGTACATGGACGTTCTCGGGAGGTGCACGGAGGATGTATCGGCCGTACCCCCTTTCTCTTTAACGTCGATATGCCTCGAAGTGCATTCTGAACGCGCCGGTTTTCCGGCGCCTTGGCGGCTTCGGGGCGGCGTTGGGGTCAGAGTCCTTTTCGTGCCGGAAAGGGATCCGACCCCTCGGCCTCAGGCCAGCTGCCGGTCCACGGCCTCGATCATCGCCTTGCGGCTGAACAGGAAGTCCCAGTAGCTGCCGCCCAGCTGGCGCCACAGCACCGCCGAGCGCACCGCGGCCAGCAGCAGGGCACGGATCTCGGCGACCACGCCGGCCTGGCCCAGATAGTGCGGATTGCCCTGTACCATCACCCGCGGCTTGAGGTGGCTGATGGTGTCCGCGTACAGGCCACCCAGGTTGGCCAGCACGTCCGGATGGCCGCTGTCGCCCAGTTCGGTGGCCTGGCGCTGGGCGCGCTCGATGCCCGAAGCGACCTTGTTCACGGTGGCACCGTCCTGCACGAAGCGGCGCTCCAGCTGCAGCACCGACAGCGCCAGCTTGGGCAGGATCGGATCCTGGCCCTGGCTGCGGAAGTAGTTGTGCAGCAGGCGCAGCCCGGCCTTCAGTGCATGGCGGTCACCGAACACCTCCTGCGGCGAGGACGCATCGACGCGGAACACGCTGTCCACGGCGGTGCGCACGGCAGCGGCGTCGGAATGGCCGGTATCGGCGATGCGGCGTACCTGCTGCAGGGCCTGGGCAATGCCGGCCAAAGCCAGGACGCGGTCGTCGACAGTGAAACTCATGCAGCGATTACCTCAAAAGGGGAAGGAGTGGTGCGCAGGCGCTGTTCCAGCGGCGCATCGGTGGCGGCGATCACCGCGCCACCCAGGCACACATCACCGTCATACAGCACCAGCGATTGACCTGGGGTAACGGCGCGCTGCGGGCGCGTGAAGGTGACCAGCACACTGCCATCGTCCAGCACCTCGACCGTACACGGCTCATCGGGCTGGCGGTAGCGGGTCTGCGCCGTGCACTCGAAACGCCGGGCCGGTGGCGAACCGGCGATCCAGTGCGCGGTTTCCGAGCGCAGGCGGTCAGACAGCATCCATTTGCTGTCACGGTCCTGGTCGACGTACAGCACGTTGCTGGCGACGTCCTTGCCGACCACGTACCACGGCGCGGCCGGGCGACCGCGCACGCCGCCGATGTTCAGGCCCTCGCGCTGGCCCAGGGTGAAATAGAACACGCCCGGGTGTTCGGCGATCACGCTGCCGTCAGCCGGGTCCAGGATCTGGCCGGGCCTGGCCGGCAGGTAACGGCCGAGGAACTCGCGGAAGTCGCGCTCGCCGATGAAGCAGATGCCGGTGGAATCCTTCTTGGCGTGGGTCGGCAGGCCGACGTCGCGCGCAATGCGTCGCAGGTCGGTCTTCTCCAGGTCGCCGATCGGGAACAGGGTGGCCGCCAGCTGCTCCTGGCCCAGCTGGTGCAGGAAGTAGCTCTGGTCCTTGGACCGGTCGGCGCCGCGCAGCAGCAGCCACTGGTGGCCGCGTTGGGCCACCCGCGCGTAGTGGCCGGTGGCGATGCGCTCGGCGCCCAGCTCGCGCGCGGCGTCCAGGAAGTGCTTGAATTTCACCTCGCGGTTGCACAGCACGTCCGGGTTCGGCGTGCGGCCAGCGGCGTACTCGGCCAGGAAGTGCTCGAACACGCCCTGCCAGTACTCGCTGGAGAAGTCGCGGAAGTGGAACGGGATGCCGAGCAGGCCGCACACGGCTACTGCATCGCGGCGGTCGTCCTCGGCGCGGCAGTCGCCGCTGCCATCGTCGGCCCAGTTCTGCATGAACAGGCCGGCCACGGCCTCGCCCTGCTGTACCAGTCGCCAGGCCGCGACGGAAGAATCGACGCCACCGGAGACGCCCACCATGACGCGCGGAGTGCTCATGCGACCTCCCGGACCAGCGAAAGCGGATGGCGCTGGCCACCCAGGTAATCCGCCACCACCTGCCAGACCAGCGGACTGCGCTGGCGCTGGCCGGCGGCCTGCAGTTCGGCCGGGGTCAGCCACAGCGCGCGGTCGATGCCGGTATCCAGCGGCTGCGCCGGGTCATGCGAGACCGGGCGCGCCGCGTAGCAGAAGCGCAGGAAGGCGGTGCCGTCGCCGCCAGTCCACTGGTAGCAGCCGATGAAATGGGTCAGCTGCACGGTCCAGCCGGTTTCCTCGCGGGTCTCGCGCAGGGCCGCCTCGGCCAGGCTTTCGCCCGGCTCGAGGTGGCCGGCCGGCTGGTTAAGCACCTGCCGGCCATCGATGGTCTCTTCAACCAGCAGCACGCGGCCGCCGTCGACCACCACCGTGGCGACGGTGGCGTGCGGTGCCCAGCGCGGGTCCGGCGTGGCGTTCAACTCAGAACTCGTCCTTCTTGGTCAGCTCCAGCTCCATCGCGTCGGCAGTGCGGATGGCCGCATCAATGGCGTCGCTGAGCTGGTCCGGGGTGGCATCGGCGTCGATCTTGACCACGAACATGGCGGTGGTGTCCTGCTTTACCCAGCCCCCCATCTTGGCGTCCTGCGAATCCTCCAGCAGGCGGTTGGCCACGGCCGCCGGGAACTGCTTGGTCTTGGCGCTGTAGGCCGGCGACCAGATCTCGCGGATATTGTGGCTGCCGAAATCCTCTACCGCCGAGCGCACGTAGACCATCTGGGTGCGGTCACCCTCGACGTCGAAGACCATGCGGTAGTCGCCATCCTCGTCCACCTCGTAGGTGTAGCCCAGCTTGTCCAGGTGGCGCGCCACGGACTTGTCGGCCTCGGTCGCGGCAGCGGCGGAGCCGGCGGCGGCCAGCGCGATCAGCAGGGTGGGCAGAAGGGTCCTTTTCATGAAGATCCTGTGAAGCAGAATTGAAAGAAGGTGCAATTGTGACGGGGGGCGTGCGTGCCGTCCAATCTGCGGCAGGCCGACGCAGGCCTGCCCGAGCCTCTATAATGTGGGGATGCCCCATGAGTCTTCCCCTGATTCCCATCACGAGCACGGCGTTGCCGTGGAGCCCGCGCGCCCGGAAGTGGCGCCGCCGCCGTTCTACCAGGTGATGCTGCTCAACGACGACTACACCCCCATGGATTTCGTGGTGGACGTGCTGCAGCAGTTCTTCAGCATGGATCTGGACAAGGCCACGCAGGTGATGCTGCACGTCCATACCCGCGGCCGCGGTGTGTGCGGGGTGTTCACCCGCGAAGTGGCCGAGACCAAGGTTGCGCAGGTCAACGAGTACTCGCGGATGAACCAGCACCCGCTGCTGTGCACGATGGAAAAGGCCTGACCGGCTGCCGGTTCTCGTCCGGGTACACCAATCGTCAAGGCGTACCGACGCCTGACGCATCGTGCCCACCAAGGTGGGCACCTGTCAGGACAGGAGCCTGTAGAGCCGAGCCCACGCTCGGCTGCTGCTCACCCAGACATCCAGATCTCTGCCAACGGCAGCCGGGCGCAGGCTCGGCTCTACAGCTGGGTCACGCTTCCGCCAGCGCCTCCAGCGCCATCCGCGCCACCGCCTCGTCCACGTCGGCCGGGTCGCCGTCATCCCGGAACCACACCGCCGACAACGCCGTGCTGGCCGCGACCCAGCGCAGCAGCCGCGTGCGTTCCAGCTCCGCCTGCGCACAGACCTGCTCGAGACGGGTCGCGAACCGCTCGGGCCGCGTCGCAACGTGGATGCCCGGCCCGCAGAGATCCGGGTTGCTGAACATCGTCGTGTAGTCAAACGCGCGGTCGCCCAGCAGCCGCTTCGGGTCGATCGCCAGCCAGCCGCGCGCGCCGAAATCCAGCACGTTGTCGTGGTGCAGGTCGCCATGCAGGGGCCGGATCTGCTGTTCGTCCCCCAGCACCTCCTCCGCCAGAGATCTGCACCGTTCCAGCAGTGGCGACAGCGCGGCCCTTGGCTGCAGCAGGTCGGCGAACCATGTACGCAGGCAGACCAGTTCCGCTGGTGGCGCGCTCCGTGGCCGGTGCAGCCGCTGCAGGACCTGGCACAGGATCGTGGTGCAGGCGTCATCATCGCCCTCGATCGAGCGTTGCCGCAGCGAGTCGCCGCCGGCACGCTCGATCAGGATCGCCGGCCCCTCGTGGGCCAGCAGGCGGGCGGCGCCATCGCCGTCCCACCAGCGCAGCAGGCGATGGCTGTTCTGCTCCTCGGTTTCGCTGCTGATCTTCAGCATCGCCGGCGTGCCGGTGGCGGTGAGCACCGGCCAGAGCCGGGCATGGGGCGTTTCGATGGCCGGGCCATCACGCCGCAATCGCCAGCGGCTCAGGTAGGGTTCGCTCATGCTGGGTGGGCTGTCCTGGGGTGAATGAAGATCAAGCGATCTGCACTGCTAACGCCATCTGAACGCAGCAATCCGCTAGGGTGATGGAAATCGCGTAGTCAGGCCGCATATTGTCCCTATCTGCCGCCGGAGTAATCCATGTTCAGCAAAGACCTCGAACACACCATCGGCCAGTGCTACAAGCGCGCCCGTGAGGCCCGGCATGAGTTCATGACGGTCGAACACCTGCTGTTGGCACTGCTCGACAACCCGTCCGCCCAGGCCGTACTGAAGGCCTGTGGTGCCGACGCCGAACGCCTGCGCCAGGAGCTGGAGCAGGCCATCGAGGCCTCCGTGTCCCGCCTGGCCGAAGATGATGGCCGGGATACCCAGCCGACCCTGGGCTTCCAGCGCGTGCTGCAGCGGGCCGTATACCACGTGCAGTCCTCGGGCAAGAAGGAGGTTACTGGCGCCAACGTGCTGGTCGCCATCTTCGGCGAAAAGGACTCCCATGCCGTCTATTACCTCAACCAGCAGGATGTGACCCGGCTGGACGTGGTCAATTACCTGTCCCATGGCATCGCCAAGCTGGGTGAGGAGGGCGAGCAGCCGTCCTCTTCCTCCGAGGGCGAGGGCCGCATGGAGGGCGGGGAGGGCGAGCCGAAGGGCGATGCCCTGACCGAGTTCGCCAGCAATCTCAACGAGCAGGCCCGGGCCGGTCGCATCGACCCGCTGGTGGGCCGTGCCGACGAGATCGAGCGCACCATCCAGGTCCTGTGCCGCCGCCGCAAGAACAACCCGCTGTACGTGGGTGAGGCCGGCGTGGGCAAGACCGCGATTGCCGAAGGCCTGGCCCGCCGCATCGTCGAGGGCTCGGTGCCCGACGTGCTGGCCGACGCGGTGATCTATTCGCTCGACCTGGGCGCGCTGGTGGCCGGCACCAAATACCGCGGCGACTTCGAGAAGCGCTTGAAGAGCGTGCTGACCGCGCTGAAGAAGGTACCCAATGCGGTGCTGTTCATCGACGAGATCCACACCATCATCGGTGCCGGTTCGGCGTCGGGCGGCACCATGGATGCGTCGAACCTGATCAAACCGGCACTGGCCTCCGGCGAGCTGCGCTGCATCGGCTCGACCACCTTCCAGGAATACCGCGGCATCTTCGAGAAGGACCGGGCGCTGGCCCGCCGCTTCCAGAAGATCGACATCGTCGAGCCGACCGTCGGCGAGACCTACGAGATCCTGCAGGGCCTGAAGTCCAAGTACGAGCTCCACCACGGCGTGACCTACTCCGACGAGGCGCTGCAGGCGGCGGTGGACCTGTCGGTGAAGCACATCGGCGACCGCCTGCTGCCGGACAAGGCCATCGACGTGATCGATGAGGCCGGCGCCCGCCAGCGCCTGCTGCCGGAAGGCCAGCGCAAGGAGCTGATCGACGTCGAGGAAGTGGAGGCGATCGTGGCCAAGATGGCGCGCATCCCGACCAAGCAGGTCAGTGCCACCGACAAGGATGTGCTGCAGCACCTGGAGCGCAACCTGAAGATGGTGATCTTCGGCCAGGACCCGGCCATCGAGACACTGTCCTCGGCAATCAAGCTGGCACGCTCCGGCCTGGGCAATCCGGAAAAGCCGATCGGCAACTTCCTGTTCGCCGGCCCGACCGGTGTCGGCAAGACCGAGGTGACCAAGCAGCTGGCGCTGCAGCTGGGCATCGAGCTGGTCCGCTTCGACATGTCCGAATACATGGAGCCGCATTCGATCAGCCGCCTGATCGGTGCGCCTCCAGGCTACGTCGGCTTCGATCAGGGCGGCCTGCTGACCGAGAAGATCGTCAAGACGCCGCACTGCGTGCTGCTGCTGGACGAGATCGAGAAGGCACACCCGGACATCTTCAACATCCTGTTGCAGGTGATGGACCGCGGCGTGCTGACCGATACCAATGGCCGTGAAGCCAACTTCAAGAACGTGGTGCTGGTGATGACCACCAATGCCGGCGCGGCGCAGGCGTCGCGGCGGTCGATCGGCTTCACCAAGCAGGACCATGCCACCGACGCGATGGAGACCATCCGCCGCAGCTTCACCCCGGAATTCCGCAACCGTCTTGACGCGGTGGTGCAGTTCCAGGCGCTGGGCTTCGAGCACATCCTGCGCGTGGTCGACAAGTTCCTGATCGAGCTGGAGATGCTGCTGCAGGACAAGCACGTCAGCCTGTCGGCCACCCCGACCGCGCGCGACTGGCTGGCCCACCATGGTTTCGACCCGCTGATGGGTGCCCGTCCGATGGCCCGCGTGATCCAAGACAGGATCAAGCGTCCGCTGGCCGACGAACTGCTGTTCGGCAAGCTGGTCAACGGCGGCAAGGTCAGCATCGACGTGCGCGACGACGAGCTGGTGGTCGAGACCCAGGCCGAGCCGGAGCGGCTGCTGCCGGTCACGGTGGAATGAGCTGACGCCGCAGGCTTGGCGCGAAAGACTGGAAATGACAAGGGCGGCTTCGGCCGCCCTTGCTGCGTTTCCGCCCTTCAGTGTCCCTGCTGGGCCAATCGCTTGAAGGTGGCTGCATCGACCGGCTCGATCCGGGTCACGATGCAGTGGTTGCTGTCGGTCTGCAGCGTGCTGCGGGCGTCACCGCAGATCTGCTCTCGGGTGTCGGGCGTGAAGAAAACGTAGCTGGCCGAGGCAGCGGCGCCAAGGCAGCGCTTCTGCAGGTGGACGCGATAGTGGTTGTTGCCATCGCGCAGCAGCACTTCGCGTTCCGTGCTGGATGGGCGGATGTCGCGGCTGCTGCCGAGGGCGATGCATTCGGCCGCCGGGGTGGGCTTGGCGGGTTCGGCGGCGCGCGCCACCAGGGGAAGGCTGACCAGCAGAACTGCCGGCAGCAGGACGTGCGGGAGCAGGGCGTTCATGATCGGGCGGGGGTTGCGATCCGGACTGGATCGGATCCCACGATGCCGCAGCCGTTGCAACGACGAATCTGCCGCAAGCGGGGCTGACCGACGCCACGGTGAGATCGGTCACGATGACCTATGGCCGCATCGGGTGGCAGTATCAGGCTGCGATCGAGCGGAACCCCTGCTGCCGGCCCTGGTCGCCGCCGTCTTCGATGACGAAGGCGACTGCCTCGTGCGGAATGTGCAGGCGCTGCTTGAGGGTGTTGCCCATGTGCGGTATCTCGCGCTGCACGGCCAGATACAGGGGATGCGAGGCGTCCATGCTGGTGCAGACCAGGCAGGGTTGACCGAACCAGGTGCCGTCCGGCCCCTTGCTGGCATAGCAGCGGCTGGTGACGGACTGTGGGTCAAGTACGATCAGGTAGGTCATGCACGCAACGCCCTGTGTGAGGATCGCGCTGAGTCTAGGGGGCCGGTGCGATACAGGGGGTCGGACAACGACGAAAGTGCGCCGCCGTCCGGGGGTGTCATTTTCTTTCACGCACGACAAAGGGCCAGCAGCATGGCCGGCCCTGTCGAAGTGGCGCCAGGCGCCGACCGCTTACTTCATGCGGTAGGTGATACGACCCTTGGTCAGGTCGTACGGGGTCATTTCAACCTTGACCCGGTCACCGGTGAGGATGCGGATGTAGTTCTTGCGCATGCGGCCGGAGATGTGGGCGATGATTTCGTGCCCATTTTCCAGGCGAACGCGGAAAGTGGTGTTCGGCAGCGTCTCGCTGACGGTGCCCTCGAACTCGATGGAATCGTCTTTCGACATGTAGTCCTGTGCGGTTCAGAAAACGGCCACGCTGGGCCTAAGGCGCAGCATTTTACGCGTGACCGGCGCTGCTTGCAAAGTTTGCGTTAACCACCGGCCAAATCCCGTGCCGGAAGGCGTCCAACCGCCCGGGTCCAGAGGCCTTCACGGCCGTCGCGGTGCACCGCCTGGCGCACGTGGTCGAGGAATGCGGTGCGTGGCAGGTGCGAGGCGCCCATCCGCAGCAGGTGCGGATTCTCCACCTGCGCATCGATCAGTTCCCAGCCCCAGCCGTGGAGCGTGGATGCCAGCGCGGCCAGTGCGATCTTGGAGCCGCCACTGGCGCCACTGAACATGCTCTCGCCAAAGAACATCGACCCGATCGCGACCCCGTAGATGCCGCCGACCAGGGTCTGCCGGTCCCAGACTTCGAACGAATGGGCGAAACCCAGATCGTGCAGCTGGGTGTAAGCCTCGACCATCGCCGGGCTGATCCAGGTGCCATCCTGGCCGGGCCGCGGCGCCGCAGCACAGGCGCGCATCACCTGGCTGAAGGCCGTATCAGCGGTCACCTCCCAGGTGCTGCTGCGCAGCTGGCGGCGGAAGCGGCTGGACAGGTGCACCCCTGCAGTGCGGAACACCATCCGCGGGTCGGGCGACCACCACAGGATCGGCTCGCCCTCGCTGAACCACGGGAAGATGCCGCCGGCATAGGCGTTGAGCAGGCGCACCGGATGCAGGTCGCCGCCCACCGCAAGCAGCCCATCAGGCTGGCGCAGTGCGGTCTCGGCCGGCGGGAAGGGGGCGTCCGGCGTATCGGCCAGGCGCCAGGGCAGCTGGCGGGTCATGCCGCCATTGTATTCGTCGTGGTCGTTGATGATGTCTGGCACCATCACGCTTCACCGGCAAGGGGCCCAGCATGAGCGACTCGATCACCGCCATCCTCGATGCGCACGACAGCCCGCGCACGCGCAACGACAGCCAGGGCATGCTGCTGTCGCTGGCTGCCGAGCAGCCGGACCAGCTCGGCGAGCTGATGCTGCTGGCCCTTGCCCGGCGTTCACCCGGTTCGGCCCTTCTCGACATGGCGCTGGACCTGCTGCCCGACGAAGCGGTTGCGCCGGTCTGTGCCGAGGCCTGGCGCCGCTATCGTGATGGCGAGCGCGGCGAGCTGCTGGGTGGCGTGGTGGAGTTCGCCAGCTACCAGGCCCCAGGGGTGTTGCAGAATGACTGGGAAGCTCTGCTGGCGATGGCTGCCGAAGACGAGGTGCAGCTGGCATCGCAGGTATGGCGTGGGTTGCCTCCTTCGACGGCAGCCCAGTGGGCACAGGTCCTCGCTGATGCCGACGATGATCGCCATATGGCACGGGCGAGGGTGTTGCTGCTGGCCGCACAGCCGGAGAGCCATGCGGTGGCCCGCGGTTATCTCGCTGACTGGGGCGTGTTGGACGCCGAGGTCTGGGCGCACTGGGCAGGCGTCGCCGATGGTCCGCAGCCGCGGCGGCTGCATGGAGAGCGGCCACTGCATATCCGCTTCGGGCGCGAGCAGCATCGCGCCCAGCAGGCCGACGAACCCAGCTGGCGCAAGCGCATCTGGCGCCTGCATCCGACCTGGAACGGCGGGCAGGTCCGTCATGCCGGCCAGATGGGCGGACCGCTGGAGGCGCTCTGCGGCAGTTGCCATGCGCCGCTGCAACGGCTGTTGCAGACCGATGCAGCGGCACTTCAGCCGGGTGCGGACGGTGAGCTCACCCTGGCGTTGTGCCTGGATTGCTGTGGTTGGGAGGAGCCGCCCGTGCGCTTCTATCGTCATGACGCCGAAGGCCTGCCCCGCTGCCATCCCAGTCAGCACCGTGACGTGCCGAGCACGCCTGCCGACAGCGGCGATCTCGTGCAGGCCGAAGTGGGTCTTGCAGCCCTGGACAGCGCGCGCTGGCAGCAGCAGGACTGGGGCCAGTCCAACCATCGGCAGAACCTGTCGCGGATAGGCGGCGCACCCAGCTGGGTGCAGAGTGCCTGGTACCCGGCGTGCATCGACTGCGGCGAGGAAATGCCTTTCGTGATGCAGCTGGACTCAACGCTGCCAACGACGGGTGAAGGCACGCTGCTGTGGGGCAGTGGCGGCATGCTCTATACGTTCTGGTGCGCCAGGTGCCGGGTGAGCGGGCACTTCTGGCAGTGCACCTGAGCGCGGCGCCCTCGCCAAGCCGGTGCCAATCTTGGTTGGCACGCCTTCCGGCGGCGCCCAGGTCGAGCAAGCCCGACGCTAGGTTCCCGCGCGGAATGGCCCATGCCCCTGCAGGTCCTGTTGATAGCGGCGCACATCGCGTCGCTCCTGCCGGCACCAGTCCTGCAGTGCTTCTGCGAAATCCGGATCGGCCACCCAGTGCCGGCTGCGCACGAGCGTCGGCAGGAAGCCGCGCGCCAGCTTGTGCTCGCCCTGTGCGCCGGGCTCGAAACGGGTCAGCCCTTCACGAAGGCAGTACTCGATGCCCTGGTAATAGCAGGCTTCGAAGTGCAGGCCGGGCAGGGTGGCGCCACCCCAGTAGCGGCCGTAGAGGGTGTCGCCGCCACGCAGGCACAGCGCGCCGGCGATTGGCTGTCCTTCCTGCTCGGCCAGGAACAGCACCAGTCCACGCCCCAGTGATATCGCCAGATGGCGCAGGAAGGTTTCGGTCAGTGCCGGGGCGTTGCCGTACTCAAGGAAGGTCTGCAGGTAGAAGCGGTACATCGCCTGCAGGTCGGCGCGGCTGGCCTCGTCGCCATGCACCACGCGGAAGCTGATGCCCTGGCGGGTGACCTTGGCGCGCTCCTGGCGGATGTTCTTGCGGTGCTTGTGGTCCATCGCGCCGAGGAACTGCTCGAACGTGTGCCAGTCCCCCGGGTTCTGCCACTGGAACTGCACGTCCTCGCGCAGCAGCCAGTCATCGCCGAACAGGGCCTCGTCCGCTGCGGTGTGGAAGTTGATATGGCCCGACGAAACGTCCAATGCCGGCAGCGCCTCGCGCAGTGCTGACAGCAGCGCGACGCGCGCTGAATCGTGGCGGGCCAGCAGTCGCGGGCCGGTGACCGGTGAGTACGGCACCGCGCCGAGCCATTTTGGGTAGTAGTCGCGGCCATGACGGGCATAGGCGTTGGCCCAGGCGTGGTCGAACACGAATTCGCCGTGCGAATTGGTCTTCAGGTAGCCCGGGATGGCGCCGACCAGGGTGTTGCTGTCCCACAGGGTGAAATGCCGGGGTTGCCAGCCCCAGTCCTCGCGCAGGCAGCCGTGCCGTTCAAGCCCGGAAAGGAAAGCGTGGCTGACGAAGGGGTTGCAGCCGTCGTGCAGGGCATCCCAGTCGGTGGCGGCAATGGACTGCAGGGAGTCGAGGAAGCGGGGGGAAGGCATGGGGGAAGGATAGGGCAGATTGCCGCCAGGCACCCTTGAACGAGTGAGGAAACTACGAAAACCCAGCTTCGGTGACCGAGTGCCGTCCTGCATGGTGCTGCGCGCCCATAGTCGTGGCGGACGTCATCGAGTCGTCTACCTGAGCCATGAGGGGAAACAGCATGATTGGAACTGGAGTGGTTGCAATACTCGCGCTGGCCGTCGGCTTCGGAGCGCCTTCGCCTGCCGCGGCGGATCAGGGGGGTGCTCAATTTGATGCTGCGGAAACCGACGGAGAACTGGATGCCGTCCTCACAGGACGGGCGCAGGAAATTCTGGATCGATCGCCACGACTGGAGGGGCAGACGAGAGACATCCGGGTACGGGTCCGGTTCGACCTGGGTACGGGAACGTTGAGGGTTGATTTCGGCCCGGGATTCATTCCAAGGAACCATGGCGCCAGCTTCGAGGATCAGCACGATGCCTTCGGCCACGAGTTGACACTGATTGCCGAACAGGCTCTACCCGTCGCCAGCATTGTGTATCTCTACGAGGGGCGCCCAAGGGAGGACTACTTTCCGGAAATCAAGGAGGAGGATGAGGCGGCGCGTCGAGCCCGAAATGTTGTCCTCAGGAGTGGACATGCATTCGTTTCGGCATCGCACGGCTACTACTATCACCATGGTTGGCGGCGATGGGTGCTGCAACGGGACGAGTTCAACGGCGTTCGAGAAGACATCATCACGCCTGGATACGCGGACGAGCTGCAGCTGTTGCTTGCTCAGCGCAGTGGAATGGCGACGACGCGTCCACGATCCCAACTGATCGAAGCTGCTCACCCTGAAGCACTGCATCCGTGGTGGCAGATGGCTGCGCGGTACGCAATCAAGGAGCGTCTCCCGGAGAGCCCTGGGATCTGGAACTCAAAGGGAGATCGCATCTACGCCCGGCGTGACTATGACGATGACATCAACAGCCGCCCCTTGTTGGCGAATCACGTAGGTTCCGAGGTCGCACTGCACTTGCATACAAATGGTGTTGATGATCAGCGGGTGACGGGTGCTCGCGTCGTCGTTCAGCCGGGACCACCGGGAGACATGGAACTGGGGCGCAACATCCTTTGCTATATGAAGGAGCTGATCCAGAGTGTCGACGGCTACGAAGATTTCCAGGTCAACAGCGATCCGTTTCAGGATGACAAAGGCGAAAATCGTCCTGCAGATATGCCATGAAATGCGAGAACCCCGGTAGCGCGCCCCTGTTCTGGAACACGCAGGTGGTTGATGCCGACGGGGTGAAGTCGCCACCGGTCAGGCACAGGCTGCAATGCATCCGCAATCCAACCAGGCCCTAGGCGGGAGTTTCCAGCATCGCTGGGCCAGTACAAAGAAGAAAGGCCGGCGCTTTCGCGTCGGCCTTTGCCTGAGTCGAGCATGGCTCGACGCTACAGGGCCCCGTCAGCGTTTCAGCCGGCCTTGCCCTGTGCGTCCAGGTAGCGCTCGGCGTCCAGCGCGGCCATGCAGCCGAAGCCGGCCGAGGTGATCGCCTGGCGGTAGTGCTGGTCGGCCACGTCGCCGGCAGCGAACACACCTTCCACCGAGGTCTGGGTAGCATTGCCGCCCAGCCCCGAGCGGATCTCCAGGTAGCCGTTGTTCATCGCCAGCTGGCCATCGAACAGGGTGGTGTTCGGGTGGTGGCCGATGGCCACGAAGAAGCCGTGGGCGTCGATGTCGCGGGTGCTGCCGTCCAGGGTGGACTTCACACGTACGCCGGTCACGCCAGCGTCGTTGCCCAGCACTTCCTCCACTTGGTGGTGCCAGACGGTCTCGATCTTGCCTTCGGCCACCTTCCTGAACAGCTTGTCCTGCATGATCTTCTCCGCCTTCAGGGTGTCGCGGCGGTGGACCAGGTAGACCTTGCGGGCAATGTTGGACAGGTACAGGGCCTCTTCCACGGCGGTGTTGCCGCCGCCGACCACGACCACGTCCTGGTCACGGTAGAAGAAGCCGTCGCAGGTGGCGCAGGCGGAGACGCCGCGGCCCTTGAACTCGTCTTCGGTCGGGATGCCGAGGTACTTGGCGGTGGCGCCGGTGGCGATGATCAGTGCGTCGCAGGTGTACTCGTGGCTGTCGCCGATCAGCTTGAACGGACGCTGGGACACGTCGGCGGTATGGATGTGGTCGAAGATGACCTCGGTCTCGAAGCGCTCGGCGTGGGCCTGCATGCGTGCCATCAGGTCCGGGCCCATCAGGCCGTGGGCGTCACCCGGCCAATTGTCCACCTCGGTGGTGGTCATCAGCTGGCCGCCCTGCTGCAGGCCGGTGATGACGACCGGCTTCAGGTTGGCGCGGGCGGCGTAGACCGCGGCGGTCCAGCCGGCCGGGCCGGATCCAAGAATGACGAGGCGCTGGTGGCGGGAGGGCAGGCTGGTGCTCATGTAGACTCGCGAAAAAGTAGATGGGACAAGGCGCTGGCGATGTTTGCGCAGCATCCGTGGCTGGTCATAGAGTGGCGGCTGGGGCAGGGCGATTCAAGCCGATGAACAGAACGCCGTCATCCAAAGGTGGTTCCGGCCCTCGGATTGCCCTGTCGGACGTCGCATAACTGAAAACTGACGCCGTCTCATTTATTATCAATCACTAACAGCGCATTCCAAAGGTATGGTCTAAGGTGGCGAAGCAGGTCCCCGAACGCTCCAAGTCCGACGACAGCAAGGCGTCACGTCGCACGGCCGCGGCGGCGACGACCGACAATCCACGCCGCCAGCGCCTCTGGCGCGATCTGGGCCTGATCGCCATCGCGCCGGCCCTGCTGTATCTGGCGGCCAGTCTGTTCACCTATTCAGCAACCGATCCGGGCTGGTCGCATACCGGCAGCGTGGTCGCGCCGGTGCACAACCTCGGCGGCCGCGCCGGGGCCTGGATCGCCGACGTGCTGCTGCAGTTGTTCGGCTACATCGCCTTCCTGCTGCCGGTGGTGCTCGGCGCGCTGGCGTGGATCGCCATGTTCGGCCTCAAGCGCGAGAGCAAGGGCGAGAACGACCTGGACCCGGCGCTGCGCCTGGTCGGCCTGGTCGGGTTCCTGATCGCCGGCACCGGCTTCCTGCACGTGCGCCTGTTCAGCGGCGACGTCTCCAGCGCTGGCGGCATCCTCGGCAAGCTGGTCGGCAATTCGCTCACGGTGGGCTTCGGCGCGCTGGGTGCGAACCTGTTCGTGCTGGTGCTGCTGCTGGCCTCGATCACGCTTGCGACCGGGCTGTCCTGGTTCACGGTGATGGAGAAGATCGGCCGCGGCGTGATGTCGCTGGCGCCGCTGCTGGAGCGCAAGAAGGAAGAAGTCACCGAGTGGAAGCAGACCCGGGTGATGCGTGAGGAGCGCCAGGAAGTGCGCAAGGCCGACGCCGAAGTGCGCGCCAAGCGCGAGCCGGTGAAGATCGAGCCGCGTCCGGAGCCGGTGATCGAGAAGAGCGACCGGGCCAAGCGCGACAACCAGATTCCGATGTTCCGGGGCGTCAACGGCGATGGCTCGGACCTGCCGCCGCTGGCGCTGCTGGATGATCCCAAGCCGCAGCCCAAGGGCTACGACGAAGAGACGCTGGAGACGCTGTCGCGGCAGATCGAGTTCAAGCTGAAGGACTTCCGCATCGAGGCCCAGGTGGTCGGCGCCAATCCCGGCCCGGTCATCACCCGCTTCGAGATCGAGCCGGCACCGGGCATCAAGGTCAGCCAGATCAGTTCGCTGGACAAGGATATCGCGCGCGGCCTGTCGGTGAAGTCGGTGCGCGTGGTGGACGTGATTCCGGGCAAGTCGGTGATCGGCCTGGAAATTCCCAACGTCACCCGCGAGATGATCTTCCTGTCCGAGCTGCTGCGCTCGAAGGAATATGACAAGTCGGCCAGCGTGCTGACCCTGGCGCTGGGCAAGGACATCGCCGGCCGCCCGACCGTGGCCGACCTGGCGCGCATGCCGCACCTGCTGGTGGCCGGTACCACCGGTTCGGGCAAGTCGGTGGCGGTCAACGCGATGGTGTTGAGCCTGCTGTTCAAGGCCTCGCCGAAAGACCTGCGGATGCTGATGATCGACCCGAAGATGCTCGAGCTGAGCGTCTACCAGGGCATTCCGCACCTGCTGGCGCCGGTGGTCACCGACATGAAGGAGGCCGCCAACGGCCTGCGCTGGTGCGTGGCGGAGATGGAGCGCCGCTACAAGCTGATGAGCGCGGTGGGCGTGCGCAACCTGGCCGGCTTCAACAAGAAGGTGAAGGAAGCCCAGGACGCCGGCCAGCCGCTGATGGACCCGCTGTTCAAGCCGAACCCGGAGCTGGGCGAGGCGCCGCGTCCGCTGGAAACGCTGCCGTTCATCGTCATCTTCATCGACGAATTCGCCGACATGATGATGATCGTCGGCAAGAAGGTGGAAGAGCTGATCGCGCGCCTGGCACAGAAGGCGCGCGCGGCCGGCATCCACCTGATCCTGGCCACGCAGCGCCCGTCGGTGGATGTGATCACCGGCCTGATCAAGGCCAACATCCCGACCCGCATCGCCTTCCAGGTCAGCTCCAAGATCGACTCGCGCACCATCCTCGACCAGTCCGGCGCGGAAACACTGCTGGGCCACGGCGACATGCTGTACCTGCCTCCGGGCACCGCGCTGCCCGAGCGCGTGCATGGCGCGTTCGTGTCCGACGATGAAGTCCATCGCGTGGTCGAGCACCTCAAGGCGATGGGCCCTGCCGACTATGTGGACGGCGTGCTGGACGAAGTGCAGACGATGGGCGACGGTGTGGTCGTCGGTGCCACCGGCCTGCCCGAGAACAGTTCGTCCGGCGACGAGTCCGACCCGTTGTATGACGAAGCGCTGCGGGTGGTCACCGAGACCCGCCGTGCCTCGATTTCCGGCGTGCAGCGCCGGCTGAAGATCGGCTACAACCGTGCAGCGCGACTGATCGAGGCCATGGAAGCGGCCGGCGTGGTCAGCCCGCCCGAGCACAACGGCGACCGCACGGTGCTGGCACCGCCACCGCCGAAGTAAGACCCGACGTATCCCCCACGACGTCCAAGGAACCGACGCATGCTTCACCCCGTACCAAGCGCGCTGGCACTGGCGCTGGCAGCCTTCCTGGCTGCCGGCCCGGCACTGGCAGACACCGCCACCTCCGCGCCCGCCACGGCGCCGCCTTCCACCGGCGGTGATACCGAAGCCAGCAATAACTTCAGCATTGTCCGTTACCGCGCCGACTACCAGGTGCGGCCGGATGCGGGCAATGTGCAGACCGAAACCTACGAAGTCCTGCTCAAGACCAAGGCCTCCGTCGAGCAGTTCAGCCAGGTGCGGCTGAGCTACAGCGAGAAGATGGAGACGCTGGACGTGCTCGGCGCCTACACCATCACCGCAGATGGCCAGCGCCGCGACGTGCCGGCCGACCGCATCTACACCCAGGAAAGCTACTCCAGCGCCTCGGCGGCGATGTATGCCGACCGCAAGGTGCGGGTGATCGTGTTCCCGAACCTGGCCCCGGGCACGCGCCTGTTCTACCAGGTCCGCCGCACCCAGGCCACGCCGTACTTCCCGGGCTATTTCGGCCTGTGGGAAACCTTCAATGTGTTCACCGAGTACGAAGACGCCGAAGTCACCCTCAGCGCGCCGGCCAACCTGCCGATGTTCGTCGACAGCCGCGGCGTGCAGGGCAGTGACCGGCCGACGGTGAAGAACGGCCAGGCGCAATGGCGCTGGCGCTACCAGCGTCGCGAGGCAATGCCGGCGCAGAACTGGTCGGCGGCAGGCTGGGAGTTCGGCCCCAACATCATGGCCAGTACCTACCGTGACTGGGCGCAGATGGGTCGCGCCTACCAGCTCAAGGCGGGCCCGGCGGCGGAGGTGACCCCGGCACTGCAGGCGCTGGCCGACGAAATCACCGCCGGCATCAGTGATCGCCGCGAGCAGGCCGACGCGCTGTACCGCTGGGTGGCGCAGAACATCCGCTATGTGGCGGTGTACCTGGGCAATGGCGGCCTGGAGCCGAACAGCGCGCAGAGCATCCTCGACAACCACTACGGCGACTGCAAGGACCATGTGACGATCCTGGAGGCGCTGCTGGCGGCCAAGGGCATCGCCAGTTCGCCGGTGCTGATCGGTGCAGGCGGCGGCCCGACCCTGCCGAAGATCCCGGTGCTGGGCCGCTTCAACCACGCCATCACCTATATCCCCGAATTCGACCTGTACCTGGATTCGACCACCGCGTGGGCGCGCTTCGGCCAGCTGCCGGAAGGCGATCTGGGCGCGCCTGTAATGCGTACCCGCGACGCCACGCTGGCGCGTACCCCGGCCAACACGCCGGAGCGCAACGCCACATCGATGGAGGTGCGTTTCACCTTCGATGCGAACGGCAACCTGCGTGGCGAGACGATTCCGAAACTTGGCGAGAACGCCGAGATCGGCATGCGTGCGCAGTTCTCCCAGCTCAACGCGCAGAACCGTGCGCGCGCTGAAGAGCAGATCATGGCCGCCTCCGGTTTCGATGGGCGAGGGCAGTTGCAGATCCAGGGCGTGCCGGTCGACCTGACCCGGCCGTTCGGGTATCGCATGGCGTTCCAGGCCGAGGACTACGCCGACTTCAGCGTGGCCGGCGGCATGGCCGTGCCGGACCCGCCGGGTGGTGAGTCGGTGCGCGGGCTGTACGCCACCGCCTCGGCGCCAGCCAACGAGACGCCGTTCTACTGCAATGCCAGCCTGCGCGAGGAAACCTATCGCCTGCAGTTCCCGGCCAATGCGCCGATCATCGCCATCCCGGCCAGCCAGCGTTTCGCCAATGCCGCCGGCGAGTACCGGGTGGACTGGAGTCGCGAGGGCCAGGAGGTGATCGTGCACCACCGCTTGCAGCAGAATGCAGTGCGTGGGCCAGAGGCGTTGTGCCAGCCGCAGGACTATCCGGCGTTCCGCGCGCTGTATCGCGAAGTGCGGCGTGGCTTCCGCGGCCAGGTGCTGTACGGCAAGCTGCCGGGATCCGGTGGCTGAATCGCCGATGGACGTTCAGGGCGGCATAATGTCGCCCTGATCGCCCATTCATCTTTCCCCGGGCACACTGGCAACCACCTTTCCTGGCGCCCGCGCCCACAGGATTCCCTCATGAACTTCCGCTTCCGCCGTTTCCTTGCCACCACCACCCTGGCCGTGGCCTGCGCCGCCGCCGGCAGCGCCTGGGCTGGCGCCCGCGATGACCTGAAGACCTTCACCAGCGGCCTGAAGGGCCTGGATGGCCAGTTCAGCCAGCAGGTGTTCGACAGCCGTGGCAAGGTGAAGGAATCGACCAGTGGCCGTGTGGCACTGTCGGCGCCGCGCCTGTTCCGTTGGGAATACGTGCGCCCGCACGAGCAGTTGATCGTGGCTGACGGCAGGAAGGTCTGGATGTATGAGCCGGACCTGGAGCAGGCCACCGTGCGCGAGCAGGGCAAGGAAGAGCAGAACAGCCCGCTGACCGCGCTGATCAACCCGGCGCTGCTGGAGCAGCAGTACGACGTCAGCGAAGAGGCCGCGCAGCGCGACGGCCTGCAGTGGCTGTCGCTGTCGCCGAAGCGCGAGACCGAAGCCAGCTTCCAGTACGCCGCGCTGGGCTTCAACGCCCAGGGCCTGGCCAAGATGGAAATCACCGATGCGGTTGGCCAGCGTACCGTGATCAGCTTCAGTGGCTGGAAGCGCAACCCGGGCTTCGCGGCCGGCACCTTCAGCTTTACGCCGCCGAAGGGCACCGACGTCATCGGTAACTGATCGGGGACGCCGGGCATGGCCCGGCGCTACCCGGGTGCCAACCGGCACCGCCTTGGCGGGTGCCAACCTTGGTTGGCACGCTTTTGATCTGCCGGCCAGCGGCCGGCACTACCGGAATCGTCGTCACCCCGTCGCGGTACAATGAGCGGGTGGCAAGACATCGTTCAACTTCCTTCCCCGGCCCCGATCTGCTGAGCGTTGATCGGGAACATCTGCGCCCGCTGGCCGAGCGCATGCGCCCGCGCACCCTCGACGAGATGGTCGGGCAGAAGCGTCTGCTGGCGCCGGACAGCGCACTGCGCCGCGCGGTCGAATCCGGCCGCGTGCACTCGATGATCCTGTGGGGACCGCCGGGCTGCGGCAAGACCACGCTGTCGCTGCTGCTGGCCGAGTATTCCGACGCCGAGTTCCGTGCCATCTCCGCGGTGCTGTCCGGTTTGCCGGAAGTGCGCCAGGTGCTCGCCGAGGCCGCGCAGCGCTTCGCTGAAGGCCGGCGCACCGTGCTGTTCGTGGACGAGGTGCATCGCTTCAACAAGGCGCAGCAGGATGCGTTCCTGCCGCATATCGAGCGCGGTACGATCCTGTTCGTCGGTGCCACCACCGAAAACCCGTCCTTCGAGCTGAACTCGGCGCTGCTGTCGCGTTGCCGCGTGCATGTGCTGGAAAGCGTTTCGCCGACGGACATTGTCGAGGCGCTGGAACGTGCGCTGGGTGATCGCGAGCGCGGCCTGGGCGAGGAGGGCATCGAGGTCGCCCCCGAACTGCTGCTGGAAATCGCCACCGCCGCCGACGGTGATGTGCGCCGTGCACTGACCCTGCTGGAGATCGCCGCCGAGCTGGCGGGCGGGGAGGGCGGTCGCATCACGCCGCAGACCCTGACCCAGGTGCTGGCCGATCGCACCCGTCGCTTCGACAAGGGGGGCGAGCAGTTCTACGACCAGATCTCAGCGCTGCACAAGTCCGTGCGCAGCTCCAACCCCGATGCTGCGCTGTACTGGCTGACCCGCATGCTGGACGGCGGTTGCGATCCGTCCTATCTCGCGCGCCGGCTGACCCGCATGGCCATCGAGGACATCGGCCTGGCCGATCCGCGCGCGCAGAGCATGGCGCTGGAAGCCTGGGACATCTACGAGCGGCTGGGCAGTCCGGAAGGCGAGCTGGCCTTCGCCCAGCTGGTGCTGTATCTGGCCAGCACCGCCAAGTCGAATGCCGGCTACGCGGCCTTCAACCAGGCCAGGGCCGACGTGCGCGAGAGCGGCACCGAAGAAGTGCCGTTGCACCTGCGCAACGCGCCGACCAAGCTGATGAAGGAGCTGGGCTACGGCGCCGAGTACCAGTACGACCACGACGCTGAGGGTGGCATCGCCTTGGACCAGACCGGCTTCCCGGATGCGATGGGAGAACGGGTGTATTACAACCCGGTGCCGCGTGGCCTGGAGATCAAGTTGAAGGAAAAGCTCGACCGGCTGCGGGGCGAGCGTGAGGCGGCGCGGGCCGCGAAGCGCCGCTGAACCTGCTTCTGTAGCGCACGAGCCGTGCTCGGCTCCGGGCCGGGCCATCGGCACCCCGGGAAGCAGCAGCCGAGCATGGGCTCGGCTCCAGATTGTTCCTGGCGCCGGTCTTTGGCACACTGCGCGGCTTCTCATTTCAAGGATGGATGCCGTGCAGGAAATGATTCTGCCGTTGAAGCGTTATGCCCAGTTCGAGGGCCGCGCCAACCGCCGCGAGTACTGGATGTACCAGCTGTTCCTGTTCCTGGTCGCAACTGCGGTGATGCTGCTGGCCGGTGTGCTGGCGATCCTCCTGCGCAACAGCCCCGATGCACTGGCCGGCATCCTGATCGGCATCGTGGTGCTGCTGTGTGTGATGTGGCTGGTCACAATCGTGCCGCTGATCGCGGTGACCGTACGCCGCCTGCATGATTGCGGCCAGTCGGGCTGGCTGTTCCTGCTGGCGTTGGTGCCGGGCGGCGGGATCGTGATCATGATCTTCTCGCTGCTGCCGGGCACGCCGCAGGAGAACGTGTACGGTCCGGTGCCCACGGGGCCGTGAGGCTGCGGGAGTCGAGCATGGCTCGACGATACAGAAGCGGAGGAGCGAAGCCGGCGTGATGCCGGCTTCGTCACTTTCAAGGGGATGTCGGTTGCGCGAGGCAGGATGCCGGGGGGGGAGGCGACCACCTGCCGGTGAAGCACGAGGCGGAACAGGCGGCGCAGGACCGCAAGGACGGCGGAGACCGCCATCGCGGCGGGCAGGAAAGCCCGCTCAAGCGCCGCGA
>NZ_JAUTXR010000122.1 GCF_030658505.1 Stenotrophomonas raiganjensis (SeqCode) | reverse complement strand
ACACCAGCACGAACGGCAACGAGGCCGCACCACGCAGGAAAGTCACTTCCAGGGTGGGATAGCTGGCCGACAGCTGCTTCATGCCAGCGTCCATCAGCGAGAAACAGGCGACCGAGCTTACATGGACGTACTTGCAGCGGCCCCCAGCCAATCCACCCGCCCGGCCAAACCCAGCTTTACGGAATCCACCGCAGAGGGGGCCCTGCCCGGTGGCCGGGAAACCTCAATACCCCGCCGCCTGCCCATCCTTGCGGCTCTCCGAAGCACCGTAGTACACCCCGGTCTCGGGATCGCGCATGATCGCCTGATAGCCACCATACGGGCCGTCGGCGAACACGATGCGATGCCCC
>NZ_JAUTXR010000121.1 GCF_030658505.1 Stenotrophomonas raiganjensis (SeqCode) | reverse complement strand
GGCCAGGTGATCGACGCCTTCGCGCGCTATCAACCCGACCTGGTGCTGCTGGACCTGATGCTGCCGCAGCGCGATGGCGTGGACCTGTGCCGCGAACTGCGCGCCAGCAGCGACGTGCCGGTGATCATGGTCACCGCGCGGGTGGAAGAGATCGATCGCCTGCTGGGCCTGGAGATCGGTGCCGACGACTACATCTGCAAGCCATTCAGTCCGCGCGAAGTGGTCGCGCGGGTAATGGCGGTGCTGCGCCGCTACCGTCCGGACCCGGGCGCACGCGTCAACAGCGGCCTGCACATCGACGAGCCAGCGGCCCGCGCCACCTGGAACGGCAAGGGCCTGGACCTGACCCCGGTGGAGTACCGCCTGCTGCGCACCCTGCTGGCCACACCGGGGCGGATCTGGGCCCGCGATGAACTGCTCGACCGGCTGTACCTGGACCACCGCGTGGTGGTCGACCGCACCGTCGACAGCCATGTGCGCAACCTGCGCCGCAAACTGGCCGACGCCGGCATGGAAGGCGAGCCGATCCGTTCGGTGTACGGCATGGGCTACAGCTACGAGCCGTGATCGCGTTCGCCGGGCATGGCCCGGCGCTACCCCGTCATGCCTCGTCGACGAAACTCACCCCCTGGTAGCGCCGGGCCATGCCCGGCGAGCGCAGCGATGCAGACCTGCGCTACAGTCGAGAACGCTCGACATCAACGAATCACGACTGCATGGACGACATCCACCCGATCGCGCCGGACAAGCGCGCCGCCATCCTTTCCACCCTGGCCGACATCGAACAACGCTACGACGTACGCGTGCTGCTGGCCTGCGAGTCGGGCAGCCGTGGCTGGGGCTTTTCCTCGCCGGACAGCGACTACGATGCGCGCTTCATCTACGTGCATCGCCAGCCGTGGTATCTCAGCGTCAACGAAAGCACCGGCCCGGGCGAAGCGCAGCGCGATGTGATCGAACTGCCGATCGACGATGAGCTCGACGTCAGCGGCTGGGACCTGCGCAAGGCACTGCGGCTGGTCTCAAAACCCAATCCGACACTGATCGAATGGCTGCGTTCGCCGATCGTGTACCGGCAGGATGACGCTGCGGTGGCACTGCTGTGGGAAGCGGCCCAACGCTTCTACTCACCCCTGGGCAGCTGGTGGCACTACATGAGCATGGCCAGGACCACGCACAGCCGCCACCTGGGTGAGCCCACCATCAGCACCAAGAAGTACCTGTATGTGCTGCGCGCCCTGCTTGCCTGCCAGTGGATCGAGAGCGAGCCCACGCCGCCGCCGATGGCCTTCGAGGATCTGCTGGACCGGTTGCTGCCGGACGGCCCGGTGCGCCACGCCATCGACGCATTGCTGGTGGTCAAGCGCGCCAGCGCCGAGGTCAGCGCTCGTCCGCGCATCGCGCTCATCAGCGAGTACATTGACCATGCGATGGCCATTCGCGCGGCGCAGGCCCCGCACCTGCCTGCTGGCCAGGGCGACAGCGCCTGGCTGGACGCGCTGTTCCGGCAGATGCTGGCCGAGCACGCGCCTGCGTGAAGAGCCGCACCTGCCTCTGGTAGTGCCGGCCGCGGGCCCGCCACCCCGCCGCACCCCGGGATTTACCGGGTTGCCCACCCAGAGCTCGCCTTCGCCGACCACCTTGCCCGGGCCGACCACCGCACCGGCACCGACGAAGCCATGGCGTTCCACACGGGCGCCATCGAGGATGCAGGCGCCCATGCCGATCAGGCTGTAGTCGCCGA
>NZ_JAUTXR010000119.1 GCF_030658505.1 Stenotrophomonas raiganjensis (SeqCode) | reverse complement strand
TCTACGACAACCGCTTCGTCGCCATCCCGGCCGAAGTGACCTATCGACCCCAGACCGAGGACGGCCACGGCGCGCATCTGCACCCGCGCCCGACCATCACCGGCACGCTCAGTGCCATCGTGGTCAGCGACGGTGACCCGCTGCTGTCCGACCGCGACCACCGCATCAAGGTGCAGTTCCCGTGGCAGCGCGGCGGCAACGCCAGCAGCGGCCTGGCCCACCCCGGTGGCGATGACAATGCACCGGCCAACGGTGGCGCCTGGACCTGGGTGCGGGTGATGACGCCCTGGGCTGGCGACAACTGGGGCGGCGTGGTGCTGCCGCGCCGTGGGCAGGAAGTGCTGGTGGCGTTCCTGGAAGGGGACATCGATCGCCCGGTAGTGGTCGGCGCGGTCTACAACGGCCGTGGCCAGCAGGATGCGCAGCACAACCAGATCAACGGCGGTGGCGCCAACGCCACCGGCAACGCCGCCGCCTGGTTCGAGGGCAATGACCACGCGGCCGTGTATACCGGCTTCAAGAGCCAGGCGCTGGCCGACAGCCAGGGCGGCACTGGTGGGTATCAGCAGCTGCGCTTCGACGACACGCCCGGGCAGGGCCGCGCGCAGCTGTCCACCACCCAGCACGAGACCACGCTGACCCTGGGGCACCTCAAGGGAGGCCAGGACAACGTGCGCGAGGGCGAGCGCGGCTTCGGCGTGGAGCTGGCCACGCAGGCCCAAGGCGCGCTGCGCGCCGGTCGCGGGCTGCTGCTGACCACCGAGCAGGGCACGCCTCAGATGGCGGCGCCGCAGGCACTGAGCCAGCTGCAGGAAAGCCAGCAGCTGCTGCAGCAGCTGGCAGAATCGGCCGCCAACCAGCAGGCGCAGCTACCCAATGACCCGAATGCGCTTCCGGTCGATACCACCCTGACCGAACTGCAGGAAGCGCTACGTGCCACCCACAGCGGCAGTTCCGCCGGCAGCATCGCCGGGGGCGATGGCGAAGCACCGGGCTGGAGTGCGCCGGTGCTGCTGGGCAGCGGCGTGGCCGGCGTGCTGAGCCTGACCCCGGCCGACCAGGTCTGGGTGAGCGGCACCCACACGACCCTGGCCAGCGGCGTGGCGTTGAACTGGATGACGCAGGGCTCACTGACGATGGCCGTGGCCGGCGGCCTGGTGCTGTACACCGCCGGCGCGCAGCCCAGCGCCGAGAGCCCGAACCAGGAGCGTGGCATCGCGCTGCACGCGGCGCAGGGCAAGGTGAGCGCGCGCGCGCACAAGAACCAGGCGATCGTGGCGGCCAAGACCCAGGTGCGCATCGCCAGCACCGAAGCGGACGTGCAGCTGTCGGCGCCGAGCAAGCACCTGCTGGCGACCGCGGCGGGTGCCTACATCCGCATCGAGGGCGACAACATCGAGCTGGGCGCGCCGGGGAAGGTGGAATTCAAGGCGAGCCAGCGGGAGTGGGTGGGGCCGGCGAGTGTCAACGCACCGCTGGTACTTCCTAATCCAGCTGACGCCTACAAGCTCAAGTACGTGCTTCGCGATTTCGCGGGAAAGCCAATGCCGAATTCACCGTACGTGCTTGTGATGCCCGATGGTAGTACGCGGGAAGGCACTACCAATGCGCAGGGTGAAACCGAGCAGGTGGTGACCAAGGGCCCGCAGAACATCCATCTCTTCGTCGGCGACGGTGAAACCAAGCACGAAGGCTATTACCTCAACGACGAAGCGTAAGCGCGCAGACCGCTGCGGCGCGACAAGGAAGAGATCATGGCAACTGGAAACTTCAGACTCTATTACCTGGCTGACAATGGCCAGCAACGACCGGCTGCGAACGTCCGCTATCGGATTCTGCAGTTGCCCGATCGCAATGAAGTCGTCAATGGAACAACTGACGCGCAGGGTCTCACGAAGTTTGTGAACACTACGCCGAATCCGCTGCAGAATCCCCTGGACAAGGGGGTCAAACCTGGATTTCAGGTCCCCTATTTACCGCCGAGTACGATTCGGTTCCAGCTGGAAGTCTGGGACTTCGACCAGCGCAAGTGGGTGCAACCGGACTTCGCGGGGCGCCAGAAGAAGGCGGTCTCGCACGATATCGAGCTTCAGCTCAACAGCACCATCATGACGATGGCACCGATCCAGTGCGCGCTTGAACTGCAGCCCTATTTCCGGGTGAAGTTCCAGATGCAGGCCGACCAGAAGGCGGTGCCCAATGCTCCCTACCTTGCCTATGCGGTGGATGCAAAGGGGCGCGAGGTTGCTGGCACCGACTCGGCGGGCAGGCCAATCAAGGGAAATACTGACAAGAATGGCATGACGCCGCGCATCAGCTGCAACGGACGTCGTCGATTCCACTTCAATCTTGCGGGGACGAAAGTCGGCCGTAGCACGGACATGCTGGAGCCACTGGTCAAGGGGCAATCCACCACGCTATACGTGCTTGGCATGAAGAGCCAGGTCGCGATGAGCGAGTCCGGGCAAGGGCGCACCGCGAGAGTTGACGGAAAGATCAGCGCGCCTGCGATCCTCAACGCAGAGGCGCAGGAGCTGCTGTTGTTGACGCCGGATGTCTGGAGTGAGTTCGAAGAGCTCAGCGGCATGATCGAGAACACCATGGCAGGCCTGCACCGATCGCGCGCCAATCTCGACAATGCCCTTCAGGGGCGCGACGCGAATGCGGTCGCAGCCGCGGAGAAGGCGTTGGGTATCGCCGAGGACGACGTGGCGAAAATGCTCAATGAGAACTTCTCGAAGCTGACCGATCTGAAGGAGGTCGTTACTTTCGAGACGTACGACAAGGGGCGTCATGCAGGAGGCAACATGGCGGAGCGATCGGGTCTGCGCCGTCGTTACATTCCTGCCAAGAAGTACGAAGAGATCAAGAAACGTCGGATCATGGGTATTCCCACGGCAGTGAATACCTCCGTCGGCACCAAGGTCAAAGACGGTCCGGTCAGTGGATCGAGCGAGGGAAAGCACGAAGTCACTGGAACCAAGCCATTCGATGCAGCGGACTTCAAGAAGTCGCTCCGTACGATCACGCTCTCTGCGAAGGCCGAGACGAAGATGGATCCGTTCGTCTTCGACATCATCGAGTCAGGCGGAAATGAATTCGTCGAGCATGTGAAGAAGAGTGATTCCTATGAAGTTGCGAGCGCTTCACAATGGCTTCGCTTTGTTGCCGGTGCGGGCGCAAGCAGTGCTGCAACATGGGATCCAAAGAAAGGTATTGCTTCGGCAAAAGCCGAGGCCAGTGCATCTGCCAAGCTGATCCTCTTTGAGGGGAAATGGACGCATAGCTACTCCGTGCCAAGCATCAAGGGCTGGCAGATGCAGTTTGGTGACGTGGATCTTGGCGCCATCGTGTTTGTCCTGTCCTGCGACCTTTACGGATTCGTCGGCGCGAAGGGTACCTTGGCTGGCTCCGCCGAGATCAAGTATGTGCAGAAAAAGCCTGTCGCCACCGCGGTTCAACGTGATCGCTCTGACTCGTTGGCGGAAAATTTTGATACGCAGCGAGGGTTGCCGCGTGCACAGATGGACCCCCGGCGCGTCCGCATGTTCGGTATGAATGAGTCAGCAGCGAAGGAGAGCGGTGTTGGCGTCCACATCAATGCGGAGGTCTTTGCGGGTGTTGAAGGCGGAATTACGCCCTCTGGCGATCTGCGCTGGCTACCGCCAGACCGCAAGGAGCCCGTGAGCTTTGCAAAGATCGCCCTGGATGTCGCAGTGAACGCAGGCGCTGGCGCGAGTGCTCAATTGCATATCTTCTTCAACAATGGAAGGTTCCGCATCAGGGCCTCAGCGCGGCTGTGCTGGGGAGTAGGGGCTAAGGGCGCGGTTGATTTTGCCGTCGATGTGGGAGGGATGAAGGAATTCGTGAAGTGGGTTTTCTATCAGTTGGCCCACGCGGGATTTATCAGGCTTACCTATATTGCGCAGGACGCATTTGACGTGCTGTCCAAACTGGTCTTTATGGTGGTGGCTGAGGACAGTGCTCTAGGTGTCGAGTTGGCTCAAACGGTTAGAGAAGTCAATCAGCGGTTTGACAAACTGCAAGAGCGGCTGCAGCGCGCCAGCGCTCGCGACGCGCTCGTCAATCGCATCAACAGCAAACCAGATTGGCTAATCTACGCGACGCCAGAAACCAGAGGGATGTTGCTCTACGCCGTTACCCGGCACTACCCTGAATCACATGCGCGAAATCTTCCAGAGGTCTCTCCGGGTTGGGGCGACATCGAGATCCACGCACTGCCCGGACACAAGCAGGCGGTGCTGAATATCCTCCAGCCTGTTACTTCCAGGCCGGAGTGGATGAACGTCATGCAGCACATGTCAATCGATGGGAAGCGCCGGCCCGATGGCGGGAAGGCGGAAGGTGACGTGGTGCGCTTCCTCGACTACGGTTACTCGTTGAACAATGATCTGCCGAATGTATTCGGGACGATGAACAAGCGCTCCCGCGACAAGGTCGGCGATGTAGGGAATTCGTATCTGCAATCGTTTCTTGAGAAGCGCTCGAAGCTGCTCAACGAATTCCCGAAGGGATATGAGGTCGCTCAGATCATGAGCATCGACGATCCAGTCCAATTGGCTGCACTGGACGGTACTGAATCGCCGACGTTCGCGATGATGGACCCGCCAAGCTTGTGGCTGGATCGAGATGATCAGACCATGCTTGCATAAGAGCCGCAGGGCGGCGATTCTTCGCCGCCTTTTTAATCAGCTCAGCAAGACTCCTCAATCCTGAGTGGCGCAACGGAATCCGTGGCTCCCGTTCTGATTGGAATCGATCTCGCTCCCATCGGTGTCTCTAAACTTTGGAGGATTCGGCGGGCGATGATCCCGCGCAAACGTCATGGCAACGAATACAAGCGAATCGCCGCCGTGACTGTCGTTTCCTCGAATCACCTTCTCCGTTCCTTTCTTCGGGCCAAGAGGGTTTTTGGCATCTCCCCCAGTATAGTTTTCCTCGTACCAGTCCTGTACCCATTCATAACCGTGGTCTGTCATGTCGTACAGTCCGGCCGGATTGGGAGGGAACTTGCCCAAAGCTGTGCCGCTGCCGTCATCGTACTGGGAATAGCTCGCGACATTGCGGCCATCTTCGATACTGCCTGTATCGGTCGCGAACAAAACCATCTTGCCTCCCGATCGCGCCGCGTATTCCCACTGGGCCTCGGTTGGGAGTGCGAGCTTCCGGCCTGATCCCTTCCCAGCCCACGTGCAGAAGTCAACAGCGTCCTGCCAGTTCACTCCAGCAGCGGCCTTGGAATCGGCGCGATATCGCTTGGCGTCAATCTTCGAAGTACCTACCCTCGGGCGACCAGTCGCGTCCGTGAATGCATCAAAGTCCTCAATTGATACCTTGTGGGCCATGATCGAAAAGTCGTCCAGCGTGATCTTGCGGAGGACGTCATCATTCATGGCTCCGCTGTAGGGCAGTTTGTCCTCGTTGTGCACTGGACCAAAATCGCCCATGAGGAACGAGCCACCCTTCATCCGCACCAGGTCAGATACGATCTTTTGCTGTGTAGCTGCGCCGGAATCGCGCTTTACCTGGCCAGACGCCTCCTGCTTGGCGCAAGCGGTGGTGGTGAGCGGTAGGATGGCTAGCAGGACAGCTGTCCGAAGTGAAAGCAGAGACATGAGAAATTCCTTTGGCCGAGCGCTGCATAATAGCAGCGGATGTGGCGCGCCAAGTGAGTGCCATGTGGTGCCGAGTGCACTACGCTGGTGGCCGGCAGTAGGTTCGCCCCATTCAGTCTGTACAGTGGACGTGTCGGTGAGCCCGAGGGACCAGTCGTCGCATTGCCTTCAATACAGGATCAGTCTGCCTGATCCACTTCAAAGGAAGTCGGAATCCGGATGATAGAACGTTGATTGCCTGATGGCGGAGGGAGTGTGCTTCGCGCACTCGCTCCGCTGGCTCATGTTCAATCGCGAACTACGCGCCGGAACCCATATCCGTAGTTCTGATTGGCTTCAATGTCCTTGCCTTTGGCATCCTTCCGCGCCGCTGGATCAGGGACGCGCGACGCACGCGTGAACGTCATCGACACAAGTGCGAGTGAATCCCCGCCTTGATTGGTGCTGCTGCGAATGACCTTCTCGCTCCCATTCTTTGGGCCTTGCGGGTCGCGTAGGTTCTTTCCCGCGTAGCTGGCTTCATACCAGTCCTGAACCCATTCATGGCCGTGATCGATCATGTCGTAGAGTCCTGCGGGATTGGGTGGATACTTGCCCAGAGCAAGACCACTTCCATCCATGTTCTGATCGAAGCTGGCCACATTTCGACCATCGTCGATCCGGCCATTGTCCGTTGCATAGATTTCCATCTTCCCGCCTGAGCGCGGCGCCGGCCGCGGCCTGCTGCTGACCACCGAGCAGGGCACGCCTCAGATGGCGGCGCCGCAGGCACTGGGCCAGCTGCAGGAAAGCCAGCAGCTGCTGCAGCAGCTGGCCGAATCGGCCGCCAACCAGCAGGCGCAGCTACCCAATGACCCGAATGCGCTTCCGGTCGATACCACGCTGACCGAACTGCAGGAAGCGCTGCGTGCCACTCACAGCGGCAGTGCCGCCGGCAGCATCGCCGGGGGCGACGGCGAAGCGCCCGGCTGGAGCGCACCGGTGCTGCTGGGCAGTGGCGTGGCCGGCATGCTGAGCCTGACCCCCGCCGACCAGGTCTGGGTGAGCGGCACCCACACCACCCTGGCCAGCGGCGTGGCGCTGAACTGGATGACGCAGGGCTCACTGACGATGGCCGTGGCCGGCGGCCTGGTGCTGTACACCGCCGGCGTGCAGCCCAGTGGCGAAAGCCCGAACCAGGAGCGCGGCATCGCGCTGCACGCGGCACAGGGCAAGGTGAGTGCGCGCGCACACAAGAACCAGGCGATCGTGGCGGCCAAGACGCAGGTGCGCATCGCCAGCACTGAAGCGGACGTGCAGCTGTCGGCGCCGAGCAAGCACCTGCTGGCGACCGCGGCCGGTGCCTACATCCGCATCGAAGGCGACAACATCGAGCTGGGCGCGCCGGGGAAGGTGGAGTTCAAGGCGAGCCAGCGGGAATGGGTGGGGCCGGCGAGTGTCAACGCACCGCTGGTACTTCCTAATCCAGCTCTCGCAAGTGTTTGTTGGGTCGGCAGCCTTGGGCGCCCGTTATCATGTTAGGAAGTTTGCTTTGGACCGTTCTGTTGATGCCATTTCAGCTGCTAGAGCTGATCGCCGCTTGGATATCAAAGGGTCCATTCGGAGTTAAGGAGACGGGCTCTTTGCCGTCGCGATTTGATGCCTTGAAGGACGACTCAGTCCTGAAGCCGAAGGCGGATCGCCATGGCGACGTTACCTCAATTTCAAGGTAGATAATTGCTATTGCACTTGCCATGGGGATCTTCGTCTGGGTACTTATCTTCGTCCTCTTGTACGGCGTTGGGTTGCTTGATGATTTGGATGAGGGGCCAATTGTCGCGGCAGCAGGAACCTGGATGATTATCTGCCCGGGCAGGATCAGCACAATCGTGGCGAGTAATGTGGACCGCTGCTGTCAGGTCGCGATCGTACCGCGTCGAGCCGCCACGGTAGCTGGATTTGGCCTGTTTTCGGGCCTGCGGGTTTTGAGGGCCAGGTTCACGTTACGCGTGTGATTGTCCCCTTCTTGCGGGCTGCAGCGTCAGTGCCAGGGACTTAAGGGGGGGGCTGAACAATCGTTGCTGAGTGCTGGATCTCCAGCATCTGGATGGTCCGAAGCCATCAGGCACAGAGGATTGCCATCTTCTTTCGTGCTCGAAGTGCCCTTGAGAGCATCTGGGGACGGAGTTAGCCCTATGCCGGCAGCAATTGCAGGCGCGCCATCCGCAGGTTGGGGGCCGTAAACAGGACACGCACTCTTCTTCGCCGTACAGCAACGCCAGGGTGAGTGGTCGGCGCGCACCCCCATTGCAACAGGTGAGTGTGCAGCGTCGTCTGCATTGAGTACGGCGGACGAACTGCGCGTCCCGAGCTCGGGTTATGCGGCTCGATCTGAGCCAGCAGTGCATTCCACGGCACCACCTACTCCATCTCGGCTGGGAAGATCTCACGCCGGCTGACGTATTCAAACACATCGGGATGTTCTACGGGCCCAATCTGGCAGCACGGTTCCTCTGGCGGCCTGGTGCCTGTAGAGTTTGAGTGGTGCTACGTGCAAATCGGCTCATGAGTGTCTGCGGAAGTCTGGCTGGTCCATAAGAAGAAGTAGTCCTGATGAATAGAAGCGCTCGCGATGCCCTGTTTGGTATGAACAGGCTCCCAGATAAAAGTGGGGGCTGGGGGAGGTTGCTTAGATTAGGGGAAGAGCCTCGAGAACTTGAACCTGCGTCGGTCAATGCAATCCAGTCAATTAATGATTCGTTCCTATCGTTTGCTCATGATGTCCAATCGTCGAGCAGGGGCTTTGCTTTTGTGCTGGGACTGGCAATAGGGTGTGCCGGGATCAGTATGGTTCTTGCTGATGTAGTGATGGGTAACCTCCTGTCAAGTCCTAATTTCTGGCCTGACGCCGCAGCTGCATATGGAGTACTTGTCCTGATTTCAGCTGGGTTTATTGCATGGGCAGTTGCATCCGTGGTGCGAACTATGGCGCCACCCGTAGTGTTGAGCAGGAGGCATCGACGCTTCTATTCATGGCTTGGATCCAAAGCTGGGTGGGTGGCGTTGAACTATGACGAAGTTCGGCCCGTCTGCATGGTTTCCAGAAGTTATGGCCTGGCAGGTGGGGCCGCCGGCTATGTACTCGCAGTGGTGAAGCTTGGTAGCTTGGATAGACAGATCAAGATGTATGTGCCATTGGCTCAGCCGCACCGTGACATTTGTGCTCCAGAGATGATCTGGGAGTTCATTCGCGTGTACATGGATGGAGACCCTCGCAGCTTGCCGGAGGTGGATCCTTTGCCGTCACCTGGCGACGCAAGGGCAGACTTGGCGCTAATGGACCGTCAGTTGTTCGGGGGTCTCATAGACAATCATCATCGAGTCAAGTCGGGAGCGTTTCCCCTCGCTTATATTGGAATTGTTGGGTCGTTCATGTACTGGTTTGAGAAGGCCGGACTCTGGATATCGCGTAATGCCCCCAAGCCTCAATGGCCAGAAGAAGTTCGAGCTGAGATTGCAGCTGGAGCCCCGAATGAGTCCTTCCGGGTCAGGCGGCTTACGGAAGCGGAACGGCTGGCATACTCGGGGCGGCTGAAAAACTTGAATCGGCGATGGGCGCTTCTTGGTTTTATCTCAACGATCATTGTATTCATGATGTTCGCCGTGCTCGGGGTGCCGCCTTGGTTCGCTAGTGCGGATTTCTAGGTGGGATCGATATATTGAGGTTCTATGCGTAAGGGATTTTATGGGTAACCAATAGCGAGCCGAGCAGCAGTGCTACTCAGGATTTGCCAGTTCGACGGTTTTGAATGCGGGGAGATGTTTGTTGCCATTGAATGGCAGTTCAAGCAGCTCCGGGCTTGGTTGAAGGGATAATATGGACTACACAGGCCTTGATTTTGGAAAGCTGAGGTTTCCAAAGAATAGACCCGTCACGACTGAGGAGCGGGTAAACCAGTTAAGCAAGTCTGAGCGCGCTTCGGACTCGCCAAATGGGTATTTATCTGTTATATCGATCGGTGAAGATTGCTTGGAGCTTGTTGATCGATGGTATCCTGTCAAGGGATTCAATGCGTGGCTCGGAATGATGTTAGGTTTGATGATTATTCCGGGGTTTTTCTACTTTATTTTTGTATTTTTTAGTTCTGGTTATTCAATCGGGGACGTGGAGTCGTGGATAATATGGCTTTTTGTTCTGGTTGCTTTGCCTGTTTTTGCGTTCATTGTTTGCGGGGTTTCGTGGCTTATAAGAAGTGAATGCTTTCGTTGGACGCACTATCCGATGAGGCTGAATCGGCGCACTAGAAAGGTTCATTTATTCAGGCAGAACGGCAGGGTGTTAACTGTAGACTGGGATAGCCTGCTTGTGTGCATTGCGTCAGCGCACTCGCCACCAATGGGGAGAACTAGTGATCTCAGAGCACACGTTCTTTCTGATGACGGAATGACGGTTCTGGAGAGTTTTACGCTGGGGTATGTGTTCCTTGGTGGCGAGGAGGATTTGCTTCATCTGTGGGAGCTTGTACGTAGATACATGGCGCATGAGGCGGGTGGTGAATTGATGGGGGAGAATCCCGTATTTGTGCCGGTACTTGGGCGCAAGGAAGGCTTTGAGTTTGGCGTTGCTAGAACGTTCGCGCCAATGATTCACTGGCCCTTGATGCAGCTGGTTGTCGCGCTACCCTTCGCATTCATTGCGCTGTCACGTTGGCTTGCGATGAGTACTAGTCGTATGCCTGAATGGCCTGAGGAGGTCTTGCGAGAAAGTGATTCCTCGATGAGTTCTGTGGGGCAGCTCGACTGGAGAAATAACGCGCCTCTTGGATTTAAAGACAAGGGGTGGCCGCTGATTTGTACTGCCTTGGGCGTACTCCTTGGCTGCTCTATTGTCGGGTATATCGGCGCTGCGCTTTGATAGCAGGGGGTTTGGGACTCATTGGGATGGAGTGCTGATGAGCCTCTTGCAACTCCTGAGGTCATTGTCGATGCCTCACCCTGCTTAGATATTGGCGAGAAGTTGAAGGCCACAAGTATGGGGCGTCGTCCCGGGTTTCCGAACGAGGCAACAACGGCATTGGGCCGAATGCGCTCGAAGCCTGAGCGCCTGAGCCGTTCCGAGGGCCTGATGTGAGATCGGCTGCGCCGGCGCATGTGGGCGCGGTCTAGGTCGTTGGCGTGGCAGGTTGTACGCCACGAAGGCATGTTGGCCCGCTATGGGTCTTTCGCGTACGTATGCAAGTCCGCTGATCGCGTTGGTAGGCCATGGTGCTTCGCGTAAGGAAGGCGCCCCTTCCGCGTCTATGCAACTTTCTCATAGCCTTGCTGGGCCCATGCTCAAGTGAGTTGCCCTGCAGACTACCCATCTGATCGTTGATGCCTCTCTGCATATGGAAGATCGTGCGTGCAGGGGGGCATCAAGGGAGTTCACTCAAGCAGAATGGCGCGAAGCGCTTGATGGTCGGAAGCGGAGGCTATTCTCAAGCTGGCTGGTTCCCCTGGGGGGATGCGCGAGTAAAGCAGCATCTGTGGACGAGCCAGAGTGAAGATGTACTGCGCGTGCTTCAATCTACGGCTCAACAGGGGCAATCGACGGCAAGTGCGCGCGCGGCGCCGTTACTGATAGCGGATAGGTCCAAGGCAGTTGCCGATGCGCCTATGGTGGCGCGCGCGGGCGCAGGTATCATCCAGGCAATGGAAGTTGCTAGAGCACGGCTGATGATCGCTTGGCGAAGAGGATTGACGTGTATACAGGTTGGCTGACGAAATTCAGGACAAACAGGCCGATTGATGCGATTGAGCGACTGGAGAGGCTGCCGCGGGAGCGAGATGAACGTTGCTCCGAACGGCACTGTGTAGTCAGTCTTAATTCCACTTACATGGATGTAATCGATCGCCGCTATCGTCTGAGAGGCATGGTTGGTACAACGGTTGCAGCGTTGGTATGTAGTGCGATGGCGCTGTTTGGTCTTTGGATGCTTTCTTTCTGGGTGCCAAACGCTCGGCCGGATGGCGTCTATGATTGGCGGGTGGCCGCTGTGTTTCTTTTGGTCTTTGTTGGTCAGTGGCCCTTGGTTTGTTGGCTCACCTTTGGGCGAGATTTTTTTTCCTACAAGTACTATCCAATCAGGTTTAATCGACGCACGCGGATGGTGCATGCCTTCGTTGGAGGTGGAGACGGAGGCGTAATCAGCGTCCCTTGGGAAGATGCGTACTTTCACTTGGGTCACGGGGATCGTGAGAAGTACTTGCGTGATATTCGAGTGCACGTAATGGACGGTGATGTAGTGCGCCGCACTTTCGCCGTTGGTCACTACTTTGATGATGAGAAGAAGGTGAGGGAGATATGGGAGTTCATTCGGCGTTATATGGATGAGGGGCCGGAGCATTTGATTGACCCTGTGGCACCGCGGCGGCTGAACCTCTCCGTGGCAGATTCCTGGAAGAATTGCTATCTAACCGTGGTTATTAGCTTGGGTGAAGCACTGCTTCAGCTGAGATGGGTGCTGATGCCATTGCTCCTTCCTCTGGTTGCTTGTCGCTGGCTCGTACTCAAGAGTAGTAAGGTGCCTGTGTGGCCAGAGAATATAACCAGGGAGTCAATGGTTGATGCCGATGACCCAAATGTTTGGCGAGAACCCGAGTATGTCGGTCAGTTCTATGAGGGCGATAGTTTCTGATCAATCTGCTCTGTGGCGCTCCTTGCAAAGATCGGCCGCTGGGAAATGGCTGGTTTTGTGCCATCTGCGGCGCATCCCGCACCCATATTGCGCCGAAGGCTCACGTGAAAATTCCTTGAATTTCTGGGCTTGGTTCAATTGTTGGCGCCAGATCTCTGCAATGCGTTCGAAGAGCTCAGCGGTATGATCGAAAACAGCATGGCCGTCCCGCATCGGTCACACGCCAATCTCGACAACGCGCTTCAGGGCCCGGGTGCAAGGGCAACGACCACGCGGTGGTCTACACCGGCTTCAAGAGTCAGGCGCTGGCCGACAGGCAGGGCGGTACCGGTGGGTATCAACAGCTGCGCTTCGACGATGACGGGGGGCGTCGCAGCATGGCCAATGGAGCTGGCCCGAGAGTTACCCATCTGGTTGATGATCGAATGAAAATTGAAGTAATGGATATGGAGAGGCCAGTGCTCGGCCCCGGTGGAAAGATGTACCCACTGCTCCTCCGTCGTGCCGAAAATGGTGGTCCTGACTTTGTCCTTGATATCAATGAGGAGGTTCTGGTCGCCGCCCCTGATGTCAACGCAATTTCTGCAGGAAAGGGTGTTGCCGTGATCCTGCTGGTTGCGATTGCTTTGGTCATCGGTGTCCTGATAAGTTTTCTGCCGAAACTTCTAGAGCATGCATCCGAGCTCAAGTTTCCATTGGTTCTGATCTTTTTCACTGTCATCCTCGGCGTAGCGGTGAGTGTGAACGTATTTAGGGCCGTGCGCAGTGGTAATCGATTGGAGCCTGTAGCTTTCAATAGGACTGATCAAACGGTCACCCGCTACAGTCAAGAAGGGGCTGCTTCGTACAGGTGGCAGTCACTGAGGCCATTCATTCGCATCATTCAGATCGTGCACACTGCGGGTGGCTCGGTTACGTATCAATTGATCCTGGCGGAGGTGGACGATGAGACCGGCGTGGTCCGCTCGGAATTCGTTGCTGGTAAAGGCGATCTGATTGACGCTGGCGCAAATCGCTATGGTTTCTATCAGCGTTTCATGGAAGGTCCCCTTTCGGGCCTGCCTGCGTTTCAGCTGGCTGCGCTTCGCATGGATTGGTTCAAGCGCATGGCGGTTAGCATCTGGATGTTGGAGGCGACCCGCAAGCGGCTGCTGGGTGAACGATCTTGGACGCTACTCACTACGCTCTTGAGCGTGTTTTGGATCGCTCTGTTGGCGCCGTTTCAAGTGCCCGAGCTGATCGGCGCTTGGATCTCCAAGGGGCCATACGGTTTGAAGGAGTGTGGCCCTTGGCCCGGGCGCTTTGAAGCGTTGAAGAGCGACTCGATACTGAAATCGAAGGCCGAACACTATGGGGAGGTGACGCCCATGGCAAAGAGAATAATCATCATCTCGCTGGTGTTTGGAGCGTTGGTATGGGTGCCACTCCTCTTGCTTCTGTGCGTTGCGGTGCGCGGTTGAGGCATTGATTTATTATTCGCGCCCTCACTCAAAAGAGTGCCTGACCGGCGAAATCTTTGCCGGATGATAGCCCTGCTATTGGGGGTGCGTCATCCGGGCCACGGCCCGGAATGGTTTGCGCCAATGAGAGGGGAGCAGCAGCCCTTGGCCGAAGGTGAGGTGTGGGAAAAGGACTGACTAGCTGTTTAGTTGTCGGCCTATTATTCATCGCGATTTTCAGGAAATATGATGCAGCATGATTCAGATGCGTCCTCTACTGCGCTGAGGCTTCCGCCGAGTAGTCACCAGGCATCACCACGAGCCTCTACGCATGGTGGTGTTCTCGATGTCTACGAGTATGGGATCTCGTTTGTCGATCAGATGAGTGCCATGCGCGGCTATGCCAGTAGCTGTGGCTGGGTCGGTGTGCTCGCTACTATGTTCGGGCTGTATATTTCGTTCTTCGTTACCGGCTTTAGTTGGGTGACAATTCTTCAGTTCGTCCTGCTCTTGGTCTTCTTGCTGTTCATTCAGATCGATTGGGTGGGCTACCGTGCTGAGCCAGTTTTGTTTGACCGGCGTGGAAGGAAAGTGCATGTCTTCAAGTCGCTCGGACTACCTTGGTGGCAATGGGGCTGGAATATTTTTGGTCGACCTCGATATGAGGTGCAATCCTTTGACTGGGATTGCGTTCGTGCAGAGGTAGTTACCTATACGGTGTTCACTGGGCAGGTGCCGCGCAGGGAATCGAGTTTGGTGCTCGCGATTTCCGATCTCCCTGGGGGCGCGCTGGAGGTTCAGCGAGTCGGGGTTGGACCAAGCTTTGGCTATGGCAACAGTACCGGTGCTGTGGAGCGATGGGAGTTCGTCCGTCGAATGATGGAGGGCGTTGGTCCCGTCTGGTCGGCGAGTGAGGCGCGATATCAGGACTTCGCAGTAAGCTTGGGAGAGGCATTGACTGTTGCGCAACCTCTCATTGGGCCGGGGTCTCGTCAGTACTGGAAAAAGGGGCTGGCGATGTGGTTGCTGGGTGCGGTTGGCCTGATCGCGCTGCCGCTGACGGCCTACATTGGTTTGAATCGCTATCTCAGCTATCGATTGCAGCGGAAACCAAGATGGCCTCCCAATGTGTTGAACTCAGTGGGGGCGGGTCCTTTCACTGACGCCGTTTTGAGGGGCCGACTCAGCATAGAGAAGCCGACAGATGCCGGCAGGAAGCGACGCAAATAGTTTCGTTGGGCGATCAATGAGGTGCATGGGCTTGCGCTTTCCTGGATTTTCCGGCTCCTTGCATATGATTCGATCGCTCGTGAACGGGTTCGCTCTGATAGCGTTCGCACTGGTACCTGGGGGTGGGTCACCATGAAGGTGAACGCTTCTGAACGAAATGCGGCGGCGTCTTCTTGCGAAGATGGGGAGGTGGCTCTCGCCGGCTGGCGTTTGCGGCGCCTCTATCGGCCGGATGCACAACCATCTTCCTTCCCGACCAAGCCGCAAGCTCTCATTGCGCCTCGGTTGGGAGCGTGAGCTTCCGGCCTGGTCCCCTTCCTGCCCACTCGCAGAAGTTCATCGCGTCCTGCCATTTCACTCCGGCGGCAGCCTTGAGGTCGGCACGCTACAGATCAGCGTCGATTTTCGACGTGCGCCCCCCACGATCGGCCAGCAGCCTCTGTGAAGGCATCAAAATCCTCAATCGACACTTTGTGGGCCATGATCGAGAAGCCGTCCAGCGTGATCCTCCGGAGGACGTCATCATTCATTGCACCGCAGTAGGGCAGCTTGTCTTCGTTGTGCACGGGGACAAAGTCGTCCATGAGGAACGAACCATAGGTCCGCCACGATCTTCTGCTGCGTAGTTGCACCGGCGCCGCGCTTTGCCGCAGATGAGAGTGCTTCCCTTCTGGCGGATGCGGATGCAGTGAACGGCAGGATGGCCAACAGAGCTGCGGTCTGGAGCGAGAGCGTGAACATGAGAGATTTCATTGACCCAGTCCCGCACGCTGGCGCGCCTGCCCAGCCAGCTCATCCAAACCGGGCACGGTGCGCACTTGTGCAGCCCTCGCGATGACGCCACGAAGTCACCCAGTAACTCAATCCCGTGTCATGCTCACCGGGGACGCTGAAAGGAGAATCGATGTTCACCGGATGGATGCGTGAGTTTCCCCTGGGGCGTGGGCTTTCTCCGCATGAGGACGCCTCGCGTTTCGATGCGCATGCCCCCCAATCCGTGACGCCTGCCGAGCGCGCTTGCCTGGTCCGCTTCAACTCGACCTACATCGATCTGATCGATCGTCGTTTCCGGCTGCGCGGCATGGTATCGACCACCGTGGTCCTGCTTGGCACGCTAGGGCTGTTCCTGCTTGGTTTCTTTCTTCTCTTCACTGTGGTCATCCCCAACCTTGAGGGAGACGGCTGGGACTGGGTGATGTATGCGATGGTGGCTGCGTGCGTGATCGGCGCCCCAGCACTGTTCTGGCATATCACCCTTCGATATGAGTTCTTCACCTACGTCTGGTACCCGACGAGATTCAATCGACGTAACCGCACGGTCTACTTCTTCACTGGCGGGAAGGAGGGGGCCGTATCCGTCCGTTGGGATGAGGCCGTGTTCTACATCGGGCGAGGAACCAGCGAGGGGTTCCTGCGTGATCTGCGTTGCAGCATCATTGAGGGTCACGTCGTCAAGCGGACCTTCGCTGTCGGCCACTACTTCGATGACGAGCGGACGATACGGGGGATCTGGGAGTTCGTCCGTCGCTACATGGAGGATGGTCCCGCGGAGGTGGTCGACACTATCGACGGTCGG
This sequence comes from Stenotrophomonas raiganjensis (SeqCode), assembly GCF_030658505.1. Taxonomy (GTDB): domain Bacteria; phylum Pseudomonadota; class Gammaproteobacteria; order Xanthomonadales; family Xanthomonadaceae; genus Stenotrophomonas. The sequence continues at coordinate 43,295 of NZ_JAUTXR010000119.1, read as the reverse complement.
CAGATGAACCTGTCCGTGGTGCCTTCATTGCGCAACTGCTATCTGTTTGTAGTGGCGAGCCTTGGGCCAGCCATGCTCAGTGCCAGATTCATCCTGATGCCCCTGCTGTTGCCCCTGGTGCTCTGCCGGTGGCTGGTCCTGCGATCCTGCCGCATGCCTGTTTGGCCGCAGTGGGTAGAGGAAGCGTGTGCAATTGATGCGGATGACCCACTCAGACTGGTCGAGACGGACGTCATGGCGCCGCCTGAGTTTGAACGTAAATGAATCCCATCGGGGAATGAGACAATGGATTACGCTGGAATCGACGCAAGGAACCTTCGCTTCGCGGTAAATCGCTCATTGACGGCAGATGAGGAGCGAGAGCAATTGAAGGTCTCGGTTCCCGTTGGCATCCCGGCGTGCGGCGGATTGTCCGTGATCAGATTCAGTGCGTCCTACCTTGAGCTTGTAGACCGTTGGTATCCGGTGAAGGGCTTCAATGTATGGCTCTCGGTGCTCGGCGCGCTGGCGATGATTCCAACGTCGCTGTATCTCCTGTTCAACCTGATCATCTTCGGGGAGCCTTTCAAGGAGGAGGAGCGATGGATCCTCTGGTGCTTCTGGGCCTTCATCGTTCCCGTTTCATCGTTCATTCTCGCGGGTATCGTGTGGTTGTTTAGAAGTGAGTGCTTCCGATGGACGCACTACCCGATTCGCCTTGATCGGACGGGGCGCAAGGTGCATTTCTTCCGCCAGGACGGAACGGTCGCTACTGGTGACTGGGACCGACTGTTCTTCTTCATTGGTGAGGCGACCACGCCACCCTTGGGAAAGACGCACGACATACGGGCTCACTTCCTGTCGGAGGATGGAAGGACTGTCCTTGAGACGTTCTCGGTGGGCTACGTGTATATGGGCGACCGACGTGATCTGCTCGGGCTATGGGAGTTCATCCGAGAGTACATGGAGGGCGATGATGAAGTGGTTGCCCGGAATTGCGCTGATGTTCCAATTTGCATTCCAGTTCATGATCGCAAGGAAGGTTTTGTATTTGGTGTGGTTCGAACATTCGCAGGCTTGATCCACTGGCCATGGCTCCATCTGGTCGCATGCCTGCCTTTCAGCTTCATTGCCATCGGACGTTGGGTGGCAATGTCCACCTGCCGTATTCCCGTATGGCCGAATGAGATCGAAAATGATGGTGCTGTCACTGGAAAGGATCGCTGGCAGCGGGATTGGCGGGACAATCCCAGACTTGGCTTTCTGGAGAAGACATGGCCGCTGATCTGTACCGCAACTGGCGTTGGGGTGGGACTCTGCATCATCTACATGCGCTCGTCAGGATGATTGTCGATCAATTCAGAGCGGGGCAGCGGGTGCGGTCCAGCTGCGACTTCGCTTTCATGCACATGGAGGATGGGCGATGAGCCAGTTCGCCGGCTGGCTCGCCCAGCGCTATCGCAACAACCGTCGTTTGGACAACTACGAAGTCGCTGCCGATGTCCGGAATTTTGATGCATCTACGCTGGCGCCCCTGGATAAGGGCATTGTCTACCTCGATGACCATTGCATCGAGTACGTTGACCGGCATTTTCTCTATCGCGGATGGGCAGCGATGTGGGGCTTTGTCGTTATTGGCTTGGCGCTGCTGTTCGTCTCGGCAATTGCGCATGCAACGGTGACGATGCAGGCTGAAGGCAAGGCGGTCAGCTCGGAGATGGCCATTACCGTCGCTGTCCTGGGTGTTCTGATGCTCGGCTTCGTCGCATTTGCCTACAAGATGCTTCTCGGAAGAGACATCTTCCGCTGTCAGTACTACCCCATCCGCTTTGATCGCACTACGCGTCAGGTGCACATCTTCACGGGTGGGCGCAACAAGGTGGTGTCGGCGCCGTGGTCGGATGTCCACTTCATCATCGGCAGGGACAAGCCTGCGGGACCCGGCGAGGACTACACCTACGATCTCAGGGGCCTGGTGATGCGCGGCGATCAGGTGGTCCACACCTTCGCAGTCGGGTCGGATTGCGGCTCCAACCCCGCCGTCGTGCTCGCGCACTGGGAAATGATCCGGCGCTTCATGGAAGAGGGGCGTTCCGCGCTCCCGTTCCCGCCGTTGCAGCTATACACCTCGGTAGCACCGAGCTTCCGCAATGCATTCATCATTCATGTGTCTTCGGCCGGCTCAGGACTGATGTGGATTGCGCTGCCGCTCACCTTGCCCTGGGCAGTGTTCCGCTTCCTGGCGATGACGTTGTGCCGTAGGCCGGTCTGGCCAGCGGCCGTCACCCGGCGCGGAACATCCGAGCGTTCCGATACGCCGCCGCTGCGTGCGCCGGCCGTATACGGGCGGGTGGATCATGCCGGGGGGCGAGCAGATGAGATGGAGCGCTTCTGGAAAGAGTCGATAGCTGCCGCGATGGCCCGCAACGATGAAGTTCGGCAGCAGTTGAAGGAACGTGCGGCTGAGAGGGGGAGATGAAGATGTCCGGATTCAAGGTGCTCCCAGGCCAGAACGGGCACTGGGGGCATTTCCTGCAGGAGGTGGGCCTGCCGGGGCGCGCATCCACGAGCCCTGGTCGCGCGGTTCAGTGGATTGACGAGAGCTGCCTGGTGTTCGCAGGCTGGAAGCGACCCTCGAATCGGGGCTTTCTGTTCGTCCTGTCACTGGTCGCGTCGTTACCACTCATCAGCATGGCGATCAATGCGGCTTTGACGATCGAGAGCTGGGCGCAGGGCTGGCCGCATTTGATTCTGCTGGTCACCTTGTATGCTGGCGGGGCGATCGGTTGTCTGGCGTCGGTCTGTCATCTGTATCGCAAGCCTGCTGAGCCGCCGGTGGTACTCAGTCGCCGGCTTGGAAAGTTCTACTACTGGGTGGACACGAAAAGAGGCTGGGTAAGTCTGGATTACGATGCTGCGGTACCCATCAGCAGGAGAGATCTCGTCCGTGGCAAACATGGCTCCACGCCAGTCCAGATACTCGCTGTTGTTGAGTTGACGCCAGGCAGTCGCCAGATCGACAAGTTCCTGCCCCTGTCGGAGCCGGAGCTCAACGACGCAGGTCCCGAAGAGCTTTGGGAGTTCATTCGGCATTATATGAACGGGAATATGCGAACGCTTCCTCCGGTTGCCTTCGCTCCAACGACGGGTGAAGTGCAGGCGGATCTGGCACGGATGGAGCGGCTCGTCTTCGATCCCTGGATTGATCCTGACCATCGTGTCAAAGGGCTTTCCGGCTGGTTGTCTGTCCTGTTTCTCGGCAGCCTCATGTTCTGGTTCGAGCTGGCGGGACTCTGGCTGCTGCGTCACGCACCTCGCGTTGCGTGGCCCGATGCGCTGGCCAGCGAGCTGGACTCCCTGGCGATGAAGGCACCGCTCAACCGGAGCGCATGCTCACAGCAGCGGACAAGCGAGGAACGGGCGCCACGCCTATGGGCCCGCTGGCTGCTGCCGGCAATGTTCAATGCGGTGATCGTGCTCGCGCCGATGGTTCTGTTGGCGCTTCTGCCGTGGACCTCCGGCAACGCCTGATACTCAACCCATGGGGGCTGGACCGGAAGCTCTACCCGGCTAGTGCGTAGTAACGTAGTACACCGTGAAGATGAGCAGCGCCATGGAGCCCAGCAGCGGACTGATCGCCAGCCAGCGCTTGGTCCTGGACTGCCAGCGGGAGAAGTGTGCAAGGTAGTGATAAACCGAGTGCGAGACGAGGCTGAGAAGGCCAAGCACCAACGCAATGTAGACAAGGCTGATCGGTTGGATCTTCACGGGCATTCGTCATCGCTGCGTCGAGCATGACCCGACGCAGCAGGAAATCAACTACATCGCCGGGCAGGCCGGGTCCTTGCCGCTCACGGCGGCGCAGATCCGCCGGCGGCAATCCACGCCCTTCAGCGAGGTCGGGCTGGGACAGCTGCGCAGCTGGGCCTGGATGTTCGACTCGGTCGACGCGGACTTCTTGCTGGCCACGCGCTCGAAGGCGGCACGCTCGTCCTCGGTGCGCTTGCGCTGGTCGGCCTCGATCTGCGCGATCAGGTCATCCATGCTCTGCGGCTGGGTGCTGGCCTTCGCCTTGCCCTTGGCCTTGTCTTCTTCCTTGATGATGCCGAGCAGGGTGCCGAGCAGGTTTTCATCGCCCTTGCCCTGGGTGCCGGCCCGCGGCGCCTCGCGCGTGCTGCGTGACGCTGCTGCAGGGCTGCGTGCGCTGGTGCCTGTTGTTGCCGTGGCGGGGGCGGCGACTGCCGCGGCTGCATCAGCAGGTGCGGGCGTCATGCTCTCTGCGGGTGCAGGTAGCGCGGGCTCGCCCACCGCTGGCGGCGCATCCACGATCATGGCCGCACCGTCGCGTGACGACGTGGCGGGGATATCCGGGTGCCCCGTTGCGTGAGCCGGATCCGGCGCCAGCGAATACTCGCTGGGCTCAGGGTAATCGGCGCTGCCGGAGAGGCCCCACGCAGCGAGCCCGGCAATTGCGACGACGGCGGCGCCGATGCCCAGCCATAGCCCGAGGCGACGGGTGCCACCAGACGATACGCGCGCAGCACGAGGCGACGCGGTTGCCTGCCGGCCCTCCATGTCTGCCAGAATACGGCCCGCATTGGGGGCCTGGCCTTTGGTCTGCGCTCCCCCTGAGAGCAGACTTGGCCGGTTGATTCCGCCATTATTCAAGTGCTTCCAGCCCTTGGTTTGAGTCGGCATCTGCCGAAGCGAATTTTCGCATTCTTAGTGAAAGCGGTTGGGGCGTCAACCAGATCGCGTGTCAGGGAGGACCAGTGTTGCCAATCGTGGTTGCAGCCATTGCCGTCGTGCTGCTTGTGGCACTGGTGTGCTGGGTGTTGTTGTTCCCTGAGACGGTGGAGTCGCTGCGCCAGGCGTTGGCGCGCCGGTTCGGTGGATTCCGGCGCAGGGCCGGGCGGGTCGGTGACAAGGTCGGTCACGGCGTCACGCGGGTGCGCAGTGGGGTTCGTGAAGAGGCCGGTGCGGCGCATAGCGCGATCCGGCGCCATTGGCCGATTCTGGCGATTGCTGCAGCCGCGCTGTTGATTCCGCCAATTGTGATATTGGTCACACGTCAGACGGTGGTGCTGGAGGACTTCCGCGGCGATGATCTGGCGGAGTCGAGTTCGATGGTGGCGCAGTTGTTGCGTGGTGAACGCCTGACGCCGCCGCCACCGCCACCGCCGGAGGTTTTCACAACCGCCGAGGTGCGTCGCTTGCGGCCTGAAATTGTTACGGCAGACCGCAAGTGGAACCAGATCGATGCCGACCTGCAGCAGCGTGTGCTGGCGATCTACGAGGTGATGCGGCGCCAGTACGGGTACGAGATGGTGCTGATCGAGGGCTATCGCAGTCCTGAGCGGCAGGCCGAGTTGATGGCCGGAGGCAAGGCGACCCGCGCCGGTGCATGGCAGAGCTGCCATCAGTATGGCCTGGGCGTGGACAGCGCCCCCATCCGTGACGGCAAACTGCAGTGGGACATGAACGATGAATGGACCAAGCGCGGCTACTTCCTGTACGGCGAACTGGCTGAACAGGCAGGGCTGGACTGGGGTGGCAACTGGCGCAGCATCAAGGACTATGTTCACGTGGAAATGACATCCCGTTGCCGTGCGGCACGTGCGGCCAAGCGTGAAGAGCTGTCACGCCAAGGGTGATAAGCACACGGTGGTACTGGTATGGTTACGGCGATGATCTGGGTCGCCGGGGCACAGGGGGCGATGGAGCGCCAGGTCACACAGGATCAAGGAGCATGATGGATGGCACGACCATTTATTGTCGTCGGTGACAAGCTGAGCCACGGTGGCAGCGTGGTGGCAGGCACCGGTGAAACCAGCATCAGTGGCAAGCCGGTGGCGCGTGTCGGTGATCGTGCCGTGTGCACGGTGCATGGGGCGACCACGATCGTCAGCGGTGATGCAACCGTCATGATCGACGGCCAGCCGGTGGCGCGCGACGGTGACCGCACCGGGTGCGGGGCGACATTGGTGGCTTCGCAGGCCGCTACCGGCCTGCGCTGATCGGCGCGGTCGACGGGAGCAGCGCATGGAGCAGGGCAACTGATGGCAGGATGGCTGGGCAAGGCAGCGTCGGTGGTGATGGTGTTCATCGCTACCTGGGGCGCGACGATTCTCTATTGGCGCAACAGTGGCACGGTACCGACCGGCATGCAGATGCTGGCCTACCTGGGCCTGCTGCCTGTTGGGCTGAGTGGTGCTGGCTTCATGCTGCGTGGCGCGGTGCGCCGCGGCGCAGAGTCTGCGCTGGACAAGGCCGCGGCCGATGACGGCAAGGGCGACGCTGCGAAGCCGGATACCGCGGCAGCGACGTCCGTTGCACCGCCGTCGGTGGCGCTGCTGGCCGGTAGCCTGCGGCTGGGCATCGGGCTGGAGGCGCCGGCACTATTGGCGATGGCCGCTGCCCCCCCGCGCCCGTCGCTGGATGGGCGGTTCCGTGACAACTACAATCTGCCGGTGCGGATGAGTGCAGCCCAGGATCTGGACGAGTTCGAAGTCGTGCAGGCGCGCCAGGATGGCATCGACACGGCGGCGCATGAACGCCGCGCACTGGCGCTGCTGCGGCCGGTGCTGGAGGAGCTGCTGGAAACCGTGTTCATGGCGCTGCCGGAGATCGTGGCCTCCGAGGAAGTGGTGGTGGCCGGGCTGCGTCGTCGCGATGAACAGCGCGTGGAGAACGTACTCAGCATTGAACTGCTGGTGCCCGGCAGCTGGTCCGATCCGCTGCGCCACTGGGCACAGGACTGGCTGCTGGAGCAGGCGCGCCTGGCGGGCCTGGATGCGCGCCGCTTCGATGTGCGCGTCACCACGCTGGATGGCGCCCGCGAAGTCTGGCCGCACCTGCAGCGGGTGATCGATGCGCTGTCGACGGGGCAGCCGCGCTGGCACCTGGTGCTGGCGGCCACATCCTTCATCGATTCCACGCTCGTCGCGGCTTGGCAGGCCTCGGGCGTGCTGGCGACCGCGCAGAATCCTGACGGCCGGGTGCCGGGCGAGGGGGCCGCAGGCGTGCTGCTGTCCAGCCGGGCGCTGGCGCACGACGGGGCAGGCCGCGTGTGGCGCCCGCAACTGGTGCGGGCCGAGCAGATCGAAGCGCAGCGCCCGGCCGAGCAGCGCCGACAGCTTGCGGCGTTGGCCACGCACTGGCATGCCTCGCTGGGCCCGGACCCGGTGCCGGCGCAGTTCGTACTGCACGATGCCGATCACCGCGGCGATCTGATGGTGGATGCCGCGGCCATCGCCGCGACGCTGGCGCCCGACCTCGACTTCAGTCCGCAGAGCCTGGCCCTGGCAATCAGTGCCGGCGAGCTGGGGCCGGTGCTGCCGGTGGCCCAGCTGGCGCTGGCCCACGCACAGCTTCAACGCCAGGCCGAGCCGGTATTGCTGCTCGGCGTAGCCGACAACCAGCAGCGCTTGTTCGGCCTGGTCGACCCTCTTCCTTCCCCGACGCTGCCGGCCGATGCGCCGTCGGCCTCCTGACCCCTGGATCCCTGCATGAGTTTGAGCAATTTCAGCTACTACCTGCGCGACTACCGTCTGTGGATGGTGATCGGCCTGGTCGGTGCCGCTGCGCTGGCCCACTACGGTGAAGCCGAGGCGCGGCAGATAGGCATCTGGGTGGCCATCGTGCTGGCGGGCCTGCTGCTGCTGGCGCTGCTGGTCTGGGGCATCAAGCGGATCCTCGCGCGGCGCGCGGCCAAGCGCGTGGAGGCGATGGTCAAGGACGAGGCGGACAAGGCGGTGGCCTCGTCGCAGCCGGCGCAGCGTGCCGACACCGAGGCGCTGCGCAGCCGCATGATGGACGCGGTCAAGCAGATCAAGTCCTCGCGGATGGGCGTGCTGAAGGGCAATGCGGCACTGTACGAACTGCCGTGGTACGTGATCATCGGCAATCCGGCGGCCGGCAAGAGCACGGCGATCCTCAATTCCGGGCTGCAGTTCCCGTTCGAGGACAACCGCGGCAACGTGGTGCAGGGCATCGGCGGCACCCGCAACTGTGACTGGTACTTCACCACCAACGGCATCGTGCTCGATACCGCTGGCCGCTACTCGGTCAGCGTCGAGGACCGCATGGAATGGCTGACCTTCCTCGGCCTGCTGAAGAAGAACCGCCCGCGCGCGCCGATCAACGGCGTGATCATCGCCGCCAGCCTGGCCGAGCTTTCCGGCAGCAAGCCGGAGTTCGCGATCGAGCTGGCCAAGAACCTGCGCCAGCGCGTGCAGGAGATCACCGAGCGGCTGGAAGTGTTCGCGCCGGTGTACGTGCTGTTCACCAAGGCTGACCTGATCGCCGGTTTCAGCGAGTTCTTCCGCAACCTGGACCCGGGCGAGCGCGAGCATGTGTGGGGCGCGACGCTGCCGTTCGACGTGCAGCAGCAGGGCGATGCACTGGCCGCCTTCGACAGCCATTTCGACGAGCTGGCCGAAGGCATCAAGGAAATGAGCCTGACCCACATGGCGATGCAGCGTGGCCGCGAAGTGTCGCCGGGCCTGCTGTCGCTGCCGCTGGAGTTCGTCGGCATCAAGCCGGCGCTGCGTACGTTCATCGCCACGCTGTTTGAAGACAACCCGTACCAGTTCAAGCCGGTGTTCCGCGGCTTCTACTTCTCCAGCGCGCTGCAGGAAGGGCGCTCGGTGCACCATGCTTCCGAGCGGGTCGGCCGCCAGTTCAACCTGGAGCGCGGCTCCAATGTCGATGAAGCGCCGACCGGCCACACCGCGTTCTTCCTCAAGGATCTGTTCCGCAAGGTGATCTTTGCTGACAAGGAGCTGGTGCGGCAGTATTCCAGCCCCCATCAGAACCGCCTGCGCTATGGCGTGTTCCTCGGCGCGGTAGCCGTGCTGGCGTTGGCGCTGGGCCTGTGGACCTGGTCGTATACGACCAATGCGCAGCTGGTGGCCAATGCAACCAAGGATCTGGACCAGGCCGTGCGCGTGCAGAAGGACCGCATGGACCTGAAGTCGCGCATCGACGCGCTCCTGCTGCTGCAGGACCGTATGGAGCAGCTGGACCGTTACGGCAAGGAGGGTGGCATCACCACCCACCTCGGCCTGTACCAGGGCACGGCGATCCGCGAGAAGCTGCTGCGTGAGTACAACCACGGCATGCAGCAGGTGATGCTGGCCCCCACCGTATCGAACCTGGAGAACTACCTGGGCCAGGTGGTAGCCGAGCGCGACAAGCTGGGGCAGGGCAACAGTACCGCCGCCGAGAGCGAAGTGCTGTACCAGAATGCCTCGCCGACCAGCACCAACGATGCCTACAACGCGCTCAAGACCTACCTGATGCTGGGTAATCCCAAGTACGTGGAAGGCGCGCACCTGTCGCAGCAGCTGACCCTGTTCTGGCGCACCTGGCTGGAGGCCAACCGCGGCCAGATGAGCCGCGAGGAAATGGTCCGCGCGGCCGAGAAGCTGATGACGTTCTACGTGGCGCAGGCCGGCAAGCCGAGCTGGCCGCAGGTGCAGAACAAGGTCACCCTGGTCTCCGATACGCGCCAGGCGCTGGGGCAGGTGATGAAGGGCCAGCCGGCAATGGAGCGCGTGTATGCACAGATCAAGGCGCGGGCCGGCGCACGTTTCGGTACCACCACGGTCGACAGCCTGGTGGGTGTCGAGCGCAATGGCCGCCTGATCAACGGCAGCTACGCCATTTCCGGCGCCTTCTCGCGCAAGGCGTGGGAGGAGTATGTGCAGGATGCGATCAAGGAGGCGGCCAATACCCAGCTGAGCACCACCGACTGGGTGCTGGGCACCACCGAGCAGAGCGACCTTTCACTGGCTGGCAGCCCGGAGCATGTCTCGCGCGAGCTGGTGAACATGTACAAGAACGACTACGCCCGCGAGTGGACCAAGTTCCTGCAGGGCCTGAGCGTGGCCGAGTTCAGCACCTTCGATGAGGCCGTGGCGCGCATCAACAAGCTGGGAGATGCCAGCAATTCGCCGCTGCGCGCTCTGCTGGAACGCATCAACGAGGAGACCGTCTGGGACAACCCGCAGGCGTTGGCCCGCTCCAGCAAGGCACGCAAGGGTTTCGTGGCCTGGTTCCAGCGCACCATCCTGCGCAAGGACCCGGCGGCGACGGCGGCTGCACAGCCGGTCGGCCCGATCGGCAAGGCCTTTGAGGGCATTGCGCGGCTGACCAGCGAGCGCGGTGACCAGCCGGCGGTCATCACCGCGTACTTCGAGACGTTGTCCAAGCTGCGTGCGCGCCTGAACGCGATCAAGAGCCAGGGCGAGCTGGGCGTCGGTACCCGCAAGCTGATGCAGGACACCTTCAGCAATGAAGGGTCGGAACTGAGCGTGGGCCTTGCGCTGGTGGACGAGCAGGTGCTGACCGGGCTGGACGAGAAACAGCGCGAAGCCCTGCGTCCGTTGCTGCTGCGTCCGCTGACCCAGACCTTCAGCGCGTTGATCCCGCCCACCGAGGATGAGGTCAACAAGACCTGGAAGGCGCAGGTCTACGACCCGTTCAAGGCGCGCATCGGCCAGCAGTATCCGTTCAACCTCAACTCCGACGTCGACGCTGCGCCGAGCGACATCGCCGCCATCTTCGGTGCCAGTGGCAGCATCGCCGCCTTCAACAAGGACGCGCTGGGGACGCTGGTGATCCAGCGCGGCCCGCTGCTGGAGACCCGGCGCTGGGCCGGGCAGGGCGTGAACCTGTCGGCCGAGCTGGTCGCCAACTACGGCAACTGGGTGAGTGGCTCGGCGGCCGGTGCGGCGCAGGACACCACCATCTTTGAGATCCTGCCGGCGCCGGCAGCGGGTGCCCTGGAATACACCATCGAGATCGATGGCCAGGTGCTGCGCTACCGCAATACGCCGCCGCAGTGGACGACCATGCAGTACCCCAACGCTGGGCAGGTGCCAGGTGTGAAGATCACCGCGGTGACCGGCGATGGCCGCACGGTGGAGGTGTTCAGTGCGCCCGGCGCCAACGGCTTCAACCGCCTGATGGCGGAAGGTGAGTACGAGCGCCTGGACGACTCCAGCCGCATCACCTGGAATGGCAATGGCGTGGGAGTGACGGTGGAAATGCGCATCGTGCGACGGGCCGGCGGCGGTGGGGCTGAAGGTGGCGGTGACTGGCAGCGCGGGCTGCAGCTGCCCGAGCGCGTGGCGGGTGGTACGCCCGCCGCGCCGGCGCCGGCAGCCGCCCCTGCCGCTGCTCCGGCCAACGGGGGTGTCCGATGAGCCGTGCGGTCAGCGCCGGGGTGTCCTACTTCGGCAAGGTGCCGTCGCGCGGTGATTTCGTCCGCGCGGCCGACAACCACCAGTTGCTGGGCTGGCTGGACCGCTGGGCCGGCGAGAGCCTGGAGCTGCTGAGCCAGAGCCCGGACTGGAAGCAGCGTTACGACGAAGCGCCGGAGATCCACTACGCCTTCCTGGGTTCGCGCAGCAAGATGGTGCTGTGCGGTCACTTCCTGGCAAGCCGCGACGCCTCCGAGCGGCGTTTTCCGCTGTTGTCGGCGCTGCGCCTGGATGCACCGGAACCGCTGCCGTTCATCGGGCGCAGTCCGTTGGCGATGTCCAACGCGTGGTCGGGCCTGGCCCGTCTCGCCCGCCAGGCCTACCAGGACAGCGATGCCGCACAGGCGCTGGCGCAGTTGGCCGACGCGCGATTCAGCATCAGCACTGATCCGACGGACTACAACGGCAGCTTCCAGGATTTCCTGGAGAACACCACGGTGGCCGACTTCGAACAGCGCCTGCGCGATTCCGGTCATGGCGACGTGGCGCTGCGCCAGGTGCTGCCGGCACTGGGCCTGCTGCTGCAGCCGGTGCTCAGCGGCGGCGACGTCAACATCGACAAGGCACTGGTGTTCCCGCTGGTCCGCGACCCGGCCTATCGGCCGCTGGTAGCGGCGTTCTGGCTCGACCTGCTGTCCAGCTTCGTCGCCCGCGGTGATTTCGAGCTGGCCGTGCTGATCCGCAACGACGCAGCGCCGAGCATGATCGTCGGCTTCAACGGCGCCGACCGCCAGGTGCTGCGCGCGGTGCTGGACCCGGCCGAGGCCGGCGACTTCCTGATCCGCATCCAGCACTCGGAGTGGGTGGACGACTACCTGCGCGGCGACTACAACCTCAACCGCTTCGGCAGCTTCCTCGACCGTGACGACCTGGCCCTGGCCACCGCACGCAAGCTGTTCGGCGAGACTTTCCTGGGAACCTGACGATGCGCCTGTGCAATTCTCTTTCTCTCGTGCTGCCGCTGCTGCTGGCCGCCGCGCCGCTGTCGGCGCAGAATGCGCCGGCGGCTGCCCAGGCGGCCACGGAGCGTCCGGTGGTGATCGAAGGCGTGGTGCCCGACCAGGCGACCAAGGCCAAGCTGCTGAACAATCTGCGCGCGGTCTATGGGGCTGATCGCGTTGTCGACCGCATCCAGGTCGAGACCATCGCCACCCCGCCGAACTGGGGTGATTACGTATCCGGCATGATCAATCCTGGCCTGAAGCGGGTGTCGCCCGGCAAGCTGGAAGTGAACGGCCAGGCAGTGAAGATCAGCGGTGAGGTCGGCAACGAGGCGTTGCGCCAGCAGGTCGCCAGTGACCTGAGCCTGGCCAGTAACACCAGCTACACGGTCACCAACGCATTGAAGGTGGGATCGCAGCAGAACGTGCTGGACCAGACCCTGGCCAACCGCATCATCGAATTCCAGAGTGGCAGCGCCCGCCTCACGCCGTTCGGCATGAGCATCCTCGACGAGATGGTGGCCAAGATGGCGCAGATGCCGGACAGCCGCTTCCTGATCATCGGCCATACCGACAACGTCGGCCAGCGCGAGTCCAACCTTACCCTGAGCCACGCGCGCGCCCTGGCGGTGAAGAACTACATGATGTCCAAGGGCATCCCGGGCAGCCACATGGACGTGCTGGGCAAGGGGCCGGACGAGCCGGTGGCGGACAACACCAGCAACGACGGCCGCGCGCGCAACCGCCGTATCGAATTCAAGATCCAGTAGGGGCGGCGGAGAGCGGGCCACGCCCGCTCTCCCTTTGCCGGCCCGGAACCTCAGTCTTCCGGATTGACGTCCAGCATCTCTTCCATCTGTTCCAGCGTGCCGTGGTCCTTGATGACCCGCTTGAGCCATACGTGCAACGGCATCTCGCCCCAGCGCGCCGCCTTCTCGGCCAGGTAGGCCACGGGGCTGTGCGGCTCGGTGCGACGGAAGAACTCGGCTACCTGGCGCAGCTGCTGCAGGGCTTCCTTGCGTGAGCCCGGCGCACCGGCCGGACCACGCGGCGCGGCAACGACCGGTGCCGCGTCGAAGGTGGGAGTGTCGGCGCTGAAGTCGGTACCGCTGAAGGTGTCTTCAACCGGTCCGGTCTCGCCATCGAGCAGTACCCCGGCTTCGCGCGCGAAGCGCAGCACGGTGCGCTGAAGGTGCTCGAGCTGTTCGCGGACCGCACTGAAGCTTGGACCATCCAGGCCGAGCCGGTTGTCGACTGCAGCCTGCAGTTCGGCCAGTGCCTGGCTGCAGTCCGGCAGGTCATCGGCCAGCTGGCGATAGAACCCGTGCTGGGTATCGCGACGGGCGGCGGTGAGGAGGTCCAGTCCGGGGCGGCCGTCGTCGTCCTCGCTGCTGTTGGCGCGGGCGTGGGCGTGCTCGAAATCGGCCAGGCTGAAGCGGCCCTGCGGCGCGACGATGATCGGCACCGCGCGCAGCCATTGCAGTGAATTGGTCAGCAGCCAGCTGAGGTTGCCGATACGCTCCTCGAAATCGCCATCCGGTGCCTGTGGGTGAACCTCTTCCCAGAATCGGTCGCACAGGCCGGCAGTAACCCGGTAGCCAGCGGCCAGGCCCTGGAATCCCTCCAGCTGGGTCGCGGCTTCGCTGAGCCAGCCGGCCAGGCGCAGGTCCTTGGTGCGGGTCTGCAGCAGGTCGTTGGCATCGCGCAGCACGCTGCTCCAGTCGGCGTACTTGATGTCGGTCTGCCACGCGCCCTGGTCCAGGGTCGGGTCGTCGGCACGACGGTTTTCGATGATCCGATCGAATTCGGCAGAGAACGACAGGTCTTCACCGGTCGGGGCGTGTTCGGAAATCGGGGCCAGCAGGGCTTCCTGATCCAGCATGGCGGGTCTCGTTGGGGACTGCCGTCGATTCTAGCCGTTGAATGTGAACGCGGTTGCGGGATCTGGAAAAGACCTCGTGGCTGAATACGGGCTTCCGCCAATTATGTGACGAAAGACGCAGTTCGTCGTCGGATTCCGCGCCGTGATTTTGACGAACACCTCAATCTGATAGATTTGCGGGCTGGAAACCGACGCCGCGCACCCAAGAGTCGTGCGGCTTTCACTCTGGAAATGGCATGGATCAGCTGAACAACCTGATGACGCAGCTTGCCGGTCTTGGCGATGCCCAGCGTCTTTATCGCTTGCAGTCCGAGGCCTTCGCGGCATGCACCGTGGAGCGCTGGCGTGGACGTGACGCGCTGGGCGAACACGCATGGACCGAAGTGGAGGTGCTTTCCACCGACGCGGACGTGGTACTTGAGGCACTGCCTGCTACACGCGCCACGCTGACCACGCAGCTTGCTGACGGTGGCCAATCGCAGCGCAGCGGACTGGTGGCCGACGCTGCCCGGGTCGGAGGCGATGGCGGGTTGGTCCGCTACCGCCTGCACCTCGTGTCGTGGACCTGGTGGTTGCAGCATGCACGCCACAGCCGCGTGTTCCAGGAGCAGACCATTCGCGCCATCGTCGACGCGGTCCTTTCCGGGCATGGCGACATCGCCCGCTGGCGCTGGGCCGAGGGTGTCGACGCGTTCCTTGGCGAGCGTGCGCGCAGCTACTGCGTGCAGTACCGCGAGAGCGATCTTGATTTCCTGCAGCGCCTGCTTGCCGAAGAGGGCCTGGGTTGGCGGCTGTACGCCGATGACGAAGCGCCCTGCGGCAATGGCATGGAGATCTTCGCCGACAGCGTGGCGTTGCCGGAGGATGCGACCAGTGCCGGAGCCGGCGTGCGTTTCCATCGCAGCGATGCCACCGAAGCCAGCGACAGCGTGCAGGCCATTGGCATGTGCCGGAGCCTGGCCAGTACCACGGTCAGCCTGCAGAGCGACGATTACCGGCAGGTTCGTGTATTGGCAGGCCAGTCGCCGATGGCGGGCGGTGGAAGCCAGTCGGCGCGCGAGGATTTCGATGCTGTCGGTGCCTATGCCTTCAGCGATGGTGCCGCCGCTTCGCGCCAGGCGCGGCTGCTGGCCCAGGCACGCGAAGCACACAGCCGACGCTGGCGCGGACAAGGTACCGTGCGTGGCCTGCGATCGGGGTGCTGGCTGCGGTTGCAGCAGGCCCCGGGCTCGACACCGCCGGAGCTGCTGCTGGTCGCCGTGGACCACGCTGGCATCAACAATCTGCCGACCGACCTGCGGCGCAGCCTTGACGATGCGTTCGGCGTGGTTCCAGCCGGGGGCGACGATGCGAGCCTGTGGCAGCAGGCCGACGCGGTGGGTTACGGCAACCGGTTCGAGGCAGTAGAGCGCAGCACGCCGTGGCGGCCACTGCTGCTGGATGGCACCGGGGCGCGCTTGAATCCGCGCCCGACCGTGCCGGGCTACCAGACGGCTGTGGTGGTGGCCGGGCAGGGCGGCACCAGCAAGGACCTGCACGCGGACAGCCAGGGTCGAGTGCGCGTGCGCTTCCATTTCCAGCAGGCACAGGGCGAGGTTGCCCATGACAGTGCCTGGTTGCGCGTGGCACAGCGCTACGCCGGCCCTGGTGTCGGCAGCCAGTTCCTGCCGCGGATCGGCCAGGAAGTGCTGGTCGGCTTCCTGGATGGGGATATCGACCGGCCGCTGGTGCTGGGGACGCTGTACAACGGCCGGGGCGAGGCCGGTGTCGCACCGACGCCCGCTGGCGCGGGTGGCGGCGGCGATGTGTCGGCCTACGGCCAGGCCGGCGATGCACGCCACAGTGCGCAGGCCAACCTCAGTGGTGGCCAGGCGCCGGCGTGGCATGCGGCCGGCGCGGGTGACCAGGCCCATCGGCATGGCGGTGCGCTGTGGGGCATCCGCTCGCGCGAATGGGATGGCGGTGAAGGCAGCAACCATCTGTTGTTCGACGATTCCAACCAGCAGCTGCGTGCGCAGCTGGCCAGCAGCCAGCAGGCATCGCAGCTGACACTGGGCCATCTGCGGCACCAGGCTGACAACTTTGTCGGCAGCGTGCGTGGCACCGGTTTCGAACTGCGCAGCGATGCATGGGGTGCGGTACGCGCGACGGCGGGCGTGTGGCTCACCGCATACGGCCATCGATCGTCCGCGCCCGCGGGCGAGGCGGTGCAGCCCTCCGCGCTGCTGGCCCAGCTGCAGACGCTGGGCGAGCGATTCACCCAGGCCGCGCGCAAGCACGTGACCAGCCCGCTGGCGATGCAGGAGGGTGCGAAGGTCAGGCAACGCTCAGCTCTGGTAGCTGATCGTTCTCCTGTGCCGGGCATTCTCCAGAGCGTTCGCACGACCTTGACCGGGGAGGCGTTTGATCCGGCAACGGAACAGGCCAGCAAGCGTGATCCGGCACCCGGTGAAACGCGCGTGCCGCACAGTGGTGATCCGCTGCTGGGCCTGGCCGCGCCGGATGGCGTCGTGCAGGTCGCCGGACAATCTTTGCAGTGGTCCAGCGGTGAAGGGCTTCTGTTGTCCAGTGGTGGTCACAGTGACATGACCGTGATGGGGCAAGCGCGCCTTCATGCCGCGCAGGCAATGGGCATGCTGGCTACGGCCACCGGTACGGGCGCGGAGGGGGGGGCGCTGGCCGCCGTCGCGGGCGCGGGCCAGCTGGACGTGCAGGCACAGGCCGATGCAATCCATGTGCAGGCCCGGCAACCGCTGCGGGCCGCCAGTGCGCAGGGTGTGGTCGAGGTCGAGGCGGGCAAGGTCGTGCATGTCGCCACCAGTGGCGGCGCCAGCATCACCCTTGAGGGAGGCAACATCACGTTCGCATGCCCCGGTGTTATCACCGTGCACGCAGGAACGAAATCCTTCCTGGGGCCGGCCCAGTTCAAGACCGAGCTGCCGAACTGGAGCCAGAGCGACACATCCAGCTGGAGACTGACCGGGTTCTCGGGGTGATGGAGGGCATGCCCCGATATCACTGCTGGAACTCTTCGAAAAGGCACCGAACCATGAATCAGAGAAAGCCAGGCAAGCCAGGCAAGCCGGTCAACCGTCATCTGCCCGTCGCGTTGCCCAAACTGCTGCTGGCAACGTTGTTGCTGCCACTGGCGGCCTGCGGAAACGGGGCGCCGCAGGGAGGCGCGCAGGAGGACGCCACGCGTTCGGCGCAGGCCGCGGTCGAGGCGCAGATCGCGGCCGATGCACGCGCCGCAGAGGGTGAGGCGCCTCTGCCGGGTGACCCGGACAGCACCGGAACGCTCTTCGACGGGTTGCTTGATTGCCAACCGAAGGGCTGGTACCTCAGCGCTGAATCAGGTCGGCCCGCCAACCCTTACCTGGCCAGGCACGCGCCGGAACCCTGCGAACGCGATGAGGAGTTCGGGATGGCGTACTTCTGTGTCAAGGCGGATTTTCATGGCCTGCCGGTCGAAAGGGTCGTTGCCCATCTGGGAACCGCGCCCACCCCGATCGGCATCCTGATCGACCTGCCGCTGGACCAGGCGCGCGCGCGCGCGCGCAAGTCGTTGGGGTCGGATTTTCCCGAGGATGAGCGCAGCCAGCGTGGCGAAAGGCCGAAGTTGGGTCCCCAGGGTGACAACACGCAGAAGTCGCAGTTGATGTGCACGCCCGATTGGGCTTGATCAAGGATAGAGAAGAGCACGATGCCGACGTACAACCCAGGCCCGCCGTTCCGCGTAAGCAGTGACTGGTCGAAGGCCCGCAAGCACCCGACACAGGGTACGGTGAAGCGCCACGAAGGGCAGGATTGGGCCGCACCCGCAGGTACCCCCATTCCCGCTGCAGCAGACGGTCATGTGATCTATACCGGATGGATGAACGGCTACGGCAACACGATCGCCGTCGAGCACATGATCCGTGGGCAGGTGGTGCATACGATGTATGCGCACATGTCGGCTGCGTCGCCGCTGAAGGTCAAGGACAAGGTCAAGAAGGGCGATCCGCTCGGGCCGGTCGGGATGACGGGCGGGGTGAGTTCGGGTAATCACCTGCATTTCGAGGTGCACCCGTTCGCCGAGTCCGGGAAGCTGGTGCTGCACAAGACGGTTGATCCGGCGACCTTCGATTTCCCGGACGGAGAGGCCGTGTCCGGCGCGTTCGGGTATCCATTCCTGCTGAAGGATGGTGAGCCGGCGCGTAGCCTTGCCGCCTACATGCATGCGATGCGTGGCGCGGAGGACGGCTTCTATCCGGTGGGTGGCAACAGCCTCTGGCACGGTGGCATTCATTTCGGCGATGGAACGGCCAATGCGTTGGCGCAGGGGCCGACCCAGCTCGGCGAGAAAAGCGGCGTCCGCTGCATCGCCGACGGCGAGGTGGTGGCCTACAAGCTTGATTCAACCTATCCCGCGGTGCAGTTCCGCGAGAATCAGCTCAAGGCGTTGTATTCCACCGGTTTCACGCTGGTGCGGCATACGCTGGTGTTGCCCGAGAGCACCCAGCTCAAGGCGTGCCAGCCGGAAGATGAAACGGCTGACCTTGATGAGCAGACCCGCGCGGCGCAGATGCGTTCGGCAATCGCCGTGAAGATGCAGGCCGAGGACAGGAAGGCTGCTGCGGACGCCAAGGAGGCACAGAAGGCAGCAGCGGCCGAGGCAGCCAAGGATGCAAAGAAGGGCAAGAAGACCGAGGTTCCCAAAGCGGAGGCGACGCCGGAGCGGACTGAGAGCAAGCCGGAAACACTGGTCCTTTTCAGCCTGTACATGCACCTGATGGATTGGCGTGGTTATCGGCAGGACGAAAAGATTCCGCGTGCGAAGTACTGGAAAGGCGACAGTACCTACCGAGTGACCGCCTCTGCTGCCGAGGATACGCAGAAGGTCCCACCGCCCCCGCCCCCGCCCCCGCAGGAAGAATCGACGGCAGATCCGTTCGCGCTGCCACGCTCCCCGTTCTCCAGTGATCGCGGCTTCGGCCTGGGCGAGTCACCGCTGGGAGGCGGCTGGGGCCAGGGGCAAGCCGGTGGTCAGGCGAGCGTCGAACAGCGTGGATTCGGATTGGAGGCGGCTGCAGAGCAGGCGACACCACAGCGCGTGCCTTATGGCAGCCTGCCTACACCCGGTGCGTCGATGCCAGCATCGGCGTCGGCCACTGATGCGGCCAGGGCGACGGCGGCGAGCGCGCCGGCTGCACCTGCCATCAAGGGGCGAAAGGGGCTGAACATCCGTTCCGAGCCGAACGGGAAGCTGCTCGGCATGCTGGCGCAGGGAGCACGCGTGCGCTTCACCGAAACGAAGGCGGTGGGGAAGGGCGTCTGGGGCCACATTGGAGAGCTGCTCGAAGGCGAGATCATTGCTGCGGAAGCCGTCGACGGACAGGTCAAGCCGGGGGCCGAAAATGGCTGGGTTTATCTGTCGCGCATGGAAGCGGTGTTTGACAAGCCCGATCCGGTGGATCAGGTGGTGGTACTGGACAAGCCATTCCCGGTGAAGGCCGGCGATATCATCGGCCAGATCGGCGAGTACCAGACCTTTGGTGTGGCGCGCGCATCGCCTTCGCCGGGCATGCGCAGCATGCTGCATCTGGAGATGTTCAGCGGCGGTGATGTGCCCGGGTTCATCGGGCGCAGCCGCGCGTACGCGGCCACGCGGCCTGAAAACGAACGCAACATGCTGGTGCTTGACGTCGGCGTCAAGCTGGTCACGCCCATCGCCAGCGACACCAACCTGGCTGCAGGTTCGATCGTGGCGATCGCTGCCGACAGTCCGAAGGGGGCCTGGGTAAAGTTGCACAAGTCCGTGGCCGAGCAGGTGCCGAGAAAGGCGCTTGGAAAGTACAACGAGAAAACCAAGCGCTACGCCGATGGCCGGATGTTCACCGGATGGTACGTCAGCAGTACAGGTGAACGGACGCAGTCGGAGAAGGTGGGGGGGAAGTGGCCGGACCGTGAGGTGCTCACCGAGCTCGACGACGTGTTCTGGGCAGAAGCAGCGCGGGTTTCCACTGTTGCAGCTGGTAAGCCTCTCGATGCTGACTTGCCGGCGTGGACCCGGTATCCACTGCAGCTAAGCAACCAGACGACGCCTGCTGGAAAGCTGCCGCGCGTGATGGCACGCGTCGAGTTGGACGCGCTTGGGAAAGAGTCCGTCGCGATTGACGACAAGGGTAATCGCTGGTGGTGGGTGGCCACGGATCAGGCGCAAGGATGGGTTTGCCAGAAGGATCATCCTCTGACGCGTTGGGAATCTCCGTGGGCATGGCCGTGCTTCGAGTACGTGGAAGAAGGTCAGCTGACGCCGCTGGACCTGATGGCCTGGAAGGTGTTCCAGATGGCCAAGTCGCGGCCCGAGGAGAAGGCGGAGCACAAGATGCGGGCCGATCGCGTCCGTGGCAGCTCGCTTCATCGCAAGATCTATCAGTTGATTGACGTCAACAACGATGGCGATCTGAGCCCGGCAGAGTTGAAACACGCGCAGCAGAATCCACTGCTGGCCCGCTACCTGCAAAGGTTGATCGCTCGCTATGAGAGCGAATGGGGCGGTGGCATGCAGAAATGGGACGAACTTGATTCCATGATGATGCGGGCGCAAGGCAACGAATGGGCGGGCGAGAAGGTGCGGATCCGCAAGCTGCAATGGTGGGAAACCGTGAAGGGGGTGAAGGATTTCCCTTCGAGCCTGGACGTGTTTCATTTCCATCCGCTGGCCATGATCTCCAATTTCATGGGCTTGGGGACGAAGATCATCGACGGTGACCTGGTGCGGCGCCTCGGTGATCTGATCGCGCATGGCGAAGGCGGATACGATTCGTACAACTCGGGCACCAAGAATGTTCCCGAGGGCAAGGTCGGTTTCAGTTTCCGCAATCCTCCGGCCGGCACAGTGACCGGGAAGACCATCGACGAAATCCTGGCAACCGAGCCTTTGGACGGTACCAACCGCAACCGCATGTTCGCGACCGGTAAGTACCAGACCATCTTCGGAACTC
The DNA here is from genome assembly GCF_030658505.1 of Stenotrophomonas raiganjensis (SeqCode). Lineage (GTDB taxonomy): Bacteria > Pseudomonadota > Gammaproteobacteria > Xanthomonadales > Xanthomonadaceae > Stenotrophomonas. The sequence goes on along the minus strand of NZ_JAUTXR010000119.1, from coordinate 22,240 downwards.
TCAAGGCTGCCAAGGCCAAGCTGGGCCTCACCGGTAGCGAGAAGTACGATGCGGAACTACAGGAGCGGGTGTTCCGCGAGTACCTGCTGTACAAGGCCGGTGATGGCGCACTGGGCCGCCTGGTGATCGAAGGCAAGGGCACCGTGGATGATGCCCAGATGGCGGCGGCCCAGGAATGGGCGTCGATCGCTGCTCCCAAGGGCCGCAAGATCGCCTCGGGAGCGATATCGGACGGCACCATGTCCTACCATCAGTCGCTGGCGAACAAGGCCAACGTGGAGTCCACGCCGGCGGTTCGCGCGCTGCTTGTCGAAATCCTGGAAAGCAAGAAATGATGAAGATCAACACCAGCGTCTGGCGGGGACTGCAGCCTGTGCTGTTGCTCGGCCTTCTTCTTTCGGCCGCCGCTTGCACGGGGAAGCCGGATTCATCGGAGAACCCAGCCGCAGTTGTGCTGCCGACGGGGGCGGCTACACCGACGAAGGAAGTGCCTGCATCTACAGCGGGCAACGCACGATATGCTGGCGTCAAGATGCTCTCCCCTCATTCCGGGTGTGCTTTCCTGAGCAGTCCGATCAACTTCTGTGATGATCGTCATCGTGCCCAGATCGACAAGGTGATCGCCGAGCAGCGGCCGAACTTCAACGGGCACTACATCGTGGCGGAGCTGGAGGAATGGCCTGAGTACTTCCAGCGCTCGGTGGTCGTCATCAACGCCCGGAGCGGGGTGGTTTATCCGTTGCCGATCGACGCATTGTCCGGCCCTTTGTCCAGCAAAGGAGAGCCGACCACTTATGGGAAGGTGGAAACGTCCGTGGATGCGCAGCAGTTCTGCCTGGTCGGAGCGATACTGGCTTACCGTTCGATCAACGACGGGCGTTTCTGCTTCGGATTCGACGGTGTCCGCTTTACCGGTCACCAGACTGCATACATGGCGTCCGAAGGACAGTGAAGGGATTTCAATGGGGCGGGCTTTTGTGCGCGCAGCGCTGGTGGCGCCGTAACGATATCGATTGGTGCACGCGGCTTGGTGGCGTGTGTGCGGTCACGACGGCTGGCCGAATCAGCATGCTGGTCGTGGCTGGGCTGATGGCAACGGCCTGCCAGGCCCAGTCTTCCGAAGTCGGTGGTTGGCGCAGGGTCTCCGACACTGATCTCGAACACCAGTTCCACTTCTCGATGCTGCCGCACGCCGCAGCCACGGGAAGTCGTTGGACCATCTACGACGCCAAGGCGAACAAGGTTGTCTGTTGCCTGTCGGTGGAGGGGGAGGAGATAAGCGAAAGTGAGTTGCAGGGTCGCTTCGACATTCCAGGGCCCTGGATTACTGACTTGACCAACGGTTGGAATCTCGATGCGGCCCCCTACCGGCCGCACGTCCAGTTGTTGAAGGTGCAGGGCGCGATGAGCAGCCATGCCTTCAAGGAGGAACGTGAAGCGGCGGGCGGCCTGTTGCTTCCACCGGATGCGCGGGTGGTGGGTGGCCGTCTACTGGAGTTCGCCGGAAAGCGCTACAGGGTTGAGCGTCGGGAAACATCGCTCGGCGATGGGGATGGCGGTGTCCAGACCTACACCCTGACGCCGGTCAAGGGAGGGCCGGCGCTGAAAGCCGAGGTTCCATTCGGAACCTATTAGCCGGACCAGGTGAAGGTGGAACCTGGCTGGTCTACGCGGCTGCTTCACCGCGGACGCAGGGCCGTCCGCAGTGGCCAGAGCGCATGGCGTGGCAACCGCCCCACCTTCATGGCATCCTCACGAAACTGATTGGCCAGGCGCCATCGACGGATGAACGACATGCAGAACTGGATCGGACGCAGCACTGGCGGACTGGCGTTGGCCCTGTGCCTGGCAGTGCCGCTGGCGCAGGCCGCTGAGCCGACCTTCGGTGGCTGGCGCAATCTCGGTTCCCGCGATGGTGCCGAGCCCGCATTGCGGGACGTTCCGTTCGCGCTGTTGCCGAGGGCTGTGGCCCGCGATGCGCGCTTCTCGATCTACGACCGCGAGAGCAAGCGCCTGGTGTGCTGCCTGCAGGTCGCCAGCGCCGAGCTGGATGACACCGCGCTGCGCAAGGTCTACCAGTTGCCGGAACCGTGGGTGGCCGACCTGCGCAATGACCGTAGCGCGGCGCGTCCGTGGCCGACGCGGGTCTACGAAATGCGTCGTACCGATGAGCTGGTCGACTACGGTTTCAGCGACGCGCCCGAGGCCTACAGCGATCTGGGCGGCCTGCTGCTTCCGGCCAGTGCACGGCTGCTGCCCGATGGCAGTGTGCAGGCCGGGGCAACCTATCGCCTGCAGTTCCGCAGCACGCCTCTGGGTGATGACAGCAGCGCGCTGGACCGCTTCACCCTGCAGCCGGAGCAGGACGCGGGCAAGCCGGTGGTGGTGGAAGTCTCCTACGGAACCTATTGATCCGGAACGTTAATCCGCCGTGATGGCGCGGGCGTGCGCCGCGCTTTTCCATCTGCTACCGTCGTCCCACAGGGGAAGGACCTGCCATCCGGAGACGGGGGCAGCAACGGTAGGAACGCCATGGAAGCGATTCGCAACCTCATGGTGCAGGCAGCGGGCCTGGAGGCCGGCAGCCGCCTGTATCGGTTGGATCTACCCGGCACGCCGGCGGTCGTCGTCGACCAATGGCAGGGCCATGACGCCCTGTCGCAGGGGCGGCGGCTGCAGGTCGATGTACTCGCGCTGGACGCATCGCTGCCACTGGCCGATTGGCTGGGGCAACCGGCATGCCTGCATGCACGGCTGGCCGATGGCCAGGACTGGCCGCGCCACGGCGTCATTGCCGATGCGCAATGCGTGGGCAGTGATGGTGGGTTGGTGCGCTACCGGGTCACCCTGCGCGACTGGACCTGGTGGCTCGGCCAGGCCCGGCGCTGCCGTGTGTTCCAGGAACAGAGCGTGCGCGACATCGTGGACGCGGTGTTCCAGGCGTACCCGGAACATGCCCATTGGCGCTGGAGCGATGAGGTGGACGGGAGGCTGTCCGGTTCACGGCCCCGCAGCTACTGCGTGCAGTACCGTGAGACCGACCTGGCCTTCGTGCAGCGGCTGTTGGCCGAGGAAGGGCTGGGCTGGTGCGTGCAGGAGGCGGAAGACGCAACGGCAGGGCATGGCATTGTGCTGTTTGCCGATTCGACCCTGCTGCCGGAAGCCGTTGAGTCGCGGTCGGCGGGAGGGATCCGCTTCCATCGCGTTGATGGCACCGAGCAGAGTGACGGCGTGCAGCAGCTGGGGCAGCTGCGCCGCCTGCAGAGCACGCACGTGCAGCTGCACAGCAGCGACTACCGCAGTGCGCGCTCGCTGGCCGGCCAGCTGCCGGTGCAGGATGCTTCGCAAGGGGGACGGGAGGACTACGATCCGGTGGGAGCGCATGCCTTCGCCGATGCCGCCGAGCTGCAGCACCATGCACGGCTGGTGGTGGAGGCGCTGGACGCGCAGGCCCGCCACTGGCGCGGCCGCGGCAGCGTTCGCAGCGCCGACGCGGGACAGGCCTGGGTGCTGACCGGCACACCGGGAGCCGTGCCGACGGAGCTGCTGCTGGTGGCGGTCGAGCATGCGGGCGTGAACAACCTGCCGACAGACCTGCGCCGCGCGCTGGCGGCGCAGGCGGCTGACCTGCGCGGCACCTTGCTTGGCCAGGCCCGTGATCAGGGCTACGCCCAGGACTTCATCGCCCTGGAGCGCGAGCGGTGCTGGCGCCCGATCCTGGACGATGGCACCGGTGCGCGACGCAATCCGCGACCGCTGGCACCTGGCTACCAGACCGCGATCGTGGTGGCCGGCCAGGGGCGTGACGGCGGTGATCTGCATGCGGATGCGCTGGGACGGGTCCGGGTCCGCTTCCATTTCCAGGGCGAGCAGGGCGACACGGGCAGTGCGTGGCTGCGGGTGGCGCAGCGCTATGCGGGCCCCGGTGTCGGCAGCCAGTTCCTGCCACGCATCGGCCAGGAAGTGCTGATCGGATTCCTCGAGGGAGACATCGACCGCCCGCTGGTGCTGGGGGCCTTGTACAACGGGCGCGGCGAGGCTGGTGTTGCGCCGACACCGGCCGGAGCGCGCGCGGAAGCGGACATCTCGGCCTATGCGCAGGCGCGCGATGGTAGCAGCAGCGCACAGGCCAACCTGGGCGCCGGACAGGCACCGCCCTGGCACGCGGCGGCGGCTGGCGAAGCGGCGCATCGCAACGCGGGGGCGCTGTGGGGCATGCAGTCACGCGAGTGGCAGGGCGAAGGCTGGAACCAGTTGCTGTTCGACGACAGCGACCAGCAGCTGGGTGCACAGCTGGCCAGCAGCCAGCAGGCTACCGCGCTGGCGCTGGGCCACCTGCGGCACCGCGCGGACAACTATCGCGGCAGCCTGCGGGGGACGGGCTTCGAGCTGCGCAGCGATGCCTGGGGAAGCGTCCGCGGGCAACGCGGACTCTGGATGGATGCCTATCAGCCGCGGAGCACGGATCCGGCCGGCGCGGCCCCGCAGGCGGCGGCGCTGATGCAGCAGCTGGCGACGCTCGCCGAACGCCAGGCCCACGCGGCGGCGACCCACCTGGCGGTGCAACCTGCGTCGCATCTCGGCGTGCAGGCGCCCCAGCACTCCAGGCTGGATGGAGCACGCGCGCCGCTGCCTGTGCTGCTGGCCAGTGTACGCAGCACGGTTCCTGGCGGGGCGATGCAGGCCGCGTTCGCTGCAGCCCCTGAACGCAGCGCGGACGCAGGCGAAGGGCGTGTTCCGCACAGCGGTGACGCGGTGCTTGGCCTCTCTGCACCTGCCGGCGCGGTGATGGTGGCCGGGCAAGGGTTGCAGTGGGCACAAGGTGAAACCCTGGTCCTGGGCAGTGGCCAGCACAGCGATGCGGCGGTCATGGGGCAGGCGCGCTGGCACGGGCGCCAGGCGATCGGCGTGCTGGCTGCCACCTTGCAGGGCACCGACCCCGGCACGGCTGCGTTGACCCTTGCCAGCGGCGAACAGGCCCTGGACATCAAGGCGCAGCAGGATCGCGTGGGGGTGCAATCGCGGCAGTCATTGCGGGGCGCCAGTGCACAGGCTGCGCTGGAACTCGGGGCGGGCCGCACGATCCAGGTGGCGACCAGTGGCGGGGCCAGCATCACCATCAGTGGCGGCAACATCGTCTTCAACGCACCCGGACAGATTCGCGTGCACGCCGCGCGCAAGTCCTTCCTGCCTGGCGGCAGGGGGCGCTATCCGTTGCCGGTGTTCCCGCAGTCGGTCTGCAAGGAATGCCTGCTGTTGGCTGCACAGCGCGCCGCGCCACTGACGCCGAAGGGAGGGTGAGCGTGTCGATCGACTGGCATTTCCCAGCGCTTGCGTTGCCCACGCTGGAGGACGGGATGCAGCGGTTCGTGCTGCTGGATGGCGCGCAGTGCGAGCAGCCGCTGCGTCTGCTGCGCAGCCTGCCGTGGGCGCCGCTGCCCTTGTTCGACGGGTTGCTGGCCGACGGTACCGACGATGCCAGCGTGTATCTCGCGCGGCTGCCGCGCGAGGCGGATATCGAGCGGCTCCTGCAGCGTGCCCGCGCGCAGGCGCGCTCGCCGGGCATGCTGAGCGTGATCGACAGCGCATTGCCTGCCGAAGCATTGCAGCAACGCCTGCAGCGGCGCCTGGATGCGCGCTACCCGAACGGCAAGGCGTTCCTCGCGCGCTTCTTCGATGCGCGCGTGCTGCCCTGGTGGGTACAGGTGCTGGACGAGGCGCAGTGCCGTGCGTTCCTGACACTCGGAGAGCGCTGGTGGTACCTGCGGCACGATCTGCAGTGGGCGCACCTGGACCTGCACGACGCCGCGCAGGATCCGCATGATCCGCCGTGGGTGCTGGAGGCGCCGCAGCGGCGAGCACTGATCGACGCCAGCTACCCCTATACCCTGATCGACCATTTCCAGCTGTCCGATCCCGAGCTGTTGGCGCGCCTGCCGCGCGCGCGCTGGTACGCCTTCCTGCGGCGCGCGGTGGCGACGGCGGCTGCGGCCGGCATCGAAGACAGCCGCCGCGTGGTGATGGTGGCGGCCTGGGCGCTGCTGGCGGGTACCGATCTCGGCGAGGATCCGGCGTGGCAGCAGCGCCTGCAGGATTTCGCCAGCGGGCGGCGCAGCGCGGCCGATGTCGGCGACGAAGTCTGGCCCCTGGAAGAAAGCTGGGATTGAACGGAGCGAGATCGCGATGATGAGCAACAAGTACCTGTGGTGGAGCATGCTGGCGGTGATCGCCGTGCTGGTGATCGGCGTGGGCTGCAGCCGGGCGATGGCGCGTGGCAATACGCCGATCATGTCGCTGTTCGCGTTCAACTACAGCCCGTACTACCTCGCCGATGTGCGCGTCGATGGGCAGTTTCTGGGAGGGGTGGGCGGTTACACCAACGGCGGCTCCGGGATGGGGCCGCGCGCACCGCGCGGCAAGGGGCCGGACAGCGTGCGGGTACGCTGGACCGAGGCCAACCGCTACGACCTGGCCACCAATCGCTACCTGAGCGAAGGGCACCGCGTGCCGCGCGAAGCGGTGGTGCCACTGAAGACGCCGTATCCGCCCAACCCGGCCACGCTGCTGCTGCATTTCTATGCCGACGGCCATGTCGAGGCGGAGCTGCTGGACAAGGGCGTGAACAAATGGGATGTGCGACGCATGCCGGTGCCGAAGGAGCACAAGGACCATGACCAGTACTGATCCGACCGCGATTCCGGGGCAGGTGGATCTCGAACCCGGTACCCCTGATCCGATCGCGCAGGCCGAGGGCACGGCGCGCACCGCGCGGCTGGCCCGTGGCACGCGTCCGTTGAGCGATGCCGAGCGTCGCCGCCGCCAGGAAGCGATGTGCGGCACGGTACCCGACAAGGAAGCGGCCACCACCGGCTGTACCCAGAGCCTGCACCTGAGCGTGTTCTTCGACGGTACCGGCAACAATCGCGATGAAGAGCTGGCCAAGGGGGAGGAAGAGCGCGCTCTGTCGAACATCGCCCGGCTGTTCATTTCGCACAAGGACGATACGCGGAACATCAAGCGCCAGTATCTGGCCGGCGTCGGCACGCCATGCCCGGAAGTGGGTGACAGCGGCGGCCTGCTCGGGTTGTCGATCGGCAAGGGTGGACGCGAGCGCATCGACTTCGCGCTGCAGGCACTGGACGAGTTGATCGACAGCCAGCCCGAGCCGATGCGCATCCTGGTGGTCAGCGTTTCGGTATTGGGTTTTTCGCGCGGAGCGGCATCGGCACGTGCGTTTGCCCGCGACCTCGCCGCGCGCTGCAAGCGCCAGGCGGATGGCACCTGGCTGTACCGCGAGCGCATTCCGCTGCGGATCGGCTTCATGGGGGTATTCGATACCGTCTGCTCGGTGTGGCCCAACCTGGCGGCCGCCGCAGTGAACTACCGCAACGGACATACCGGATGGGCCGAAGGCATGGCCGTTCCGGAAATCGTGGAGCAGTCGGTACACATGACCGCCGCCCACGAGCTGCGCGGCCAGTTCCCGCTGGATTCGACGCGGGAGCACGCGCTTTACCCAGCCAATACGGTGGAGATCTGGTTCCCGGGCGTGCATTCGGACGTGGGCGGGGGCTACGACCCCCAGCATCAGGGGCGGCAGAACAGCATCGCGCGCTTTGCGCTGAACGAGATGTACGACATGGCGCAGGCCGGCGGCGTGCTGCTGAACCCGATCAGCATGCTCGAAGATCACGTCAAGGCCGAGTTCGACAAGCAGGATCCGCAACTGCAGGCGGTGTTCAACGCCTACCTGCAGGCGGTGCGGGTCAAGCGCGGCCGCATGGAAGACGTGCAGGCCTCGCACATGGAACTGCTGTACCGCTGGTTGCGCGTGCGTGTGGCGCGGGGCGAAAAGCTGCCGTCGATGCAGCGCCTGGCCGCGCGCGAGGAGGCGCTTCGCGAGCAGGTGCGGACCCTGCGCCGCCGCCAGTCGCAGCTGCCATCGCCGTGGAGCAATGACAACCTGCACCTGGCTGACCAGGGCAATGCGGAGAAAACCGCAGAATGGAACCGGGTTTCCGATGAACTGAAGGCCCGTGATGACGAGCTGTCCGAGGTGCGCAAGCAGCGCCGCGGCCTGGAGAAGGAGAACGACACGATGCTCGGCAAGATCGTCGGCCTGCGCCGGCGCCGTGAACGCGGCGCAACGCTGACAATGGCCGAGCGGGTGACACTGGAGTCGTGGGACAACACCACCTTGCTGCCGCCGGAGGTGGAGACCTTCTTCGACGGCTACGGCCACGACTCGGTGGCGCACTGGTTCATCGGCAACCTGAGCCAGTGGCGGGTACTGTACTTCGGTGCCACCAAGTACACGCCGGGCAAGGTGGAGGAGAAGGCCGAAGCGGCCGAGGCGGTGCCGGGCTGAGCCGGCGGGCTACACTACGCGCCGCGGCCGTGGGCCGAGCCATCGTTGTGAATGCCGTGCCCCGATCGTTGTTGCTGTTGTCCTTGTCCATGCTGGCCGGTTGCGCCAGTGCGCCACCGCCGCCGGCCCATTCCGATGCACTGTGGCGATTGATCGAGCGGGACTGCCGAGGCCCCGACGGGCCGCGTGGCGACTGCCTGCGGGTGGAGGCCGCCGGCAACCGCCGCGACGTACTGGTCAAGGACGCGCACGGTGACTATCAGTTCCTGCTGATGCCGCTGGACAAGGTCAGCGGCATCGAGAACCGCGGTCTCTACCAGCGCGGGGCACCGAACTATTTCGCGGCGGCCTGGCAGGCCCGCAGCCATACCGAGCAGGCCCTGGGCCAGCCGCTGCCACGCAACGTCGCCAGCCTGGCGTTGAATTCGCCACATGGCCGTTCGCAGCATCAGTTGCACATCCATGTGGATTGCCTGCGCGCGGACGTGCTGGAAGCGCTGGACACCCATGCCGGCGTGCTGAGCACCCGATGGGCGCCGCTGCCGGTGCCCTTGCGTGGCCATCAGTACCAGGCGCGCCTGCTGCCGGGTACGGAGCTGACCGCCAACCCGCTCAACCTGCTGGCCTACGACCTCGCCGGCCTGGACGACGTGGGCCAGTGGAGCCTGGTGGTGGCGGGCCGCGAAACGGTACAGGGCGGCCCGGGCTTCGTCCTGCTGGCCACGCGGGTGGATGCGCGAACCGGCAACGACGCCAGCGGCGAGGAACTGCAGGATCACGCCTGCGCGGTGTTGACCGGCGCTGGCGACGCGCTGGAGCGGGTGCGCTAGTCCATGGCCCGAGGCTGGCCCCGCCACATCGGCGCGGTCAGTGCCAGCAGTTGGCGGTCCTGCCAGCCATCCGTGCCCAGGCAATGGTCGCGCAGTATGCCTTCCTGTTCGAATCCGAACGCGCGCAGCGCGCTGGCGAATGGAGCGGTGCAATCCGGCGGCAGCATCACGAACAGGCGATGCAGGCCGACGTCCTCGAACAGGAACGGGCACAGTGCCCGCAGCGCGGCATCGGTATGCGGGTGCCAATGCTGCAGCGACAGCAGCTCGGCGCTGCGCGAGTGCAGCGACTGCAGGCGGATGTGCAGCTGGTCCAGCACCGTGCCGTGGTCGTCGTCGAACACGCCCAGCAGCAGTTGGTCGTTGTCCTGCTCCAGTCGCGAGCGGTGCATGTGGGCGAGGAAGCGCGCCTCCTCGTCAATGCCCACCGGATGGCGGCGACCGCGGTGGCGGCGGTCATCGAACAGGCGCCAGCGCGGCAGGTCCGTGCGCTGGAACGGGCGCAGGGTGACCGGGGTTGCCTGGAGCTGCAGCAGGTGGCGGCGCAGCACCGGACGCAGCGGGGGGAGGGGAGAGGGAGGGTAGGGAGTCATCATCCGCTGAACGATGGCGGCGCCGGGATCGCCAGGCCATTCAAAACATTGCAAAAAGCGCGATCGTCACCCGGCCGGGTCTGATTCGGTTCAGGCATAAGCCCATCAGGGCTGGTCATTTCCGTTGAAACCGCCCATTCAGGACACTTTCGTTACGGGATCGTTATGCGCCGTACAGGCCGCTGGCGCCCGGACTCACCCCAACTCCCCCAGGAAGCCCATGTCCGCCTCTCACAAGGCGCTGCGCCCGCGTCCGCTGGTGCTCGCGCTGTCGTCCCTGATGCTGGTCTCGTTGCCGGCCTTCGCGCAGGAAAGCGCACCCACGTCGTTGCAGGAAGTGAAGGTCACCGGCTCGCGCATTCCGCGCGCCAGTGTCGAAGGGCCGTCGCCGGTGACCGTGATCAGCCGCGAGCAGATCGACGCGCAGGGCTACCGCAACGCGTTCGACGCGCTGAGCGCCCTGACTGAAAACACCGGCAACGTGCAGGGTGAGGACTTCGGCAACACCTTCACTCCGGCGGCCAACACCATCAACCTGCGCGGCCTTGGCCCCAACCGCACGCTGGTGCTGGTCAACGGACGCCGCCAGGCCGACTACCCGCTGGCCTACGAGGGCTCGGTGAACGTGGTCAACCTGGCCAACATTCCCAGCGCGCTGATCGAGCGCATCGAGGTGCTGGCTGCGGGTGCGTCGGCGGTGTACGGCTCCGATGCCATCGCCGGTGTGGTCAACATCATCCTCAAGGACCGCTTTGAGGGTGTGGACGTGAACGTGCGGGCCGGCGGCACCCAGCAGGGCGGTGGCGACAACCAGCGCGCGCAGGTGGTTGGTGGCAGTTCCGGGGAGCGCTGGGATGCCCTGTTCGGTTTCGAGTTCGATGTGCGCAAGGCGATCCATGCGCGCCAGCGCGATTTCATGGACTCGCTGGATGATGACCCGGCCGGCAAGGCGCCGCAGGCGACCGCGATCGCGTATCGCCGCAACGCCGCTACCGGTCGCAACATCGATCCGGGCGCCAATGGCTGCGACGCGGCGTCGGATATCTATGGCGGCAGCGTGTTCCGTGCCTTCAACCCGCGCCAGGGCTGGTATTGCGGCAGCAACGAGGCCGCCGCCAGCTATTGGACCGTGCAGACCGAGAAGCGCAACCTCAATGGCTATGGCCTGCTGACCTTCCACGTCAACGAGACCACCGATCTGTTCGCCGATCTGGCCGTGGGCAGCGCGCGCATCACCAACAACACCCGCGCGCCCACCTGGACCTCGGCGCGCAACTACTTCTACAACCAGACCACTGGGAATCTGGAAAGCTGGTATCGCCGCTTCGCACCGGAAGAAATCGGTGGCCTGCCGCGCAATGCCAATCGGTTCCTGGAGAACTCGTGGTCGTTCAACGTGGGCGCACGCGGCCAGATCGGCGACAGCGGCTGGGACTACGAAGCGGTCTACAGCCGGTCGCGCTACGAGAACCGAACCCGTCGCCCGGTGCTGCTGGCCGGCATCAACGAGTACCTGCTGGGCCCGAAGCTGGGCTTGCGCAATGGCGTGGAGGTCTATGCGCCGGACCCGGTGCGCCTGTTCAAGCCTTTGACTCCGAACGAGTATGCGGGCCTGTCCGACTATCAGGAAAGTCGCAACGCGGCGTGGCTGCAGACCTTCAGTGCCAGTGTCAATGGCCGCCTGTTCGCACTGCCGGGCGGCGATGCTGCGCTGGCCGCAGTGGTCGAGGCCGGCAGCCAGGGCTACCGCAACCGCCCGGACCCGCGGCTGGGCACCGGCGAGTTCTGGAACACCAGCGCCGGTATCGGTGCCGGCGGTGAGCGCGACCGTTATGCGGCGGGTGTGGAGCTGCAGCTGCCGTTGCTGCCGTCGCTGACCACGACCCTGGCCGGCCGCTATGACCAGTACCGCGCCGGCGGCGAGCACATCGGCAAGGCGACGTGGAGCTTCGGTGTCGAGTTCCGCCCGATCGAGAGCCTGCTGATCCGTGGTACGGCTGCGACCAGCTTCCGCGCACCGGACATGAACTACGTGTTCGCCACCGAGACCCGTGGCTACAACCCGGGCATGACCGACTACTGGCGCTGCCGCACCGCAGGCCAGACGTACGACAACTGCGACTACAACGGCCTGTCGATCGACTACAGCAACCGCGCCAACGCGCAGCTGCAGCCGGAAACCGCGAAGTCGTATGGTTTCGGCGTGGTCTGGTCGCCGCTGGACGGGCTGGATTTCAGCGCCGACTACTACGACATCCGCATCGACAACGAGGTGACCAGCCTCGATACCAGCCGCATCCTGCGTGACGAGGCCGATTGCCGCCTGGGACGGACGCTGGGCGGAGAGGCGCGCGACATCGGTTCACCGCTGTGCCAGGACGCGCTGTCGCGGGTGATCCGCAATCCTTCCAATGCGACGGTGCAGCCGGACCAGGTGACCCGCGTGCTGATCAACCCGATCAACGCTGCGTCTGAATCGGTACGTGGCCTGGACCTGAAGGGCAACTGGCGCTTCGATGCCGGCCGCTACGGCCGCTTCACCACGCGCCTGGCCTATACCGTGGTGCTGGAGCACAAATACAGGCAGTTCTCCGACGACCCCGAGCGCGACATCCGCAATTCGCTGGACGACTACCAGTGGCGCAGCAAGGCCAACGGCAGCATCACCTGGAACCAGGGCGACTGGACCACCACGCTGTACGGCAATCGCTTCGGTTCGTTGCCGAAGACCGATGGCAGTGGCCGCATCGCGCCGTACATGACCTACAACGCCAGCGTGTTCCGCCAGTTCGGCGAGAACCTGTCGGTGGGTGTGATCGTCAACAACCTGCGCGACAGCCGCCCGCCGGCGGACAGGAACGGAGGTGGCTGGCCGTTCTACCCGGTCGGCAATTATGACCCGTATGGCCGCCAGTACTGGCTGCAGCTGGACTACCGGTTCCGCTGATCCCGCAGGCGAACGAAAGGCCCGGCAATGCCGGGCTTTTCTTTGTGCACCGCACCGGTGCTGCCGCTGCGCGCGTGGCATGCTGTGCCGTCACCGGGAGGATGAAACGCATGGATGTGAGGGTATGGAGTGTGATTGCAGTGGTGGCCCTGGCCGGCTGCAGCGGCAGGCAGGCAGCCAGCGCGGTCGATGCGGCGGAGGCGGCCACGGCCGCGCCCGTGCCGTCCCACTCCGATGCGGCGACCGATGCGGGAGCACCGCGCGCGGCAGCGGCAACGGCAACGGAGGGCATGACCGCTGCCCACGGGTCCGCGAACGTCGAGGGTCACTTCCTCGAGGGCGAGCGCCTGCTGATGGCTGATGGCGGGGTGTCGGCGGAGAAGAGCGAGGCGTTGCTGGGTTCGGACAAGGCGTTCGCACAGGTGATCGGCCAGTTCGAGCGGGATGCGTCCAGCCGCCCGGAGGTGCAGGACCTGACCCGTCTCTACAAGGCTGCCGCGACCCAGCTCATGGGCAAGGATGGCGCGCTGGTGTCCTTTGCCTGCGGCTACAGCCTGTGTGTCGGCGAGATCCGCAGCCGCACCGACGAGGATTTCAGTGCCTGGTCCGAGGCGCTCGGCATGGACAAGGCAAGTCCGGTCTACAGCCTCACCACGGCACCGATGACGTGGGGCAGGGACCAGCATGGTGGGCGTTTCGTGTTCTCGGTGGACCCGGCCGCCAACGCCATCACGGCTCGGTAGCGGCGGGACATGCCGGGGACCAGGGCGCGTTATGGCAGTGCCTGCAGTAGATACGACTCGATCACGTAGCTGAAAGGCTGCTGCTGGCGGTCACGCAACAGGGCGCGCACTTCCAGGATCACGCCGTGGTCGCCTTCGCCGCGTGGCGGCCAGAAGGTCTGGTCGGCGAGGGTCTGGCGCTGGAAGCCAAGTGGGCTGACCACCCGACCGAAGGGTTCGTCGGTACTGTCCAGTACCTGGTTCATGGCCGGGCTGAGGTGGCCGGGCAGGTACCAGTTGTCGGCCTCGGACAGCACGCGGTTGCCGCAGACCAGCTGCACGCGCCGATAGCGCAGGTCGGTGCCGGGCGCTGCACCCAGTGCCTGCAGGACGTCGTTTGGCGCCGGCTTGTCCTGGCCGTGTACGCGCACCGCGCGCACGCGCGCCTGTTCGGCCAGGCCGTGCTCGGCGCACCAGTGTTCCAGCGTGGCGGTGGCGCTCTGCCCGGACAGCACGCGCTGGTGCAGGCGCTCAACCAGCGCCGCCGGGGCGATGCGCTGCTGGCCCGGCGGAGACTGCAGCGGCGCAGCGGCCGCGGCATCGGTGGCGGACAGGCTGGCGATCGGGGCGGCGGCAAGCAGGGACGCGGCCTGCCAGCGGCGGAGACGATCGTGGCGGTCGGACGGGCCCATGCGGCATCACAGCGGAAACAGGCGCCCATGTTACCCGTTCAGGGGCGTGCACGGCGTGGCTGCGACCGGTTGTCGCATGGGTAGTCATCGATCCGGTGAATGCGTGGCATCCAGATATTTCGTTGGCCGATGGCTGTGCCGAGGCGCACGATGGCGCCAGTCTTGGCCTTTCCGGGAGTTCCCGATGACCCTCCAGTTCGTCCATGGCGGTGTCGACCGCAACGGTGCGCCACTGCATTTCCATATCCGCGATGGCCGCATCAGCGGGCTCAACGGGGATGCCACGCCCGCCGACGGGACGGAATGCGTCGACCTGCAGGGCTTCACGGTGCTGCCCGGGCTGGTCGATGGCCACATCCACCTGGACAAGAGCTTCGTCGGCGACCGTTGGCACCCGCATCAGCCGGTGAACAGCCTGCGTGAGCGGCTGGCGGTGGAGAAGGAGGCGGTGGCCGCTGCGGCACCGATGGCGGACCGCGCCGAGGCGTTGATCCGCCAGTGCAGCGGCTTTGGCACGGTGGCGATGCGCTGCCACGTCGATATCGATGGCAGTACCGGCCTGCGCCATCTTGAAGCGGTGCGCGAGGCTGCTCTGCGTTGTGCCGACATCATGCGCATCCAGCTGGTGGCGTTTCCGCAGGCGGGCGTGATGTCCTGCGCTGGTACCGCAGCGGTGCTGGAGCAGGCGCTTGCAGCGGGCGTGGATGTGCTGGGCGGGATCGACCCGACCACGCTCGATGGCGATGCCGAAGGCCAGCTGGCAGTGCTGTTCGGCCTGGCCGAGCGCTATGGCGTGCAGCTGGACATCCACCTGCATGAGCCCGGCGAAACCGGACTGGCCCAGTTGCTGCGCATTGCCGCGCGGACCCGGGCCGCTGGCCTGCAGGGGCGGGTGGCGGTCAGTCATGCCTACTCATTGGGCGACGTGCCGCGGGCGCGCGCACTGCAGGTTGGCGAGGCGCTGGCCAGTGCGGGCGTGGCGATCATGAGCAACGCACCGGGTGATCATCCGTTCCCGCCGTTGCGCGCGCTGCACGACGCTGGGGTGCGCGTGTTCGCCGGCAACGACAACATCCGAGACTGCTGGTGGCCGTATGGCAATGGCGACCTGCTGCAGCGGGCGATGCTGCTGGGCTACCGCTCCGGCTTCTACACCGATGCCGACCTGATGCTGGCGCTGGACATGGTCACCACGCATGCCGCGCAGGTGATCGGGCTGCCGCGCTACGGGATTGCCGAAGGCCTGCCGGCCACGTTCGTGGCGGTGCGTGCCGACCACGGCCCGGCTGCGGTGGCCGCAGTGCCCGTTGAGCGCCGCGTGGTGGTTGACGGTCGCTGGCTGTAGATCCACGCCGCCCCGGCCCCTTGTAGTGCCGAGCCGTGCTCGGCCGCTTTTCAAGCGTAGTCGTCGGCGCGGGTGGCGACGAATTCTTCCAGCCATGCCAGCAGATGGGCGATGTCGATGACCTCGCCCTGTTCGACGCGCTTGAGCAGCAGGGTGCTGGCGCCGATCTGCAGGCTGCTGTCGGCATAGCGCAGCACCGCGTCAATGCCCCAGGCATCGGTGACCTGCATCCAGGCCAGGCCTGGCACGCGCTGGGCCAGGGTGTCACCGAACGCCACGCCCAGCGCTTCCCAGCCATCGCAGTCGTCACGGTCGATCAGCTCGGCATCGACCACGCGTTGCAGTGTGGTGGCCGCCAGCGGCCATTGCACCGGCAACGTCGGGAAGCCCGCAGCCACGCGCGCGGCGATCAGCGAGCGCTGGTGCTGCAGGTGCGTCTGCAGGGCCGCGGGCAGGGGATCGAAGCGGGCAGGGATTGGATCGGACATGGCAAGGCGCCGTGGAGCACGGAAACAAGAGTGACTCTAGCCGGCGATGTAGTGCCCTGGTGCGGCAGGTCTGATCAGATATCGATGATCAATGCGCGACATCCATGCACGCCGGGGTCAGATCCGTTTCCCGCAGGAAAATGGATCTGACCCCACGCTGGACCATGTGGCTGCCGAGGTTGCCGGCCAGCGGCCGGCACTACCTCATGTGCGGTGCTCAGTCCGGTTCGCGCTGTACCTGCCGCCACAGCTCGCTGGCCAGTGCGCGCACCGCATCATCGGCGTCGGCGCGATGCAGCAACCCGATCTCGTAGTTGTCGATCACCGGCAGCTCGCGCGCGCCATCGATGATGCGGTGCTCGCGGGTGACCGCGCGGCGTGGCAGCAGGCTGATGCCGATGCCATCGGCCACCGCGCCCTGGATGCCACTCAGCGACGAGCTGGTGAAGGCGATGCGCCAGCGCAGGCCCAGCGCTTCCACGGCGTGGATCATCTCGTCGCGGTACAGCCCGCGCGGCGGGAAGGTGACCAGCGGCAGCGGGTCCTGCTGCAGGCAGCTGCTGCGCAGGCTGTCGATCCAGTGCATCGGCTCGCGCCGGCAATACACCGCCTGGCGGCTGTTGCGGCGTTGCTTGACCAGCACCAGGTCCAGCTCGCCGTGGTCGAAGCCCTGCGCCAGGTCACGGCTGAGGCCGCTGCTGATCTCCAGTTTCACCTGCGGGTGGCGGCGGCTGAAGGCAGCGAGCATGCGGGTGGTCTGTGCGTTGACGAAGTCCTCGGGGACGCCGATGCGCACTGCAGTCTCCACGGTAGCGCCGGCCAGCGCCTGGGCCATTTCCTCGTTCAGGTCGAGCATGCGCCGCGCGTAGCCAAGCAGGGTATGGCCGGCATCCGTGGGGTGCACGTCGCGGTGGCCGCGTTCGAGCAGGCGGTGCCCGGCCAGCTCCTCCAGCCGCCGCACCTTCTGGCTGACCGTGGACTGGGTCGAATGCAGGCGCGTGGCCGCCGTGGTGAAGCTGCCGCAGTCGGCCACCATCACCAGCGCCCGCAGCAGGTCCAGCTCGAACAGGGTTCTATTCGATTTGGCACTGTCTTGCATTTGAACATTTCACTTCTGGATACCCAGGCCGACTTCTACCATGCAGGGCAGGGGCCGGCAATGCCCGGCCGTTGCTACCGTCGCGCGGCGATCCGTGTTGATGGACAGGAGGAACATCGTCATGCGCTTCCATCGTTCCCTTCGCTGGCCCACGCCGTTCACGCGTGTGTTGCTGCTGTGCCTGCTGGCCACGGTCACCCCCGCCTGTACCGCCACCTCCAAGGCCGACGCAGAAGCGCACCTGCGTGATGCCGCCAGCCGCGGCGATGCCGAGGCGGTGCGCGGGGCAGTGGAGCAAGGCGCAGATCTGGAGGCGCGCGACGGCCAGGGCCGCACTGCGCTGCTGCTGGCCACGCAGGGCAACAACGTGGATGCCGCGCGTGAGCTGATCGAGGCCGGCGCCGACGTCAACGCCAAGGATGCGCTGCAGGACAGCGCCTACCTGTACGCCGGTGCGCGTGGCCTGGATGAGATCCTGGCGATGACCCTGGCGCATGGCGCCGATCTGCGCAGTACCAACCGCTACGGCGGCACCGCACTGATTCCGGCCGCCGAGCGCGGCCATGTCGCCACCGTGCGCACGCTGCTGCGTGCCGGTGTGGCGGTGGACCATGTCAACCGCCTGCACTGGACCGCGCTGCTGGAAGCGATCCTGCTCGGCGATGGCGGTGCGCGCCATATGCAGATCGTGCAGCTGCTGCTCGAGGCCGGTGCCGACCCGGAGCTGGCCGATGGCGATGGCGTTACGCCGCTGGCCCACGCGCGCCAGCGCGGCTATACCGGCATTGAAGCGCTGCTGCGCCAGCACGGCGCGACGCGCTGATACAGAACCCCTTCCACCCCGCACGCTGGTCGTGCCCACCAGGATGCTGTCCATGTTCCGTTCCCGTCCGTTGTCCCTCGCCATCCTTCTTGCGGTGGCACCGCTGTCGGCGTCTGCCGCCGAGCGCGCCGACCTGCTGATCCGCAACGCCACCGTGGTCGATGTCGAGCACGCCAGCACGCTGGCAGGGCAGAGTGTGGTGATCCGTGGCGAGGACATCGTCGCGGTCGGCCCGGACGCGCAGCTGCGCAGCCAGTGGAGTGCCGCCCGCCAGATCGACGCCAAGGGCAAGTACCTGATCCCCGGCCTGTGGGACATGCACGTGCACTTCGGCGGCGGCCCGGCGCTGATCGAGGAGAACAAGGCGCTGCTGCCGCTGTACATCGCGCACGGCATCACCACCGTGCGCGACTGCTCCGGCGACCTGCCCGGGCAGGTGCTGCAGTGGCGTAGCGAGATCGCCAAGGGCACGCTGTTCGGCCCACGCCTGCTCAGCTCGGGGGCGAAAATCGAAGGTATCAAGCCGGTGTGGAAGGGCACGATCGAAGTGGGCAGCGAGGCCGACGCCGACAAGGCGATCGCCCGCCTGCAGCACGACAAGGTTGATTTCGTGAAGATCACCGACAGCACGCTGAAGCCGGAGCTGTTCCTGTACTCGGCCAGTGCGGCGCGCAAGGCCGGCTTCAAGGCATCGGGCCACATTCCGATGGCGCTGACCGTTGAGCAGGCGGTCGATGCCGGGCTGGCGTCGATCGAGCATCTGGACTATGCGTTCAAGGCCGGCAGCAAGGACGAGGCGCAGATCGCCGCCGACTTCGGCGCCGGCCGCATCGACCGCGCCGAAGCCAACCGCCGCCTCGACGCCAGCTTCGACCGTGACACGGCGATGCACGCCTACCGTGATTTCGCCAAGCGCGGGGTGTTCGTGACCCCGACCCTCAACGGTGGCCGCATCCTCGATTTCCTTGACCAGGACGACCACGCCAATGACCCGTACCTGGCCTACATCGGCCCGGGCCTGCGTGCGACCTACCAGTGGCGCGTGGACCGCGCAGCCAAGGCTACCCCTGCGCAGATCGAAGCGCGCCACGCGCAGTACCACCAGGTGGCCGCTGTGCTGCCGCTGCTGCAGGAAGCCGGCGTGACGATCATCGCCGGCACCGATGCAGGTTTCCTCAATTCGTTCAACTTCCCGGGCATCGCCCTGCATCAGGAACTGCAGCTGTTCGTCAAGGAGGGCCTGAGCGCGCCGCAGGCGCTGTCGGCCGCAACCCGTTCCGGCCCGGCCTGGTTCGGCCAGATGGACCGCTACGGTGGTGTCGCGCAGGGAAAGGCCGCCGACCTGGTGCTGCTGACCGCCAACCCGCTGCAGGACATCGCCGCCACCGAGAAGATCGACAGCGTGATCCTGCGCGGCAACGTGTATGACCGCGCCGCGCTGGACAAGATGCTGGCTGACACCAAGGCCAAGGTCGCAGCGTGGAACGCCGAGGCTGCGAAGGCGCAATGATTGGCAGGGTCGCATCCCTTCCCAACGGGAAGGGTTCTGACCCTGTGGTCTTGAACGAAATCCACGCCATGCGTGGATGATGCGGCCGGCGACCTAGCGCGGTGCCGGCCGCATGCCGTGCAGCTGCGGCAACGCAGCCTTCATCGCATCGATGAAGGCGCGCAGCCGTGGCGGCTGCTGGCGCGCGGCAGGAAACACGACGTGGACCGGCAGTGCTGGCGCCTGCCAGTCCGGCAGCAGCTGCACCAGCCGCCCCTGTACGAGATCGTCGGCTACCAGCCAGGCCGAGACCACCGCTGCGCCCAGCCCGGCGCGTGCGGCCTGCTGCACCACGAACAGGTTGTCGCTGAGCAGGCGCGGGCTGATCGAAAGGGTATGCGCGCGGCCCTGGGCATCATGCAGCAGCAGGCGTTCGCGGTAATAGGTGACCAGTGAGATCCATGGCAGTGCCTGCGCCTGTTCTGGTGTGCTGATCGCGGCGGCCTGCACCAGCGAGGGCGCTGCCACGACGATGCGCGGCACTTCGGCGAGCGGCAGTGCGACCATGCGCGGTTCGTCGACAGGGCCGACCCGCACCGCGCAGTCGATGCCTTCTGCGATGAAATCCGGGCGGCGATCTTCAAGGATCCACTCCAGGCTCAGCTGCGGGTGCTGGGCGAGGAATGCGAGCATGGTCGGCAGCAGCTGCGCCTGGCCGAACGCGTGCGGCACCATCACCCGCAGGCGTCCGCGCAGCGTTTCCGGTTCGCCGTGCAGTTCGGCCTGCAGCGACTCCCATTCGTCAACCACGCGTTGCGCATGGCGCTGGCAGCGCAGGCCATCCTCGGTCAGCTGCAGGCCGTGGGTGGAGCGCTGCAGCAGGCGCAGGCCGAGCTGCCGCTCCAGTGCCTGCAGGCGGCGACTGACCGTCGGCTGGGTGGTGCCCAGCTGCACGGCTGCAGCAGACAGGCTGCCGGCATCGACGATGCGCAGGAAGGTGCGCAGCAGATCCAGGCGATCGGCGCCGTTGGCGAGGTCATTCATGCGTGTCGCGTATGAAGGGTATGTGCGCGAGCCTACTACAGACGCTTGGCGAATATGGGCAGGATACGCCCACTTCCTCCACCGGACTCCCCCATGTCTACCCCTTCGCTGTCTGTCGCCGCCGCACCCGCGACCGCACCTTCCACCCCGTTGGTGCTGGCAATGGCCGCCGGCGCCGGCTTCTCGGTCGCCTCGCTCTACTACAGCCAACCGATGCTCGGCCTGATCGCCCAGGACCTTGGCGCGGGTGAGCGCGCCGCCGGCCTGGTGCCGACCCTGACCCAGCTCGGCTATGCGCTGGGTATCCTGCTGCTGGCACCGCTGGGCGACCGCTTCGACCGCCGCAACCTCATTCTGCTGAAGTCCGCATTGCTGGCGCTGGCACTGGGCGCCGCAGCGATGGCCGGGCACCTGCCGGGCCTGCTGATGGCCAGCCTGCTGGTCGGGTTGATGGCCACGCTGGCGCAGGACATCGTGCCGGCCGCTGCGGTGCTGGCGCCGGACGCACAACGCGGCCAGATCGTCGGCCGGGTGATGACCGGCCTGCTGCTCGGCATCCTGTTGTCGCGCGTGGTCAGTGGCGTGGTGGCTGAAGCATGGGGTTGGCGCACGCAGTTCGTACTGGCCGCGGTTTCGGTGGCGGCGATGGGCGCGGTGATGGCGCGTGCGCTGCCGCGCTTCGCACCGACCAGCACGCTGCGCTATCCGGCATTGTTGGGTTCGTTGCTGGCGTTGTGGCGCGAGCAGCCGCAGCTGCGCCGTGCGGTGGCCAGCCAGTCGCTGCTGGCAGTGGGTTTCAGTGCGTTCTGGTCGACGCTGGCGCTGATGCTGCATGCCCGTCTGGGCCTGGGCAGTGCGGCGGCGGGTGCATTCGGTATTGCCGGTGCCGCGGGTGCACTGGCCGCGCCGTTCGCCGGCCGTTTTGCCGACCGACTGGGGTGCCATGCGGTGGCACGGCTGGCGATTGCGGTGGCGCTGCTGGGCTTCGGCCTGCTGCTGGGCGAAGCCTGGTTGCCTACTGCCGCGCTGTTGCCGCTGCTGGTGGTGAGTGCGCTGCTGTTCGACTTCGGTTTCCAGTCGGCACTGGTGGCGCACCAGACCCTGGTCTACGGCCTGGTGCCAACGGCACGCAGCCGGCTCAACGCGCTGTTGTTCACCGGCATGTTCATCGGCATGGCCGCCGGTGGTGCGCTGGGCAGCCTGGCGCTCGCGCAGTGGGGTTGGCACGGCGTGGCCTGGCTGGCGGTGGTGTGTGCGGGTGGCAGCCTGCTGCTGCGTTTGAAGTAAGGGTGGTGTTCGGCAGGGCTTGCAGCCCTGCACCTGCTGGAGGCCGGAGCCACAGCAACATCAACATCAACAGCGTGGATTCCGTGGGGTGGTGGGGCGGTGTCGGAGTGCGGGGACGCCGCAAGTACGTCCGTGTAGGCTTGGCAGCCGCTTGCTCGTGTGCGCTTTCCTGCGCACACGGCAAGACCGGGGTTGGGCGCCCTGCCCAACCCGCCCGAGGCATGCCTCGGGCCCATGCGGCTGACACCCCGCACTCCGACACCGCCCCACCTCTGACAGATTCTCGCGATCTGGTAGATCCACGCCATGCGTAGACGAATCTCCATCGAAATCGAATATCTGGAAATCGGAACGATTTGAGCCGAGCATGGCTCGGCTCTACAGAAAGCCATGCCCGACAGCTCGCAGAGATCTGTCGAAGGCGGGGTGGGTCCGGTTGCGGGAGTGTCCGCGGCATGGATGCCGCGGCCAAGCCCCCAAGGAAGGGTCTACGGCGTCTCCCGCAACCGGACC
>NZ_JAUTXR010000093.1 GCF_030658505.1 Stenotrophomonas raiganjensis (SeqCode) | reverse complement strand
CGAGGCGGCGGTTTCCTCCAGGTTGGCGGCCTGCTGTTCGGTACGGCGCGACAGGTCGCTGTTGCCCGAGGCGATCTCGCCGGCGGCCAGGGTGATGCTGGAGGCGCTGGCCTGGATCTGGCCGACGATCTGGGTCAGCTGCGTGACCGTGGTATTGGCGTCGTCGCGCATGCGGGCGAACACCCCCTGGTAGTCGCCATGCATGCGTGCGGTCAGATCGCCTTCGGCGATGGCCGACAGCAGCTGCGAGAGCTTGCCGAGGTTGTCATCGCTGACCGCCATCATCGCGTTGAGGTTTTCCAGCATCAGGCGGAAATCGTGATCGAAGCGCTGTGCATCGCCACGCTGGCTGAAGTCGCCGGCGGCGGCGGCACCGGCCAGCTGCTTGATCTCGGCATTGATGCGGCCGAGGTTGGCCTTGACCGTGTCGACGGTGGTGGTCATTGCGGCCTTTTCGCCGGGATAGCGCGCGATGTCGCGGCTCAGATCGCCGACCGCGTACTGCTGCACCACGTCCAGCACGTCGTGCAGGGTCTGCACGTGGCTGCCGACCAGGGTGTTGGTTTCCTGCACCATCAGTCCGTATTCGCCGGGGAAGGCGCTGGCGTCGATGCGGTAGCTCAGCTCGCCGCCATCATGGCGTCGTGCCATCTCGCGCTGGCCGCTGATTACTGCGTGCAGCTGCTGCTGCATGCCGGACATGGCGTCAAGCAGGCGGCCGGTTTCGTCATGCGGCTGCGGGCCGATGTGGCTGTCCAGCTTGCCGCGGGCGATACCCTCGGCGACGGCCGTTGCCTGCTTCAGTGGCACCGCGATGCGGTTGCCGATGAGCCAGCTCAGCGCCAGTACGATCAGCACCAGCACGCCACCGGACACCGCCATGATGGCGGTGAACACCCATGCCTGCTTCTGCACGTCATCCATGTAGACGCCGCTGCTGACCACCCAGTTCCAGGGCGCGAACAGGCCGGCGTAGGCCACCTTCTCGACCTCGCCCTTGCTGCCGGGCTTGGCCCAGCGGTAGTTGACGAAGCCGCCACCGGCCTTGGCTGCTTCGACCTGGTCGTAATAGATGCGCACGCCGTCGTCGGTGCGGAAGTCCTTCATGTCCTTGCCGACCAGGTCCTTGCGGAACGGGTGCATCAACAGGCGGTAGCCGGTGTCGTAGATGTTGAAGTAGTACGTATCGCTCTCGGCACGCATCACTTCCAGAGCCTGCAGGGCAGCACTCTTGGCGGCCTCTTCGCCGAGTTCGCCGGTGGCGGCCAGGCGATGGTAGTGCTGCAGGATGCCGTAGCTCAGCTCGACCTGGGTCTTCAGCGCGGTCTTGCGGGTCTCGGTGAGGTCCAGGTACTGCATGCGGGCGGCGATCACCGACAGCGCGATCACGCCGAGCGCGATGAGCAGCGTCAGCAGGTTGAGCTTGCGCCGGACGGAGAGATTGCTGAAGTAGTGTTGCCAGCGATGCAGGAGATTCATCGAGCAGGACCAGGTCGAAACGGGCGGGCGGCGCCGAGCCGGTCACGGCGGGACAAGCGGTGACAACCCCGTTATCGGCCGCGGGGGCGGGGGATTGAGGCGTGGTATCCGAACGTATTCAGGTTTCCTTGCAGCGGCGGCTGCGGCGCTGCCTGCGGCAGGCTTTTGAAGCAACAGCAACAGCAACAGCAACGGCGGTTGGTCGGCTCTGAATTTTCAGTGGGTGGCTGGGTCGGGGTGGGCTGGCGGGACACGCCGTAAACCTGTGGTGGTCAAGTATTTTTGGACACTCCCAAAGGGAGTTCAGGCCACCTGCTCTTCACAGAGCGCAGGTGGCACAAGGCCGTTGGCACTGTGTAGCCGACGGTGGTTGTACCAATCCACGA
>NZ_JAUTXR010000090.1 GCF_030658505.1 Stenotrophomonas raiganjensis (SeqCode) | reverse complement strand
TCCGGTTGCGGGAGACGCCGTAAACCCGTCCTTGGGGGCTTGGCCGCGGCATCCATGCCGCGGACACTCCCGCAACCGGACCCACCCCGCCTTCGACAGAGTCCCGCTGCTGTTGGTAGGTGTCGACCTTGGTCGACACGGTAGATCCACGCCATGCGTGGATGCTCTTCGATCAATTGTCGAAATATTCGAACTCGAACTCGATGGAGATTCATCCACGCATGGCGTGGATCCATCAGATCGCGGAAATCTGTCAGAGGTGGGGCGGTGTCGGAGTGCGGGGTGTCAGCCGCATGGATGCGGCTGCCAAGGCTACATGGATGTACTTGCGCCGTCCCCGCACTCCGACACCGCCCCGCCAAAGCACGGAATGCCAGCTTTTGCCGTTGCCTTGGCTTGAAGCCTCTGCAGGTGCAGGGCGCAGCCCTGCCGAAAAACACGCATAAAAAAACAGCAGGCCGAGGCCTGCTGTTTCGGTGTAATGGTGCGCCCGGAGAGATTCGAACTCCCGACCGCCTGGTTCGTAGCCAGGTACTCTATCCAACTGAGCTACGGGCGCCCTGCGACAGGAGCGGAATTATGCGGATGTCGGCGCGTACCGTCAACAGTTTTGTGAAAATTTTCATCCAACTGAATGAAAAAGCTGTCAGCCACGGCGTCCGGGGCCTTCAGCCAGGCGAAGTGGTCGGCGCGCGTGCCCAGTTCCTGCGCCGAAAGCACGCGCAGCTGCGCGACCACATCCGGCAGCTTCGCCAGCAACGTCTGCATCGACCCGGTCGGTGCCAGCCAGTCATGTTCCATCAGCACCGCCTGCGCGCTGCCGTGCACGCGCGCCATCTGTGCGTCGAGGTCTTCGTCCATGCCGACCGCGGCGTAATGGTTGTTCAGGCCGACGCGCGCCCAGTCGGCGATCAGTCCGCGTGCTTCGGTGCCACCGAAGCCGAGGCGACGGCCATGCAGGACGCCCTGGCGTTGTGCGATCCACGGCAGGAAGCGGTAGACCAGTGGCAGCAACCAGCCGCGCAGTGGCGGAAAACCGCGCCAGAACGGTGAGCCGCTGGCCGCCAGCCACAGCCGGTTGAAGTGCTGCGGGTTGCGGCCGGCGTGCACGCAGGCCAGCTGTCCACCGAGACTGTGGCCACCGATGATCCAGGGCAGGGCGCCAGCCTTATCGTCTGCCGCGCCAAGCAGCGCCTGGCTGGCCGGCAGATCCTGTTCGAGTATCTCGCGATAGCCCCAGTCCTGCGTGCGCGATGGGCGCAGCGAGCTGCTGCCATTGCCGCGCCACTCATGCAGGTAGACCGCCACGCCCTTCGCTGCCAGCGCCTGTGCCAGCGGCAGGTAGTGGCGTGCGGCCACGCCCAGCGCCGGCAGCCACAGCAGGCGCGCAATGGGGTGTGTGGGGATGCAGGCGATCACCTCGTAGCGATGGCCGTCAGCGCACTGCACGGCGAGAGGGCCTGGCGTGGGGCTCATGCGTGCGGTGCCGCGCCGAAGTGGTCGAGCACCAGCACGTCGCTGCGGCCCGGTGCATAGCCCTGCTGCAGCCCGCGGGCCACGTAGTCGATGCCGGCTTCGCAGGCGTTGGCCAGGCTCAGGCCGTTGCACAACTGCGCGGCGATGGCCGAGGCCAGCGTGCAGCCGGTGCCGTGTGCGTCCAGCGGCAGCCGGGCGTGGATGAATTCTTCGCTGCTGACGCCGTCGAAGTAACGGTCGATCACGCGGCTGCCTTCCTGCAGGTGGCCTCCCTTCAGCAGCACCGCACCGGCGCCCAGGTCGAGCAGGGCGGAGGCCGCCCGTTCGGCGTCATCGCCGTTGCCGATGCGGTGGCCGATCAGCAGCTCCGCTTCCGGCGTGTTCGGCGTGACCAGCGTGGCGAGCGGTAGCAGGCGTTCGCGCATCGCCTTCAGCGCGCTTTCCTCCAGCAGGCGCGCGCCACTGGTGGCGACCATCACCGGGTCCAGCACCACGTGGGGGGGGCGATGCTTCTCCAGTGCGTCGGCGACGGCATTGATCACCTCAGCGTTGGCCAGCATGCCGAGTTTCACGGCATGGATATCGAAGTCATCGAAGCAGGCTTCGATCTGCGCCTGCAGGAATGCGATCGGTGGCACATGCACGGCGGTGACGCCGCGGGTGTTCTGTGCGGTCAGTGCGGCGAACACGGCCAGGCCATGCACGCGGTGCGCGGCGAAGGCCTTGAGGTCGGCGGGGACGCCGGCGCCGCCGCCGGAATCGGAGCCGGCGATGGTGAGGGCGGAAACGGGAGTGGTCGGGCTCATCCAGCGATTGTGCCGTGGCCGCCGCAAAGGCGGTAGCGTCGCCGCCGGTAGATGGGGTCAGATTCCTTTTCCCGCGGAAAAGGCATCTGAGCCCCAGAGTGCGGCCCTCAATGCCGCCAGCGCGCCCACTGCTGGTACAGCACATAGCCCAGCCCGGTCAGGCCGGTCAGCAGGGCAGGCGCGAGCAGGGCGTCGTACTGCCAACGCATGAACAGCCAGGCGCCGATGATGCCACCGGCGAGGAAGCCGCTGATGATCAGGCCGCTGAGGGTCAGCCGGCGAACCTGCAGCGGCAGCCCGCGTAGCAGGTGGCCGAGGCCGATGCCGAGGTCGGTGAACATGCCGCTGAGGTGGGTAGTGCGTACGACCGCGCCGCTGAAGGTGGTGGCCATCGCGTTCTGCAGGCCACAGGCCATGGCGGCGGCCAGGGCACCCCAGATCTGATGCTGTTCGAACAGGGGGATGGCCACCAGCAGCAGGGCCGATTCCAGTGCCAGCGCGACGCCGTAGCGGCGGCCCAGCTGCAATGCGCTGTCCTGGATCAGCAGGCCGCTGAGCATCGCGCCCAGTGAGAACGCGATCAGCAGTCCCCACAGATGGCCGACCGTGCGCCAGTCACCCTGGGCCAGCGCCATGCCGAGCTGGCTGGTGCTGCCGGTCATGTGGCTGACCGCTTGGTGCTCGAACCCGAGGAAGCCGACCACGTTGACCATGCCGGCCACGCACGACAGCGCGACCGCACCGATCCAGACCCAGGTGGGCAGGCGTATTCCCATCGGCGAAGCCCCTCAGGGCCCGCCGAAGCCGCCGTTGAACTGCAGCTCGCTGAAGGTATTGCTGGCCGGGTCGAACACGGCGCCCCAGAACTGCGCGCCGCCATCGCAGACGCGGATCGCTTCGCGGGCCGGATTGATGCCGCTGTCGTCGGGCAGGTGGAAGGCGTTGATGTAGATCAGCCGCTTGCCGGTGCTTTCGATGCCGACGTACTGGCGGTCGAAGTCCAGCACCTTCGGCACCTGCGCTTCCAGCGACGACAGCTTCGCCTCCAGCTGGTCGATCTGCTGCCGGCTGGGCGCCCAGTACCCCGACACCCGCCCGGCCTCGCGGCCGGGGCTGCTGCGCGAGCAGGTGTCGAGCACCTGCGCGGCGATGATCGGGCGGGTGACCACCCACGACTGTCCGGTGCGCTCGGCGGTGGGCACGCTGGCCGGGCCGCGCATGGTGGTGCAGGCGCCCAGGGTGGCTGCGAGAGCAATCGCAACCGTGGGCAGCAGCAGGCGGGTGCAGCGGTTCACAACACCTCCGAAGCATAGTCGGCCAGGCGCGAACGTTCGCCCCGGCGCAGGGTGATGTGCGCACTATGCGGCCAGTTCTTGAAGCGGTCCACCGCGTAGGTCAGGCCCGAAGTGGTTTCGGTCAGGTACGGGGTGTCGATCTGCTCGACGTTGCCCAGGCAGACGATCTTGGTGCCGGGGCCGGCACGGGTGATCAGCGTCTTCATCTGCTTCGGGGTGAGGTTCTGCGCCTCGTCCAGGATCAGGTAGCGCGACAGGAACGTGCGGCCGCGCATGAAGTTCATCGAGCGGATCTTGATGCGGCTGGCGAGCAGGTCGTTGGTGGCCTGGCGGCCCCAGGTACCGCCTTCCTGGTTGTGCGTGAGCACTTCCAGGTTGTCGGTCAGCGCGCCCATCCACGGCGTCATCTTCTCTTCCTCGGTGCCCGGCAGGAAGCCGATGTCCTCGCCGACGCTGACCGTGGCGCGGGTCATGATGATCTCGCGGTAACGCTGCTGGTCCATCGTCTGCGCCAGGCCGGCGGCCAGTGCCAGCAGCGTCTTGCCGGTGCCGGCAGTGCCGAGCAGGGTGACGAAGTCGATCTCCGGGTCCATCAGTGCGTTGAGGGCGAAGTTCTGCTCGCGGTTACGCGCACTGATGCCCCACACGGCGTGGCTGCCGTGGCGGAAATCATCGACCAGCGACAGCACCACCTTGCCGTCGCCGACCACGCGGCTGACGCGCAGCTCGACTTCGTCTTCGCCGGGCAGGTAGACGTACTGGTTCGGGTACCACTCCTCGCCATCCTGCGCGAGAATTTCGTAATGCGTGCGGCCCTTGTCGCTCCAGCTGCGCAGGTCCTCGCCGTGGCGCTTCCAGAAGTCTTCCGGCAGCTCGGTGGCGCCGGTGTAGAGCAGGCTGAAATCGTCCAGCGCGCGGTCGTTCTCGTAGTCCTCGGACACGATGCCGGCGATGGCGGCCTTGATCCGCAGGTTGATGTCCTTGGAAACGAACACCACCGGCAGGTCCGGCGTTTCTTCTTTCAGGGCCAGGATCGCGCCGAGGATGGCGTTGTCCGGGATCACCTTGCCGAAGCTCTTGCCCGCGTCGAAATGGCTGGTCTGGAAACGCAGCTTGCCGGCGCTGTGCTTGCCGCGCAGCTGCAGTCCCTGCGGCCGCTGCAGCGGAATGCCGTCGGCCAGGTTGTCCAGGCCGGAGGCCTGCACCAGCTCGTTGAGGAAGCGGCTCACCTGGCGGGCATTGCGGCTCGCTTCGGAGGTGCCCTTCTTGCCGTTGTCCAGCTCCTCGATCACCTGCATGGGCAGGTAGACGTCGTGCTCCTCGAATTTGAACAGCGCGGTGGGATCGTGCATCAGCACGTTGGTATCCAGCACGTAGATGCGCTTGCCTCGGGTCATTGTCGATTCCTGGTTACGGACAGGGAAAAACCATCACGGCCTGCTGCGGGGCAGGGTGATGGTGGACACAGTGGGCAATGGGACTCACTTGGACTGGGAGGCCTTCAGTTCTGCGAGAACGGCATCGGCATGGCCGGCGACCTTGACCTTGCGCCAGGACTGCACGATGCGGCTGTCGGGGGAAATCAGGAAGGTGCTGCGTTCGATGCCACGTACCTGCTTGCCGTACATGTTCTTCATCCTGATCACGTCGAAGGCGGTGCACAGCGCTTCGTCGCCATCACTGACCAGCGGGAAGCTGAAGCCCTGCTTGGCACAGAAGTTGTCGTGCGACTTCACCGAGTCGCGCGAGACGCCCAGCACGACTGCGCCGGCCTTCTTGAACTTCGGCAGCAGCGCATTGAAGTCGATGCCTTCGGTGGTGCAGCCGGGGGTGCTGTCCTTGGGATAGAAGTACAGCACCAGCCAGTGGCCGGCGTAGTCGCCGAGGGTGGCCTGTTCGCCACCGGACAGCGCCAGTGGCAGGGAGAGGGTGGTGCTGTCCAGGGTATCGCCGTTGTTCATGAGGTCCTTCTGTCGAGCCTGGGTTCTTTCTACGACAATTGCATGAAACGCCACGCGCCCGTGAGAGGCGCGCGAAAAATCCGCACTTCCGATCAGAATTTCATCGGGTCCATGATCGCGTCCAGGTTCAGGTGGTCGCAGAATTCAAGGAAATCGTCGCGCAGCGCGGCGATGTGCATGTTGGCCGGCACGCCGATCGTGACCTGCGCGCTGAACATCTCCGCACCGGTCTGCATGGCGCGGTAGCGCGTGCTCTGCAGGTTCTCGATGGTGATGCCCTGGCGGTCGAAGAAATCGGCCAGCTGGAACAGGATGCCCGGCTTGTCGGCGGCGATCACTTCGACGATGTAGGGCAGCAGGTTGGACTGCGCCTGCTTGGCGGCGGTGCGGTACCAGACCAGCTTCAGGCCTTCCTCGCGCTCCAGCCGGGTCAGCATGGCCTCGAGCTTTGCCACCGAGTCCCAGGAGCCGGTGGCCAGGGCGGTGACCGAGACATCGCGACCGACCGTGGCCAGGCGTGCGTCCACCAGATTGCAGCCGCTGTCGGCAATGCGGCGGGTGACGGACAGCAGGGGGGACTCCGGATGCGTCGTGTAGGCGTTGATCAGGAGGTGGTTTTCGCTCGGCGCGGGGCGCGGGGTGGTGTCGGTCAAGGCGATTCCGGGTAATGCATGCGTTAGTCTGAATGCCCGCCAGAGGCGGGGATCCACCAGTGTCCAGCATACTTGCCCGTGCTTTCGCGCCGCAAGTAACATTCAGGTCGCCCCCGGCCTTTCGTGGCGGGCGTTTTCCCTTTCCAGCCAAGAGCAGCACGTCCTTGTCCCTTTCCGGCCTCATCACCGCGCTGGCGACCCCGTTCCGGGCCGACGGTGCCCTCGATCCCGACGGTTGGCAGCGCCTGCTGCACCTGCAACTGGAGGGTGGCGTCCATGGCGTTGTCGTAGCCGGCTCGACCGGTGAGGCCGCGACCCTGACCGATGCCGAGTACGACCTGTTGCTGGCCAGTGCGGTCGAACGCATCGGCGGCCGCATCCCGGTCATGGCCGGCACTGGCCTGTCGGGCACCGCCAAGACCATCGAACAGACCCGTCGCGCCGCCGCCCTTGGCGCCAGCCACGCGCTGGTGGTCACGCCGCCGTACGTGCGGCCGACCCAGGCCGGCCTGATCGCGCACTACCGTGCGGTGGCCGACCAGGGCGGGTTGCCGGTCGTGCTGTACAACGTGCCCGGCCGTACCGGTTGCGACATGCAGCCGGAGACCGTGGCCGAACTGGCCAGCCACCCCAACATCGTCGGCATCAAGGAGGCGGTGGGCGACACTGGCCGGGTGCAGGCGCTGCTCGCACTGCGCAGCCCGCAGTTCGCCGTGCTCAGCGGCGACGACGGTACGGCCGCGCGTTCGATCCGGGCCGGTATCGACGGCCTGATCTCGGTCGGCTCCAACGTGCTGCCCGGCGCCTACCGCCGCATGTGCGAGCTGGCCGCCGCCCATGACCACGAAGCCACCGAGTCCTGGGATGCGCGCCTGCAGCCGTTCCATGATTTCTGCGGTGTCGAGCCGAACCCGATTCCGGTCAAGGCGCTGCTGCGCCGTATCGGCATCGGCCACGACCTGCGCCTGCCGCTGATGCCTCTGTCGGCGCCGCACCATGCGGCTGCCGACCATCTTGCCGGCGACATCGCCGCCCTCGAAGCCCTTTCCAGCCACTGACCTTTCGTCTTGGTCTGACCCAGGAGATTCACATGCGTCAATCCGTTTCCACTGTCCGCGTGCTGTCCTACGCCCTGCTTGCTGTAGCTGTTGCGGCCGGCACCACCGGTTGCTTCAAGCGTGGCGTCAAGGGCGACTACGCCCTGGCCCCGGAGATGCGCCCGCTGGAAGTGCCGCCGGACCTGAACCTGCCGGCCACCACCGGCGACAACAAGGTACCGACGCTGGCATCGGCGACCAAGCCGGCGGCACCGGCCGCTGCGGCGCCGGCCGTGGGCAACACGGGTTTCACCATCGCCGGTGGCAAGGATGAGGCCTTTGCCAAGGTCGGTACTGCGCTGGAAGGCGTGGAGGGCGTGACCATCGCCAGCCGCGCGCAGCTGTTGGGCTCGTATGACGTGGCCTACGAAGGCAGCAACTTCCTGGTCCGCGTGGTCGCCGTCGACGCCGGCGCCTACATCTCCGCGGTCGACCCGCGTGGCCTGCCGGCCACCGCCGAAGCGCCGGTGAAGCTGATCGCCGCGCTGAAGGCGAAGCTGGCCCAGTAAGGGCTGCCCTGGTAGAGACCGACCTTGGTCCGGCGCTTCTGTGCCAACCAAGGTTGGCACCTACCGGATCTTGCGGTTGGCACCTGCCGGGTCGCGCGGTTGGTGCCTTCCGGCAAAAGAAAAGGGCGCCGATGGCGCCCTTTTCTTTTGCCGTTGCTGGCGCCTCAGCGCTCCAGCAGCTTCAGCTTGTCCGGCTTGCCATCCCATTCGCCGGCGTCGTCGGGCGGGTCCTTGCGCACGGTCAGCACCGGCCACTCCTTCGCCAGTTCGGCGTTGAGGGCGACGAAGCCTTCCTGGCCGGCGGGGACATCGTCCTCCGGGAAGATCGCATTGACCGGGCACTCCGGTTCGCAGAGGGTGCAATCGATGCACTCATCCGGGTCGATCACCAGGAAGTTCGGGCCTTCGTGGAAGCAATCCACGGGGCACACTTCCACGCAATCGGTGTGTTTGCACTTGATGCAGTTTTCGGTGACGACAAAGGGCATGGGCTGGGGGTGGATCGATTCCTGAACCCGCCAATTCTAGAACAGGTTGGCCCCCGCTGTCGGCGCGGGGCGGAAAACAGGCATCTGGCAGGCGCGGCCGTGGCGGTCATTGGCGGCACGGCTGGGCCTGTGCGACGCTGCGGGGCAGTCGGTCACCCACCGTGGCCGGACTCCCTTCCCAGCAGGATCGTCCATGTCCCAAGCCCAGCCCGGCACCGCGCCCCATGGTGGTGAGAACACTGCATTCATCGTCCTGATCAGCTGCGTGGCCACCCTCGGTGGATTCCTGTTCGGTTTCGACAGTGGTGTCATCAATGGCACGGTCGATGGCCTCCGCCAGGCCTTCAACTCCAGTGAGGCGGCGCTCGGGTTCGAAGTCGCCTCGATGCTGCTGGGCTGCGCGATCGGCGCCTTCCTGGCCGGTTGGCTGGGGGATCGCCTGGGCCGTCGCGGCGTCCTGATCGTGTCCGCGCTCATGTTCCTGGTCTCAGCGCTGGGGGCCGGCGCGGCCCATGCCTCCTGGTTGTTCGTGGCTGCGCGCGTACTCGGTGGCTTCGCGGTGGGCGCAGCCAGTGTGATGTCGCCGGCCTACATTGCCGAAGTGGCATCGGCGCGCTATCGCGGCCGCCTGGCCACGGTGCAGCAGATGGCGATCATCTGTGGCCTGTTTGCGGCCTTCCTCAGCAACTACCTGCTGGCCCGTGCCGCCGGAGCTTCGACCGAGCCGTTGTGGCTGGGCCATGAGGCTTGGCGCTGGATGTTCTGGATGCAGGCGTTGCCGTCTGGCCTGTTCCTGCTGCTGTTGCTGGTGATCCCGGAAAGCCCGCGTTTCCTTGTCCTGAAGGGTCGCCAGGAGCAGGCGAGGACGGTGCTGGCGCGGCTGTACGGTGACGGGGCGGCGGCAACCAAGCAGGCCGAGATCGAAGCCAGCCTGGCCCAGGACCAGCACAAGCCACGCTTCGCCGACCTGCGCGACAAGGGCACCGGCAAGCTGCGCCCGATCCTCTGGGTGGGTATCGGTCTGGCCATGTTCCAGCAGCTGGTGGGCATCAACGTGGTGTTCTACTACGGAGCGGTGCTGTGGCAGGCGGTGGGCTTCTCGGAAAGTGACGCGCTGCTGATCAATGTCCTGTCCGGTGGGCTGAGCATCGGTGCCTGCCTGCTGACGGTGCTGCTGATCGACCGCATCGGTCGCAAGCCGTTGCTGTGGATCGGCTCGGTCGGCATGTCGGTGGCGCTGGTGTTGATGGTGCTGGCGTTCGCCAGCGGCAGCCTGGCCGACGGTCGCCTGCAACTGTCCGACGGCATGGGTCGGCTGGCGCTGGTTGCCGCCAATGTCTACGTGGTGTTCTTCAACATGTCCTGGGGTCCGGTGATGTGGGTGATGCTGGGCGAGATGTTCCCCAACCAGATCCGCGGCCCGGCATTGGCCGTTGCCGGTGCGGCGCAGTGGACCTCGAACTTCGCGATCACCGTGACCTTCCCGATGCTGCTGGCCGGCATCGGACTGGCCGGTGCCTATGGCATCTATACCGTTGCGGCCATCCTCTCGATCGTCTTCGTGGTCCGCTACGTGCGCGAGACCAAGGGCAAGGAGCTGGAGCAGATGGAAGGCTGACGGCCGGTCTGTGTTTCAGCGCCTCCTTTCTTCGTGGAGAGGCGGCAGGCCAGCCGATCCAGGACACGCCGCAAACCCATCCATGGGGGCTCGATGGCGCCATGGGTTGGGCGCATGCGCCCGACGGCTTGGGCAGGAGCCCAACCCTGGTCTTGCCGCGTGCGCAGGACAGCGCACGCGAGCAAGGCGCCATCGAGCCCCCATGGATGGGCATTTGCGTGTCCAGGCCAGGGTGGCCCGCCCCCTCAACGCAGGAAAAGGGAGGCGCCAAAGCGACCAACCCGACCGCAATCACTGCAACCCCGGAAAACAGAAAAGCCCGCACAAGGCGGGCTTTTTCGGTTCCTGCTGCGGCGACTGGCGCTCCCTAGGGGACTCGAACCCCTGTTTTAGCCTTGAGAGGGCCACGTCCTAACCACTAGACGAAGGGAGCGTAACTGTGTCGCTGCCGAGGCAGGAGCGCTAGTATATGCACCTCGATGCCATTGGGCAATCCCGAAACTTCAACCGGAAGCGCCAACATCATTTCCCCTGCTACATCACCGTTCAGCCTGCGCGTCATCCCGCGCGACCAGCACACGATCTCCCGCAAGGACATCAGCCCGAACGCCCTGCGCGTGCTTTATCGCCTGCGCGATGCCGGCTTCGGC
Organism: Stenotrophomonas raiganjensis (SeqCode); assembly: GCF_030658505.1. GTDB lineage: Bacteria > Pseudomonadota > Gammaproteobacteria > Xanthomonadales > Xanthomonadaceae > Stenotrophomonas. The sequence continues at coordinate 30,195 of NZ_JAUTXR010000090.1, read as the reverse complement.
GCCTACCTTGTCGGCGGCGCGGTGCGCGACCTGCTGGTCAATGGCCAACCCAAGGATTTCGACGTGGCCACCGACGCCACGCCCGAACAGGTCAAGCAGCTGTTCCGCAACTGCCGCCTCATCGGCCGCCGGTTCCGCCTCGCCCACGTGGTGTTCGGCCGCGAGATCATCGAAGTCGCCACCTTCCGTGCCAACAGCGATGACGGCAGCGGCGACCGCGAGATGGAAAACGGCATGCTCGTGCGCGACAACGTGTACGGCACCATCGAAGACGACGCCGTCCGCCGCGACTTCACCTGCAACGCCCTGTACTACGCCATCGAGGACTTCTCGGTGCGCGACTACACCGGCGGCTTCGAAGACGTGCAGGCGCGCCTGATGAAGCTGATCGGCGACCCCGAACAGCGCTACCGCGAAGACCCGGTGCGCATGCTGCGTGCAGTGCGCCTGGCGGCCAAGCTCGGCTTCCAGATCGAAGAGGGCACTGCCGCACCGATCCCGCACCTGGCCGACCTGCTCAATGAAGCGGCACCGGCGCGCCTGTTCGAGGAAGTGCTCAAGCTGTTCCTGTCCGGGCACGGCGTGGCCAGCTTCGAAGGCCTGGAGCGCTACGGCCTGCTGGATGTGCTGTTCCCGGAAAGCGCCAGGGCGCTCCGCTCCAACCGCACCGGCGCGCTGCGCCGCATGCTGGTCGAGGGCCTGGCCAACACCGATGCGCGCGTGGCCAACGACGAACCGGTCTCGCCGGCGTTCCTGTTCGCGCTGCTGCTGTGGCCGGCGTTCTGCCGCGCGCAGGCGACCCTGCTCAAGCAGGGCGTGGCACCGGAAGAGGCGCAACGCCGAGCCGCCGACCGCGTCACCGTGCAGCAGCTGAGCACCATCGCGTTGCCGCGCCGCTTCTCGCTGCCGATGCAGGAGATCTGGCTGCTGCAGTCGCGCTTCAGCTCGCGCCAGCGCAAGCGCGTGTTCCGCACCCTGACCCACCCGCGCTTCCGCGCCGCGTTCGACTTCCTCAGCCTGCGCCAGGTAGCCTCGGCCGACCACGCCGCCGATGTCGAGTTCTGGCGCGAAGCGCAGGCGCAGTCCGGCCGCGAGCTGGAGTCGTCGCTGGATGCGGTGCACAGCGAAGAGGGCGATGACGAGAACGGAGCACCGCGCAAGCGCCGGCGTCGCCGCCGTCGTCCCGGTGCTGCGGCCGGTGCGGCTGGCGAGTAAGCGATGACCCTTGCCTGGATCGGCCTCGGCGCCAACCTTGGCGACGCGGCCACCACCGTCGGTGCGGCGATGGCCGCGCTGGACGGGTTGCCTGCAACCCAGCTGCGCCAGGCCTCGCGCCTGTACGCCACGCCGGCCTGGGGCAATGAAGACCAGCCGCCGTTCGTCAACGCGGTGGCCGCAGTCGAAACCCTGCTGCCGGCCGATGCGCTGCTGCAGGCGATGCTCGCCCTGGAACAGCGCTTTGGCCGCGTGCGCGATCCGGCGGTGCACTGGGGCCCGCGCGCGCTGGACCTGGACCTGCTGCTGTATGGCACGCAGGTGATCGACCTGCCCGGCCTGCAGGTGCCGCATCCGTACCTGCACGAGCGTGCCTTTGTCCTGGTGCCGCTGGCCGAAATCGCACCGGATCTGGCCATTCCGGGTCATGGCCGCGTGCAGGATGCAGTAATGCGGCTGGATGCCTGCGGGATCGCGCCGATAGGGTGATAATGACCGGGTTATCTCCCCCGGTTATCAGCACATGAGCACCCACGCAGACAGCAAGCCCTGGACCGTTCCCGCCCTGGCCGAGGCCAAGCGCAACGGCCAGAAGCTGGTCATGTTGACCGCCTACGACGCTGGCTTCGCCCGCACTTTTGATGCCAATGGCGTCGACCTGATCCTGATCGGCGATTCGCTGGGCATGGTCGTGCAGGGCCATGATTCGACCCTGCCGGTGACGGTCGCCGACATGGTCTACCACACCCGCGCCGTGGCCCGCGTGCTGCAGCGTGCGCTGCTGGTGGCCGACCTGCCGTTCGGCGCCGATGCCACCCCGGAGCGCGCGCTGGATGCTTCGCTGCAGCTGCTGCAGGCCGGTGCCGAGATGGTCAAGATCGAAGGTGCCGGCTTCAAGGTCGACATCATCCGCTACCTGGTCGAGCGCGAGATTCCGGTCTGCGCGCATCTGGGCCTCACGCCGCAGTCGGTGCTGCGCCTGGGCGGTTTCAAGATCCAGGGCCGTGGCGAGGCCGCGCGCCAGCTGGTGGACGATGCCAGGGCCGTGGCCGCCGCCGGCGCCAGCATCATGGTGCTCGAATGCGTGCCGACCCCGGTCGCCGCGGAAGTGACTGCTGCGGTGGAGGTGCCGACCATCGGCATCGGTGCCGGCCCGCAGTGCGACGGCCAGGTGCTGGTGCTGCACGATTTCCTCGGCCTGGACAGTGGCCATCGACGTCCCAAGTTCGTCAAGGATTTCCTTGCCGAAGGCGGCTCGGTCGCCGGCGCCACCCGCGCGTTTGCCGACGCCGTGCGCGACGGCAGCTTTCCCGACGAACAGCACGCCTACGCCCAATGATCCAGACCTTCAACGAGCTCGGCGCGCTGCGCGAGCAGATTGCCCAGTGGAAGCGCGATGGCCTGCGCGTGGCGTTGGTGCCGACCATGGGCAACCTGCATGGTGGCCATCACTCCCTGGTGACTCTGGCCCGGCAGTACGCCGACAAGGTGGTGGCCAGCATCTTCGTCAATCCGACCCAGTTCGGGCCGAACGAAGACTTCAGCCGCTACCCGCGCACGCCCGAGGCCGATGTGGCGGGGCTGGAACAGGTCGGCTGCGATGCGGTGTGGTTGCCCAGCGTCGAGGCGATGTACCCGTTGGGCGTGGACAAGACCACGCGCATGCACGCACCGGGTGTCAGTGAGGTACTGGAAGGCGCCAGCCGTCCTGGCCACTTCGATGGCGTCTGTACGGTGGTGGCGCGCCTGTTCCTGCAGGTGCAGCCGGACGTGGCCGTGTTCGGTCGCAAGGACTACCAGCAGCTGGCCGTCATCAGGCAGATGGTGGCCGAGCTGTCGTTCCCGATCCAGATCGTTGGCGCGGAGATCGTGCGCGACGAGGACGGCCTGGCCAAGAGCTCGCGCAACCAGTACCTCAGCGCCGAGCAGCGCCCGCATGCGACCACCATTCACCGCACGCTGCTGGGCATGCGCGAAGGCTATGTGGCTGGGCTGCCGCGCGAGCGCATCGAAGCCGACGCGACGGCCGCACTGCAGGCTGCCGGTTTCCAGGTGGACTATGCGGTGCTGCGCACGCCGGAGCTCGCCGAGCCGACCTTCGACGGCGGTGGCCGCGTGGCACTGATCGCCGCACGGCTGGGCACCACCCGGCTGATCGACAACCTGGAGTTCTGAGCCGCATGTGGCTCCGGGGCGCCCGCAACGGGCGCCTCCAACCTTCCCATGGACGGGAGACCGGAAATGAACAGCGCCACCACTGATACCCGCCGTATTGCCCAGGCCTCGATCCTGGCGGTACTGGCCGCAGGCATGCTGCCGGCGCAGCTGTTCGGCGGCCTGCTGTTCGCATTGGACCTGGGGCGTACGCCGGTGCCGGCCCTGATCGGCGGCGGGCTGATGTTCGTACTGGCGGTCTGCAATGCCATTGCCGTGCTGCTGCCGATGGCGTTGATCCTGCAGGCTCAGCAACGTCTGCGCCGGATCGGTTTCGTGCTGGTCGGCTTCGGGCTTGGCGCCCTGGCCATGGCCACCTGCGCGTGGCCGGGCGAGGACAGCGGCCCGTTGCTGCGGCGCCTGCGCTACGTCGATACGTTCGATGTGATCAGCTATGCCCTGCAGGTGCTGGCCGCCGGCGGCTTCGGCCTGGTTGCCGGATTGGCCTTCCATGCGGTGTTCCGGCTGTCACTGGAGGGCCGTCCCTGCCCGGTCCCGGCGGGACCGGCGGGCGAGGGCGCCTGAACGGCCTTCAGCGTCCTGCCGCAGTCCCCTGAGGAGGGCCAAGCGGGTGCTAGAATCCGCTCTTTCCTTTGCGTTGCAGCGCCCCCATGCACCTGTCCCTGCTCAAGACCAAGATCCACCGCGCCACCGTCACCCATTCCGAGCTGAACTACGAAGGCTCGATCGCCATCGATGACAACCTGCTGGCTGCCACCGGCATCCGCGAGTTCGAGCAGGTGCACATCTGGGACGTGACCAACGGTGCGCGCTTCTCGACCTACGCCATCCGCGCCGAAGCCGGCAGCGGCGTTGTCTCGCTCAACGGTGGCGCCGCGCGCCACGTGCAGGTCGGTGACATCATCATCATCGCCGCGTTCGCCAGCATGACCGAGCAGGAAGCTGACAGCTTCAAGCCGAAGCTGGTGTACGTTGATGGCAAGAACCAGATCACCCACACCAACGACACGATCCCGACCCAGGCCGCATGACAACGAACAACGGATTCGACTCGCTGCATTCCCACGCCCAGCGCCTGAAGGGCGCGAGCATTCCCAGCCTGCTGGCCGCCGAACCCGGCCGCGTGCAGGACCTGGCGCTGCGGGTCGGTCCGTTGTACGTCAACTTCGCGCGGCAGAAATACGATGCCGCGGCGCTGCAGGCGTTGCTGGCGCTGGCTGCCGAGCGTGATGTCGGCGGTGCCATCACCCGCCTGTTCCGCGGCGAGCAGGTCAACCTGACCGAAGGTCGCGCAGCGCTGCATACCGCATTGCGTGGCGACGTGGTCGACGCGCCGGTGGCGGCCGAGGCCTATGCCACCGCGCGCGAAATCCGCCAGCGCATGGGCGCGCTGGTGCGCGCGCTGGAAGACAGCGGCGTCACCGACGTGGTCAGCGTCGGCATCGGCGGTTCCGATCTCGGTCCGCGGCTGGTCGCTGACGCGCTGCGCCCGGTCAGTGGTGCGCGCCTGCGCGTGCATTTCGTGTCCAACGTGGACGGCGCCGCCATGCAGCGCACCCTGGCCACGCTGGATCCGGCCAGGACCGCTGGCATCCTGATCTCCAAGACCTTCGGTACCCAGGAAACCCTGCTCAACGGGCAGATCCTGCACGACTGGCTGGGCGGCAGCGATCGCCTGTACGCGGTCAGTGCCAATCCGGAGCGTGCCGCGAAGGCCTTTGCCATCGCCGCCGACCGCGTGCTGCCGATGTGGGATTGGGTGGGCGGGCGCTATTCGCTGTGGTCGGCGGTCGGTTTCCCGATTGCGCTGGCGATCGGTTTCGAGCGTTTCGAACAACTGCTGGAAGGTGCGGCGCAGATGGACGCGCATGCACTGGACGCGCCGCTGGAGCGCAACCTGCCGGTGCTGCACGGCCTGACCGACATCTGGAACCGCAACGTACTGGGCCATGCCACGCATGCGGTGATGACCTACGACCAGCGCCTGGCGTTGCTGCCGGCCTACCTGCAGCAGCTGGTAATGGAAAGCCTGGGCAAGCGCGTGCAACGTGATGGCCAGCCGGTCACCACCGACACGGTGCCGGTGTGGTGGGGCGGGGCAGGTACCGATGTGCAGCACAGCTTCTTCCAGGCGCTGCACCAGGGCACCAGCATCGTTCCGGCCGATTTCATCGGCTGCGTGCACAACGATGATCCGTACACGATCAATCATCAGGCGCTGCTGGCCAACCTGCTGGCGCAGACCGAGGCGCTGGCCAATGGACAGAGCAGCGACGACCCGCACCGCGACTACCCGGGCGGTCGCCCGAGCACGCTGATCCTGCTTGACGCGCTGACCCCGCAGGCGCTGGGTGCGTTGATCGCCATGTACGAACACGCCGTGTACGTGCAGTCGGTGATCTGGAACATCAATGCCTTCGACCAGTTCGGTGTCGAGCTTGGCAAGCAGCTGGCCAGTGGCCTGTTGCCGGCGCTGCAGGGCGAGGATGTGGCGATTGCCGATCCGATGACCCGCGAAATCCTGGCGCAGCTGAAGCGCTGACCCGGCCTGCGGATGTGCCGGCGCCGGCCGGCCATCCCATGTCTTTCCGCTTGTCTTCGATCCGGTCGCGCACGAATGGCGCGCGGCCACGCATCCCGAGTCGTTTGCGTGCTGCGCATGCAGCGCATTCGCGTGCCTGCCGCAGCGCAGCTTGACTGCGCATCGCCTGCCAATGCAGTGTGCACGGGCGGCTTTACCTGTCATCCAGTATCGCTCGCAGCATGATGTTGATGCCAGGGACTGGCCGTATCCGAAGGGACGTGGAATCGATCCATGTCCTCAACGCCTCATGTTGTGAATGACAGGAGATTGCGAATGGATCTGAATGACGATGTTGTGTCCGGCTGGCTCAATGGCTCGGACGATGTGGATGGGTGCGCCAACCCTGCGGGTTCGCTGTTCATCTATGGCGCTGCGGCTACCGAGTCCGCACTCACGTCGGCCTCCGACACCCTGATCACCGGTGGTGGCACCGAGTGCACCACCACGATGTCCGTGGTCAATCACTGCCTGTGTTGCTGATGTAGCCCGAGCCGGCACGCAGCGCCTTGCGGCTGCGTGCCGGCAACTGGAACAGACTTCCCGATACCTTGCAGGGGGCGTAATGACCGCTTCTCCGGCTGCGGCCGCGTTTGCGCGCATCACCGAACATTTCCTTGCCCATGCGCGCGCCGCGTTGGCAGCCGGCCTGCATGACCCTGCCATTGCGCTGCAGCCCGGTGAGCGCGAACTGCTGCACGCGCAGGGCGACGCGGCGCTGCGTGAGCATGCCCAGCTCAAGCTCAATCGTGTGCTGTTGCTGGAACTACACGCAGCTGCGCGCGGCGGTGACATCGGCCCGCTTGACAGCGCCGGCACGCTGGACGAATTCGTAGCCCTCGCCACCAGCGAGGGTTTCCGTGAACATCTGCAGCGACGCTACCCGGTGCTGTTGCCGCGGCTGTCGCGCATGCTTGAAGGACAATGCGCGGCAGTGGTGGAGCTGGCCGCGCGCATCGGCAGTGATCGTGCGCTGCTGACGGACCTGCTCGACGCTCCGGCCGGAGTGCTGCGTGCGATCGCGTTGGGGCGGGGTGACCTGCACGGCGGCGGCCGGACCGTGGCACGGCTGCAGTTCGACGGCGGCGTGCTGATGTACAAACCGCGCTCGCTGCGCATCGATGCGGTGCTCGATGGCCTGCTCGCTGCGGTCTTTGGCGAGGGCCCGGGCCGGGTGCGTGTGCCGCGTGTGGTAGACCGTGGCAGCCATGGCTGGGCCGCGTTTGCCGCGCACCGTCATTGCGCCGATGACGAAGAACTGCGTGCCTACTACCGCGGTCTTGGCCATTGGCTGGCGATCCTGCGCCTGGTCGGCGGTACCGACATCCATCTGGAGAACCTGATCGCTGTCGGGCCGGTGCCGGTGGTGATCGATGCAGAAAGTGTGTTCTCGCAGGTGATCGACGTCGAGCCGTCGGGCCTGGGCGACGCCTACGATACGGCCATCAAACTGATGCGCAATTCCGTGCTGCGCACCGGCATCGTGCCGTTCCGCACCACCGGCCTCGGCATGGAGGGCGTGGACCTGTCGGCTGCCGGCGCATTGCCGGGCGAGCAGCCGCGGGTACAAGTGCCGGTGATTGTCGAGGATGGGACGGGGCCGGCCCGGCTTGGCATGGTCGAGGCCGAAGTCGCCATCGCACAGAACCACCCCAGTCCACAGCCGGATGTTTCGTTGTACTGGGACCACATCAGCGAAGGCTTCATCGACGCCAGCGGGCGCCTGCGCGCACTCGATGCCAAGGGCGAACTGATGCCACTCCTGGCGGCTTTCGAAGGCTGCCAGGTGCGGGATGTACGACGGCCGACAATGGCCTACGCCGAGCTCGGGCGGATGCTCTGGCATCCAGCCTCGCTGCACAAGGAAGCCCAGGCGGTTGAGCGCGCGATCGATCTGCTGGTGCGCAATGCAGCGGTGTCACCGGCTGCGCCATCGGATCTGGAAACCGTACGTGGAGAAGTGGACGACCTGCGCCACGGTGACATTCCGATCTTCACTTCGCGGCTGGACGCGACCCGCATCCGCTCCATCGCCGACAACTGGCGTGCGATGCGCATCGACCTGGAAGACGTGACCATCCGCAGCACGCTGGTGGCCACCGACCTGAACCAGCATGCGCTGGCCCGCGCCGAGGCTCGCTCCGGCTACAGCTATGCCGCGCAGCAGCCGCGCGCGGACGATCTGGACCTGCGCCGACGAACGCTTGCGGCACGCGCGGTGGAGAATCTTCTGCGTCTGGCCGTGCATGGTGAAGATGGTTCGATGACGTGGATCACGCCCGAGGTGACCCGCACAGGATGGACCGTCCAGCCGGTGCAGCCCGACCTGTATTTCGGCCTGGGGGGCATTGCGTTCGCACTGGCGGCCTACCGCCGGGAAGTGGAGCAGGGACGTGCCAACCCGGTGGCCGGGCTGGATCCGGCCATCGAAGGCGCCATTGCGGTGTTCCAGACCATGTGCGAGCGCCATCCCGCCGGGATCGATGGTGGATTCGTCGGCACAGGCTCGCAGATCTGGACCCTGCTGGCGTTGCACGATCTTCTGCAGCGCCCCGCACTGCTTGCGCTGGCCGAGCGCTGTGCGGAGGGCGTGGAACGTCGTGGCTTCCAGGGGCCGGTGAAATTTGAACTGATTGATGGCGTGTCCGGCATGATCCTGCCGTTGTTGGCGCTGGCCGAGGCCACCGGCAGAACGCGCTGGCTGGAGTTGGCGGCTGCGGCCGGGCGCCGCATGCAGGAAGCGGCGATCGTCGATGCCGACGGCGCACGCTGGCCGACGCCACAGTTCCGCGAGCCGATCGGTGGCTTTGGCCATGGCGCGATGGGCATGGGCTGGGCGCTGGCACGGCTGGCGCGGTCGGACGCCGGCAGCGTGCCTGAGCGCGCCGCCTGGCGGCAGTTGGCCGAAGGAGCGTTTGCGTTCCAGGCGGCGTTGTTCGAACCGCATACCGGGCACTGGCGCGACATCCACCTGCAGGATGGGCAGAAGAACTTCCCGACCTGGTGCCATGGCAGTGTTGGCATCGGTCTGGCGGCGGCGGATCTGTATGCCCGCACTGGCGATCCCACGCAGTTGCGTGACATGCGGCGGGCTGTGGCCGACGCGCGCGGCAAATGGGGGTTCAGCCACACCCTGTGCCATGGCGACCTGTCCACGCGGGAGCTGCTGGTGCTGGCGGCTGCGCTGGATCCGGAGGGATGCCCCTATCCGCAGGACGAGGCCGCCATCGAGATCGTTTCTTCGATCGAGGAGCACCAGGGCATGGTCGGCGGACTGACCCGCGCGGCCTTTACCCCGGGCTTGATGATCGGCCTGGCAGGTGCGATCTATGGCTTCCTGCGCATGCATCCGGCCTGCGTGCTGCCGTCGCCGCTGCTGCAGGAGACGGCAGCGGCGCGGGTCGATGCCCCGGCATCGCGTTCCAGTGCCGCGCAGGACCGAGCGGAGCTGGCCGAGGTCTGAGCCGGACCGGTCCGGTTGCGATCAGCGGCTGGGATCGCGTTCCGGGCTTGGCCGCTTGGCCAGCTTGCGCTGCAGCGAACGCCGGTGCATGCCGAGCAGGCGCGCGGCCGCGGACACGTTACCGCCGGTCTCGTGCATCGCCTGCTGGATGTGTTCCCACTGCAGGCGGCTGATCGGGGTCATCGCGTCGGGCACTTCCATTTCGCCATCGTCGGCCGGGCCGTCATCCTCCTCACCGAGGGCGCGCAGGATCATCGGCACCGTGGCCGGCTTCGGCAGGTAGTCGTCGGCGCCGAGCTTGATCGCCTCCACCGCGGTGGCGATGCTGGCGTAGCCGGTCACCAGCAGGATGCGCATGTCCGCGCGCAACGCGCGCAGCGGCTGGATCAGGGCGAGGCCGGAATCGCTGCCCAGCTTCAGGTCGATCAGCGCGAACGCCGGCGGATGCTGGCGGGCCAGCGCCAGTGCACTGGCGGCATCCTGCGCGGTCTGCGTTTCAAGCCCCTTGCGGGCCAGGCTGCGCTGCAGGGTGCGCAGGTACAGTTCGTCGTCGTCGACCAGCAGGCCAAGGGTTGAGGCGCTCATGGGGTTTCCTCGCGTGGGGCCAGCGGCAGGCGGAAGCCGACGCGGCTGCCGGCCCCTTGGGCCGGGCGCATCCACATCTCGCCGTCGAGGCGTTCGATGGTGGCATGGGACAGGGCCAGGCCGACCCCCATGCCTTCACTCTTGCTGCTGCCGAACAGCTTGCCCGGCAGCACCGCGGCGCGCGCGTTGAAGCCGTGTCCGTAGTCGCGTACTTCGCCGATCAGGTCGTCGCCTTCGATGCGCAGGTCCAGGTCCACGCGGGGCCGGCCGGCCTGCTCGCCGGCGTCGGCGGCATTGTTCAGCAGCACCATCAACAGGTGGCCGACGCCGGGATCCAGCGGCAGCCGCAGCGGCGCATCGTCATTGCGGTGCAGGTCGATGGTAGGCCGCACCAGGCGCCACTGTTCCAGCACCTGCTGGGCACTGGAATGGCTGCGGCCCGGCGCATCGGCCGAGGCCGGTGCGGCCAGCGCCAGCACGCGCTCACGGCACTGCACCAGCAGCTCGCGCAGCGTTTCCATGTCCTCGCGCACTTCCGGTTCTTCGCTGCGCTCGGCCACATCGTCGGCAAGCAGGGTCATGGTCGCCAGCGGTGTGTTCAGTTCATGGGCCACCGAGGCGGCATGGGTGGCCAGGGCGACGATGCCCTCGTTGCGGGCGAAGCGCTCGCGCAGTGCCGACAGTTCCAGTTCGCGCTGGCGCAGCGCAAGGGCCAGCCGGGTCGAAAAGGCCAGCACCACCGCCGCAGAGATCAGGAAGTTGGCGACCACGCCCCAGCGGTTGAGGTCCTGCGCGCGGAAGTAACCGTCCGGCAGCGGCTGGCCGAACAGGCCGCTGGCGGCGTAGCCGAGCAGGCAGGCCAGTGCCACCGCCAGCGCCCAGCGCAGGGGCAGGGCGAACGCGGCCAGCGCAATCAGGATCAGGAACAGCGAGCTGAACGGATTGGCCATGCCACCGCTCCAGCCGACCATCCAGGTCAGGATGATCACGTCCACCAGGATGTGGCCGAACGCGGTCAGGGGCGCGGTATCGGCCGCTTCCGGGCGCAGCTGGGTATAGATGTTGAACAGGGTCAGTACGGCCACGCCGGCCCACAGCGGCAGCTGCGGCAACGGCAGGCCCAGCACCCAGGTGGCGACCAGGATGGTGGCGGCCTGGCCGGCTACGGCAAGCCAGCGCAGGCTGCACAGGGTACGGAGAAACGGGGCGTCGGGACCGGTCATTCACGCTCATCGTATGCGTTCACGGGCGAGCGTGCCTGCGACAATAGGCCGCAGCCGTGCCGCCGGCTGAATGCGAGTCACCCCGAATGCGGGGGCGGGCGGTAGAATGCGCCCATGCACGACGCCGCCACCCGCCCGACTCCTCCCTCCGATGCCACCTCCTGGCCCCGCCGCCAGACCCATGCCGTGCAGATCGGCGGGGTCACCGTAGGCGGAGGCAAGCCGGTGGTGGTGCAGTCGATGACCAATACCGACACTTCCGACGTCGCCTCCAGCGTGAAGCAGGTGGCCGAGCTGTGGCGTGCCGGTTCGGAGATGGTGCGGTTGACCGTCAACACCGTGGAAGCCGCTGCGGCGATTCCGCGCATCGTCGACAAGCTGGCGATGATGGGGATCGATGTACCGCTGATCGGTGACTTCCACTACAACGGCCATCAGTTGCTGACCGCCGAGCCGGCGTGTGCCGAAGCGCTGGCCAAGTACCGCATCAACCCGGGCAACGTCGGCTTCGGCAAGAAGAAGGACCTGCAGTTCGCCCAGCTGATCGAGTTTGCGATCCGCTACAACAAGCCGGTGCGCATCGGCGCCAACTGGGGCTCGCTGGACCAGGCCCTGGCGGCGAAGCTGATGGACGAGAACAACCTGCGCGAACAGCCCTGGGACGCCGGCCGCGTGCTGCGCGAGGCGCTGATCCGCTCGGCGCTGGATTCGGCCGAGCAGGCAGTGGAGCTTGGGCTGCCGCGCGACCGCATCGTGCTGTCGGCCAAGGTCAGCGGCGTGCAGGAACTGATCGCGGTGTACCGCGACCTGGCCCAGCGCTCGGATTTCGCCCTGCACCTGGGCCTGACCGAAGCGGGTATCGGCAGCAAGGGTATCGTGGCATCGTCCGCGGCGCTGAGCGTGCTGTTGCAGGAAGGCATCGGTGACACCATCCGCATCTCGCTGACCCCGGAACCGGGACAGTCGCGCACGCAGGAAGTGATCGTCGCCCAGGAACTGCTGCAGACCACCGGCCAGCGTGCCTTCACGCCGCTGGTCACGGCCTGCCCGGGCTGCGGTCGCACCACCTCCGAGTTCTTCCAGGAGCTGGCCAAGGTGGTGCAGAACCACGTGCGCGAGAAGATGCCGCTGTGGAAGATCCACCACCCGGGTGCGGAAAACATGACCCTGGCGGTGATGGGCTGCATCGTCAACGGGCCGGGCGAGTCGCGTCACGCCAACATTGGCATCTCGCTGCCGGGCACGGGTGAGACGCCTGCGGCACCGGTATTCGTCGATGGCGAGAAGAAGGTGACCCTGCGCGGCGACAACATCGCCCAGGAGTTCGTCGCCCTGATCGACGATTACGTCGAACACAAATATGTCCGAAGCGCCGGATAAGCCTGCGATCCTCGCCGCACCGGAGTCCGCCTCCGGCTTCCGCCACTGGATGGCGCGCAACGCCTGGCGCCTGGTCCTGTTGTTCGGTGGCGTGCTGCTGCCGTTGGCAGGCTTTGTTGCCCTGGCGGACGAAGTGCACGAGTTTGAATCGTTCCATTTTGACGCGCCCCTGCTGTGGCAGATGCATGGCCTGCATTCGCCGTGGCTGGACCGTTTCTTCGTGCTCATCTCGAAACTGGGCTACGAGTGGTTCCTGATCCCGGCCGACGTGCTGATCATCGGCGCGCTGCTGGGCTACCGGCGTTGGCGCGAGGCGACCTTCGTGGCGGTCAGCTTCGTCGGCTCGGCGCTGCTGAACATGGGCAGCAAGCACTTCTTCCAGCGCCAGCGCCCCAGCCTGTGGGAATCGATCGCGCCGGAATCGACGTTCAGCTTCCCCAGCGGCCATGCGATGGGCTCGATGACCCTGGCGGTGACCCTGGTGCTGCTGGCCTGGAATACCCGCTGGCGCTGGCCCGTGCTGCTGCTGGCACCGGCGTTCAGCTTGCTGGTCAGCGTGTCCCGGGTCTATCTGGGGGTGCATTACCCCTCCGATATCCTGGCCGGATGGTGTGCTGCGCTGGTTTGGGTGGTAGGGTGCTACCTGGTCATGTTCAGTCGCCGCCACCCGTGGCGACGTCATGGCCCGCCGCCAGCGAAGGCCAGCGAAGCATCAACACAGGGGGTTTGACGTGGATGGCCCTCCCGGGACGTCTACGTGATAGATCAGTTGTTTCGTTGCAGCAGGTTCTGCAAGACAGGGGGCAAGCACAACGCGTGGTTATGTGATGCGCAAGGCAGATCGCCGGCGCCGCATTCCGGCCGCGCTTGCAGGGTATCGGCACCCTGCCTAGCTTGACCTGCAATGGCCGCATTCGAAGAGGTACGTGAATGACGATTCGAGTCTACCTGGTGGATGACCACGCACTGGTCCGCACCGGGATGAAGATGATTCTGTCGGGGGAAGCCGACATCGAGGTGGTGGGCGAAGCCGAGACCGGTGAAGATGCGTTGCGCGAAGTACGCCAGCTGCTGCCGGACGTGGTGCTGTGTGATCTGCACCTGCCGGGCGTGAGTGGCATGGAAGTGACCGAGCGCATTGTCCGCAGCCACCGCAATACCCGCGTGGTGATCGTGTCCGTGCTGGAAGATGGTCCGCTGCCGAAGCGGCTGCTCGAAGCCGGTGCTGCCGGCTACATCGGCAAGGGCTGCGACGCACAGGAACTGCTGCGCGCGGTGCGTGACGTGGCCGGCGGGCGCCGCTACCTGGGCACCAGCATCGCGCAGAACCTAGCGCTGTCGACGGTGGAAGGCAATGGCTCGCCGTTTGACAGCCTGTCGCCGCGCGAGCTGGAAGTGGCGCTGCTGCTGACCCAGGGTCTGCGCCAGGAAGACATTGCCCGCCGTCTGAGCCTGAGTGCGAAGACGGTGAACACGCACAAGGCGCGGTTGTTCGAGAAGATGGGGATCCACGACAACATCGCGTTGGCGCGCATGGCCAGCCAGTACGGGCTGGTGGATCCGGCACGGCCGCTGTAAGGGATTCGGCCAACGGCTGAGCCCCTCGCGGTGTGCGGCAGGATTCGTGTGGTTGGCCCTGCGGAGGGATTGCGCAGGGGACGCCGTGAATCCATCCCTGGAGGCTCGGGCGCGCCATCCATGGCGCTTACGCCCCTGCACCATCCCTCCGCAGGGCCACGGACAGTTTCCGTGCGCGTCCACCGCGGAATGAAGAAGGAAGAGCAGGAGCGGGGCGCGCGCTGCGCGCGCTCGCAACCTGGGGTCGGATCCCTTTCCCGGCGGGAAAGGGCTCTGACCCCGATCTTCATGTCAGTGGCCGCGCACGCGCTTGATGATCTTCGCGGCGTCGGCGGCGCTGGCGCGCACCTTGTCCCATTCGCCGTCGGCGATCCAGTTGCCCGGCACCATCCACGAACCACCAATGCAGACCACGTTCTTCTGCTCCAGGTACTCGGCGGCGGTGTTCTCGGTGATGCCGCCGGTCGGGCACAGTTTCAGGTCGGCCACCGGGCCGGCCAGGCCCTTGATCATTGCCAGCCCGCCCACGGCCGTGGCCGGGAACAGCTTGCACACGCGGAAGCCGCGTGCGTACAGCGACAGCAGCTCGGTCGGCGTCGCCGCACCCGGCACCACCGGCAGCGGAGCGGCGGCCAGTGCATCGGCCAGCGCCGGCGGCGTGCCCGGCGTCACCAGGAAGTCCGCACCCGCATCGATCGACTGCTGCATCTGCTCCACGGTCAGCACCGTGCCGGCACCCACCACCACGTCCGGCAGCTCGCGCTTGAGCATCGCCAGCGCTTCCATCGCCACCGGCGTGCGCAGCGTCAGCTCGATCGCCGGCAGACCGCCTTCCAGCAGCGCCTCACTGACTGCGCGCGCCTGGTCCAGCGTATGAACCGTCACCACCGGCAGGATGCCCGCCGCATGCAACAGCTCCGCCGCCTTCACCTGATGTTGTTCGATACCCATAGCTCTGCTTCTGCCTTCTGCTTTCGAATTTGATTTTCAATGATCACTTCGCGGCGCGAGGGCGCCGGGAAACTGTCCTGAGGCGGCGGGTAGCCCCCACCAGGACCGTGAGCGGCATGGATGCCGCGACCGAGCCCCCATGGATGGGTTTACGGCGTGTCCTGGTGGGGGCTGCCCGCCGCCTCGACCAGGACACTCACCGCCAACGCACACCCGCAACGCTCCTCAACCCTCAGGCATCCTTCGCCTCATGCGGCGCCGCCGCCGCGGCGGCATCGTGCCCCAGCTCATACTCCGCGTCGTACTCCCACGGCCCGCCATCGGCCGCCGCCGGCCCGCACGAAATCGAAATCGCCCCCTGGTCCGCCGGGCCCACCACGCGACGGTTGATCGCGAACAGATTGCGGCCCAGGTCATGCGCGGCCGGCGCAGTATTCGGCGCCAGCGGACGTGCAGCCCATTCGGCCGCATCCACCAGCACTTCCAGCGTGCCGGCCTCGCCATCCAGGCGGATCATGTCGCCTTCGCGCACCTTGGCCAGCGGGCCGCCGCGCGCCGCTTCCGGCGTCACATGGATGGCCGCCGGAATCTTGCCCGACGCACCGGACAGGCGACCGTCGGTGACCAGCGCCACGCGCCGGCCCTGGTTCTGCAGCAGTCCCAGCAATGGCGCCAGCGAATGCAGTTCCGGCATGCCGTTGGCACGCGGCCCCTGGTAGCGCACCACCGCCACGAAGTCCTGCGGCAGCAGGCCACCGGCATGCAGCTTGTTCAGCACCTGCGGTGCATCCACCACCACCGCCGGAGCTTCGATGGTCCGGTACTGCGGCTTCACCGCCGACAGCTTGATCAGCGACTTGCCGAGGTTGCCGCGCAGCAGACGCAGGCCGCCCTGGTGTTCGAACGGCTGGTCGACGCCGCGCACCACCTCGTCATCGGCGCTGCGTTCCAGGCCCGGCAGGTAGACCAGCTGGCCGTCGCGCAGCTGCGGCTCGCGTGCATAGTCGGCCATGCCGCCACGTGCCACGCTGACCAGGTCGCCGTGCATCAGGCCGGCCCTGATCAGCTCGCCGAATACGAAAGCCGGGCCGCCCGCCGCAGCGAAGCGGTTCACGTCGGCGTCGCCGTTCGGATAGACGCGGGCCAGCAGCGGAATCAGCTGCGACAGCTCGTCGAAATCGTCCCAGGTCAGCACGATGCCGGCCGCGCGTGCCACCGCGATCCAGTGGATGGTGTGGTTGGTCGAACCGCCGGTGGCCATCAGCGCGATGACGGCGTTGATGATCGCGCGCTCGTCGATGATCCGGCCCAGCGGACGGAAGTCGTCGCCGAGTGCGGTGATGTCCAGCGCACGTTCGGTGGCTTCGCGGGTCAGTGCATCGCGCAGCGGCGTGCCCGGGTTGACGAACGACGCACCCGGCAGCTGCACGCCCATCGCTTCCAGCAGCACCTGGTTGGAATTGGCCGTGCCGTAGAAGGTGCAGGTGCCGGCGCCGTGGTACGACGCGGACTCCGCTTCCAGCAGCTCTTCGCGGGTGGCTTCGCCGGCGGCGTAGCGTTCGCGTACTTCGGCCTTCTGCTTGTTCGGGATGCCCGGGGTCATCGGGCCGGCCGGCACGAACACCGCCGGCAGATGGCCGAAGGCCAGTGCACCGATCAGCAGGCCTGGCACGATCTTGTCGCACACGCCGAGGTAGACGGTAGTGTCGAACATGTCATGGCTGAGCCCGATCGCGGTCGCCTGTGCGATCACATCGCGCGAGAACAGCGACAGTTCCATGCCGCCGCGGCCCTGGGTGACACCGTCGCACATCGCCGGGACGCCGCCGGCCACCTGTGCGGTGGCGCCCAGCTCGCGGGCGATCTCGCGGATCTGCTCGGGATAGGTCTCGAACGGCTGGTGCGCCGACAGCATGTCGTTGTAGGCGGTGATGATGCCCAGGTTCGGCGTCACGCCGCCGCGCAGGCGGCTCTTGTCGGTGCCGCCGCAGGCGGCGAACCCGTGGGCGAGGTTGCCGCAGCTCAGGCGGCTGCGGAACGGACCCTCGCGCAGGGAGGCGTCGAGCGCGGCCAGGTAGGCGGCGCGAGAGGCGGCGCTGCGGCGGATGACGCGCTCAGTGATGGCTTGCAGTTGCGGATGGAGGCTCATTGGCTACCGGCGTTCGTGGTGGCGAGAGGCAGGCGGCGGCGGGGCACCGCCGCCGACATCAATCAGCCCAGTGGACGCGCAGGCGCGCGCCTTCCAGGTTGATCGCATTGAGGATCGGGTACTGCTGGGCATCGTTGCTGTCCAGCGCCTGGCGCAGCACCTGCAGCTTCTGCTTGCCGCGCAGCAGCAGCAGGCGCCGGCGGCACTGGCGCAGGCCGTGCGGCGTCAGCGTGATGCGCAGCGGCCACTGGTTCGCACCGGGGCAGCCGCTGGCGTCCAGCGCCGCGTAGGGCAGGGTGCTTTCCACGGCACGAGCCAGATCCTTCGAGCCCGGGAACAGCGAGGCGGTGTGGCCGTCGTTGCCCATGCCAAGTGCCACCAGGCTCGGCGGCTGGCTGTGCTGGGCCTGCAGGTTGGCGGTATAAACGCATTCCGGCAGCGGCTTGCCGATCCGCACCAGCGGATCGAAGTGGGCGCCTTCGGCGCGCTTGAGCAGGTTTTCGCGGACCAGCCAGGCGTTGCTGTCGCGATCCTGCGGCGACAGCCAGCGCTCGTCGGCCAGGCTCACCTCCACGCGGTCCCAGTGCACGTCCAGTTCGGCCAGGGCCTGGTACACCGGCGCTGGCGTGGTGCCACCGGACAGCAGGATGCGCGCACGGCCTACTTCATTGATGTCGTGGTTCAGGGTCTGCGCCATCTCGGCGGCTACCGCTTCGATCCAGCCATCTGCATCGCCGTGGTGGATGAACTCGATGCGGTCGTCGTGGAAGGTGGGGCTCATGCGGCAACTCCTGGTGCGTCACGTTCGGCGTCGGCGGCATAGGCAGCGGCGCCCAGCAGCCCGGCGTGGGGGTGCATCACGGCCAGCGACGGCACCCGTGCCATGATCGAAGAGAACCGCCCCTTGTGTTCGAAGCGCTGGCGGAACCCGGAGTGCTGCAGTGAATCGAGCATCTTCGGGGTCAGTCCGCCGGTCAGGAACACGCCATCCCAGGCGCCCTGGGTCAGCACCAGGTCGCCGGCGATGGCGCCGAACACGGCGCAGAACACGTCCACTGTGCGCATCGCCTGCGGATCGCCGTGCAGGGCGCGGGCGGTCACGTCCACCGGTTGCAGCTGGCCCGGGTCGATGCCGGCCATCTCGCACACCGCGCGATGGATGTTGACCAGGCCGGGGCCGCAGATCAGCCGCTCGTTGGAGACACGCCCGAACTGCTCGGACAGGATCTCCAGGATGCGGATCTCCTCCGGGGTTCCCGGCGGGAAGCTGACATGGCCGCCCTCGGTTTCCAGCGGATAGCAGCGGCCGTGGCGCATGATCAGGCCACCGACACCGAGCCCGGTGCCGGGCCCGATCACCGCGTAGTTGCGTGGCTGCCCCGGCTTGCCCGGTACCCAGGCGGCACCGCCGACCTGGACCACGTCCTCGGGCTGCAGCAGCGAGATCGCCATCGCCTGCGCAGCGAAGTCGTTGATCAGGTGCAGCTCGTCGAAACCGAGCATCGCCGCGGTGCGGCTGCGCGAGATCACCCACGGATGATTGGTGATGCGTGCCTCGTCACCGTCGACGCGGCCGGCCACCGCGAACACGCCGCGGTTGGCGGCAGCGCCGATCTGCTCAAGGTGGTGGCGCGCGGCATCGCCGAGCGACGGAAATTCCGCTACCGCGTACTCGCGGATGCTCTCCTTGAGCAGCGGTGCGTCCAGCGAGGTGTCGGCCAGGGCGAAGCGGGCATTGGTGCCACCGATGTCGGCGACCAGCACCGGCTGGGAGCCGGCACTCATGCCGAGGCTCCGGTGTCCGGCGCATCCACGCCCTGCGGCAGGAACTCGCCCGCATTGGCTGGGCCCCACTGGCCGGCGGGATAGGGTTCCAGTGGCAGCTTTGCGTTCTTCCATGCATCAGCCACGCTGTCGATCCAGGCCCAGGCCGCACGCACTTCATCGTCGCGGACGAACAGGGTGTGGTTGCCATTGAAGGCATCCAGGAACAGGCGTTCGTACGCGATGCGGCGATGCAGGCCGGTCGGCACCGACAGTTCCAGTTCCAGCGGGTGCAGCTCCAGCGCGCCCCATTCCGGGCCGGCCAGGCTGCTCATCAGGCCCAGTTCGATGTTCTCCTGCGGCTGCAGCTGGAACACCAGGCGGTTCGGCGCCGCCTGCGCGCGCTGCGGGCGCTCGAACAGCCAATGGGTGACCGGCTTCAGCGTGACCACCACGCGGGTGGTGCGCTCGGGCAGGCGCTTGCCGGTGACCAGGTGGAACGGCACGCCGCTCCAGCGCCAGTTGTCGATGTGCGCGGTGACACCGGCGAAGGTTTCCACGTCGCTGCCTTCCGGCGGCTGGTAGGCCTGCGCCGGCTGGCCGTTGATGGTGCCGGCGGTGTAGCGGCCGCGGATGCTGTCACGCGCGGCGTGCCTGGCGTCGAGCGGACGCAGCGCGCGCAGCACCTTGACCTTCTCGTCGCGGATGCGATCGGCTTCCAGCGAGGCCGGCGGCTCCATCGCCACCATGCACAGCAGCTGCAGGATGTGGCTCTGCACCATGTCGCGCAGCGCGCCGGAGCGTGCGTAGTAGGCATCGCGGCCGTCCACGCCTTCGCTCTCGGCGACCAGGATGTGCACCGATTCGATGTAGTTGCGGTTCCACACCGCTTCCAGCAGCGTGTTGCCGAAGCGCAGCGCGATCAGGTTCTGCACCGCCGCCTTGCCCAGGTAGTGATCGAGGCGGAACACGCGGTCCTCGTCGATCCACTGGCCGATGGTGCTGATGATTTCCTCGGCGCTCTCGCTGTCGCTGCCGATCGGCTTCTCCAGCATCAGGCGCGCCGGTGCGGCAAGTGCGCCGCCCTTGGCCAGGCCCTCGCAGGTAGAGATGTACAGGCCCGGCGGAATGGCGAGGTAGCTGACGCACCTGCGGTGCACCAGGTCGGAGACCGCGGCGGCGACCGAGTCGACGTCGCGCAGGTCCACCGAGCGGTAGTCGATGCGGCGCAGCAGGGCGCCGATGTCGTCCTGCGTGGCCATCGGCATGGCCTGCTGCAGGCGCGGCCGGAGGATGTCATGGAAGGCTTCGGTGTCATGCCCGGACAGGGCCAGTGCGCGGATGCGGAAGTCCTCCGGCAGCAGGCCGTCGCCTAGCAGGCGAAGCAGCGAAGGGAACAGGTAGCGCTGGGCCAGATCACCTGTGGCACCGAACAGGAAGAGGGTGTCGTGCATCGCTCGAGTTTCAGATCCGGGTGACATCGTTGTCAATCGCTTCATGGCTGGGTTCGGGGGACATCCGCGCAACTGCCTGTCCGAGGCTCGTCAGGGGCGTTCTCCGGGGCACCGGAAGACCGTTCCATTCGAAACCACTACCTCGGCGGTACCTTCGTTCAACCGTCGAGGCAGATCGGTGCGCACCGATCATCGGATAGTGCCACGTGAAAACGTTTACATGGCAGAATGGGCAACTGTATTCGATTGCAGTGCTCGCCGTCATGCGGCAGGCGCGCAATCATCACTGCCATCGGGAGGGCCGAGGCAGTCCCAAAAAGACAGCCCGGCTTCGGGCGGACCGGATAGGTGATATGGCAAAAGTGCAGTTGCAGGGTGTGCGCAAGGTCTATGACAACGGCCAGGTCGCGGTGAAGGACGCCACCTTCGAGGTCGCCGATGGCGAGCTGATGGTGCTGGTCGGTCCCTCCGGCTGTGGCAAGTCGACCCTGCTGCGGATGGTGGCTGGCCTGGAAGAGATCAGCGGCGGCACGCTGACCATTGGCGATCGCGTGGTCAACGATGTGGCGCCGAAGGATCGCGACATCGCGATGGTGTTCCAGAGCTACGCGCTGTACCCGCACATGACGGTGGCCGAGAACCTGGCCTTCGGCCTGAAGCTGCGCGGCCATGACAAGGCGACCATCGACAAGCGCATCGCCGAGGCCGCACAGACGTTGGGCCTGACCGAAATGATGGACAAGCTGCCCAAGGCGATGTCCGGCGGCCAGCGCCAGCGTGTTGCGCTGGGCCGGGCGCTGGTGCGCGAGCCGGCGGTGTTCCTGCTGGACGAGCCGCTGTCCAATCTGGATGCCAAGCTGCGCCACAGCGTGCGTACCGAAATCGCGCAGCTGCACCGCAAGCTGGGCACCACCATGATCTACGTGACGCACGATCAGGTCGAGGCGATGACCCTGGGCCAGCGCATCGTGGTGCTGAAGGACGGCATCATCCAGCAGATCGATACGCCGATGGCGCTGTACGACCGTCCTGCCAATCTGTTCGTGGCCGGCTTCCTCGGCAGCCCGGCGATGAACGTTCTGCGCGGCACGCTGCAGGGCGATGCCGGCGGCGTGACCGTGGTCGACGGCGACTGGCGTGCACCGCTGGGCCAGGCCACGATCGATCCGGCGTGGCTGCAGAAGCCGATCGCGGTGGGCGTGCGTCCGGAGCACCTGCAACCGGCCAGCGCCGATGATGCGCATGCGTTCACCGCGCGCATCGAAGGCATCGAACCGGTCGGCAACGAGATCTTCGTCAACCTCAGCAGCGGCCAGCATGCGCTGACCATGCGCGTGGCGCCGCAGGTGCTGCCGGCCGTGGGTGAGGACATCCGCGTGGCGATCCATCCGCAGGGACTGCACTTCTTCAACCCGGAAACCGGCGAGCGCCTCTGACGCTGTAGAGCCGAGCCCACGCTCGGCTGTATTTCATGGAGAAGCCGAGCATGGGCTCGGCTCTACGGAAGGTGGGTTCAGTAGATCCACGCAATGCGTGGATGGGATGCCAGCAGAAGCAGTGCGGACCAAGGTCCGCACCCACCAGATGCGGTTTCCCACCGGATTCAGCGCGCCAATCCATCCAGCAGCGGCACGCGCTGCGCGATGGCACCACCCACCTGCAGGTCGGCATCACTGGCCTCCAGCGGCAGCACCGCCAGTGCCAGGTCACCGGCCACGCTGGCAATCGTGCCCAGTGCCGCGCCGTCCTGCTGCACGCCGTCGCCGGCCTGGGCCGGTGCGGCGGTATGCAGCAACTGTACCGCGCGCTTGGCCTTGCCGAGGAAGTGGGTGCGGGCGACGATTTCCTGGCCCGGATAGCAGCCTTTCTTCACGCTGTAGCCATTGAGGCGGTCCAGGCCCAGCTGTTGCGGGGTCCACACTTCGCGCTGGCTTTCTTCCAGCCGCGGCAGGCCGTAGCGCAGGTCGGCCTGGCGCCAGGCCAGGGCGAAAGCGGCCTCATCGGTTTCGCTTCCGGCGGCGAACGCTTCGGCGCTGCCAATGCGCAGGGTGCGCGGCAGTGCGTCGCTGCCCAGGTCCAGCTCCCAGCCATCACCTGCGCTGTGCGCGATCGCGGCGCCAGCGGCGGCCTCCGGTGCAGTGAACGCACCGGCCACGGCCAGATCGCCGCGCACCTGCACCTTCACCTTGCGGCGGAACACGAAGCGCTGCAGTTGCGTCGCAATCGCATCGGCATCGCCGTCGGCCAGTACCAGCATCACGTGGTCTTCGGCCAGCCGCAGCAGCTGGAACGCCGCCAGGGTGCGGCCCTTGGCGCTCAGCCAGGCGCTCCACTGCCAGTGCAGCAGGGGCAGGGCAGTGACATCGCTGCTGAACTGGGCGTGGGCAAAGACAGCCGCATCCGGGCCCTGCAGGCTCAGCAGCTGGTGGCCGGGCAGGCGCGGATATCCGACGAAAGCAGGGGGCAGGTTGTCAGGCACGTGAACGAGGTCTAAAATTTGTGCGTTGCGAGACCGAACATGATAGGCCAAACAACCCCCACTCCCGACGACGAATCTGAAGCCCCGCTGGTCCCCGCGGCACCCGTGCCCGTGGAACAGGAAAAGGCAGAGGAATTCGGCGGCCGCGGCGGACTTGATCCGGTGCGGTATGGCGATTGGGAGAAAAACGGACGCTGCATCGATTTCTGATCAGCATTGAGCCAACGCGGCCGCGTGCCGCCCAGCCGAGACAACGAGCCCAGCGAATGGCGACCAGACAACGCCCACTTTCCCCGCACCTTCAGGTGTATCGCTGGCAGATTCAGATGGCCACCTCGATCCTGCATCGAGCCACTGGCGTCTTTCTGTCTGTTGGTGCCCTCATCATCGCCGCCGGCCTGCTGGCCCTGATGATGGGGCCCGAGTCCTGGAACTGCTTCACCGGCCATGCCGGGGCCTGGTATGGCCGCGTGTTCCTGTTCGCGTGGACATGGTCGTTCGCCTATCACCTGTGCAATGGCATCCGCCATGTGGTGCAGGACTTCGCCATCGGCTTCAGCATCCCCGCCTTCATCCGCAGCAGCTGGCTGTCGGTCACCGGCAGCCTGGTGATCACCCTGCTGGTGTGGGCCTATGTGATGTTCGGAGGTGCCGCGTGAGCAAGTTCCGTACCCCGCTGAAGAACGTGCGCGGCCTGGGTTCGGCCAAGACCGGCACCGAGCACTTCGTGCACCAGCGCCTGACCGCCGCCGCGCTGGTGGTGCTGGGCATCTGGTTCCTGGTCTTCGTGCTGGGCCTGCTGGGCTCGGACTACGCGACCGCTGCCGCCGCCGTGGCCAAGCCGTGGAACGCCGTGCCGCTGATCGGCCTGCTGATCGCCATGTTCTGGCACGCGCAGCTCGGCATGCAGGTCGTGCTGGAAGATTACATCCACGAATCGCTGCTGGCCCTGGTGCTGCAGACCGCGGTGAAGTTCGTCGCCGTGCTCGGCATGATCGTCAGTGTGTTTGCGGTGGGCCGCATCGCCCTCGGCGTTGCCTGAGCCCAGGCACCTACACAGGAATCCAGATTAGATGTCCGCTTACAAGATCACCGAACACAAGTACGACATGGTCGTGGTCGGCGCCGGCGGCGCCGGCCTGCGCGCCACGTTCGGCCTGGCCGCCAAGGGCCTGCAGACCGTGTGCCTGACCAAGGTCTTCCCGACCCGTTCGCACACCGTTGCCGCCCAGGGCGGTATCTCGGCCGCACTCGCCAACATGGGCGAGGACGACTGGCGTTACCACTTCTTCGACACCATCAAGGGGTCGGACTGGCTGGGCGACCAGGACGCCATCGAGTACATGTGCCGTGAGGCCATCCCGGCCATCATCGAGCTCGAACACTACGGCGTGCCGTTCTCGCGTACCGCCGAAGGCAAGATCTACCAGCGCCCGTTCGGCGGCATGACCACCAAGTACGGCGAAGGCCCGGCGGCGCAGCGTACCTGCGCAGCGGCCGACCGTACCGGCCACGCGATGCTGCACACCCTGTACCAGCAGTCGCTGAAGCACGATGCGCGCTTCATGATCGAGTACTTCGCGCTCGACCTGATCTTCGACGACGAAGGCGCTTGCCGCGGCGTGCTGGCTCTGGACATGTCCGACGGCACCCTGCACCTGTTCCGCGCCCAGGGCGTGGTGCTGGCCACCGGCGGCTACGGCCGTGCCTACTTCAGCGCCACCTCGGCGCACACCTGCACCGGCGACGGTGGCGGCCTGGCCATGCGTGCCGGCATCGCCATGCAGGACATGGAGTTCGTGCAGTTCCATCCGACCGGCATCTACGGCGCCGGCTGCCTCATCACCGAGGGTGTCCGCGGTGAAGGCGGTATCCTGCGCAACAGCAGCGGCGAGCGCTTCATGGAGCGCTATGCACCGCACTACAAGGACCTGGCCTCGCGCGACGTGGTCAGCCGTTCGATGACCATCGAGATCCGCGAAGGCCGTGGCGTCGGCGAGCACAAGGACCACATCCTGCTCGACCTGACCCACCTCGGCCCGGGCGTGATCGACGAGAAGCTGCCGGGCATCGCCGAGAGCGCCCGTATCTTCGCCGGCGTCGACGTGCACAAGCAGCCGATCCCGGTCATTCCGACCGTGCACTACAACATGGGCGGCATCCCGACCAATTACCACGGTGAAGTGGTGCAGAAGGTCGGCGACAACGACAATGCCGTGGTGCCGGGCCTGTACGCCATCGGTGAAGCGGCCTGCGTGTCCGTGCACGGTGCCAACCGCCTGGGTTCCAACTCGCTGCTGGACCTGGTGGTGTTCGGCCGTGCGGTGGCCAACCGCTGCGCCGAGACCATCAAGCCGGGCGCATCGCACAAGCCGCTGCCGGCCGATGCCTGCGACAAGGCGCTGGGCCTGCTGGACAAGCTGCGCCACGCCAACGGCGATACCCCGACCTCGGTCATCCGCGATCGCATGCAGCGCACCATGCAGGCCGACGCGGCGGTCTTCCGCACCAGCCAGACGCTGAAGGAAGGCTGCGAGAAGATGGACAAGATCTTCGACTCGTTCCAGGACGTGAAGGTCTCCGACCGTTCGCTGGTGTGGAACTCGGACCTGATCGAGACCTACGAGCTGAACAACCTGCTGCTCAACGCGGTGGCGACGATCAACTCGGCCGAACAGCGCAAGGAAAGCCGTGGCGCGCATGCGCACGAGGACTATCCGGACCGCGACGACGTCAACTGGCAGAAGCACACCCTGGTCAGCGTCGACGAGAAGGGCAAGTGCAGCTTCGATTACCGTCCGGTGCACATGTACACGTTGACCGACGACGTGTCCGTGGTGCCGCCGAAGCCGCGCGTGTACTGATCCGACCCCGCCTACCATGCAATCCGCGCCCAAGGGCGCGGGCCGCCTGAGCCAACGAGAGCAGCCATGGCCGAGTTTTCACTCCCCAAGAATTCCAAGATCACGAAGGGCAAGCACTTCCCCGTCAAGAACGGCGGCAAGAACGTGCGCACCTTCAAGATCTACCGCTGGAGTCCGGACGACGACAGCAACCCGCGCACCGACACCTATGAAGTCGATCTGGACGCCTGTGGCCCGATGGTCCTGGACGCCCTGATCAAGATCAAGAACGAGATCGACCCGACCCTGACCTTCCGCCGCTCCTGCCGCGAAGGTATCTGTGGTTCGTGCGCGATGAACATCGACGGCACCAACACCCTGGCCTGCACCCGAGCCATCTCGGACTGCGGCAAGAAGGAAGTGCCGATCTACCCGCTGCCGCACATGAACGTGGTCAAGGATCTGGTTCCGGACCTGACCCACTTCTATGCGCAGTACGCGTCGATCAAGCCGTGGATCCGCACCCAGACTCCGGCACCGCCGGACCGTGAGCGCCTGCAGTCGCCGGAAGACCGCAAGAAGCTGGACGGCCTGTACGAGTGCATCCTGTGCGCCTGCTGCTCGACCAGCTGCCCGAGCTACTGGTGGAATGGCGAGCGTTACCTGGGCCCGGCGATCCTGCTGCAGGCCTACCGCTGGATCATCGACTCGCGCGATGAGGACACCGGCGCACGCCTGGACGATCTGGAAGATCCGTTCAAGCTGTACCGCTGCCACACCATCATGAACTGCGCCCGGACCTGCCCGAAGGGCCTGAACCCGGCGCTGGCGATCGCCGAGATCAAGAAGCTGATGATGGAACGCCGCGCCTGATCAGGCCTGGCTGCACCCGGTAGAGCTACGTCATGCGTGGCTGTGCCACCCCAGTAGAGCCACGCCATGCGTGGCTTTGCTGTATCTGGAGAAACACAATGGAAGAAGACGTTCTGCTGAAGAAGCTGCGCTGGCGCTGCCGCCGTGGCATGCGCGAACTGGACCAGCTGTTCGGCCGCTACCTGGACCACGAATGGAGCACTGCGCCGACCGAAGAGCGCGAGGTTTTCCTGTTCCTGCTCGATTGCGAGGACGATAAGTTGTGGCGCTGGTTCATGGGCTATGAGGCCTGCCCACATGCGCATGCGATCCCCCTCATGCAGAAGATCCTCGCCCTCAAGCCTTGAGTGGCGTCCTTCGCGGCTGCAGGCCGCCGCCCAGCTGGCGGTGCTGCTGGCCGCCCCCTGGCTGTTGCGCGCATCGGATCTGCCGCCCCGGCTGCTGATGCCCGCGCTGTTGCTGGCCTGGGGCATCGGGTTGGCCGAACTGGCCTGGCGCCAGCGCCGGCCGCGCGTGCAGGTGCTTCTGCCTCCGCTTCCCGCGCCACTGCAGGTGGCCGGGAAGGACGTCGAAGGGCCACGGCTGGTGGTGCGCGGGCCATGGCTGTTGTTGCTGTGGCGTGAGGATCGGCTCCGTCGGCGCCTGCTGTTCTGGCCGGACGTGATCGATTCCGGGCAGCGACGTGAACTGCGACTGGCCGTGGCCGCACGCAGCGTTTCCCGTCGGCCCCGGTCGATGGCACCATAAGCTGAATTGACCGGCGTGCCTGCATGTTCAAACCCATTCCCGTGGCCATCGGCCTGCGCTACCTGCGCGCCAAGCGCCGCAACGGCTTCATCTCCTTCATCTCGATGGCATCGATCCTGGGCATCGCGCTCGGCGTTACGGTGCTGATCACCACCCTGGCAGTGATGAGCGGTTTCCAGAAGGAAATCCGCAGCCGCCTGCTGCAGATGACCGCGCACACCACCATCAGCCGCGACGGCGAGCCGATGCCGGACTGGCTGCGCGTGGTCGACGTTGCCCGCAAGGACCCGCGCGTGGCCGGTGCCGCGCCGTACATCGAGATCCAGTCGATGATCAGCGGCCCGCGCGTGCAGGGCGCGATCATCCAGGGCATTGATCCGGCGCTGGAGCCGAAAGTCTCGGTGATCGACAGGAAGGTCACCAAGGGCAGCTATGACAGCCTCACGCCGGGCAGCTTCAATCTGCTGCTGGGCAAGGAGCTGGCGATCTGGCTCGGCGTGGACGTGGGCGACCAGGTACTGGTGACGTTCGCCGAAGTGCAGGGCACGCCTGCCGGCGCAGTACCGCGGATGAAGCGCTTCACCGTCAGTGGCATCTTCGAGGCCGGCTACAACGAGGTCGACCGCGGCGTCGGCTTTGCCAACATGCAGGACCTGGAGCGCGTGCTGCGTAGCGACGGCGCCACCGGCGTGCGACTGAAGCTGCACGACATGGACCGCTCGCTGGAAGTGGGCGTGGACCTGGCGCAGAGCCTCGGCGGTGCCTACCGCGTGAGTGACTGGACGCAGCAGAACGCCAACCTCTACCACTCGCTGCGCATGGAAAAGGTGGTGATGGGGATCCTGCTGTCGCTGATCATCGCCATGGGCGCCTTCAATCTGGTGTCCTCGCAGGTGATGCTGGTGACCGACAAGCAGGCCGACATCGCCATCCTGCGCACGCTGGGCCTGACCCCGGGCGGGGTGATGCAGGTGTTCATGGTGCAGGGCTCGTTGATCGGCATCTTCGGCACGCTGGCCGGCCTGATCGGCGGCATCACCCTGACCCTCAACCTGGAACGCATCCTCGGCGCCATCGAGAGCGTGTTCAACGTCAAGCTGCTGCCGGAGGATGTGTACTACATCACCGGCCTGCCGACCGACATGCAGACCGGCGATGTGGTCGCGATCACCGTGGTCGCGCTGCTGATGAGCTTCCTGGCCACCCTGTACCCCGCCTGGCGGGCAGCACGCACCCAGCCGGCGGAGGCCCTGCGTTATGAGTAAGGTCTTCAATCGCGGCGATGAAGTGATCCGTGCCGAACTGCTGGGCAAGACCTACGCCGAAGGGCGCATGCAGACCCCGGTGTTCAATGGCCTGGACCTGACCGTGACCGCTGGCGAGACGGTTGCGATCATCGGTGCCTCTGGTGCCGGCAAGAGCACGCTGCTGCACCTGCTGGGTGGCCTGGACATTCCGACCGCGGGCGAGGTCTATGTGACCGGCCAGCGCATGTCGGCGCTGTCGGATACCGCGCGTGGCCTGCTGCGCAACCAGGCGTTGGGTTTCGTCTACCAGTTCCATCACCTGCTGCCGGAGTTCACCGCGCTGGAAAACGTGATGATGCCGGTGCTGCTGGCCGGGACCGCGGTGGCCGAGGCGAGCAGCCGGGCCACCGCGCTGCTGGAAGCGGTCGGCCTCGGCCATCGCCTGGACCACAAGCCGGGCGAGCTGTCCGGTGGTGAGCGGCAGCGTGCCGCCGTGGCCCGCGCCCTGGTCAATCATCCGGCCTGCGTGCTGGGTGACGAGCCGACCGGCAACCTGGATGACCGTACTGCCGGCACCGTGTTCGAACTGATGCTGGAGCTCAACCGTGCACGCCACACCAGCCTGGTGCTGGTGACCCATGACCGCAGCCTGGCGCGGCGCCTGGACCGGGTGCTGGAACTGCGCGAAGGTCGCCTGCACGCTCTGGCCCACGCCGACGTCTGAGCGGCTGGGCCCGCATTGGTGGAAGCCGACCTTGGTCGGCTGCTCCTGCGGGGCAAGCGCCAACCACGGTTGGCGACTACCCGGCCATGGAAGCCGCCGACCAGCGGCTGAATGCGGCTGCCGGTCGTCGCACCGGCGTTGCCCGGCCAGGCGCATGATGGGGACAGTTCCCCGAGGAGATCGCCATGAAGACCCCGATGCTGATGGTCGGCCTCTGCCTGGCCCTGGCCGCCTGCGCGACCACCGGTCGGCTCAGTACTGCCGAGAAGCTGGATCTGTACCGCGCCCACGCCGGTGCACCGCAGGCAGACATGCAGTTCTTCGGCAGCCTCAATGGCTGGACCGAGCTGGGCGATAGTGCGCTGGCGGTGTGGACCCGTCCCAGCGAAGCCTATCTGCTGGAACTGAATGGTCCCTGCCAGGACCTGCCGTATGCGACCGCCATCGGCCTGACCAGCCGGATGAACCGTGTTTCGGCGCGCTTCGACAAGGTGCTGGTGCGCGACCCCACCGGCGGCCCGCGCCTGCCGTGCTTCATCAACAGCATCCGCAAGCTGGATGTGAAGGCGCTGCGCGCTTCCGAGCAGGAGCTGCGCCAGGCGCAGGTGCAGGAGCGCGAGGAAGCCGCGAAATAGAGAGGTAGCGCCGGGCCATGCCCGGCGACGCTTGTTCAACGCGCCCATCAGCGCACCTCCTGGCCAAGCTGGAAATCGGAACGCGGCGTGGTCGCCGGTGCACTGCGGTCGTACAGGCGGCGGCCGTCA
>NZ_JAUTXR010000160.1 GCF_030658505.1 Stenotrophomonas raiganjensis (SeqCode) | reverse complement strand
CAGCTGACCCAGATCGTCGGCCAGATCCAGGCCAGCGCCTCCAGCATCACCCTGGCCGCCGGCGAGATCGCCTCGGGCAACAGCGACCTGTCGCGCCGTACCGAACAGCAGGCCGCCAACCTGGAGGAAACCGCCGCCTCGATGGAGGAACTGACCTCCACCGTGCGCCAGAACGCCGAGCACGCCCGCCAGGCCAACCAGCTCGCCATCGGCGCGCAGGGCGTCGCCTCGCAGGGTGGCGAGGTCGTTGGCCAGGTGGTCACCACCATGTCGGCCATCGAGGCCTCCTCGAAGAAGATCGCCGAGATCATCTCGGTGATCGACGGCATCGCGTTCCAGACCAACATCCTGGCACTGAACGCCGCGGTCGAAGCCGCACGTGCCGGCGAACAGGGCCGCGGTTTCGCCGTGGTCGCCAGCGAAGTGCGCACCCTCGCCCAGCGCTCGGCTGCCGCCGCCAAGGAGATCAAGGGCCTGATCGACGACTCGGTCGGCAAGGTCGCCGAAGGCTCCAGCCTGGTGCACCAGGCCGGTAGCACGATGGGCGAGATCGTCGCCTCGGTGCAGCGGGTGACCGACATCATGGCCGAGATCTCTGCGGCTTCGCAGGAACAGAGCGCCGGCATCGAGCAGGTCAACCAGACCGTGGTGCAGATGGACGAAACCACCCAGCAGAACGCCGCGCTGGTGGAAGAAGCCACCGC
>NZ_JAUTXR010000159.1 GCF_030658505.1 Stenotrophomonas raiganjensis (SeqCode) | reverse complement strand
GCGCCCTTGGCTTTGATCGTAGATTGCACGGATGCGCTCGCACAGGTCTGCCTCGTCCTGATCCGGATGGGCCAGGACATGGTTCTGGTAATAGAACGTACTGCGTGACAACTCTGCTGCTTCGAGCAGAAGCGACAGCGGATGAAACTGCCTCAATCCTTGGATGGCTTGCGCTTTGCGTCTTGCGCCGCCTGCTCTTCCCGGATCAAGGCATCGAGTTTTTTTAGGTAGTCGGTCTCCGCACGCAGATAGGCGACTTCCTTGAGCAGCTCATCGCGGCT
>NZ_JAUTXR010000158.1 GCF_030658505.1 Stenotrophomonas raiganjensis (SeqCode) | reverse complement strand
AGGGCATCGTCATCGTCCTGGCCGTACACGCACAGCGTCTTGCCGGCCGGCAGTTTTGCCACCTCCGGCGCGATCGGCAGTCCATCGCCGCCACCGCCCAGCCAGTTGCTGACGTGGAATTCAAAGTCGGCCTTCTTGCCGGCAACCTTCTTGGTGGCGGCAACCTTCGTGCCGACAACCTTCTTCGCAGCCTCGGCCTTCTTGGCGGCGACGGTCTTCGGGGCCACAGCGTTCTTGGCGGGGGCGACCTTCTGGCCGACACCCTGCTGGGCGGCCGCAGTCTTCTTGGCATCGGTCGTCTTCGCGACCGCAGCCTTCTTGGTGGCGGCCTTCTTCACGGTAGCGACCTTCTTGCCGGCAGCCTTGGTGGCGGCCTGGTGATGTGGTCGCTGCAGGAAGGCCTGTCCGGCCTGGAGAACC
>NZ_JAUTXR010000157.1 GCF_030658505.1 Stenotrophomonas raiganjensis (SeqCode) | reverse complement strand
CGCTGTGGAACCACCCGATCCCATCCCGAACTCGGAAGTGAAACGCAGCTGCGCCGATGGTAGTGTGGCTCAAGCCATGCGAGAGTAGGTCATCGCCAGGGTTTACACCCAAAACCCCGCTGCTCTCGCAGCGGGGTTTTTTCTTATTAAGTGAAGGCATTGCTTTTCTGGACGCCTTCCGCCCCAAGGGCAAGATCGCGAAGCTGGCGCTGCAAGCGCTGCTGCAACCGTCTCCCTGGTGAAATTAGCGCTGTGGAACCACCCGATCCCATCCCGAACTCGGAAGTGAAACGCAGCTGCGCCGATGGTAGTGTGGCTCAAGCCATGCGAGAGTAGGTCATCGCCAGGGTCTACACCCAAAACCCCGCTGCGAGAGCAGCGGGGATTTTCTTTGGGCGCAGTAAATACCGGTCGGGCCGGCCGCGGGCCGGCAACCCGATGGCATTACATGGCCCGGTAGATCCACGCCATGCGTGGAGGCCCACTGCGAGGAAGCATGGCGCCAACCAAGGTTGGCCGCTACCAATCGATTGCCGGCCAGCGGCCGGCACTACGGGTAGATCCGCGCCAGCCGTGGAAGAGCCGCCGACGGCACGCAAAAGAAAAGCGGCGCCCCGTGGGGCGCCGCTCTGGCTTGAAGCATGTCTCGTCGGACAGGGCTCGCCCTTACTTGGCCGAAGCCTTGTCCTTCATCATCGCGTCGCGGGCCGCCTTGAACGGGTTGCCTGCATACCAGTTCGGCCAACGATCACCACCGGCCAGCTCCTTGCCGACGCCGTACATCAGCTGCAGGTCTTCGACGGTGCCGTCCAGCTTCCAGGTGTCGGCGTCGAACTCGTCCTTCGGGCCGTGGTAACGGTTGGCGCCGTAGTCGGCCGCAGCCTTGCGGCCGGCGTCCACACCCCCCTCGCGCAGGTCCTCGCCGCCATCGGCGTACAAGGCCGGCACGCCGGCCTTGGCGAAGTTGAAGTGGTCGGAACGGAAGTAGAAGCCGCTCTGCACCGAGGTCTCACCGTGCAGGGTACGGCCCTGGGCCGCCGCCAGCGGCTTCAGGATGTCTTCCAGCTCCGAGCTGCCGAAGCCGGTAACGGTCACGTCCTTGGCGCGGCCGGCCACCGACATCGCATCGATGTTGATCACGCCGGCGATCTTGTCCAGCGGGAAGGTCGGATGGGCGACGTAGTACTTCGAACCCAGCAGGCCGGATTCTTCCAGGGTCACCGCCAGGAACACCACCGAACGTTCCGGCTTCGGCTCCTGATGGGCCATCGCTTCGGCCACCTCAAGGATGCCGGCCACGCCGGTCGCGTTGTCGACCGCACCGTTGTAGATGTTGTCGCCGGTCTCGCCCTCGTGCTTGCCCAGGTGGTCCCAGTGCGCCATGTACAGCACGGCCTCGTCGGCACGCTTGCTGCCCGGCAGCACGCCCACCACATTGCGCGACTGCTTCTGCGCGATCTGGCTCTTCAGGTCGACCGCGGCGGTGGCCTTCAGCGGCACCGGCTTGAAGCCGCGCTTGCTGGCATCCTTGTAGGCCTGCGCCAGGTCCAGGCCAGCACCGGCAAACAGGGCCTTGGCCGCCTCGGCGCTCAGCCAGCCCTGCACTGGAATGCGGGCTTCCGGGTCATCCTTGGCCGGCAGGTCGTATTGCGGGCCCGCCCAGGAGTTCTTCACCACGTCCCAGCCGTAGGATGCGCCGGCCGTGTCGTGCACGATCAGTGCAGCAGCGGCGCCCTTGCGCGCGGCCTCCTCGAACTTGTAGGTCCAGCGCCCGTAGTAGGTCATGCGCTTGCCGTCGAACAGCTTCTCGTCGTCGACATGGAAGCCCGGGTCGTTGACGAACATGACGACCGTCTTGCCCTTCCAGTCCTGGCCGGCGTAGTCGTTCCACTTCTGCTCCGGCGCGTCGACGCCATAGCCGACGAACACCAGGTCGCTGGCATCGACTTTCACCTCAGCCTGGCCGGTACGGGTGCCGACCACCATGTCGGTACCGAACTTCAGCTCGGTGGTCTTGCCACCCTGGGTGATCTTCAGCACGGTCGATGCGTCGGCCGTGGTCTCGGTCATCGGCACGTCCTGGAACCAGCTGTCACCGTTGCCCGGCTGCAGGCCGATGCGCTGCATCTGGTCGCGGATGTAGTTGACCGTCAGTTCCTCGCCCTTGCTGCCCGGCGCGCGGCCTTCGAATTCATCCGAGGCCAGGGTCTTGACCATCTCGGCGAAGTCGCCGGCGTTGATCTCGGGGGAGAACTGATGAGCCGCCGGCTCCGCGGCAGCGGTGTCGGTGGCTGACGCCGGTGCGGTGGCCGGCGTGTCTTCGCCTTTGCAGGCACTGAGCGCGGCCGCGGCGGCCAGGCACAGGAGGAGTTTGCGGGGCATCGTCGATTCCTGGAAAACAAAGGGCGGCCGCACGTCGTGCACGGCCGGTATCAGCGAGTATCACCGAACCCGAGGGCGCGGTGCGCTCAGTCCGCCGGGGCGGTTTCGGTGTCGAACGGGATCGGTTCGGCGCCGGTGACCGGCCCGATGCGCGCGGTGCGATGCACGTAAAGCACCACCTCGCGTTCGAACTGCAGGGGGCCGTTGACTACGGCATTCGGGCCGACGATCACGCGCGGCTTGCGGCTGGCGGTGAGCGAGACGCTGAAGTTCGGCTTGCGCACGTGCACACCGCCGTTGACCTGCGAGCCGATGCCAACGGTGATGTCACCGTTGACGGTTTCCACGTCCTTGCCAACGCGGCTTTCGACCAGGCCGATGCCACCGTTCACGGTTTCGACGCCGCCTTCGATCTGGCTGCCGCGATCGGTGAAGATGCTGCCGTTGACGGTGCTGACGCTGCCGCGCGCGATCACCTCACGGCCGAGGCGTACACCGCCGTTGACCGTTTCGATCTTGCCGGTGCGCGCGCGATCGGCAACCTTGACCCCGCCGTTGACGGTGTCGATGCTGCCGGTCTCGACGCCTTCACCAACCCGGATACCGCCGTTGACGGTATCCAGCTTGCCGTAGCGCTGGCCAGGCTCGGCGCTGATGCTGCCGTTGACCTTGCTGATGTTGTCCTGGGCACCGGCGGGGCCGGCAACGAGCAGGACGCCCAACAACAGCGGAATGGAAAGAGTTTTCATGGGACCTCGATGGATGTGCGGCTGGCAGGCCGCGTGCGGAGATGTCACCATTCCCCGGTACCTCCTGCAACTGCCTGAAGTCACTGGAAAGCCCTTGCGCGACAACGTCTTCCCATCACGCCGACATCACATCGCCGCTGCCCGCGGCGGGCGCTGGCTGCTGCTGGGGCTGGCGTTGGCGCTGGCCCTGCCGCTGCCCAGCGGTGCGCAGACCACCCGCGAGACCGAGCGCAAGCTGCAGAAACTGCGTACCGAACTGAAGGGCGTGGCGCAGGAGCGACGGCAGATCGAGGGCCAGCGCGGCCAGGCCTCGCAACAACTGCGCGAGGCCGACGAGAAGGTAGCCCGCACCGGCCGTGCCCTTGCGCAGACGGAAGCCGCGCTGCGCGAGCAGGGTCGCGCCCTTGCCGAAGCCGAGCAGCGCCGCAGCACGCTGCAGAGCAACCTGGCCCAACAGCATCGCGAGCTGGCCGGCCTGCTTCGCGCGGCCTACCAGCTGGGCAACCATGCACCGCTGAAGCTGCTGCTGTCGCAGGACACAGTGGCCGATGCCAACCGCGCCCTGGCCTACCATCGCTACCTGCAACGCGAGCGTGCGCAGCGCATCGCGACGCTGACCGCCGACCTGAAGGAGCTTGAAGCGCTGCAGGCACAGATCGCCGAGCGCAAGCAGAAGCTGCAGGGGGCGCAGCAGGACCAGAGACAGCAGGCCGCAGCGCTGGAAGCGGACCGCCGGGATCGTGCCAGGACCGTGGCCTCGCTGGACGAACGCTTCAAGGACCAGCGCGAGAAGGAACAGGCACTGGGCCAGGACGCCAAGGCGCTGGAAACGCTGCTGGCCAACCTGCGGGCAGCGGCTGCCCGTGCCGAAGCCGAGCGTCGTGCCGCTGCACGCCGGGCCGCCGCCGAGAAGGCCGCTGCCGAGCGCGCCGCACGCCAGGCCGCCGCGCAGGGCCGTCCGCCGCCGCCCACCAAGGTTCCACCCGCGGTGGCTTCTGCACCTGCACCGAAGGTCGGCGGCCTGGGCTGGCCGTTGTCGGGCAACCTGTTGGCCCGCTACGGCGGAAAGCTGCCCGATGGGCGCACCAGTAGCGGGGTGCTGATCGGCGCGCCCGCCGGCAGCACGGTCACGGCCGTGGCCGATGGCACCGTGGTGTTCTCCGACTGGATGACCGGCTACGGCATGATCCTGATCGTCGACCACGGCAACGGCTACATGAGCCTCTACGCGCACAACGACACCCTGCTGAAGGACGCCGGTGCACGCGTCAGCCGCGGCGACGCAGTGGCCAAGGTCGGCAATTCCGGCGGCCAAGGCGTCACTGCGCTGTACTTCGAGCTGCGCCGTGGCGGGCAGCCGGTCAACCCGGACAGCTGGCTGCAGCGGCGCTGAATCTTGGCCCGCCGGATGCGGGCCGGATTCAACGGGAATTTAGCTGTGCTTCGCGCATAATCGGTGCATGTGCCTTGGGCACGATGCCAACGTCGACAGGAGTGATCCATGCGCGCAGCCCGTACCGCCACCCTCTTGCTGGCCCTGTTGCCAGCGCTGTCCTGGGCGCAGCAGACCGCGCCCGCCCCGAGCCAGGAAACCAGTGGGCAGGCAGCGAACAGCGAGGAGGCGGTGACCTCGAAGGTGCCGCTGGAGGAAATCCGCCGCTTCGTGGCCGTGTACAACGCGGTGCGTGCCGCCTATGTCGACCCGGTCGATGACAAGAAGCTGATGCAGGCGGCGGTGCGCGGCCTGCTGCTCGACCTCGATCCGCACAGTACCTATTTCAACAAGGAAGATGCGCAGGCCTTCGACGAGCAGGCCAACGGCGCCTACGACGGTATCGGCGTGGAGCTGCAGCAGCAGCCGGACAACGCCAGCATGAAGGTGATTTCGCCGATCGACGACACGCCGGCGGCCAAGGCCGGCATCCTCGCCGGCGACCTGATCATCGCCATCGACGGCAAGCCGATCAGCGCGATCGATGCCAGCGAACCGCTGCGTGGCCCGGCCGGCAGCAAGGTGGTGCTGACCATCGTGCGCGACGGCAAGCCGAAGCCGTTCGATGTCAGCCTCACCCGCCAGACCATCCGCGTGACCAGCGTGCGCAGCCGCCTGCTGGAGCCGGGCTATGGCTACATCCGCCTGAGCACCTTCCAGGCCGACACCGGCTCTGACTTCCAGAAGCACGTGCAGCAATTGCAGAAGCAGTCCGGTGGCCAGCTCAAGGGGCTGGTGCTGGATCTGCGCAGCAACCCGGGTGGCCTGCTGACTGCTGCGGTGCAGGTGGCCGACGATCTGCTCGACAAGGGCAATATCGTCAGCACCCGTGGCCGCATCAGCATCAGCGATGCCCGATTCGACGCGACCCCGGGCGACCTGCTGAAGGGCGCACCGGTGGTGGTGCTGGCCGATGCCGGTTCGGCCAGCGCCTCGGAAGTGCTGGCCGGCGCGCTGCGCGACAACAAGCGCGCCCGCGTGGTGGGCAGCCGCACCTTCGGCAAGGGCTCGGTGCAGACCGTGCTGCCGCTGGACAACGGCGATTCGGTGAAGCTGACCACCGCGCGCTACTACACGCCCAGCGGCAAGTCGATCCAGGCCACCGGCATCGTGCCGGATGTCGAACTGAAGCCCTCCGCCACGCCGGCCGAGGATGCCCTGCCGGCCAGCCTGAGCGATTACAGCGAAGCGACACTGCCGGGCCATCTGCGCGGCGATGACGAAGGCACCGAGGGCTACCACGCCGGTGCGGTGCTGCCGGGAGATGGCCCGATCAACGACGCGCTGGCCGAGCTGAAGAACCCGGGTTCGGTGGCTGCACGCTTGAAGGCCGAAGCGG
The DNA here is from genome assembly GCF_030658505.1 of Stenotrophomonas raiganjensis (SeqCode). Taxonomy (GTDB): domain Bacteria; phylum Pseudomonadota; class Gammaproteobacteria; order Xanthomonadales; family Xanthomonadaceae; genus Stenotrophomonas. The sequence goes on along the minus strand of NZ_JAUTXR010000157.1, from coordinate 13,999 downwards.
CAAAAGCGGATGCGGCCAAGGCCGCGAAGGCCGCTGCGGTGAAGCCGGATGCCAAGGCAGAACCGAAGCCGGAAGCAAAGCCGGAAGCAAAGCCTGCACCGGCGCCAGCCAAACCCTGATGGCAGCGCCGGGCGGTGCCCGGCGAGGAAGCCCGAGTCGAGCACGCTCGATGCTGCGGACGGGCGGGTGAGTGTGGAGAGCCGGCCAGCGGCCGGCACGACCCGGGGTCAGAAGCCGTGGCGCTTGCGCAGTCGGCGGGCGATGGCCGCCCGCACGTAGACCCCGTACACGACGCCGAACACGAAGCCACCGATGTGCGCCCACCAGGCCACCATGCCGAAGCTGGGGCCGATGTGGGCGAACACCACCTGCAGCGCCGCCCAGACGCCGATCAGCAGGTAGGCCGGGGCGCGCACGAACTCCAGGAACAGGCCGAGCGGGATCACCACGCCCAGCCGCGCGCCCGGGAACAGGGCCAGATACGCACCGATCAGGGCCGACACCGCGCCACTGGCGCCGATGATGATCTGGTCCGGGCTGCCCATGGTGTAGATCGCCACCAGGTTCGACACTGCGCCGCCGACCAGGAACAGCAGCAGCAGCCGCCACGGCCCCAGCACCCGCTCGGCGGGCAGGCCGAAGATCAGCAGGAACACCAGGTTGCCCAGCAGGTGTGACCAGTCGGCGTGCAGGAACAGCGCGGTGAACAGGCGCAGCACGCTGCCGTCCTGCAGGGTCGCCCACCAGTCCAGCGGGTGGGTCAGGCCGGTGGACAGGGCGCCCCAGTCCAGCCAGAGGCTGCCGCGGGCATCGTCCGGGCGCGAGATCGACCACAGGAACGCCAGCCACAATGACGCGAACAGCACGGGCGTGGCCCAGCGCAGGGCGGCCTTCTTGCGCGACGGGAGGGAGACGAACATGGGCACTAGCCTAGCGTGCGGGCGCTTGCGGCGGGGATTGTCCTGTTCAGCTTTTGGGACGAAAAAACCGCCATTGCTGTTATTGTTTCATTAACAGCTCTGGGTAATACTCGCATACGGCGTCGTATGTCGGGAGGGGAATCCGGCGCGCTCCGATGGGTCCCAGGACCTGCCGGGCGCAGGCGCACTCAGAGCAACATCACCGCTTACCGGAGAGAGAACTACGATGCAAACCGCTTCCACCATTGCCCGTCTGACCCTGCTGGCCGTCGGCGTTGCCGGTGCGCTGGCCGCCGCCGATGCCAACGCTGCCGCCTTCCAGCTGAAGGAAAACAGCGCCAAGGGCCTGGGCCGCGCGTTCGCCGGCTCTACTTCGACCGAAGGCGACGCCTCGGTCATCGCCACCAATCCGGCCTCCATGCGCCTGCTCGACGGCACCATGCTGCAGGGCGACGTCAGCGCCATCAGCTTCGGCGCCAAGTTCCGTGGCCAGGGCAAGTACGCCAACGGCCAGCCGATTTCCGGCGGCAACGGCGGCGACGCCGGCATGATCGCCCCGGTCCCGGCCGCGTACTTCCATCTGCCGTTCGGCGAGAACGACAACATGCACTTCGGTGCATCGCTGACCGTGCCGTTCGGCTTCAAGACCGAATACGACCGTGACTGGGTCGGCCGCTACAACGGCGTCAAGACCGAGCTGCAGGCGATCGACCTGGGCGTGGCGTTTTCCTATGACGTCAATCCGTACCTGTCGTTCGGTGCGTCGGTGTTCGCCGAGCGCCTGAACGTCGACCTGACCAGTGCCGTCGACACCGGCACCGCGATCAACGCCAGCGCCCAGCAGAAGGCTGCCGCTGCCGTGCTGGCCGCCGGTGGCACCCCGGCTCAGGCCCTTGCTGCCTCGAAACAGGCCGCTGCGGCCTTGGCCCAGCAGGGCTTCGCCCCGGGCACCGCCGATGGCTTCCTGCGCATCAAGGGTGACGAAGTGTCGATGGGTTACACCCTGGGCATGACCGTCAGCCCGGTGGAAGGCACCAACATCGCCTTCAGCTACCGCTCGCAGGTCAAGCACAAGATCAACGACGGCAAGGCCGACTTCACCATTCCGGGCAATGCTGAGACCTTCCTACGCTCCGCCGCTCCGGGCACCTTCATCGACAGCAAGGGGCGCGCCTCGATCACCCTGCCGGCCAGCGCCACCGTGGGCTTCACCCACCGCGTGAACGACCAGTGGAAGGTCATGGCCGAAGTGACGCGCACCGCGTGGAGCAAGTTCGACCAGGTGGTCGTTGACTATGACTCCAACCAGCCGGACAGCGTGCTGCCGTTCCACTACCGCGACACCACCTTCGCGTCGATCGGTACCGAGTACCGCATGAACGAGAAGCTGACCCTGCGCGGCGGTCTCGCCTACGACCAGACCCCGACCACCGACGCCCACCGCGACGTGCGCGTGCCGGACACCACCCGCAAGTGGCTGTCGCTGGGTCTGACCTACGCGGCTTCGGACAAGATGGAATACAGCGTGGGCTACACCCACCTGTTCACCAAGGATCCGAACATCACCTCGACCTCGCCGACCGGCAACACCGTGACCGGCAAGTACAAGGTCAGCGGCGACGTGCTGGCGGCTTCGATGCAGTACAAGTTCTGATCCAGGCGATTGCCTGACGCAGGACGAAGGAGGCCCCGCGCAAGCGGGGCTTTCTTTTTGTGGGGCGGCTCGGGGCATCCACGCATGGCGTGGATCTACTGGATTGTCCACGCAGCGCACGGATCCACGACAATAGCGCCATGAACCTGTCCGATCCGAACTTCCAGCTGGAGCTGGCCGCAAACATCGCCGTCGCCGGCTCGATCCTGCTGGCCGGCCGCAACAACGTGCACACCTGGTGGTTGGGCATCGTCGGCTGTGCCTTGTTTGCTGCCGTGTTCGAACGATCGCACCTGTATGCGGACATGGTGCTGCAGTTCTTCTTCATCGCCATCAGCGTGCTGGGCTGGTGGCAGTGGCTGCGCGGTGACCACGGTGCGCCGTTGCCGATCACTTCATTGCGGCCGCGCGCCTGGGCCTGGCTGGCACCGCTGGCAGTGGTGGCCACCTTCGGCTACGGCTGGATGCTGACCCGGCTGACCAACGCCTACGCGCCGTACATCGATTCGGCGGTGCTGGTACTGAGCGTGATCGCGCAGATCCTGATGATGCGCCGCAAGCTGGAATCGTGGTGGGTGTGGCTGCTGGTGAACACCGTGGCGGTGCCGCTGTACTACAGCCGTGGCCTGCACCTGACCTCGATCCTCTACATCGGTTTCTGGATAAACGCGCTGGTCGCCCTGCGCCATTGGCGCCATCTGATGCGGACCGAGGCCAAGGCGGCCGATGCCGTCGCCTGAGCGCGTTGCGCGGGGCCTGGTGGTGGGCAAGTTCTGCCCGTTGCACCTCGGCCACGAACGCCTGATCGAATTTGCCACCACACGCTGCACGCAGCTGCTGGTGATTGGCTGGTCGCAGCCGGGCTTTGCCGGTTATAGCGCCGCACGTCGTGAGCGCTGGCTACGCGCGCGCTTTCCGCAGGCGATGGTGGCGGTGCTGGATGATGCACGGCTGGCAGCCCTGTGCGCCGAACACGGCCTGCCGCCACGCGCATTGCCGCAGGACAGCGACAGCGAACAGGTGCAGCGCGCGTTCACCGCGTGGTTGTGCCAGCACCTGTTCGGTGGCCCGGTGCAGGCGGTATTCACCGGCGAGGACTACGGTGACGGCTTCGCGCAGGCGCTGGCCACGCCCTTCGGTGCGCCGGTACGCCATGAGCGGCTCGAACGCGCATTGGACGTCGGGCAGGCGTGCGGCACCCAGCTGCGCGCCGATCCCCATGCGCACCGCCATGGTCTCGCACCGGAGGTGTACGCCGGATACGTGCAGCGCGTGGCCTTCATCGGTGGCGAGTCCAGTGGCAAGACCACGCTCGCGCGATTGCTGGCCGAGCGCCTGCAGACCGGCTGGGTGCCGGAGTATGGCCGCACGCTCTGGGAGCAGCAGGGCGGCGACCTGATGCCGGACGATCTGCTTCGCATCGCAATGACACAGCTGCGGCATGAAGAAGAGGGCGCGCGGCGGGCGCATCGCTGGCTGTTCTGCGATACCACGCCGTGGGTGACGCTGGGGTACAGCGGCTGGATGTTCGGCACGGCACCGGAGCCGCTGCGGCAGGCGGCACGACGACGCTACGATCTGCTGTTCCTGTGCGCACCGGATATTCCGTTCGATCAGGACGGTACGCGCGTGGGCGAAGCCTTCCGGGCGCAGCAGCATGCGTGGTACCTGGCGCAGCTGCAGGCAGAGGGTGTCGAGTACGTGCTGCTGGAAGGCGATCTGGAGACGCGCATCGCACGGGTACAGGGCGAGCTGGCGAAGCGGGCGGACAATCGGTTCAGTGTCGTGTCGCCTCTGTAGAGCCGAGCCCATGCTCGGCTGCGCCAGGAAAGCCGAGCGTGGGCCCGGCTCTACAGGAAGCAGAAGCACAAAAAACCCCGCTTTCGCGGGGTTTTTCGTTCACTGCAACTACTGGGCGATCAGTCGCCCAGGGTCAGCAGCGAGGCGTTGCCGCCGGCGGCGGTGGTGTTCACCGTCACCGTCTTCTCGGTGGCGAAGCGCAGCAGGTAGTGCGGGCCGCCGGCCTTCGGGCCGGTGCCGGACAGGCCCTGGCCGCCGAACGGCTGCACGCCGACCACCGCACCGATCTGGTTGCGGTTGACGTAGACGTTGCCGACATGGACGCCGTTGCTGATGCGGTCGACGGTCTCGTCGATGCGCGAATGCACGCCCAGGGTCAGGCCGTAGCCGGTGGCGTTGATCTGGTCGATCACCGCGTCGAGCTGGTCGCCCTTCCAGCGGATCACGTGCAGCACCGGGCCGAACACTTCCTTCTGCAGCTGGCCCAGGTCCTTCAGTTCGTACGCGCGCGGTGCGAAGAAGGTGCCGTTGGCGGCCTCGGCCGACAGCTCGGCGGCGGCGATCAGGCGCGCTTCGCGGTCCATCCGCTCAGCGTGGTCCTGCAGGATCTTCAGCGCATCTGCGTCGATCACCGGGCCGACGTCGGTGGACAGCAGGCCGGGGTTGCCGACCTTCAGTTCCTTCATCGCACCGGCCAGCATGGTCATCACCTTGTCGGCGATGTCGTCCTGCACGAACAGCACGCGCGCGGCCGAGCAGCGCTGGCCGGCGGAGGTGAAGGCCGAACCGATCGCGTCCTTGACCAGCTGTTCCGGCAGCGCCGACGAATCGGCGATGAAGGCGTTCTGGCCGCCGGTTTCGGCAATCAGCACACCGATGGCGGCGTCACGCGCCGCCATCGCGCGGTTGATCGCACGGGCGGTGTCGGTGGAGCCGGTGAAGGCCACGCCGGCCACGCGCGGGTCGGCGGTCAGCGCGGCACCGACGGTAGCACCGTCGCCCGGCAGGAACTGCACCACCTCGGCCGGCACGCCGGCGTCGTGCAGCAGCTTCACCGCGTAGTAGCCGATCAGGTTGGTCTGCTCGGCCGGCTTGGCGATGACGCTGTTGCCGGCGGCCAGTGCGGCAGCGACCTGGCCCAGGAAGATCGCCAGCGGGAAGTTCCACGGGCTGATGCAGACGAACACGCCGCGGCCGTGTAGCTGCAGTTCGTTGGATTCACCGGTCGGGCTCGGCAGCTTCTCGGCGTGGCTGAACTGCTCGCGTGCCTGCTTGGCGTAGTAGCGCAGGAAATCCACGGCTTCGCGCACTTCGGCGATGCTGTCGGGCAGGCTCTTGCCGGCTTCCTTCACGCACAGCGCCATGAACTCCGGCATGCGCGCTTCCAGCTGGTCGGCGGCGTGTTCGAGGATGGCGGCGCGGCTGGCGGCCGGGGTGCGGTTCCAGGCCGGCTGCGCGGCCACGGCGTTGGCCAGGGCCTTCTGCACGGTGGCGGCATCGGCGGCCAGCCACTGGCCGACCACTTCGCGGGTGTCGGCCGGGTTGATCACCGGCAGCGCGGCGCCGGCCGGGTTCGCACCCGGTACCAGCGGCGCGGCCTGCCACGGCTTCACGGCGGCGTTGAGCTGCTGGGCCAGGGCGCGCAGTTCGTTGTCGTTGGCGAGGTTGGCGCCCATGGAGTTCTTCCTGTCGTGGTTCTGGCTGCGCAGCAGGTCAACCGGCAGCGGGATCTTGGGATGCGGAATCGATTCGAACGAAGCAACCATCTCGACCGGATCGCGGATCAGGTCGGTGATCGGCACGCGCTCGTCGGTGATGCGGTTGACGAAGCTGGAGTTGGCGCCGTTTTCGAGCAGGCGGCGCACCAGGTACGGCAGCAGGTCTTCATGCGAACCCACTGGGGCGTACACGCGGCAGGGCAGGTTCAAGCGATCGGCCGGCACCACTTCGGCGTACAGGTCGTCGCCCATGCCGTGCAGCTTCTGGTGCTCGTACACGCCGCCGTTGGCGATGCTGCGCACCGCGGCAATGGTGTGCGCGTTGTGCGTGGCGAACATCGGGTAGATCGCATCGGCATGCGTAAACAGGCGCTTGGCGCAGGCCAGATAGGAGACGTCGGTGTTCTGCTTGCGGGTGAACACCGGGTAGCCCGGATAGCCTTCGATCTGCGCGCGCTTGATCTCGGCATCCCAGTAGGCGCCCTTGACCAGGCGCACCTGCAGGCGGCGACCGGCACGGCGCGCCATGTCGGCCAAGTGGTCGATCGTGTACGGGGTGCGCTTCTGGTAGGCCTGCACGACCACGCCGAAGCCATCCCAGCCGGCCAGCGACGCGTCGGAGAACACCTGCTCGATGATGTCCAGCGACAGTTCCAGGCGGTCGGACTCTTCGGCGTCGACAGTGCAGCCGATGCCGTAGCTCTTGGCCAGCTGTGCCAGTTCCAGCACGCCCGGTACCAGGTCCTTCAGCACGCGCTCGCGCTTGGCGTGCTCGTAGCGCGGGTACAGCGCCGACAGCTTGATCGAGATGCCCGGGGCGTTGTTGACGTCGCCGTCCGGACGACCACCGCGTGCCTTGTGATCGCCGCCGATGGCGTGGATCGCACGACGGTAGTCTTCCAGGTAGCGCAGCGCGTCCTTCATGGTCAGCGCGCCTTCGCCGAGCATGTCGAAGGAGTAGCGGTAGCTGGCGTTGTCGCCCTTGTGCGAGCGCGACAGCGCTTCGCTGATGGTGCGGCCCATGACGAACTGGTGGCCCATGATCTTCATCGCCTGGCGCACCGCCAGGCGCACCACCGGCTCACCGACGCGGCCGACCAAGCGCTTGAACGCGCTGGGGGCATCGGCGCGGGTGGCGTCGTTCATCTGCACCAGCTTGCCGGTCAGCATCAGGCCCCAGGTGGAGGCATTGACCAGCACCGAGTCGCTGCCGCCCAGGTGCTTTTCCCAGTCGGCATCGGCCAGCTTGTCGCGGATCAGCTTGTCGGCGGTGTCCTGGTCCGGAATACGCAGCAGCGCTTCGGCCACGCACATCAGCAGCACGCCTTCCTCGCTGCCCAGGTCGTACTGGCGCATGAAGGCTTCGATCGCGCCCTGGTCCTTGGCACGCACGCGCACGCGGCCGACCAGGTCGGCGGCAAGCGCCTGCACCCTGGCCTGCTCCTCGGCGGGCAGGCGCGCCTGCGCCAGCAGTTCGCGGACGTGGCTGGCCTCGTCCTTCAACCAGGCATCGGTGATGGCCTGGCGGAACGGGTTGGGGGGCGCCGGCAGTTCCGGCGACAGCAGCGCGCCGGGACGCGGGGCGTCGTGGGCGGCAGGGGAGGAGGAAGGTGCGTTCATGCCGGTCCGGCCAGTGGAAAACTTGGCGATTTTAATCATTTTTGCGGGTTGCGGAAGTGCCCCGCAGCCACCTTCGTGAAGTGCTGATAGCCCCTAGCTGCGGTGGATTCAGCGTGTTCAGCAAGCTCTTCAGTAATTGTGCTGAATTCGTCATTCGTGCCGCCGAGCTCATGCTGTGTTGCAGCATGGGAAAAAGTGTGAATGCACCCTTGCTACCGGCGAGAGGGCAGGGCTACCATCGAGACGTTTCCCGCGGCAGGAACGCGGTTGCGACATGATCGAGGTGCTTCCAGCTCCGGATGGGTCAGGTACGCAGCTGCGGCTGCGTCCCCCACGGGCGCTCGATGCCCGGCAGTTCGTCCTGTTGTTCACCGTGTTGTCGGGTGCGATGTGGCTGGTGTCCGCCTTCGGGTGGTTGGCCGGCAATGCATTCGCCCCCCTGTTCGCGCTGCTGTACAGCCTGGTGCTGGCGGCGGCGCTGCGTGCCTTGTGGCGCAGCGGTGAACGGCAGGAGGAGATCCGGGTAGTGCCGGCGTACGTGGAGGTCATCCCCGTACCCGGTGGATCGCCGGTGTTCCGGGCCCACCCGCACTGGGTGCGCCTGCTCACCGACGATGAGAGGGTCCGGCTGGCATCCAGCGGCCGGCAGGTGGAGGTGGGGAGTTTCCTCGCGCCGGCCGAACGTCAGACGCTCGCAGAGACACTTGAAAGCTTGCTCGCCGCCAGCGATGGCGGCAACCGACGACGCTAAGGGTCTAGGCAATGAAGCAAAGCAGCAGGTGGGGCACGAAGTGCGTGAACGCGGTCGCCGCGATGCTGGTGACCGGGGGACTGATGCCGGCGTTGGCCTTGGCCCAGGCGGCCGATCCCAAACCGTGGCAGCTGAACATGGGCAAGGGGGTCACCCAGACCTCGCGCCTGGCCTGGGAATCGAACAACCTCTCGTTGATCATCTGCACGGTGATCGGCGTCATCGTGTTCGGAGCGATGGCCTACGCCATCTTCAAGTTCCGCAAATCCAAGGGCGCGGTCGCCGCCACCTTCAGCCACAACACCAAGGCCGAGATCATCTGGACGGTGATACCGGTGATCATCCTGATCGTGATGGCGTGGCCGGCCACGGCCAACCTGATCAAGATGTACGACACCCGCGATGCCGAGATGACGGTCAAGGTCACCGGCTACCAGTGGATGTGGAAGTACGAATATCTCGGCGAGAACGTCACCTTCACCAGCCGCCTGGACCGCGAATCCGACCGCGTGCGGCAGAGTGGCATCGTGCCGACCCGCGAAAGCCATCCGCACTACCTGCTGGATGTCGACAACCGCCTGGTACTGCCGGTCGACACCAAGGTGCGCTTCGTCATCACCTCCGATGACGTGATCCACGCCTGGTGGGTGCCGGCACTGGGCTGGAAGCAGGACGCCATCCCCGGTTTCATCAATGAAGCCTGGACCAGCATCGAGCAGCCCGGCGTGTACCGAGGCCAGTGCGCCGAGCTGTGTGGCAAGGACCACGGCTTCATGCCGATCGTGGTCGAGGCGGTGTCCAAGGAAGACTTCAAGCAGTGGCTGGCGCAGCGCAAGCCTGCACCGCCGGCCGAGCCCGCCACCCCTGCGGCACCCGCAGAACCGGCGGCCCCTGCCGGCGAAGCACCGGCGGCACCTGCTGCTGCCGAAGCCGGCAGCGCACCTGCTACTGCGGCCAGCGGCGCGTGATGTAAAGCCCGCGGCCGCTCGCGGCCGTGGTGACAACCGATTCTGAGAGGTGTTTTGCAATGGCGCACTCGGCAGTTGGGCACGACGATCACCATCACCACCAGAGCTTCTTCGAGCGTTGGTTCTTCTCGACCAACCACAAGGACATCGGCACGCTGTACCTCGGTTTCAGCTTCATCATGTTCATCATCGGTGCGGCGATGAGCGTGGTGATCCGGGCCGAGCTGGCGCAGCCGGGCCTGCAGTTCGTCAAGCCCGAGTTCTTCAACCAGATGACCACCGTGCATGCGCTGGTGATGATCTTCGGCGGGGTGATGCCGGCCTTCGTCGGCCTGGCCAACTGGATGATCCCGCTGCAGATCGGCGCGCCGGACATGGCGCTGCCACGCATGAACAACTGGTCGTTCTGGTTGCTGCCGGTGGCTTTCAGCCTGCTGCTGCTGACCCTGTTCCTGCCGGGCGGTGCACCGGCCGGCGGCTGGACGCTGTACCCGCCGCTGTCGCTGCAGGGCGGCTACAACGTCGCCTTCAGCGTGTTCGCCATCCACGTGGCCGGCATCAGTTCGATCATGGGCGCGATCAACATCATCGCCACCGTGCTCAACATGCGTGCGCCGGGCATCGACCTGCTGAAAATGCCGATCTTCTGCTGGGCCTGGCTGATCACCGCCTTCCTGCTGATCGCGGTGATGCCGGTGCTGGCCGGTGCGGTGACCATGCTGCTGACCGACAAGTTCTTCGGCACCAGCTTCTTCAACGCCGCCGGTGGCGGTGACCCGGTGATGTACCAGCACATCTTCTGGTTCTTCGGCCATCCCGAGGTCTACATCATGATCCTGCCCGCCTTCGGCGTGGTCAGCGAGATCATCCCGACCTTCAGCCGCAAGCCGCTGTTCGGCTACCAGGCGATGGTGTACGCGACCGCCGCGATCGCCTTCCTGTCGTTCATCGTCTGGGCCCACCACATGTTCACCGTGGGCATGCCGCTGGGCGGCGAGATCTACTTCATGTTCGCCACCATGCTGATCTCGATCCCGACCGGCGTGAAGGTGTTCAACTGGGTCAGCACCATGTGGCGTGGCTCGCTGACGTTCGAGGCACCGATGCTGTGGTCGGTGGCCTTCGTCATCCTGTTCACCATCGGTGGCTTCTCCGGCCTGATGCTGGCGATCGTCGCCGCCGACTTCCAGTACCACGACACCTACTTCGTGGTTGCGCATTTCCACTACGTGCTGGTGACCGGCGCGGTGTTCGCGCTGATCGCTGCGGTGTACTACTGGTGGCCGAAGTGGACCGGGCGCATGTACAGCGAGAAGTGGGCCAAGGTGCACTTCTGGTGGTCGATCGTGTTCGTCAACCTGCTGTTCTTCCCGCAGCACTTCCTCGGCCTGGCCGGCATGCCGCGCCGCATTCCCGACTACAGCGTGGCGTTTGCCGACTGGAACCTGATCAGCTCGATCGGTGCGTTCGGCATGTTCGTCACCCCGTTCATGATGGCTGCCATCCTGCTGTCGTCGCTGCGCAACGGCGAGAAGGCCGAGGCCCGTAGCTGGGAAGGCGCGCGCGGGCTGGAGTGGACGCTGCCGTCGCCGGCACCGGCGCATACCTTCACCACGCCGCCGACCATCCGCCCGGGCGATCTGGCGCATGACGACATCACGCATTGAGGTGGGGCATGCATAACGAGAGCCCACTGCAGACCTGTAGAGCCGAGCCATGCTCGGCTGACGAAAAGCAGCCGAGCATGGCTCGGCTCTACAACAGCCCGGGCGACGCCCCGGAAAACGGCATCGAACTGCAACGCCAGCGCGCCAGGCGCACCGCCCTGTGGGTCGGCGCCATCGCCGTGCTGGTCTACGTCGGTTTCATCCTCAGCGGGGTGATCGGTCGATGAGCGAGGCACCCGCCAGCACCCCGTCACCCAGTTCCGGGCTGCCGCGCCTGATCGGCGTGGCGGTGGCGGTGTTCCTGCTTACGTTCTCGCTGGTGCCGCTGTACCGCATCGCCTGCGAGAAGGTGTTCGGCGTGCGCCTGGAGCGCGGGCCCGGTGGTGAAGCCAGCGCGGGTGCGGCGGCGGGCAAGCGCACCGTGCGCGTGGAATTCGATGGTGGCGTCAATTCGCGACTGCCCTGGTCGTTCCATCCCGAACAGCTGACCATGGACGTGGTGCCAGGCGAGCTCAACGAGGCGCTGTACTTCGCCCGCAACGACAGCCGGCAGGCGGTGGTGGGCAGCGCGGTGCCTTCGGTGGCGCCGGCACGCGCGTCGGGCTTCTTCAGCAAGACCGAATGCTTCTGTTTCACCGCGCAGACGCTGCAGGCCGGCGAGAAGCGCGACATGCCGGTGCGTTTCATCGTCGATCCGGACCTGCCGCCGGAGATCAAGACGATCACCTTGTCCTACACCTTCTACCGCAACGACGCGTTGTCCGATCGGCTGGCCCCGGCCGCCACCTCGGACGGCGCGCACGCCGCACCCTGACCCGGATACCGACATGGCCCAGACACCGACCGATGCCAACGTGTACTTCGTACCGGCCCAGAGCAAATGGCCGTTCGTAGGCTCCATTGCGATGATGGTGACCATGGTGGGCGTGGCCAGCTGGCTCAACGACGCCAGCTGGGGACGCTGGACGTTCTACACCGGCATCGCGATGCTGGTGCTGACCCTGTTCTGGTGGTTCAGCGACGTGGTGCGCGAATCGCAGGCGGGCAACTACAACCACCAGGTTGACGGCTCGTTCCGGATGGGGATGATCTGGTTCATCTTCTCCGAGGTGATGTTCTTCGGCGCCTTCTTCGGCGCGCTGTTCTACACCCGCAACCTGGGCCTGTCGTGGCTCAGCGGCGAAGGCCGCGGGGTGATGACCAACGAGCTGCTGTGGCAGGGCTATTCCGCCGGTTGGCCGACCAACGGCCCCGCTGCGATCGGCGGCGCGTTCCAGACCATCCCGGCCTGGGGCCTGCCACTGATCAACACGCTGATCCTGCTCACCTCCGGCGTGACCCTGACCATCGCCCACCATGCGCTGAAGGCCGGCAACCGCCGCCAGCTGCTGATCTGGCTGGGCCTGACCGTGGTGCTCGGCCTCGGCTTCCTGACCCTGCAGGCGGAGGAATACATCCACGCCTACAAGGAACTCAACCTGACGCTCGGCTCGGGCATCTACGGTTCGACGTTCTTCATGCTGACCGGCTTCCACGGCGCGCACGTGCTGCTGGGCACGATCATGCTGATCGTGATGTGGCTGCGTTCGGCCAAGGGACACTTTACCCGCGACAACCATTTCGGTTTCGAAGCCGCCGCGTGGTACTGGCACTTCGTCGACGTGGTGTGGTTGATGCTGTTCCTGTTCGTCTACGTGCTTTGACCCTGCAGGCAGCGGCGGGGTCAGCCGCCGATGCCGTGCGGTTTGATCCAGCCCATGTAGATGCTCACGATCACCAGCAGGATCAACGCGACCGACACGCTGATACGGCGCGTCAGTGCATTGACCGTGCGCTTGGTCTGGCCGCGGTCGACCAGCAGGTAATACAGGCCGGCGCCCAGATTCCAGACGATGACGATCAGAAACGCGATTACCAGCAGGGTCTTCAGCGAATCACTCATGCGCGGCTCGAGGGCAGGGTGGATGTGCCTATCTGACCGCGTTTACGCGGACTTGTCATGATGCGCCAGCACACGCGCGTGCTCGGATGGCTGCTGGCCGTGCTGGCGATGGCGGGTTTCAGCGCGTTGGGGCTGTGGCAGCTGCAGCGCATGCATGCCAAACAGGCAATGTTGGATGCTCAAGGTCCAGCCGCAGCGCAGGTGCTGTCGTTGGCACAGGCGCTCACAGCGCCCGGTGCGCTGCACGGCGTGGCCGACCACGGCCGCTTCCTGCCCGGCGTGGTGCTGCTGGACAACCAGACCCGGCACGGCCGCGCGGGCGTGAAGATCTACCGCCCATTCCGCAGTGACGAGGGCAGCGTGTTGCTGGTCGATCTGGGATGGCGCGCGCTGCCGCCGGATCGCACGTTGCCGGATGTACCGGCACCGCCTTCGCCGGTGGCGGTGCGTGGGCTGCTGGCACCACCGCCGTCGGCCGGATTGGCACTCGGTCCTGCATTCTCCGCCACGGGGGAAGCGGGCCGCTGGCTGGCCAGCCGGTTGCCGGCCGAAGGGCTGGCCCGCGCGCTGGGGGTGCAGGTGTTGCCCGATCGCGTACTGCGCCTGGACCCCGCACTGCCATTCGGCGACGAACGCGACCTTGACCTGTTGCCGAACACGCTGCCACCGCAGCGTCACCTGGGCTACGCCGTGCAGTGGTTCGGCCTGGCCCTGACCGTGCTCGTCGTTGCGCTGGTGCTGGAGTGGCGCAGGAGGCGCGCCGTGGCCCGGTAGTGGCGGGCGCCGGGCGGCCCCCCCCCCCCGGGTGGGGGGTGGGGCCGGCGGGGGGCCGCAACCGCGTACCCGGTGGGGGGGGCCGGCCCGGGGCCGGCACTACCGGGCCACGGCGCGCCTCCTGCGCCACTCCAGCACCAGCGCAACGACGAGCACGGTCAGGGCCAGGCCGAACCACTGCACGG
>NZ_JAUTXR010000153.1 GCF_030658505.1 Stenotrophomonas raiganjensis (SeqCode) | reverse complement strand
TGTTCATCGGGCTGGGTTTCCAGGAAGTCTTCGGATATACTGGGCGCCTGCAAAGTTTCAGCGCGGAGCGGTAGTTCAGCTGGTTAGAATGCTGGCCTGTCACGCCGGAGGTCGCGGGTTCGAGTCCCGTCCGCTCCGCCACTACATCAAGGCCCCCGGCCTGAAACTGGGGGCCTTGTCTTCTCACCGGCAGGTTCGGGAAGAAGGCAAAAAGGTATTTGCAAGAACGGAGCGGTAGTTCAGCTGGTTAGAATGCTGGCCTGTCACGCCGGAGGTCGCGGGTTCGAGTCCCGTCCGCTCCGCCATTGCAGAATTCTTAAGTCCCTGTGAAAAAACTTTGAAAAAAGTGTTCATCGGGCTGGGTTTCCAGGAAGTCTTCGGATATACTGGGCGCCTGCAAAGTTTCAGCGCGGAGCGGTAGTTCAGCTGGTTAGAATGCTGGCCTGTCACGCCGGAGGTCGCGGGTTCGAGTCCCGTCCGCTCCGCCA
>NZ_JAUTXR010000152.1 GCF_030658505.1 Stenotrophomonas raiganjensis (SeqCode) | reverse complement strand
GGGGCCCCCCCCCCCGGGGCCGGGGCGGCCCGGCGGGGGGCCCCGCCCCCCCCCCGCCACTACCGGTTACGAGGCTTCACGGCACCCTTAGAACCAAAAGGAATAACATTCTGGCCCAAGGCGCGGGCGCGCGAGCCCCGTCGCTGGTAGGCTGCACGCCCCCTTCCGTCACCCAGCCGGTGAGCCACGCCCGTGATCGAGTTCCAGCGCCTGCACAAATCCTATGCCGTTGCCGGCCGCGCAGTCAGCGCGCTGCAACCGCTGGACCTGACCATCGAGGCCGGCGAGGTGTTCGGCATCATCGGCCATTCCGGCGCGGGCAAGTCGACCCTGATCCGGATGATCAACCGCCTGGAAGAACCCAGCGGCGGTCGCCTGCTGATCGGCGGCGAGGATGTCACGGCACTGGATGCGGACGGCCTGCGCGCGCTGCGCCGGCGCATCGGCATGATCTTCCAGCATTTCAACCTGCTGTCGTCGCGCACGGTGGCCGGCAACGTCGCCTTCCCGCTGGAGCTGGCTGGCACACCGAAGGCGGAGATCGACGCACGCGTGGCCGAGCTGCTGCAGACCGTGGGCCTGGAAGCGCACGCGCAGAAGTACCCGGCGCAGCTGTCCGGTGGCCAGAAGCAGCGCGTCGGCATCGCCCGTGCGTTGGCGACCCGCCCGCAGATCCTGCTGTGCGACGAGGCGACCAGCGCGCTCGACCCGCAGACCACCGCCTCGGTGCTGTCGCTGCTGTCGAAGATCAACCGTGAGCTCGGCCTGACCATCGTGCTGATCACCCACGAGATGGACGTGATCCGTCGCGTCTGCGACCGCGTCGCCGTGCTCGATGCCGGGCAGATGGTCGAGACCGGGCCGGTCACCCGGGTGTTCCTGCATCCGCAGCATGCGACCACGCGCCGTTTCGTCAGCGAATCGGAGCATGTCGACGAAGGTGCGCTGCACCGTGATTTCGACGTCGTGGGCGGGCGCATCGTGCGCCTGACCTTCCTCGGCGGCGACACCTACGAACCCCTGCTCGGCAGCGTCGCGCGGCAGACCGGGGTCGACTACAACATCCTGTCCGGCCGTATCGACCGGATCAAGGACACCCCGTATGGCCAGCTGGTGGTCGCCCTGGTGGGCGGCGACCAGTCCGCCGCGCAGGCCGCGTTCGTGGCCGCCGGCGTGCACGTTGAGGAACTGCGCCGATGATCATTGCTGCTGCTGGCGGCTTCTTCCGCCACCTTGATGCGGGCAAGTGGGCCGACATCGGCCAGGCCACCATCGACACCTTGCTGATGCTGCTCGGTTCGCTGCCGCTGACCCTGGCCATCGGCCTGCCGCTGGGTGTGCTGCTGTACCTGTTCGGCGCACCGCAGATGAAGCGCCGGCCGTTCGCCTATGGCGTGCTGGCGCTGGTGGTGAACCTGCTGCGTTCAGTGCCTTTCATCATCCTGATGATCGTGCTGATTCCGGTCACCCTGTTCCTGATGGGGACGTCGCTGGGCGTGCGTGGCGCGATCGTGCCGCTGGTCATTGGTGCCGCACCGTTCTATGCGCGCCTGGTCGAGACCGCGTTGCGCGAGGTTGACCGCGGCGTCATCGAGGCGACCCAGGCAATGGGCGCCACCACCTGGCAGCTGGTTACCCGCGTGTTGCTGCCGGAAGCGCGCCCGGGCCTGATCGCCGGTGCGACGGTGACCACCGTCGCGCTGATCGGTTTCACCGCGATGGGCGGCGCCATCGGTTCCGGCGGCCTGGGCGATCTGGCGTTCCGCGACGGCTACCAGCGTTCGCACACCGACGTGGCTCTGGTCACCGTGGTCCTGCTGCTGGTCCTGGTGCAGCTGCTGCAGATGCTCGGCGACCGCCTGGTCGCGCATTACAGCCGCAAGTAATCGGTGCGTCCGCCGGGCCATGCCCGGCGAGCGCTCTCTCAACGCGCGTTCGGTACTTCGTAGCCCAGCTTGCCGACCTGTTCCGGATGCTGCGGCACGCGCTTGAGCTTGTCGGTGTTCACGCCGTACTCGTCGCGCAGGCGCTCGGCCAGCTCCTTGTACAGGGCTTTGTCCATGTCTGGCGTGCGCGAGAAGATCCAGGCCATCTCGCGGCCCGGGTAGCCGATCAGTGCCCACGAATAATCCGGGGCGACCTCCAGCACCCGGGAGTGGGTCGGCACCACGCGGTAGAACCAGGTGCGCCAGCCATGGTTGCCGCTGTCCGGGTCGACGCTGGCGCGTGCACGGATCTCCTGCAGGGGTTCGCCGAAGCCGTCGCGGTAGCGGTAGGTGATGCCGACCTTGTGCTCGTCGCGCAGTTCGTAGTCGTTGACGCTGGCCACATGGCCACGTTCGATGAAGTTCGGCACGCGGCCGATCACGTACCAGGTGCCCATGAAGCGCTTCAGGTCGATCGGCGCATCCGGGTCGGTCGCGCGCGGGGTGCTGGCGCGGGGCGATGGCGGCTCACTGGCGGCCATGGCGGGGCCCGCCAGGGACAGGGCCAGCAACACGGCGCAGAGCGGGCGGATCGAGGTCATGCGGGAGCGGGCTCAGGAGGGCTTTGCCTGAGCATGGTCGACTGAGCGTGCGCGATCCGTCAATGGTGTCGCAATCTGTGAGAAGGGGCTTGCCCAAGCTGTGTTGCATTGTCCACCGGAGAAGACCCATGAACGCACGTTCCGTCCGCCGCCCCGCAACTGAACGCGTCAGCCTCGAGCGTGCCGACCCGCGCCTGCTGCGTGGCGTGCAGCAGTTGGCCCTGGCCGGCCTGGCGCTGGTACTGGTCTGGCCAGCCGCGCGCGGCAGCAACGCCTGGCTGGGCTGGCTGCCGATGTGGCTGGTGGGCATGCCGCTGGTGTCCTGGTGGTCACTGCTGCGCTTCCCGCTGCCGCGCCTGTCGTGGCTGCGGCTGGCGCGGCGCAGTGGTGGACAGGCGCACCGCCGCAGCGGCGGGCCGGTCCGCCGCCGTCGCGGCACTGCCGCCACGGCCTGACCTTCGACACGGGGGCGGAAGCGGCATTCCGTGCTAGCGTTCCACGGCTTATGACTGCCTGGAGCTGCAATGTCACGACTCGCTTCCGCCTGCCTGTTGGCCGGCATGATGACCGCTGCCTCGGTGGGGACCGCCGTGGCTGCTGAAGACACCGATCGCTACGCCTGGCTCGAGGACGTCACCGGCGACAAGCCGCTGTCCTGGGTCAAGGAACAGAATGCCAAGTCCGAGGCGCGCCTGGCGCAGACCCCGGCCTTCAAGCAGATGGAGGCCAGCATCCGCGAGGTGCTCGACTCCGACGCCAAGATTCCCGCCGTGCAGAAGATCGGCGACTACTACTACAACTTCTGGAAGGACCAGCAGCACGAGCGCGGCCTGTGGCGGCGCACCACCCTGGCCGAGTACCGCAAGGCCTCGCCGCAGTGGGAGACCGTGCTCGACCTGGATGCGCTGAACAAGGCCGAAGGGGAGAACTGGGTCTGGCACGGCGCCGACTGCCTGCGCCCGGACTACAGCCGCTGCCTGATCGCGCTGTCGCGTGGCGGTGCCGATGCCGACGTCACCCGCGAATTCGATCTGTCCACCAAGAGCTGGATCAAGGACGGCTTCTTCCGTCCCGAGTCGAAGGGTGGGCTGAACTGGATCGATCGCGACACCGTGTTCGTCTACACCGACTTCGGTGCCGGCTCGATGACCACGTCCGGTTACCCGCGCGTGGCCAAGCTGTGGAAGCGCGGCACGCCGATGGCCTCGGCCAGCGTGGTGTATGAAGGCAAGCCGGAAGACATGTACATCGCGGCGATGCACGATGACACCCCGGGCTTCGAGCGAAACCTGGTCAGCCGCACGCTGGCGTTCTACAACAACGAGATCTACCTGCGTGGCGACGATGGCACGCTGACCAAGATCGACGCGCCGAACTCGGCCGAGAAGGGCCTGCACAAGCAGTGGCTGACCCTGGAACTGCGTGATCCGTGGACCGTGGGCGGCAAGACCTACGCGTCCGGTTCGCTGCTGGCGACGAAGCTGGACGACTTCCTGGCCGGCAAGCGCGAGTTCGACGTGCTGTTCACCCCGACCGCGACCACCTCGCTGGCCAGCGCCACCTGGACCAGGAGCCACCTGGTGCTGAACGTGCTGGACGACGTCAAGAACCGCCTGTCGGTGCTGACCCCGGGCGCCAATGGCTGGCAGACCAGCCGCTTCGTCGGCGCGCCGGCCTTCGGCACGCTGGGCGTGGCTGCGGTCGACAGCAATGACAGCGACGCGGTGTGGCTGACTGCCACCGACTACCTGACCCCGACCACGCTGGCGCTGGCCGAGATCGGCCAGGCCCCGGAAACGCTGAAGACCATGCCGGCCTTCTTCGATGCCAAGGGCAAGGTGATCGAGCAGCACTTCGCCACCAGCAAGGATGGCACCCGCGTGCCGTACTTCGTGGTGCACGACAAGGCGATGAAGCTCGACGGCTCCAACCCGACCCTGCTGTACGGCTACGGTGGCTTCGAGATTTCGCTGACCCCGAGCTATTCCGGTGGCATGGGCCGCGCCTGGCTGGAAAAGGGCGGCGTGTACGTGGTGGCCAACATCCGTGGTGGTGGCGAGTATGGCCCGCGCTGGCACCAGGCGGCGCTGAAGCAGAACCGCCACAAGGCCTATGAAGACATGGCTGCCGTGGCGCGCGATCTGGTCAAGCGCAGGATCACCACCGCCAAGCACCTGGGCGTGCAGGGCGGCAGCAATGGCGGCCTGCTGACCGGCAACATGCTGACCCAGTACCCGGAGCTGTTCGGTGCGGTGGTCGTGCAGGTGCCGCTGCTGGACATGAAGCGCTACAGCCACCTGCTGGCCGGTGCCTCGTGGATGGCCGAGTACGGCAACCCGGACACCAGCGACTGGGAGTTCATCAAGACCTTCTCGCCGTACCACCTGTTCGACGCGAAGAAGAAGTACCCGCCGGTGCTGTTCACCACCTCCACCCGCGATGACCGCGTGCACCCGGGCCATGCCCGCAAGATGGCGGCGAAGATGATCGACGCCGGCAAGGACGTGACCTACTACGAGAACATCGAAGGTGGCCACGGTGGCGCAGCCAACAATGCGCAGGCCGCGCACATGTCGGCGCTGGCCTACAGCTTCCTGTGGGAGCGGCTGGGCGGCAAGTAAGCAGAACGGAAAACGCCGCCCCAGGGCGGCGTTTTCCGTTATCGGGTAGCGGGGGGGGCGCGGCGCCGCGCGCCGGGGGGCGGGGGGGGGCGGCAGCCGCCCGGCCTGCCCCGGGCGCTACCGGAAATGCTTCAACCCCCGCGCAATCCGCGCCACCGCCTCCTGCAATCGCGGCACCTCCTGGGTATAGGCCAGGCGCACGTGCTGGTTGGCACGGTGGAAGCCGAAATCCAGGCCCGGAGTGAACGCCACGTGCTCGGTTTCCAGGAAGTGCGCACAGAACGCCTGTGCGTCGTCGGTGAATGCACTGACGTCGGCGTACAGGTAGAACGCGCCCTGTGGCTCGACTTCGATACGGAAGCCCAGCTCGCGCAGTGCCGGCAGCAGGAAGTCGCGGCGCTGGCGGAACGCTTCGCGGCGCTGCTCGAAGATCGCCATCGATGCTTCGCTGAAACAGGCGAGGGCGGCGTGCTGGGCGATGCTTGAGGCGCTGATGTACAGGTTCTGCGCCAGCTTCTCCAGGTCCGGTACCGCGGCCGGTGGTGCCACCAGCCAGCCCAACCGCCAGCCGGTCATGCCGAAGTACTTGGAGAAACTGTTCAGTACGAATGCGCTGTCGTCCACCTGCAGCACGCTGGGCGCATCCAGGCCATAGGTCAGGCCGTGGTAGATCTCGTCCACTACCAGGTGGCCACCACGCGCGTGCAGGGCCTGCGACAGTGCCGCCAGCTCGGCGGCGGAAAGCACGGTGCCGGTCGGGTTGGCCGGTGAGGCGACCAGTGCGCCGACGCTGTCGGCATTCCAGTGCTGTTCCACCAGTGACGGGGTCAGCTGATAAGCCGTGCCCGGGCCGACCGGCACCAGTTGCGCGCCGCCTTCAACGAGGCGCAGGAAGTGGCGGTTGCACGGATAGCCGGGGTCGGCCAGCAGCCAGTGGCGGCCGGGGTCGACCAGCAGGCTGCTGGCCAGCAGCAGCGCCCCGGAGCCGCCAGGGGTGACCAGGATGCGCTCGGGGTCGATGTCCAGCGCGTAGTGGCTGCGATAGAAGCCGCTGATGGCCTGGCGCAGCGCCGGCAGGCCACGTGCTGCGGTGTAGCGGGTATGGCCAGCCGCGAGTGCGGCCTGGCCGGCGTGCACGATCGGTTCGGCGGTGGTGAAGTCCGGTTCACCGATCTCCAGATGGATCACATCGTGGCCCGCCTGTTCCAGCGCCTGTGCGCGGGCCAGCAGGGACATCACGTGGAACGGGGCGATTTCATGGCTGCGCCGGCTGTAGCCCGGCGTGTGGGGCAGGGTACTCATGTGCCCATGGTACGCCGCGTGCTGGGGTCATGTGCTCTGGTAGTGCCGGCCGCTGGCCCGCAACCACTGCCTTCTGCTCATCCCGAGGCTGCCGGCCAGCGGCCGGCACCACCCATGACGATCCGCAGGGTTGCCCACCGTCCTTCCGCAACCCAGACTCGGGCGCAAGGACGCCATTGCATTGCCGCTCAAGGAGCCTTATCTCATGAAGCCCACCCTCTGCCTGTTGCTTGCCAGCCTGATGACCACCACCGCAACCGCCGCCACGCCGCCCGTTCCGCCGGATGCCGCCAAGCATCCGCATGTGGTCAAGGCGCCGTTCGGCGCGACCCGCAACGATGACTATTACTGGCTGCGCGACGACAAGCGCGCGAACAAGGACATGCTGGCCTACCTGCAGGCGGAGAATGCCTATGCCGACCAGCTGCTGGCGCCGCTGAAGCCGCTGGAAGATGCCCTGTACAAGGAGATCGTCGGCCGCATCAAGCAGGACGACTCCAGCGTGCCGGCACGCGAGCGCGGCTACTGGTACTACAGCCGCTTCGAAACCGGCCAGGACTACCCGATCCACGCGCGCCGCAAGGGCAGCATGGAGGCCGCCGAAGAAGTGCTGCTGGACGTCAACGCGATGGCGGCCGGCAAGGGCTACTTCAGCGTCGGCTCGATGGAAGTCAGCCAGGACAACCAGCTGCTGGCCTGGGCCGACGATGACGTGGGCCGCCGCCAGTACACCATCCGCTTCAAGGACCTGGCCACCGGCCAGGTGCTGCCCGATGTGATCACCGGCAGCTCCGGCGACCTGGTCTGGGCCGACGACAACCGCACCGTGCTGTACGTCGAGAACGATCCGGAAACATTGCTGACCGTGCGCGTGAAGAAGCACGTGCTGGGCACCCCGGCCAGCGCCGACACTGTCGTCTACGAAGAGAAGGACGACAGCTTCTACATGGGCATCGGCCGCACCCGCGACGATCGCTTCATCACCATCGGCGTGCACAGCACCGTGTCCTCGGAAGAGCGCTACGCGCCGGCCAGCGATCCGACCACGTTCACCGTGCTGGCGCCGCGCCAGCGTGACGTCGAGTACGACGCCGACCACTACGACGGGCGCTGGGTGATCCGCACCAACGACGGTGCGAAGAACTTCAAGCTGGTCACCGCGCCGACCGATGCCACCTCGCGCGCGCAGTGGAAGGACTGGATCGCGCACGACGATGCGGTGTTCATCGAAGGCTTCGAGCTGTTCGACAGCTACACCGCCATCGCCGAACGTTCCGAGGGCCTGGAGCGCATCCGCCTGCTGTTCAAGGACGGCCGCAGCGACTACGTGAAGGCCGACGAGCCGGCGTATTCGATGGGCCTGGGCGACAACACCGAGGCCGATACGCCGTGGCTGCGCTACGTCTATACCTCGATGACCACCCCGACCACCGTGTTCGAGCTGAACACCGCCACCGGCGAGCGCCGCCAGCTGAAGCAGCAGCCGGTGATCGGCTACGATGCATCGAAGTACGAGACCGACCGCGTCTGGATCACCGCGCGCGATGGCGTGAAGGTGCCGGTGTCGCTGGTCTACCGCAAGGGTTACCAGAAGGACGGCAAGGGCGCGCTGTTCCAGTACGCCTACGGCAGCTACGGCATGTCGATGGACCCGTACTTCAACCAGACCGCGGTGAGCCTGCTCGACCGTGGCGTGGTGTATGCCATCGCCCACATCCGCGGCGGCCAGGAGATGGGCCGCGACTGGTACGAGAACGGCAAGCTGCTGCACAAGCAGAACACCTTCAATGACTTCATCGACGTCACCCGCGGCCTGGTCGCACAGGGCTGGGCGGCGAAGGATCGCGTCGCCGCGTCCGGTGGCAGCGCCGGTGGCCTGCTGATGGGCGCGGTGGCCAACCAGGCGCCGCAGGATTACCGGGTGATGGTGGCCCAGGTGCCGTTCGTCGACGTGGTCACCACCATGCTCGACCCCACCATTCCGCTGACCACCAACGAGTACGACGAGTGGGGCAACCCCGAGCAGAAGCAGTATTACGACTACATGCTGTCCTACTCGCCCTACGACAACGTGAAGCAGCAGGCGTACCCGGCGCTGTTCGTGGGTACCGGCCTGTGGGATTCGCAGGTGCAGTACTGGGAGCCGGCCAAGTGGGTGGCCAAGCTGCGTGACGACAACACCGGCCACTACCCGATCCTGTTCCGCACCAACATGGAAGCCGGCCACGGCGGCAAGTCGGGGCGCTTCCAGCGTTATCGCGAACTGTCCGAATCGTACGCCTTCGTTCTGCAGCAGCTGGGCATCGCCCAGCCGTGATCGCGACAGGGTGCCCGGCACTGCCTGGCACCCTGAACCGGTATCCTTGCGGCCATGAGCGCGCCTGACCCTTCCACTCCTCGCGACGCCACCGCGCCACCGCGCGTGGTGCGTTTCCGCTGGGCGTGGTGGCTGCTGGCCTATGTCAGCCTCGGTACCGGCATCGTCGGCATCTTCGTTCCGGGGTTGCCGACCACCGTATTCATCCTGATCTCGGCCTGGGCCGCGTCGCGAGGTTCCGAGCGCCTGCACGCCTGGCTGCTGCAGCATCCACGCTTCGGCCCGGCCATCGCCAACTGGCAGGCGCACGGTGCGGTCAGCCGCTACGGCAAGTGGATGGCCACGATCACCATGGCGGTGTGCGCCGGCATCATGCTGTGGTGCGTGCCGATCGCCTGGGTGAAGTGGTTCTCGATCGGCAGCATGACCGTGGTGGCGATCTGGCTGTGGACCCGGCCGCTGCCACCGCCCGCGGATTGAGCGCCTGCGGTAGTGCCGGCCGCTGGCCGGCAACCCGAGCCCCTGCACCAACCGCTCAGCCGCCAATGGCTATACTCGGGGCATGAAGATCCCCCATCGAAACGCCATCCTGATTCCGCTGGCAGCGGCCTCGCTGCTGCTCCTCGCCGCCTGCGGCAACAAGGGCCCGCTGGTACTGCCGCAGAAGCCGGTGCCGGTGGAAGAAACCGTCGAGCCCACTGCCGAGCCCGCCACCGAGGCGACCCCGGCGGAGACCCAGGGCAGCGGCACCCCGGCCACGACCGTGGAGCCGGCCGCACCGACCACCCAGCCGGCGCCTGCGCCGGCAAAGAAGGTGGGCGGCGGGAATGAGTAAGGCCGGTTCCAAGGCCCTGCGCTTCAGCAAGATGCACGGCGCGGGCAATGATTTCGTAGTGATCGACCTGCGTGGCGGTACGTTGCCGCCCACGCCTGAACTGGCCGCGCGCCTGGCCGACCGCCACACCGGCGTCGGCTGTGACCAGATCCTGACCATCGAAGCACCGCGTGCGGAAGGCTCGGTGGCTTCGTACCGCATCTGGAATGCCGACGGTTCCAACTCCGAACAGTGCGGCAATGGCGCGCGCTGCATCGCGGCCTGGCTGGTGCGCGAAGGCAGTGCGCAGGGCGATGCATTCGTCATCGACAGCCCGTTGGCCAGCCACGAAGTGAAGGTACTGGGCGAGGGGCAGTTCGCGGTAACCATGGGCGTGCCCGCGTTCGAGCCGGCCAACGTGCCGCTGATGGGCTTTGCCCACGCACGCGAGGAATACCTGCTGCCGCTGCAGGGCGAGAGCGTACGTTTCGCTGCGGTGTCGATGGGCAACCCGCATGCGGTGATCGAAGTGGGCCTGATCGATGCGGCCCCGGTCGAGCGCGTCGGTTCGCTGCTGCAGCAGCATGCGTCGTTCCCGCGCTCGGTGAACGTGGGCTTCGCCCAGGTGATGAGCCCCGCGCATGCACGCCTGCGCGTGTTCGAGCGCGGCGTCGGTGAAACCCTGGCCTGCGGCAGCGGTGCCTGTGCCGCCGCGGTGACCCTGATGCAGCGTGGCCGCCTGCAGCGCGATGCGCGCATCAGCCTGCCCGGTGGCGACCTGCGCATCCAGTGGCCGGGTGATGGCCAGCCGGTGGTGATGGCCGGCCCGACTGCATTCGTCTTCGAAGGGGAGTGGATCGCATGACCGAAACCGTCGACAAGCTCGGGGCCCATGAAGTCGCTGCCTGGTTGCGGCGCCATCCCGGCTTCCTCAAGCAGTTCCCGGACCTGGCCCTGACCCTGGTGGTGCCACGCGATGACGGCCCGACCGCATCGCTGGCCAGCTACCAGCTGGAAGTGCTGCGCGAGAAGAACCGCGAGCTGGCGCGACGGTTGGCCGATCTGGGCGCCACCGCCCAGGTCAATGAACGCCTGGCGGTGCGCACGCACCAGCTGACCCTGGCGCTGATGAAGCAGGACAACGCCGCCGACACCCTGCGTGCGATGGCGGCCTCGCTGCAGGAAGACTTCGCTGGTGATCTGGTACGGCTGGTGGTGCACGCGCCGGTGGCCGGGCTGGAGCAGGCCGACTGGCTGCAGGTGATCGCCGCGGATGACCCGCAGCTGGGCCCGTTCCGCGATTGCCTGAAGGATGGCGAGCCGATCTGCGGCCGCCTGCAACCGGAAAAGAACGCCGTGCTGTATGGCGTGCGCAGCGAGGAAGTGCAGACAACCGCGCTGCTGCCGCTGCCGGGCGTCGGCCTGATCGCAGTCGGCAGCCATGACCCGAACCGTTTCTACCCGGGCATGGGCACGCTGTTCCTGCGCATGATGGGCGATGCCCTGGCCACCGGCCTGAAGCGCTTCCACGACTGAGCAGGACCGGAAGACGATGAGCGCGGTACAGGCGTTCCTGCAGCACTTGCAGGTGGAGCGGCGGATGTCGGCGCATACGCTCGATGCCTACCGCCGCGACCTGGACGCGCTGTCGGTCTGGGCCGAGCCACGTGGCGTTGCGGTGGAGGCACTCGATGCCGAGGCGCTGCGTCAGTTCGTCGCCGATGAGCACCGCCGTGGTCTGTCGGCCAAGAGCCTGCAGCGCCGCTTGTCAGCATGCCGCAGCTTCTACGCCTGGCTGTTGAAGCATGGACGCATCGAGGTCAGCCCGGCGGCGACGCTGAAGGCGCCACGCGCGCCGCGCCGGTTGCCGCAGGTGCTCGATGCCGACGAAGCCGTGCAGCTGGTCGAGCTGGAGCCGGAAGGTGAACTCGGCCGCCGTGATCGCGCGCTGCTGGAACTGTTCTATTCCTCCGGCCTGCGCCTGAGCGAAGTCTGCGCGCTGACCTGGCGCGACCTGGATTTCGACAGCGGCCTGGTCAACGTGCTGGGCAAGGGCAACCGCCAGCGCCGGGTGCCGTTCGGGCGGCCGGCGCGCGAAGCGCTGCAGGCCTGGCGAGCGGAAAGTGGCGGTGGTCCGGCATCGCCGGTGTTCCCCGGCCGCAACGGGCCGATCAGCCAGCGCGCGGTGCAGATCCGCATCCGCCAGCTGGCGCAGCGCCAGGGCCTGTTCAAGCACGTGCACCCGCACATGCTGCGGCACAGTTTCGCCAGCCATATCCTGGAATCGTCCGGTGACCTGCGTGGCGTGCAGGAACTGCTCGGCCATGCCGACATCGCCACCACGCAGATCTATACCCACCTCGACTTCCAGCACCTGGCCAAGGTCTACGACGCCGCGCATCCGCGCGCGAAGCGTCGACGCAGCAACGAGGGCAGCGGAGAAAGCTGAACGTTGCCCCTGCGGCAGGCGGTCACGGGTGGCTTGAAGGGCGCAGCGCAGTCCCCACCTCTGGTTCTGTCACCCCGGAGGCATCATGGACCCCAGTCAGAACCCCAACGTTTTCCACGCCACCACCATCGTCTGCGTCCGTCGCGGCGAGCACGTGGCCATCGCCGGCGACGGCCAGGTCACGCTGGGCCACACCGTGATGAAGGGCAATGCGCGCAAGGTGCGCCGCCTTGGCCGTGACGGCCAGGTGCTGGCCGGCTTTGCCGGTGCCGCCGCCGACGCCTTCACGCTGTTCGAGCTGTTCGAGGCCAAGCTGGAAAAGCACGGCCAGCTGCAGCGTGCAGCGGTCGAACTGGCCAAGGATTGGCGCACCGAGCGCCGCCTCGGCAAGCTCGAGGCCCTGCTGGCCGTGGCTGACAAGGAAACCTCGCTGATCATCAGCGGCACCGGCGATGTGATCGAGCCGGAGGACGGCATCATCGCCATCGGCTCCGGTGGTTCGTACGCCCTTTCGGCTGCGCGGGCGCTGATGGCACACACCGAGCTGGATGCACGCACCATCGCCAGCGAGGCGATCGGCATCGCCGGTGACATCTGCATCTACACCAACCGCAACGTGGTGGTCGAGGAGCTGTAACGCCTCCCGATCCGCCGGGCATGGCCCGGCGCTACCGACAACGAATCCGTGAGCACATCCATGTCGAAGATCGAAGTTTCCTCCGCCACCATGACCCCGCGCGAGATCGTGCAGGAACTGGACCGGCACATCGTGGGCCAGCACGACGCCAAGCGCGCGGTGGCCATTGCCCTGCGCAACCGCTGGCGCCGCATGCAGCTGCCGGCGGAGCTGCGCAATGAAGTGATGCCGAAGAACATCCTCATGATCGGCCCGACCGGCGTCGGCAAGACCGAGATCGCGCGTCGACTGGCTACCCTGGCCAACGCGCCGTTCGTGAAGGTCGAAGCCACGCGCTTCACCGAAGTCGGCTACGTCGGCAAGGACGTCGAGCAGATCATCCGTGACCTGGCCGACACCGCAGTCAAGCTCTATCGCGAACAGGCCAAGGTGCGCGTGCGTACCCAGGCCGAAGAACGCGCCGAAGACCGCATCCTCGATGCGCTGCTGCCGCGCCGCAGCGGTGGCATCGGCTTCGATCCGGAAGTCGCCCGCAACGAACCGTCGGCGCAGGACAACGAGACCCGCATCAAGTTCCGCAAGATGCTGCGCAATGGCGAGCTGGACGAGCGCGAGATCGAGCTGGACCTGGCCGCCAATGTCAGCATGGACATCATGACCCCGCCGGGCATGGAGGAAATGGGCCAGCAGCTGAAGTCGATGTTCGCCAACCTCGGTGGCGGCGCCAAAGCGCACAAGCGCACGCTGACCATCAAGGCCGCGCGCCCGCTGCTGGTCGAGGAAGAGGCCGGCAAGCTGGTCAACGAAGATGACATCCGCACCGCGGCGATCGAGGCCTGCGAGCAGCACGGCATCGTGTTCATCGACGAGATCGACAAGGTCGCTAAGCGTGGCGACAACGTCGGTGGTGGCGACGTGTCGCGCGAAGGCGTGCAGCGCGATCTGCTGCCGCTGGTGGAAGGCTCCAACGTGTCCACCAAGTACGGCACCATCAAGACCGACCACATCCTGTTCATCGCCTCCGGTGCGTTCCACCTGGCCAAGCCCAGCGACCTGATTCCGGAGCTGCAGGGCCGCTTCCCGATCCGCGTCGAGCTGGGCGCGCTGAGCAAGGGCGATTTCGTGCGCATCCTGACCGAGCCGAAGGCTGCGCTGACCAAGCAGTACGAAGCATTGCTGGCCACCGAGGGCGTCAAGGTCAGTTTCACCGCTGATGCCATCGAGCGCCTGGCCGAGATCGCCTTCCAGGTGAACGAGCGCCAGGAGAACATCGGTGCCCGTCGCCTGCACACCGTGCTGGAGCGCCTGCTGGATTCGCTCAGCTACGAGGCACCGGACCGCGATGGCGAAACCCTGGCCATCGACAGCGCCTACGTCGATGCGCACCTGGGCGAGCTGGTGCAGGATCCGGACCTGAGCCGCTACATCCTGTAACGTCCGATGAGGGCGGATCCCTCGCCGTGGCGAGGGCGCTGCCCCCACCCGCTGCAACAGAAAAGGCCGCCGAAAGGCGGCCTTCTGCGTTGGCGGTCAGCGCGATTGCCGCGTGCGGTAGGCGTGCAGCACCTGATCGATCACTGCGCTGGTGCGCGCGGCGCTGATGCCGGTTGACGGAGAGCGCCCTTTGCCGCGCAGCTCGTCCACGATGGTGGTGATCAATGGTTGCTGGATCGACGGCGGGTTCGGGATATCGAAGGCCTGCACGCCTGATTCGGTTTCCACAACCACCGCAACGTCCTCGAAGGTGGCAAAGCGCAGCTGCCCGCGGTCGCCGGTGATCTCGATGTCATCCTGGCGCCGGAACGCGCAGAAGCTCCACTGCGCGATGCCGTGCGCACCGGTCCCGGTGCGGAAGCACATCGAAACGCTGTCCTCGGCGGCATACGCACCTGCCTGCGAACTGGCCAGGCCGTGGACATCGGTCAGCGGCCCCAGCAGGTGGTCGAGCAGGTCCAGCGTGTGCGAGCCCAGATCGACGAACAGGCCGCCGCCGGAGATCGCGGGATTGGTACGCCAGAAGTCCGGTGACGCCGCGTGTGCCGAATGCGGACGATGCAGGGTCGCGCGTACGCTGCGCGGTGTGCCGATCGCGCCGCTGTCCAGCAGCCCCTTCACCTGCGCGAAGCGGGGCAGGGCGCGGCGGTAGTACGCCACGAATACCGGCACGCCGCTGCGTACGCTGGCCTCCATGATGCGTTGGCATTCACCGTGGTCCATCGCCATCGGCTTTTCGATGTAGACCGGCTTGCCGGCGGCGATCGCCTGCAATGCGTACTGCATGTGCGTCGAGGGCGGCGTTGCGACGTACACCGCGTTCACGTCCGGATCGGCGATGAGCGCGTCGGCATCCGTGTACCAGCGGGGAATGGCATGGCGCCGCGCGTAATCCTCGGCCAGCGCCGCATTGCGGCGCATGACCGCTGCCACCCGTGAGCCCGGTGTGCTGGCCAGGGCCGGGCCGCTCTTCTTCTCGGTGACGCTGCCGCAGCCGATGAAGCCCCACACCACGTTGTCCAGGATCATGGGGCTGTCCTCAGATGGGCGCGGCGGTGGCGGCAGCAGCGCTACTCACGCTTCGGGCAGCGGCTCGGGCACGGTGCCGGGCACGAACACGCCGTCCTTCACGTAGGCGGCCAGGGTCATGTCCAGCGCGAGCATGCCGTCGCGCTTGAGGTCCATCAGCTCCGGTTCGACCATCGCGCCGTGCAGCACGCCCAGCACCGTGGCGTGCAGCATGCGCGCGGCGATCTTGGGGTCGGCACCCTCGCGCAGCTGGCCCAGGTCCTGGGCCCGGCGCAGGGCGCGTTCCATCCGCTCCAGTCCATCGCGGAAACCGGCCTGCTGCAGTTCGGTCAGCACCTTGGTGTCGGCCGAGGCATCGCTGCGCAGCATGATCTCCATGGTCTTGCGCAGTCGCTCGTCCTCGGACAGCTCGATGAACGAGTGGATCATCACCGCGCGCAGGTCGTGCACCGGGGTGTCGCGCTGGTCGGTCGAGGTGCGCTCCAGCTCCTGCATGAAAGGCAGGTGCACGCGTTCGACGATCGCGGCCAGTACCTCGCTCTTGTTCTTGAAATGCCAGTACACCGCGCCACGGGTATAGCCGGCGCGGGCGCCGATCATCTCCAGCGTGGTACGGGCCACGCCGTGTTCATGGAAGCAGGCTTCGGCGGCGTCAAGGATGCCTTCCCGGGTTGCCTGGGTGTCCTCTTTGGTCTTGCGGGCCATGGGTGGGTACGAGTGCGGGTGAAACGTGGCTGAATTGTACCGGTTTACAAACAAACAAGCATGTATGTATATTTCGCACCCATCATTCCCGTCGTGTGCGTGGCAGGCCGGTCCGGCTCCCACTCCGCGCTGGTGAGCGTTGCCTGCTGGCGCTTCCGGCCCGTATCAGCGCGATTTGAGATTTCCTCCCCTAAGAGCCTTTCCGTCATGTTGCTGAGCCGAATCCGACCCTTCGCACTGTCGCTGGCCATCGCCGCGACCGTGGCTGCCTGTGGCGGCCAACCCCAGGCCCCCGAGCAGGGCCCGGGTGACGTCACCGTGGTCACGCTGAAGTCCGAGACCGTGGGCCTGACCCGCGAACTGCCGGGCCGCACCAACGCCTTCCTGGTCGCCGAAGTGCGCCCGCAGGTCAATGGCATCGTTGCCAAGCGCCTGTTCACCGAAGGCGGCATGGTCAAGGCCGGTGAACCGCTGTACCAGATCGAGGATGCCAGCTACCGCGCCCAGGCCAACAGTGCCCGCGCCCAGCTGGCCCGCGCCGAGGCCACCGCCAACGCCGCCCGGCTGAGCGCCAAGCGCATCACCGAGCTGGCCAAGGTCGATGCGGTCAGCCAGCAGGACCTGGAAAATGCCGTGGCCGCGCAGAAGCAGGCCGAAGCTGATGTCGGTGCCGCGAAGGCATCGCTGGATGCGGCCAACGTGACCCTGGGCTACGCCCGCATCACCGCCCCGATCAGTGGTCGCATCGGCAAGTCCAGCGTCACCCAGGGTGCGCTGGTCAGCGCCGGCCAGGCCAACGCACTGGCCACCGTGCAGCAGCTGGACCCGATCTATGTCGATCTGACCCAGTCCTCGGCCGAGCTGCTGCAGCTGCGCCGCGAACTGGCCGCCGGCCGCCTGCAGGACAACCAGACCCTGCCGGTCAGCATCCTGATGGAAGACGGCAGCACCTTCGAGCACAAGGGCACGCTGGAGTTCTCCGAAGTCAGCGTCGATCCGGCCACCGGCAGCTTCGGCCTGCGTGTGAAGGTGGACAACCCCGATGGCCTGCTGATGCCGGGCACGTACGTGCGTGCGGTGATCGGCGGCGGCGTGCGCAGCGACGCGGTGCTGGTGCCGATGCAGGGCATCGCCCGCGATCCGAAGGGCGACACCACGGCGATGGTGGTCGGCAAGGACAACAAGGTCGAAGTGCGCCCGGTCAAGGTCAGCCGCACGGTGGGCGACAAGTGGCTGGTCGAGGACGGCCTGAAGGCCGGCGACAAGGTCATTGTCGAAGGCCTGCAGAAGATCGGCCCCGGCATGCCGGTCAAGGCCACCGAGAAGGGCGACGCACCGGCCAAGCCGGCGGCGGCCGCCCAGCCTGCCGCTGCGGCAGGCGACGCGAAGTAAGCGGAGAACCCCATGGCACGCTTTTTCATCGATCGACCCATCTTTGCATGGGTGATCGCCATCATCATCATGCTCGCCGGCGGCCTGGCCCTGTTCAAGCTGCCGGTCTCGATGTACCCCAACGTCGCACCGCCGGCGGTGGAAATCAGCGCCACCTATCCGGGTGCATCGGCCAAGGTGGTCGAGGACTCGGTGACGCAGATCATCGAGCAGAACATGAAGGGCCTTGATGGCCTGATCTACTTCTCCTCCAACAGCTCGTCCAACGGCCAGGCCACCATCACCCTGACCTTCGAGAGCGGCACCAACCCGGACATCGCCCAGGTGCAGGTGCAGAACAAGCTGCAGCTGGCCATGCCGCTGCTGCCGCAGGAAGTGCAGCGGCAGGGCATCAACGTGGCCAAGTCCAGCTCGGGCTTCCTGAACGTCATCGCGTTCGTGTCCGAGAACGGCAGCATGGACGCCAACGACATCGCCGACTACGTCGGTTCCAATGTCGTCGATCGTCTCAGCCGCGTGCCGGGCGTGGGCAACATCCAGGTGTTCGGTGGCAAGTACGCCATGCGTATCTGGCTGGACCCGAACAAGCTGCATACCTATGGCCTGTCGGTTGCCGAAGTGACCGCAGCGATCAAGGCACAGAACGCCCAGGTGGCCATCGGCCAGCTCGGCGGTGCGCCGTCGGTGAAGGGCCAGCAGCTCAACGCCACCATCAACGCGCAGTCGCGCCTGCAGACCCCGGAGCAGTTCCGCAACATCATCGTGCGCGGTGCGCAGGACGGTGCCGAGCTGCGCCTGGGTGATGTCGCCCGTGTCGAGCTGGGTGCCGAGTCCTACGACTTCGTCACCCGTTACAACGGGCAGCCGGCCAGCGGCCTGGCGGTCACCCTGGCCACCGGCGCCAATGCGCTGGATACCGCTGCCGGTGTGAATGCCGCGCTGGAAGACATGAAGGGCTTCTTCCCGGCCGGCCTGAAGGCCGAGATCCCGTACGACACCACCCCGTTCGTGCGCGTGTCGATCAAGGGCGTGGTGCAGACCCTGATCGAAGCGATCGTGCTGGTGTTCGTGGTGATGTACCTGTTCCTGCAGAACTTCCGCGCCACCCTGATCCCGACCATCGCCGTGCCGGTGGTGCTGCTGGGCACCTTCGGCGTGCTGGCGATGCTGGGCTTCTCGGTGAACATGCTGACCATGTTCGCGATGGTGCTGGCGATCGGCCTGCTGGTGGACGATGCCATCGTGGTGGTGGAGAACGTCGAGCGCATCATGTCCGAGGAAGGACTGTCGCCGCTTGAAGCGACCCGCAAGTCGATGGGCCAGATCACCGGCGCGCTGGTGGGTATCGGCCTGGTGCTGTCGGCGGTGTTCGTGCCGATGGCCTTCATGAGCGGCTCCACCGGCGTGATCTACCGCCAGTTCTCGGCCACGATTGTCTCTGCGATGGCGTTGTCGGTGCTGGTCGCGATCGTGCTGACCCCGGCGCTGTGCGCGACCATGCTCAAGCCGCTGAAGAAGGGCGAGCATCACGTCGCCCACCGTGGCCTGGCCGGTCGCTTCTTCAACGGCTTCAACCGTGGTTTCGACCGCACCAGCGAAAGCTACCAGCGTGGCGTGCGCGGCATCATCCATCGTCCGTGGCGCTTCATGGGCATCGTGGCGGCACTGTTCCTGCTGATGGGCGTGCTGTTCGTGCGCCTGCCCAGCTCGTTCCTGCCCAACGAAGACCAGGGCGTGCTGATGGCGCTGGTGCAGGCCCCGGTCGGTGCCACCCAGGAACGTACGCTGGAATCGATCGCCGCGCTGGAAAACCACTTCCTGCAGAACGAGAAAGATGCGGTGGACTCGGTGTTCTCGGTGCAGGGCTTCAGCTTCGCCGGCATGGGCCAGAACGCCGGCATGGCGTTCGTCAAGCTGAAGGACTGGAGCGAGCGTGACGCCAACAATGGCGTGATGCCGATCACCGGTCGTGCGATGGCGGCCCTGGGCCAGATCAAGGATGCCTTCATCTTTGCCTTCCCGCCGCCGGCCATTCCGGAACTGGGTACCGCCTCGGGCTATACCTTCTTCCTGAAGGACAACAGCGGCCAGGGCCACGAGGCGCTGGTGGCCGCACGCAACCAGCTGCTCGGCCTCGCCGCCGGCAGCAAGAAGCTGGCCAACGTGCGCCCGAATGGCCAGGAGGACACGCCGCAGTTCCGCATCGACATCGACGCGGCCAAGGCGACCTCGCTGGGGCTGTCTATCGACCAGATCAACGGCACGCTGGCCGCTGCGTGGGGCAGCTCGTACATCGACGACTTCGTCGATCGTGGCCGCGTCAAGCGCGTGTTCGTGCAGGCTGACCAGCCGTTCCGCATGGTTCCGGAGGACTTCGACCTCTGGTCCGTGAAGAACGACAAGGGCGAGATGGTGCCGTTCAGTGCGTTCGCCACCAAGCACTGGGACTACGGTTCGCCGCGCCTGGAGCGCTACAACGGTGTGTCGGCGATGGAAATCCAGGGCGAACCGGCCCCGGGTGTCGCTTCCGGTGACGCCATGGCCGAGATCGAACAGCTGGCCAAGCAGCTGCCGGCAGGCTTCGGCATCGAGTGGACGGCGATGTCCTACCAGGAACGCCAGGCTGGCTCGCAGACGCCGCTGCTGTACACGCTGTCGTTGATGATCGTGTTCCTGTGCCTGGCTGCGATGTACGAAAGCTGGAGCGTGCCGACCGCGGTGCTGCTGGCGGCCCCGCTGGGCATCCTCGGCGCGGTGCTGGCCAACACCTTCAAGGGCCTGGAGCGCGACATCTACTTCCAGGTGGCGATGCTGACCACGGTAGGCCTGACCAGCAAGAACGCGATCCTGATCGTCGAGTTCGCCAAGGAAAACCTGGAGAAGGGCGCCAGCCTGATCGAGTCGATCATGCACGCCGTGCGCGACCGCCTGCGCCCGATCGTGATGACCTCGCTGGCCTTCGGCATGGGCGTGGTCCCGCTGGCGATCTCCACCGGTGCTGGTTCCGGCGCCAAGCAGGCGATCGGCACCGGCGTGCTCGGCGGCATGATCGTCGGTACCGTGCTCGGCGTGTTCTTCGTGCCGCTGTTCTTCGTGGTGGTGCAGCGCGTGTTCAAGCGCAAGGCCGCCGAGTGACGAAATCCGGTAGCGCCGGGCCATGCCCGGCGGATGCGGTTTGCTGCCCGTACAATGTGGGCATGAG
>NZ_JAUTXR010000139.1 GCF_030658505.1 Stenotrophomonas raiganjensis (SeqCode) | reverse complement strand
GTGACCCACGGCCTGATGTTCCTGCTGGCCAGCCTCGGCACCCTGGCTGGCAGCGTCTATCCGAAGGCCACCGTGCGCGCCCTGCCCCTGCAGAGGCCAGATCAAGGGCAACAGCAAGTTGGCTGAAGGATGGCGAGGTGGGTGCCGGTGTGGGGGGAGCGGCCAGTTAGTACAATTTAGCGACGTGGCCGCCGACCAGCGGCGCACCCCCCCCCCACCCGCCCCCCCCTCGCCATCCTTCAGCCAACTTGCTGTTGCCCTGGATCTGGCCTCTGCCGGTGCAGGGCGAAGCCCTGCCGACCCCCATTCACCCAACATTAGCGGGCGCGGCCGGATGATCCGGCCGC
>NZ_JAUTXR010000137.1 GCF_030658505.1 Stenotrophomonas raiganjensis (SeqCode) | reverse complement strand
TGACCCGACCATGCTGAAAGTGGGTCAAGCCTGTTTTCAGCAGGCTTGACCGCGAACATAGGATCTCGGCTCTACAGAATGCAAGGCCCGGCAGATCGCAGAAATCTGTCGAAGGCGGGGTGGGGGGGGGGGGGGGGGGGGGGGGGGGCGGGGGGGCGCGGGCCCCCCCCCCCCCCCCCGGGGGGGGGGCGCCCGCCCCCCCCCCCCCCCCCCCCCCACCCCGCCATCCCCCAGGAACCCAGCTTTTGCTCCGGCTGTTGCTTCGGCTCTGGCGCTGGCCTCTGCGGGCGCCGGGTGCAACCCGGCCGATACCCTCC
>NZ_JAUTXR010000136.1 GCF_030658505.1 Stenotrophomonas raiganjensis (SeqCode) | reverse complement strand
GCGCGGACGTCGGGAAGAGGGTTAGCGGCAGGGCCTGCGGCCCGGCACCCGCAGAGGCCGAAGCAACGGCAACAGCCGAAGCAAGAGCAGAAGCAGGGTTGCTGAGGGATGGCAGGGTGGGTCCGGCTGCGGGGGGACGTAAATACGTCCATGTAGGCTCGGTCGCCGCATCCATGCGGCTCACGCCCCCGCAACCGGACCCACCCCGCCTTCGACAGTTTCCTGCGATCTGTCGGGACGGCGTTCTGCGTTGCTGTTGGTGGGTGTCGACCTTGGTCGACACGATGAACACTGCAACCATTTCAAATGGCCGGCTGTGCGCTGGACGCCAGCGCTGACAACGGCGAGGATGGAGGCTGGTTCTTCTGGCTGGCCCTGCATGGCGCAACGCATCCTTGAACCCGGTGAGATCGAGACGCTCGCCTCGCGCGATGTGCCGCGCATCATCCTGCCCGATACCGAGTCACTGTTCGCTACGCGCGCGGCACGCCTGCGCAGCCTGGCCGCGCGCAGTGCCATCGGCGGCTACCTGCAGCTGCTGGCGGCGCTGGCCGAAGCACAGCAGGCGCTGCTGGAGGATCTGACACCGCAGCAACGCGAGGATCTGCAGGCACAGGCGCGTGCACAGCAGTCGAGCGCGGCGGCCGGCGCCGGCATGCCGTTGCGGCCGGCCAACACACTGCAACTGAATGGGCGCTGGCGCAGTTGGCTGCGTACGCTGTGCCAGCACTGTGCCGACGAAGCCGGGCTGCCTGCGGAAACCCGGCAGGAACTGCAGCGCGTCGCTGCCGCTGATGATGCCTGGCTGGATGCTCAGGCGCATGCGGTGCTGGAGCGCGATGACGCGCCGTCGGTGGATGCGGTCGCTGCGCTGCTGGTGATGAACGCACTGCAGGTTTACTGGGCGGTGCTCGCAGCCAGCTTCCGCCCTACCGACCTGAAGCCGCTGGCTGATGCGCCAGGGCTGTGCCCGCTGTGCGGCACGTTGCCGGTGACCAGCGTGGTGCAGGCACGCCCACCCTATGCGTCCTACCGTTACCTGTCGTGCTCGCTGTGCGCCTGCCAGTGGCATTACGTGCGCGTGCAGTGCAGCCAGTGTGGTGCCGCCGGCAAGGACATCGCCTATCGCGCCCTGGCCGATGTGGACGGTGACAGCGGCGAGGCGGTGCGCGAGAGCGCGGTGCGTGCCGAGACCTGCGACCACTGCCACAGCTACCGCAAGATCCTGTATCTGGAAAAGGACCCGTCACTGGAGCCGGTGGCCGATGACCTCGGCACACTGGCGCTGGACCTGCTGCTGGCCGAGGAAGGCTATGCGCGTGCCAGCCAGAATCCGCTGCTGTGGCAATCCGACAGCGACTGACCGATGGCTGCCATATCCCCCACCCCGGCATCGGCCACCGCCCTGCCCTCGCTGGACCGGCTGCTGCGCCTGCCTGAACTGCTGGCACTGATCGAAGGCCACGGCCGCAGCCGCGTCACCCAGCTGCTGCGCTCGCAGCTGCAGGTACTGCGCGACCGCATCGGCGCCGGGCAGCTCTCGACCGGTGAACTGCAACAGGCCGTTGGCGGCCCGGCGCTGGTCGCGGCACTCGACGCCGCGCTGGCCGCCGATGCACGGCTGGACCTGCAGCCGATATTCAACCTGACTGGTACCGTACTGCACACCAATCTTGGCCGCGCGTTGCTGCCCGATGCCGCCGTGCACGCGGTCGCCCTCGCGATGAGCGCGCCGGTTGATCTTGAGTTCGACATCCGCCAGGGCCGCCGCGGCGACCGCGATGCACGGGTCCAGGCGCTGGTCTGCGAGCTGACCGGCGCTGAAGCTGCGACCGTGGTCAACAACAATGCTGCGGCCGTCCTGCTGCTGCTCAACAGCCTGGCCAACCGCCGCGAGGTGGTGGTGTCGCGCGGCGAGCTGGTGGAGATCGGCGGCGCCTTCCGCATCCCCGACGTGATGCGCAGCGCAGGGGCACGACTGTTGGAAGTGGGCACCACCAACCGCACCCATCCGGCTGACTTCGCCAATGCCATCGGCGCGCGCACCGCGCTGCTGATGGAAGTGCACGCCAGCAACTACGCGATCACCGGCTTCACTGCCAAGGTCGACACGGCGGGAATGGCGAGCATCGCGCACGAACATGGCCTGCCGCTGGTGGTGGACCTGGGCAGTGGCAGCCTGTGCGACCTGGCAACCTTCGGTCTGCCGCATGAACCGACCGTGCAGGAAGCACTGGCGGCTGGCGCCGACCTGGTCTCGTTCAGCGGCGACAAGCTGCTGGGCGGGCCGCAGGCCGGGATCATCGCCGGCCGCGCCGACCTGATCGCGCGGATCAACCGCAACCCGTTGAAGCGGGCACTGCGGATGGACAAGATGGGCCTGGCCGCGCTGGAGGCGGTGCTGGCCCTGTACCGCGAACCGGAGCTGCTGGCACAACGGCTGCCGACCCTGCGCACGCTGTCACGAACGCAGGACGACATCCATGCACAGGCACAGCGCCTGCTGCAGCCGATGCGTTCTGCGCTGGCGACCGACTACACCCTTGACCATGCGGCCATGTACAGCCAGATCGGCAGTGGCGCACAGCCGCAGGCGCAGTTGGCCAGCGCCGGCCTGCGCATCGCCTGCACGCGCCGTGGCGGACTGGATCGCCTGGCCAGGCGCTTGCGCCAGCTGCCGCGCCCAGTGCTGGGCCGCATTGCCGATGACGCGCTGTGGCTGGACCTGCGCTGCCTGGAACCCACCGACGAAGCCGCCTTCCTCACCCAATGGAGCACGCTGCAGGCATGATCGTCGGCACCGCCGGGCATATCGACCATGGCAAGACCAGCCTGGTGCGGGCACTGACCGGCATCGAAACCGATCGCCTGCAGGAAGAACGCACGCGCGGCATTTCCATCGAGCTGGGCTATGCCTACGTCGCGGTGGAAGGCAGCCATGACGATGGCCCGGCAGCCACACTCGGTTTCGTCGACGTGCCGGGCCATGAGCGCTTCGTGCATACGATGGTGGCCGGCGCCACCGGCATCGACGTTGCGCTGCTGGTGGTGGCCGCCGACGACGGCGTGATGCCACAGACCCGCGAGCACCTGGCGATCCTGCAGCTGCTGGGCGTGGACTGCGGCGTCGTGGCCCTCACCAAGATCGACCGCGTGGATGCCGCACGCATCGCCCGGGTCAGGATCGAGATCGCCGCCCTGCTGGCCGGAACACCGCTGCAGGATGCGCCTCTGTTCACCTGCAACAGCATCGCACTCGACGACGCTGGCACCAGCGCACTGCGCACCCGCCTGCACGCGTGGGCCGCGGATGATGCCCGCACGCGCCAGGCCGAACAGCGCAGCGAGTTGTTCCGCATGCCGGTGGACCGTGTGTTCTCGCTGGCCGGCCACGGCACGCTGGTGACCGGCGCAGTGCACGGCGGCATCGCCACTGTTGGCGAGCACCTGCAGCTGATGCCGGCCGCCACCGACGTGCGCGTGCGAAGCATCCACGCACAGAACCAGGCCAGCGACCACGCGATGGCCGGGCAACGCTGCGCGTTGAACCTGGCAGCCATCGCCCGTGACGACATCCGCCGTGGTGACTGGATCGCCGACCCGCGCGCACTGCTGGCCTCCACGCGCGTCGATGTGCGCCTGCGGCTTTCCGCGCTGGCACCACCGCTGCGCGACTGGTCGCCGCTGCACATCCATTGGGGCACGATGCACCGGCAGGCGCATATGGTGCTGCTGGAAGACCACGACCGCGGCGATGGGCAGTTGGTGCAGCTGGTGTTCGACGCGCCGGTCTGCGCGATGTGTGGCGATCGTTTCATCGCCCGTGATTCAGCGGCCACCCACACACTGGGCGGTGGCGTCGTGCTCGATCCGGATCCTCCGCAGCGGCGCCGGCGCAGCCCGGCACGGCTCGCCTGGCTGGGCGCACTGGAGCAGCTGGCCGCAGGTGCGGAAATCGGCCCGCTGTTGCAGCAGGCGCCCTTCGGCGTCGACATGGCCGCCCTGCAACGCTACTGCCGGCGCGCGGCCGACCGGATCGATCTCCCTGCAGACGCTCGGCGCATCGTCACCCGCGAAGACACAGTGGTCATCCTTGCCTCTCACTGGCGGGCGCTGCGCGAGCAGGTGAGGACGTCGCTGCGTGGCTGGCATGAGCGACGCCCGGACGAACCCGGCGTCGACAGCGGGCGCCTGCAGCGCAGCACCCTGCCCGCGCTGGCGACGGGCCTGTGGAACGCGCTTCTCCAGGACCTGCTGGACGACGGCAGCGTGCAACGCGTGGGCGCATGGTGGCGCCTGCCTGGCCATGACCACGCGCCACCGGAACGCGAACGTCTCCTGCTGGAACGCGTACTGCCGCAACTGCACGCCGGTGGCTTCGATCCGCCGTGGGTGCGCACCCTGGCCGCCGACATCGGTCTGGCCGAGGACGATCTCCGCGCGGTCCTGCGCCGGGCCGCAGCGCGCGGTGAACTGTTCCAGGTGGTGCCCGACCTGTTCTATGCGCCGGCCCGCATTGCCGAGCTGGCCGCGATCGTCGCACAGCTGTCACGGGCCACCGGCGCAGTGGATGCAGCCGCTTTCCGCGACGCCATCGGCCTGGGCCGCAAGCGCAGCATCCAGATCTTGGAGTTCTTCAACCGCGTTGGCTACACTCGACGCGTCGGTGACCAACATCGGCCGCGCGGCGACCTGCAGTGGAACGCAACCCGCGACTGAGCCCGCCGATACCGCCGTACTTTCGGAAGGCATGCGCATCCGGGCATGCGGCTGGGCTTCAAACCCAGTAGGGGGCGTCGATCGTTCCCTGGTAGGTTCGACTCCTGCTGTCTTCCGCCATTCGTGTTTCCGCAGGAGATGTCGGCATGGCCACGCACGCGCAGTCCCCCGCCCCTTCGACGGCCGACGCCCCACAACGATTGACGTCTC
Source organism: Stenotrophomonas raiganjensis (SeqCode) (assembly GCF_030658505.1). GTDB lineage: Bacteria > Pseudomonadota > Gammaproteobacteria > Xanthomonadales > Xanthomonadaceae > Stenotrophomonas. Next base: position 9,493 of record NZ_JAUTXR010000136.1, on the reverse strand, counting down.
TCGCGCATGGCGGCGGCTGCGGCTGCAAGATCGCGCCCGGCGTGCTGTCCGAACTGCTGCGTGGCGTGCCAGCGCTTCCGGCACCGGCCGAACTGCTGGTCGGCCGCGAGACCAGCGACGACGCCGCGGTGTACCGCCTCGGTGACCATCAGGCGATCGTCGCCACCACCGATTTCTTCATGCCGATTGTCGACGACCCGTTCGACTTCGGCCGCATCGCCGCCACCAACGCGCTGTCGGACCTGTACGCGATGGGCGCACGGCCATTGTTCGCGCTGGCCATCGTCGGCATGCCGATCAACACGCTGCCGCAGGACACCATCCGCGGCATCCTGCAGGGCGGCGAGCGTGCCTGCGCCGATGCCGGCATCGTGGTGGCTGGTGGCCACAGCATCGATTCGGTGGAACCCATCTATGGCCTGGCCGCGATCGGCGTGCTCGATCCGCAGCGGCTCAAGCGCAATGCCGATGCCCGCGCCGGCGATGTGCTGGTGCTGGGCAAGCCGTTGGGCGTGGGCGTGTACTCGTCAGCACTGAAGAAGGAAGTGCTGGACGCCGACGGCTACCGGCAGATGATCGAGTCGACCACGCGCCTGAACACTGTCGGCGTGCCACTGGCTGCGCTGGACGGCGTGCACGCGATGACCGACGTGACCGGTTTCGGCCTGCTGGGCCACCTGCTGGAAGTGTGCCGGGCCAGTGGGGTGGCTGCCGAGGTGGACAGTACCCAGGTGCCGCTGCTGCCTCAGGCCCTGCAACTTCTGCAGCGCGGCTGCGTGACCGGCGCGTCCCACCGCAACTGGGCCTCGTATGGCGCCGACGTGCGCTTCGCCGACGGGTTGCCAGCACACTGGCAGCCACTGCTGACCGACCCGCAGACCAGCGGCGGCCTGCTGGTGTCCTGTGCCCCGGAAGCGGTGGATGCGGTGCTGGCCTGTTTCCACGACGCCGGGTTTGGCCAGGCGGCCGTGGTAGGACGGTTGGGCGAGGGAACGCCGGGCGTCAGCGTCCGCTGAGGCGCTGGAACGGCAAGGGCGCCCGAAGGCGCTCCTGCTGTAGCGCTGGATGCAGCATCACTCGATGTTCTGCACCTGTTCGCGGATCTGGTCGATCAGCACCTTCAGTTCCACCGCGGCATTGGACGTGCGGCTGTCCACCGACTTCGAACCCAGCGTGTTCGCTTCGCGGTTGAACTCCTGCAGCAGGAAGTCCAGGCGGCGACCGACCGGCTCGCGCTGCTTGAGCACGCGGCGGATCTCGACGATGTGGCTGCCGAGGCGGTCCAGCTCTTCATCCACGTCCAGCTTCTGCAGCCACAGCACCAGCTCCTGCTCGGCGCGGCCGGGGTCGACCGGGTGCGGCAGGTCGGCCAGGCGTGCGGCCAGCTTGGCGCGCTGGCCGTCGCGAATGGCCGGAATCAAGGTGCGCACTTCGGTGGCGATGCGTTCGATGCCGTCCACCCGCTCGCTGATGGCCGCCGACAGCTTTCCGCCTTCGCGTTCACGGGCCTCGACGAAGCCGTCCAGCACCTGGTCCAGCAGCGCCAATGCCTCGGCCTGCAGGGCCGCGGCATCGGTGGCCTCGCCACGGGTCACGCCGGGCAGCTGCAGCAGCTCGGTGAAGCTGACCTGCAGGTTGGGGAAATCCGAGGTCAGCCGGTGCGCCAGGCGGCCGAGCTGGCCCAGCAGGGCCTCGTCCACCTGCAGGTTGGCCGCCGCTTCCGGCGCGCGCAGGCGCATCACCAGATCCAGCTTGCCGCGGCTCAGGCGCGCAGCGATGCGCTCGCGCAGCTGCGGTTCCAGCGCCCGCAGCTCCTCGGGCAGGCGGGTGCCGACCTCCAGGAAGCGGTGGTTGACCGAGCGCAGCTCGCAGCCCAGCGTGCCCCACGGGGTGACCCGCTCGCCGCCGGCGTAGGCGGTCATGCTTCGAATCATGGAATGTGTCCGGTGCGTGCAAAGGGGGAATGGTACCCTAGCGCCCTCACCAGAGCCCCCTTGCCCGCCCCGTGAAGGCCGCGGGCGTGGCGGCGTACTCCCACGCCATTACGGAACCCGCACCATGTCCGATTCCCGCCCCAGCGGCCGCCAGCCCGACCAGCTCCGCCCGGTCGTCATCCAACGCGGCTTCACCCGCCACGCCGAAGGCTCGGTGCTGGTGTGCTTCGGTGAAACCCGTGTGCTGTGCACCGCCAGCGTCGAGAACCGCGTGCCGGGCTTCCTGCGCGGCAAGGGTGAGGGCTGGGTCACCGCCGAATACGGCATGCTGCCGCGCGCCACCCACACCCGCAGCGACCGTGAAGCGGCCCGTGGCAAGCAGGGCGGCCGCACGCTGGAGATCCAGCGCCTGATCGGCCGCAGCCTGCGTGCCTGCGTGGACCGCAATGCGCTGGGCGAGCGCACCATCACCCTCGACTGCGACGTGCTGCAGGCCGACGGTGGCACCCGCACCGCCGCCATCACCGGCGCCTACGTGGCCCTGGTCGATGCGGTGAACGTGCTGATGAAGCGTGGCGACATCAAGCGCAACCCGATCCTGGGCGCAGTGGCCGCGGTGTCGGTGGGCGTGTACCGCGGCACCCCGGTGCTGGACCTGGACTACGCCGAAGACAGCGACTGCGACACCGACATGAACGTGGTGATGAACGACGGCGGCGGCTTCATCGAACTGCAGGGCACCGCCGAAGGCCATGCCTTCCGTCGCGACGAACTGGACGCGCTGCTGGGCCTGGCCGAGAAGGGCGTGCGCGAGTTGCTGGACGCACAGCAGGCGGCGCTGTCGGCATGAACCGGCGCCTTGCCCTGACCACCCTGGTGGTGGCCGACTATGACGAAGCCATTGCCTGGTACACCGGCAAGCTTGGCTTCACACTGCTGGAAGACATCGACCAGGGCCACAAGCGCTGGGTGGTGGTGGGGCCGACCGACGGCAGCGCTGCCGCCCTGCTGCTGGCCCGCGCCAGCGACGAGGAACAGCGCAGCCGCATCGGCAACCAGACCGGTGGCCGCGTCGCCTTCTTCCTCAACACCGACGACTTCCACCGCGACCACAGGGCCATGCTGGCCGCCGGGGTCGAGTTCCTGGAAGCACCGCGCGAAGAACCCTATGCAACGGTCGCAGTATTCCGCGATCTGTATGGCAACACCTGGGACCTGCTGGAGCCCCGTCAATGAAGAAACTGGTACTGGCCAGCCACAACGCCGGCAAGCTGGTGGAGATGCAGGAGATCCTTGCCGACCTGCCGCTGCAGATCACCTCGGCCGCCGAGCTGGGCCTGGGCGACGTGGAAGAGACCGGCCTGACCTTCGTCGAGAACGCGCTGCTGAAGGCACGCGCAGCCTGCGAAGCGACCGGCCTGCCGGCGCTGGCCGATGATTCGGGCCTGATCGTCGATGCCCTCGGCGGTGCGCCGGGCCTGTACAGCGCGCGCTATGCCGGCCACCCGACCAATGCCGCGGCCAACAATGCCAAGCTGCTGGAGGCGATGGCCGATATCCCCGATGGCCAGCGCAGTGCCCGCTTCTATGCGGTGATCGTGCTGCTGCGCCACGCCACCGACCCGCAGCCGCTGATCTGCGAAGGCCGCTGGGAAGGGCAGATCATCCGCGAGCTGCGTGGCACGAACGGTTTCGGCTACAACCCGGTATTCCTGGACACCAGCCACGGCCTGACCGCCGCGGAAATGGAGCCGGCCCTGAAGAACGCCATCAGCCACCGTGCCATTGCCTTGCAACAGCTCAAGCAGCAACTGGCGACGCTGTACTGACGCCACCCGATCGAACCAGGGAAGCCGGCCAGCGGCCGGCGCTACCGATGAAGCCCATGCCGCACGACCACGACCACTGCAACCATCTGCCGGGCGAAGCCTGCTCCGCTGGCCACGACAGCCCGCCGCGACTGGTGCCACCACCGCTGTCGCTGTACGTGCACCTGCCGTGGTGCGTGCGCAAATGCCCGTACTGCGATTTCAATTCGCACCAGGCCAAGGGCGAGTTGCCGTTCGACGCCTACATCGATGCGCTGCTGCGTGACCTGGACCAGGACCTGCCGCTGGTCTGGGGCCGGGTGGTGCACAGCGTGTTCTTCGGCGGCGGCACCCCCAGCCTGTTCCCACCGGAAGCGATCGACCGTTTCCTGCAGCAGGCCAGCGCACGCCTGCGCTTCGCGCCCAATGCCGAAATCACCCTGGAAACCAACCCGGGCACCGCCGAACATGGCCGCTTCGACCGCTACCGCGCGGCCGGGGTGAATCGCCTCAGTTTCGGCATCCAGAGTTTCGACGATGCAATGCTCAAGCGCCTGGGCCGCATCCACGACAGTGGCGAAGCCGAGCGCGCGGTGAAGATGGCGCAGGACGCGGGCTACGACAACTTCAACATCGACCTGATGTACGCGCTGCCGGAACAGACCCTGGCCGGTGCCGAGGCCGATCTGGAACGTGCATTTGCACTGCAACCGGCCCATATCTCGCACTACCAGCTGACCCTGGAACCGAATACGGTGTTCTTCGCGCGTCCGCCGCAGGGCATTCCCGATGAAGACAACGCCTGGGACATGCAGGAGCACTGCCAGGCGCTGCTGGCGCAGGCCGGTTTCAGCCAGTACGAAGTCAGCGCCTACGCACGCCCTGGCCGCCAGAGTGCGCACAACCTGAACTACTGGCGTTTCGGTGACTACCTGGGCATCGGTGCTGGCGCGCACGGCAAGATCAGCTCGGGTGCCGAAGAACACGTGCTGCGCCGCTGGAAGCTGAAGCACCCGCAGGCCTACCTGGACAGCGCCGGCACCCCGGCCTCGTTCGGTGGTGACGACGTGATCGCGCCGGAGCGGCTGCCATTCGAGTACATGCTCAACCTGCTGCGCCTGCACGAAGGTTTCGGCCTGCGCGATTTCGAGTCGCGTACCGGGCTGCCACGCAGCGTGCTGGACGCACCGCTGGCCGAGGCCGTGCAGCGCGGCTGGCTGGACGTAACGGATGGCCATGTGCAGCCGACCGAGCTGGGCCGCCGATTCACCAACGATGTGGTGAGCCTGTTCCTGGAAGAATAGACCTTCCGCCTTAGCGGATAGTGCCGGCCGCTGGCCGGCACTACCGTTCATCCGCCGGTCGCTGCCCGGCGCGCGCGTGGCACATCCACCCTAAAGTAGCGCCGACTGCGGCCGACACGGTAGATTCACAGGATCGATCCGCGGGAATCCGGGTACCGCCTGCCGATGTCAGCTGTCTTCTCCATTACCTCTGCCGACAAAGCCCGCCTGGCTGCCAGCAACCTGCCACCGCGGGTGCGTGAGCTGCTGGGCGCGTTGATCGGCCTGTGCCGGCAAACGCTGGCCGCGCCGCTGATCCTGACCGTCGAAGCGTTGGAGCAGACACTGCTGCACGACGCGGATCGCGCGCGCAATCCGCAGCTGCAGGCGGAGCTGATGGCCCAGCGCGGCCAGTTGCATGCCTTTTCCGGTCATTTCGCTGACCGCATGCTTGATGCTGTGGCCGATGCGCTGATACGGCTGCGCGAACCCACGGCCCACTTCAGCCCCGGTTCCACGCCGCCGCCGCTGCCCGGCATGCTCGGGCTGTCGCTGGTCGATGAACATGAAGTGGACCGCGACCTGCTGCTGACCGAGATGGTGCGGCGGGAGACGCTGCGTTCGACCAACACGCTGAACCTGCTGGGCCAACGCCTGGGCGTACTGGCGGCGGCACCGGCCTTCGAGGCCGACACCCTGCCGCTGGCACCACAGGCCCTGTGCGCCATGCTGCGCCGGATCGCCGAACAGGATTCGCTCACTGTCGACGTTCAGCTGGCGCTGTACCGCAGCTTCGAACGCCAGGTGCTGGAGCGCCTGGGCGACATCCTCGACCGTGCCAATGCCCTGTTGGCCCAGCACGGCGTGCTGCCCGGCCTGGTCTACACCCCCTACCTGGCGCGTTCATCGAGCACCCGGCGGATCATCACCCAGTCGGTGGGCGGTGGTCGCGCCACCCGGCCGGCAAAGCGTGCCGCCGCGCCACTGACCGGCTGGAACGGATCGGCACCGGCCGGCTCCTGGTCGAGCCTGGTGCAGGATGCGTTCCAGGATGACAGTACAGCCGGCGCGGCCTTGCCGGGCCTGACCACCTCCACGGGCAGCGCGCTGCATGCGCTGCTGCAGCAGGCACGCCATGCCAGCGCAGCACCTGCGGATCGCGATGCAGTGCCGAGCGCGGCCGTGGATGCGGTCCTCGCACGCCTGCAGGCGCAGTCCAGCGCCGCCACCGGCGTGGCCGACCTGCAGGCGGCGGTGGTGGCGCAACTGCGCAGCGAGCATGGCGCGCAGGCCCAGCTGGGCAGCCACGACCGCGACAACCTCGACCTGCTGCGCATGCTGATGCAGCAGGTGCAGCAGCAGCAGCGTCCGGACCCGGTGCCGGCCGCCCTGCTGGCGCGCCTGCAGGTACCGCTGGCACGTGCGGCAATGGCCGACCCCGGCTTCTTCGTGCGCGACGAGCACCCCGCGCGCGAACTGCTCAACCAGATTGCCGAAGTCGGCGCCAACTGGCTGGGCGACGATGATGTCGACCCGCAGTTGCTGCAGCGCATGGCCCAGAGCGTGCAGGGCCTGCTGGGCCAGGATGCGCGGGCGCCGGAGGCCTTCGCCAGCGCGAACGAGGAAGTGCAGCAGCATCAGCGCGCCGCAGCGCATCGCGCCGAGCTGGCCGAGCGCCGCCATGTGGAAGCCGCCCGTGGCAAGGAGCGGCTGGAGCTGGCCCGGCGACAGGCCAGTGCACAGATCGATCAGTGCTGCGACGCGAAGGAGCCGCCCCGCTTCGTGCAGACCCTGCTGCGCCAAGCCTGGGCCGATGCCCTCACCCTGACCCGCCTGCGCCACGGCGACGATTCACCGCAGTGGCAGGAACGCCTGCAGCAGACCCAACGCATTGCCACCATCACCGCGCAACCCGTTGATGCGCCCGGCGGCACCGATGCCACGCTTGCTGCCGAGGTCGAGGCCGCCCTGCTGCAGGTCGGCTACCACGCCGAGGAGGCCGCCGCCGTCGCACGCAGGCTGGCCACGCCTGGCGGCGAGGACGAGAGCACCTCGCGTACCGAACTCAGTGCCCGCCTGAAGGCGCGCGCGCGCCTGGGCGAGCACGCCGGTACGGCCGCCGGCACGACGCCCGCCACACCGCGCAGCAGTGCCGAGGAAGCGGCTTACCAGCAGCTGTCCTCCCTGCCCTTCGGCAGCTGGTTCGACATCGATACCGGCGATGGCACACTGCGCCGCCAGCGCCTGTCCTGGTACAGCCTGCTGACCGGCCACGCGCTGCTGGTCAATCCGCGCGGGCAGAAGATCGCCGATACCGACCTGGATTCGCTGGCCCGGCAGATCAGTGCCGGCCGGGCGCAGCTGGTCACTGAGGACAAGGCCCGGCTGGTTGACCGTGCCTGGGAGGCCAGCCTTGGCGCATTGCGTGCACTGGCGGCCGGCCATACGCAGGAGACCACCGCATGATCACCCAACCGCCGCAGGACACCCGCCGCGCGCCGCGCCGCCAGGTCTCGGACCTGGTGCCGGTCACCGACCAGATGCGCGAATGCGTGGTGGGCCGTCTCGGCAATGTCTCCGAAACCGGCATGCTGATGCTGGCCAGCGCACCGTTGCGCGAGGATGCGCTGTACCAGTTGCGCTTCCCTTTGCCGCTGGGTGATGGCCGCCACCAGGACATCGACGTGGGCGTGCACCTGCTGTGGAGCGAACCCGCACACGCCCCCGGACAGAGCTGGACCGGCTTCCGCTTCCTCACCCTGTCGCGCGAGCATCGGCAGCTGCTGCGCCAGTGGGTGGGCGAAGACAGCGACGAGGGGCCGGTTTCGACGGCCTGAGTGCCGGTTCCGGCACAGCGGTTTTGCGCGGTATGCGGCAGAATCTAGGGCCGTTTTCCGTGTCGAGCCACCGCAATGATCCAGCAAGACCCCGGCGCCCTGTATTCCGACCACCTGGCCGTGCTGTGCCGACGCGCCGAACAGGCGCTGGCCCGCGGCGGCTTCGATCACCTGGTGGTACCCAGTGGCACCCTGCACTACCAGGTGTTCGATGATCGCGACTATCCGTATGCGGTGAATCCGCAGTTCAAGGCCTGGTTGCCGCTGACCCGCGTGCCCAACAGCTGGATCGTGTTCACCCCGGGCAAGCGCCCGGCGGTGATCTTCCACCAGCCCTTCGATTACTGGCACGTGGTGCCGGACGCACCCAGCGGCTGGTGGGTGGAGCACTTCGACATCCACATCATCCGCAAGCCCGAAGAGGCACTGGCCCTGCTGCCGGCCGATCCGGCGCGCTGCGCGATCCTCGGCGAGCCGCAGAGCGCGCAGGGCAACTACGTGCCGAACAACCCCGCGCCGGTGGTGAACTACCTGGAATGGCACCGCGGCAGCAAGACACCGTATGAGATCGCGCTGATGCGCCAGGCCCAGGTGCTGGGCGTGCGCGGCCACCGCGCTGCCGAGGCCGCATTCCGCAATGGCGCCGACGAGTTCAGCATCCACATGGCGTACTGCCAGGCAGTCGGCCAGGATGCCAACGAGCTGCCGTACGGCAACATCGTGGCGCTGAATGAACATGCCGCCGTGCTGCACTACACCGAACTCGGCCGCAAGGCACCGCAGCCGCTGCGCAGCTTCCTGATCGACGCCGGCGCCAGCGCGCACGGCTACGCCAGCGACATCACCCGTACCTACGCCGCGCACGGCCACGACGAATTCGCGGCGATGATCGCCGCCGTCGATGCGGCCCAGCAGCAGATGTGCGCGGCAGTGCGCCCGGGCTTCGACTACAAGCAGCTGCACGTGGACGCGCATCTTTCGCTGATGGGCGTGCTGAAGGACTTCGGCGTGATCAGGGTCTCGCCACAGACTGCAGTGGAAACCGGCGTCAGCGCCGCGTTCTTCCCGCACGGCATCGGCCACCTGATCGGCCTGCAGGTGCACGACGTGGCCGGTTTCGCGGCCAGCGACGAGGGTGGCCGCATCGAGCGCCCGGCGGGCCACCCGTACCTGCGCCTGACCCGCGTGCTGGAACCGGGCATGGTCGTGACCATCGAACCGGGCCTGTACTTCATCGACATGCTGTTGAATGAAGTGAAGGACGCTGGCCACGGTGATGCGATCAACTGGGACCGCGTGGACTTCTTCCGTCCGTATGGCGGCATCCGCATCGAAGACGAAGTGCTGTGCACTGATGGCGAGGCTGACAACCTGACGCGGCCGGAGTTTGCGGCGGCGAACGGCTGAGCCCCTCGTGGTTGGTCGCTTGGAGCAAAAGCCGCGCTTGGCGGGGCGGGATGGGTTCGCGGGGGACGCCGTGAACCCATCCCTGAAGTGACCCCCGAGACTTGGACGGGGTCAGGTGGCCGATTGGGCCTGCTCCCGATACTTTACCGGGCTCAGGCCTTTCAGTTTCAGTTTGATGCGCTCTTGGTTGTAGTACTGGATGTATTCCACCAGCCCAGCCTCCA
>NZ_JAUTXR010000134.1 GCF_030658505.1 Stenotrophomonas raiganjensis (SeqCode) | reverse complement strand
CGCCTGGGCAACAGCAGCGTGACCATCGGCCACCGCATCGTCGACCAGCAGGACGAGTCGAAGCTGTATTCCGACGGCAACGTGGTGGTGGTCTGGATGATACGCAGACCGGCAAGAGCGCACCGTTGCCGGAGGCGATCCGCAGCGCCTCTACCTGAGGGTCGTGGCCGGCCCCGGGCCGCCCGGCCCCAGCCGAAAAAAGAGGTTTGGGGCCCGCCGCCCCCCCCTTTTGTCGGCGTGGGGCCGGCCGGCCTGCGCCCGCCACGACCCTCAGGTAGAGGCGCTGCGGATCGCCTCCGGCAACGGTGCGCTCTTGCCGGTCTGCGTATCCATCCAGACCACCACCACGTTGCCGTCGGAATACAGCTTCGACTCGTCCTGCTGGTCGACGATGCGGTGGCCGATGGTCACGCTGCTGTTGCCCAGGCGTTCGACGAACAGTTCGACCAGGATGTCGTTGGGCCACACGATCGGCAGCCGGTAGTTGACGTTGGTCGCGGCCACCACCGGTGCGATGCGGTCGGTCATCGACACGCCTTCAACGCCCAGCATCCAGCGCACGCGCGCTTCTTCCAGGTAGGAAATGTACTTGGCGTTGTTGACGTGGCCCATGCTGTCCATGTCGCGCCAGCGCACGCTGATCGGGATGCGGGCCAGGATCTTGTGTTCGCTGCTCATCAGGCGTCCTTCTTCTTCTTGCTGGCCGTAGCGGCCTTGCTGGTCTTGCCGGTGCTCTTGGCAGCCACGGCCTTCTTCGTCGGCATCTCCGCCTTTTCAGGCTTCACCTTGCGCGGCGGGCGGGCGTCGGGCTTGTTGGCCACGGCGGCCGGTTGCTCGGGGCGCGCGCTGGTGGACGGCAGCATGCGGGCCAGGAACTGGCCGGTGTACGACTGCGGGCAGGCCGCCACGTCTTCCGGCGTGCCGGTGACCAGGATGGTGCCACCGCGATGGCCGCCTTCCGGACCCAGGTCGACGATCCAGTCGGCGGTCTTGATCACGTCCAGGTTGTGCTCGATCACCACCACCGTGTTGCCTTCGTCGCGCAGCTTGTGCAGCACGCCCAGCAGCGCTTCGATGTCGTGGAAGTGCAGGCCGGTGGTCGGCTCGTCGAGGATGTACAGGGTGCGGCCGGTATCGCGGCGCGACAGTTCCTTGGACAGCTTCACGCGCTGCGCTTCACCACCGGACAGCGTGGTCGCGCTCTGGCCCAGCTTGATGTAGCTCAGGCCCACGTCAACCAGTGTTTCCAGCTTGCGCGCGATCGACGGCACCGGTTCGAACAGCTTCAGTGCATCCTCGACGGTCATTTCCAGCACGTCGTTGATGTTGAAGCCCTTGTACAGGATCTCCAGCGTCTCGCGGTTGTAGCGCTTGCCGTGGCAGACGTCGCAGGGCACGTACACGTCCGGCAGGAAGTGCATCTCGACCTTGATCAGGCCATCACCCTGGCAGGCTTCGCAGCGGCCGCCGCGCACGTTGAAGCTGAAGCGGCCCGGCGAATAGCCACGCGCACGCGCTTCGGGCACCTGTGCGAACAGTTCGCGCAGCGGCGTGAACAGGCCGGTGTAGGTGGCCGGGTTCGAACGCGGGGTGCGGCCGATCGGGGACTGGTCGATGTCCACCACCTTGTCGAACAGGTCCAGGCCATCGATCTCCTTGTACGGAGCGATCGGGTGCGAGGCGCCGTTGATCTCGTTGGCGGCCAGCGAGAACAGGGTGTCGTTGATCAGGGTCGACTTGCCCGAGCCGGACACGCCGGTCACGCAGGTCAACAGGCCCGACGGGATCGCCAGGTCCACGCCCTTCAGGTTGTTGCCGGTGGCCCCGCGCAGGTGCAGGGTCATCCTCGGGTTCGGCGTGTGCCGGCGCGCCGGAATCTCGATCGCGCGCTTGCCCGACAGGTACTGGCCGGTCAACGAGCGAGGTGCCTCCAGGATGTCCTGCAGGGTGCCCTGGCCGACGATCTCGCCGCCGTGCACGCCCGCGCCCGGGCCGATGTCCAGCACGTAGTCGGCCAGGCGGATCGCATCCTCGTCATGCTCGACCACGATCACCGTGTTGCCCAGGTCACGCAGGCGGGTGAGGGTGCCGAGCAGGCGTTCGTTGTCGCGCTGGTGCAGGCCGATCGACGGCTCGTCGAGCACGTACATCACGCCGACCAGGCCGGCGCCGATCTGGCTGGCCAGGCGGATGCGCTGTGCCTCGCCACCGGACAGGGTGTCGGCCTTGCGCTCCAGGGTCAGGTAATCCAGGCCGACGTCGACCAGGAAGCCGAGGCGTTCGCCGATCTCCTTGACGATCTTCGCGGCGATCTCGCCACGCCAGCCCGGCAGGCTCAGCTCGCTGAAGAACTTCAGCGCCTCGTCGATCGGCAGCACCACCAGCTCCGGCAGCGGGCGATCGGCCACGAACACGTTGCGAGCCGCCTTGTTCAGGCGCGCGCCATGGCATTCCGGGCACGGCTGTTCGCTGATGTACTTGGACAGTTCCTCGCGCACCGCCGGCGATTCGGTCTCCTTGTAGCGGCGCTCGAGGTTGGGAATGATGCCCTCGAAGCGATGCTTGCGCTGGGTGCGGCCACCGGCTTCGGTGAAGTAGGTGAAGGTGATCGTTTCGTCGCCGCTGCCATACAGCACGGCCTGCTGTACCTTGGCCGGCAGCGAGTTCCACGCGGCGTCCACGTCGAACTTGTAGTGCTTGGCCAGCGAGGCGATCAGCTGGAAGTAGTAGGCGTTGCGACGGTCCCAGCCGCGCACCGCGCCGGCGGCCAGCGACAGCTCCGGATGCACCACCACGCGCGAGGGATCGAAGAACTCGGCGATGCCCAGGCCATCGCAACCGGGGCAGGCGCCCATCGGTGCGTTGAACGAGAACAGGCGCGGTTCCAGCTCCGGCAGCGAGTAGTCGCAGACCGGGCAGGAGTACTTGGAGGAGAACAGTGCAGGCGCGGCGTCGGCCGTGTCCAGGCTCTGCACCGAGGCCATGCCATCGCCCAGTTTCAGCGCGGTCTCGAAGCTCTCGGCCAGGCGTTGCTTGATGTCTTCGCGCGGGCGGAAGCGGTCGATCACCGCCTCGATGGTGTGCTTCTGGCGCAGCGCCAGCGGCGGCACCGCATCGATCTCATGCAGCTCGCCGTCCACGCGCACACGCACGAAGCCCTGCGCGCGCAGCTGGTCGAAGACCTGTGCGTGTTCGCCCTTGCGGTCGCGGATGACCGGGGCCAGCAGCATGTAGCGCTGCTCCGGGTCCAGCGTCAGCACCTGGTCGACCATCTGGCTGACCGTCTGCGCTTCCAGTGGATAGCCGTGGTCCGGGCAGCGCGGGGTGCCTACGCGGGCATACAGCAGGCGCAGGTAGTCGTAGATCTCGGTGATCGTGCCGACCGTCGAACGCGGGTTGTGCGAGGTCGACTTCTGCTCGATCGAAATCGCCGGGGACAAGCCTTCGATGTGGTCCAGGTCCGGCTTTTCCATCACGCTCAGGAACTGGCGCGCATAGGCCGACAGCGACTCGACATAGCGGCGCTGGCCTTCTGCATAAATGGTGTCGAACGCCAGCGAGGACTTGCCCGAGCCGGACAGGCCGGTGATCACGATCAGCTTGTCGCGGGGCAGGTCGAGGTCGAGGTTCTTCAGGTTGTGCGTCCGCGCGCCGCGGATGCGGATGAAATCCATCGCCATGGGGGATCCGGTTGTGGGGGCGTTGGCTGGGTGCCGGGCCAGCAGGGAACGGCAATCGGTCAGCCTACCGAGGTGACCAGATGGGGGCAATGGGCGACAATGCCAGCCTGGTGTCTCACCTTGTGAGACCGGCCGACAGGCAGGGCTCAGATCCGTTTTCGCGGCGTGAAAAGGGATCTGACCCCGTTCCGGCCCGGCCACCCGGGCCGTTCAGGGGTTGACTTGACCTGCGCCCGCTGATCTGCGTACAATCCCGCTCCTGTCCGCCCTCGATGGCGGCAGCTCAGACCACAATAACTACAGAGGAAGGCCTGGTCATGTACGCAGTACTGGTCACCGGCGGTAAGCAATACCGCGTGGCGCAGGGCGAAAAGCTCCGCATTGAAAAGCTCGAAGTCGAAGTCGGCAGCGAGATCAAGTTTGACAACATCCTGATGCTGGGTGACAGCGACGGCGTGAAGCTGGGCGATGCGCTGAAGGGCGCTGCCGTCACCGCCAAGGTCCTGTCCCAGGGTCGTGCTGACAAGGTGCGGATCATCAAGTTCCGTCGCCGCAAGCACCACATGAAGCGTCAGGGGCACCGTCAGTACTACACCGAAATCGAGATCACCGGCATCGCCGGCTAAGCATCAGGAGAAGCAGTCATGGCACATAAAAAGGGCGTAGGCTCCTCGCGCAACGGTCGCGACTCCAACCCGAAGTACCTGGGCGTCAAGATCTTCGGCGGCCAGGCCATCGAAGCCGGCAACATCATCGTGCGTCAGCGCGGCACCCAGTTCCACCCGGGTTCGGGCGTTGGCCTGGGCCGTGACCACACCCTGTTCGCCCTCGTGGACGGCAAGGTGGAGTTCTCGGTCAAGGGCGCCAAGAAGCGTCGCACCGTCAGCATCGTCTCGGCCGACGCCTGATCCAGGCATCGCCGGCACCCGTGCCCCGGCATGGGTGTGCTGGATGAAAAGCACGCTGCATGGAGAGCCCCGCTTCGGCGGGGCTTTTCGTTAGAGTGAACGCAAGACCGGCTGTGCCGGGTTGCCGGCCCGCGGCCGGCATGACATTCAAGGCGGCGGCCGGCAGGCCGCGCCCATCGCAGGCATCGAAACAATGAAACTGGTAGACGAAGCAGAAATCGAAGTGTTCGCCGGCAACGGCGGCAACGGCTGCATTGGCTTCCGTCGCGAGAAGTTCATTCCGCTCGGCGGCCCGGACGGCGGCGACGGCGGTGCGGGCGGCAGCGTGTACATCCGCGCCGACGAAAACCTGAACACCCTGGTCGACTTCCGCCATGACCGCATCTTCAAGGCGCAGCGTGGCGAGAACGGCATGGGCCGCCAGGCCTATGGCAAGGGCGGCGAAGACCTGACCATCACCGTGCCGGTCGGCACCGTGGTCATCAACGTTGCCACCGATGAGGTCATCGGTGACCTGACCCGGCACAACGATCGCCTGCTGGTGGCCAAGGGTGGCCGTGGCGGCCTGGGCAACATGCACTTCAAGAGCTCGACCAACCGCTCGCCGCGCCAGGCGCTGCCGGGTGAGCCGGGCGAGGAGCGCACGCTGAAGCTGGAGCTGAAGCTGCTGGCCGACGTTGGCCTGCTGGGCTTCCCCAATGCCGGCAAGAGCACCCTGATCCGCGCCGTTTCGGCGGCGACGCCGAAGGTGGCTGATTACCCGTTCACCACGCTGTACCCGAACCTGGGTGTGGTGAAGGTGGAGAACCACCGCAGCTTCGTGATCGCCGATATCCCGGGCCTGATCGAGGGTGCGGCCGATGGTGCTGGCCTGGGCGCGCAGTTCCTGCGCCACCTGCAGCGCACCCGCCTGCTGCTGCACCTGGTGGACATCTCGCCGATGGAGGGTGGGGTGGAAGGCATTTCGCCGGTCGAGCAGGTGCGTGCGATCGAGCGCGAGCTGGAGAAGCACGATCCGGAGCTGCTGAACAAGCCGCGCTGGCTGGTGCTGAACAAGGCCGACCTGATGTTCGAGGACGAGGCGCAGGCCGCGGCCGAACAGATCGTCGCCGAGCTGGGCTGGAAGGAGCCGTGGTTCCTGGTCTCCGCACTGGGCCGCGAAGGCACCTTCCCGATCATGAGCCGGATCATGGCCTTCTTCGATCGCCAGAAGGAAGAAGAACAGGAAGCCCGCGACGCGCAGTAATGCCTGTCGTGGTTCCATGCGAAAAACCCGGCTTCGGCCGGGTTTTTCATTTTCCGATAGTGCCGGCCGCTGGCCGGCATTCCTCGGGGTTGCCGGCCAGTGGCCGGCGCTACCGGATCGCAGGCAACAAAAAACCCGGCCGGGGCCGGGTTCTTGTCTGCAGCCCAGCCCTGACGGGCGGGGCGGCAACGCCGGATCAGGCGGCCTTGAGGGCCTTGATGCGGTCGTTCAGGCGGCTCTTGTGGCGAGCAGCCTTGTTCTTGTGGATCAGGCCACGCGCGCTGAAGCGATCCAGGATCGGCTGGGCAACGGCGAAGGCGGCTTCGGCGCCGGCGGCATCGTTGGCGTCCAGCGCCTTGATCACTTTCTTGACAGCGGTGCGCAGCATCGAGCGCTGAGCCACGTTGCGCGCGTTGCGCACGACGGTCTGCTTGGCGCGCTTCTTGGCGGACTTGATATTGGCCACGGTGGTGGTTTCCTGAAAAAATCGGTGTTATGGGAACAGCAAGCTAGCTAGTATGATGGCGTAAGAAATGCACGTCAAGTCGATTGTCAAGAGGGACGCTGAGTGAGTTCACCCAAGTTGTTGCGGGGCCTGCTGTCGTTCAGCAGCATGACCATGGTCTCGCGCGTTCTCGGACTTGTCCGGGACTTCGTGGTGACCACCACGTTCGGCACCAACGCCATCACTGATGCTTTCTGGGTCGCCTTCAGGGTACCCAATTTCCTGCGCCGGTTGTTCGCCGAAGGGTCTTTTGCCACCGCTTTCGTGCCGGTGTTCACGGAAGTGAAGGAAACCCGCAGCCACGCCGAGCTGCGTGAACTGATGGCCCGCACCGCCGGTACCCTGGGCGGCGTGCTGATGCTGGTCACCGCGCTGGCGCTGATCTTCGCGCCGCAGCTGGCTTCGGTCTTTTCCAGTGGCGTTGATACCGACCCGGTCAAGCAGGGCCTGCTGGTCGACCTGTTCCGCCTGACCTTCCCGTTCCTGCTGTTCGTCTCGCTGACCGCCCTGGCCGGTGGCGCGCTGAACAGCTTCCAGCGCTTCGCGATGCCGGCGCTGACCCCGGTCATCCTCAACCTGTGCATGATCGCCGGCGCGCTGTGGCTGGCACCGCGACTGGGCGGCACCCCGGAGAAGCAGATCCTGGCGCTGGGCTGGGCGGTGCTTGCCGCCGGCATCCTGCAACTGCTGTTCCAGCTGCCCTCGCTGAAGGGCATCAACCTGCTGACCCTGCCGCGCTGGGGCTGGAGCCACCCAGGCGTGCGCAAGGTGATGACGCTGATGGTGCCGACGCTGTTCGGTTCCTCGGTGGCGCAGATCAACCTGCTGCTGGACACGGTCATCGCCGCCAAGCTGACCGATGGCTCGCAGTCCTGGCTGTCGCTGGCCGACCGCTTCCTGGAGTTGCCGCTGGGCGTGTTCGGCGTGGCGCTGGGCACGGTGATCCTGCCGGCGCTGGCCCGCCACCACGTCAGCACCGACCGCGACGGCTTCTCGCGCTCGCTGGACTGGGGCCTGCGCATGACCCTGCTGATTTCGGTGCCGGCCATGCTGGGCCTGCTGCTGCTGGCCGAGCCGCTGATCGCGACCATCTTCCAGCATGGCCAGTTCAGCGCTTTCGATACCCGCATGACCGCGCTGTCAGTGTACGGCCTGAGCTTCGGCCTGCCGGCGTTCGCCTTGCTGAAGGTGGTGCTGCCGGCCTTCTACGCCCGCCAGGACACCAAGACTCCGGTGCGCGCCGGTGTGGCCGCGCTGGTGGCCAACATGGTGTTCAACTTCGCCCTGCTGGCGGTGCTGTATCAGGTGATGGTGTCGGACGAGCTGAAGGCGCAGGGCGTGATGGCGGCCATCGGCAAGCAGCCGGGCCTGCACCTGGCACTGGGCATCGCCAGCGCGCTGTCCAGTTACCTGAACCTGGGCCTGCTCTGGTATTGGCTGGGCAAGACCGATGTCTACCAGCGCCGGCCGGGCTGGGGTGGCTATCTGCTACGCCTGGTGCTGGCCTGCGCGGCCATGGTTGGCGCGCTGCTGGCCCTGCTGCACTGGCTGCCGGCCTTCTCGACGATGGGTGTGTGGGAGCGGATCGGCAGCCTGTCGCTGCTGGTCGGCGGTGGCGGCGCCACCTACGCGGTGGCCATGGTGGCGATGGGCTTCCGCCCGCGCGATCTGCGCGGGCATTGATCACCGCTTGTGGCGGCTATACTTCAGGGTTACACCATTGAAGCGGCGGCCCAGGTCGGGCCGGAACGAGAGTTGATGAGCAGGCTGTTCAGAAGCGTCGAGGGCGGGGAGCTGTTCCCCAACGGAAGCGTGGTCTGTATCGGTGCATTCGACGGCCTCCACCTGGGCCATCGTGCGCTGGTGCGCCACGCGGTTGCCCGCGCGCGCGCCTTGGGCGTGGCCGCGGTGGCCGTGGCATTCGAGCCGCTGCCGCGTGAATTCTTCGCCCAGGGCACGCCGCCGCCGCGGCTGACCCTGGCGCGCAGCAAGGTCGAGATCCTGCGCGAGCTCGGCGTCGATGCGATCGGCCTGCTGCGTTTCGATGCGGCGATGGCGGCGATGCCGGCCGAGACCTTTGTGCGCCAGTTGCTGGTGCACCGGCTGGGCGCACGCGAAGTGTGGATCGGCCCGGAGTTCTGCTTCGGCAACCGCCGCCGTGGCGATCTGGCACTGCTGCAGCAGATGGGGGCCGAACTGGGCTTCACCGCGGGTGAAATCGAAGCGGTCGACCTGCATGGCGAGCGCATCTCCAGCACCCGCATCCGCCAGCTGCTGCAGGAGGGCGACTTCGCCCGCGCCAACGATCTGCTGGGCCGACCGTACGCGATCAGCGGGCGGGTGGTGCGCGGTCGCCAGCTTGGCCGTACGCTGGGTTTCCCGACCGCCAACCTGCGCTTCCCGAAGACCCCGGCGCTGTCGGGCATCTACGCAACCTGGGTGCACGGCGTGTTCGACCAGCCTTGGCCGTCGGTGTCCAGCTTCGGTACACGGCCGACGGTGGAGGGCGTGGAGCCGCTGCTGGAAGCCCACCTGTTCGATTTCCAGGGCGACCTGTACGGGCGCCACATCGACGTGGAATTCGTCGCCAAGCTGCGCGACGAAGAAAAATTCAATGATCTGGCGGCGCTGACCGACCAGATGCACCGCGACGCCGAACAGGCGCGCGCCATCCTTTCCGAACATAGATTGCGAGCCACTGCGTGAGCCAGGACTACAAGACCACCCTGAACCTGCCAGCCACCGAATTCCCGATGCGCGGCGACCTGCCCAAGCGCGAGCCGGGCATTCTGGCGCAGTGGGAAGCGCAGGGGCTCTACCAGCAGCTGCGCGACAACGCCGCCGGCCGCCCGCTGTTCGTGCTGCACGATGGCCCGCCCTACGCCAACGGCCGCATCCACCTGGGCCACGCGGTCAACAAGATCCTGAAGGACATCATCGTCAAGTCGCGCTACCTGGCCGGCTTCGATGCCCCGTACGTGCCGGGCTGGGACTGCCACGGCCTGCCGATCGAGATCGCGGTCGAGAAGAAGTGGGGCAAGGTCGGCACCAAGCTCGACGCCGTTGAATTCCGCCAGAAGTGCCGCGAGTTCGCCGAAGAGCAGATCAACATCCAGCGCGTGGACTTCAAGCGCCTGGGCGTGACCGGTGACTGGGACAACCCGTACAAGACCCTGAGCTTCGACTTCGAAGCCAACGAGATCCGTGCGCTGGCCAAGGTGGTGGCCAACGGCCACCTGGTGCGTGGCGCCAAGCCGGTGTACTGGTGCTTCGACTGTGGCTCCGCGCTGGCCGAGGCCGAGATCGAGTACCAGGAAAAGGAATCGCCGGCGATCGACGTGGCCTACGCCGCGCGTGATGCACAGGCCATCGGCCAGGCGTTCGGCGTGAGCGTGCCGGCCGACGTCGAAGTGGCCGTGCCGATCTGGACCACCACCCCGTGGACGCTGCCGGCCTCGCTGGCGGTGTCGCTGGGTGCGGAAATCAACTACGTGCTGGCCGAGGGCCCGGCGCACAACGGCAAGCGCCGTTGGCTGGTGCTGGCCGCTGCCCTGGCCGAGCGTGCACTGCAGCGCTATGGCGTCGAAAACGTGGTGCTGCACGGTGAAACCACCGGCGCGGCGCTGGAGAACCAGCTGCTGGCGCACCCGTTCTACCCGGAACGCGAGATCCTGGTGCTCAACGGCGACCATGTGTCCGACGAGGACGGTACCGGTGCGGTGCACACCGCTCCTGGCCACGGCCAGGAAGACTTCGTGGTCAGCCAGAAGTACGGCCTGCTGGACAAGTACAACGCTGGCCAGGTGACTCCGATCGACGGCCGTGGCGTGTATCTGGAATCCACCCCGCCGGCCGGTGACGTGGTGCTGGCCGGCCAGCATCTGTGGAAGGCGCAGGAGGCCATCGTCGGCGTGCTGCGCGACAGCGGCGCGCTGCTGGCCTTCCACCCGATCCGCCACAGCTACCCGCATTGCTGGCGCCACAAGACGCCGGTGGTGTTCCGCGCCACTCCGCAGTGGTTCATCTCGATGGACAAGGCCAACCTGCGCAGCGATGCGCTGGCCGCCATCGATACCGTGGGCTGGTTCCCGACCTGGGGCAAGGCGCGTATCCAGAGCATGGTTGACGGTCGTCCGGACTGGACCATCTCGCGCCAGCGCACCTGGGGCGTGCCGATCGCACTGTTCACCCATCGCCAGACCGGCGAGATCCACCCGCGTTCGGTGGAGCTGATGCAGCAGGTCGCCGATCGCGTCGAAGCCGAGGGCATCGACGTGTGGTACTCGCTGGATGCCGCCGAACTGCTCGGCGCCGAAGCCGCCGACTACGAGAAGGTCACCGACATCCTCGACGTCTGGTTCGATTCGGGCGTGACCCATGAAGGCGTGCTCGCCGCGCGCGGCTTCGGCAAGCCGGCCGATCTGTACCTGGAGGGTTCCGACCAGCACCGCGGCTGGTTCCAGTCCTCGCTGCTGACCGGCGTGGCGATCGACAAGCGCGCGCCGTACAAGCAGTGCCTGACCCACGGCTTCACCGTGGACGAGCACGGCCGCAAGATGTCCAAGTCGCTGGGCAACGGCATCGAGCCGCAGGACATCATGAACAAGCTGGGCGCGGACATCCTGCGCCTGTGGATCGCCTCGGCCGACTACAGCAACGAGATGTCGCTGTCGCAGGAGATCCTCAAGCGCAACGCCGACGCCTACCGTCGCCTGCGCAACACCGCACGCTTCCTGCTCGGCAACCTGGACGGCTTCGACCCGGCCCAGCACCTGCGCCCGCTCGACCAGATGGTCGCGCTGGACCGCTGGATCGTGCATCGCGCGTGGGAGCTGCAGGAGAAGATCAAGGCAGCCTACGACGGCTACAACATGGCCGAGATCGTGCAGCTGCTGCTGAACTTCTGCAGCGTGGACCTGGGCTCGCTGTACCTGGACGTGACCAAGGACCGCCTGTACACGATGCCGGCCGATTCGCACGGTCGCCGTTCGGCACAGAGCGCGATGTACCACATCGCCGAAGCGTTCACCCGCTGGGTCGCACCGATCCTGACCTTCACCGCCGACGAGCTGTGGGGCTACCTGCCGGGCGAGCATGCCGGCCACGTGCTGTTCACCACCTGGTACGACGGCCTGGTGCCGCTGCCGGCCGATGCCCAGCTCAACGCCGCCGACTTCGATCAGTTGCTGGCCGTGCGCGAGCAGGTGGCCAAGGTGCTCGAGCCGATGCGTGCCAACGGCGCGATCGGTGCCGCGCTGGAAGCAGAAATCACCATCGCTGCCAACGAAGAGCAGGCTGCGCGCTGGCAGCCGCTGGCCGATGAACTGCGTTTCCTGTTCATCAGTGGCGACGTGCAGGTGCGCCCGGCGACCACCGACGAGGTGTTCGTCAGCGCCCAGGCGACTACCAAGGCCAAGTGCGTGCGCTGCTGGCACCACCGTGCCGATGTCGGCAGCAACGCCGACCATCCGGAACTGTGCGGCCGCTGCGTGAGCAACGTGACCGGTGCTGGCGAAGTGCGGAGCTGGTTCTGATGGCCGCGCCCCGTCCGCATCCGAACGCCCTGGTCTGGCTGCTGCTGTCGGCGGCCATCATCGGCCTGGACCAGTGGTCCAAGGCCTGGGTGCTGTCGAGCCTGCCGGAGTTCCAGCCGGTGGTGGTCATTGATGGCTTCTGGAACTGGTACCGCACCTACAACACCGGTGCGGCGTTCAGTTTCCTGAGCGATGCCGGTGGCTGGCAGAAGTACTTCTTCACCGCGCTGGCCATCGCCATCAGCGGCCTGATGGCCTGGTGGCTGCGCGGCACCGCCCGCGGCAACTGGAAGGCCGCGGTGCCGTATGCGCTGATCATCGGCGGCGCCATCGGCAACGTGATCGACCGCCAGGTGCATGGTCACGTGGTCGATTTCATCCAGTGGTACGTGGGCAGCTACACCTGGCCCTCGTTCAACATCGCCGATTCGGCCATCGTGGTGGGTGCCATCGGCATTGCCCTGTTTGGCCTGTTCGACGGCAAGTCCGCCAAAAAGGCGGATAATGCCAACCCGAAACCGTAAGCCGGCCGCTGCCGGGAGATTGAACTGATGGATGTGCTGCTCGCCAACCCGCGTGGTTTCTGTGCCGGTGTCGATCGTGCGATCGAGATCGTCAAGCGCGCGATCGAAACGCTGGGCGCGCCCATCTACGTCCGCCATGAAGTGGTGCACAACCGCTTCGTGGTCGACGACCTGAAGCAGCGCGGGGCGATCTTCGTCGAGGAACTCGACGAAGTGCCGGACAACAACACGGTGATCTTCAGCGCGCACGGCGTGTCGCAGGCCGTGCGCCAGGAAGCCGAGCGCCGTGGCCTGAAGGTGTTCGATGCCACCTGCCCGCTGGTGACCAAGGTTCATTTCGAAGTTGCCCGCCATTGCCGTGCCGGCCGTGACGTGGTGCTGATCGGCCATGCCGGTCATCCGGAAGTGGAAGGCACCATGGGCCAGTGGAACCGCGAAGCGGGGACCGGCCAGATCTATCTGGTGGAAGACGTGGAGCAGGTTGCCACGCTGCACATCAACCAGCCGGACAACTTTGCCTACACCACCCAGACCACGCTGTCGGTGGACGATACGCGCGGCATCATCGATGCGCTGCGCGAGCGTTTCCCGGCGATGCAGGGCCCGAAGAACGACGATATCTGCTACGCCACGCAGAACCGCCAGGACGCCGTGCGCGACCTGGCCAAGCGCTGCGACCTGGTGCTGGTGGTCGGTTCGCCGAACAGCTCCAACTCCAACCGCTTGAGTGAGCTGGCCCGCCGCGAAGGCGTGGAGTCGTACCTGATCGACGGTGCGCACGAGATCGATCCGGCATGGGTGGCCGGCAAGCAGCACATCGGCGTCACCGCCGGCGCCTCGGCGCCGCAGGTG
Source organism: Stenotrophomonas raiganjensis (SeqCode) (assembly GCF_030658505.1). Taxonomy (GTDB): domain Bacteria; phylum Pseudomonadota; class Gammaproteobacteria; order Xanthomonadales; family Xanthomonadaceae; genus Stenotrophomonas. The sequence continues at coordinate 117,814 of NZ_JAUTXR010000134.1, read as the reverse complement.
CTGGTCGATGGCGTGCTGGCGCGCCTGGCCGAGCTGGGCGCGACCGGCGTCGGCGAGCTGGACGGCGAACCGGAATCGATGGTGTTCGCGCTGCCGAAGGAACTGCGCCTGCGCCTGGTCGACTGACCGGGAAGCGCCTCATCCACGCATGGCGTGGATCTACTGAAACTGCTCTGGTGGGTGCGAACCTTGGTTCGCACGCTTTTTTGGCATGCGCGGATGGCCGGCCCGCCCATGACCTTTGGCCATGGGGCAGGGCACTTTACAGGCCTAGCATCGGAGGATTCTCCGCTGTTGGATGCTGCCCGATGAAGACCCGAGCCCTGGTGATGTCCGTGCTGTTCGCGTTGGCTGCTTCGCCTGCACTGGCGCAGACCTCGCCGCCTGCCGACGCCGCGGCTCCTGGCCTGCTGCGCATCGACGTGGACGCGCGCGATCTGGCCCGGCGCATCTTCAAGGTCACTGCCACGGTACCGGTCACGCCCGGCCCGGTCACCCTGCTGTACCCGCAGTGGATTCCCGGCAACCATTCGCCTACCGGCCCGATCGACAAACTGGCCGGCCTTCGCGTGACCGCCAACGGCAAGCCGCTGGCCTGGCAGCGCGACCAGTTCAACGTCTATGCGTTCAAGGTGAACGTGCCCGAGGGCGTGGGCGAAATCGTCGCCCACTTCGATTTCCTGTCCTCGCAGGGCGGCAGCCAGGGCCGGGTGGTGATGACCCCGGAGATGCTCAACCTGCAATGGAGCGCCAATTCGCTGTATCCGGCCGGTGTCGATGCGCGGCAACTGCAGGCGCAGGCCAGCGTGACGCTGCCCAAGGGCTGGTCGTTCGCCACCGCACTGGAGACCGCGCGCCGCGACGGCGACACCGTGGTGTTCAAGCCGATTTCCTATGACCATCTGGTCGACTCGCCATTGTTTGCCGGCGAACACTACCAGCGCATCGACCTCGACCCGGGCGCGAAGGTGCCGGTGCACCTCAACGTGTTCGCCGACGACGCCAAGTCGCTGAAGCCGACCGACGCTCAGATCACGATGCACCGCGCGCTGGTGCAACAGGCCGACAAGCTCTACGGTGCGCGCCACTACAACCACTATGAATTCCTGCTGGCGTTGAGCGACCGCCTCGGTGGCATCGGCCTGGAGCATCACCGCTCCAGCGAGAACAGCGCCGATCCGGGTTACTTCACCGAGTGGGACAGCAACGCCTGGATGCGTGACCTGTTGCCGCACGAGTACACCCATTCGTGGAACGGCAAGTACCGCCGTGGCGCCGATCTGGCTACCGCCAACTTCAACGTGCCGATGGGCGACAGCCTGCTGTGGGTGTACGAAGGCCAGACCCAGTTCTGGGGCCAAGTGCTGGCGGCGCGTTCGGGACTGTGGTCGGTCGCACAGGCACGCGACATGCTGGCCAATGTGGCGGCGACCTATGACCGCGGCCGTCCCGGCCTGGCCTGGCGCCCGCTGCAGGACACCACCAACGACCCGACCATCGCCCAGCGCCGCACGTTGCCGTACCGCAACTACCAGATGAGCGAGGACTACTACTCCGGCGGGCAGATGCTGTGGCTGGAAGTGGAGGGCAAGCTGCGCGAACTGAGCGGCAACCGTCGCAGCCTGGATGACTTCGCGCGTGCGTTTTTCGGCGTCGGCAACGGCGACTGGGACGTCAACCCGTACACCTTCGACGACGTGGTGGCGACCTTGAACGGCATCGCGCCGTACGACTGGGCGTCATTCCTGCGCGGCCGCCTGGATGGGCATGGTTCGTTGATCGGTGGCCTGGAACTGGCGGGCTGGAAGCTGGTCTACCGCGATACCCCGAACGATGCCTACAAGGCACAGGAAAAGCGCGCCAAAGCGGCATTGCTGGCCTATTCGCTGGGCGCGACCGTGCTCGACAGCGGCACGGTCGGCGATGTGATCTGGGACAGCCCGGCCTTCAATGCCGGCCTGGCGCCGGGCATGAAGGTGATCGCGGTGGGCGGGCGCGAGTACAGCAGCCAGCGCCTGAAGGACGCGGTGGCTGCGGCAGCGAAGGACAAGGCGCCGATCGTGCTGCTGGTGAAGCAGTTCGACCGCATCGAGACGATGAACATCGACTACCACGGTGGCCTGCAGTACCCGGTGCTGGAGCGCATCGCCGGCAAGCCCGACCGCCTGGCGGACCTGTGGAAGGCGCGATGAAACCGCGCGTGCGCGACGGCGCGATCCTTGTGATGGCGGTCCTCGCCATCGCTGGTGCGTTCCTGCAGGGCGACGGGCGCTGGCTGCACTGGCTGGCCAAGCCGGCGACCACGCTGCTGATCGCCGCCATCGCCTGGCAGGTGCACGATCCCGCGCGTCCGTTCTACCGGCGCGCAGTGCTGGTCGGCATGCTGTCGTCGTGCGTGGGCGATATCGCGCTGATGCTGCCGGTGGACGCATTTGTGCCGGGGCTGGTCGCTTTCCTGCTCGCCCACGTCTGCTACATCGCTGCCTTCCGCGAGGGCCTGCGAGCGGGCGGTGGATTGCTTGCCGCCACCGTGCTGCTGGGTGCATTCGCCGTGCTTAATGTAATGGGGCTGTGGCCGCACCTGCCGGCGCCGATGCGCATCCCGGTGCTGGCCTACGTGGTGGTGCTGGCATCGATGGCGGTGTTGGCGCTTGCACGGCAGTGGCGCCGACCGCAGCCCGATGCCGTGGAGGCGCGCAGCGCACGCTGGGCCGCCGCCGGCGCGCTGCTGTTCGTCGCCAGCGATTCGCTGCTGGCCTGGGACCGCTTCGCCGGCGGCCTGCCGCTGGCCAGCCTGCTGGTGCTGTTCACCTACTACGGCGCGCAGTACGCCATCGCCCGTTCGGTTATGCCTGGCCATCGATAGCCTGGCCTCGTTATGATTTTCTGATGGATAGGGAAATCAACGCGCTGGCTGCAGTTATCGATACCATCCGGGCGGAGTGGTCACAGCCTCGGGTCGCCATGCATCAGCATGGGGAGTGTCCTTTCCTGCTTCGATCCTCCTTTGTACAGCGCAGTACTGCAGTACCAGAGGACCGACGATCCCAGGGCTGTTCAGCGCAGTTGCTCGCATTCTGGAAGATGTACGCTTCGGCAGAGTTGTTCAAGGACGAGCAATTCAGTCAATGGGGTGTGGAGATGCTCAGCGTCGAGGATGCACACGTTCAGACGGCCATTCTCGCTGGTTCGCGTCCGTTGGATTTCCGGAGCGGCGATGTCGTATTTGGCCGCTTCTACGGCGACTCAGATCTACTGGTTATGAACGCCTTTGGTTCGGTGCTGGTCTGCCTGCCTTTGGACGAGCGAAAAGACTGGCCTGAAGCATCGGACTCGCTTGCAGGCTTCCTATCCCGGCTGCATGAAGCCCAAGGCTCCAAGTACTGGGAGTTGTGATCCATTGAGGGCATCCGCATTGGCTGCCCGCTAGTTCCAGTCTTCTGGTCAGCGAACAAATGGCTTGCTCTACCTGCTGGCGTACCGTCTGCCGGGGCTGGACTGGATCGCGCTGTCTACCGGCGGCTTACGCCGCGGGCGTTGCCCTGTGCATCGAACTGCAGCCGCACGGATTCGCGATCACCGGCCACTTCGTCCGGCAGCCACATCAGCTTGCCGCCTTTGCGCACGATCACGTACACGTGGCCGACTTCGGATGCAGGGTTCTGCAGGGCATTGCGCTGTTCCTGCAGTGCCTGTGCCACGCGCGGCACGGCCTCGAAATCGATGCTGGCCAGGGAGGTGCTGCTGCGCTGCAGGCTGATGGTCGGCGCGAACTGCTGCGGGTTCACCGGATTGCCCTTGCGCCACTGGCCACGTTCAAAGTGATAGCTGTCGACGTGGCCCGGCTGTTGCGGATCGACCAGATCGAGGTTGATGCGGCCATCGTCGTAGAAGTGGATGCTGTGGAAGACCGTCAGCCGCTGGCCGGCCAGTGCTGGCAACTGCTCCAGTGCCTGGCGCGCAGCCAGCAGGTAGTCCGCATCGAACAGGCGATTGTTGCGCTCGGGCGCCGCAGCGGTACTCGCCGCAGGGAAGGGCGCCGGGGATGGCACAAGCGATACGGGTTGTTCGCGCGGCGACTGAGACGAGACGGAGGATGGCATCCGGTCCGGCTGTACCGAATGCCCCAGCGTTTCGCTGATGGTCTGTACTGCGCCGCCGGCAATGGCCACGCCCGCCAGAACCAGCAGCAGTACCAGGAACACGGTGCGGGTCGAGGGCGGCTGTTTCATACTCCCTCCAGGCGCACGTTGCTGCGGTCGTCCGGGTCGTACAGCAGCGTCACGTGCTCGCGCGGGATGTTGGCCAGTTCAATCAGCGGGACGAAGCGGCGCACGCGGGCCTGCTGCACGTTGCCTTCGCGGTCGATGTATTCCAGCTGGAACTCCACCTGCGGTTGTTCGTTGAGGTAGGTGCCGGTCTGACGCACCTTCAACACCCTGGCCTCCACGCCGATGCCGCGATACTTCAGCGCGTCGCCGCGGGCATCGGCGTGCAGCAGGCGGCCGAGCAGGCGCAGGCCCAGCGCATAGCCACACAGCACCAGCGGGCACACCAGCAGCGGGTGACCGAACGACAGGAAGGTCCAGCCCAGCCCCTCGCTCTGCAGCCGGTAGGCCAACACATAGGCAGCAGCAACGGTGGCGATGCCGAGTGCTGCACCGATGCCGCGCCGCCACAGGCTGGCGACATTCAGTTCGGGCTGGGCACCGTCGAGCACGATGTTGGGGAATGCCCCGGGCGTCCGGCCCAGGCGCGCATCGATGTGCCTGCCCACCTCGAAGCGATGCAGCTGGGGTTTGCTGTCGACCACCAGCATCTGTTCGCGGATCGGCGTACCGGACAGGTTCTTGAAGGCCAACTGCAGTTTCCATTGCGCGAAGCCGCGCACCTGCACGCCGGTCTGTTCGGCTTGCTCGATCAGCGCACTGCGCGGTTCACCGTCGGCCAGGATCGACTGCACCCGGTGCAGTGCGCGCGGCGGCCCCAGCAGCAGGTAGTGCAGGAAGGCGAACAGCAGCGTCAGCCACAGGGCCATCGACAGTATGAGCAGCAACAGTGCCAGCCACGGTGCACTGCGGTCGACCAGGGCCACCGGCCACGAGGTGCCGAAATAGAGAATGCAGGGAAATGGCAACGCGAAGAACAGCAGGAACGCGCCCCAGAACCAGAGATAGGCTTTCATGGGGGAAGGGGACCGCGGTGGAACAGGGCGCGTAGATTACTACGCTTCAGCGGAACTGCAGGGTAAGCAGGTAGTAGCGGCCGAGCGGATCGTCCAGCCCCGGCATCTGCCCGCCATTGCCGACCAGATAGTTCACCGGTTGTGCATCAAGCACATTGTGCACGTCCAGTGCCGCGACGATGCGTGGGCCGAGGCGGCGTGCCAGGTGCAGGTTCCAGCGCAGCTGGCGTGGATTCATGCAGTGGTTCCGGTCGACCTGATCCTGCGGGCACTCGGCCCCCGGCAGCCAGGCACGGGTGCGACCGACCTGGTTGCCGCGCAGGGCGATGTCCCAGTTGCTGTTCTGCCATTGAACGTTCAACACCGCCGCCAGCTCGGGCGTCACATGGCCGCGCAGGTCCACGGCGGCCTCGTGGTCACGGCGGCGACGCAGTTCCTGCTGTTTCAGCGCATCGAGCGAAAACAACCATTGGCCGTTGCTGCCGCTGTCGATGCGGTACTCGCCACGCAGCACCCAGTTGCGGGACGTGGTGCGGCCGATGTTGTCGAACGACAGTCGCAGGCTGCTCAGGTGGCCGTCTTCATCCAGTTCCCAGGTGCTTCGATTCCACACGGCGTCGCTCGGCTGCAGGGCGAGGATCTCGTTGCGCAGTTCGACGATGTTGTGGGTCAGCGACAGCGAGAACGTGTCGTTGGGCGTCCAGGTGGCCGCCAGCGAATGGCTGCGCGACCGCTCGGCCTTCAGTGCACCGTTCTCCACCACGTCTGCGGTGACACTGCAGCCACCACTGCGTGTGGGCGTGGCGCACTCGGGCAGCGCACTGGAAACAGGAAGCGTGAGCGAGCCGAAGTAGCCGGGAGGCCGCCGTTGCTCGAACAGGCTGGGGGCACGGTAGCCGCGCCCACTGGCCAGCAGGAACGACCACTGCGCGGTTGGGCTCCAGCGCAGTCCTGCACGTGGCGAGAATGCCATGAATCCGCCATCGCGGTCCCAGCGGGCGGCGACGTCAGCGCGCAGCGCAGGTGCGAGCGGCAGGCCAAGCTCAGCGTAGACACCGCTGCTCTGCCGCGACAGGCTGCGTTGCTGCTGCGGCAGGCCCAGCGCGAGGTCACCTTCGCTCAGCAGTGCGTCGGGACGCGAGACCCAGCGTTCGTGGCGAAGGTCGACGCCGGTGGCCAGCTGCGCCCGCCCGCCCGGCATCGCCATCAGTTCACGCTGCACTCCCCACCAGCCTTGCCATTGTGTGGTGCTGCCGCGGTTGCGGATGGACGGGAACAAGCTGTCCACCTCGGCCGCCGGAGGTGCATCGAACCCCGGCCAGAACCTGTGTGCCTGCGTCGCTTCCAGCAGCCGGGTGGTGCGTACGGTACCTGCAGTGGACAGCGTGACCTCGCTGCGTTGCGCGCTGATTCCCGCCTCCCAGCTGCGTCGGCCCTGATCGCGGCCGATGCCGACGGTGACATCGGCATCGGTGGCGCGGACGTGGGGGCGCACATTGCCGGCTTCGCGCAGGACACTGTTGAAGGTGATGCCCCGCGAGACGACCGCGACGGCGGTCGGGCCCAGATCGAAACGCTGGCGGTTGTGGCTGGCGCGCGCCTCCACATAGGCGTAGCGGCCTTGGCCGCGTTCGTGCCGGTAGCGCAGGTACGCCGACGCGGTATCCGAGGCGGGCTGCAGCGAGCGGGGCCGCGCACTGTCGAACCAGCAGCCATCCTCGCGTTGCTGCAGTGGTGCCTCGCAGCGGGTCGCCGGGGCATACCAGTTGCCGAAGATCGCGCCGATCGGATACAGCGAGGTTTCCGCATGCCAGTCGCGCTGGTCACCGGCCACATGCTCGACACGGTGCAGGTCCACGCCCGCAAACCAGCGATCACCAGCGCCGCGCATTCCCCCGGTGGCGGCCTGCAGGCGGTACTGGCCGGCGTCGCCACGGCTGCTCAGGCCGGTCTGCAGCATGGCCTCGGGGCCATCGGCCTGGTCACGCAGGATGATGTTGACCACACCGGACATGGCATCGGCGCCGTAGATGGCCGAGGCACCGCCGCGTACCAGTTCGATGCGTTCGACGAAGCTGAGCGGAATGCCGCCCAGGTCGGTAAGCCCGCCCTGCTCCAGCGACACCATCGGATAGCGTGGCAGGCGTCGGCCATTGACCAGGAACAGGGTGGCGCGCGGCCCCATGCCATCGAGGCTGGTGGTGGCCGCGGCACCGACCGGCAGGTACTGCGAATCGCCGCTGCGCGCGCTGCTCATCGCCGGCAGTCCGTTCATGCCGGGCAGGTGCCGCAACAGGTCGAACAGGCTGCCGTAGCCGCTGCGCAGGATGTCTGCCCGATCGATCGTGGTTACCGGCAGGGTGGTCTGCACCGAGGTGCGGGGCAGGCGGCTGCCAGTGACATGGATCGGCGCCAGTTCCACCTGCGGTGGCGATTGCGCAGGCGCCGCAGGGCGCGGCGCCTGGGTTGCCGGCGGCAGTGGAGCCGGGGCCGGAACGGCACGGGTACGCCGGATCACGAAACCACCGGAGGGTGTCTGCAGGATGGTCACCGGCATGCCGGCAACCAGCCGCTTCAGTGCGACGGCTGGGGCGGCCCGGCCCTCGGTTCCATCGGTACGCAGTTCTGCCAGCTCGCGGGCATCGAACAGCAGGGCGATGCCGCTCTGGCGTGCCCATTGCTGCAGCGCCGATGGCAATGGACCGGCACTGATCCGGTAGTCGGGCGTGGCAGCGGATTCGCCCGCGATCGCCACGGGCAGCTGCTGCACCAGCAACGCCAGGCACAGCAGGGAGCGGAGCAGCCCGCCCTGCAACGCCCCCGGTCCTGCCATCACCGCCTGCCTCCTCAGTACGTGCGGCGCAGTTCCAGCGCGCCATCCGGGCGCGTCTGGCCAGCGACGGACCAGCCCAGTTCCAGGGCGGACAGCAACTCCTGTGCATCGCCCGCGCGGAACGTACCGCTGACCGCCAGATCGGCGATCTCCGGATCGGCGATCACCAGTGGCGCATGGCCATAGCGGTTCATGCGTTCGACCACGATCGACAGCGGCGTGGCATCGAAGACCAGTTGCCCATGCAGCCAGCCCTCGGCCGCCATCGTGGACGACAGCGCCGGACCCGGCTGGATGCGCCCGGAAGGCAGTACCTGCAGTTGCTGGCCTGGGGCCAGCGTATGCTGGGCCGCGCCACTGCTGACTTCCACCGCACCCTCCAGCAATGCGACTTCGATCCGCCCGTCGCGCAGGCGCTCGACCTGGAAGGTGGTGCCGATATCGCGGATCGTGCTGTTGCCGGCATGCAGCTGCAGCGCCTTGCTCGACGGCGCGACCTGCAGCTGCAGGCGTCCGCGTTCAAGGTCCAGCTCGCGATGGCGCCAACCGAAACGGGCACGCAGCGTGGTGCCGGCATCCAGCGTCGCCACGCTGCCATCGGCCAAGGTCAGCTGTTGCGGCTGTTGGCCGTCATTGGCATAGCGCTGGGGCGTCGGATTGCCGTCCACGGCAATCATCCAGCCCACGCCGATGGCCAGGCAGATGCCGGCGGCCGTGGCGAGCGCGGGCAGCCAGCGGCGACCGGGAGGGCGCGCCGCACGTGCCGCTGCGGTGCGCAGCCACGGGTCCGCCGCCAGGCCCAGCCCCTGTTGGAACAGGTTCTCGGCCTGCACCCACGCTTTGACGTGGGCAGGGTCTTCGGCCAGCCAGTCTTCGAACGACTCGCGCTCGGCCGGCGTGCAGTCCGGGGCTTCCAGGCGCGCCACCCAGATGCTGGCGCGCTCGAACAGCGGGGCGTCTTCCCTGTGCCGTTGGCTGTTCATTCCGTATCCCTGTCGTTGTGCAGTGGGTCTGGTCCCAACTCCTGGCGCAGGCCCTGCAGGGCGCGGGCGATGTGTTTTTCCACGGTCTTGGCTGTAATTCCACAGTGCCGCGCGATCTGTGTATAGCTCATGCCGGTGATCCGGTTGAGCAGGTACACCTCGCGCGCACGCTCGGGCAGTTTGAAAAGGGCCTGCCGCAACAGCGACAGCATCTGCCCGGACTCGGCCTGGCGCAGTGGATCCGGCGTCAGGCTGGTGGGCTCGTCGCTGCCATCGTGTTCGGCCAGTGGCAGGTGCGGTCGCGATTGCGGCGATCGGCCGCGATCGGCCAGGCGGTTGCGGGCGATACGATACAGCAGCAGGCGCAGTTCGTCCGGGGCATGCGCGCGATAGCGGATCAGCCGTTCCATGCAGTCCTGTGCAATGTCCTCCGCATCCTCCGGCCCGACACCCCGCGTGCGCAGGAACGCACACAACGGCGCGCGTTCCTCGCGTACGAACGCGATGAAAGCGTCCGCAGGCACGGGCGGTGCCGGCGCGTGATGGATCAGGGGGGACGGGGCGGACAGGGCTGGCCTCGACTGACATTGGCGGATGCGTCATCGAGTTTTACGCGACGATGACCGGATGGGGAAGAGTGTGTCGTCCTGGCCTTCTCATTGTGAATGCGTTCATCTTTTGTGGCCGGGGCCGCTGGGGGAGATTGCGCTGCTCTGCCGTTTGACTCACTACCCGCGTGTTGCGGGTGGAGAGAGAGAACGTATGAAGCATTCGAAGTTGAGCCTGGCCCTGGCCGGGCTGATCGGCGTTGGCGCCATCGCGGCGGCTGATGACGTCATGGCAATGAGTTATCACGTGCAGGACGATCGCGTCTTCCTCAGCGGCGGCGTCACCGTCGCCGATGTGGTGGCGCTGCCCGCACTGCTGGCCAAGGCGCAGGCTGAAGGCCGTCCGATCCGCGAAGTCGTGCTGCGAACGTCCAACGGTGGCGCGCTGATCGCCGGCGAGTGGCTGCAGGCGGTCATCCGTACCCAGGGCCTGGACACCATCGTGTCCGGCCACTGCATTTCGTCCTGCTCGATCATGCAGTCCGGTGGCGTCAACCGTTACCTCGGCGGCGATCTGCCGGTGGTCGACTCGGTGCAGATCCATGCCGCCAGCAGTGGCGGCAAGATCACCTACGCACCGTCGGCGCGCATGACCCAGATCTACACCGGCAACTACGGCGGCGGCATGGATGCGGGCCTGTTGCACAAGGCCATGTATGAAGTGGTGCAGCCCAATGGCCTGCTGGTGTTCCGCGACCCGGCGCGCACCACGGGTACGTCGGTCACCTTCGATCCGGATGGCAGCGGCAGCAAGCTGGAGTCGTTCCCGGGCCAGGACATCCGCGGCAACAACATCATCAACACGGCAGGCTATCGCGATCCGGGCGACACCCTGCATGTCACCAGCAACGTCAGCGGCGACATCAACCCGGGCTACCTGCGCACCGCGCGCCAGCTGCAGGCCTTCGTCGACGACGATTTCGCGCGCTGGAGCACCGATTGGGCCAGCACCTACATCAACTATGCGGTGAGCCTGTACAACTTCTCCACGCGGGGGGCGAACGGTATCGGCGCGCAGTCGTTGCAGCAGCTGCTTGCCGACCCCGACCTCCAGGATGAACTGCGCGGCCAGCTGCGGCTGGCCGATCTGGATGCCTCGACCCTGGCCAACTCCGCTGGCGTGATCCGTGTCAGCAATGGCGCCACCTGGCGCACCGCCGAAACCACCGGTGCCGATTTCATTCTGGTGGACAACGGCACCATCGCACTGGAGGGTGGTGCGATGCGTACCCCCGAGCTGCGGGTGATGCCGGGCAGCATCGTGGTCGGCCACGGTGATATCGCATCGGTCGGCACCGACAGCGATGCGCTGCTGGATGGCACCGGCCCGTCCTACCGCGAAGATGGCTTCAACCGCCTGCGCGTGTTCGGCACGCTGATGCCGCGCGGTGGGGATCTGGTGACCCACGGCTACGTCAACATCATGCCCGGCGGGCAGGTGCTGTTCGATGTTACCGAAACCGGTGGTACCGGCAGCGGCCGCCTGCGCGTCGGCAGCTTCTACGATGGCGGCACCGAGGAGGGCGCGCTGGTGATCGCGCAGGGCGCACACCTGGCGTTGAACGTCGCCCAGGGCTTCTATGCCGGTGCCTACCGCCGTGATCTGGTGGAAGGGCCGATCTACCAGGGGGGCTTCCAGAATGTCGTGCGGCTGGGGGACGCCGGCTACAGTGCCAGCATCACGGCCGGTGAAGTGTTCCGCCCGCGCCACAATTCGCTGCTCAGCTTCAACGTCAACCAGACCGCCGACGGCCTGTGGCTGACCGCCAACCCCGGCTTTGACCAGCTGGGCCTGTTCGCCAATGGCACGTCCGGCGATGGTCTGGGCCGCGCGCTGGCCGCTGCATCGGACCGCCAGGACAGCGGCCTGAAGTCACTGCTCGGCGCGCTGCAGTTCGCCGACCGTGATGTGATCGCGCAGCAGGCCGGTGTCCTGCGTGGTGACGCGCACGCCAGCCTGCGACTGGCCGACAATGCAGTGATCGGCAGCATCGGCAACGTCGTGCAACAGCACCAGGCGGCGATGCGCAGTGGCGGTGATGCAGACGGGCTGGCTTCGCAGGCTGCGCAGTCGGTCTCGTCGCAGCCGGGCATGCGCCATGGCAGCCTGTTCAACCAGCTGGCCATGCATCTGGTCGAGCCGGCCGGCGACGGTGCTGGCGGCAATGAGGCCGGGCACAGCCGTGGGCTGTGGGCGCGCGGTTTTGCCAGTCATGGCCGCATCGATGCCGACGGCGGCGTGGCCGGCCTGAGCCACAATGTCGGGGGCATCGTGATCGGTGCCGATACCCGCGTGGCCGATGACCGCGTCACGCTGGGGGTCAGCGTGGCCGCGGCGGACATGTCGACCAAGGCCAGTGATGGTTCCGGTTTCAGCGGTGACGTGCGTGCGCTGGACGTGGGCGGTTACCTGGATGCGACGTACTCGCGCGGCTACCTGTCGGCAGCGGTGCGCTACACCGACCTGCGCCATGACACCCGTCGCAGTGTCGGTGGTATCGATGGCCTGCAGCAGCCCCTGCGCGCGAAATACAGCAACGATGCGATCTCCGCGCGTGTAGAACACGCGTTTTCGTTCACCACCGGCAACGGCCTGGTGATCCAGCCGCTGCTGCCGGTGGTGGACTACGCGCGTACCTCGGCCACCCGCTTCAATGAAGGGCAGGGCGCCGGTGCACTGGTGGGCCGCAGCGGCAGCCTGGAGAGCATCCGCGTGGGTGCCGGTCTGCAGCTGTTCAAGACCTTCGAGGGCAACAACGGCGAGCGCATCACCCCGCGTGCGCGCGTGGTCTGGCAGAAGGAACTGGGTGACACCCAGGCACGCTACAGCACCGGCTTCGCCGCAGCTCCGGACCTGCTGTTCGGTGCCAGCAGCCAGGCCGTGGGCGAGCAGGTGCTGGCCTGGAACGTGGGCGTGACCAGCCGTGCCAGCGAGCGCCTGTCGATCATGGCCGACTACGTGGGCGAGCGCCGCGATGGGCAGATCCAGAACGGCGTGATGCTGGGCCTGGGCTACCGGTTCTAAGTGGCACGTGGCACCGGCGATGCCTGCATCGCCGGTGCCATCCCCAGAGGGCGCGTTGCTGCGGTATGGTCGGCGTGGCATTCCACCCAGGCCCGTCCATGCAGATCGCCGTCTTCAGCGCCCGCCCTTATGATCGTCGTTTCCTTGAGGAAGCCAACCAGCGCGATGCCGCTGGAAAGGGCTTTGCGTTCGTCTATTTCGATGCCGCGCTGGATGTGCATACGGCCGCGCTGGCGCAGGATTGCGCTGCGGTCTGCGTGTTCGTCAACGATCGACTTGATGCGCAGGTGCTGCGCGCGCTGCACACGTTGGGTGTGCGGGCCGTGCTGCTGCGCTGTGCGGGCTTCAACAATGTGGATCTGGGGGAGGCGAAAGCACTGGACCTGTTCGTCGCGCGTGTGCCGGCCTATTCCCCCGAAGCGGTGGCCGAGCATGCACTGGCGCTGGTGATGACCCTCAACCGGCAGACCCATCGCGCCTACAACCGCGTGCGCGAGGGCAACTTCATGCTCGATGGCCTGCTCGGGCGCACCCTGCATGGGCGCACGGTCGGCATCGTCGGTACCGGCAAGATCGGCCTGGCCACCGCGCGCATCTTCAAGGGCATGGGCTGCACCGTGCTGGGGCACGACCCGTATCCATCGCCGGCCTTCGCCGGCGTGGGCGACATGGTTGAACGGGATGAACTGCTGTCGCGCGCCGACATCGTCTCGCTGCATTGCCCGCTGACGCCTGAGACCCACCACCTGATCAATGACGCCTCGCTGGCGCGGATGAAGCCGGGCGCGATGCTGGTCAATACCTCGCGCGGCGGGTTGGTCGATACCCATGCGGTGATCCGTGCGCTGAAGTCGCGGCGGCTCGGCCATCTGGCCATCGATGTCTACGAGCAGGAAAGCGCGCTGTTCTTCCAGGACCTGTCCGGCGAGATCATCGATGATGAGGCCTTCCAGCGCCTGATGACCTTCCCCAACGTGCTGGTGACCGGCCACCAGGGCTTCTTCACTGTGGAGGCGCTGCAGGAGATCTCGGCGATCACGCTGGGGAACTTGGCCGATTTCGCCGCCGGGCGGCCCTGCGCCAACCGGGTGGAGGCGGGCTGAGCCGGGTGGATTGACCGCCGGGGCGCCCAGCCCGTAAAATCGCGGGCTCCGCCGGAATAGCTCAGTTGGTAGAGCGGCGCATTCGTAATGCGTAGGTCGCAGGTTCGACTCCTGTTTCCGGCACCAGTTCCATGAAGAGCCCCGGCCTTGGTCGGGGCTTTTTGTTTGTGGCGGGGCGTTGGAAGTCACTGATTGGTGAGGGATTCGCTGCCGGACAGATTGCTTGCTCGGCGTCACTGCTGCTGGTTGCGGATGGATCGTGTCCGCGCCGGAGGCGGCGGCTCCATCAACAGGGTGGCTTCAGGCTGACTTAGCTGGATACGGCAGTTCGCTGTACAGCCGCTATTCGTGAGATGCGGGATGCAGCTGAGCCAAAGACTGATGAGCGCGACGCTCTTGGAGTTCCGATAGATGACTCACGAGAAAGGCCGCCGTCCTTAAGCTCCGGTCGAATACACCCCTCTGGCCGGATCATACCGGCTACACTCTCACGAGTGTCGATACAGGGGAATGGAATGCCTTCGAAGATCATCATTGAAAACCTGCGCCATATCAAACGTCTAGAGTTTGAAATCCCGAATCAGGGATTGTGGCTGCTCACTGGTGCAAATGGCACGGGGAAGACTTCGCTGCTCGGGTGCATCAGGCGTATCGGATTTAGTAACTCCTTTCCTCTCCATTTCCCTGCTTCAAAAAAATCTGATCGATTGGATTCCTACGAGGGAGCGAAAATCTCTTACGAAACGCCAGGCGGAAACGTTTCGTACACGTACAGAACTGAGCGGTGGGTTCCTACGCCGAAGAAGAACAGCAAAGTTCTATCGCGCTTGCCGTACCCGAACGTGCTCTACATCGGGGCGAATGCAGATCGAATCGAGCCGAGTCGGGAAGATTTCTCGCCAAGAAGAGTGCGCGCGGCCCCGCGAGGAATAATCGATGCGGCTAACAGAATATTCTGCACGAACAAGTTCGACGCTCTGAAGACAATTAATGTGCGCCGAGGAGTGGGGAGTCAGGCATTCTTGATTGAGCTTCCGGACGTGGAGGGGAAGAAGCATTACTTCTCAGAAAAGAACCTTAGCTTGGGTGAGCTGTGTATCATTAAGCTGCTGCGGATGCTGCAGGATTGCCCTGACAACTCCCTCTTGTTGATAGATGAGCTTGAGCTTGCGCTTCATCCTACAGCGCAGGCAGAGTTGCTTAGCCATCTGGGTGAGATTGCAGGCAGCAAGTCTTTGACCGTGATTGTGTCTACGCATTCTTCCACGTTGATCAAGCAAGCGTCACGTGAAAGCATACTGTTTCTTCAGGAGGCAGAAGACGGTGTTGTCCAATGTACGAAAGGCTGCTTCCCTTCATACGTACTGGGCGCGCTCGCCTATCGTGAAGAGGCCGCGTCCGACGTTCTGATGTACGTTGAAGATGAGTCTGCGCGGATTGTCGCAGAACGACTCGCTTATCACGCGATCACGCATTTTTATGCGGACGGGGCTCTTTCACCGAGTGTGAGTGCAGTCCCGGTAGGAGGGTTCGCAAACGTTCTCAGATTCTTTGTGCGCCAAGCCCCGCTCCTCCCAGCAATCACGCGGGCCTATGCCGTCCTCGATGCAGATGCTGAGCAATCTATAGCGGACGCCACGGTTCCTGAGATCGTAGATATTGCAGTGCGGCAAGCTGCGAAGATCTCATATCTTCCATTCACTCCGGAAGTGGGGCTTGTCGCTTACATGCATGCCAACCGGGCAGACGTTCAAGTGGCATTGAGGGAACACTTTATGCTCAATACTCTAAGCTTGCGCGCGGGAGACGTCCCTGCTGTCCCTCAAGGAGCAGTAAAGCCTCGGAAAGAGAGTAAGGCCATTGTTGATCGTGTTTGCAAGGTGCTAGCCGATCAGCTTGCGAACGCAACATCGTTCGATGTCAGAACCATTCTGCTCAAGTTGTTGGCTGATCATACTTACAGGAACTCAAGAGCGGCGGTTCTTCAGCAGTTCGGTCCCATTCTTCGCGGAGGTAGGTAGTCGTCATGCGGACGATCCGCATCCAAACACCGCCTCGCATCCTGTCCTAAGTTGGCCTTATCGCCACTTACGAGACACCGATCAATGTCATCCGCGCTCACCAAACGCATAGTTCTGACGGCGGAGCCCCGAGATCGCCCCTACGAGCTCAGGGACGCTCAGGTTCGCGGCCTGATCCTGCGAGTGCAGCCCTCGGGCCACAAAGCTTGGATCGTCACCTGGGCGCACGGTAAGCGTCGTACCTTGGGGTCGGTCGAGCACTTGACGCTCGACCAGGCCCGGGACCAAGCCCGTCAAGCAGTTGCTGAGTACGTTCAGTCTGGGCTGCCCGCGCTCGCGAGGTCGAAGCCCACTAGCTGCACCCTCGAAGCGCTGCTCAACGATCACTTCGAGCCTTGGGCCGTGGCTGAGCTCAAGGGCGGTCGTCAGTACCCAGACCGCATTCGATCAGTGTTCCCGTGGCTGTTACGCCGTCAGATCATCGAAATCGACGTGCCCACGATGGAGCGATGGTGGCGCGGGCGTGTCAGTGGCCCCGATGCCGTCACCAAGGCCACTGCAGCGCGCGACTTCGCTTGCCTGCGGTCTGCCTTGTCCCGTGCGGTCGAGTGGAAGTTGATCGAGACGAATCCTTTGATGGGCATGCGTCAGCGATCAGCAGCTAGCCGCAAGGTGGTTCGGTTCCTGTCTCCGGACGAAGAAGCGATGCTCCGGGCTGCACTGGCAGCGCGCGATCTAGCCGGGGTTGAAGGGAGGGCAAATGCCAACGCTACTCGTCGCCGGTATCGGCAAGCGGTTCTGCCTGATCTGCCGATGGACGGCTATGTTGATCACCTGACTCCGGTGGTTCTTATGGCCATCAATACCGGCATGAGACGGGGTGAGTTGCTGTCGATGACCTGGTCTGACATCAATTGGGAAGCCAAGATGCTGACCATCCAGGCGGCGAATGCTAAGTCGGGTAGGCAGCGCCACATCCCGTTGAATGCCGAAGCCATGGAAGTTCTGCAGCGTTGGGCTAGGCAAGCGGGCGAGCGCCGCGCAGGCAAGGTCTTCGACGTGACCGACATCAAGAAGGGGTGGGGAAAACTCATAGCCGATGCCCGCATTGAACAGTTCCGGTTCCATGACCTGCGGCACCACTTCGCATCGCGCCTGGTGCGGGCAGGGGTGGACCTGAACACCGTGCGGGAGCTCTTGGGACACGCAGACATCACCATGACTCTTCGCTACGCCCACCTGGCCCCGGACACCCTGGCGGCGGCAGTTGCCAAGCTGGCGGCTTGAGAGCGCTAGCCCCTCTGCGTTCCAGCCAAACGCTCGAGCTCTTCTCGCATCCTTTGGCGCTCCGCAGAGGGAAGCTTGGCGAAAGCCAAGATCGCCGCAGCTAGGTCATCGTCCTCAGCGAACAGGTAGGCGACCGGGACATCCAATGCCTTGGCTAACTCCGCAGCCTTGGTCATGTCGGCTTGGTTTCGTTCGCGCTCGTACCTGTTGATCAGCACAGCGCCCCGGTTCTTGTCCTGGTCCTTATCCACCAGCGCCCCCAGCGCGCGCTGGGACAGCCCGCGCAGTGCTCGAGCTTCGGACAGCCGCTTGGAAAACGTTGCAGTAATAACAGTGGGCGAGGGCACGCGGAGGTAACGGTCTGTGAACCTGCAGCAGCATGGGCCATATACCTGATCAGTAGAAGTAATTACCATAGCAGTATATGGCGTTGTGCGAGGTATGACCGGCCGCAAGGGGTGGCCGGGCCCGTTAGCGCTCAGTCGGGGACGTTGAGATGAAGAACCGGATTACGCATGTTGCCGTCATGTCGTTGGTGCTGACGGCTGTTGTTCCCGGGGTGGTAGTGGCCCAACAACAGCGCTCATACGACCGTTTCAAGGATCGAACCTCCTACGAGGCCAAAGTGGAGCTATCGGAGCTGTCCAAGACCAGCAGGGGCATTTCTCTGAGCCTGCAAAGCGTGGTAGACGGAGACCGCGCTGTAACGAAGTCGGACTCTTTCACCGTCTCAGCCATCGTCACCTTCAACATGTCCTATGACGTTCGCTGTGCCGGTACGAGCTTTGACATGCTCGTGGATGGAAGGGCTGTTTCGCTTCCCAGCGACATGCCCGCTTTCAATCGATACGAGTACGCCATCCTTTCGTTCGGCAAGAAGATGACCTTGACAGAAGCAGGGGCCTTCGCCGGTGCCAAGAGGATCGAGGTCCGGGTCTGCGATACCGAATACAGCCTGGACGATGAGCAACGCGCTGCACTGCGTGATCTGGTCAAGGACGCTCAGATGGGTAGTTCAACCGGTGGCTGATGTCGAAAGCCTTCGTACATCCAATCATGGAGGAGAGAACATGCAAACTAGCGATTCAGCAATTAATCTCTATCAATGCCCGGCTTGTCATGCTGCGATCCCCTCGGGCAGATCATCCGCGAAGTGTCCTAAGTGCTATGCGGACCTGCCCAAGGCAATTGTTGAATCGAATCGCGCCGCTACAAGCACGAGGCAGGAGCTTGGCTCCGCGACGTTGTGCGTGGTGTTGGGCCTAGCTGGGCTTGGGATCGGGCTCTACTTCCTGATCAACCCATCAGTAAACGGCTACAGCAACATCGCGAACATGCACGCGCTCGCAGTGGGGCAAGCTCTGACCGTCGCTGGGGCTGTCTTGCTTGGGTTCGGCATTCGCCCCCGATAACTTGCTCGCTAGCTTGATCAGGCCCGTTGGCAGAGATGTCAGCGGGCCTTTCGTATGTGCCGACGTCTGCGATCTGGGTCCAACTTCTTTTGGGTGTGCTATCCGTAGTCAGAGGCGCACTGGCACGCCCTGACGCGCGATGTGGGGCGCTCCGTCGACTATGCATGCAGGGATGTAGCTGCTCAGTCCGACGCGCGCTATGACGCGATTGGTTGGCATTGCTGAGGCTCCTATCGAGCAGAGGGTCAGGATCATCCGCATCCAAGTCGCGAAGTCCTAGGTGAGTTGGGGAAGTCGCGTTACCTCGCTGCCGAATTGGGGTTGACGCCTGAGGCACTCCATACAGCCGGAGCGTGCATCGTGCTTGGCTGCTACGCCAAACCGTCGTTAGATTCCAGTGCTGAGCGAATGACTGCCATGGACGATGAGAAGTCTCTCAGCTGCCTGTCCTTCAGATCTCCCAGGTAGCTGACATTGATCTTCTCCCAGGCATCATTGGCGCGGCCTAGAAGCTTCTTGCCATTGTCAGAGAGCCTTGCGTACTTCTGTCGGGTGGAGTCAAAAAAAATCGGCTCGTCTTGCCGCTCTTCGATCAGACCAGCGGCATCCAACCGCCTATAGATGCCTGTCATCGAGGTCGGTGACATACCCAAGCTCTTCGCCACATTAGCTCTGATTGCGTGTGATCCCCGCTTGCAGAGGCGATCAATTTCGCTCATTGCCAAATACATGTTGGTGTCCAAACCGATTTCATCCAGCTGCTCATCGAGCCTTTTCCGAACTAGCCTTGCCAGTGCCAATAGTTGCTCAATCTCTGGGAACTTTCTGGATCCAGGCTTCATACATGAGTGAAAAATGGCGGGATGTCCGTATCGTACATCCCGCCATATTGCAGTCGCTAGGCTGCTCGTACAGCGACTGGCTGTGCTTACGAGAGGCAATGAGATGACTGACCTGATTCGTGCAATTTCGATGTTTGGGGCGGGTGGTTCGGTCGAGCAGGTTGAACACGAGACCGCGCTCGAAATTGTGGGGGAGGCCGCAATGGCAAGGGAGAATGCATGTGCGCAACGCCGCTCCTTCGAGTGCAGCGACCTGTCCCCGTTCCGCGCGACGTCCAATTTCGCGGAGCTGTTCGCAGCCCACGTAGGTGATCGCTCGCTGAGGCACGATATGCGCGTATGCGATGTCTCCATGTTCCGCATGCTTTGGGCGGCGCGTCAGGCTGCTGACATGCTCGGTGTCCCTTATGGGGTCTACATTGACGTTGCGGTGCGCTACCTGCGGGATATGAAGGGGAAGAAGCGGATCACTCCGAAAATGCTCATCGCGCCGGACGTGCAACTGCATGTGATGGATCGCTGGAACGCGGAGATGTCCGTCGACCGCGTCGCTGAGCGGCAGAACTGATTGTATTGGGGCGATAGTCCTGTATGCGGAGGGCCCACCGCATCTATCGACGTAATCAAATGACGGCGCTGCTAGCGCATTAGCTTCACTCCTCACTGAGGGGCAACGGATACGAGATGTCAGGAATGAGTATGGAAGGATATTGTCGCGCCAAGAAATTGGCCGCGGCCAAGAAGGTTGGCGCCGATGCGCTGGCGACGGAGAAAATGGTGCAGGCACGGGAATGGCTTATGCCGGGCGACTTTGATGAAGAACCGGACTTTGCGCGATCTGCACATCTGACGTACCGATACATGAGTGCGTACGACCGCACGCAGAGCTTCTATGAAGCGTATCGAAAACACTACGTGCATCGCTTCTTGCGACGTAAGGGGCGCGAGCCGCAGGGGTTCCCGAGCCGTATTAATGGCCTTGAGGCAGGCGATTTCGCTAGCATCTGGCGGGCACGCCAGCGCGCGGATGCGATGGGGGTGCCCTACGAACGGTATGTCATTGAGCTGATGCTGGATGCTGACGCTAGCGGGACGCGACAGCTGCCACGCCCGAATCAGCTTTGCAGTGATTCCAAGCTGCCCATGCTGCTCGAGCGCTTGGAGGAGAAGCGGGCGGAAGGTGTTTTCGATCCCTTTGCAAAGGACTTCGACCCGCGATTCTATGCGGCTAACTTCGTGGGCGACCAACAGCAGCTGGACGCCCTGGCGTGGATCGAGGAGCAGATTGCTAAGGCCGGACGTGCTCGCAAACCAGTGTTGCTTCACCGCTTCATGTGCGTCGAACAGCTGATTTCGGAAGCAGAGGCTACGCGCCGGTTTGGGCAGGAGCTCGTCGATGAGGCTAAGGCCCACCGAGGGGGTTACACGTCGCGCACTCCGGTGGTGCTTGATGCCCCCGGGCCCTCCGATCCAGCCTGCTTTGGTATGCGCACCGAAGGGCATGCAATCTGCAGCCAATGTCCGGTAGCCCAGCGTTGCACCGAATTTCGTGCCGCAGTCGAGAAAAGCGTCCAGGAGCGATTCGGGGTGCTGAACGTTCCGAAGGAGCGTAAGCGCATTGCGGCCCGAGACCGCAAGCGTCGACAGCGAGAGCGAGAGCGCAGTGGGGCCGCTATGACGGATCAGGAGCTTCACCGTGTGCTGAAGGAGGCAGCGGATCCCAAGGTGATCCAGAGGCGCGAGAGGGACAAACAGCGCCGGGATGGGAAGAAACGCAAGAGCCAAGAATAGGCGAGGCTCCCAGCACTGGCCGAGATGTCACGCTTCCCTAATATTTATTAGCTCTTATTTATAAGCTCTAACATATATAGGGAAGCGTGACATCGAGGCCTCACAGCCCGGAGATCCTAGCGCTGTAGAGGTCGGCTTCCGGCAGGCGCTGCCGCCCCGACGCCCCCCCCGGGAGGGTACGAGTTGGTGTTCAATTTGCATCTCCTTAGGAATTCTCCCTCGGCTGGATCGCTCGTAGGCGATCCTCCGGCCTTTTGGAGGCACACCGGTTTCCCGTCCGTTAGGACCCTGTCTCGGGAGCTCTGCATGCCCTTGCGGCCTCTGCCATGCATGAAGCGCTGCTGCCGATCCGCGTCATACCTAGCCTATATGACGTGATCATTAGCCGGAGATCTGGGTAATGCGGTTGTGGTTCAAGCATGGATAGCGCAAGTCTCTCTCTGCCGATCGGGTGCCAGAGCGGGTAGGGCTAACCGTCACTTTCGCGAGCGCAATGAGTGCTGCCGTCTGCCCCATGCTAAGCGCTACAAAAGCGCATGCTGCCTAAGTTAAGCACGCAGGACGTGGGCGGCGGTGTATGAGCAGGTGCCTGCAGTCGTAAGACATGGTGGCCATGTATGAAGCGTACGGTGGTGTTCGGCCTTGTACGGGCGGCAAAGAAAGTTCGCCGTTCAAGTCTCATCCCCTGCGATCGATTTGCTTAAGGATGCATAAAACAATCACCGGGACGGCTACATGGATCGTTGGACGTGGATGATGGTAAGGATGTATGCGCCCGCACTTGGGGCTTTGGCGCTGGGGTTGCTGCTGATGCTGCCGTTGGGAATGCTCCGGGAGAGTCCGGTGCTTGCAGGGGTGTATGCGATGGCGCGATGGCTCCCAGCGTTGGCTATCGCGGTATCGGTCACCCTTGCACTTGTCGCTACTCTAGAGCTTTGGCGCTGGGACCAAGGGCGCAGCGCCTTGGTTTGCGAATGCGGTGGCTTGCTGGGACGGGAGCGCGACGGGAGATATGGGTTGTATCGGAAGTGTCTTGCCTGTCGCCGTAACGTCAATGAGAGGTACTACACGTAGGTTCGATTCCGGGGCACGTACACCACAGGCCGCTGTCCGCCTTGAAAGCAGGCGTGAGCCCTACCTGGCTTTCCCTGGGGCTTCATGGGCCCGAATCAGCTCAAAGTGATGGCTCCCCGGCTTACAAGGCACTTATCGGCACCATGGCTGCCAGTTGGGGTTGGCTAAGTCATTGTTCCAAAAGGACTTCTGGCCGCCTGTGGTGCCATGAGTAACTGCATCAGTACTGCGTGCCCCTTTGTGCGGCGAGTGTGGGTCTGATGCGAGCGAAGAGTGCACCTCCCGGATTGGCGGCCCCTGCCAGTGCTTTGGGCGGCTATACAATCGTTCCATTCACACCGCGAGCTAGGGGCTTGCATGAGATCGATCTATGCGAACAGGAATTCCAAGGGCGATTTTCTACTGAACGAGCTGGAGCGATGGGCAAATCGCGGTCTTTCTGTCTACATTGCGTCCGCATTCTTCACGGACGCTGAAGTGGTCGAGAAACTGTTGTACAAGGGTTGCAGCGTCTATATGGTCGTTAGACTTGGATTCCCTACTAGTCCTGATGCGATAGACCGTGTGCGAAAGCACCCGAACATGAACTTGCGAGTCTATACAAGCAGAACCTTCCATCCAAAGCTTTACATACTAGGGGATGAGGAGGCCTTGGTCGGATCTGCGAATCTGACTCGATCCGCTCTGGTGACGAACCAGGAGGTTGTTGTTCACATCGATCAGCATGACGACTGCCTTCAGGATCTTGTATCGATATTTGATGACTATTGGGCCGGCGCAACAGTGCCGACTGACTCGGAATTGGCCGCTTATAGAGACTTCTATCGACAATACTCCAAGCTCGACCATGAAATTGGAGCTCTGGAGCAGAACGTCCTTGGAGTACTTGGTGAGACATCACCTGCAAACATCGATCGCAGTGAAGCCAAGAAGGATGTGCGCTCTGCCTTCATTGATGGCTTTAGGCGTAGCTATCAAGAAACCACTTCAGCCTTCAATGTCGTCAGACGGATCTATGAGGCTAGTGGATATAGAAAAATTTCTGAGGAGAAAATTCCTCTGCGCATCGAGATCGACTCATTTCTCAGCTATGTGCGCGAGACTGCGGCAAGTGGCGACTCTTGGGCGAGTGCGCCGTTACGTTCAGAGACTGAGCAGCGGTCGATGCTTGAGCCACTGATTGAAGCCTGGAGCCGAACTCCTTGGCCGCATTTTGAGGGAAGGATTGTCGCCGATAATTATCCTCGCTTAAAGTCTATCTTCTCAACCGAAGATTCGATTAGTAAGGCCGACGACTCGGAGTTGTTCGATGCATTGGCAACGCTGCACTCGTTCCATGATCGATTCAGGTTCTTTGAGGGAGGACTGCCAACCTGGAAGAAGCAGTTTCCAAGCTTCAATGACCCGGCCAAGACGAGGAAGACTCTCGCATACATCGTGCATGGCCGAGGAGACATCGTAGAGAGGATGGCAAACGCCATTTATTCGCCGAAGTTCAAGTTGAATGAGTTTGGGCGGGCGAACGTACAAGAACTGGTTGGCTGGACCAACCGAGATGAGCTGCCGATCATCAATGGCAGAACGACAAAGGTCTTGCGGTACTTCGGAGCCAGAGTAAGTCAAGTGGGATGAGGTGGCTATCGCTTGCGGCTCTCACTGAGAGTCGCCAGACACTCGATATCTCGCGCGACCGGATGGTAGGTGCGCGAAGCCTGAAGCTAATTCACGTGATTGGTGACTTGACCTAAGAGTGCTTGTTAACTAAAAGGGCGACACCTCACAGTTGAAGTCCTGCTATGAACTGAGGTTGTCATCCTCCAATTCGCTCCCCAAGAGTTCTTTGGCGCGCAGCTCTGCAAGGATCAGGCCGGATAGTTTTGACAGCATTTCAGGCGGCTGAGCCCCGATCCAGGCTTTTACCTTGTCAGGGGGGAGCGAAGAGTCGGTAATAAGCGCTGCAACTGCGGAAGCCGTGATTCGGGAGAGTCCAAACTCTACGAGCGACCTGCCGGTCTTTGTTGACACTCCAAGCTCTAGCGCTAGTGAAAAGTCATACACCTGCGCAACCATCTCGGGCCTTCCCTCAACCTCAAGCGCAAACTTAAGGAGATCTACATAAGCTTTAGCCCACTGGACGAGCTTAAAGCGGATAGTCTGTTCGATTAAGGTGAACATCTCCCGTATTGCCGCGTCGACTACGGCCTGTTCAGGCTTGAGTCTAGGGCCTTGCTTGGCAACGGAAACGCGGTACTTCACTGCATCTCGAACCAGTTTTGTAAGAGGATCGCCTCGCATCCAGCTGAGAGCGGTCACCGTGACGTGATTTACAAAACCGCGCGCCTTCTTGCCTTCTTCGCCGCTGAGAGTCATCCCGCCAAGATGCTTGTACATACGGCGAATGATGCTGTTGTAAACGGTGTATGCGTCCGATGCCGGATTCACCGGCATCAGTTTGCTGAACTCGCCCTTGCGGATCAGCTCTTTCTGTCTTGTTAGGAGACTGGCCAGTGCCACGGGATCGACCATCCAGCTGCTCGTCAGAACTGCCGACGGTAGGCCAAGTTGCGTCAGCGCTTCCCTAGCGTTACTAGAAAGCCTTGTCTTTTGATCTGCACTGAGGGAAAGGCTTGCTCTTCCAAGAAGTGCGTCTAGATTGCCCTGAGCTGCACGGAAGAGCACCAGTCCTGCCGCAGCGGTGACGCGGTCTTCCGCTCGCTTGCGCACTTCGTCGGGTGCCGGTCTGCTTGCCGTCTCAAGGAAATCTAGGATTTCTTCAAATTTAGCCTCAAGCGTTTCTTTGAAGGCGACCTTGATTTCGAACGGCTTTCGTATGGTCAGCGGCTGCGTTTCCCAGTTCTCGTAGTCGACCAGGAAAACGTTTCCCACGATCTCTTCGCCAAGCCGACCGGCGCGCCCGGCGAAGTTCCAAAGCGCTGCTTCGTCCAGTAGATCCCCTTTTCCTCGGGTTGGAGTATCGATGAACACATTCCGTGCAGGTAGATTGACACCTTGGAACAACGTTGTTGTGCAGCAAAGGTAGTCGAGATGTCCATCTCGAAAGCTCGCCTCGATCCCCTCACGAAGAAGGCTTGGCATGTTGCCGTAGTGGAACGCCACACCACGGCGCACGAATCCCGCCAACGAGTATTGCTTGTGAACATGCTCCTCGATGAACTTAGCCAGTTCCTTGAGGTAGGGCGAATCGTGAGGCTTGCGATTCAGCGCAATCAATGCAGTCAGGTCTTCCGCGTTCTTTGCGCCGGTGGCGTACACGAGCGACCTTCCGGAGGAGCCAAACTCCTCCGCCACAGCAGCAAGCTTCGCGTCTTCTGTGAGGGCGAAGCCCCTTTCAAAGGTATAGGAGCCAATGCGCTCAAGGCCAGTGGCGGTAACTAGGTCAAGCTCAACCAGGTGTTCGTTTGCGACTGGGAAGCTAACGCTGATGCGATTCTGCACGACCGGCGACAGACTGGTCTCCCTCACGTCAAGCTCAGAGATTCCGACGCTATCCCCGACTAACTCAAAACCACTAGCGCCAGGTGCGAGGAAGAGGAAACGCGCACCGGAGTTGGCCGCATGAACTTTCTCCACGGCGTCTTGGAGGATCATGCCGCGGCTATCATCGCCAATGGCCTGAGCCTCATCGATGATGACCAGGTCAATCAGACCACTCACGTTTACGGTAGAAAGCAGCAGCTGAGCTCGCTCTTGCGTCAAAACATAAATCTGCTTGGGCCGATCCTCAGGATCGAGAACTGGCACGGTCGTAACTCGCAGCTTGTCAGTGATCGCGGCTAAGCGCTTCTCGAGCTTTCCTTGAATCTCCGTCAATAATGCTCGAGTAGGAGCTATGTAGAGCGCAACAAATTTCTCGGCGGCTATGGCGCTTTCGCAGAGGTGCTCCATGACAACGTAGGATTTTCCCGCTGACGTCGGGGCAGATATGGCCGTTGAGCCTCTGTTTTGAAGGCTATCCCAGACGCCGAACTGAAAGTTCGTGAGCGCCACACGCTTGCCGGCCATGTCTACCGAGTTAAGTTCCCGCAACAGGGCGGTGCGGATGCGACTTTGTAGACCCTGATCTTCGGCTCTTTGCGCTCGAAGCTTGGTCAATCCTGGGAAATTGCCTAGACCGGTGAGAATATGGACCGCAGCGTCATAAGTCCCTGTGTCATCAGAGGCAAGGGATGCAAACACGGCGATCTGCTGCGCGAGGTCGAGACTCGTCGCGTCGGTTGCCTGGGCGAAGATGCTTGCTGAATTCAAGAGCCTGACTAAAGCCTGTTCGTTCAGATCTGGCCCTTGGACCACCGCGACCTCCGAGGAACGAGTGCCCGCGCTTGAGGGAAGCAACGTGGATCGAATTCCAGCGGCTCGCAGCGAAGCAAGGTCTGCCCAGAACGAAGGTTCTTGGCGAATGTCATGGGCAAGCTCAGATGCAAAGCTCGTCATTTGTTGAGTTCCGCGAACACTCTCTTCAGTTCATTGATGTCTGGAACGGCCACAAAGAACACTATGCAGCTCGCCAAGTCGAGATTCTTCGCCATTGCCTGTCGTTCAAGGTTCGCCTTGAAGCGCTCATGTTGTTTCATGTACAGCTTTTCAAGGTGATCTTCGTGGATCGTTATGGGCTTTCCGTGGTCAACGGGGAGCTTATCCCTGTATGCAGATTCACTGAAGACCAAGCTGCCGACATGCACATCGCGACGCTTCAGATGACTTCCGTTCCCTTGATAGGAATTGAAGAACGACTTCGCGGCGTCGCGCTGCTCGCCGGTAAGTGCGTCAAAGTTGGAAAGGTCAGTAACTAACCTGAGTTCGTTGAGCTTCTTTGAGCGGTCTGCCCGATAGTCCACAATTGACGCAACCATGTCCCTCGAGGCATCGGTTGCATCGGGCATCATCTTCGACTCTAGAAAGAAAAAAGACACCGTGCCGTCGTCGTTGGCCCTCACATGCAAGCCATCGACGCCGTGAATAGGCATGCCTTGAGACGTCTTGAGGGCCATCTTAGACCCGATCTGTGCCGCGCCGAGGTAGTGCACAGCAATAGCGTACGATAGCAGCTCTCCTAGTTCGCCATACCGGCCTTGGTTAGCCCTCTCATATTCGATGAGCAACCTTTTGGCTTCTCTGTAAAGCCGAACGTGCATTACAGTGCTGCCTTGTGTGGCCGAATTGCTACCGGCAACGTTTGCCTGCTGGCGCTTGCTTAGCGGAATCGCGTAGTCCACCAGTAGATCGGTCAGCAACTCAGCAAGCGCATCTAGCTCAGGTTCTTCTTGGCGAAACCTCAGGAAGAGCAGGCGAGGCTGTTCGAGTCGGGGGCTGGCCTCAACCTCCTTCAGAACATTGTCGAGCCCGTCAATCCGGTCCAGAAGCTTTTCAAATGCCAAGTCCTGTGCATTCACCACTAGCGTTCCCTCTTGCTGTAGTTTTACTGCTGGCGTAAGTTGCCTGGTTGCAAGGCTGGTTGGCCCCGTAGCGATTAAACACCATTGACGACCGCAACTGAAGGGCTAATTGGTCTGGGCTATCCGTCGGTGAGGCTCATCAAGTTCTTCCATGTGGCGGGTATGTCGTTACAAGTCGCACTCGAATGGCGGAGTTCGAGTCTCATGCTTAGTTGTGATCGGGTTGTATAAGCCGAGTCGCTTTCGATCTTATGCGTTGACGTCAGCCTCGGCGCGCGTCGGGCTCTGGCTTAGTTGGCACTTATGGTTGTACAGGCTGTCTTGTCCTGATCTGCTTGGGTCGATCCCAGCGAGCCATCCCGGCGTGTCGGCCCATCCCGGCGTGGTCGGCTCGGAGGTCGCACGTACTGTACTTTGCCGGTAAGTCGCTGATCTGGCGTGGGTTCGTAATGCGTAGGTCGCAGGTTCGACTCCTGTTTCCGGCACCAGTTGTAATGAGAAGCCCCAACCTTTGGTTGGGGCTTTTTGTTTGTGCCCGCCGGTGATCATTGGATGACCACCTCACCGAAGGCTGCAAGCCTTCATCAACGCCTCGTCATCCCTGCGCCCCGTGCCAGCCACCACGCGAGCTGCCGGAGATAGCCACCTGCTGCTCCCGCCGATGCGCCGATCAGCAGGCGTGCGAGCACCTTGGTCCCGCGCGCGGCCCGCTCCCGCACCCAAGGCAGTACCGCCACCATCTGCGCACCCAGCAACAGCACCAGCACGTCCAGCCCGAGCGCGTCCACCACCGGCAGCAACGGCGACAGCGCCGGATTGCAGGCCAGCACGATCACCAGCGCAGCACCCAGCACGGCCATCAGGCGGCGCCCAGCGGGCAGGGTGGTCCAGTTCAGCAGCCGGTTGATCAGGCGCATGGCGTTCCTTGTGTCATGTGCGTGAACCTCAATCAGGTCCAATCGGCCGCACCGACTGCCGCAGCACGGTTTTCAACCGCGCCGCGTCAGTCCTGCGCGGGTCGCTCAGGTAGATCTCATGATGGGGGCCGGCAAAGGTGTAACCCAGTGCGGGCATCAGCTCGCCGTGCAGATGGGCCAGGATCGGGCCCTCGTCATCGTAGGCACCCACATGCAAGGTCTGCAGGCTGGGGCCCTCGGCAAGGATTTCATGGCGAAGGCTCGGCGGCGCATCCCCCAGCTTCGTGCGCGCTTTGCTGATCGCGGCCTGCCACTGCGCTGGACCGATCCCCTCCGGCGTGCGGATCATTACGGTCCAGGCCCACTCATCCTTCCGCCGAGCGACGAAGCTGGCCGGATCCTCGGCGCTCCACAGCGCTTCCAGCGGTGGCACCACGTAATCCTGGCCCGTGGCTTTCAGTGCGAACTTCAGTGCATAGCTCACCGAATACAGCCACTGCACGGCCTGCAGGTAGGCGGGGGCCGTGTTCGGGTCGCCGCGACCATCAACCATCACGTAGGGCAGGGGCGGTACGTCCACCGTCACGAACCGGCCCACCGGGGGCTGGTACAACGCGCGATCGCGCTTCTTGAAGTCGATCTTGTCCATGGGCTTCCTCCAGCGCCGAGCATCCCATGCCGGGCACCTGTCAGCACGCCTGAACAGGTTCAGATGACTTTGCCGAACGAGGGCGGACCGCCGGCCAGCACCCGATGCCAGGATGCCGCCCCCGGGCGTCCTGCCCGCCGCGCCCGCGCGGTGCGACAACGTGTCGCAGCCAGAATCGGACCTTTCCTGCGCTCGATCAATGTCAATGCCTTTCTTAAATGATGGGTGACGGCCTAAAATTGAAAGGCTGACTCGACCCACCTCCCTACCTGTCTCCCGGACCGGTGGGACCGGCTTTGGCCGGAACAGGCAGGACGGGGAACGGCATTCCCTCGCAATTGGATCGACCGATGATTCCGTTGAAAACCCTTGGGCGCTGGTTGCGCCCGGGCCTGCTGCTGTCGTTGCTGGTGATGCTCACCGGCTGCGATGCCGTGGCCATCCTCAGTCCGAAGGGCCAGATCGGCCAGGATGAGAAGACCCTGCTGATCACGGCCACCGTGCTCATGCTGCTGGTCGTCATCCCGGTCATCATCATGACCCTGACCTTCGCGTGGAAGTATCGCGCCTCCAACACCAAGGCCCGTTACGAGCCGAAGTGGTCCCACTCGACGGCGATCGAGGTGGTGGTGTGGTCCATTCCCTGCATGATCGTGCTGGTGCTGGCGGTCCTGACCTGGCGTTCGTCGCACGCGCTGGACCCGTATCGTCCGCTGGAATCGGACGTCAAGCCGGTCACCATCGAGGCGATCTCGCTGGACTGGAAGTGGCTGTTCATCTATCCGGAAGAGAAGGTGGCGGTCGTCAACGAAATCAAGTTCCCGGTCAACACGCCGCTGAACTTCAAGATCACGTCCGATTCGGTGATGAATGCCTTCTTCATCCCGCACCTGGGCAGCATGATCTACTCGATGGCTGCGATGGAGACCAAGCTCCATCTGATCGCCAACGAGACCGGTGAATTCCCGGGCATGTCCTCGCACTACAGTGGCGCAGGCTTCGCCAAGATGCACTTCACCGCCTACTCGGTCACCGATGCCGAATACCGCCAGTGGCTGGACCAGGTCCGTGCCGGCGAGCAGACCCTGGACAAGGCCTCGTTCAAGGCCCTGGGTGAAGCACGCAACGCCGAGTGGTATCCGGTCACTTACTTCGGCAAGACCGAAGAAGGCCTGTTCGACTGGGTCATCGCCAAGCACATGGGCGACAACAAGCATTACGGCATGAAGCACGAGCACAAGGCCCCGGCCGATGGCGCCGCTGCTGAAGGCCATGATGCCCATGCGGGTCACGAGGGCCATGAAGGCCACACCGACGCTGCCGCCGCTCCGGCCGAACACGCCGGACACACTGCTGACGAGCACGCCGCCGCCGGTCACGCCGGCCACGCGGGCTCGGGAGAATGAACATGTTGGGTAAACTCTCAATTGAGTCGATCCCCCACGATCCGATCGTGCTGACCACCCTGGTCGGCGCGGTGCTGGGTGGCCTGGGCGTCATGGCCCTGATCACCAAGTTCAAGCTGTGGGGCTATCTGTGGAAGGAGTGGTTCACCTCGGTGGATCACAAGAAGATCGGCGTGATGTACCTCATCGTCGCCTTCGTCATGCTGCTGCGCGGTTTCTCCGACGCCATCATGATGCGTACCCAGCAGGCGCTCGCCGTCGGCGGGTCCGAGGGTTACCTGCCGCCGCACCACTACGACCAGATCTTCACCGCCCACGGCGTGATCATGATCTTCTTCGTGGCGATGCCGCTGATCACCGGCCTGATGAACCTGGCCGTGCCGCTGCAGATCGGTGCGCGCGACGTCGCGTTCCCGTTCGTCAACTCGCTCAGCTTCTGGCTGTTCGTGTCCGGCGCGGTGCTGATCATGCTGTCGCTGTGGATCGGTGAGTTCGCTGCCACCGGCTGGCTGGCATTCCCGCCACTGTCGGGCATCGAATACAGTCCAAGCGTCGGCATGGACTACTACATCTGGGGTCTACAGGTGGCGGGCTTGGGTACCACGCTCAGTGGTATCAACTTCTTCATCACCATCCTCAAGATGCGCACCCCGAGCATGAAGCTGATGCAGATGCCAGTGTTCACCTGGACCGCCCTGGTGACCAACGTGCTGATCGTCGCTGCCTTCCCGGTGCTGACCATCACCCTGGTGCTGCTGACCCTGGACCGTTACCTGGGTACGCACTTCTTCACCAATGACGGTGGCGGCAACGCCATGCTGTACATCAACCTGATCTGGATCTGGGGGCACCCGGAGGTGTACATCCTGGTCCTGCCGGCGTTCGGTGTGTTCTCCGAAGTCATCGCGACCTTCTCGCGCAAGGCGCTGTTCGGCTACAAGGGCATGGTCTACGCCACCGCCTGCATCGGCGTGCTGTCGTTCATCGTGTGGCTGCACCACTTCTTCACCATGGGTTCGGGTGCCAACGTCAATGCCTTCTTCGGCATCACGACGATGATCATCTCGATCCCGACCGGCGTGAAGATCTTCAACTGGCTGTTCACCATGTTCCGCGGTCGCGTGCACTTCACCACCCCGGTGCTGTGGACCATCGGCTTCATGGTCACCTTCGTCATCGGCGGCATGACCGGCGTGATGCTGGCGATTCCGGCCATCGACTTCGTGCTGCACAACAGCCTGTTCCTGATCGCCCACTTCCACAACGTCATCATCGGCGGCGTGGTGTTCGGCATGTTCGCCGGCATCACCTACTGGTGGCCGAAGATGTTCGGCTTCCGCCTCAACGAGTTCTGGGGCAAGTGCGCGTTCTGGTGCTGGTTCATCGGCTTCTACGTGACCTTCATGCCGATGTACGTGCTGGGCTTCATGGGCATGACCCGTCGCCTGCAGAGCACGGTCAACCCGGCCTACGAGCCGCTGCTGCTGATCGCCGCCGCAGGTGCCTTCATCGTTGGCGCCGGCATCCTGTGCCAGATCATCCAGGTGGCCGTGTCGATCCGCGACCGCAAGAAGACCGTCGACCTGACCGGCGACCCGTGGGATGCCCGTACGCTGGAGTGGGAAACCTCTTCGCCGCCGGCCTTCTACAACTTCGGCACGCTGCCGGAAGTCACCGAGCTGGACGATTTCTGGGAGCGCAAGCAGCGCGGTGAAGCCTGGCCGAAGCCGGCCAAGTACACCGACATCCACATGCCGCGCAACACCGGCACGGGCGTTGTCATCGGTGCCTTCAGCCTGGTGTTCGGCTTCGCGATGATCTGGCACATCTGGTGGCTGGCCATCGTCGGCTTTGTCGGCATGATCGCCACGTTCATCTACCGCACCTTCGACCAGGACGTGGACTACTGGGTCCCGGCCGCCGAGGTGGAACGCATCGAGAACGAACACCGCAAGCACCTGGAAGCCCAGGGCCTGGTGAAGTCGGAGCTGAAGGCATGAGCACCAATACCTCGACCCTGAGCCACGGGCACGCCGCGCACGCGGCGGCCCATGGCCATGACGACCACGAGCACCACGACACCGGCGGCAATACCGTCTTCGGTTTCTGGGTGTACCTGATGAGCGACTGCCTCATCTTCGCCTCGCTGTTCGCCACCTACGTGGTGCTGGCAGGCGGTACCGATGGCGGTCCCACCGCGAAGGACCTGTTCGAGCTGCCGTTCGTGGCGTGGGAAACCGCGCTGCTGCTGACCTCGTCGCTGACCTTCGGCCTGGGCATGATTGCCATGCACCGCAAGCAGATGGGCCAGATGTACCTGTGGCTGGGCATCACCTGGCTGCTGGGCTTCGGCTTCATGTGCATGGAAGTGTGGGAGTTCCAGCACCTGATCCATCAGGGCTACGGTCCGGACCGCAGTGCCTTCCTGTCGGCGTTCTTCGCCCTGGTCGGTACCCACGGCCTGCACGTCAGCGCCGGCCTGCTGTGGCTGCTGGTGATGTTCGTGCAGCTGAAGAAGTACGGCCTGACCCCGACCAACAAGACCCGCATGGCGTGCCTGAGCCTGTTCTGGCACTTCCTGGACCTGATCTGGATCGGCGTGTTCTCCGTCGTCTACCTCAATGGAGCGCTGTAATGGCACATGACAACCATGCACACGACCACGCAGCCGGCGGCGAGAGCCACGGCAGCGTCAAGTCCTACCTGATCGGCTTCGTGCTGGCGGTGGTGCTGACCGTCATCCCGTTCTGGATGGTGATGTCGGGCGACTTCTCGCGCACCGTCAACGGTGTGGTGATCGCGGTCACCGCGGTGCTGCAGATGCTGGTCCACCTGGTGTTCTTCCTGCACCTGGACCGCTCTTCGGAAAGCCGCTGGAACGTCAACGCTGCGGCCTTCACCGTGGTGGTGATCGGCATCATCGTGATCGGCACCCTGTGGGTCATGCACAACATGAAC
This sequence comes from Stenotrophomonas raiganjensis (SeqCode), assembly GCF_030658505.1. GTDB lineage: Bacteria > Pseudomonadota > Gammaproteobacteria > Xanthomonadales > Xanthomonadaceae > Stenotrophomonas. The sequence continues at coordinate 84,306 of NZ_JAUTXR010000134.1, read as the reverse complement.
GTGCACATGATGCACTGACGTCCCTGCGACGTTGCCACGCAGAAAGGCCGCCCCCGGGCGGCCTTTCTGTTTTTCCGTCGTCCGGTAGTGCCGGCCGCTGGCCGGCAAACCCGGGTAGCCGGCCCCCGGCCGGCGCTACCCGTAGATCCACGCCATGCGTGGATGAACCGCGCGCACGATCCATCCGGGGGCAGAGCGCTTGCCTGCGGCAAGGGGCCCGACCTCGAAACCGGGGCCTCACCCCACCCGGCGCAGGAACTCCTCGGCCTCCATCGGCCGGCCCAGGTGGTAGCCCTGCAACTGGTCGCAGCCCAGCTCGCTCAGGTATTCACGCTGCGCCTGCGTCTCCACGCCTTCGGCCACCACCTGCAGCTGCAGGGTGCGGCCCAGTGCGATGATCGACGAGACGATGGCGGCATCTTCGGCGTTGCACTCCAGATCGTGCACGAATGCACGGTCGATCTTCAGTTCGGTGGCGGGCATGCGCTTGAGATACAGCAGGCTGGAATAGCCGGTGCCGAAATCATCGATGGCGATGTGCACCCCCATCGCGGTCAGGGCGTTGAGGATCGCCAGGCTGGCATCGACGTCCTTCATCGCCGTGGTCTCGGTGATCTCCAGGGTCAGCCGCGCCGGTTCGATCCGGTGCCGCTCCAGTGCCTCGCGCACGCTGTCCAACAGGGCCGGCGAGGAGAACTGAAGTGGCGAAAGGTTCACCGCCATCGACCATTCGGCATGCCCGGCATCGTGCCACGCACGCAGCTGCGCGCAGGCGCGGTCCAGTACCCAGTCGCCGATCGGCAGGATCAGGCCACTGCGTTCGGCAATGGGAATGAACACATCCGGTGCCAGCAGGCCCAGCTCCGGGTGCTGCCAGCGCAGCAGGGCCTCGGCGCCGGTGGCCGGTGCACCCGCCGCCGGGAACTTGGGCTGGTAGTGCAGCACCAGTTCGCCACGCGCGATCGCCTTGCGCAGGTCCTGCAGCAGGCGCAGCTGGCGGTTGGCGCTCAGCTGCATCGATGGCGTGAAGAAGGTATAGCCGTTCCGTCCGGTTTCCTTGGTGTGGTACATCGCCGCATCGGCGTGCGCCATCAGTTCGCGCTCGTTGCTGGCGTCGTCCGGGTACAGGGCGATGCCGAGGCTGGCACTGACCTGCAGTTCGGCCGCATCCAGGGTGAACGGCTCGCCCGCCGCAGCGATGATGCGCTCGGCCACCACCACCGCATCGTCGGGAATATCGATGGCCAGCACGATCACGAACTCGTCGCCGCCGAGACGGGCGAAGGTGTCCTGCGGGCGCAGCAGGCCGCCGATGCGCTGGGCCACCGCCACCAGCAGGCGGTCGCCGAGCTGGTGGCCATAGGCATCGTTGACGGCCTTGAAGCCGTCCAGGTCGCAGAACATCACTGCCACCGCATGGCTGCGGCGTCGCGCCTTCTCGATGGCCTGCTCGATGCGGTCCTGCAGCAGCATGCGGTTGGGCAGCTGGGTCAGCGGATCATGCAGCGCGGCCTGGATCAGCTTGTCATTGGCGTGTGCCAGCGAGTCGGCCAGCAGCCCGGTGCGCACGCGCATCTGCCGGTCGAACAGCGAGGCGACCAGGGCGATACCCAGCGTGGCCACGGTGGTGACGATCACCAGCACCGCCAGCCAGCGGGTGTCGATGCCGCCACTGCCGACCGCGCCGCAGATGCTGCCTTCGGGGAAGCGCGCGGCCGCCATGCCGGTGTAGTGCATGCCGACAATGGCCAGGCCCATCACCAGCGATGCGAGCGCGCGCAGCATCAGGGTATTGCGCCGCTCCGTGCGCAGGCGGAAGGCGATCCACAGTGCGGCACCCGCGGCACCGATGGCTACCGCGATGGAGGCGGCGAACCAGCCCGGGTGATAGTCGATGCCCGGCTGCATGCGCATCGCGGCCATGCCCAGGTAATGCATGGTGGCGATGCCCAGCCCCATCAGCACCGCGCCGGCCAGCAACCGCCGCCACGGCAGGCTGGGCCGCGACACCAGCCACAGCGCATAGGCCGAGGCGCCGATCGAGACCGCCAGCGAGTACAGGGTGATGCCGAGGTCATAGCCGACCGGGATCGGCAGGTCGAAGGCGAGCATGCCGATGAAGTGCATCGACCAGATGCCCAGGCCCATCGCTGCCGCGCCACCGGCCAGCCACCAGCGGGCCACGCGGCCCTCGGCCGTAGCCAGGCGCCCGGCCATGTCCAGCGCCGTGTACGAAGCAAGAATGGCCACCAGCAGCGAGATGATGACCAGGCTCTGACTGTAACTGCCAGTCATGTTGAATCCAGTGGGGGAGGGAGGGGGCGCCCGCAAGGCGCACGCCCGCGACCCCTATCGGCGCGGGTGGGTGGGACTTGAGCGGTCGCAGCACCTGCGACCCGGCTCGGCTATCCTGCCACGCCTGTTCCCGTTGCTGGAAATCATCCGATGGCCAAAGCCCGCACCGCCTACGTCTGCAATGAATGCGGCGCCGAATTCAGCAAATGGCAGGGCCAGTGCACGGAGTGCAACGCCTGGAACTCGCTGTCTGAAATCGTGCTGGAGAGTGCGGCGGCAGCCAAGGCACCAGCTTCGCGGCGGGCGGGCTGGGCCGGCAAGATCGATCCGCCGAAGATCACCGCGCTGAAGGACGTGGAGCAGACCGAGCATCGCCGGGTCTCCACTGGCATCGGCGAGTTCGATCGCGTGCTCGGCGGGGGCCTGGTCGAGGGCGCGGTGGTGCTGGTCGGCGGCGACCCGGGCATCGGAAAGTCGACCCTGCTGCTGCAGGCGGTGGCGAAGATGGCGGCCGAGCTGCCGGTGCTGTACGTCACCGGCGAGGAGTCGCTGGCCCAGGTGGCCGGCCGCGCGCACCGGCTGGAACTACCGCTGGACGGGGTCAATGCGCTGGCCGAGACCGGGGTCGAGTCGATCCTGCAGCATGCGTCCAAGGCCGGCCCGCGGCTGATCGTGGCCGATTCCGTGCAGACCCTGTGGACCGAGAGCCTGACCGCCGCGCCGGGTTCGGTCAGCCAGGTGCGCGAGAGCGCGGCGCGCCTGGTGCGCTTCGCCAAGGAAACCGGCACCGCCGTGTTCCTGGTCGGCCACGTGACCAAGGAGGGCGGTATCGCCGGCCCGCGCGTGCTCGAGCACATGGTCGATGCGGTGCTGTATTTCGAAGGTGAGAGTGGCAGCCGCTTCCGCCTGTTGCGTGCGTTCAAGAATCGCTTCGGTGCGGTCAACGAGCTGGGCGTGTTCGCGATGGGCGACAAGGGCCTGAAGGAAGTCTCCAATCCGTCGGCGATCTTCCTGTCCGGTGGCAGCACCCACCAGCCGGGCAGCTGCGTGATGGTCACCCGCGAGGGTACCCGGCCGCTGCTGGTGGAAGTGCAGGCGCTGGTGGATGCGTCGCCCCTGTCGAATCCGCGTCGTGTCGCGGTCGGCCTGGAGCAGAACCGCCTGGCCATGCTGCTGGCGGTGCTGCACCGCCACGGTGGCGTGCTGGTCGGCGACCAGGACGTGTTTGTCAACGTCGTGGGCGGCATCCGCGTGCAGGAAACCGCTGCCGACCTGCCGGTGCTGCTGGCGGTGCTGTCCTCTCTGCAGGACCGGCCGCTTGCGGAGAAGACGATTGCGTTTGGCGAAGTCGGTCTGTCCGGCGAGATCCGCCCGGTGCCCAATGGCGAAGACCGCCTGCGCGAGGCGGCCACCCACGGCTTCAAGCGTGCCATCGTGCCCAAGGCCAATGCGCCCAAGGGCGGTTCGGTGAAGGGAATGGAAGTGATCGCGGTGGAGCGGCTGTCCGAGGCCATCGACGCAGCGTGATGCCGGTACTGTAGAGCCGAGTCCACGCTCGGCTGCTTTTTGTAGCGCCGAGCCATGCTCGACGGGTGGCCAAACATCAGTCGAGCATGGCTTGACTCTACACAGAGCGAAGAGCAGCCGAGCATCGGCTCGGCTCTACACGTGTCCAATGCAGTAACGGTCAGCTTCACTGTGCTAGTTTTTCCCGCTCGACGAAGACGCCCTCTGGCGTCTTTCCGTGCCCAGGAGTAAACGATTACATGCAGGACACCGCGCTCACCGCCCCCAACGCCGAAATCCGTCGCGCCGGGGTCGATCTCAATGGACTGATGACGGTGCTGGGCAAGCACCTGTATTCCACCCCGGTGGTAGCGCTGCGTGAGCTGGTGCAGAACGCGCACGACTCGATCATCCGCCGCCGTATCGAACAGCCCGGCGTCGAGGTGCCCTCGCGCATTTCGGTGCAGGTCGATGCCGCTGCCGGCGTGCTGCGCATCACCGATACCGGCGCCGGCCTGACCCGCCAGGAAATCCACGATTACCTGGCCACCGTCGGCGTCGGCTATACCCGTGGCCTGCGCCAGTGCGGCGAGGACGATGAAGGCCTGATCGGCATGTTCGGCCTCGGCTTCCTGTCGGCCTTCGTGCTGGCGCGCCGGGTCAGCGTGCGTACCACCTCGTACCAGACGCCGGAACTGGGCCATCTGTACGTGTCCAGCAACGCCGAGCAGTACACCGTCAGCGAAGTACCGGCACGCGCAGTGGGTACCGAGGTGGAGCTGGAGCTGCATCCGGACTTCCTGCCGCTGGCCAACGAAGCGCGCCTGCACGACGTGCTGGGCCGCTACTGCGCGCTGCTGTCAGAGCCGATCTTCATCGGGGCTGCGGGCGAGGCGCTCAATCCCGAGCCGCCGCCGTGGCGCGGCCAGGGCGATGTCGCGGTGCATCCGGTGCAGGCCCGCCGGCAGGCGCTGCAGTTCGCCGCGCGGTTCGAGCACGATTTCGAACCGATCGTCACCGTACCGCTGCGCGCCGATGGCAACAGCGATGCCACCGGCCTGCTGTGGGTGCAGGATGGTGCCACCTATGGCACCAGCGACAACCGCAACCTGTCGGTGTTCGTGCGCGGCATGCTGCTGGATGACGATGCCCGCGACCTGCTGCCGCCGTGGGCCGGCTTCATCGGCGGGGTGATCGAATCCTCGCGGCTGACGCCCACCGCCAGCCGCGAAGACCTGCAGCGCGATGACCAGTACCGCGCCGTGCAGCATGCTCTGCTGGAAGCGCTGATCGACGGCCTGGCCGACGTCGCGCGGCAGCAGCCGGAAGCCTGGCGCCGCGTTCTCACGCGCCACAATGAGGCCTTGCTGGGCGCAGCCCTGTGCGATGACCGCCTGTTCGACCTGTTGCTGGAACACGTGCGCGTGCCGACCTCGCAGGGCGACCTGCCGGCCAGCGCGTTGCCGGCGCGTGGTGCCGTGCATGTCATCCTCGACAACGGCGGTGGCTTTGAAGAGATGCTGTTCCGCGCGATGGGCGTACCGGTGGCACATGGCCATCGCTACGCGGTGGTGCCGTTCCTGCGCCGTTGGGCCCAGGCCAAGGGCCTGCGCCTGGTCGAGCTCGGCACCGAGCAGGGCAACCGCGCACTGTTCCGCAGTGATGACAGCCTCGACGAGGCGCAGCTGGCGTGGCTGCGCGAACAGCTGGGCGATGGCGAGCAGCTGCTGCCCGCCCGTTTCAGCCCGGAGGCGCTGCCGGTGGTGGTGGTACCCGACCGCGAGGCCGAGCTGAAGCAGCGGCTGGAAGACGACGAGAACGACAAGCGCGTCTCGATGGCGGCGCTGCGCCTGGCCCGGCAGTTCACCGCGCGCATCGAATCGCGCGCGCCGTCGCGGCTGTACCTCAACCTCGACAATCCCGCCGTGCAGGCGCTGCTGCGCGCCCAACGCGACGGTCATCCGCAGGCCGATGCCGCCGCGCGCCTGCTGCGTTCGCTGAAGATCATCGTCGCCGCGCAGGGCCGTCCGCTGGCACGCGCGACCGCCACGCCTGGCGCGGATCTCAACGGCGCCTTCACCGATATCGCCGGCGCCCTGCAGCAGATGCTGCGCTGAGCACCGCCCCCTCTCATCCAGCCTTCGCTAGACAGGAGCACTTACCCATGGACATCTGGAACTGGGTCGAAAAACTGCAGGGTGACCTGCGCCAGGCCGGCCAGGCGCAGAATGCGCACCTGCTGAACCGCCTCGCCGACGAGGTGAGCGAACTGCGCGTCGATCGCGTCGACGCATTGCTGCCCGAAGCCCGTGCGCTGGGCAAGGCGCTGGATAATCCGTGGGTCGACGTCTACGTCGGCCACTGGGCGCTGCGCAACCGCGTCGGCAACCGCGTTGAAGGGGAGAGCGCGCTGGGCGAAGCCGTGGCGCTGTTCGAGCGTGCGCACCGTGAGGACACGCTGGAGTGCCCGCAGTCGATCTGCGTGACCCAGGACCTGGCGGCCTGCTACGGCAACATCGATGGCCCGGGCTGGGTGCCCGAGCGCATCGAGGTGTGCGATGAAACGCTGGCGCGCATCGATCCGAGCTGGGCCTGCTTCCAATGCCTGAGCTGCGAGAAAGCTGATGCCCTGCTCGACGATGGCCGCGGCCAGGATGCGCTGGATTACCTGCAGGTGCAGTCCGATGCGATCGAAGCCTGCGGCAAGGAAGTATTCGACAGCTTCCCGGAGATGCAGATCAAGATCCTGCTGGGCATGGGCCGTGCCGAAGAAGCGTTGGCGCTGATCGAGAAGCGCGAGGCCGACGTGGCCGCGTCCGGTGAGTATGAGCCGGCCAACTGCACGGTGCCGCGTCGCCTGTCCAAGGCGTGGGCGCTGGCCCAGCTCGGCCGTGATGAAGAAGCGCTGCAGCAGCTGGTGCCGTGGAGCGAACTGACACCGACCTATTGGCGGCTGTGGGCGAATACTGCCGCAGCGCTGTGCCAGCGCGATCCCGCACGCAATACCTGGGATCTGGGCACGCGCTACAACACCATCATCGAGCACTTCGCCGAGGTTGGCTCGCATCGCCTGCTGATCGAAGTCGCCGCGCTGAGCCTGGAGCTGGCCCTGCAACGTGGCGCACGCTGGGTGGCGCAGCGCCAGCTGGAACTGGCCCGCACCCATCTGGCGCAGTTGCGCCAGGACCGTGGTGCAGCGGCGCTGGTGGCTGGCCTGGCCGCACGCATCGACGCGTTGCCGGACGTCGCGCCGCTGCCGGTGCCGGCGGGCGAACTGCTGGCCTGGCTGGACGCGCAGGGCGAGCAGAACCAGTCGCGTGACCCGGAGCGCGAGGCGCAGTGGTTGCTGCAGGCGCATGCCGAGCGGCCCGATGACGAGGCGCTGGCCGAGATGGCTGCCTCCGCGTTGAGCGCCTGTGGTGCGCAGGAGGAAGCGCGTGCATTGCTGTGGCGCTTCGTGCGCGCGCATGCGCAGGATGACGGTCCCGCAGCCTATACGTTGATGCGCTGGCTGGCCGAGCAGGGCGACGACGATGGCCTGCGCCAGCTGGCCGAACTCTATCGCGGCAGCGTGCCGGTGTTCGCGCACTGGTGCGAGGTGCAGCGTGCCCGTCGCGTGTCCGACTGGCCGGCGCTGGAGCGGGCGGCCCGATCCCTTCTGGAGCTGTCTCCGGGTTCGCACGGTGCGCGTGGCACGCTGGCACGGATGTACATGGAAACCGGCCGCTTCAGCGAGGCCCAGGCTTGCTATGCACAGCTGGTGGAGCTGCTGGAAGAACCCAATGCTGCGCACTGGGACCACATGAGTGCGGCCAGCGCGGCGCGCGACTGGGACGCGGTGCGCCGCTCGGCGGCAGCGATCGGCATGGAGCTGTCCAGCCAGGAAGGCGTGGTCGAAGAGCCGTGGGGCTGGGTGATCATCCGCAGTGAAGAGAACGGCGAACCGATGGAGTACTACGCCCGTCGCAGCGGCCCGGTGACGGCGCGCATCGTCGAGAACGCGCCGGCCAACCGCGCCCAGCGGGTCGGTGACTGGGTGGTGTTCGATGCCGCGCTGGTGCACCCGGCGCCGGAAGAGGAAGAAGCGCGCGAGCACTTCATCCCGACCTATGCGCAGGTACACGTGCTTGAGCGCGGTGGCTTCGCCCGCAGCTGGCTGATCGACGGTGCGCACCCGGGCGAAGAGGCCTGGAGTGCTTTCGTCGAAGCGGCCGAAGCACGGGGCTGGCAGGTGTGGTCGCACAGCCGTGCGGACTACACCGTCACCGATCCGGATGCGGAGGAGGGCACCCTGCCGGGCGTGCTGTTCACCGTGGCCCAGCCGCAGGACCATGCACCGCTGGCGCTGCACCGCTTCCTGCAGCAGGAAACCGCGAAGTGGCCGCATCCCCATTGCTGGCTGCGCCTGGCCGAAGCCTGCGACCAGGATCGCCAGCCGCATCTGGATGTGATCGAGCGTTACGGGCTGTAAACCGGGTATCGGGCGATGCCGGCCGCTGGCCGGCAACGCCATGAGATCCCGTGTTGCCGGCCAGCGGCCGGCACTACCTCAAGGACAAATACATGCGAAAGACTGGGATGTTCGTGATCATCGGCCTGCTGCTGGCCCCCATCGCGCAGGCGGCGCCCGCCTGCCAGGAACCCACCGCCGTGGCCCGTGCCTTCTACGAGGCCACGACGGGCGATGGCGACCTGCTGGAGCCGCCGGGCGCACTGGTCAGCGCGGCCTTTGGCAAGGCGCTGCGCGGCGAACGAGCCTGCCAGGTACGCGAAGAGGGCATCTGCACGATCGATTCCGATCCCTGGCTGGATGCCCAGGACGGCGACATCGAAACCCCGGTGCGTTACAGCTGGAAAGAGGCGTCGGCCACCGCCGGCCAGGTCGAGATGCGCTATTCGGTATGGAAGAAGGCCTACGTGACCCGCCTGCCGATGGTGCGCCAGGGGCAGGGCTGCTGGCAGGTCGATGACATCCTCACCAACAGTGGTCGTTCGGTGCGGAAGATCCTGGCCCAGCCTTGACGGTAGCGCCGGTGGGTGCCGCCCGTTGGTCGGCACACCGCCTATCGCGAATGCCCGAACACCAGTTCGATCACGAACTGGCTGCCGAAAAACGCCAGCAGCAGCAACAGCATCGCCGCCAGCGTCCAGTGCACCGCCTTCATGCCGCGCCAGCCGTAGCGCCGGCGGCCGATCAGCAGCACGCCAAACACGATCCACGACAGCACGCTCAGCACGGTCTTGTGTACCAGCTTCTGCGCCAGCAGGTCGTCGACGAACAGCACGCCGGTGACCAGGGTGAGGGTCAGCAGCGCGAAGCCGACGGTGATCACCCGGAACAGCAGCGATTCCAGGTCGGCCAGCGGCGGCAGTGCACGCAGCCACGGCCGGAACTCGCGGCGGCGCAGGGCACGCTCCTGCAGCCACAGCATGATCGCCAGCAGTGCGGCGATGCTCAGCGTCGCGTAGGCCAGCAGCGCCAGCCAGGCATGGCTGGCCAGGCGCCAGCCCAGTACCTTGCTCGGCTCGTGCCCGTAGCCGTGGTAGGCCAGAAGCAGCACGGCGGCCAGCGGGAACACCACCACGCCCAGCGCCGACATCCGCCCACGCGCGCCGACCAGCGAGGTCAGCCAGGCCATGCCCAGGCCGACCAGCGACAGCGCGGCGAAGAAGTGCATGTCCGGTCCGCCGCTGGTACGCATCGCCACCATCACGTGGTAGCCGCCGTGCAGCAGCATGGCGGGCAGGGCCGGCCACAGCCAGATAGGTGAACCGGTCGTCTCATCGCGGCCGAGCGCGCGCACCAGCAGGGCACTGGCAGCCAGGTAGAGCAGGACGGCGATGAGAACGATTGTCATCGTTGCAGTTTCGCATACCCCCGCGGTGGTGGCGACGGCCGCGGCGTCGCAGCCCGGGGGCAGGGGCGGACCCGTTATACTGTCTGCCTTATTGTCCCCCGCTTTCAGACAGGTTGCGCCGCATGTTCGAGTCCCTGACCCAGCGCCTTTCCGGCACCATCGAGCGCCTGCGTGGCCGTGGCCGCCTGACCGAGGAGAACATCCGCGAGGCGACCCGTGAGGTCCGCATCGCGCTGCTCGAAGCCGACGTCGCGCTGCCGGTGGTGCAGGCCCTGATCGAGCGCATCAAGGTGCGCGCGGTCGGCCAGGAGGTGCTGAAGTCGCTGACCCCGGGTCAGGCCCTGATCAAGGTCGTGCGCGACGAGCTGACCGCGGTGATGGGCGCCGAAGCCAGCGACCTGAACCTCAATGTGCCCGCTCCGGCCATCATCCTGATGGCGGGCCTGCAGGGCGCCGGCAAGACCACCACGGTGGGCAAGCTGGCCAAGCACCTGAAGGAAAAGCGCAAGAAGAAGGTGATGGTGGTCTCGGCCGACGTTTACCGTCCGGCCGCGATCGAACAGCTGAAGACCCTGGCCGAGCAGGTCGGCGTGCTGTTCTTCCCGTCCAGTGCCGACCAGAAGCCGGAAGCCATCGTCCGCGCCGCCATCGACGATGCACGCAAGTCGTTCGTCGACGTGCTGCTGGTCGATACCGCCGGCCGCCTGGCCATCGATGAAGCGATGATGGCCGAGATCAAGGCCCTGCACGCTGCGGTGAATCCGGCCGAAACCCTGTTCGTGGTCGACGCCATGACCGGCCAGGATGCGGCCAACACCGCCAAGGCCTTCGGCGATGCGCTGCCGCTGACCGGCGTGGTGCTGACCAAGACCGACGGTGACGCCCGTGGCGGCGCCGCGCTGAGCGTGCGCTACATCACCGGCAAGCCGATCAAGTTCGTCGGCGTCAGCGAGAAGCCGGACGGCCTGGACGTGTTCCACCCGGACCGCATCGCCAGCCGCATCCTCGACATGGGCGACGTGCTGTCGCTGGTCGAACAGGTCGAGCAGCAGGTCGACAAGGACAAGGCCGCAAAGCTGGCCGAGAAGGTCGCCAAGGGCAAGAAGTTCGACCTGAACGACATGCGCGACCAGCTGGAGCAGATGCAGAACATGGGCGGCATCGGCGGCCTGATGGACAAGCTGCCGGGTCTGGGCAACATTCCCGACCACCTCAAGCAGCAGGTCAGCCAGGGCAAGGAAGTGCCGCGCATGATCGCCATCATCAGCTCGATGACCAAGAAGGAACGGCGCAACCCGAACCTGCTCAACGGCTCGCGCCGCGCGCGCATCGCCAAGGGCTCGGGCGTGACTCCGGCCGACGTCAACAAGCTGATGAAGCAGTACATGCAGATGGAAAAGATGATGAGCAAGATGGCCGGTGGCGGCATGAAGGGCATGTTGCGCAGCATGAAGGGCATGATGGGCGCCATGGGCGGCCGCGGCATGCCGTTCCGTTGATCGGGAGGGCGGCGAGCTGCAGGTGCCGGAACCGGCACTTGCGTGCCCCGTCGCGGGTTGCTTGACTAGGTTTCGGATCTGACAAGGGAATGTTCATGAACAAAGTGATCGTAGTGATGGTCCTGGCCCTGGGCCTGGCCGCATGCAAGGACGACACCTCGGTGTCGCAGAAGGCCGGCAGTGCCATCAGCGGCACGGCGGCCGATTTTGTTGCTGGCCTGGGCGAAGGCGTGGACAAGCGCATGAGCGTGACCCTGCAGGCCGATCCGGGCCTGGCGGCGCGTGGCCTGACCGTGACCCTGGGCAAGAGCCGTGGCATGGGTTCCAAGGACGCGGCCGTGTATGTCGTGGCCGACAAGGCCTTCAAGGGCAAGCTGGTGGCGCGTGCGCTGGATGCCGACGGCACCGAAATCGGCCGGGCAGCGGCCGAGGTGGAGTTCGCCGCAGACGATGCACGCTATGTGACCTTCCAGTTCAACGAGGAAATGGACAGCCAGCTGGTGCGCAGCTACGCGGTGGCCGCGCGCTGACCCGGACGTGACCGGATCTAAGGATCCGGCCGCAGCGACTGGCGTATGCTGAGTGGCGACTTCTCCCACAGGTATGTCGCGTGAATGCATCGCCGATTCTTGAACGCGCCGACACCTTCTGTCGGCGTTTTTCATTGCAGCTTCCGATCCTGCTGGCCCCGATGGCCGGTGCCTGCCCGGTACCGTTGTCGGCTGCGCTGGCCAATGCCGGCAGCATGGGCGCGATGGGCGCGGTGCTGTCGTCGCCGGCCGACATCGGCCGCTGGATGCAGGACTTCCGTGCAGCGTCCTCCGGTCCGGCACAGGTGAATCTGTGGGTGCCGGACCCGGCGCCAACCCGTGACGTCGCCGCCGAAGCCGCCAGCCGCGCCTTCCTGGCGCAATGGGGCCCGGACGTGCCAGCCAGCGCCGCCGATGCCACGCCGGCCGACTTCGAAGAACAGTTCGCCGCACTGCTGGCCGCACGCCCGGCGGTGGCCTCGACCATCATGGGTGTGTTGCTGCCGCGCCACGTGCAGCAGTTGAAGGACGCCGGCATCGCTTGGATCGCGTGCGCGACCACGTTGTCCGAAGCACGCGCGGCACAGGATGCCGGCGCCGATGCCGTGGTGGCGCAGGGCGTGGAAGCGGGTGGGCATCGTGGTTCATTCGATCCGGCGATGGCCGAGCGCCAGCTGGTCGGCCTGTTCGCGCTGCTGCCGCGCTTGGCCGATCACCTGCAGATTCCTGTGATCGCCGCCGGTGGCATCGCCGATGGTCGCGGCATCGCTGCGGCGCTCACGCTGGGCGCCAGTGCCGTGCAGATCGGCACCGCTTTCCTGCGCACGCCGGAAGCGGCGATTGCGTCGGCGTGGGCCGATGGGCTTGCCGCCAGCGAACCGGAAGACACGTGGCCGACCCGTGCGTTCAGTGGTCGTCTGGGGCGTGGCCTGGCCACGCCGTATGTGCGCGCCGCGGCCGCGGAAGGTGCCCCGGCGGCGCGTCCGTACCCGGTGCAGCGCGGCCTGACCGCGCCGATGCGCAAACAGGCCGTGCAGGAAAACCGCCTGGCCGCGATGCAGGCCTGGGCCGGGCAGTCGGCATGGATGGCGCCGGCAGAGCCCGCTGCCGAAGTGCTGCGCGGTATGTGGAACCAGGCGCAGGCGCTGCTGCGATGACGGTGATCTGCAATGGCCAGCCGGCGCAGGTGGAGGATCTGCTGCCGGCGCTGGTGAATTACGGCCATTTCACCTCGCTGCAGGTTCGCGACAACGCCGTGCAGGGGCTGGGCCTGCATATGGCGCGGCTGTCGCAGGCGACGCTCGAACTGTTCGGCAGCGCGCTGGATACGGCGCAGGTGCAGGCATGGATGGCACAGGCCCTGCGGCAGGCGGCGCTGTCCGATGCCTCGCTGCGGGTGACGGTGTACTCGCGCCACTTCGATTTCCGCAACCCGCTGGCGGTGGTGCCGGTGGACGTGCTGGTGGCGGTGTCCGCGCCGGTGGCACTGACGGCGCCCAAGCGCGTGCGCAGCGTGGCGTGGCAGCGTGAACTGCCGCAGATCAAGCATGTGGGCACTTTCGGCCTGTTCGCCGAGCGTCGCGCGGCGATGGGCGAGGGCTTCGACGATGCCCTGCTGGTCGGCAGCGATGACTGCATCAGCGAGGGCACGACCTGGAATCTGGCCGTGCACGACGGTCACCAGTTGCTCTGGCCGCGCGCGCGCGCCCTGCGTGGCACCGCCGAGAGCCTGCTGAAGCAGCACTGGCCCGGCCCGCAGGTCACCCGGCCCCTGCCGCGGGCGGCCCTGGCCGGTGTGAAGGCGGCTTTCGCCTGCAACGCCAGCGGCCTGTGGGCGCTGGAGGCCATCGACGGGCAGGTCCTGCCGGGCTCGCAGGCCTTGGCTGAACAGGGCAGGGCGGTGCTGGCGGCGGTGCCTTGGCAGGGATTGGGGGCCGACCCCCTCTGCAGCGCAAAAGGGGGCTGACCCGGGTTGGCCCCCCGGGGTTGGCTCGGCCGGGCTCTGCCGCTATAATCGCCCGCTTACCTCGCCATCCTGGCGACTGGGCAATAGGAAAAACACCATGGTCAAGATTCGACTGACCCGCGGCGGCGCCAAGAAGCGTCCGTTCTACCACATCATCGTCACCGACGTGCGCAGCGCGCGCGACGGCCGCAACATCGAGCGCGTTGGCTTCTACAACCCGGTCGCCCAGGGCGCCGAGAAGCGCATCGAGCTGGACCTGGCCCGCGTTGACCATTGGGTCAAGAACGGCGCCCAGCCGACCGACAAGGTCCGCAACCTGATCAAGGAAGCGACCAAGTCCCAGGCCGCTGCGGCCTGATCCTGACGGGCCACGCTTCGGCGTGGCCCTCTTGGTTGAAGCAGATGAAAGATATCGAGCGCCGCATCCTGCTGGGCAGGGTTGTCGGCGCTTTTGGTGTGCGCGGCGAGATCAAGCTCGAGTCCTGGACCGAGCCACGTTCCGCCATTTTCCGTTACCAGCCGTGGATCGTGCGCAGCCCGTCCGGCGTGGAAACCACGATTGAAGGTGTGCGTGGCCGCGACAGTGGCAAGCACCTGGTCGCCCGTTTCCCCGGCGTCGAGGACCGTGATGCGGTCGAAGCGATGCGCGGCACCGAGATCTACGTGGCCCGCAGTGCCTTGCCGCCACCGAAGCCCGATGAGTATTACTGGGTGGACCTGGAAGGCCTGGATGTGAAGACCACCGAGGGCGTTGCCCTGGGCCAGGTCTCGCACCTGTTCAGCACCGGCGCCAACGACGTGGTGGTGGTCCGTGGCGACCGCGAGCGGATGATTCCGTTCGTGCAGCCGGACTTCGTCAAATCAGTCGACTTCGAGGCCAACCTGGTCGTGGTCGACTGGGATCCCGAGTTCTGAGCACACGCATGCGTTTCGACGTCATCACCCTGTTCCCCGAGTTCCTCGCCCAGTCCGCTGGGTTGGGCGTGGTCGGGCGCGCTCAGGAGAAGGGGCTGTTCAGCCTGCACGGCTGGAACCCCCGTGATTACGCCGAAGGCAACTACCGCCGGGTGGACGACCGTCCATTCGGTGGTGGCCCGGGCATGGTGATGCTGATCGAGCCGCTGCAGGCCTGCCTGCAGGCGATCCGCGATGCTGATCCGACCCCGGCACGGGTGATCTACCTCAGCCCGCAGGGGGCGCCGTTGACCCAGGCCAAGGTGCGGGAACTGGCGGCATTGCCGCGCATGGTCCTGCTCTGCGGCCGCTACGAGGGCATCGACGAGCGTTTCCTGGAAGCCAATGTGGACGAAGAGATTTCCCTCGGCGACTACGTGCTGTCTGGCGGCGAACTGGGTGCGGCAGTGATCATCGACGCCGTGGCCCGCCTGCAGGACGGGGCCCTGAACGACGCGGAATCGGCGGCGCAGGACAGCTTCGAGGGCGACCTCGGCCTGCTCGACTGCCCGCATTACAGCCAGCCGGCCCAGCACCCGCTGGGGGACGTGCCGGACGTGCTGCGCTCGGGCAACCACGCGGCCATCGCGGCCTGGCGCCGCCAGCAGTCGCTGGTCCGTACCGCCCAGCGGCGCCCGGACCTGCTGGATGAACAGGCGCTGGGCAAGGCCGACCGCAAACTGCTGGAACAGGCCCGCCAGGCCCAGAGACAGAAGGCCGACCCCTAGCGCAGGGCCGGCTTTATCGGCTATCATGGCCAATTACCGCCAGCCCCGGCCGGCGCGCGCAGTACCCACAACAAACGTGCAGCACAGTCCGGTGACTGCATGAGCCTACGTTGTCGACACGACACGCCCACCCGAACAAGAATCGGTGTAACCCATGAGCAAGCTGAACAAGTCCATCGTCGCGGAATTCGAATCCGCCCAGATCACCCGTGAACTGCCGAAGTTCAGCCAGGGCGACACCGTTGTCGTCAACGTGAAGGTGAAGGAAGGCAGCCGCGAGCGCGTGCAGGCCTACGAAGGCGTTGTCATCGCCACCAAGAACGCCGGCCTGAACTCCTCGTTCACCGTCCGCAAGATCTCGCACGGCTACGGCGTCGAGCGCGTTTTCCAGACCCACAGCGCCATCATCGACTCGGTCGAAGTGAAGCGTCGTGGTAAGGTCCGCGCCGGCAAGCTGTACTACCTGCGTGGCCTGGAAGGCAAGGCTGCCCGCATCAAGGAAGACCTGGCTGCCGCTGCTGCCGCCAAGGCTGCCCGTCTGGCCGAAAAGGCCTGATAAACAACTTCGGTTGTTGCCGCGACGGCCACCTTCGGGTGGCCGTTTGCGTTTCCGGCATCGCATCGGCCACGATCAGGTGATGAACGACATCAACCCGCGCTATCCCGCCGTGATCCAGTCGGCGTTGCGCTTCCTCGACGGCAAGGGGCTGGCGCGTGTGCAGTCGGCGCCGTTGCTGCATCGCCTGCTGTGGCGCATGGGCATCGCATTGCCGCCGCCGATCCTGGCCGGTTTTGGTACCAATGCGGTGGTGCAGGGCCTGTTGTTCGGGCTGTTCTGGACCGCGCTGATGTGGCTGATGCTGTGGCAGGGCAGCGAACGCCCGCTCGCGTTGCTGCTGGTGGCCGGGCTGTTGGCCGGTGCGCTGTTCGGCGTGGTGATGGCGGCCCTGATGCGCGCGCTGCGCCGCCACCGCAAGCTGCCGGACTGGCGCCAGTTCCGCGCGCGGCAGGCGGACTGAGCCGATGGCGCAGTGCGCCGTGACCACCGCGCGGGCCCGCGCTAGGCTGCAGCTTCATCCCGATGGACGTATCGTGCGATGCCCGCCAAGCGAACCGCGCCTTCCACTGCGCCCGCGCTGCTGTCCGGTGGCAACCCGCAGATCGCCAAGGGCGAGGGCGATGCCCCGGTGCAGGCGTATATCGCCGCCATGCCGGACTGGAAGCGGCCGATCGGCGCGCGACTGGATGCATTGATCGAGCAGGCCGTACCGGGCGTGCACAAGGCGGTGAAGTGGAACTCGCCGATGTATGCGGTTGCGCCGGGCGAAGGGTGGTTTCTCAGCTTCCATTGCTTCACCCGCTACATCAAGGTGGCGTTCTTCCGCGGCGCTGCGCTGAAACCGGTGCCGCCGGAGCCGTCCAAAAGTGCCGATACGCGCTACCTGCACATTGCACAGGATGGCGTACTGGATGAAGCCCGGTTCCTCGACTGGGTGCGCCAGGCCGCCGCGTTGCCCGGCGAACGCATGTAACCCCGACCTTCTCATTCCTTTCCCGACGAGAGCTCCTGATGGCCACGCATGCCCCCAACCCGGCCGATGCCGGAACACCGGCCACCGAGTTGATCGATGCACGCATTGCCGAGCTGGGCGACTGGCGCGGTGAAACACTGGCACGCGTGCGTGCGTTGATCCATGAAGCGCTGCCCGACGTGCAGGAAACCTGGAAGTGGCGCGGTACACCGGTGTGGGAGCACAACGGCATCCTGTGCACCGGCGAGACCTACAAGCAGGCGGTGAAACTGACCTTCGCCAACGGGGCGGCGCTGGCCGATCCGAAAGGCCTGTTCAACGCCAGCCTGGACGGCAATACGCGGCGCGCGATCGACATCCCTGAAGGTGCGATGCCCAATGCCACGGCGTTGAAGGCACTGCTGCGCGCGGCAGCCAAGTTCAACGCAGCGAAGAAGAAACGCTGACCGTCTTCTGTAGAGCCGAGCCCATGCTCGGCTGACAGGCCTGTGCGGACCAACGGCCCGCATCCACCTCAACGCGGCGGAGTGGCATCCAGCGCGGCATCCGGGTCGGCCACCGGCGATGGCGGGCAGGCCGGAATCTCCGAGGGTGTGGCCAGTTCTTCGGCGTGCGGAGGCTTGCCCATCATCTTCGCCTTGCGCCAGCCACCCCAGCGGTAATACGCCAGCGACAGCAGCATCGACACCAGCGAGCTGACCGGGAAACTCCACCAGATCGCATCCGCGCCCCAGTACGGTTGCAGCAGTTCGGCGAACGGCACGCGCACGCCCCACAGTGAGCCAGCCAGGATCAGCAGCGGCGGGATCACTGCACCCGTCGAGCGCACCACCCCGGAGATCACGAAGCTGACGCCGAAGAACAGGAACGAGCCGATCGCCACGTGGTTGAGGTGGCGGGCGATGTCCAGCGCCTGGCTGGCCGGTGGCAGGAACAGTGCCAGCAGCTGCCGGTCGAACACCACCAGCGGCAGGATCAGCGCGCCGGTCAGCAGGAAGTTGAACAGCACACCCTGGCGCGCGGTGCCACGCACGCGGTCCCAACGCTGCGCACCGACGTTCTGTGCGGCCATCGACGAGCACGCCGCGCCGATCGCCATCGCCGGCATCTGCAGGTAGTTCCACAGCTGCAGGGAAGCGCCATAGCCCGCGCCGGTGTCGGTGCCGTACTGGTTGACCATGGTCATCAGCAGGATTACCGACAGCGAGATCAGCACCATCTGCAGGCCCATCGGCACGCCCTTGAGCACCAGGGCCTTGAGGATGGTCAGGTCGAGCTTGAACAGGCGCATGTCGGCGCGGCCCAGCCACAAAATGTGGCGCTTGCGCCGCATGTACAGCAGCAGGCCGGCCAGCGACAGTGACTGCGCGACCAGCGTGGCCCAGGCCGAGCCAGCAATACCCAATGCCGGGAACGGCCCCATGCCGAAGATCAGCACCGGGTTCAGTACGATATCCAGCGCCACCGACACCATCAGGAAGCGGAACGGCGTGCGCGAATCACCGGCACCGCGCAGTGCGGCAGTGAGGAAGGCGAACGCGTACAGCGTCGGCATCGCCAGGAAGATGATCTGCAGGTAGGCCTCGGCCAGTGGCAGCGAGGCGGCCGGCGTGCCCATCGCCGCCAGCAGCGGATGGGCCATGAACCAGCCGGCGATGGCGATGATCACCGACAGGCCGATGAAGAACGTGGCGCTGGTGCCGACCACGCGCCGCGCCTGGGTGATGTCGCGCGCGCCGATCGCCTGGCCGATCAGGATGGTCGAGGCCATACCGAAGCCGAACACCGAACCGATCAGGAAGAACATGATGTTGTTGGCGTTCGCGGTGGCGGTCAGTGCAGCCTCGCCCAGGAAACGTCCGACCCAGACCGCATTCACCGAGCCGTTCAGCGACTGCGCGATGTTGCCTGCCAGGATCGGCAGCGAAAACAGCAGGAGATTGCGGCCGATCGGGCCGGAGGTCAGGTCAAGCGGCGCTTTGGCCATGGAGTGGTGATCGAATCCCGGGAGGCGCACACTAGCACCAAGCCGGTTTGCGGGATGTGGCAATGCATCAACGACTGCAGGTGACGCGGGCCCTGGCGCTGGCCTTGATCGGCGCCGCACTGGCCGCATGTTCGACAGGTGACCGGCTGGGCGATGCCCAGGTGCGGCCGACCGACCGCCCCGAGTGCCTGGTCGGCAGCCAGCGCCAGGATCTGTCTGCCGGCGTACCCACCTTGATCGGGGGCAGTGGCTGCCGCACCGACCCCGACAACCCGCGTCCCCTGAACAAGCGAACGGAGTAGTCCCAGCCGATGTCCGAGCTTTCCCCGCTGTCGCCCAGTGTCCGCCTGGACATCTGGCTGTGGGCGGCCCGTTTTTTCAAGACCCGTAGCCTGGCCAAGCAGGCCATCGAAACCGGCAAGGTCAGCGTCGCGGGGCAGCGCCCGAAGTCCTCGCGCGCAGTGCGTGTCGGCGAGCAGCTGCAGGTCGACCGCGGCGAGGAGCATTTCGAGATCCAGGTGCTGGGTCTGAGCGATCAGCGTGGCCCGGCGCCGACCGCGCAGCTGCTGTATGCCGAGAGCGAAGCCTCGAAGGCGCGCCGTGCCGAGCAGCGCGCACTGCGCATCGCCGCGCGCGATGGTTTCCAACCGCCGGAACACAAACCGGACAAGCGCGCGCGACGATTGATCCGAGCGCTGGGCGATATCGACGCGTTGTAAGGGGCGCCGGACCCTGCCCGGCGCCCGCCTGCCTCAGCGCTTGCCGCCCAGCAGGTTGCCACCGAGCTTGAGCAGGTCGCTCACGCCGAACTGGCCGTCGCCGTCCTGGTCCAGCACGCTGCCGAGCAGGCCGCCGGCGATGCCGCCCTGCTGCTGCACCTGCTGCTTTTCCTGGCCGAGTGCCTGGCTGAGCGAGCCGGCATCGGCCTGGCCGCCGCCGAGACGCTGGGCGAGGAAGGCCATCACGATCGGCGCGAGGATCTGCAGCAGCTGGCTGGTACGGCCGCTGTCGAGCTGGGTGGCCTGGGCCAGGCCGGTTTCCACCTTCTGCTGGCTGCCGCCGAAGATGTGGCCGAGGATGCCTGCACCGTCGCTGGCGGCACCGCCGTTGCCGCCACCCAGCACCGAGCCGAGCACGCTGCCCAGATCCAGGCCGCTGTGGTTGTTCTGCAAGGCGCCGAGCAGGGCCTGCGCGCCCTGCGGCTGCGAGGCGTTGTTGCCCAGCGCGCCCATCAGCACCGGCAGCGCGGCACTGATCGCACCGGAGGCCTGGGTATCGCTGATGCCAAGCTGCTGTGACACCTGCTGCAGCGGGGCGCCCTGCAGTTTGGCGAGAAGTTCATCGGTCAGGCTCATCTGCGGAATCCTTGATTGGGGTGGGCGTGCAGAAGGTACGACGCGGACCGTTAAAACGGCGACGCCGCCTCACGGGGAGGCGGCGTGCCGTACGCGGGGGAGGGCGATCAGAGCTCGATGTCTTCCGCGCCCGGGGTGGCGGTGGGGAAGTCCGCTTCCGGCTGCGCCGGCTTGAACGGATCCGATGGCTGGCTGGCCAGCGCCTTCAGGGCCGCTGCGACGCCAGCGCCGTAGGCCGGGTCGGCCTTGCTGCAGTTGTCGATGTGGCGCTGCTTGATGAAGTCCGGCGCATCACCCAGGGCGCGGGCGGTGTTGGCGAACAGGCGCTCCTTCTGGGCCTGGTTGTAGCTGCGGAACAGCGCACCCGGCTGGCTGAAGTAGTCGGCGTCGTCCTCGCGGAAATTCCAGAAGTCGGCGTCGCCCCGGATCTTCATCGGCGGTTCGCGGTACTCCGGCTGCTCCTGCCACTGGCCGTAGCTGTTCGGTTCGTAGTGCGGCAGGCCGCCGTAGTTGCCATCCACGCGCATCGCACCATCGCGGTGGTTGCTGTGCACCGGGCAGCGCGCGGCGTTTACCGGAATCTGGTGGTGGTTCACGCCCAGGCGGTAGCGCTGCGCATCGGAATAGGCGAACAGGCGCGCCTGCAGCATCTTGTCCGGCGACGGACCGATGCCCGGCACCAGGTTGCTCGGTGCGAACGCCGACTGCTCGACGTCCTGGTACCAGTTGACCGGGTTGCGGTTCAGTTCGAACTGGCCCACTTCGATCAGCGGGTAGTCGCTCTTCGGCCACACCTTGGTCAGGTCGAACGGATGCACGCGGTAGGTTTCCGCGTCCAGCTCCGGCATGACCTGGATGAACAGCTTCCACTTCGGGAAGTCGCCCTTCTCGATGGCGGCGAACAGGTCGCGGCCGTGGCTTTCGCGGTCATGGCCGACCAGGATCTGCGCCTGCGCGTCGGTCAGCGATTCGATGCCCTGCTGGCTGACGAAGTGGAACTTCACCCAGAAGCGTTCGCTGTCGGCGTTGGTGAAGCTGTAGGTGTGCGAGCCGAAGCCATGCATGTGGCGGAAGCTGCGCGGAATGCCGCGGTCGCTCATCACCACGGTCACCTGCAGCAGGGCTTCGGGCAGCAGCGTCCAGAAGTCCCAGTTGTTGCGCGCGCTGCGCAGGTTGGTGTGCGGGTCGCGCTTCACGGCCTTGTTGAGGTCGGCGAACTTGCGCGGATCGCGCAGGAAGAACACCGGGGTGTTGTTGCCGACCAGGTCCCAGTTGCCTTCTTCGGTGTAGAACTTCAGCGCGAAGCCGCGGATGTCACGCTCGGCGTCGGCGGCGCCACGCTCGCCGGCCACCGTGGTGAAGCGGGCGAACATCTCGGTCTGCTTGCCGACCTTCTCGAACAGCTTGGCGCGGGTGTACTTGCTGATGTCGTGAGTGACGGTGAAGGTGCCGAACGCGCCCGAGCCCTTGGCGTGCATGCGGCGCTCGGGAATGATCTCGCGGTTGAGGTTGGCCAGCTTTTCCAGCAGCCACACGTCTTCCATCAGCAGCGGGCCGCGCGGGCCGGCGGTCTTGCTGTTCTGGTTGTCCACCACCGGCGCGCCGAAGGCCGTGGTCATCGGCGTGACCGGGTCATCGCCGTGCTTCTGCTTGGGCGTGGTGCTCAGCTCACGCTGCTGCTGGGCGCCTTCCGCGGGCGGCGGGGCGCTGTGATACGGGCACTTGGCGTTGTTGTTGTCGGACTGGCTCATCGGCTGGCTCCTGGTGGCGGTGAAGACGTGGAAAACATCTTCACTCGACTGTAGCTAGGGCCAGATGAAATGAATAATCGAATGATCCATTCAGATTGATAGATTCTGTCAATTGAAGTGCGGAATCGGATTTGCGCAGCCTTTCAACAGGCCTCCCGCAGGGCGGCGGGAGGCCATGCGCGCGTGCTGCGGTTACAGCAGCGCCTTCAACCGGTACAGCGCTTCCAACGCCTGCTTCGGCGTCAGTTCGTCCGGGTCGATCGCTGCCAGCGCTGCCTGCGCCTTGCTGGCCGGGGCGCTGAACAGGCCGAACTGTTGCGGCGCATCCAATGCCTGCGGCGCCAGCTCGGCGGCATGGCTCTCGCCGCCGCGCTGTTCCAGCTCGGCCAGGCGACGACGCGCCTGCGCTACGGTGGCCCGCGGCAGGCCGGCCAGCGCAGCTACCTGCAGGCCGAAGCTGCGGTTGGCCGGGCCGTCCTTCACCGCGTGCATGAACACCAGCGCTTCACCGTGCTCGACGGCATCCAGGTGCACGTTGGCGATGCCGCTGCGGCCGCCCTCGTGCTGTTCGTCGGCCAGCGCGGTCAGCTCGAAGTAGTGGGTGGCGAACAGCGTGTAGCAGCGGTTCTGGTAGGCCAGGTGACGGGCCACCGCGTCAGCCAGCGCCAGGCCATCGTAGGTGGACGTGCCGCGGCCGATCTCATCCATCAGCACCAGCGAATGGGTGGTGGCGTGATGCAGGATGTAGCTGGTCTCGGCCATCTCGACCATGAAGGTCGACTGCCCGCGGGCGAGGTCGTCACCGGCACCGATGCGGGTCAGGATGCGGTCGATCGGGCCGATCAGCGCACGGCTGGCCGGCACGAAGCTGCCGATGTGGGCCAGCAGCACGATCAGCGCGTTCTGCCGCATGTAGGTCGATTTACCGCCCATGTTCGGGCCGGTGATGACCAGCATGCGACGGTCCGGATGCAGGTCCAGGTCGTTGGGCTCGAACGGCTGCTCGCGCACCGCTTCGACCACCGGATGACGGCCGCGCTCGATCTTCAGGCAGGGCTCGGCCTGCAGCTCCGGTCGCGCCCAGTCCAGCGCCTGCGCGCGTTCGGCGAAAGCGGCCAGCACGTCCAGTTCGCTCAGCGCGGCGGCACACTGCTTCAGCGGTTCCAGCTGCCCGCCAAGGGTGTCCAGCAGCTGCTCGTACAGGTATTTTTCGCGCGACAGCGAGCGGTCGCGCGCGGACAGCACCTTGTCCTCGAACGCCTTCAGTTCTTCGGTGATGTAGCGCTCGGCATTGGTCAGCGTCTGGCGGCGGGTGTAGTGCACCGGCGCGCGGTCGGACTGGCCCTTGCTGATTTCGATGTAGTAACCGTGCACGCGGTTGTAGCCCACCTTCAGGGTGGGAATGCCGCTGCTTTCGCGTTCGCGCTGTTCCAGGTCGACCAGGAACTGGTCGGCGTGCGTGGACAGGCGGCGCAGCTCGTCCAGCTCTTCATCGAAGCCATCGGCCAGCACGCCGCCATCGCTGAGCTTCAGCGGTGGCATGTCGGCGATGGCACTGGCCAGCAGGTGCGCACACTCGTCGTGCTCACCCAATGCGGCGTGCAGCGCCTGCAGGCGCGGCGAATCCAGCGGCGCCAGCACCTCGCGTACGGCCGGCAGCAGGCCCAGGCCATCGCGCAGGGTGGAAAAATCGCGCGGGCGCGCCGAGCGCAGCGCCACGCGGGTGAGAATGCGCTCCAGATCGCCCAGGCGGCGGAACTGTTCGCGGATGTCGGCGTCGCTGCCGCGATCGATCAGCGTTTCCACCGCGTGGTGGCGCTGCACCAGTACATCGCGCAGGCGCAGCGGGCGGTGCAGCCAGCGCCGCAGCAGGCGGCCGCCCATCGGCGTTACCGTGCTGTCGAGCACGCCCAGCAGGGTATTGCGGGTGTCGCCGTCGACGCGCGTGTCCAGCTCCAGGTGGCGACGGGTGGCGGCGTTCATCGCGATCGCCTCGCCGGCGGTTTCCATCGCGATCGAGGTCAGGTGCGGC
Source organism: Stenotrophomonas raiganjensis (SeqCode) (assembly GCF_030658505.1). Lineage (GTDB taxonomy): Bacteria > Pseudomonadota > Gammaproteobacteria > Xanthomonadales > Xanthomonadaceae > Stenotrophomonas. The sequence continues at coordinate 60,313 of NZ_JAUTXR010000134.1, read as the reverse complement.
AGGCGCTGCTTCTGTGTCTCTTCGACATAACCGAGCAGGGCGCCGGCGGCAGCGGTGGCGCGCGGCTTGTCATCGATGCCGAAGCCGCTCAGGTCATGCAGCTTGAAGAAGCCCAGCAGCTGGCGGCGGCCGCTGTCGGCGTCGAACAGCCACGGCGCGCGGCGGCGCACGCCGGTGCGCTGGCGCAGGAACTCCGGCCAGTTCTCCTCATCGGGCACCAGCAGCTCGGCTGGCTCCAGGCGCGCCAGCTCGGCTTCCAGCGCGTCGTCGGTTTCCACTTCGTTGACCAGGAAGCGGCCACCGGCGAGGTCAGCCCAGGCCAGGCCGTAGCCCTGCTTCGTGCGCGACAGCGCCATCAGCAGGGTGTCACGGCGCTCGTCCAGCAGCGCTTCGTCGGTGACGGTGCCGGGGGTGACGATGCGCACCACCTTGCGCTCGACCAGGCCCTTGGCCAGCGCCGGATCGCCGATCTGCTCACAGATCGCCACCGATTCGCCCAGGGCCACCAGCCGCGCAAGATAGCCCTCGTAGGCGTGTACCGGCACGCCGGCCATCGGGATCGGTGCACCGCCGGAGCTGCCGCGCTGGGTCAGGGTGATGTCGAGCAGGCGCGCAGCCTTGCGGGCGTCGTCATAGAACAGCTCGTAGAAATCGCCCATGCGGAAGAACAGCAGCAGGTCCGGGTAGTCGGATTTGGCTGCAAAGAACTGCTTCATCAGCGGGGTGTGTTCCTTGGACGCCTTGGCGTTGCTGGTGTTGTCTTTTGTATCAGTCACTTGGGGCGTTTCGCGTCTTGGGCGGGGCGTCGGGGCGTGGCCATGCGGCCATGGCCGGCAGGACCGTTAGTGTAGCGATCTGGGCCGGTCGATGATCCCGGCCAGCGGCCCCGCGGGCAGGGTGGTTGCCTGCGGCTGTCCGTACGCCAACGCAAGCCCCCGTACACCTGCGGTTTGGTTGATTTCCACGGGACCCCACGGTAGTGTCAGCCCCGGCGATTTCCGCCAAACGGGCCCCATGAAAGCCGGGCGGCCGATCTCGTGGCGGGCGTTGATGGAAAGAGAAAGAACCAGCATGACTGCAGCCTGCATGGCCGCCGAACCCCGCTGTACCTGGCGTACCGTCCTGCTCAGCACTCTGGTCGCCATCGTTCCGCTTGCCGGATCCGCACCCTTCAACCTGCTGAAGGCAGTGCTGCTGCTGGCCCTGCTGGTCACCGGTGTGGTCCTGATCCGCCGCGAGCCGGATGTCCGCCTGCGCTATCGCGTCGCACGGTTCATCGTGATCCTCTGCTTCCTGCGCCTGGCCTATGCCTTCTACAGCATCGCCTGGCACGGCCTGCGCTGGAACGAGCTGGACCTGCCTGCACAGTCGCTGCTCTACCTGGGCACAGCGGCGGTGTTCGCCACTGTGCTGGACTGGCGCCTGATCTGGAAGATCTTCGCATTGTCCACCCTGGTCTTCGGTGGGTCGTGCATCGTGCAGCACCACATCATGGGCCTTGAGCGCGCACACGGTTTCAGTGGCGGGGAATGGACGGCCATCGAGTTCACCATGGTGACGCTGTGCATGGCGCTGTTCTCGGTCATCCGCCTGATCCAGCCCAACGTCCATCCGGCCGAGCGCGCGTTGCACGGTATCGCGATCGCCGTCGGGGTCTACGGCTCGATCCTGGCGCAGAGCCGTGGGCCGATCCTGGCCTTCATTCCCGCCATGCTGATGGTGATGATCGTGCACGTCCGGCGCACACGGCGCTGGCGTGGCGCGCTGGGTTTCGTCGTCGCGCTGGTCATCGGCGTGGTCGGTGCCACCACGGTACTCAATCACCAGGTCATCCAGCGCTTTGGTGAGGTCAGTGGCGAGATCTCCGGTTTCAGCCAGGAAAATGAGGTGGGCTCGGTCCGCGAGCGCATTGCCATGTGGGGCGTGGCGATCGACGGATTCGCCGAGCACCCGGTGGCTGGCGTCGGCCTGAACCAGTTCGGTGCCTATGCCCGCGAGGGCATCACCCGTGGCGAGGTGTCCGATTCGATCTCCCGCTACAACCATCCGCACAACGAGTATCTGGAAGCAGCGGTGACCGGTGGCGTACCGCTGCTGGTGATCATGCTGCTGGTGTTCATCCTGCCGGGCCTCCATTTCGTCCGGCGTGTCGGCCATGCCGATGAAACCACGGCGATGATCGCCACCGCCGGGCTTGCCGTGGTCATCGTCTATGCGCTGTCGGCGTTCACCGACAACGTGTTCTACCGCGCGATGCCGCATTCGTTCTATTTCTATCTGGTCCTGGGCTTCATGCTGGCGACCGCCTTGCCTGCGCGCGATGTGCGCACGCAAGGGAGTTCCTGCTGATGGCGCATATCCATCTGCTTGCAGCCGACAACCAGCGTGGCCTGACCCACGACATCCAGGTGATCGAGCGTTCACTGCGGCAGCTGGGCCACGAGGTGACGGTCAGCCGCCTCGACGCAGTGCGCAACGGAGGGGCGTGGAGACTGCGGGGGATGCGCCTGCGCAGGCTGCTGGCCTCGTGGCTGAGCCTGGGGCGCACACCGGCCCGCTTCGACTTCAACCTCTCGCTGGAACATGTGCGGCCGGCAAGCTTCGGCCTGGCCAAGGTCAATCTGCTCATCCCGAATCCGGAATGGGTGTCCGCGCGCAGCCTGCGCGTCCTGCCGCGCTTCGATGCGCTGCTGACCAAGACCGAAGACGCCACGCGCATCTTCAACGAGCTGGGCATGCGCACACTGGAAGTCGGTTTCTGCAGCCGCGACCGCTACGACCCGAGAGTGCCGCGCAAGCCTCGCAGCTTCCTGCACGCGGCCGGCAGCAGCCGCATGAAGGGGACGGCAACGCTGGTCAAGGTCTGGAAACGGCACCCGGAATGGCCGTTGTTGACCGTTCTGCGCGGCGGTCCTTCGGACGAAGACGAGGGCGGTGCCGCGAACCTGCGCATCATCCGCGAACGCCTGCCCGATGAAGAGGTGCAACGCCTGCAGAACGAGCATGTGTTCCACCTGTGCCTGTCGCAGACCGAGGGGTGGGGCCACTATCTGGTAGAGGCAATGAGCTGTGCGGCGGTGGTGATCACCTGCGATGGCGCGCCGATGAACCAGATGATCGATGAGAGCCGGGGCCTTCTGGTCGCTGCCCATGAGGGCCCACTCTGCCATCTGTCCAGAACGTGGCATGTGGACGAAGCGGCGCTGGAACAGGCGGTGGAGCGCGCCCTGGCGATGGACGAAGCCGAATTGACCCGGCTGGGGGCCAACGCGCGTGCATGGCATCTGGCCACCGAAGTCGCGTTCCCGCTGCGCCTGGGTGAGGCCCTGGCGAAGGCCTGAGGCCCTGCGTGCTGTTGCTGCCGCCGGCTCAGGCCGGCAGCTGGGTGATCTGCGGATGCCCGCTGAAGATGTCCATCACGATCCCGGAGCAGGTCTGTCCTTGGCCCTGCGCCAGCGCGGCCCGTGTGTCGCGGACGGCGGAAGGATTGAACCCATTGGCCTGCTCAAGCTTTGCCTGCAGCCACGCCCACGTGGCTTCATCGCCCAACGCGGCGCGGCTGTGCCCGATATCCCAGCGCGCCACCGTTGCGGCCGCATGGCCGGCGAGCGCGCCGTAGCCGGCCACGGCAGACGCATTCTGGCGGTCCCGCCCAGTAACAGGGTGTAAAGATGGCGTGATTTTCTTCGGGCGTCGGGATTTCACGGGTGGTGAAAATGCGCGTGGCGCCTGGATTAACCCCTGCATTTTATGCCTGTCTGCACAGTTCCATATATTTGGATCGGTCCATATATAAACTCCCATAAAGTTTCCCTGCGTTGCGCCGCCATCGAACGTACGGCCACGATCAAGGGAATTGAGATGCTCGCCTTACGTAATCTCCGTGTGGGATCCCGGCTTGGCGCCGGCTTCGGTCTGTTGCTGCTTTTCATCATGGCCATCGTCGGCCTGGTGCTGTACGGAAATCACCTGAAATCCGCCCAGTTCGAGAAAGTGGTGGACGTCAACATGGTGAAGATGCGGCTGTTGAACGACATGCTGGATACCAATAATGCGGTGCTGATGCATCGGCGCCTGATGGTGATCAAGCATGGTGAGGATTTCGACAAGGATTATCAGCGTGCACAGCAGCTGTCGCAGACCTACGACGGTATCTGGGCCAAGTACATCAAGATTCCCCGTGATGCCACTGGCGATGCCCTGGTCGCGAAGATCGAGGCGGCCCGCAAGGCCACCGATGTTTCCACCCAGCATCTGCACGAGCGCATGAAAGCCGGTGACTTCGATGGTGCGGCCAAGGAACTGCTCGCCGAGCATGGGCTGGCAACCGCATGGAACGAAGCCATCTCGACCTTGCTGCGGCATCAGGAAACGCTGACCGAACGCAGCCGCGAGGAGTATCGTTCAACCGAGTCCTGGACCGGCACGTTGTCGATCGTGTTCGGTGCGATGAGCCTGCTGCTTGGCTCGCTGGCCGCGTGGGCCATCACCCGCAGCCTGACCCGTCCGCTGGAGGGGGCGGTGAGGTTGGCCGACGGCATCGCCGGCGGTCGGCTGGACAGCGTCATCGATGCCTCGGGTAACGATGAAGTGACCCAGCTGCTCAGGTCGATGCAGCGCATGCAGGCGCAGTTGCAGTCGGTGATGGCGGCGCAGGGTGAGCTGGCGCGCCAGCACGATGCGGGCAGCCTCAGCTACCGCATGGACGAGAGCGCGTTTCCCGGCGACTACGGGCGCATGGTGCACGAGACCAATGCGCTGGTCGGCTCGCACGTGCAGGTGCAGAACCGGCTGATCGAAGTGATGAAGCACTACGCACGCGGCGACCTGTCGGTGGACATGGACCCGCTGCCCGGCGAGAAGGCGGCGATCACCCAGGCGATGGACGAGACCAAGTCCAGCCTGTCGGCGATCAACAGTGAGATCCGCCGGCTGGCAACTGCTGCGGCAGCCGGCGACTTCAGCCTGCGCGGCGACGAAGATCGCTTCGCCTACGACTTCCGCGACATGGTGGCCGGGCTCAATCGCCTGATGCAGACCACCGACGAAAACCTGGTGCAGGTGTCGACCCTGCTGCAGGCGATCTCGCGCGGTGACCTCACCGTACGCATGCAGGGCGACTTCCACGGCGTGTTCGCGCGCATGCGCGATGACTGCAATGCCACCGTCGATCAGCTCAAGCAGATCGTCGGCCGCATCCAGGCCAGTGCCTCCAGCATCAATCTGGCGGCAGGCGAGATTGCCTCGGGCAACACCGATCTGTCGCGGCGCACCGAGCAGCAGGCGGCGAACCTGGAAGAGACGGCTGCGTCGATGGAGGAACTGACCTCCACCGTGAAGCAGAACGCCGAGCACGCACGCCAGGCCAACCAGCTCGCGATTGGCGCGCACGGAGTCGCGTCGCAGGGTGGCGATGTGGTCGGACAGGTGGTGACGACAATGTCGGCCATCGAGGCGTCGTCGAAGAAGATCGCCGAGATCATCTCGGTCATCGACGGCATCGCGTTCCAGACCAACATCCTGGCGTTGAATGCCGCGGTGGAAGCGGCGCGTGCCGGCGAGCAGGGCAGGGGCTTTGCGGTGGTGGCCAGCGAAGTACGCACGCTGGCGCAGCGTTCGGCCGGGGCCGCCAAGGAGATCAAGGGCCTGATCGAGGACTCGGTCGGCAAGGTTGCGGACGGATCGGCACTGGTGCGCCAGGCCGGCACCACGATGGGCGAAATCGTCGCCTCGGTGCAGCGCGTAACCGACATCATGGCCGACATCTCCGCTGCCTCGCAGGAACAGAGTTCGGGCATCGAGCAGGTCAACCAGGCGGTGGTGCAGATGGACGAGACCACCCAGCAGAATGCGGCGCTGGTGGAAGAAGCCAGTGCGGCGGCACGCTCGATGGAAGAGCAGGCCAACCTGCTGGCCGAGGCGGTATCGGTGTTCCGCACGGGTGCCACCACCGCGGCGGCAGTGGTACGTCCCGCATTGGCTGCGGTGGCTGCGACGGTTACCCCGGTGCGCCGGCCCGCAGCGCTCGCTTCGCGCATCGAACCAACGCTTGCGGCCAATGCCGGTGGCTGGGAAGAATTCTAGAACGCGGCATGCCGTAGAGAGGCGGCGCCCATCACGGCGGCCGATCGTGATGGGCGCGTCGTGATGGGCGCGTTGCTTTTCCCTGAACGCGCGATGGCCGATGAGGGGGCGGACACGCGCATTTCACTTCCGGTTGCCAACTGCGGGAGGACACTTGGGCCATACCGGAACTCAGGAGATGGCCATGAAGACCTCGACCCGATTGCTTGTGCTGGGCACCCTGCTGGCGGCTTCGTCGGTAGCCGGTGCGCAGACCTATGGGCCGCGCGATGAGGGACGCAGGTTCAACGACGGCAGCCGCGTGGTCTGCAAGAACGTGGAAGTGCAGCGCAACTCGCGCGACCCGAACCGAATCGCCGGTACGGCCACCGGCGCGGTGATCGGCGGCCTGCTGGGCAACCAGGTGGGCGGCGGCAATGGCAAGAAGCTCGCGACCGTGGCCGGTGCTGTCGCCGGCGGTGCGGCCGGTCGCCAGATCCAGGGCAACAGCCAGCAGAAGAACGGCGACCGCGTGGTCGAGCGCCGCTGTGAGCGCGTCTACCGCTGATCGATCGTCGACAGCCCCCGTTTTCCCCTTCCACCTCGCAGTACTCGAACGCCGGCCTCGCGCCGGCGTTCTTCGTCACGGGAATAGGGGACGGAGGGGATTAAGTCGCAATCCCCCAAACAGGCCGCTTACGACTTAATCCCCTCCGTCCCCTTTTTTGCGAGGAGGCGCCAGGTGGCGAGGCTGCCGTAGAGCAGCAGCAGGACGGTGAGGGTGATCAGTTCGTGGCTGACGTCGGCCAGGCGGGCGTCCATCTGGTTCAAGCGCACCATCAGGTTGATGCCCGAGGTGGTGGGCAGCAGTTGCGCCAGCCAGACCAGCGGTTGCGGCGTCATCACCGCCGGCCACGACAGGTTGGCGAGGAAGAACAGCGGGATCGAGGTGGCGATGATGTACTGGAAGGCGCGTTCGCGGGTACGGAAGAAGCTGCCGATGAACAGGCCGAAGGCCACCGTCGCGGCGATGAACAAGGTGCCGCCCAGCAGCTGGCCCAGCGGGTTGCCGCCGCGTGGATAGTCCTGCACCCAGGCGGTGAAACCGGCGTAGTAGAACAGGCCGAACAGGCCGATCAGGCCGAAGCCCATCGCCATGCCGGCCAGCGTCGGGAGGTCGAAGCGCAGGCGCCGGCCGAGCGCGAGACGACGACCCCCCAGCAGCACGCCGATGCCCATCAACAGCGTCTGGTGCACGATCAGCTCGGCCACGCCCGGCACGATGGCGCTGCCATAGCCTTCCTGGGTGTTGTACAACGGGCGCTGTACCAGGGTGATGGGCGGCGCCTGCGGCGCGCCCATGAAGGCGGCCTGGCCGACCGCAGCCTCACGCCCGAACGCGCCCAGCGCGTCGGCCACGCTGCCCAGTACCCAGCTGGCGCGGCCCAGGTAGGCGCCGTTGCCGAGCAGTACCAGCTTGGCCGGATGGCCGCGCAGGATGTCGCGCTCCAGGTTGGCCGGGATCAATACGATGCCCTCGGCATGGCCGGCCTCCAGCTGTTGCCGCGCACTGTCGATGTCCGCCGGTTGCCCGACCACGCGCGCGACCCGCACGGCATCGAGCTTGCGCAGCAGCTCGCGGCTGGTCGCGCTGTGGTCTTCGTCCACCACCAGCACCGGCAGGTTGCCGGCCACCTGGTGGCGGTACGCGGCCGGGTAGAAGAACGAATACAGGATCACCGCGCCGACCATCACCACGATCGCGTAGCGGTCGCAGAGCACCGCCATCAAGGTCTGCCGCAGGCTGCGCCACAGTGCGCTCATGCCTTGGCTCCCGCAGGCTGTGCGGCTTCCGGGGTGCGCGCGAAGGCGATCAGGCGCAGGCCACCGATGCCGCCGGCAGCCAGTGACATCAGCAGCAGCGTGGCCAGCGGCCACAGCGAGACCAGCAGCGGCGAACCGATGAACTGCTGCTGGGTCTGCAGCTTGATGTAGGCGCTGAGCGGCAGCAGCTGATGCCAGACACGGGTGAACAGGGGCCCATCCAGTACCGGGAAGGTAGCGCTGGAGAACGCCAGCGCGGTGCCGATGCTGAGGCCCACCGCGGAAAGTGCGGTGCCCATGTCGCGGGTGATCCCGACGAAGAACAACGCGTAGGCGGCCGTAGCCAGGTAGAACAGCGGCTGGGCGAGCAGCAGCAGGAGCACGCTGCCGGCCACACCATCGCCACGCAGCCAGGCCAGGTAACCGATGCCGAGCGCGCCATACAGCGAAAACAGCAGGATGTACGGCGCGACCTTGCCGGCAATCGCCGACCACGGCGTTCGATCCAGCCAGGCGGGCAGGGTGCCGTCGCGGATCTCGCGGCCGAGGCTGCCGGCCACCGCAAGTGCCAGTACCAGCGACAGCACGGCCGGGAAGATCAGCGGCAGCAGGAACAACTCGTAGCTGCGCGCCGGGTTGTACAGGATGTCCGACTGCACCGCGATCGGTGCCGCACGCAGTTTGCCTGGGCCGACCTGCAGGCCGATGCGTTCGCGCAGCAGGCGTGCGTTCCAGGCCGAGACTGCGTCGCCGATATCGCGCGACGCAGATTGGCCCGTGGTCATGTAGGTGGCGTTGTAATAGGCGAACACCGTGCCCTGGCGTCCACGCAGCGCCTGCCGGGTGACATCGCGCGGCACCAGTACGATGGCAAACACGTTCAGCCTGCGCAGCTGCGAACGCGCGTCCTCCAGGTCCGCCGGCTGGCTGGCGATGCGTACGCCGGGGCTGGCATCGAGCATGCGCAGCAGCAGGCGGCTGTCACTGCTGTGGTCGAGGTCGACCACGGCAATGGGGATGTCGCGCATCACCGACGGCGAGAACATCCACGCCATCACCGCCAGCATCAGCAGGGGCAGCACGGTGACCAGCAGCAGGTCGGCACGGTTGCCGCGCAGCGACTGCAGCTCGCGCCGCCACGAAGCAGCGAAGCCGTTGCGGTCCGGGCTCAGTGCTGGGGCCATGCGAACAGCACGCTCATGCCGGGGCGGAAGCCCTCGATGCGGCGTACCGGGCGCACCCGCACCTCGAAACTGCGGACGTCGTAGCCGGACGACTGGCGGGTAGTACGCCAGGTCGCATAGTCGCCGGCCGGGTTGATGAAGTAGACCTCGAACTCGCCGTCCAGGCCGAGTGCCGGCACGCTGCCCTGCAGCTTGCTGCCGACCTTCAGGCCCTGCATCTGCGATTCGCGCAGGTTCATCGCCACCCACATGCGGTCGATGTCGACCAGGGTGAACACCGGGTAGCCGGCCGGCACCAGTTCGCCCGGGTCGGCCATGCGCTTGTTGATCTCGCCGGCGACCGGCGCGCGCCCTTCCACTTCTGCGCGCGCGGCGTTGACTTCGGCCACCGCGCCCTGTGCCTGCTGCACCTGGCCCTGCGCGGCACGCTTGTCCTGCTCGCGTGCGCCGGCCAATGCCATGTCGTACTGCGCGCGGGCGGCACGGGCCAGTTCACGCGAGCTGGTGGCCTGGGCATGCGCTTCATCGCGCTTCTGCCGGGTCATCACGCCTTCGTTGAACAGGTTCTGCACGCGCTGATAGGTGGCTTCAGCCAGCGTCGCGCCGGCTTCGGCCCGCTTCCAGTTCGCTTCGGCGGCCCGGATGTCTTCGCTGCGCGCACCCTCATCGGCCTTGTCGGCCACCGCCTGTGCGGCGGCCAGGGCGCCGTGCGCCTGCTGTTCCTTGGCAGCCACTTCGGGGCTGTCGAGCAGGAACAGCACCTGCCCAGGCTGCACGCGGTCGCCCTCGCGCACCTTCAACTCCGCCACGCGCGCGGTGATCTTGGCGGCCACGTTGATGGTGTCCGCGTCGGCCATGCCCTGGATCTGGTCGGCCGGGCTGCGCCAGGCCAGCCACAGGCCGAGCACCACCGCGACCAGCAGCACCACTACCAGGATCGGGCCCAGGCGGCGCTTGGCCGGGGGTGTTGTCGCATCGTCGTGCAGCACATCACTCATGGTCGATCACCTCGTCCGCACGGCGCCGGAATTCTTCAAAACGGTCCATCTGTCCACTGACCTCCAGCAACTGTGCCAGCGCAATATCGTATTGGTAGGCGGCCTGCGCGCGCTCGACGCGGGCACCGCCCAGGCCGAGCCGCGCGTCGATCACATCCAGCGAGGTGGCCTGGCCCTCGCGGAACGCCAGCTCCTGCAGGCGCAGGTTTTCCTGTGCCTGGGCGATGCTGCTGTCGAGCAGTACGAACTGCTGCCGCGCGGTTTCCAGTTCGTTCCAGGCCTTGCGCACGCCCAGCGCGACCTGGTTCTCGGCCTCGCGCAGGCCCGCTTCGGCCTGGTCCTGCTGCGCGCGCGCGGCGCTGATCTGCGCCGGCCGCGAGTTCGGCGACAGGAAGGTGTACTTCAGGCCGATGCCAAACGCCCAGTCCGGATCGGTCAGCATTTCGTCGCGGCGGCGGAAGTCGTACTGGCCGAAGGCAAAGATCTGCGGTTTCAGCTTGGCCTGCTGCACGCGCACGCCCTGTTCGGCCTGCGCCACCATGGCCCGCAGGCGCGCGATCTGCGGCTGGCGCGCCTGCGCAGTACGCTCGAAGCTGGCCACCGGCTCCAGCGGCACGCGCTGCACGAACAGCGGCGAAACCGGCTGCACCTCGCCACCACTGCGCAGCAGCGTGGCCAGCGCGGCCTTCAACGTGGCCAGATCGTTCACCGTCTTCTGGTACTCGCGCTCGGCCTTGTCGCGCGCTACGGTGGCCTGCAGGCGCTGGGCACGGGTGGCGAAGCCCTCGCGCTCCAGCTTTTCCGCGTCGGACAGGTGACGGTTGAGGCCATCGCGCACATCGCGGCGCACGTCCACCGCCTGCTCGGCCAGGCGCTGGCCGAAATAAGCCTGGGCAAGCTGCACGGTCAATGATTGGCGCTGTGCCTCGCGCTCGGCGCTGGCCTGTTCGTGGGCGGCGCTGGCCGCACGTTGCGCGGCCGGAATCACGCCGCCGGTATACAGCGGCAGTACCGCGGTGACCACCGGGCGGGTACGCCAGTCGCGTTCGGTGAACGACAGCGGCGAGTCGATGCCATAGGCCTCGGCCACCGGTGCCAGCGAACCCAGTGGCAGGGTGAGGGTCTTCTGGAACTGCAGGCGGCGCACTTCGCCGGTGATCTCCGGCAGGCGCAGCAGCCGGGTGGCGTCCTGCAGGTCCTGCTTGTTGCGTACCGATGCGTCGGCGGCGGCCAGCGCATCGGAAACCTGCTCCAGACGCTGCCGCGCCTGTTCCCAGTCCAAGGCGGGTGCATCGGTGAGAGACTGCGCCGCCGCAGCCAGTGGCAGGCAGGTTGCCAGCGCCAGCGCGGCCTTCGCGCGGTGCATCCTTGTACGTCGGCCGATCACGCCCATGCCGTCCCAGTGGTGAAGAAGTGCGCAAACGGTAGTGCGCGCGGCGTGAAGCCCGGGTCTGCGATCATCGGTTTGTCCTTATCGAAGGGTGCCGCTGGCTGCCGTGCGCAGCGCCTGGGTGATGTGCTGCAGCGTGCTTGAGCGCACGGCGGCATGCTGCCAGTACAGCGGCACGTCGAGCCAGCGGCGGGGTTCCAGTATCACCACGCGGCCGGCGCGCACGGCGGGCGCGACCAGGGTTTCCGGGGCCATGCCCCAGCCGAGTCCGCACGCGGCAGCTTCGACGAAACCGGTGGAAGAGGGCAGGTAGTGTAGCGGCGGCTGCAGGCGCGCGCGGGTCAGGCGTCGCACGAAGCGCCATTGCAGTTCATCCTTGCGGTTGAACACCAACATGGGGGCGTGCGCCAAGGCCGCGGCCTGCATGCCGTCACTGAAGTACTGGCGGGCGAAGCCGGGCGAGGCGATGGCGTGGTAGCGCATCGCGCCGAGCGGGTGCACGTTGCAACCCTTCACCGGCTGGCTTTCGGCAGTGACTGCGCCGAGCACGCTGCCATCGCGCAGCAGCTGCAGGGTATGGTCCTGGTCGTCCATGCGCAGGTCGAACAGGTAGCCATGGCGCTGGTGCAGGTCGGCGATGGCCGGCACGAACCAGGTATCGAGCGAGTCGTCGTTGACCGCCAGCGGGATCGGCGTGCGCGCAGCGTCGCTGCCACGCTCGGGCAGCAGCTCGGCCAATGCCTCGGCCTCCAGCGCCTGCATCGGCCGGACCCGGCGCAGCAGCGCTTCGCCTGCGGCGGTGGGGCGGCACGGTGCCTGACGTACCACCAGTACCTGGCCGAGCCTGTCCTCCAGCGCCTTGATCCGTTGCGACAGGGCCGACGGGCTGATCGACAGGCGGCGTGCCGCGGCCTCGAAGCTGCCTTCTTCCAGCACCGCGGCAAACGCGGCCAGTTGTGGATGTACCAGATCCATGCCGGTGCCTCTTCAGTTTTCCTGCACAGGATAAAGAAAAATCAGATTGTCTAAACAGGGTCGGCGGCCGCACCCTGCGCGTCCCCCCGCTGCCTGGCCTGTCCTGATGTGGATTGCCGCTACCGCCGCCGGCCTGTTCGCAGGTGCCGGCCTGATCATCGCCATCGGCGCGCAGAACGCCTTCGTGCTGCGTCAAGGCCTGCAGCAGCGCCATGTGGGGAAGGTGGTGCTGGCCTGCGCTGGCGCGGACATCGTGCTGATACTGGCCGGTGTCGGCGGCATGGGCGCGCTGGTGCTGCAGTGGCCGTTGCTGCTGCAGGTGCTGCGCTTCGGTGGTGCGGCCTTCCTGCTCTGGTATGGCCTGCAGGCGGGGCTGCGCGCGTGGCGCGGTGGCAGTGTGCTGGCCATTGCCGAGGCGCAGGGCGGCAGCGGGCGCCAGGTGCTGCTGACCTGCCTGGCCTTCACCCTGCTCAACCCGCACGTCTATCTGGATACGGTCGTGCTGCTGGGCAGCCTGTCCACGCGCTACCCGGGCGATCTGCGCTGGGCCTTCGCCGCCGGTGCCTGCGTGGCCAGCGTGGCCTGGTTCTGCACGCTGGGCTATGGTGCGCGCCTGTTGCAGCCGGTGTTCCGCAGGCCGGGCGCCTGGCGGATGCTGGACGCCGGCGTGGCGGTTTTCATGTTCTGCCTGGCCACGCTGCTGCTGTTGCGTCCTTTGTCGCCATGAGTGCGTGACGCACGCCGGTGTTGCGTATGTGTTCCACCGATACGGTTCACGTGGCCGGATACAGCGCGGATAATGCGCGCCTGGTCGCGACCCCGCCGCGCATGCCGTTGTTCGGCAGCCCCCGGTCGCCTGTGTTCTCGTTGTACGACCGCCACGGTGCGGCATCGGTGTTGCATGAAAGACAATCTACAGCTGCTCCTGTCCCACCTGGGGCGCACCTCCCTGTTCGGCCTGATGATGGCGCTTCCGCCTGCGTTGGCCTGGCTCGACATCCATTGGCTGGGCAATGCCGTCGGCGAGTGGTCGCTGGTCGAACTGACCCAGGAAGGCTTCCTGGTCGCCAGCGTGGCTGCCTTCGTCCGGCTTGCGTTGCGGCGTGCCGATGATCGGGCCTTTGCCGTGCTGGCGGCAGCGCTGTTCGCCTGCATGTTCCTGCGTGAGATGGATGAGGCGCTGGACCTGATCGCACACGGCTTCTGGAAGTATCCGGTGGGTGTACTGATCATCGGCTCACTGGCCTGGGCCAGCCGCGACTGGCGCCGGGCCATGCAGGCGCTGGTGCGTTTTCTCGTGTCCCGGCCGGGTACCGTGATGACGATTGGTCTGGTCCTGCTGCTGTTCTATTCGCGCCTGATCGGCATGACGTCGTTGTGGACCGGACTGTTGGGTGATCAGTACATCCGTGTGTTCAAGAACACCATCGAGGAGACCACCGAGCTCCTTGGTTACACCTTCATTCTCGCAGCCAGCGTCGGCTATGTGGCACATCGGGTGCGCGAGCCGCTGACGGCGCGCAAGCGCACCGTGCACGAGGACGCCGGGATGCAGCAACGGCCACTCTAGGCGCCATCCACCGCGCATAACGGCGCCTCGCCGGGGCGCAGGGTCAGTACGCGCACGCCGCTGCGGGTTACTGCCACGGTGTGTTCGAACTGCGCCGACAGCTTGCCGTCGCGCGTGTAGACCGGCCATGCGTCCGGCTGCTGGCGGATGGCCGGCTTGCCCTGGTTGAGCATCGGCTCGATGGTGAACACCATGCCTTCTTCCAGCACCATGCCGGTGTGGGGATGGCCGTAATGCAGGATCTGCGGTTCCTCGTGCATTTCCTGGCCGATGCCATGGCCGCAGTATTCCTTCACTACGCTGTAGCCGTGGCTGCGCGCGTGGCGGGCGATGGCGTGGCCGATGTCGCCCAGGCGTGCGCCGGGGCGCACCGCAGCGATGCCTTTCCACATCGCCTGGTAGGTGGTCTGCACCAGCCTGCGCGCGGCGTAGTCGACCTCACCGACCAGGTAGGTGGTGCTGGAGTCGGCGATGTAGCCGTTCTTCTCCAGGGTGATGTCGAGGTTGACGATCTGGCCGTTGCGCAGCACGTCGTTGGTGCTGGGCACGCCGTGGCAGATCACGTTGTCGATCGAGGTATTGAGCACGTACGGGAAGCCGTACTGGCCCTTGCTGGCCGGCCGCGCCTGCAGCTCATCGACGATCATGCGTTCGACGAAATCGTTGATCTCCATCGTGCTGCGGCCCTGCAGCGTCAGCTGGTCGAGTGCGGCGAACACCTGCGCCAGCAGGCGTCCGGACTCGGCCATCAGCGCGATCTCGTCGGGACGCTTGATGATGCCCATCGACTCAGGCCTGGCCCGGGGGCAGCAGTGGCGGCTGCACGCCGGCCGCGCGCAACTCGCTGGCGACGATGTCCTGGAAGCTCAGCGTAGGGTTCAGCTCGCACAGCATGCCGACCCGGATCCAGAAGTTGGCCTGGGCGTTGATTGAACGGCTGGAGACGGTGCAGGCACGGCGCAGCTGGTCGTGCAGGGTGTCATCGATGTTGACGATGCCCATGCGGGCTCCTTGAGGAGTGAATATACGAAGCGTATACGTTTCGTATATTCATCTCAAGCCAGCGTCGTTCAGTCCACGGGGGTGGCGAAGCGCAACCGGTTGTCGTCCGGGTCGCGCAGCAGCATTTCGCGGCTGCCCCATTCGGTGTCATGCGGGGGCTGCTCGATCGGCACGTTCGCGGCACTGAAGGCGCGGTGCAGGCTGTTGACGTCGTCAACGATGAAGTACACCGCGCCGCCGACTTCGCAGTCGCCGCTGTGTTCGGTGAGGAAGATCGTCTGGCCGTCACGGGTGAGCTGGGCGAACAGCGGGAAGCCGGGTTCGAAGCGGTGTTCCCAGTCGACCACGAAGCCCAGCCCCTGCACGTAGAACGGCAGGGTGGTATCGGCGTGGCGCATGCGCAGTTGCGGGATGACGGTCTGGGGCATGGCGAGGGCTCCGAGGTGGGAACCCAGTGTAGAGCCGAGCCATGCTCGGCTGCTGTTCGCGGTGCCCGCAGTCGAGCATGGCTCGACTCTACAGAAGGCGCCAGCCGAGCGTGGGCTCGGCTCTACCTGGCTCTGGTAGTTGCCAACCTTGGTTGGCATTGCCGGACAGTGGTCAGCAGGCCGTCGGCACGGCGGCCATTGCCGCCAGCAGCTCGCGGTTCACCTGCTGGTGCCGGGCCTGCCAGGCAGGAAGATCGTCGGCGCTGACGTCCGGCTGGCCATCCAGTGACGACAGCCAGCGCTTGAAGCGGCTCTGGTAGTTGGCCAGAGACACTTCCCCGGTGATGTCACTGCCGACCAGGCCACCGGCGCGCAGTGCTTCGATCACCACCAGCGCGTCCTCCAGCTGGAAGCGGCCCTGGTCCCAGTTGCTGCGGGCGACGTCCTCGGCGAACACGTCCTTGTCGATCGACAGATAGGTCGGCTGCGGCGACTTGGCCTGCTCGGCAGCGAACGCGGCGACCAGGGCCTCGGGATGCTCGAAGCGGCGGAAGGCGTGGCCCATGCCGAGGCGATGGCCCCAGCCGACATCCACGTCCATGCACCAGTACGTCAGGCGCCCGCCCAGCAGCGGGCGCCAGTGGTTCTCCCAGGCATGGCCGAGGCCGATGTCGCTGGAGGTGATGCCGATCACGTGGATGTGCGAGATATGCGGCAGCTTGCTGGCGGCGTTGACCCACGACCCGCAGTGCATGCCGAACGGGAATCGCATGTTGTCTGGATGGTTGTCCAGCACCACCAGCTGGAACGGCGCCTGTGCGCGCATGCGGCGCAGCAGCGGCAGGCTGAGATGGTGGAAGTCACCACTGCCGAGCATGACCGTGCCGAGCTGCGCGGGCAGCGGTGCCAGCACTTCTGCGCTGAAACGCGCCAGGGTGGCATTGCTGCAGGCGAAGCGCAGCGGATCGTGCCACTGTGGCAGCGCCAGGATCTGTGCCTGGGGCAGTGGCAGCACGCCACCGTCCAGGTCGAGGATCAGCGGGGAACGCACCGGCATCGTTCAACCGCCTCCATCAGGTTCGCCCTGCAGGTGCGGCGCCAGCTTGCGCAGGGCGGCACGCAGCAGCGGGGAACGCGCGTGGATCGCGTGCCGGGTGGAGGTGAAGCTGGCCCCCAGCTCGGCCTTGATCCGCGAGTCGGTCCAGCCGGCCACGTAGTGGCTCAGGCCGTGCTGCAGGGCGTATTCGAGGTTGTGCATCCAGCTCACTGCGTACAGGTTGTGCTCGCGCGACTGCGGATAGGCCAGGCCGATGTACTTGTCGACCAGCTTGCCGGCGTGCACGTAGCACAGGTTCCAGCCGATCAGCTGCCCTTGGTGGCGGTACAGGAACATTCGTCCCTGGCCCTGGCTGTCGGCCAGCAGGTACTGGAAATAGGTCAGGTCGAGCTGGTCGAAATGCACCGCGCTCTGCGCATACACGCCCAGGTACAGCGCATACAGCTCGGCCAGCAGCCGTGGGTCGGCCAGGGCCGGATCACCGGTGGCGATGCAGTCGATCTGCAGGTCATCACGCGAACGGAGCTTGCGCCGGATGTTCTTGCGGCGCGAGGACGACAGCCGTCCGAGATAGCCATCGAGCGAATCGAAATCGATCGCCACCCAGGCCAACGGCATGCCTTCCAGTTCGACGAAACCGCGTTCCAGCAGCGCCTGCAGGAAGGCACCGCTGTGTGCATTGGCGGCGTCATCCAGCAACGGTGAATCGACTGCCAGGTCCTTGACCACCAGCAGCCGGGTATCGCCGATCGCGTGACGCGTCACGTCCTCGGCCAGCGCCTCCGGCGCGACGTGTGCCGGCAGCGGGGTGTACTCGGTGCTGGTGGCACCGACGAAGCGGGTATTCCAGGTGATCCAGGGCCGCCACAGGCGCGACAGCGGCAGGCTGAGCAGCTTGCTGCGCAGCGCGTCGTCCATCGTGGTGGTCAGGTCGAGCGGTGCACGGAAGGTCGGCAGGCCGCTGGGAAGGCGGCCTGCCTCGAATCCGAGCGGTGGGTGGGCCAGGAAGCCCTCCAGCAGCGCGGCCGGTTCCAGCGCGGTGCTGGATGCACGTGACGTCATTTCCATCAGCACGGGAACCGGCAGCGCATCCAGCCTCAGCCCTTGGCCTTGGTCATTGCCTGGTCGAGCAGGGTGATCGCCAGGTCGATCTCCTCGTAGCTGATGTCCAGCGACGGCGCAAAGGTGATCACGTTCTTGTACCAGCCACCCACGTCCAGCACCAGGCCCATGCGCTTGCCGTCGTGCAGCAGGTCACCGGCCAGGCCGATGTCGACCATGCGGTCCAGCAGCTCCTTGTTCGGGGTGTAGCCGTCGGCCTGGCAGATTTCCGCGCGCAGGGCCAGGCCCAGGCCGTCGACGTCGCCGATTTCCGGGTGACGCTTCTGCAGGCCACGCAGGCCGTCGAGGAAGTACGCGCCCTTCTCCGGCACGGTGCGCTCGTAGTCCATTTCCTTGCCCAGCTTCAGCACTTCCAGGCCCAGGCGGGTGCCCAGCGGGTTGGAGTTGAAGGTGGAATGGGTGGAGCCCGGCGGGAACACGGTCGGGTTGATCAGCTCTTCGCGAGCCCACAGGCCCGACAGCGGGTTCAGGCCGTTGGTCAGCGCCTTGCCGAACACCAGCACGTCCGGGGTCACGCCGAAGTGCTCGATCGACCACAGCTTGCCGGTGCGCCAGAAGCCCATCTGGATTTCATCGACGACCATCAGGATGCCGTACTTGTCCAGCACGCGCTTGAGGCCGGTGAAGAAGTTGCGCGGCGGGATGACGTAGCCGCCGGTGCCCTGGATCGGCTCGACGTAGAACGCGGCGTACTCGGCCTGGCCGACCTTGGGATCCCACACGCCGTTGTACTCGCTTTCGAACAGGCGCTCGAACTGCCACACGCAGTGGTCGGAGTACTCATCCGGGGTCATGCCCTTCGGGCGACGGAAGGGGTACGGGAACGGGATGAACATCGCGCGCTCGCCGAAATGGCCGTAGCGGCGGCGGTAGCGGTAGCTGGAGGTGATCGACGAGGCGCCCAGGGTGCGGCCGTGGTAGCCGCCTTCGAAGGCGAACATCAGGCTCTTGCCGCCGCGCGCGTTGCGCACGATTTTCAGCGAATCCTCGATGGCCTGTGCACCGCCGACGTTGAAGTGCACGCGGCCGTCGAGGCCGAACTTCTCGTGCATGTCCACGGCAATGGTCTTGGCCAGCTGCACGCGGGTCGGGTGCAGGTACTGGCTGGCGACCTGCGGCAGGGTGTCGATCTGGTCCTTCAGCGCGTCGTTCAGGCGCTTGTTGCTGTAGCCGAAGTTGCAGGCCGAGTACCACATCTGCAGGTCGAGGTAGGGCACGCCCGCACCGTCGAACATGTAGCTGCCTTCGCCACGCTGGAAGATCTTCGGCGGGTCGACGTAGTGGACGGTATCGCCGAAGGAGCTGTAGCGCGCTTCGTCGGCCAGCAGCTGCGCGTCGGAGGCAGCGGCGTCGGCGTTCTTGTCAAAAATGTTCATGCAGTTCGGTTCCGTGAAGGACGTTCGAAAGAGGTAACGGGGGCGTGCCTGTAAGGGAGTGCTCAGGCGGTGGCCAGCAGCAGGGGCAGTGCGGCGGGCTGCGGGCTGGCGTCGATGCGACGTGGCTGCAGCAGGCTGCCATCGAGCAAGCGCGGCAACAGTGCGATTGCATCGTGGAAGGTGTCGATCGCGGCATGCTCGATGCCGGCATTCGTGCAATGGGTGATCAGGCGGCGCTTGGCGAACACGAAGTCGGCATCTTCGGATACGCAGAAGTCCGAGCTGCCGTCACCGATCATCAGCACGCGCGGTGCTTCGTTGGCGCGCGCCTGCGCGGCGCAGGTGCATTTGCAGGTGCCACTGCGGCAGCCTTCGGCCTGGTAGGGCGATTCCAGTTCCCAGTGGTCCCCGCACCAGCGCAGGTGGTTGGCCACCACCGGCAGTCGCGACAGGCCATGGTTGGCGAGGATGCGGTGGATCGCATAATCCAGGCCGTCGCTGACGATGCGCAGCGGCACGCCCAGCTGCTCGGCGCGGGCGACGAAGGCGACGAAGCCCGGATCGATCTGCACCTGGTCCAGATGGGCGTCGAGTGTGGCCGGGTCCAGCTTCAGCAGCCGTACCTGGCCCTGCATGCATTCGCGCGAGCCGATCTTTCCGGCCTTCCACTGGTCTTCCAGCGCCTGCCAGCCCGGCTGGCCGTACTTCTCCAGCAGCGAGTCGATGACATCTTCGAGGCTGATGGTGCCGTCGAAGTCACACAGGATGCTCCAGCGCATGGGCAGGTCCGTCGATGAAAGAAACGTCCGGCGCGATGCCGGGGCAGGCTCAATGTAGGCAGGCCGCCTTTCTCGTTCCTTTCCTGTTGAAAGGCTTCATTGGCGGGCAGGGAAAGCGTTCAGGAAGGTGCATGGCTGAATGCGCGGAACGCAGGCCAGCCGTGCACGTGTGGCTCAGGCGCGGGCAAGTACCCGCAGTATTTCGGCCGTTTCTTCACGGCTCTGCCAGGCGCTGTTGCCGAGGGTCAGCATGCGTGCGGCGAAGTCGCGCGCATTGGGCATGTCGGCCTGCGGCACGATGCCACGCAGGTAGGCATAGTCGGGCAGGGCGTGGATGAACATGCGGCTGGCACCGAGCCCGCGTGGCCACAGGTTGCCGAGAACCGCATCGCGCGCGCGCTGGCTGGGCAGCAGCAGCATCAGCATCGGCCAGGTACCGCCTGTGCCGGCCAGGCCATCGACCACCTCTACGGCTGGCAGCTGGGCCAGCTGCACGCGCAGCTGCAATGCGCGCAGGCGCCCGGCATGAAGGAAGGCAGGCAACCGCCGTGCGGCATGGGCGCCGATGTTCTGCCGCCATTGGCTGACCCGGTGCTGTGGTATATCCAGCGGGAAGATGTCACCGACGGCTTCTTCCAGATCGCCACGCTGCAGTGCGCTGCGCAATGGATTTCCGTATACCAGTGACAACAGTGAAGGGCGGTAACAGGCGGCCAGGCCCAGCAGCTGCACGCTGCGCAGCAGCTCCCAGCGCAGGCTGAAGCGCACCTGTTGGGCCGCATGTTCGGCCAGCGCCGCGCGCAGTTCGTCGTCGCGGCTGACCAGCAGGCCGCCTTCATGCAGGCTCAGCCCTTTGCCGGCGGCCAGGCTGAAGAAACCGATATCGCCGCGCAGGCCGACACTGCTGTTGCCGACACGTGCACCGAGGGCCTGCGCGGCATCTTCGATCACCCAGGCACCGGCACCGCAGGCGACCTCGCAGGCCAGCTCGACATCGGCGATGCGCCCGCCCAGGTGGGTGGGCAGTATCGCCAGCGTGCGTGCGTCGGCCAGCCGCTTGAGCTGGCCGGGATCGAAGTCGAAGTGGCCTTGGCGGGTGTCGCACAACTGCACCCGCAGGCCCAGGCTGTGCACCGCGATGGGTACCAGCGGGCAGGTGTAGGCGGGCATGATCACGGTGTCGCGCTTGGGCGAGCGCTTGCGCAGGGTGCGCAGTGCGATCAGCAGCGCGTGCGTACCGGAACAGGTCAGCTGCAGCGGCGGTGTACCCAGCTGGCGGGCCAGGATTTCGCGCAGGTCGCCGCCACCGGGAAGGAAATCGCTGGCCTGCATCGGCAGGCCGGCGGTCGGTGGCAGTTCGCGCGCGAACAGGCTCATCGCAACGCGCTCACAACGCGTTCTCGGTGGGGCTGTGCGGGTCGTCCGCCTCGGCACGACCGAGGCAGACGATGCCGGCCACGATCAGGACCGCACCGACCAGGTGGTGCAGGGTCAGCGGTTCGTTCAACAGCCACGCCGACAGCAGCAGTACGCTGATCACTTCCAGGTGCGAGGCAGCGAACGCAGGGCCGATCGGCGCATGACGCAGCAGGCTCATCCAGGTGAAGAACGCACCCACGTAGCCCAGGATGGCGCCGTATACCCACGGCTGCGACAGCACGCGCAGCAGCCATGCGGTGTTGGCCTCGACCGGCAGTGCGGCATCGCCGGCGTACTTGAAGCACAGCTGGGCCAGCGTGTCGAAGGCCATCAGCAGCGGGAAGCCGATCACATACAGGCGTCTCATGAGCCGGCCCCCACCACCGCCACGCCCGCAGTGACCAGCAGCATGCCGGTCACCCGCAATGGCGTGAGCTTCTCGCGGAACAGGATGCGGCCGGCGATCATCAGCGCAACGATGTTGATCGAGCCCAGCAGTACGCCCTTGGACAGCGGCACCAGTGACAGGAAGGCAATCCAGGCGACGAACTCAAGCACGTAGCAGGCGATGCCGATCCACAGCCAGGGGCGGCTGAGCATGTGCTTCCAGCGTTGCAGTCCTTCGCCGTCCTGCGGGTCGCTGGCGGCGGCCTTGAAGGCGAGCTGGCCACCGGTATCGAGTACGACATTGGCCAGCCACAGCAGCGTGGCGAGTGCCCCCATCTCAGGCCACCGCCTTGAGGACGCCGCTGCGTTCACCGATTTCGGTGAAGAAACGCGCGCTGCGGCGGATCACGTCGCGGCGTTCGCGGTCGATGGTGATCATGTGGTAGCTGTCTTCCAGTACCACCAGTTCCTTCGGGCCGCTGACCCGCGACATCACCAGCTCGGCGTTGCCCATGCTGGCCACGTCGTCTTCGCGGGCGTGCATCACCAGGCAGGGCGCGGTGACCTGGTGCAGGTGGCGGCGGGTCCAGTTGCTCAGCGCACGCATCTCGGCCAGCGCATGCCAGGGGTTGCCCGGCAGGCCGGCGGCGGCGCTGTCGCCGGACAGCATGGCGGCGCTGACCTGGGCACGCAGGCGCTCGTCACGCAGGCCGTACGGTGGTTCTTCCATGAACATGCGGTCGCGGCCGATGTTGAAGCGCTTGAACCACGGTAGCAGGAACGACAGGCGGGCCACGGCGGGAATGTTCCAGCCGTCATAGCGGAAGGTGGCGCCATACACGCCGACGCCGGACACCCACTCGGGGCGGCGCGCGGCCAGCGCCAGCGACAGTACCGCGCCCATCGACAGGCCGCCGACGAACAGTTGATCGACTTTGCCGCGCAGGTCCGCCGCCGCATCTTCCACGCCCTGGTACCACTGTTCCCAGGTCGTCGCCAGCAGGTCATCCACGGTGCCGCAATGGCCGGGCAGCTGCACACCGTGCACGGTGAAACCGGCGTTGTTCAGCCCTTTGCCCAGCATGCGCATTTCGGCCGGGGTACCGGTCAGGCCGTGGACCAGCAGCACGCCCTGCGGGCCACCGGGGAGGAAGAAGTCGTGCGATTCGGTCACCTGGCGGCTCCGGGACGGCAGTGGGGATGGCAGGATCGCAAGCGCGATTTTCACCAGCCTTTCAACCCCGTGGCCGGGTCAGGGGGCCTTCAGCAGCGGCAGCGTGATGGCGACCTTGAGCCCACCCCCGGGGCGGTTGAGGAAGCTCAGGCGCCCGCCGAAGTGCTCCACCGCCTCGTGGGCGATGGCCAGCCCCAGGCCGGTTCCACTGGCGGTGGTGCCTGGGGCGCGGAAGAAACGTTCACCCAGCCGCGGCATCACATCCTCGGGTACGCCGGGTCCGTTGTCCTCCACGTACAGTTCGACGTCATTGTCGTCCAGCGCGTGCACGCCGACCGTGACGGTCGCATCGCGGCCGGCATAGCGCAGCGCATTGTCGATCAGGTTGTCCAGTGCTTCCTGCAGCTGGGCACCGTTGCCGAGCACGCGCAGCGGCTGGGGACTGCCGCGGTAACCCAGGTCGATACCATCGCGGATCGCTTCGGGCACGCGTGTGCCGACCCACTGCGGCACCACTTCGCACAGGTCCAGTGCCTCCACGGTCTCCGGCACGGTCTGCGCGCGGCTCAGTGCCAGCAGCTGGGTGCTGACCCGCGCGGTGCGCTGGTTCAGGCGGCGGATGTGCTGCAGTGCCTCGCGCACCGTGTCCGGGTCACCATGCGCCAGTGCCTGGTCCACATGCAGGGCCATGCCGGCCAACGGCGATCGCAACTGGTGCGCGGCATCGGCGATGAAGCGGTTCTGCAGGGTGATCATTTCCGCCTGGCGGGCGAACAGGTCGTCGATGGTGCTGATCAGCGGCTGGATTTCTTCCGGCACGTCGGCATCGGAGATCGGCGCCAGTTCGCCCCGACGCTGTGCCAGGCGGGTTCTCAGTGGGGTCAGGATGCGCAGGCCGTAGGTCACGCCGAACCAGACCAGCGCGGCCGTCCCCAGCGCCAGCATGGTCATCAGCGGGATGATGATCATCAGGATCTCACGCGCACGCTGGCGGCGATCAGCCATGCTTTCGGCGACGGTCACCGCCAGCTGGTCCTGCGGGTCGTTCATCGCCTGCGTGCAGACGGTGGCCATGCGTACCTGCTGGCCATTGAGGTGACCGTCGTACAGGGCCGGATGCACGCCGGTACAGTCCTGCGAAGGGGCGTACGGGCTGAAGTCGGCATTGCCGCTGAGCGTACCCTTGCGGCTGCTGTCGACGTTGAAATAGCGGTGGCCGTCGGGGTCGTACTCGATCAGGAAGCGCGCCTGTGGTGACAGGTCGCTGGTCACTGGCATCGTGCTCAGCATCTGCGCGAACGAGTGCGTGTCGTCGATCAGGTTGCGGTCGTGGATGCGGTTGGAATAGTCCAGCGCAACGTAGTAGGCCAGGATCGTATTGAAGGTGAGCAGGCCCAGCATCGGCAACGCCAGGAAGGCGAGCAGGCGCCGGCGCAGGCTGGGCGGTCCGCTGATCACGAGGCGCTGTCGTCCTGGGCGTCTTCCAGCATGTAGCCCAGGCCGCGCACGGTGCGGATGCCCATGCCGCCGGGTTGCAGCTTGCGGCGCAGGCGGTGCAGGGCGATGTCCAGGCCGTTGTCGGGCAGGTCCTGGCCCCAGTCGCACAGCGCCTCCACCAGCTGCGCGCGCGACACGATACGCTCGGCCCGTACCGCCAGTGCCGACAGCAGGCCGAACTCGCGTGCGGTCAGTTCCAGCGACTGGTCATCGATCCACACGCGGTGCCCGGCCAGGTCCAGGCGCAGGCGGCCGATGCGCAGATCCGGATTGCCATTGCTGGTGACCCGGCGCAGCTGCGCGCGCACGCGCGCTTCGAATTCGTCCAGCGCGAACGGCTTGACCAGGTAGTCGTCGGCGCCGAGGTCGAGCACGCGCACGCGTTCGGCCAGGCCATCGCGGGCGGTCACTACCAGTACCGCCAGGCCATCGCCGCGCTGGCGCAGGCGCTGCAGTACGTCGCGGCCGTCCAGCTGCGGCAGGCCCAGATCCAGCACCAGAAGCGCGTACTGGGTCGAACCCAACGCCGCGTCGGCGTGCGCGCCATTGTCAACGTGGTCGACCACGTGCCCCTGCCGGCGCAACGAGGCGCACAGGCCGGAGGCGATGTCCGGGTCGTCTTCAGCAATCAGTACGCGCATGCGCGGGGGCTCCTGTAGCGGTCAGGTCCACCGGATGGACGGGGTGGGCCTCTCGGCTGCCGAGGGTAGCCGCAAACCGGGTGAAGGTGGAGCGCGGTGCCACCGCCGGGCGCGGCCGCGCTGTCCCTCCATTCAGTCCTGCAGGCCGGGCTCGCCCTGTGCCAGCGGCACCCGCGAGCCATCGAGCAGGCCACGGCTGAGTGTGCCATCTTCGATGAACAGCAGTTCGCCGTTCTCGCCGTTCTTGATGCTGCTGTCGATCGCGATCACGCGGTCGCCATGGAAGCTGCTGACGTGCGGCATCGAGGTATGGCCGACCACGATGCGCGCCAGCTGCAGGTTGTCCAGCACGGTCTGTACGCCCGCTGTGTCCAGTTGCCCATCGAAGTAGCCGCGGTACCAGATCGGACTGGTCTTGCCGTCATACAGCGGTGCGGTGGCCGGGTCGGCCTTCACCTCGGCCTTGGGCAGGCCCAGCGACGCCTGGTAGGCCGCGTTGGTGCGAGCCGGGTCCAGCGCCAGCGCCACCGCCTCGGGCGAGATACCGCCGTGCAGGAACAGGGTGTCGCCAATCTTCAGCAGCACCGGACGGGTGCGCAGCCACTGTCCGATCACCGAGTCGGCGCCATACAGCTGCGGGTAGCTGCGACCGAGCAGCTGCGCACTGCGCAGGTACTTCGGGTTGACGTAGCGGAGGTCGTCGTACAGCACCATGGTTTCGTGGTTGCCGAGCACGAAGTGCACCGCGCCACCGGCCGCAGCCGCCTGTTGCTGCAGGCCATACAGCAGCCAGAAGGCTTCGGTCACCTGCGGGCCGCGGTCGAATACATCGCCGGCGATGACCAGGGTGTCCTTGCCAAGCGCCCAGCGATCCTGTGCGTCGATCACATGGTTGGCACGCAGCAGGCGCACCAGCAACCCGTACTGGCCGTGGATGTCGGACAGGGCGACGATGCGTGGCACGGCAGGCAGCACGGAGAGCGAAGGTACATCGGGGGCGGCCACGTGCACGGTGTGTTCGTAGCCGCAGCGCGCTGCGATATCGGTACCCGAGCGCTGCGCAGCGAGCGCATGCGACTCGACCTTGTCGTCGCAGATCCACGTGGCCTGCAGCTGGTCGCCCTGGCGGAACACATAGGGACCATCGGCCTGCACGTAGTCAGCCGGTGCGGCGACCTCGCGGGCCTGCGCGGCCCCAGTGGCACAGGCCAGCAACGGCAACAGCAGGCTGGTCAGCAGGGAAGGGCGATAGCGCGGCATCGGCGGTGTCCAGCGGCGGAAAGGGCTGATGCTACCCGGCGCGAACGCGCCGGGGTGTGCGCGAACGGGCGGATCAGGTGCCGTTCCCGATCTCCTTGAGCTTGCGCACGCGGGTGGCGGCCGCCTGCAGGGGCTGGCCATCACGCCCGCGCGGTTGCATGTAGGGCAGCGGTCGCCGCGTGCTGGATTCGATCAGCTGCGAATGGCTTTCGCCAGTGCCGAAGCGGTGGCGTTCTCCCCACTGCCGCAATGCGACCAGCAGCGGGAACAGTTCCTGGCCCGCTGCGGTGAGCACGTATTCCTGGTAGGCCGAGCCATCGGAGGCCGGTTGCAGCTGCAGGATGCCGGCCTCGACCAGCCGGCGCAGGCGGTCGCTGAGGATGTTGCGGGCCGCGCCAAGGCTGCGCTGGAAATCGCCGAAGCGGGTGACACCGTCGAATGCATCGCGGATCACCAGCAGCGCCCAGCGATCACCGAGCAGGTCGGCACTCCGGGCGACGGGGCAGGGGCTGTCGGCGTGCATGGTGGCTTCCAGTCAATGTGGTTGCAGTTTAAAACCAATGGGGCTAGCCTGCATCAAGTTTCAATTTGCAACCACAATATGAATGCCCTGCCGATGCCCCGCCCATTGCTGGTCCTGCTCGCGGTTGCCGCCGGCGCCAGCGTCGCCAACGTCTACTACGCGCAACCCCTGCTGGACCCGTTGGCGCAGGCGTTCGCACTCGACCGCGGCGTGGCGGGCGCGGTGCTGGCTGCAACCCAGGCCGGCAGCGTGCTGGCATTGCTTGGCCTGCTGCCGCTGGCCGATCGTGGCGACCGGCGTCGCCTGCTTCGGATGCAACTGATGGCGCTGGTGGTCGCGCTGCTGTGGCTGGCGGCCGCCCGTACGGCAGCGTGGCTGTTGTCCGGCATGCTGCTGGCAGGACTGCTCGGCACGGCGCTGACCCAGGGGCTGATCGCGTACGCGGCCGCACTGGCACCGCCCGATCAGCGTGGCCGCGTAGTCGGTGCAGTGCAGGGGGGAGTGTTCGTTGGCCTGCTGTTGGCGCGGGTGGTCTCGGGTGCGGTAGCGGCAACGGCCGGTTGGCGGGCGGTCTATCTGTTGTCGGCCCTGGTGATGGTGTCCTTGGCCGTTCTGCTGTGGCGGCGCCTACGGCCGGTGCCGGTGCCGGTGGTTCGGCCACGCTGGCGCGAACTGCTGGGTTCGATGTGGGTCATGCTGCGCCGGGACCGAACGCTGCACGAACGCGGTCCGCTGGCGCTGTTGCTGTTTGCCGGGCTCAACGTGTTCTGGGCGGCGGCCCCGCTGCCGTTGTCGGCGCCGCCGCTGCACTGGTCCACTGCAGCCATCGGTGCACTCGGCCTGGCCGGGGTGGCCGGTGCGTTGATGGCGGCGCGGGTCGGGCACTGGATCGACCGCGGTTTCGCGCATCGGGTCAGTTCCGGCGCCTTGTTGCTGATGCTCGCTGCGTGGTGGCCGCTGCTGGGCCTGCCGCAGTCGCTGCCCTTGCTGCTGCTGGGCGTGGTCGTGCTCGACCTCGGTGGGCAGGCACTGCACGTATCGAACCAGGCCTTGCTGCTGCGTGCGCAGGCTGAACAGCATGGGCGCCTGGTGGCGCTGTACATGCTGTTCTATGCGGTGGGCAGCGGTGCCGGTGCGGCGGCAGGCCCCTGGGTACTGACCCGCCAGGGCTGGCCGGCAGTCTGCCTGCTGGGTGCCGGTATCGCGTTGCTGGCGCTGCTGTGGTGGGTGGCGTGGCGGGTGGCTGCGTTCAATGCATCGGCTGGCGCGCGAACCGGTAGAGTCGGCTGTCGGTAGCGTCGACCGCTGGTCGACTGCTTTCCCTTCAGATCCCGAACAGCCCCGCGCTGCACGCGGTAGTCGACTGACCGTCGACGCTCCCCCTTACCGCTGCAGTGCGCGCCGGCCCGGCGCGTCCTGCAGTGCATCGCTGGCCACCACCACGCGGTTGCGGCCGCTGCGCTTGGCTTCGTACATGGCAGCGTCGGCGCGTGCCATCAGTCGCTCGTAGTCCGGATGACCATCATGGCCGGCCACGCCGATGCTGGCGGTCAGCTCCAGCACCTGACCATTGGCCAGCGCTACCGGTGCCTGCGCGATCTGCCGGCGCAGGCTCTCGGCGATCACGGTCGCCTGCGACTCGCTGGCGGCCACCAGCACCACCACGAACTCTTCGCCGCCGTAGCGGAACAGATAGTCGCTGCCACGCGTGAGCTGGCCCAGCAGGCCAGCCACGTGCTGCAACGCGCGGTCGCCGGCATCGTGGCCATGACCGTCGTTGATTGCCTTGAAATGATCCAGATCGAGCAGCAGCAGCGAGAACGGCGTGCGGTTGCGGGTGGCCAGCTCGATTTCCCGGCGCAGCACGGTGGGCAGGAAGCGGCGGTTGAGCAGGTTGGTCAGGGCGTCGCTGCCGGCATCCAGTTCACCGATGCGCTCGAACAGCAGCGTCATCAGGGTACGGATGGCGGCCAGGTCATCGCGGATGGCGGGCAACACGGCCAGCCGCTGTGCCGGAGCATCGTCGCTTGCGCGCTGCAGGTGCCCGTCAATGCGCGCCATCAACTGGCCCACCTGCTGCGTTTCGCTGCTTTCGCCGAAGCTGGGGATGCCCTTGTGGGTGAACCACAGGCCGAACTCCGATGTGGCCAGGCTGGCGCTGTCGCTGGCCTGCACGTGACCGGCCAGTGCATAGAGCAGGGCGTTCTCCCAGTCCAGCAGCAGCGCCCGCTGGCGCTCGCGCTCGGTGCCAACGTTCTGCACCAGCGAGAACAGCCGGTAGGCCGCGTCGGCGCGGGTGGAGCGCTCGCGGGCGTGGGTGTAGGCCAGGGTCATGCCTTCCATGGCGATGTCCATGACCGCGCTGAGGCAGTCGATGGCGGCGAACGCGGTTGCGCTGTCCGGTGCGTCATCGCGCAGGCGAACGAACAGCTCGTGCTTGAGTACCCGGGCGCCGCGGGTGACCAGATCGACCGGGATGCCGACCCGCGCGTGCACATCGCCGATCACCCGCTGCGAGGCGACGGTGCTGGCGATGCCGGCGGCATCGGTGGTCAACAATTGCACCAGCCAGCGCTGCATGGCCGGCTGCAGGCGCTGCTTGACCTGCTCGTGGGACAGGAAGCGGCGTGCCCGCGCATCCTGCAGCAGTACTTCATAGAAGCGCTGTGCCAGCGCGGGTGGAGCGTCGGTGGCAGCGGCGCGCAGCAGCGCGGTGGCGGCCGGGCCGGCCTGTTGCAGGCACTGCTGCCAGGCCTCGGCCAGCGGCTGGCTGGCATCGTCCAATTGGGGTGATTCCACGTCGATCTCTGACTGCGTACGACAAACCACGGGTATCGGCCGCGGTGGCGTGCGGTTGATGGCGGGTGAGCTGGCCAGTTTAAGCGCGATGCAGGGTTGCCCGGTGCGCAAAGCACACTACGGCTGCTGCGGCAATGAGTGAACGCATTTGAGAATCACTCGCATTGATGGGAGAATGCGCGCACGGAGCGGGCCGCAGGTCACTGCAGCGATGCTCCGCCTCCCCCCTTGTCGCTGCCTCAAGCCCTTTGCCAGAGGCCCCGCTGCCCTGCCAGAAGGTCCTGATCATGTCCCATGCCGTTGTCCTTTCGCCGCGCCCGCTGGCGCTCGCCGTTGCCGCCCTGCTGGCGGGCAGCGCCCTGACCGCCCAGGCTGAAACCGACGCCACCGATATCGACACGGTGCACGTCACTGCTTCGCAGATCGCGCGCCAGGCATTGGGCACCTCGACCATCACCGCCGAGGACATCGCCAGGCGCCCACCGGCCAATGACATCGCTGAGCTGCTGCGTACCATGCCGGGCGTCAACCTCACCGGCAACAGCGCGTCGGGCCAGTATGGCAACAACCGCCAGATCGATCTGCGCGGCATGGGGCCGGAAAACACCCTGATCCTGGTTGATGGCAAGCGCGTCGGTGCGCGCGATGCCGTACGCATGGGGCGCAGCGGCGAGCGCAATACCCGCGGTGACACCAACTGGGTGCCGGCGGAAATGATCGAGCGCATCGAAGTGCTGCGCGGCCCGGCAGCGGCACGCTATGGCTCGGGCGCCTCCGGCGGCGTCGTCAACATCATCACCAAGCGCCCGACCGGCGACCTGACCGGTGCGGTCGACCTGTATGGCCTGGTGCCCGAACACAGCGCCGAAGGTGGCAGCGAGCGCGTCGGCCTGCAGCTCAGTGGGCCGATGACCGACACCCTGTCGTTCCGCCTGTACGGCAACCTCAACAAGACCGACGCCGACTCGTTGGACCTCAACCGCCAGTACGCCACCAACCCGAATGCAGTGCCACCGGCTGGCCGCGAGGGCGTAAAGAACCGTGACGTCAACGCGCTGCTGCGCTGGGACGTGACCGCCAACCAGGTGGTCGAGTTCGAGGCTGGCACCAGCCGCCAGGGCAACATCTACGCCGGCGACCGCGCGGTCAGCACCACCGGCACCTCCACCGGTATCGATCTGGCTGCCCTGGCCGACGGCAAGGCGGAGACCAACCGCATGTACCGCAGCACCGGTGCGATCACCCATCGTGGCCGTTGGGGCGACGTGACCTCGCGGGTGACGGCCGCGGTTGAAGCGGTGAACAACTCGCGCATCAATGAAGGCCTGGCCGGTGGCCCGGAAGGCAGCTTCAACGGCACCGACTGGTCGACCTCGCGCCTGCGCAACTACCAGCTGGATGGCGAAGTGAGCTTCCCGACCACGCTGGGCGGCGCCGAGAACATCTGGACGCTGGGCTTTGAATATCTCGACAGCCGGCTGACCGATCCGTATTCGATGAGCCAGTCCAGCAGCAGCGGCGGCGGCTTCCCGGGGCTGTCGGCCGATCGCGCGCGCGGCAAGGCCGATGCGCAGACCAGCGCCGTGTTCGTGGAAGACAACATCTACCTGGGCGAGCGCTGGATCGTCACACCGGGCGTGCGATTCGACCACCACAGCCAGTTCGGCAACAACACCAGCCCCAGCTTCAATGCGCAGTTCCGCATCAACAGCGACTGGGTGGTGAAGGGCGGCATCGCGCGGGCGTTCAAGGCACCGAACCTGTACCAGTCCAATCCGGACTATCTGTACTACACCCGCGGCAACGGTTGCCCGAATGCGCTGCCAAGCCTGGGTGCCGGCTGCTACATGCGCGGCAACGCGGACCTGAAGGCGGAAACCAGCCTGAACAAGGAACTGGGCATCGAATGGGCGCCGCAGAGCGGCTGGCAGGCCTCGTTGACCTACTTCCACAACGACTACAAGGACAAGATCCAGGCCGGCTACACCCAGATCGGGCTGACCGCCGACACCAAGGGCCGCATCTTCCGCTGGGAGAACGCGCCGAAGGCGATCGTGCAGGGGCTGGAAGGCAACCTGGTCATCCCGCTGCTGGGCGAACAGGGCAACCGCCTGAAGTGGAGCAACAACTTCACCTACATGGTGGAGAACGAGAACAAGAGCACCGGGCAGCCGCTGTCGGTGATCCCGAAGTACACGATCAATACCATGCTGGACTGGCAGGCCACCGACAAGCTGTCGGTGCTGCTGACCGGCACCTTCTACGGCAAGCAGGAGCCGGCCACAGCCAACATCAACAACGATCCGCGCTGCACCGGCACCTGCGACCCGTCGATCGCACTGCAGGATCGCGGTGCGTACAACATCTGGGGCGTGAGCGCGCGCTACAAGGTGACCGAGACGGTCAGCTTCGGTTTCGGTGTGAACAACCTGGCCGACAAGCGCCTGTTCCGCGAGGCCAACAGCAGCGATGCCGGCGCGGCGACCTACAACGAGCCGGGCCGCGCGTACTGGGCCAGCCTGCGCTTCGGGTTCTGACCGCACGCAGCTGCAGAATCGCTGCGGCCGCCGGGCCATGCCCGGCGGCTCTGGAGCCTCACGCCTGCAATGTTATAAACATCGTAATAGTCTCCCCCGCCGGCACCGCGTAGCCTGCACCGCATCGCAAAGGAGCTGTTGCCATGGGCCACGACCACGACCACCTGCCATCCCAGATCCGCCACGAGAAGCCCTTGTGGTGGGCACTCGGCCTGACCTCCACGTTCCTGGTTGTCGAAGTGGTGGGCGCGTTCTGGACCAACAGCCTGGCGCTGCTGTCCGATGCCGCGCACATGGCCACCGATGCACTGGCGCTGATGATCGCGCTGGTCGCGGTGCGGCTGAGCCGTCGCCCGCCGGACGCGCGCCGTACCTACGGCTATGCACGGCTGGAAGCGTTGGGTGCGATGATCAATGGGGCCATGCTGTTCGTGGTCGCCGCCTACATCCTGTGGGAGGCGGTCGGTCGTTTCCGCCAGCCGCAGGAGATCGCCTCCTCCGGCATGCTGGTGATCGCCGCTGCAGGCCTGGTCATCAACCTGATCTCGATGCGCCTGCTGCAGGCGGGCAGTGGCGAGAGCCTCAACGTGAAGGGCGCCTACCTGGAAGTGTGGGCCGACATGCTCGGCTCGGTGGCGGTGATTGCCGGCGCGTTGTTGATCAAGTGGACCGGATGGAAACCGATCGACCCGATCCTGGCCGTGCTGATCGGCCTGTGGGTGCTGCCGCGTACCTACGTGCTGATGCGTGAAGCGATCAACGTGCTGCTGGAAGGCGTGCCCAAGGGCATGGACGTGGCCAGGGTGCGCGACAGCCTGTCCGGCCATGCAGCAGTCCTGGACGTGCATGACCTGCACGTGTGGGCGCTGGCCTCCAGCACGCCGGCGCTGACCGCGCACATCGTGATGCGCGACGGCACCGACGCCGATGCGTTGCGCCGTGAACTGGGCGGCCGCCTGCACGACGACTTCGGTATCGAGCACGTGACGCTGCAGATCGAGGCGGACCACTGCGGCGAAGCCTGTGCTGAGCCGGCGCCGGCCAAGGGCGGCGAGCACGAGGGCCATGAAGGCCATGACCACGGCGAGGACGCGCAGGGCCATCGCGGCCACGTGCATCGTTGATCGAGGATGTCGACCGCGCCGGGTGATGCCCGGTGCGGTCATTCGTCCCGTCGCGAGGCCAGCCGGTCCGCCAGCCGCGTCGGCTCCGGCAGCCGGTAACCACGCAGGGTGCGCTGTACCCAGTCCAGCGCGGTATCCGCACTGACCCGATGGCCGCCGGCCACGAACAGAGGCTTGCAGCGCAGCTTGCTGCGCAGCACCCAGCCCAGTTGCTCATCGCCATCCAGCAGCGGCGTATGCGCGCCGGCCTCGGCGCCTGGCTCGACGAACCGGCCCACCAGCTTCGACTTGGCCACGCCGATGCTCGGCAGGTCGGTGACCACCCCCAGATGCGCGGCGATGCCCAGCCGGCGCGGATGGCTGATGCCGTGGCCATCGACGAACACCAGGTCCGGCCTACGTGGCAGCAGTGCCAGCGCGGCCAGCAATGCCGGCAGCTCGCGGAAACTGAGCAGGCCGGGAATGTAGGGCATCACCGTGGGAATGCGCGCGATCTCCTGCGCCACGGGCTGCAGCGTCTTTGCGTCCAGCAACACCGCTGCGGCGCGGGTGATGGCGCCGTTGTTCTCGAAGCCGACATCCAGTCCGGCCAGCCAGCGCACGCTGCGTGGCAGGCCGTCCTGGCGCTGCACGCGGCCGGCCAGCTGGATCTGCTGCGCGCGGGCGGCGCTGACGCTGCCTTCCCAGCGTCCGGGGTCGATCACCGTATTCATTGGCCACAGCATCGCATGCGCGGTGCCACGGCCCGGTGAGCGGCGGCCGGGGCTACAATGGCGGCCTGCCTTTCCTCGCGTTGGAGACCCTGCAGTGACCCGTAAACTCGTACTGTTGCGCCATGGCCAGAGCCAGTGGAACCTGGACAACCGCTTCACCGGCTGGGTCGATGTCGACCTGACCGAGCAGGGGCGCCGGGAAGCGGCCGCTGCCGGTCGCCTGATGCGCGAGGAAGGCCTGCAGTTCGATGTCGCCCACACTTCCGTGCTCAAGCGCGCCATCCACACCCTGCAGGGTGCACTGGCCGAGCTGGAACAGGACTGGCTGCCGGTGAACAAGTCCTGGCGCCTCAACGAGCGCCACTACGGCGGCCTGCAGGGCCTGGACAAGGCCGAGACCGCCGCCAAGCACGGTGAGGAGCAGGTCAAGGTGTGGCGCCGTTCGTACGACATCCCGCCGCCGCCCATGGACCTGGAAGATCCGGGCCACCCGATCCATGACCGTCGCTACGCCGGCCTGGACCGCAACGCGCTGCCGGGCACCGAATCGCTCGCCACCACCCTGGACCGTGTGCTGCCGTACTGGCACGACGCGATCGCGCCGCAGCTGAAGGACGGCAAGACCGTGCTGGTCACCGCCCACGGCAACTCGCTGCGCGCGCTGTACAAGTACCTCAACAACGTCTCGCGCGAGGAAATCCTCGAGCTGAACATCCCGACCGGCATCCCGCTGCTGTTCGAACTGAACGATGATCTGACCGTGCAGTCGTTCCGTTACCTGGGCGACCCGGAAGCGGCGCGCAAGGCCGCTGAAGCCGTGGCCAACCAGGGCAAGGCGAAATAAAGAAGCAGAAGGCCGGCGCAAGCCGGCCTTCTGCTTTTGTAGAGTCGAGCCATGCTCGACTGCTGTTGCCGCACACCCGTAGAGTCACCCATGGGGGCTGCCTCGGCGAGCATGGCGTTACTTCGGAATCAAGGCGACCAGAAACTCCGTGCCGGTCGGGAACTCATCACGATAGGTGCTTTCACGATAGGCAGCATTCGGATTTTCCATGTTGCTGTACGGGTCCATCCATCCATTCGGTGTCATGAGAAGGTAGTGATCTCCCTCGTAAGGGGCCTCCCCTCTTATGCAGACAATCGTGCCCGGTACAAACTTCCTCGGCTCCTTCCAATCGGCGATGTAGTGCAACCCTTCGGCGGCAAGGCGCAGCACAATCTCGTGAAGTTCCAAACCCTGCGGTTCGTCGTCCAGCGAGTTCTTCTTGATTCGTTCCAGCAGCTTCTTCGCTCTTGAATATGGAACCCCAAGAAGCGAAGCAACACAGGCTGCGCCACAGCCCCATTCGTCCTTCTGCGGAACCAGTCCATATCTTTTCATGCGAATTCCTCTCGTGGCGGGTTGCGGCCGACTATTCAGCATACCTCCTGTGACCTTTGGCCGGTCCGTGCCGTGGGCTCCCCCGGCTACCCTGTGAAATTACCCGCAGGAGAGCCTCATGAACGTCCGCAACCTGGTCCCGTTGGGCCTGACGATCGCCATCGCCGCCTCGCTGGCCGCCTGTGGCAAGAATGAAACCGCGCCGGCGGCCAGCGCCGACGCCAAGCCGGCCTTCGACCTGTCGCAGATCAAGACGCCGCTGATCTCGCTCAACAGCGCCGACCTGGATCCGTCCATCTCGGCCTGTGCCGACCTCAATGGCTTCGTCAACAGCAAGTGGCTGAAGGCCAACCCGGTGCCGGGCGACCAGACCACCTGGGGCAGCTTCGAGATCCTGCGCGAGCGCTCGCTGGAAGTGCAGCACGCACTGGTGCAGCAGGCCGCGGCCAGCCAGGCCAAGGCCGGCTCGGTGGAAGCCAAGATCGGTGACATCTGGAAGACCGGCAACGACGAAGCCAAGATCGAAGCCGCCGGCCTGGCACCGCTGCAGCCGCAGCTGGACAAGATCACCGCGCTGAACGACACCGCCGCCATCACCCAGTACCTGCGCGACAGCCAGGCCGAAGGCAAGGGCGTGCTGTTCTCGCTGTTCGCCAATGCCGACTACAAGGATTCGGCCAACGTCATCGCCTACGTCGGCCAGGGCGGCCTCGGCCTGCCGGAGAAGGGCTACTACTTCGATGATGCGCAGGCCAAGATCCGCGACGCCTACGTGGCCTACATCGCGCAGGTGCTGACCCTGTCCGGCGTGGACGCGGCACAGGCCGCCGAGCAGGCCAAGGCCGTGATGGCCTTCGAAACCCGCCTGGCCAAGGCCTCGATGTCGCGCATCGAAATGCGTGACCCGTCCAAGCGCTACAACCCGCTCAGCGCCGCCGACGCCGACAAGCTGACCCCGAACTTCAGCTGGACCGCGCTGTTCGACACCCTGAAGGTGCCGGCCGCGCAGAAGTTCTCGCTGGCCCAGCCGGGCTTCTTCAGTGAAATGGACAAGATGCTCGCCGATGTGCCGGCCAGCACCTGGCAGGCCTACCTGCGCTTCCACACCATCGACGACGCCTCGCCGTACCTGAGCAGCCAGTTCGAGAAGGCCAACTTCGATTTCTACGGCACCACCCTGCGTGGCCAGAAGGAAATGCAGCCGCGCTGGAAGCGCGTGCTCGAGTCGGTCAACGGTGGCATGGGTGAAGCCCTGGGCCAGCTGTATGTCGACGCCGTGTTCCCGTCCGAGTCGAAGGTGGCCATGCAGCACCTGGTGGAAAACCTGTCGCAGGCGCTGAAGGCGCGCCTGGAGCAGCTGCCGTGGATGGGCGAAGAGACCAGGAAGAAGGCACTGGAAAAGTGGGCCAGCTTCACCCCGAAGATCGGCTACCCGGACAAGTGGCGTGACTGGGCGGGCCTGCAGACCAACGCCGACAGCTACCTGGGCAACATGCAGGCGGCGCGTGCGTTCAACTACCGCTACATGCTGGACAAGATCGGCAAGCCGGTGGACAAGACCGAGTGGGGCATGACCCCGCAGACGGTCAATGCGTACTACAACGCCACCAAAAACGAGATCGTGTTCCCGGCGGCGATCCTGCAGGCGCCGTTCTTCGACGCCAAGGCCGATCCGGCGCTGAACTACGGCGGCATCGGTGCGGTCATCGGCCACGAGATGATGCACGGCTACGACGACTCGGGCAGCCAGTTCGCCGCCAACGGCAACTTCGACAACTGGTGGACCGACGCCGACCGCAAGGCCTTCACCGAGCGTACCGACCAGCTGGTCGCGCAGTTCGACGGCTACGAGTCGGTGCCGGGCGTGTTCGTAAAGGGCAAGCTGACCCTGGGCGAGAACATCGGCGACCTGGGCGGCCTGACCGTGGCCTATGACGCGCTGCAGATGGCGCTGAAGGAAGACCCGAAGGCGAACGTCGAGGTCGACGGCCACAGCCAGGACCAGCGCTTCTTCATGAACTGGGCCACCGTGTGGCGCCGCAACTTCACCGATGGTGAGCTGCGCGTACGTCTGAACACCGACCCGCATGCGCCGGCCAACTTCCGTGCCAACGGTGCGCCGTCGAACATGCCGTCCTTCGCTGCGGCGTTCCAGTGCAAGGCCGGAGACGCGATGGTGCGTGCCGACGACAAGCGCGTGGTGATCTGGTGATCGATCGCACGTGATGCGAGATGCGAGAGGCCCGGCGAACGCCGGGCCTTTTGTTTGGTGGACTGAGAGCGTCAGGCCATGAACGGTGGCTCTCAGGCCAGCTCAGGCTCCTGCGCCAGCATGCGGTGGAAGCGCTGCAGCACATAGGGATCGATCAGCCCACCCGACTGTTCGTCGATGATGCGCAACGCGGTATCGCGTTCCATCGCCGCGCGGTAAGGGCGTACGCTGGTCATGGCATCGTAAGCATCCGCAACGGTGACGATGCGTGAGCCCAGCGGAATGCTTTCGCCACGCAGGCCGTCGGGATAGCCGCTGCCATCGAAGGCTTCGTGGTGGGCGCGGATCAGCCGCGCGACCGGTGCCGCATCGCTGCGGCCAGTGGCGAGGAAGATGTGCTCGCCACGTACGGGGTGTTCGCGCATGATCGCGCGTTCCTCATCGGTGTGCCGGCGTGGTGCCAGCAGCACATCGTCGGGGATGCCGATCTTGCCGATGTCGTGGAAACGCGCGGCCAGGCCGATCTGCGAACAGGCGTCGTCGTCGAGATCACAGTGCGCGGCCAGGCGCTGCGCGAGCAGGCCGACGCGGTCGCAGTGGTGGCGGGTGTAGGCGTCGCGCATCTGCAGCGACATCGAGAGAGCATCGATCAGGCAGGCCTGCGCGTGCAGCAGGTCGGGGGCGGGTACGGCGTCAGGAAACATGGTCATCCGCCCGCACCGGGTGGGGACCGGTGCGGGGTGTTCGGGGGGCGATCAACCCGGGGCGAGGGTGGTCAGAAGGGCACGGGCCGCATTGAAGCGGTCTTCCGGCAACGGCAGCGGGTGCTTGATGCGCAGCTTGTCGGGCCCTTCCATGGCGTACAGGTTCGGTTGTTTCTGGATCAGCTGGATCACCGCCATCGGGTCGATGTTCGGCTTGGACTCGAACACGATGCGGCCGCCGTTCTCGCCCAGGTCCAGCTTGCGGATGCCCAGCGTGTTGGCTTTCAGCTTCAGCTCGGCGATGGCGAACAGGTGCTTGGCTGCATCCGGAAGCAGGCCGAAGCGATCGATCATCTCGACCTGCAGCTCGCGCAGCGCGTCGCTGTCGCGCGCGCTGGAAATGCGCTTGTACAGGGTCAGTCGGGTATGCACGTCCGGCAGGTAGTCTTCCGGGATCAGCGCCGGCACATGCAGCTCGACCTCGGCGCCGCGCACTTCCTCGCCGGCATCCAGGTCGGGCAGCTTGCCCTGCTTGATGCTGCGCACCGCGCGTTCCAGCAGCTCCGTATACAGGCTGAAGCCGACCTCGGCCATCTGCCCGCTCTGGTCCTCGCCAAGCAGTTCACCGGCACCGCGGATCTCCAGATCGTGGGTGGCCAGGGTGAAGCCGGCGCCGAGCTCGTCCATCGAGGCGATCGCTTCCAGGCGCTTTTCGGCATCCGGAGTGATCGAGCGGCGGTCGGGGGCCACCAGGTACGCGTAAGCGCGATGGTGCGAACGACCGACGCGGCCGCGCAGCTGGTGCAGCTGGGCCAGGCCGAAGCGGTCGGCGCGGTTGATGATGATGGTGTTGGCGTTGGGGATGTCGATGCCCGATTCGATGATCGTGGTCGACAGCAGCACGTTGAATCGCTGCTTCTGGAAATCCAGCATTACTTTTTCCAGCTCGCGCTCCGGCATCTGCCCGTGGGCAATGCCAATGCGTGCCTCCGGCACCAGCTCGGACAGCTCGCCCTGCATGCGGCCGATGCTCTCCACGTCGTTGTGCAGGAAGTACAACTGGCCACCGCGCGCCAGCTCGCGCTGGAAGGCTTCGCGCAGCAGCGCGTTGTCCCACTGGGTGATGAAGGTCTGCACCGCCAGCCGGTTCGGCGGCGGCGTGGCGATGATCGACAGGTCACGCAGGCCGGCCATGGCCATGTTCAAGGTGCGCGGGATCGGCGTAGCGGTGAGGGTGAGCAGGTGCACGTTGGCGCGCAGCGCCTTCAGGGCCTCCTTCTGGCGCACGCCGAAACGCTGCTCTTCGTCGACGATGACCATGCCCAGGTCCTTGAACTTCACGTCGGGCTGCAGCAGGCGGTGGGTACCGACGATCACGTCGATGGTGCCGGCGGCGACCTTCTCCAGTTCCGCCTTGATTTCCTTGCTGGTCTTGAAGCGCGACAGCACTTCGACCTTCAGCGGGTAGTCGGCGAAACGGTCGCGGAAGTTGCGGTAGTGCTGCTCGGCCAGCAGCGTGGTCGGTACCAGCACGGCTACCTGCTTGCCGGCACTGGCCGCGGCAAATGCAGCGCGCACCGCCACCTCGGTCTTGCCGAAGCCGACGTCGCCGCAGACCACGCGGTCCATCGGCTGGCTGCTGGCCAGGTCGCGCAGGGTGGCGTCGATCGCGGCCAGCTGGTCCGGGGTCTCCTCGAACGGGAAGCCAGCGGCGAACGGCTCGTACATCGCGCGGTCCACCTGCAGTGCCAAACCCGCACGCGCCTGGCGGCGGGCCTGGATCTCCAGCAGTTCGGCGGCGACGTCGCGGACCTTCTCGGCGGCCTTGCGCTTGGCCTTGCTCCACTGCTCGCCACCGAGCGAATGCAGCGGTGCGGTTTCCGCCGAAGCGCCGGAATAGCGGCTGATCAGGTGCAGCTGGGCGACCGGCACATACAGGCGGTCACCCTTGGCGTATTCGATTTCGAGGAACTCGCCGGGCATGCCGCCGACGTCCATCGCGATCAGGCCACGGTAGCGGCCAACACCGTGGTCCTCGTGCACGATCGGCGCGCCCTCGGTCAGCTCGCCGAGATCGCGGATGATCGCTTCCGGCTCGCGGCCGGCGCGACGCGTGCGACGGGTGCTGCCGGCACGCTCCGGGAACAGCTGGCGCTCGGTGAGTACCGCGATGCGCGGATCGTCCAGCGCGAAGCCGTCTTCCAGCGGTGCCACTGCGATCGCGAAGCGCGCATCATTGGCGAGGAACGCGGGCAGGTCGGCCACCACCGGCGGCTTCAGCTCGGCGGCCTGCAGTACTTCCAGCAGGGCTTCGCGACGGCCGGGTGAATCGGCGGCGATCAGCACCCGGCCCGGGTAGTGGCCGAGGAAGGATTTCAGTGCGTCGCCGGCCGGTGCGTCGCGCGCGGCCACCGGCAGCGGCGGCAACGGCTGGTCGCCCAGCGGGTGCGCGTCGGCGATGCGTGCGTGGTCGGCGGCCCACACCTCGATGCGCGGGGCATCGTTCAGGCGTTCACGCAGCAGCTCCGGCGACAGGTACAGCGCCGATGGCGGCAGCAGTGGCCGTTCCACATCGTGGCGGCGCTGCTCATAGCGCTCGCCGGTCTGTGCCCAGAACGCCTCGGCGGCTTCGCCGGCACCGGCGCAGACCACCGGCAGGCTGCCGTCGGGCAGGTAGTCGAACAGGGTCGCGGTGCGCTCGAAGAACAGCGGCAGGTAGTACTCGACGCCGGCCGGGGCCAGCCCGGACTTCAGGTCCTGGTACAGCGCGCTGCGCCGGGTATCGACGTCGAAGCGCTCGCGCAGCGAGGCCAGCACGCGGGCAATGCTGGCCTCGTCCATCGGTACTTCGCGGCCGGGCAGCATGTGCACGGCCTCGACCTTGTCCAGCGAACGCTGGCTTTCCGGGTCGAAGGCACGGATCGAGTCGATGTCTTCGTCCAGCAGCTCCACGCGCAGCGGCTCGTCGGCACCCATCGGGTACACGTCCAGCAGGCCGCCGCGCACGGCGAAGTCACCGGGATCCATCACCTGCGGAACGTTGCGGTAGCCGGCGCTTTCCAGGCGGCGCTTCTCGGCTTCCAGATCCAGGCGCTGGCCGACCTTCAGGTCGAAGCTGCCGCCGATCACGTAGCTGCGCGGGGCCAGCTGCTGCAGCAGGGTCTGCACCGGCACGATCACCAGGCCGCGCTTCAGCGTGGGCAGGCGGTGCAGGGCCGACAGGCGCTGCGAGATGATGTCCGGATGCGGGCTGAAGCGGTCGTAGGGCAGGGTTTCCCAGTCCGGGAAGGCGACCACCGGCAGGGCCGGGTCACCGCCAAGCAGGGTCTGCAGGTCGGCTTCGAGCTGGTTGGCGCCGTGGTTGTCGCGGGCGATCACCAGCAGCGGGGCGTCGTGCACGCGCGCGGCCTGGGCCAGGTACCAGGCCAGGGCGGTGGGCGAGGCGGGGGCGCGCCACCAGGCGCGGAGCTGGCCGGCGCGCGGCAGCGGCGGGGCGGGGTATGAGGTACGCGACATGGACCCCGGATTTTAGCAGAAGCCCGATCCGGGGCCGGTGGGGCGTGCCGGCAGCCTCATGTGCCGTTGGGGTATCGCAATGCCGGCCAGCGGCCGGCACGACCGGGAGGCGTGGCCGGGCAGGGCCCGGCGCATCCGTCAGTTGTCCAGCTCGAGCACCATGCGCACCAGGCCCTCGGCACCGGTCGGGTGGGGGACAGGTTTGAAGCCCAGCGAGGCGGCCAGCTGCTTCATCG
The DNA here is from genome assembly GCF_030658505.1 of Stenotrophomonas raiganjensis (SeqCode). Lineage (GTDB taxonomy): Bacteria > Pseudomonadota > Gammaproteobacteria > Xanthomonadales > Xanthomonadaceae > Stenotrophomonas. Next base: position 18,422 of record NZ_JAUTXR010000134.1, on the reverse strand, counting down.
GCTCGTTCTCGGCGGCAACGTCGCCGTACAGGCGGTCCAGGTACTTGCCGCGACCCCACTTCACCAGTTTGCGCATCAGCTGCCGGCCCAGGCCCTGGCCGATCAGGAAGCGGCTGATCAGGATCGCGTACTCGGCCTCACGGGTGCCGGGGATGATCGAGGCCCGGGCGACCGCGCCGACCACCGCTTCACCTGCAGGCAGGGATTCGGCAGCGACCAGGGTGATCTCGGTCTTGGGATTGGGGTGGGTCAGGCGCTGGGTGGTTTCCGGCGAAAGTTCGGTGACCGCCTGCAGGAAACGATCACGGATTTCTTCCGGCCCGAACAGGCTGAACGCCGCTTGCAGCGGCGCGCCATCTTCCGGGCGGATGGGGCGGATCAGCAGCTCGTGGCCGCTGGGAGCCTTGAAGATCTCATGCCAGGGCGGCATGCGGTTGCGAGTGGCCATACCGGGTGATTCCTTGGTGGTCCATCGATTGTGGCATCACCGGGGCTGCATTCCGTGAACGAAAGGCTCACGGCGGTACAGCCTCGTGAAGGCCGTTATTCGGGTGCTTTGAGCCAATCCAGGCGGGTGCTGGCCCCGGGTTCACCCAGGTGCTGGCGCAACGCCGGCAGCGCCGGGCCGACCACCCGGTCGAACTGCCAGGGTGGGTTGAGCAGCAGCATGCCACTGCCGTTGAGGCGCAGCGGCGAGTCGTCCGGGCGCACCAGGAACTCGATCGTCATCGCCGATTTCACCGGCAGGGCGGTGGCCTTGCGCAGGAAGTGCAGGATGGTGCGGCGCTGCTTGATCGGGAACCAGACCGCACAGGTGGCCTGCGGCCAGCGTGCCAGTGTCTCGGCCAGCGCGGCGAGGACCGCTTGGTATTCGGCGTCCTGGGCCTCGTAAGGCGGGTCGATCAGCACCAGGCCACGGCCGATCTTGCTGCCATTGAACTTCGGCGGCAGCAGCGAGCGCAGCAGCGCATAGCCATCGCCCGGGTGCACGCCAACCCGGCTGTCATGGGCGAACAGGGCCTTCAGCGTGGCTGTCTCGGCTTCCTGCAGCTCGCAGACCGCCATGCGGTCCTGGGCGCGCATCGCCTGCGCGCTCAGCAGCGGCGAACCTGGATAATTGGTCAGCGCGCCGACCGGATTGTCGGCCTGTACCGCCTTCAGGTAGTGCTCGACCACCTCCGGCAGCTTGGGCTGGGCCATCAGCCGCATGATTCCGGACTCGGCCTCCAGCGTCTTGCGGCTCTCTTCGCTGGCCAGCAGGTAGCGGCCGGCGCCGCCGTGGGTGTCGAGCACGAAGAACGGGCTGTCCTTGCGCTTGAAGCTGTCGATCAGGGCCAGCTGCACGATGTGCTTGAGCACATCGGCGTGGTTGCCGGCATGGAAGGCGTGGCGATAGTTCATGGGCGGCAGTGTACGGGGCGGCGGCCGCAGCGGCTATGCTGCGCGCCATGACAGCTCCTGTTGCCCATGTCCTGGTCGTCGAGGACGAAGCCGCCATTGCCGAAACCGTGCTTTATGCGCTGCGCAGCGAAGGCTATGCGGCCAGCCACTGCCTGCTCGGCGGCGAGGCCCTGCAGCGCCTGCAGGCCGGGGATATCGATGTCGTGGTGCTGGACGTTGGCCTGCCCGACCTGGGCGGCTTCGAGGTATGCAGGCGGCTGCGCGCGCAGCCCGGGCCGGTGGCGCAGCTGCCGGTGATCTTCCTGACCGCGCGCAACGACGAGGTGGACCGCGTGCTTGGCCTGGAACTGGGGGCCGACGACTACATGACCAAGCCGTTCTCGCCGCGTGAGCTGGTGGCGCGGGTGCGTGCGCGCCTGCGCCGTGCGGCAGCGGTCGTGGCAGGCCCTGGCGCCGATGCGGGCTGGCAGGAACATGGGGCCTTTGCCATCGATCGTGAAGGCCGGCGCATCCGCTTCCGTGGCCAGGCGCTGGACCTGACCCGCTACGAGTACGCACTGCTGGAGGCGTTGCTGCAGCGCCCCGGCGCCATTCTCAGCCGTGCCCAGCTGATGGACCGTGGCTGGGACAGCAGCGCCGACAGCGCCGACCGGACCGTCGATACCCATGTAAAGACGCTGCGCGCCAAGCTGCGTGCGGCCGGTGCCAGCGCCGATCCGATCCGCACCCACCGTGGCCTTGGCTACGCGCTGGAGGTCTAGCCGATGCGCCTGGTGCTGAAGCTGTTCCTGGGCTTCTTCCTGATCACCGGCATCGCGGCCTTCTTCGTGATGCGCGTGTTCGTCAACGAAGTGAAGCCGGGTGTGCGCCAGGCGATGGAATCGACCTTGGTTGACGCGGCCAACGTGCTGGCCGAGATGGCCGCCGCCGACGTCAAGGACGGCACCATCCGCAGCGGCAGCTTCACCCGCAATCTGGCCAAGGCACGGCAACGCGACCTGAAGGCGATGGTCTGGCGCTTCCCGAAACGCTCGCTGGACTATCGGGTGACCATCACCGACGCCAAGGGCATCGTCATCTATGACTCGCTGGGCCGCGACCTGGGGCGCGACAATTCGCGCTGGAACGACGTGTATCGCACCCTGCGTGGCCAGTACGGGGCACGTTCCAGCCCGGAGATCCCGGGCGAGGACGGCGATACGGTGATGCACGTGGCCGCACCGGTGTACGATCCGGCCGATGGCCGCACGCTGATCGGCGTACTCAGCCTGGCGCAGCCGAACCGCAGCATCGATCCATTCATCGCTGCCAGCCAGCGCGCCATCATCGAACGCGGCGCCTGGCTGATCGGATTGTCGGCGCTGGTCGGCGTGCTGGTGACGATGTGGCTGACCACCGGCCTCGGCCAGCTCAGCCGCTACGCGCGCGCGGTCACGGCCGGCGAACCGGTGCCGCCGCCACGACGGCGCCGCGACGAGATCGGCGATCTTGGCCAGGCGCTGGAAACCATGCGCCGCAAGCTCGAAGGCAAGGCCTACGTCGAGCAGTACGTGCAGTCGCTGACGCACGAGATGAAGAGCCCGCTCGCGGCGATCCGCGGTGCCGCCGAACTGCTGCAGGAGCCGTTGCCCGAAGCGGACCGCGTGCATTTCGCGCGCAGCATTGTCGATCAGCAGGAACGGCTGACCGAGACCATCGACAAGCTGCTGGCGCTGGCCGAAGTGGAACAGCACGGCTGGCTGCAGACCCGCGATCCGATCGCGCTGCAGGCATTGCTGGCCGATGCGGCGGCAGCCGCGCAGGTGCGCGCGCAGGCGGCCGGCGTGCAGGTCCGCATCGGCAGCGTGCCCGACCTGCGGGTGCAGGGTGACGCCTACCTGCTGCGGCAGGCCCTGCACAACCTGATCGACAACGCGATTGCCTTCTCGCCGGCCGGCGCGGAGGTCGCGCTGCAGGCCGAGGTGGATGGGCAGGGCGTGCGCCTGCAGGTGGCCGACCGTGGCGCTGGCATTCCCGACTACGCGCGTGAGCGGGTGTTCGAGCGCTTCTATTCGCTGGCCCGCCCCGGAAGCGGGCGGCGCAGCTCCGGACTGGGCCTGCCGTTCGTGCAGGAGGTCGCGCGCCTGCATGATGGGCGCGCCAGTGTGGATATCCGCGAAGGCGGCGGCACCGTGGCCAGCCTGTGGCTGCCTTTGGGTGTGCCAGGCCCGCGCCCGCGCCGCTGACTTCACACTCGCTTCAAATTCGCCACAAACCCTGCTCACCACGGCGGTCCATCCTGCAGCCCTCTCCAACGAGGATGGACCATGAAATCCCTGAAGATGCTGCTGCGGTTCGCCATTGTCGGCGGGCTGATCCTGCTGCTGCTGGTACCGTTGACCATGATCCGCGGGGTCATCAACGAACGCAGCGCGTACCGCGACGAGGCCTTCTCGCGGGTGGCCGACAGCCGCGCCGGTGCACAGCAGCTGGTGGGCCCGGTGCGGGTGGTGCCGTGGGTGGAACGCAAGCAGGTTGAACTGGTCGACCCGCTGGGCGTCAAGAAGACCGAGGTGCAGGTCACCGAGGGGCACTGGCTGCAGATGCCGGCGTCGCTGGAAGTCGGCGGTGAAATGCTGCCGAGCCAGCGTGAGGTCGGCCTGTTCAAGGTGCCGGTGTACAGCTGGAACGGCCAGATGAAGGCCACCTTCGCCACAGACGACTATCCGGTGAAGGCGGGCCGCAGCTACGGCCAGCCGTATGTGGCGGTGGGCATTTCCGATGTGCGTGGCCTGGTTGGTACGCCGAACCTGCGCGTGGATGGCAAGCAGCTGCGCCTGCTGCCAGGCGTCGGCGCGGCCAGCGAAGTCGGCCGTGGCCTGCATGCGCCGGTGGCCGGTTTCGCTGCAGACCAGGGCGGCACGCTGGCGGCCAGCACCGTTGAACTGGAACTGCGCCTGGACGGCAGCCGCATGCTGTCGGTGGTGCCGGTGGGTGATGACACCCACATCGCGTTGCGTTCGAGCTGGCCACATCCGTCGTTCAGCGGTGCGTTCCTGCCGAATGAGCGCCGCGTTGATGCACAGGGCTTCGATGCGCGCTGGGCGGTGTCCTCGCTGGCCTCCGACGCACAGCGCCAGCTGCGCAATGATGGCTCGATCGATTCGCAGGCGGTGACCGTGTCGCTGGTCGATCCGGTCGATACCTACACCCAGGCCGATCGCGCATCGAAGTACGGCGTGCTGTTCGTGCTGCTGACCTTCGTCGGCTTCATCCTGTTCGAGCTGATCAAGTCGCTGCGCATCCACCCGCTGCAGTACTTGATGGTGGGCTTGGCGCTGGCGATCTTCTTCCTGCTGCTGATCAGCCTGTCCGAGCACATCGCGTTCTGGAAGGCCTACCTGGTCTCGGCCGTGGCCTGTATCGGCCTGCAGGCGGTGTACCTGGCCAACGTGCTGGGCCACTGGAAGCGCGGCCTCGGCTTCGCGGCGTTGCTGACCGTACTGTACGGCGCGCTGTATGGCCTGCTGGTGTCGGAGAACAACGCACTGCTGATGGGGTCGCTGCTGCTGTTCGTGATCCTGGCGCTGGCGATGTGGGTGACCCGCCGGGTCGACTGGTACGCGCTCGGCGCGGACCTGAAGTAAGGAGCACGCCATGGGCTGGCGCCAGGGATTGCGGCAACGGGCACGGCAGGGCATTCCGGCCTTGCTGGAAGTGGATGCACTGCTGCAGGCACATGGCGTGCTGGCGGCCCTGCCGGGGGCGCGGATCGCCCCCGGCCTGGTCCGCTTCCAGCTGGCGGCGGTGACCTGCGAAGGATTGCAGGGGCAGGGATTGCGTTGGCTGCAGGGTGCGCGGCAGGGACGCGGCGCGGTGGCCGGCCGGGTGCCGCGCTATCGGCCATGGAAGGCCGGCGCGGAGGCATTGGCCGAGATCGGCATCGGCGGCCTTCCGGATGACTGGCCGGCACACGCGGCGGTGTACGGCTGCAGCAGCGTCGACCGGCGGCACTGGTTGCTGCTGCTGCCGGAACGGGCGCAGTTGTGGCTGGGATGGAGTGGATGAGGGGCCTGGTGGGTGCGAACCAGCCACTCTCCCGCGGGTGCGAACCAACCACTCTCCTGTGGGTGCGAACCTCGGTTCGCACGCTTCCGCGCCGCCCATGACCGATGGGACGGTATCAGCGCGCCCCTGCTGGCTAGACTCGATGGGTTGATGATCGAGCCGAAGGGCAGGGGTGCGATGTGATGAAGTGGGGCATGCTGGCCGTAGCGCTGGCGATCGGTGGCAATGCAGGCGCGCAGCAGCGCGAGACGGTGGACTTGGACATGGTCAGCCGCATCCGCCAGGAGGCCTTCCACCGTTCGCAGGTGATGGACACCTTCAGCTACCTCACCGAACGCATCGGCCCGCGCTTGACCAACTCGCCTGCGATGGGCCGCGCCAACGCGTGGACCCGCGGCAAGTTCAACGAATGGAAGCTGGACAACGTGCACGACGAAGCCTTCGATGACTTCGGCCGTGGCTGGGAGTTCACCTCGGCCAGCGTGGAGATGCTGGGTGACCGCGTGCAGCCGCTGCATGCGCTGCCGAAGGCGTGGACGCCGGGCACCAAGGGCCCGGTTGAAGGCGAGGTGGTACAGGTTGAGATCAAGAAGCCCGAAGACATCGAGAAGTACCGCGGCAAGCTGCGCGGCAAGATCCTGCTGCTGGGCGAGGCCCGCGAATACAAGCGCGGCACCGAGCCCGATTCGCACCGCCACGACGCCACCTCGCTCGAGGGCCTGCAGGAATTCACCCTGCCGAAGGACAAGGACGCCACCGCCGAGCGCGCCAAACGGGTCAAGGAATACCAGGAACGCCAGCAGCTGGCGGCCAAGGTCAATGCGTTCTTCGTGGAAGAGGGCGCGCTGGCCTCGATCAGCATCAGCAGTTGGGACAACGGCATCATCCGCGTTGCCGGTGGCGGTTCGCGCAGGGCCGGTGAGTCGGTGGGCATCCCGGAGCTGGCGATGATCAGCGAGCACTTCAACCCGCTGGTGCGTGCGCTGGAGGCCAAGCAGACCGTGCGCCTGCGCGTGGATTTGGCCGCGCGCTTCACCGACGAGGCCAACCAGCCGGGCTACAACACGCTGGCCGAGATCCGCGGCAGCAGCAAGCCCGATGAAGTGGTGATGATCGGTGCGCACCTGGATTCCTGGCACAGCGGTACCGGTGCCGCCGACAATGCCGCCGGCGTCGCGGTGATGATGGAGGCGATGCGCATCCTCAAGGCCACCGGCGCCAGGCCCAAGCGCACCATCCGCGTGGCGCTGTGGAGCGGTGAGGAACAGGGCCTGATCGGCTCGCAGGCCTATGTGGCCAAGCATTTCGCTCGTTTCCCGGAACCGGCCGACCCGGCGCAGAAGGCGCTGCCGGCGTCGCTGCGCGAGCCGACCGGAGCACTGCAGAAGACCCGCGACTACAGCAAGTTCCAGGTCTACTTCAACATGGACAACGGCTCCGGCCGCTTCCGTGGCATCTACGCGCAGGAAAACCTGGCGGCGATGCCGATCTTCGAAGCGTGGCTGGCGCCGTTCCACGACGTGGGCGCCACCACCGTGGCCACCCGCAATACCGGCAGCACCGACCACATCAGCTTCGACCGCGTCGGCCTGCCGGGCTTCCAGTTCATCCAGGACCGGCTGGACTACTTCACCAATGTCCACCACAGCCACCTGGATACCTGGGACCACGCCGAGCCGGAAGACCTGAAGCAGGCCGCCGCCATCGTCGCCTCGTTCGCCTACAACGCCGCAATGCGCGAGCAGCCCTTCCCGCGCAAGCAGGAACCGTAAAAGGGGACGGAGGGGATTAAGTCGTTTCTCCCCTCCGTTGCCTGGTCGCAACGCCCCAGGCTGGGCAATCGCGACTTAATCCCCTCCGTCCCCTTTTTCCGTCGGGGGCGGAGGGCTGGTAAAATCGGGGGATTCCCGTTCCTCGAGCCGTCCATGACCTGCCGCACCCGCTTCGCCCCCAGTCCCACCGGCTACCTGCACATCGGTGGTGCCCGCACTGCGCTGTACTGCTGGCTGGAGGCCCGCCACCGTGGCGGCGAGTTCGTGCTGCGCATCGAGGACACCGACCGTGAACGCAGCACCCAGGGCGCGATCGATGCGATCCTGGAGGCGATGGACTGGCTGGGCCTGGACTACGACGAAGGTCCGATCTACCAGACCGACCGCGTGGCCCGCTATCTGGAAGTGGCCGAGCAGCTGGTGGCCGACGGCAAGGCGTACTACGCCTACGAGACCCGCGAAGAGCTGGACGCCATGCGCGAAGCGGCCATGGCCAAGCAGGAAAAGCCGCGCTACAACGGCGCTGCGCGCGAGCTGGGCCTGCCGCGCAAGGACGACCCGAACCGCGTCATCCGCTTCAAGAACCCGCTGGAAGGCACGGTGGTGTTCGACGACCTGATCAAGGGCCGCATCGAGATCGCCAACAGCGAGCTGGATGACATGGTCATCTTCCGCCCGGACGGCTACCCCACCTACAACTTCGCAGTGGTTGTGGACGACTGGGACATGGGCATCACCGAGGTCATCCGCGGCGACGACCACATCAACAACACCCCGCGCCAGATCAACCTGTACGAAGGCATCGGTGCGCCGGTGCCGAAGTTCGGCCACATGCCGATGATCCTGGACGAGCAGGGCGCCAAGCTGTCCAAGCGCACCGGAGCGGCCGACGTGATGCAGTACAAGGACGCCGGCTACCTGCCGGACGCGCTGCTGAGCTACCTGGCCCGGCTGGGCTGGTCGCACGGTGACCAGGAGCTGTTCAGCCGCCAGGAGCTGATCGACCTGTTCGACGTGAAGGACTGCAATTCCAAGGCCTCGCGCCTGGACATGGCCAAGCTGGGCTGGGTCAACCAGCACTTCCTGAAGACCGAGGACGTGGCCGCCATCGTGCCGCACCTGGTCTACCAGCTGCAGAAGCTGGGCCTGGACGTGGCCGCCGGCCCGGCCCCGGAGGACGTGGTGATTGCCCTGCGTGAACGCGTGCAGACCCTGAAGGAAATGGCCGAAAAGGCCGTGGTCTGGTACCAGCCGCTGACCGAGTACGACGACGCGGCGGTGGCCAAGCACTTCAAGGCCGGTGCCGAGGTCGCGCTGGGCAAGGCCCGCGAGCTGCTGGCCGCGTTGCCGGAGTGGACCGCCGAGTCGGTGGGCGTGGCCCTGCACGATGCGGCTGCGGCGCTGGAGATCGGCATGGGCAAGGTCGCCCAGCCGCTGCGCGTGGCCATCACCGGCACCCAGGTCAGTCCTGACATTTCCCATACCGTGTACCTGGCCGGCCGCGAGCAGGCCTTGAAACGCATTGATGTGGCCATCACCAAGGTAGCAGCGGCCTGAGGCATCCTTGCCAGGCCCGAACCGGAGAACACGCATGCCCGCCAAGACCGCCACTGCCTGTACCGCCCCGCACCACCACGTCCACGATGCATCGGATTTCGTGGCGGTGGTCGAGCGTGTCTCGCGCGAACGCGGGCTGCGCCTGACCCCGATCCGCGCCAATGTGCTGAAGCTGATCGCCGAGGCCGGCAAGCCGGTCAAGGCCTACGAGCTGCTGGAATGGGTGCGCAACGGGAAGGGCGTGGGCGCCGATGCCCCGCCCACCGTGTACCGCGCGCTGGACTTCCTGATGGCCAATGGCTTCGTGCACAAGCTGGAATCGGTGAACGCCTTCGTCGCCTGCCACCATCCCAGCAGCGCCGCCCATTCGGTGCCGTTCCTGATCTGCAACAGCTGCCATAGCGCAGTGGAGCTGGAAGACCGCGAGATCGTCACCCAGCTGGAAAAGCGTGCCAAGGAGCTGGGCTTCCAGCCGCAGGCGCAGACACTGGAAGTGCACGGCCTCTGCGCGCGCTGCGCGGGGTAGCGCAATGGCAGTGCCGGCCGCTGGCCGGCATCTTGAGATTGGGGTCGGATCCTCGTGCCATTGGCAAAAGGGATCTGACCCTGTTTCATGACAAGGGCTAGTCCTTCGGTTTGCCTGCGGTATCCACCCGCACGATCACCGACATGCCGGGCCGCAGCTGCGCGGCCAGCGTCTGGCCTTCATCGATCGATATCCGCACCGGCAGCCGCTGCACCACCTTGGTGAAGTTGCCGCTGGCATTGTCCGGGCGCAGCACGCTGAATTCCGATCCGGTGGCGGGCGCGATCTCCTGCACGCGGCCCCTCAGCACCTGGCCCTGGAACGCGTCCACTGAGAACGTGGCCGGCTGGCCGATCGCCATTCCCCAGGTCTGGCCTTCCTTGTAGTTGGCCACCACCCACAGCGTGTCAGGCACCAGGAACAGCAGCTGAGAACCGGCCGCGACGTACTGGCCCACGCGCACGCTGGCTTCACTGATCTGGCCGTCGCGCGGCGCATGGATCACGGTATTGGCCAGATCGATGCGGGCCAGTTCCAGCTGCGCCTGTGCGCTTTCCACCTGGGCCTCCAGGCTCTTGCGCGCGACCTGCGTCGACACCAGGGTTTCCTCGGCGATGCGGATCTGCGCCTGCGACTGCTGCACGCTGGCCTGCGCCGAGGCTTGGCTGGTGCGGAACTTGTCGCGGTCGTTGATCGACACCAACTGCTGTGCGGCCAGTTCCTCGTAGCGCTTCAGCTCGTTGCGCGAGCGCTGCAGTTCCGCCTGGCCGGCCGACAACGTGGCGTGCGCGGAGGCGATCTGTGCACGGTTCTGCGCCTGCGACTGGTCGGAGTTGGCCAGCGCCGCGCGCGCACTGTCCAGCGTCGCCTGCGCCTGGGCCACGCGCTGTGCGTAGATGCGGTCATCGATGCGCAGCAGTGGCTCGCCCTCCTTCACGTGCTGGAAGTCCTTCACCAGCACCTCGGTCACGTAGCCGTTCACCTGCGGCGCCATCACCGTGATCTGTCCGCGCACATAGGCGTTGTCAGTCACCATCACGCTGCTGGTGAAGGGCCACAGGTGCCACGCGCGCAGGATCAGCGCGATGCCCAGCAGTGCCACCACCACCATCACCACCACGCTGCGCGCGCTGGGCTTGAGGTATTTCGGTGCGGCTGCCGGTGCAGCCGGCGTGGGCGCTGGCGCCGCATCGGTCGGTGGCGGCGGGGTGACGTTGTCGGCGTCGGTATCGTCAGGGCGGGGCGGGACGGGAGGCATGAGGACAGACTCAACGGGATGCGGCCGGCGTGGCCGCAGCAGGGGAGATGGGATGGCGCTTGCGCCATTGCTTGAGCACGGCGGTGCGCAGCGAGAGCAGCAGCAACCAGCACAGGAAGCCGATGGCCAACCAGCCACTCAGCGTGAACACATCATTGAAGCCGCGCACGTTGGCTTCGCGACGCGTCGTCTGCGCCAGCTGCGCGCTGCCCTGTGCGCTGCGCAGTACCGGATCGGTGATCTGTGCAGCGTACAGCTGCTGCTGGATGCGCAGGCGCTGCGCCACCACCGGATCGGCCGGGTCGAGCTGGCTGGTCAGCGCGCCGGAGTACAGCTGCTCGCGATGCAGCTGGAAGGTACCCAGCACCGCCGATCCGGCCAGGCCCCCAAGGGTCTGGGTGATCGACAGGGTCACCAGGAAGGTGATGATGTGGTCCGCGCCCTGCTTGAGGGCGGCGGTGATGCCAAGCATGATCAGCGGGCCCATGAACATGCCGGCGCCGACCGAGGCCAGGAACTGGCTGACATAGAAGTCGTGCGGGCGGTCCATGCTGGTGCGGTGCTGGTCGAAGAACGCGGCGGCGCCCAGCAGCAGGATCGCCATCAGCAGCTGCGGGATCAGGCGCTTGGGACCGAAGGTCAGTGCCGTGCCGGCGATACCGGTGATCACGCCGGCAAGGATCACCACGAACAGCGGCCGCAGCTGGTCAGGGCCCATGCCGAGCGTGCGCATCAGGTTGACCACGCCGTAGGACTGCTCGGTGGTCAGGAAGCGGATCAGGAATGCGCCGACGATGAAATGCAGCACGGGCAGGCTGGCCAGCCAGCGTGTCTGCAGCAGCGGGTTGCGCCGGTAGTGCTCGATGATGAAGGCGGTGGTGGACAGTGCGATCGAGGCAACCAGTGCCCAGCCCAGCCACGGCGTGTTGAGCCACCAGCGCGTGTAGCCCTGCGCCAGCACGATCACCAGCAGTGCAACCGCCGGTGCCAGCAGTGCGAAGGTAAGGAAGTCCAGCGGTTCAAAGGCCTTGATCTGGATGCCGGGCGGCAGCTTCAGCACCACCACTGCGGCAAAGGCGCACAGCGCCAGGCCAGCTTCGAAGGAATACAGCTGGTGCCACTGGCCGGTATCGACCAGTCCGGGTGAGACGATCCAGGCGATCGGCACCGCCAGCTGCGAAAGGCCGACACCGACCACCAGCAGATTGCCGGTGAACCGCCGCGGCAGCGCCTGCAGCATGTACAGCGTGCCCAGGGTCGAACACGCCGCGCCGGCGAAGCCGCTGGCGGCACGGGTCAGCATCGTGGTCTCGAAGCTGCCGACGAACAGGTGCAGCACCGCCAGCGCCGCGTACAGGCCCAGCCCGATTTCGGCGAACAGGCGGATGCCGTACTGCTGGCGGAATTTGAAGGCCAGCAGGTTGGCGGTGACATTGACCATTGCATAGGCCGCCACCAGCCAGCTGCCCTGGGTCGGGGTCAGCGCCAGCTGGCCCTGCAGGAACGGCAGGTTGGCAGTGACCAGCGCATTGCCCAGCCCGCCGGTGATCGCCACCAGCAGCGATACCAGCGCATAAGCCGCACGCCGGTACGGTGGGTGCCAGGGCATCGACGCCGAGCCGGGCATGGTCGGCTTCTCGTGCTCCTCCCAATCCGGAACCGGCTTCAGATACGGCTGGACCATCAGCGGGCCTCGCTGGTTGCTCCCTGGAGACCCCCGCGCAGCAGCTGCAGGGCGCGCCCGGCCAGGTGGGCGCGCTCGTCGCGGGTCTTGCCGCGCAGGGCTGCACCCAGCATGCCCGAGATCAGTGAAATATCCGTCTTCTCCAGATCGGCACGGCACAGCCCGGCGGCCTTGGCGCGGGCGATCGGCTCCTCCAGCAGGTCGCGCACGGTCTCGCGCGCCGCGCGCATGGCCGGCACATCCGAATCGACCGCGCGCCAGTAATCGGCCAGCGCCGGCGAATCGATGATGCGCTGGGCCATGCCCTCGAACACCTCGAACAGGGCGTCGTCGCGGTCGCCGAGCTGTTCGACCTGGCGCCGGATGCGGTCGACCGTACGCTGCAGCAGTGCCTGGATCAGCGCGGTGCGGTCGGGGAAGTTGCGGTACAGGGTGGCGCGGCCCACCTGGGCGCGTTCGACCACCAGGTCCAGTGGAGCGGTAACGCCATGTTGGCCGAAGACGTGATCGGCGGCGTCGAGGATGAGGGCACGGCGGGCAGCAGCATCGGCACGTTGAGCAGTCATGGGTATATTTTCGGACATTAGTGTCCGGTTGGTGAGACATTGAGTGACGGGATTGTCCGCTTGTTGTCGTACGCACATCTTTGTGACGGATGCGTGATGGTGCCGCAGCGATTTTTAGGAACCCAATTGCTCCCGGAGGGTGCAGCAGGTCCACACCATGCGTGGATGAGTATCTGGAGCGGATGGGAGCTGCCTAGCGGCTCACTGATCCACCTTTCCAGTTTTCTTCCTGCTCTTGATGAAATCAATGAACCCCTTCTTATGGCCCTCAAAGACACGACGGCCGTACTTCCGGTAGTGCGGTTCAAATAGTGTGTAGGCCCCATCCAGGTCCCCGGACTCAAACTGGATGGTGGCGGCGAGTTCGTCCATGGACACGCTCGCAGCTTCGCCTTCTCCATAGATGTCTCTGCCTCCGCAATGTCGCCGGCCAGCCAAGCGGTTCTCCCGCATTTGGCGATTGCAAGGAAGCGTTCTTCCCGTTCGGCATCGAGACTCAGGGCCATGCAAGTGTTTCCGCTCAGTTTGTCTATTGGATTGACACCGGCTGAGTCTAGCCGCGTAGCAGATGGTGACGCGTCGGTAGTGCGCCGCTTTCACCAGTTCATGCCATATACGACAGAAAAAGGGGGCCTTTCGGCCCCCTCAGGTAATGTTCCGACGGCGTAGGCCGATCAGAAGAACGCGCGGATGCCGAATGCGACGCCACGGCCCGGCAGCGGCGAGTAGTCGCGCAGCAGCGAGGTGTGCGGACGCACTTCGCGGTTGGTCAGGTTGCTGCCATCCAGGAACACCTCGTAGCTGTTGCTCGCGTTGCGATCCCAACGGTAGGCCAGATGCGCGTCGACCAGGGTGTAGCCGTCGCTCGGGGCTTCGTTCTGGGCTACATCCTTCTGGCGGCTGTAGCGCACCGCACCGACCGAGGCGCGCCAGCCGTCCTTCGACCAGCGCAGGTCGGCGCCGACGCGGGCCGGAGCAATGCGCGGCAGGTAGCCGGTGTTGGCCAGCTCCACCGTGTAGTTGTGGTTGTGGTCGCCATGCGGCACGGCGATGTCCAGGTTGCGGCTGCCGCTGCCATCCAGCTTGGCCTTCACGTAGTCACCGAACAGGCGCAGATCCCAGTCACCGGCACCGCCCTCGAACAGGTGCACCAGCGCTTCGGCCTCCGCACCACGGAACACCGCGTCCTGCTGGGTCCATGCACGAACCGGCAGGCCCTCGGTAACGCCGGTGTCGGCCAGGTAGATGAAGTCCTTGAACTTCGTCTGATAGACCGACGCCGAGAAGTCCAGGCGCTCGCTGTGGGTGTGGATGCCCAGTTCCACGCGCTGGCCGCGCTCGGTCTTCAGGTTGGCGTCGCCGATTTCCAGCGAGCGGGTGGCGATGTGTGCGCCGGCGGCGTACAGCTCTTCGTTGGTCGGTGCACGCTCGGAGCTGTCCACGCCGATGCGCAGGTCAACGGCATCGTTGAGCTTCCAGATGCCGGCGGCAGACAGGTTGGTGGCGCCGAAGGTGCGGCGGCGGTAGTCGCCGGCCGGGTCCAGCTTGACCTGGTCATGGCGGCCGCCCAGTTCCAGCTTGAACGGGCCGAACTGCTTTTCCTGCAGCACGAACAGGCCGATGTTCTTGGTGCCGGTATCCGGAACGAATGCCTCTTCGCCCTTGGCGCCGAAATCACTGTTGCCGAACTGCAGGCCGAAGGCGCCGTCCCAGCCACCGATCTGCTGCTGCACCGCTTCGAGGCGTCCTTCGATGCCACGGTTGGTGAAGCGGGTGGAGGGCGTGCCGGCCTCCAGCTCCACGTGCTCGTAGTCGGTGTAGGCCACGCGTGCGTTGATGTTCTTCAGGAACGAGACCGGGTTGTAGATGCCGGCCTTGGTCTCGAAGCGGTTCTGCACCATGTCGATGCGCACGTCATGCTCGTCGCCGCCTTCCTCTTCGTCGCCATGGTCGTGGCCGTGGTCATGGCCGTGATCGTCGCCATCGGCGTGCACGTGCGCGCCGTTGGGAATGCCGTAGTTGGTGCGGTAGGTGCTGGCCGACACGCCGAAGTAGCCGCCGTCGCCCAGCCAGGTCGCGCCGACGCCACCGGCGCGGGTACGGATGGAGCTGTTGTCGAGGCGGCCGCGACGCGGCTCTTCGCCTTCCTCGCCCGCGTGGTCGTGGCCGTGGTCGTCGTGGTGGTCTTCCAGGCGGTCGATCACCGCGTAGCCGGGGATGCGGTAGTCGTCGCCGTTGCGCACCAGGCCGTCCACGTGCAGCACGACATTGCCGCTGACGCCGTCGAGGCGGAACATGCCGCTGCGCTCGTTGTTCACCGAATTGCCGCGCAGCTCGGCGCGGCCGCTGAGCGGGCGCTCCGGCAGTTCGCGCGCGATGCGGCCATCGACCACGTTGACCGCACCACCGATGGCACCGCTGCCGAACAACAGCGTGGCCGGGCCCTTCAGCACTTCGATCTGGTCGGCCAGGAACGGCTCGATGCTGGTGGCGTGGTCGGCACTGACGGTGGAGGCATCCATGTTGCCCATGCCGTTGGACAGCACGGCAACGCGCGGGCCTTCCTGGCCGCGGATGATCGGGCGCCCGACGCCAGGCCCGAAGAAGGTGCTCTGCACGCCGGGCAGCTTGGCCACGGTATCGCCGAGGGTGCCGGCCTTCTGTTCGTCCAGGCGCTCACCGGCCAGCACCTCCACCGGGCGCGCAAGGGATTCGGCATCGCCCTGCAGCGGCGACGCGGTGACCTGCACCGAGGACAGTTCAGTCAGGTGGCGGTCACGATGCGCCGTGTCGTCGCCGGCAGCAAAAGCGACCGAAGGCAGCAGGGTGGCGAGGGCCAGAGCGAGGGAATGCGGCTTGAGCCGTGGGGTGAGGGCGGGCATGAAAAAGTCCTTTGTTACTGTATATCAATCGCTGGGCGCACGAATCCCGTCAGCGGGACAGGGGGAGGGAAACCGTGCGGGTCGGGAATGGATGTTATATTATTCCATAACGATTCGCCGACCCTGCTGGAAGTCATGTCCCTGTCCTCACGCCTGCGCCACCTGCTCGACCGTTTCGGCGCCACTGGTTCGATGCTGTGCGCGGTGCACTGCGCGGTGATCCCCGTGTTGCTGGCGGCGGCGCCGTCGCTGGGCCTGTCGTTCTGGCTGAGCGACGGCGTGGAGCAGGCTCTGGTGGTGTTCGTGACCCTGCTGGGTCTGTTCAGCCTGGTCTGGGGCTACCGCCGCCACGGCGCGCTGCGCGCACTGGGTTTCCTGATCCCCGGCCTGGTCGCGCTGTGGGCGGGTGTGCTGTACGACCCGCTGCACCACAATGCGGTGCCGCACGCGGTGGTGATGACCATCGGTGGCCTGCTGGTCGGCGTTGCGCACCTGGTCAACCTGCGCCTGAACCACGGCCACGTGCACGACGCCAGCTGCGCGCACTAGGCGCTCCGTGATAGGATTTTCGATCGTGCGCGGGGGCGCCCAGCAAGGCGGCCCCGCCGAACCCGTGTCAGTACGGGGTAACCAGATTTCACACTTGAGGAGTTGAAGACATGGGTAAGGGTGACCGCAAGACCGCCAAGGGCAAGCGCTACAACGCCAGCTACGGCAACGCCCGTTCGCACACCGCGAGCAAGGTCGCCGTAGGCGCCGCCGCCCCGGTTGCCAAGAAGACCGTGGCCAAGGCTCCGGCGAAGAAGGCTGTGGCGAAGAAGGCCGTCGCCAAGGCCTGATCCGGCCGAGCGACCGGTCCAAAGAAAAACGCGGCGCCTGGCGCCGCGTTTTTTTTATGCACGATTCTGCAGAGCCGAGCCCATGCCCGGCTGGCGCAATGCAGCCGAGCGTGGGCTCGGCTCTACAACCGGATCAACGCAGGGTCTGCTTCAGCGTTTCCGGATTGCCGTCGTTCTGCGCGGCCGGCACCTGCAGCAGGTGGGCCAGCAGCGGGTAGACATCGACGTTGTCGAAGCCCTCGATCACCAGGCCCTGGCGGAATGACGGGCCACTGGCC
Source organism: Stenotrophomonas raiganjensis (SeqCode) (assembly GCF_030658505.1). Classification (GTDB taxonomy): domain Bacteria; phylum Pseudomonadota; class Gammaproteobacteria; order Xanthomonadales; family Xanthomonadaceae; genus Stenotrophomonas. Next base: position 1,612 of record NZ_JAUTXR010000134.1, on the reverse strand, counting down.
ACGAACACCGCGCGCATGGACGGCAGCGCGTTGTCATAGCCGTGCGAGCCGCGGTCCTGCTGTTCGCGCTTGGCGATCTTTTCCTGATGCAGGGCATCCCAGCCTTCATCCATCATGCAGACAATGGCGGGAATGCGCGGATGGGTGCCGTAGTGCAGGCGTGCCGGCAGGTTTTCCTTTTTCCAGCACTCGTAGTGCGCGTGGCGGCCGAGCAGGGCGCGTTCGGCGGCGGCTTCATGGCCGGGCACCGGTGCGAAGCCGACCGACTGGCCCTGGCTGACATTGCGCGCGATCGCCGGGTCGACCATCGATTCGGTGGCGATCACCTGGCCAACGGGGACACTGGCCATGCCGTGGTCGGAGACCACGATCACATTGGTGGTTGCGGCCAGCCCACGTTGCTGGAGTCCGTCGAGCACCTGGCCGACGATCTGGTCGGCGCGCACGATGGCGTCGGCGTACTGCTTCGACTCGGGGCCGTAGTTGTGGCCGGCCTTGTCCACGTGTTCCATGTACAGCGTGGTCAGGCGCGGTGCATCGGCGCCGGTCTGTGCCAGCCAATCGAGCACGATGCCAGCGCGTTGCTCAAGCGGCTCCTTGCCGTCGTACACACGCCACTGGCTGGGGCGGACGCCGCGGATTTCCGACTCGCTGCCCGGCCATGAGGTGGTGGCGGACCGAACGCCGGCATTCTCGGCGCCGACCCAGATCGGTTCACCACCCCACCAGCCACTGGTGGTGACCGCTTCGCGATTGCTCAGCTCGAACCGGCCCAGTGCTTCATCGTCCATGCTGTTGTTGACGATGCCGTGGTGGTCCGGGCGCAGGCCGGTGACGATGGTGTAGTGGTTCGGGAACGTCAGCGACGGATAGGACGGGGTCATCCAGCGCGCGCGCACGCCGCCATCGATCAGGCGTTGCAGGTTCGGGGTCAGGCCGCGGTCCAGCGCGTCGGCACGCAGGCCGTCGATGGAGATCAGCAGCAGCTTCGGCGCCGCCGCCGGTGCAACAGTGGTGGGAACAGAGGCGGAAGGGGCGGGCGCGGTGGTGCAGGCGGCCAAGGGCAGCAGCAGCGCCAGCGCGCAGGTCAGGCGTACGGAAGTCATCCGTGCATGATAAGCCGGTGCAATGACGCCCCCAAGACACGGCCCGCTATCGCGCGCCGTGTCCACGCATTTTGCTTATCCCCGCGCCTGTCGGCGCCCTTCAACAAGAAGGGGGCTCTTCTCCAGACAGATTCCAGATGCCTCCATTCACGCATGGCGTGGATCTACCGTGTCGACCAAGGTCGACACCTACCAGCCGCCGCGCAGTACGCCGTCCCGGCAGATCGCAGGAATCAGTCGAAGGCGGGGTGGGTCCGGTTGCAGGGGCGTGAGCGCCATGGATGGCGCGACCGAGCTTACAGGGATGTACTTGCAGCGTCCCCTGCAACAGGACCCACCCCGCCTCCCCGCAACAAGTCCGCTGTTGCAGTTGATGTTGCTCTAGCCTCTGCGGGTGCCGGGCGCAGCCCGGCCGGCCCAACCGATGATTCGCTTCACGCCACGAGGGGCGCCGCCGTTGGCTGCTTCACCGCGGCCAGGCGTTGGCGATGGTGCAGAACAGCCGC
>NZ_JAUTXR010000040.1 GCF_030658505.1 Stenotrophomonas raiganjensis (SeqCode) | reverse complement strand
TGCGCGGCCGAAGTCACCATGGCCGAGACCATCACCCGCCTGGTGCCGTCGTGCGAGATGGTGCGCATGGTCAATTCGGGCACCGAGGCCACCCTGTCGGCGATCCGCCTGGCGCGCGGCACCACCGGTCAGGTGCCGCGCGGCTTGGCCCGATGCGTGGCCGTCGCCGTCCACGGATCATCCGGCCACGGGTGGCGCGGATAGCGTCCCTTCATTTCCTTCTTCACCTCGGCGTAGGTGCTTTCCCAGAAGTTGCGCAGGTCCTGGGTGACCTGCAGCGGCCGGCCGCCAGGTGAGAGCAGGTGCAGGGTCAGCGGCACGCGGCCATCGGCGATGCGCGGGGTATCGGCCAGGCCGAACAGTTCCTGCAGCTTCACCGCCAGCACCGGCGGCAGCGGATCGCCGCTCTCGCTGTCCAACCCGTAGGTGATCGGCCGTTCCAGCCCGGAGGGCACGGTAATGCGGGTGGGGGCATGGCGCTCGATCAACTGCCGCTGCGACCACTCCAAGGGCGATTTCAGCGCTTCGCCGAAACTGGCCTCGTCCAGCGCATCGAGGCGGCTCTTGCCAGCGAACGCGGGTTGCAGCCACTGCGCGCGGTTGGCCAGCAGCGCCGCGTCGCTGCAGTCGGGCAGCTCCAGCTCCGGCATCCAGTGCCGTAGCGACTCGACCCGCGCCTGCCATTGGCGCAGGCCCTCGGTCCACGGCAACGCCTGCAGGCCCAGCTCGGCCACTGCGTCGGTCAGCGCCTGCGCGGCGTGCTGCGGATCGACCCGGCCGGCAGAGCGGCTGTCCAGCACGATCCGGTCGAAACGGGTCTCGCGCAGTGCCACCAGGGCGCGTCGCTCGCTGTCCCAGCGCACCACGTCTTCGGTGACGAAGCGCTCCGGCCATGCCTTGCGCAGCCGATCTTCGTCCACCGGTGCAGCGCGCAACAGCAATGCGTCGCGTGCCTCGAAGCGCAGTTCACTGGCCACCAGCCACGGCTCGCCGCGCAGGTCGCTCAGTTCGTGCAGGCGTGCGCTGCGGCCATTGGCCAGCAGGTAGCGCAGCGGATCGCTGGGGTGCTGAAAACCGATCCGGTCGGGAAAGGCGTGCGCAAGCAGATCGCCCAGTTCGTGCGCCTCGATGCTGGCCGGCGGCGTAGCCTCGCAGCGCAGGCGGCGACGCCACTGCCTGGCGGCGGCATCGATGGCGGCCAGCCCGCTGCGATTGGCATCGCCCGGTGCGCGGCCATTGCGGAACGCGGCCAGTGCGCGCCAGCGGGCCGCCAGCGCGTCACCGCCCTGGCGCAGCGGGTCGCGCGCTTCCAGCAGGGCGGCCAGATCGGCGGCCAGCGCCTGCGCGCGGGCATCGGGTGCTGCCAGCAGCATCGCCGCCATCCGTGGGTGCGTACCCAGTGCCAGTACACGCCTTCCAAGTGCGGTGATCGCGCCACTGCTGGACAGTGCGCCGAGTCGCTGCAGCAGTTCGCGCGCGGCACCCATCGGGCCGGCCGGTGGCGGATCGAGGAAGCGCAGGTCGCTGCTGCCCCAGGCGGCCAGTTCCAGTGCCAGTCCGGCCAGTTCCACCTGGTCGATCTCGGCGCGGCGCTGCGGCTCCAACCGCTGCGACTGCGGCCACAGCCGCCAGGCCACGCCTTCGGCCACGCGACCGGCGCGACCGGCGCGCTGGTCGGCCGACGCCTGGGCGATGGACACCACGTCCAGCCGGGTGAAGCCGCTGTTGGGGTCGTAGCGCGGTTCGCGTGCCTGGCCGCTGTCGATCACCACGCGCACGCCGGGCAGGGTCACCGACGACTCGGCCACGTTGGTGGCCAGCACCACGCGGCGGCGGCCATCGCTGGCGGCCTGCAGCACGCGCGCCTGCTGTTCCACCGGCAGCTCACCGTGCAGTGCCAGTACCTCGACGTTGCCGTCCAGTGATTCCTGCAGCCCGGCCTGGACGCGCGCGATTTCCCGCTGGCCGGGCAGGAACACCAGCAGGTCGCCGGGATGCTCGAGCAGCGCCTGCTGCACGGCGCGGCGGACCTGCAGCTCCAACGCTTCGTCGCGTCGCGCCGGGAAGTGGCTGACCGCCACCGGGTAGCTGCGGCCCTCGCTGCTCAGGCGAGGCGCATCGAGGAAGCGCGCCAGCCGCTCGCCATCCAGCGTTGCCGACATCACCACCAGGCGCAGGTCGTCGCGCAGCTGTGCCTGCACGTCCAGCGCCAGTGCCAGGCCCAGATCGCCACTGAGATGGCGCTCGTGGAACTCGTCGAACAGGATCGCGCCGACGTCTTCCAGCATCGGGTCGTCCTGCAGCATGCGGGTCAGGATGCCTTCGGTGACCACCTCGATCCGCGTGCGCGACGAAACCTTGTTCTCGAAACGGATGCGGTAGCCGACCGTGCCGCCGACCTCCTCGCCCAGCTGCCGTGCCATGAACAGCGCCGCGCTGCGGGCGGCGACCCGGCGCGGTTCCAGCAGGATGATCTTCCGACCCTGCAGCCACGGTGCGTCGAGCAGCGCCAGTGGCACCTGGGTGGTCTTGCCGGCGCCGGGCGGGGCCTCCAGCACCAGCCGCGGCTGCGCGGCCAGGTACTGCTGGATCTGTGGCAGCAGCGGGGAAATCGGGAAGAGCGGGGTGTTCATGTGCAAAGGATAAGGGGCCACGGCGGGCGCAGGTACAATGCGCGGGCACTTTTCCCCCGCGATGACCATGCACCTGATCGATATCGGCGCCAACCTGACCCACGACTCCTTCGACCGCGACCGCGATGCCGTGCTGGACCGCGCGCGCCAGGCCGGCGTGGTGCAGATGGTGATCACCGGTGCCAGCCGCGAGCACTCGCCGCTGGCCCTGCAGCTGGCGCAGCAGCATCCGGGCTTCCTGTATGCCACCGCCGGCGTGCACCCGCATCATGCGGTGGAATACACCGACGAATGCGATGCCGAGATGCGCGCGCTGCACGCTCACCCGGAAGTGGTGGCGGTGGGGGAGTGCGGGCTGGACTACTTCCGTGATTTCTCGCCGCGTCCGGCGCAGCACCGCGCGTTCGAGCGCCAGCTGCAGCTGGCTGCGGACAATGGCAAGCCGCTGTTCCTGCACCAGCGCGATGCGCACGCCGACTTCATGGCACAGATGAAGAATTTCGAAGGTCGCATCGGCCCGGCAGTGGTGCACTGCTTCACCGGCGAGCGCGATGAGCTGTTCGACTACCTGGACCAGGACTGGTACATCGGCATTACCGGTTGGCTGTGCGACGAGCGCCGTGGCGCGCACCTGCGCGAACTGGTGAAGAACATCCCCGCCGATCGACTGATGATCGAGACCGACGCGCCGTACCTGCTGCCGCGCACGCTGAAGCCGATGCCGAAGGACCGCCGCAACGAACCGATGTTCCTGTCCCACATCGTGGAAGAGCTGGCACGTGACCGTGGCGAGGACGTTGCGGTGACCGCGGCCAATGCCACTGCTGCCACGCGCACGTTCTTCCGCCTGCCCAACGCCGGTTGATCCGTAGAGCCGAGCCCATGCTCGGCTTATCGCGCGCAGCGCGAAAGACGCAAAGAGCAGCCGAGCATGGGCTCGGCTCTACAAAGAGCTGTCCGGTAGCGTCGGGCCATGCCCGGCGAGCGAAGCGGCCAGCGCCCGCAGTCCTTCCCGATACGTCGGAAACCGCGGTGCCCACCCCAGCGCCGCACGCGTGCCACGGCTGTCGATGCGTTTGTTGCTCTCATAGAAGCGCCGCAGCGTCGGGCTCAGCACCGGATCGTCCCAGGCCACGGCAGGGGGCATCGCAAACCCGCCCAGCTTCGCGGCGAAGGCCAGCACATCCTGTGGCGGTGCCGGTTCGTCGTCGCTGGGCAGGTACAGGCCCTTGTGCGTCGGTCGCTGCATCGCCGCGATGATCACTGCCGCAAGATCCTCTACGTGCAGGCGGTTGAATACCAGGCCCGGCCGAACTACATGGCGGGCACGGCCCTGCGACAACTGCAGCAGCGCGTTGCGCCCGGGGCCGTACAGGCCGGGCAAGCGGAATGCCGCCGAGGCGATGCGGCGTTCCTCTGCAAGCGCACGCCATTGCGATTCGGCACGCAGGCGCTGCACGCCGGCTGCTTCAGTGGCATCGGCTGCGCTGCGTTCGTCCACCCAGCCGCCGGCGCGATCGGCATACACCGAAGTCGACGACAGATAGCCGACCCAGCGCAACGCCGGGCTGGCCTGCAGCACAGGCAGCAGCAGGCGCAGTGCCGGGTCGCCCTCCGCATCGGGCGGCACGCTGCATAGCACGGCCTCGGCCTGCGCGATCTCATCGAGCAGGTCTGGCGATGGTGCGTTGCCGGCGCGCAGTTGATGCCGCAGCAGGCCGTCATCCGGTGCCAAGGCTGGATCGCGCACGGTGCCGACGACCCGTATGCCCCGCGCGTGCAGCTGCGTGGCCAGCACGCAGCCGCTCCAGCCCAGCCCGAGGATCAGCACCCGTGACGGCAGCGAGGAGGCCTGCGAAGTGAGGCTCACGCGCCGCGCAGTGCCTGGTAGGCCTGCAGGCTGCTGTAAGCAACCTGCAGCAGCAGCGCTTCCTGATCAGCCCTGCGCGCACGCGCCAGCATGTCGCCGACGATCTGTTCGGCCTCCACCTGCTGGCCAGCCTCCAGATCGCGCAGCATCGAGGCCTTCAACGCCGAATCGGCCTGGGTCAGCGTGCCGCGCGCGGTGTCCTGTGCCGCCTCGGGAATCGGTTCACCGGCGGCTTCGGCCACGGCCAGGCACTCATCGTACAGGCCGCGCACGATCGCCTCGCCATCATCGGTGGCGACGATGGTGCCGATGTCGGCGCGCAGCAGGCAGGTGGCGGCGGCCAGTGCGGTCAGGAAGGTGTACTTGATCCACTGCTCCTGGCCGATGCGTTCGCTGGCCAGGTGGTCGAGGTTGGCCTGTGCGCAGGCAGCGGCGAAGGCACGCACGCGTTCGGAGATGACGCCGCCGTCGCGCTCGCCGAAGGTGAGCTTGGCCGGCTTGCCCAGATGCAGCACGGCGCCGTCGGGTGCCTTTGTGGCGCTGATGAAGCACAGGGCGCCGAGCACGGCTTCGCGGCCGAAGCGCAGATCCAGTGCGTTGTAGTGGTGCAGGCCGTTGAGGATCGGCAGCACCGTGGTGCTGGCTCCGACTGCCGGAGCGATGGCATCGATCGAACTGTCCAGGTCGTAGGCCTTGCAGCTGAGGATGACCAGATCGAACGGCTTCTGCGCGGCGAGCGCGGGCAGTGCGTCGGCGGTCACGTGCTGCACCGGGAAGCGGGCATCGCCGATCGGGCTGCGGATGACCAGGCCATCGCGGTCCAGCTGGGCGGCGCGCGCGGGGCGTACGAGGAAGGTCACGTCCACGCCGGCCTGGGCCAGGCGACCACCGAAGTAACCGCCGGTACCGCCGGCGCCGAGAATCAGGATGCGCATTGCACGTTCACCGTTTTCTGGGGAATCAGATCTGCGATTGTGCCGGAGATTGCGGCCAACGGCGGAGCCCCTCGTGGTGGTTCGCGCAGTTGGTTTCATGAGCTGGGTCGTGTGCGATGGGTTCGCGGGGGACGCCGTGAACCCATCCTTGAAGTGACCCCCGGGAGTTGGACGCCAGATCCAACCCCGAGGGATACATGAACAGATACGACGCACGTTTCAAACTGCAGGTCGCCAAAGAGGCCTGCAAGACCTCCACATCGGTCAAAGCCATTGCCCGTCGCCA
>NZ_JAUTXR010000184.1 GCF_030658505.1 Stenotrophomonas raiganjensis (SeqCode) | reverse complement strand
TTGCCCACGCCCGGCGCCGCGCCGAGGAACACCGTCAGCTTGCCGCCGGCCCGACAGATCGCAGGAAACTGTCGAAGGCGGGGTGGGTCCGGTTGCGGGGGCGTGAGCCGCATGGATGCGGCGACCGAGCTTACATGGACGTACTTGCAGCGTCCCCCGCAACCGGACCCACCCCGCCTCCCCTCAGGAAGTCAGGTTCTGCTGTTGCTCTGGCTTCGGCTTCTGCGGGTGCAGGGCGCAGCCCTGCCGCTTACCCAACCGGCTGCAGTGGCACCCTCGCCAGCACCCGCGTCCACGGGAACAACGGCCCCGGGTCACGCTTGCGTGCCACCGTCAGCGCCGGATCATCACTGGCCGGCACCTGCTCCAGGTCCAGCTGGTCATGCCCGGCAATCCGTCGCAGTGACGGATAGCGCACCACCAGCGCCAGCAACAGTGCCTCCAACGCTGCCAGCTGCGCCTCGGCATAGGGTTCGTCCATCGCCTGGTGGCGGCTGTCGAACCAGTGCGGGTAGCGCCCGGTATTGACCAGCTCGATACCCAGCGTATGCGCGTTCATGCCGCGCACGTGATGGGCTACGCGTTCCGGCGCCACGTACTGCACCACGCGGCCGTCGCGGTCGATGTAGAAATGCCCGCTGTTGCCGGCACCGCTGTCATACAGCACGCGCTCGCCGTACTCGCGCGCCATCGCCAGATCGGGAAGCTCGGTGCAGTGGATCACCACCATCTCCAGCGTGGCCGGGTCGCGCAGTGGCAGACGGTCTTCGTAGGGCAGGGGCTGCAGCTGCAGGCCGGGCAGGAGCGGATTGGGCATCCGGCGATGCTAGCATTGCGGCATGAACCTGCCTTCCCTTTCCTTGTCGAGCCGCGCGCACGGAGCCTGCGCGTGAGCCGCGGCCACTGCATCCTGTCCCACGGCTTCGAGAGTGGCCCGGAAGCGACCAAGGTCACCGCACTGGCCGACGTGGCGCAGCGCCTGGGCTGGACCCATGAGCGCCCGGACTACACCGACCTGGACGCGATGAGCGAGGTCAGCCGCGTAGGCGACGTGCCGACCCGGCTGCGCCGCCTGGTCGAGCGCACCGCCATCGCCGCCCAGCAGGGCCCGGTGGTGCTGGCCGGCTCCAGCCTGGGGGCCTACATCTCCGCCATTGCCTCGCTGCAGGTACCAGTGGCCGGGCTGTTCCTGATGGTGCCGCCGACCACCATGGGCCCGATGCCGGCGCTGGACGCCGCTGCGGTGCCGACCACAGTGGTGCAGGCCTGGCATGACGACGTGGTACCGGCCGCAGGCGTGATCGCCTGGGCGCAGGCGCGCTCGGCGCAGTTGCTGCTGGTCGACGATGGCCACCGCCTGGAGCGCCACGTGGAGGCCTCCGCGGCGGCCTTCGAGCGCCTGTTGCGGCAACTGTGAAGCCGGGGCGCACGGCGCGCCCACCCGCATTGACTACAATGGCAGCCCCGCCGCCCCCGGCGCGGGCCTGCCGGCCGTGCCTACGGCCCTCCTTTCCGACCGGCCCGGCCCCTGTGCCGCGCCCGACCACCTGCGAACCGATCCCGTGAAATTCTTCGTCTCCTGCGCCAAGGGCCTGGAATACCTGCTTGCCGATGAACTGTCGGCCCTGGGCCTGGGCAAGGCCACTGCCACCATTGCCGGCGTCAACGCCGAAGGCGAACTGGAGCAGGCGCTGCGGATCGTGATGTGGTCGCGCCTGGCCAGCCGCGTGCTGTGGCCGATCGACGAGTTCGACTGCCCGGACGAGCAGGCCCTGTATGACGGCGTGCGTGCGCTGCCGTGGCACGAGCACATCAGGCCGGAGATGACCCTGGCGGTGGACGCGCACGTGTCCGGCGACAAGATCACCCATGCGCGTTTTGCCGCGCAGCGGATCAAGGACGCCATCGTCGACCGCATGCGCGATGAGGGCCTGGAACGCCCCTCGGTCAACACTGATCTGCCCGATGTGCGCGTCAACCTGTCGCTGCGCAAGGGCCGCGCCTCGTTGTCGATCGACCTCGGCGGTGGCCCGTTGCATCGCCGTGGCTGGCGTGGCGCCGCCCACGAGGCACCGCTGAAGGAAAACCTGGCCGCCGCGCTGCTGCTGCGCGCGCAGTGGCCGCGGCTGCACGCCGCCGGCGGTGGCCTGCTGGATCCGATGTGCGGCAGCGGCACGCTGCTGATCGAAGGCGCGCTGATGGCCGCCGACGTCGCCCCGGGCCTGATGCGCCACGGCAGCCTGCCACCGAGCCGCTGGCTGGGCTTCGACAAGGCGGCCTGGAAGGTCATCCAGAGCGAAGCGCGCGAGCGCGAGGCCGCCGGCCTGGCCGCGCTGAAGCCGGTCATCCACGGCAGTGATATCGATCCGACCGCGATCCAGGCCGCACGCGAGAACGCCGAAGTGGCCGGGGTCGCCCACGCGATCCGCTTCACCCGCGCCGATGTGGCCGACCTGGCTGCGCCGGAGCAGGAGATTGGCGCAGTGGTCTGCAACCCGCCGTACGACGAGCGCCTGGCCGCCGATCCGGCGCTGTACCGTGCGCTGGGCAGTGCCCTGCAGAAGGCCGTGCCGCAGTGGCGTGCCAGCCTGCTGTGCGGCAACGACGAACTGGCCTTCGCCACCGGCCTGCGCGCCGGCAAGAAGTACCAGATGTTCAACGGCGCACTGGAATGCGCGCTGATCGTCTGCGACCCGATCGCGGTACCGGGGCGTGACCCGGCACAGCCGCGTGAGCTGAGCGAAGGCGCGCAGATGGTGGCCAACCGCCTGCGCAAGAACCTGAAGAAGTTCAAGAGCTGGCGTGCCCGCGAGGACATTACCTGCTTCCGCGCCTACGACGCCGACCTGCCGGAATACGCGGCGGCCATCGATGTCTACGAGGAAGACGGTGGCAAGCGCCGTACCTTCCTGCACGTGCAGGAGTACGCCGCACCGGCCGCGATTCCGGAGAACGACGTGCGCCGTCGCCGCAACGAACTGCTGGCGGCTGCGCGTGAAGTGTTCGGCGTGCCGCCCGAGCAGGTCTCGATGAAGTCGCGCGAGCGCGGCAAGGGCGGCAGCAAGTACGGCCGCTTCGAGCAGCGTGACGAATTCATCGTGGTGCGTGAGAACAACGCGCTGCTGCAGGTGAACCTGTTCGACTATCTCGATACCGGCCTGTTCCTCGATCACCGCCCGCTGCGCCGGATGATGGCCGAGCAGGTGCGCGGCAAGCGTTTTCTCAACCTGTTCTGCTACACCGGCGTGGCCAGCGTGCAGGCTGCCGTGGCCGGTGCCGCCAGCACCACCAGCGTCGACCTGTCGGCCACCTACCTGCAGTGGTGCTACGACAACCTGTCGTTGAACGGGCAGGGCGGCAACCAGCACCTGCTGGTGCAGGCCGATGCGATGGCGTGGCTGGAAGCGGACCACGGCCAGTACGACGTGATCTTCTGCGATCCGCCGACCTTCTCCAACTCCGCGCGCGCCGATGATTTCGACGTGCAGCGCGAGCAGTTGAAGCTGCTGCGCGCGGCCGTGGCACGACTGGCACCGGGTGGCGTGCTGTATTTCTCCAACAACTTCCGCCGCTTCAAGCTGGAAGAGAACGCCATTGCCGAATTCGCCCAATGCCGCGAAATCACCGCGCGGACCATCGGCCCGGACTTCGAGCGCAACGCGCGCATCCACCGTGCGTGGGAACTGAAGCGGTTGGGCTAAGTCCGGTAGTGCCGGCCGCTGGCCGGCAACCGCGTCAGAACCGTGGAAGGTTCGCGGGATGCCAGCCAGCGGCCGGCATTACCGCATTTGGCCCGTAGATCCACGCCATGCGTGGATCGGCCTAAAGCACCAACAATCGCCCCGGCGCATGGGCCAAGGGCCAATGGCCCTGTTCGTACAGCGCAAGCACAGGTGCCCAATGTGCTGGCAGGCCGAGGTGCGTTTCCAGCAGGCGTTGCCGGAAGGCGAACATCGCCCCATCGCGCGCCACCAGGTGCAGGTCATGCGCACCGCAGCGCAGTGCCGGCAGATCCAGTGCCGAAAGCGCGCGCATCAACGTGCGGTTGAGTTCGCGTCGGGCGTCGGCCAGTTCGGCGGGATGGGGCAGGGCGCCGTGAAACGGATCCGGATCGCCCAGTGTTGTGGGCATCCATTCGAAACCATCGGTATCGAGGGTCCGCAGTGCTTCGGCCAGCGACCGAACGGCGACGACGCCGACCGTTGCGGGCAGTGTTTCACCCAGCCGGGAAAAGAAGCCGATTCCAGCCATCCGCTGCAGCACGCTATCCATGCGGCCATTGTAGATCCACGCCATGCGTGGATGCCGCTGTCCCCGTCATGCGGCTACAGCAATTCCAGCACCAGCCCCAGCACCGGTAGCGCGATCGCCAGCGGCGCAATCCAGGTTGGACGATACGGATACAACCCGAACGACAGCGTCACGCCGGCCAGGGTCATTGCGCCCAGCCACAGCACCGGGCCCATTGCCCAGCCGTGGTCGGCCACGCACAGCGCGAACGCGGCCGTCAGCAGGGTCCAGCCCAGCACCCGCCATTGCATGCGTCGTGCCGGCATGGCCGCGGCCTTGCCGTGCAGGTCGTGCTGGTGCTTCTCCATCGCCAGCGACAGCGCGGTGAACGCGGAGAACGACACGGCCAGTGCCAGCGGCATCATGCGCTGGCCTCCGCTTCCACGGCTTCCACCGGCGCCTTGGGGGCCCCCGCAGCAGCTGCACGCTTCTTTTTCTCGGCGGCGGACAGCGGTGGCGTCCAGCGCTGCATGCGCCAGCCACACAGTGCCAGCATCGCGCCGAAGACGATCATCGACAGGTCGAAGCCGGCCAGCACCCAATCATCGCTGCGCAGGGTGATGCCCAGATGCGCATGCGTGGTCAGTGCATTGACCACCGGCACCAGCGCGAACGCGCCCGCGCCGAGGTACAGCTGCCACGCCCACATCATCCGCTTCGGCCAGATGAAGGCGGCCAGCAATGCCGCACCCCAGGCGTAGAAGAACACGTTGGCCTCGGCGCTGGCGCGCTCGGCGATGTCGAGCGGCAGCAGGCGGTTGCCCCAGAAGTACGCTGCGAAGGCGATCGGCAGCCCGGCCACGGTGCCGATGTTCAACGCATCGACCAGGCGCAGGCCGAAACCGGTACGGCCGCTCTTGGCATGCTTGGGCCGTTCCTTCACCGCCCACAGCACCACGCCGCTGGCGACCATCAGGCAGCCGACCAGGCCGGACAGGAAGAACAGTGCGCGCAGGCCCCAGTCGGCGAAACGTGCCAGGTGCAGGCCATACAGCACGCCACGGGTAGCGGTGGCACCACCGGAGGGCGGCGTCTCTTGCAGCAGCGTGCCGTTGACCATGTCATAGCGTACCGCCGGGGTATCGGTGGACAGGCGCTTGCCGTCGCGCTGGCGGATGTCGATCACGGCATTGGCCGCACCCGGGTTGGATACAGTGAAACCGGCCACTTCCACGCCATGCCAGTGTGCACGTGCGCTGTCCAGCAACTGTGCGATCGGCAACGGCGTGGCGCGGCCTTCGGCCGGCACGGTCACCTCGGGCATGCCGCCGAAGGCTTCGCTGAAGAAGTTGTCTTCGTCCTGCGGGTAGGCGACTTTCACTCCCCACGGCAGGTACATGATCATCAGGGTGACGATGCCGGTGTAGGTGATCATCGCGTGGTACGGCAGGGCCATCACCGCGCTGACATTGTGGAAATCCAGCCAGGACCGCAGGCCCTTGTCCTTGCGGAAGGTGAAGAAGTCCTTGAAGATTTTCTTGTGGGTGATGACGCCGGTGATGATCGCCACCAGCATGAACATCGCGCAGAACCCGACCAGGTAGCGCGCCCAGTACACCGGGATGTAGTGCAGGTCGAAATGCAGGCGGTAGAAGAAGTCGCCGCCCCGGGTCTCGCGCGCCTTCAGCGCCTGGCCTGTGTTCGGGTCCAGCGTGGCGTCGCCGAAGCCACCGCGGCGGCCACGGCTGGGCTCGGCCAGTTCCGGTGGCAGCCGCCAGAACATCTGCATCGCCGGGTTGCGCGGTTGTGGCAGGGTGACGAACCAGTTCTCGGCCTGGCGGGCATTGGCCTGCAGGTAGTCCACCGCGCGCTGCGCGGCCACGTTGATGCTGACGTTGCTGGATGGCAGCTCCGGGCGCATCCAGCGGCTGATTTCCTCGCGGTAGTAGCTGGCCGTGCCGGCCATGAAGATCAGCAGCAGCAACCAGCCGACCAGCAGGCCGGTCCAGGTGTGCAGCCAAGCCATCGACTGGCGGAATCCGTTCTTCATGCCCAGGCTCCCATCAGGCGTGCGATGCCGGCCATCAGCAGGGCGGGGGCGAGGATGCCGACCCAGGCGCGCAGCGCGCTGCGGGTGGCAAACGCCCACAATGCCGCGCAGGCAGCCACGAGAATGGCCAGCAGCATGCCGGTCAGCACGGTCTGGCCGCGCGCACCGGGCAGGGCCACTGCGCAGAACACGCTGGTCATCGAGGCCAGCGCATAGCCGCCGAGAATCGCGGCCAAGGAGCGTGACAGCACGCCCCAGCGGGGGTTGGAGAAAAAGGTGCGGGGGCTGGCGGTTGCGGGCGAGCGGTCCACGGCGTTCCTGCAGGTAAGAGGGGGATGGAACGCACCCGCGGCCCCCTTGCGCCCTGCGCATGTCGCCCAGCGTGTCCCATCGACGAAGCACTGCACGCGCAGCCGGGCAGTCCAGAGGTCGGGGAAGTACACGGGCGATGGGCGCGTTTTCCGTGCCCGTTTGGCTAAGCGTACTACCGATCAGTAAATGATAGGCATTCGCATTTCATGAATCAAGCGTGATGATGGTGGGCGCGCGCTGGGGCTAGAACCTGAACACCACCGTCGCTGCATGCAGCAGCAGGCCGATCAGTCCGCCCACCAGGGTGCCGTTGAAGCGGATGAACTGCAGGTCGCGGCCCACGCTCAGCTCCAGCTGTTCGACCAGGTGCCGCTCGTCCCAGCTCTTCACGGTCTGCGCGATGTGCGTGGTCACGCCCTCGCGCAGGCGGCCGGTCAGGCGCTGCGCGCCTTCCAGCAGGTGCTGGTTGAGGGCCTCGCGCAGCGCCGGGTCGGCCTGCAGGCTGGCGCCCAGCGAGGCGAGGCTGCGCTGCAGGTGGCCGACCAGCGCCGAGTCCTCGCGCTGCAGGTCCGCGCGCAGGCTGGCGTGGATGCGCGCCCACAGGCCCTGCACGTACTCCTGCAGGGCGGGGTGGTCGATCATTTCCTGCTTGAGCTGTTCGATGCGCTCGGCCAGCGCCGGGTCTTCGCGCAGGCGCTGCACGTAGTTCTGCAGCCAGGTCTCATAGTCCTGGCGCAGCGGATGCTGCGGCTCGGCCAGCACCTGCTGCAGTTCCTCCAGCACGGCCCGCGCCAGTCGCTCGGCCAGGCTGTCGCCGATCTCGTCGATCGGCTTGACCCAGTTGACCGTGCTCGACAGGGTTGGCCATTCGCGCTGGATGTAGCGCACGATCAGCTGCGAAGCACGTTCCTTCACCTCGGGCTGTTCCAGCCAGCGCCCCAGCCGCTGCAGGCCCTCGTCCAGCACGCGCTGGTGGCGACCATCGGCGGTCAGCAGGGCCAGCAGTTCACCGGCAGTGGCAGCGGCATTCCACTGCCGCAACTGCTGCACCACGAAGCCGTGCAGCTGCCGGCGCACCGCCGTTTCGTCGAAGAAATCCAGTGCCTGCAGTGCCCAGCCACGGGCCATGTCGGCCAGCATCCGCGAGCGCGCAGGGTCGGCCAGCCAACTGCCGAGGCGGCTGGCCGGATCGAACACCTGCAGCTTGGCCAGCAGAACGCCCGGCTCCAGGAACTGGTCGCGCACGAACAGCGCCAGGCTGTCGCCGATGCGTTCCTTGCTGCGCGGGATGATCGCGGTGTGCGGAATCGGCAGGCCCATTGGCCGCCGGAACAGGGCAACGACCGCGAACCAGTCGGCCAGCGCACCCACGGCCGCTGCCTCGCAGAACGCCGAAACCCAGGCCCAGATGCCGCGCTCGCCCTGCCAGTGGCTCACCGCGAAACCGGCCAGCATCAACAGCAGCAGGGCCAGCGCGAGGGCTTTCAGGCGCCGCAGCTGTGCGCGGCGCGGATCGTTGGCAGGCGTCATTGCACGAGTCTAACCGCAGCCCGGTGATGCCTGCCTGTAGAGCCGAGCCCATGCTCGGCTGCCTTGCGCGTGGCAAAGAGCAGCCGAGCATGGGCTCGGCTCTACAGCGGTGTGATGCGACCGTTACAGCGCTTCCAGCTGCTTGCGCAGCGCGGCCAGCTGCGCGCGCAGCGTATCGTTCTCGCGGGTCAGCGCGACCACGCGGCGGCGCAGGGCCGGAGCATCCTCGCCCAGCTGTTCCAGCGCCGACAGCACTTCGGCGTCGCGGCTGGCGATCTCGTCCTCGCTGGGCTCCTCGAAGTCCATCTCGGCCGCGTCCGGCTTCGGTGCGCGCGGCTTGCGCTTGGATTCGCGCACGCGCTTGGCCGCCTGTTTCAGCTCGTCCTTGCCACCGGCGGCGGCGGCGCGCTGCTCGTCTTCGGGCAGGTCGGCCACTGCCGCGGCGGCGCTGATCGAGATGACGCCTGCTTTCACCGCTTCCACCACCTCGGCCGCGGCCTGGGCATGGATGCGCTCGATCATGCCGACCTGGCTGGTGCTCAGCTTGGCCTCGCGGGCCAGCTCGGCGCGGCTGATCTTCGGTGCCGGTTCCCACGGCGGGCTGTCTTCGCCGGCCTCATCGGCGATCTCGGCGGTGCCGTCGCTCTCGCGCTGCAGCTGCGCCTGCTCGACCTGCTTGCGGGCGGCCAGAATGTCGCGCTTGCGCAGCGCCAGCACGCCGCGCTGGAAGTCGGACACGCTGCGACGGCCCAGGTGCTGCTCGATCATCCACAGGTGCACGTCTTCCATGCTCTGGAAGCGGGTGTTCTGTACGGTGTTGAAGGGCAGGCCATGCTTCTGGCAGATGCCGAAGCGGTTGTGCCCGTCGACCAGGACGTCGCCCCACAGCACCAGCGCATCACGGCAGCCTTCGGCCAGGATGCTGCGCTCCAGCGCATCGTGTTCGTCCGCGGTCAGCGGGTCGATGTAGGCCTTGAGTTCTTCTTTGACGACGATATCCATGGGCACGGCAGCGAGCAGGAGCGGAACCGCCCATTGTACCCGCTCGCCGCCGCCGGCCAGGGCTCAGGCAGTGGCCCGGATCATCTCGCCCAGCGTGCCGGTGATCTGGTCGATCTGCGCCTTGTCCACGATCAGCGGGGGCGACAGCGCGATGATGTCACCGGTACAGCGCACCAGCAGCCCGCCGTCGTGGAAGCAGCGCCGATAGACCTCGTAGCCCCGGCTGCCCGGCGCATCGCGGCGAGGCGCCAGCTCGACCGCGCCGACCAGGCCGAAGTTGCGGATGTCGATCACGTTGGGGAGGCCCTGCAGCGCATGCAGCCGTTCCTGCCAGTACTCGCCCAGCTCGATGGCGCGCTCGAAAAGGCGTTCCTCGGCGTAGACCTCCAGCGTGGCCAGTGCGGCCGCGCAGGCCAGCGGATGCCCCGAACAGGTATAGCCATGGAACAGCTCGATGGCCTGCGGCGGCGCCTGCATCAGTGCCGCATGCACGGCATCGCTGGCCAGCACGCCGCCCAGGGGAACGGCGCCATTGCTGACGGCTTTGGCGAAGGTCAGCAGGTCCGGGGTGACCCCGAAGCGCTGTGCGGCGAATGGCATGCCGACCCTGCCGAACCCGGTGATGACCTCGTCGAACACCAGCAGGATGCCGTGGTGGTCGCACAGCTCGCGCAGGCGCTGCAGATAGCCCGGCGCGGGCAGGATCACCCCGGCCGAACCGGCAATGGGTTCGACGAACACGGCGGCAATCGTCGAGGCGTCGTGCAGCGCGATCAGCCGCTCCAGGTCGTCGGCCAGCTCGGCCCCCTGGCGCGGCAGGCCCCTGCTGAATGCATTGCGCTGCAGGTCGAGGGTGTGGCGCAGGTAGTCCACGCCGCCCAGTTGCAGGCCGAACGCCCTGCGGTTGTTGGGCAGCCCACCCAGCGCCATGCCACCGAAGCCCACCCCGTGGTAGGCCTTCTCGCGGCTGATGAAGCGCGTGCGCTGGCCCTCGCCGCGCTGGCGGTGATAGGCCAGCGCGATTTTCATTGCGGTATCCACCGCCTCCGAGCCGGAGCTGGTGAAGAACACATGGTTCAGCGGGGCCGGAGCCAGTGCGGCCAGCCGGTGTGCCAGGGCAAAGGCCGGCGGCGAGCCCATCTGGAAGGCAGGGGAGTAGTCGAGCGTGCGCGCCTGCTCGGCGATGGCCTCGACGATGCGGGGCCGCGCGTGGCCGGCGTTGCAGCACCACAGGCCGGCGGTGCCGTCGAGGATCTGGCGGCCGTCGACATCCTCGTAGTGCATGCCCTCGGCACGTACCAGTACTCGCGGGGCGGCCTTGTACTGGCGGTTGGCGGTGAACGGCATCCAGTACGCCTCCAGTGATTCCGGGCGCTGGGTAGCCAGGTCGTGCAGGTCGCTTCCGGGACGCTTCATGCCAGCTCCGTCGGGTCCGATGGGGGAAATGTAGCGCAGCCACGTCACGGTGAAGTCGCGGTCGCACCGGTATAAGCGGGGAAACTGTTCCGTGGAGCCCGACATGGCCGACTTTCCCGACCGCAGCCACTGGCAGGCGCTGTCGCAGCAGCTTTCGATGCCCGGCCAGGCCTTCATCGATGGCCGCTACACCGACGCCGCTAGCGGCGCCCGCTTCGACTGCATCAGCCCCATCGATGGCCGCGTGCTCGCGGCGGTCGCCGACTGCGACGCACAGGACGTGGAGCGGGCAGTGCTGGCGGCGCGGCGTGCCTTCGATGCAGGCCACTGGTCGCAGGCCAGCCCGGCCCATCGCAAGCGCGTACTGTTGGCCCTGGCGGGGCTGGTGGAAAAACACGCCGATGCGCTGGCCCTGCTGGAAACCCTGGACATGGGCAAGCCGGTGCGCGATGCACGCCGCATCGACCTGCCCGGCGTGGTGCGCTGCCTGACCTGGACCGCCGAGGCCGTGGACAAGCTGTACGGCGAGATCGCGCCGACCGGGCCGCACGAGCTTGGCCTGGTCACGCGCGAGGCCGCCGGGGTGGTGGCCGCGATCGTGCCGTGGAACTTCCCCCTGCTGATGGCCTGCTGGAAGATCGCCCCGGCGCTGGCGATGGGTAATTCGGTAGTACTCAAGCCGTCCGAGCGCTCGCCCCTGACTGCGCTGCGGCTGGCGGCACTGGCCGCCGAGGCGGGCCTGCCGGACGGCGTGCTGAACGTGCTGCCCGGTCATGGCGCGCGCGTGGGCGAGCCCTTGGCGCTGCACATGGACGTAGACGTGCTGGCTTTCACCGGGTCCACCGCCACGGGCGCGAAGCTGCTTGAGTACTCCGGCCGGTCAAATCTCAAGCGGGTCTGGCTGGAGTGCGGCGGCAAGAGCCCGCAGGTGGTGTTCGCCGACGCCCCGGACCTGGACGCAGCGGCCAAGGGCGTGGCGCAGGGCATCTTCTTCAACCAGGGCGAAGTCTGCACCGCCGGCTCGCGGCTGCTGGTGCAGCGCTCGATCCGTGAGGACTTCGTGCACCAGGTGATTGCCTACGGCCAGCATATACAGCCGCAGCATCCACTGGAGGCCGATGCACCGATGGGCGCGCTGGTCGATGCCGCGCACGTGGACAAGGTGCTGGCCGATATCGCACGGGCCGAAGGCGAGGGCGCCCGCCTGCTGTTGGGCGGCCATCGTGCCGAGGTGCAGGCGGGTGGCTGCTATGTACAGCCCACGGTGTTCGACCAGGTGCATCCGGATCACGCGTTGGCGCGCGAGGAAGTATTCGGGCCGGTGCTGGCCGTACTTGGTTTCGATGATGAGGCCGAAGCGGTGCGCGTGGCCAATGACAGCCGCTACGGGTTGGCTGCGGGGGTGTGGACGCGCGATCTTGGTCGCGCCCACCGTGTCGCACGCCAGCTGCGTGCCGGCAGCGTGTGGGTGAACGGGTGGGACGGTGGTGATATGACGGCGCCGTTCGGTGGCTACAAGCAGTCCGGCAATGGGCGCGACAAGTCACTGCATGCGTTCGACAAGTACAGCGAGATCAAGGCCACCTGGATCCAGTTGTGACGATGCGCCTGCTCGACGCTACAGAAGAATGGCGCCTGCCATCCTCGTTGGGATCGGTGTCGGCTGAAACCATCGTGCCGTACCGCCGCCAGCCCGTGGCAGAATCGGTCGATCTGCCATTTTCCGTGTTGCCGATGTCGACGATCACTGCTGCCGCGCCGCCCGTGAACTCCCCCCATCGTGTCCTGCTGGCCAGCCTGATCGGCACCACCATCGAATTCTTCGATTTCTATATCTACGCCACGGCCGCCGTGCTGGTGTTCCCGCACCTGTTCTTTCCGGACAGTAGTGAGCAGGCGGCCCTGCTGCAGTCACTGGCGACCTTCGCGGTGGCGTTCGTCGCACGCCCGGTTGGCTCGGCAGTGTTCGGCCATTTCGGCGATCGCATCGGCCGCAAGGCCACCCTGGTGGCTGCGCTGCTGACCATGGGGCTGTCCACGGTGCTGATCGGCCTGCTGCCGACGCACGCACAGATCGGGCTGTGGGCGCCGGCGCTGCTGGCGCTGTGTCGTTTCGGCCAGGGCCTGGGTCTGGGCGGCGAGTGGGGCGGGGCAGTCCTGCTGGCCACGGAAAACGCACCGCCGGGCAAGCGTGCCTGGTACGGCATGTTCCCGCAGCTGGGTGCACCGCTCGGCTTCCTGCTGTCGGCCGGCATCTTCCTGGTGCTTGGCCGTTGCCTGAGCCAGGCCGACTTCCTGCAGTGGGGCTGGCGCATTCCGTTCGTGGCCAGCGCGTTGCTGGTCGGCCTCGGCCTGTGGGTGCGGCTGAACATCCACGAGACGCCCGACTTCAAGCAGGCACTGGAGCGCAAGGCTCCCGTGCGGTTGCCGATGTGGACGGTGCTGCGTGACCATCCGGTGCCGATGCTGCTGGGCACCCTGGGCGCCTTCGCCACCTTCGTGCTGTTCTACCTGATGACGGTGTTCAGCCTTGGCCACGGTACCGCCGTGCTGGGCTACAGCCGCGAGCAGTTCCTGCTGATGCAGATGGCCGGCATGCTGTTCTTCGCCGTGGGTATCCCGCTGTCGGCGCGCTATGGCGACCGCTGGGGCACGCGCCGCACGATGATCGTGGCCAGCGTGCTGATCATTGGTTTCGGCGTGCTGTTCGCACCACTGTTCCAGCCGCACAGCCCGTGGCTGGTCACTGCCTTCCTGTGCCTGGGCCTTTTCCTGATGGGCCTGACCTACGGGCCCTGCGGCACCTTCCTGGCCGAGATCTACCCGGTGGAGGTCCGCTACACCGGCGCCTCGCTGTCATTCAACCTGGCCGGCATCCTCGGTGCGGCACCGGCCCCGTACCTGGCAACGTGGCTGGCCGAGCGCTTCGGCCTGGTCGCAGTCGGCTACTACCTGTGCCTGACCGCGGTGGCGACCCTGTGCGCGCTGGTGGCACTGCACCGGCGCGCCCTGAGGCTCAACCAAAGAAGCGCTTGAGCGTACGTCCCAGCCAACCGCCGCCCTGGTGCTCGCGGGCGAACTGGTTCAGGTGCGCCTTGACCTGTTCGGCGTAGGCCTGGTCATCACCGCGGATGTGGTTGAACAGCCAGCGCGAGAGCATGGTGCGCAGCTCGTCGCTGATGTCCTCGCCGGCCTGGAAGCGCATGCGGTATTCCGATACCCGCTTGATGAAGACCTCATGCACGCGCTTGTGCGCGGCACAGAACGGGTAGCCCGCTTCTTCCATCAACTCTTCTTCGAACGCGAAGTGCGACATGGTGTAGTCCACCACCTCGTCGATCACTTCGCCCACCGCCGCGCGCTGCATGCTGGCCTGGGCCACGTGCAGGTGATTGAGCATCTCGATGATGCGGCGGTGTTGTTGATCGATCACATCGATGCCGATGTTCAGATCGTCCTGCCAGACCAGTAGTGCCATCCCCGGCTCCCCTTCATGCGTATGTCGGGGCCGACTGTAGGGCCGCCACCCCTCGATGGCGTTGATCTGGATCAAGGCGCGCCCGTCAGGGCAGGGCGGGTTCGCGCGGGCGCAGCTGGCTGGCCACGGTGGTGCAGCTGACCCGGTTGCGGCCACCGGCCTTGGCCAGGTAGAGCTGGCGGTCGGCCTCGGAGATCAAGCGGTGCAGCGCATCGCGCTGCGGGCGCAGGCAGCACAGGCCGATGCTGACCGTCATGCGCAGGGTGGCGGTGCCGATGTCCACCTCCAGCGCGGCGATGCGCTGGCGCAGTTCCTCGAAGTACAGCAGCGCCTGGTCCTGCTCCATGTCCGGGACCAGCAGGCAGAACTCCTCGCCGCCGAACCGCGCGATCAGGTCCTGGCTGCGCGCATGCGCGGCCACCGCGCCGGCCACTGCGCGCAGTGCATCGTCGCCGGCCTCGTGGCCATGGGTGTCGTTGATGTGCTTGAAGTGGTCGATGTCGATCATCGCTACCGCGACACTTTGGCCATGCAGTTGCAGCTGCGGCAGCTGGCGCTGGCTCTGCTCGAGGAAGCAGCGGCGGTTGGGCAGGCCGGTAAGGAAATCGCGGGTGGCCAGGTCCTGCAGGGTACCGATCAGTTCCAGCTGGTCCACGTTCTGCGAGACCCGGCAGAAGAATTCCTCGCGCGAGAAGGGTTTGCGCAGGAAGTCGTTGGCGCCGTTCTTCAGGAAGCGCGGGATCAACGACGCATCGGTATTGCCGGAGATGCCGATCACCGCCACCTTGTCGCGCGAGCGCAGGGTGCGCAGGCGGCGGGTGAACTCCACGCCCTGCATGCCGGGCATTTCCTGGTCGACCACGGCCAGGCGGATCGCCGGATGCGCCTCGATCGCGGCCAGGCCCTCGTTGCCGTCGGCCGCTTCGTGAACTTCATGGCCATACATGCGCAGCAGGGCCGCGGCATAGCCACGTGCGGACGGGGAATCGTCCACCACCAGCGCGGCAATGCGGCGGTTGCGTTCCAGCCGCTGCACCAGCCACACCAGGTAGTCGATGCTGCCGGGGGTGTTCTTCAGCACGTAGTCGATGATCTGCTGCTGCAGCACGCGCTTGCGCAGGTCTTCGTCGTAGACGCTGCTGACCACAACGGTGGGCAGTCCGCGCTTGAGGAAGAACTCGACCACCGCGTCGCGGTCGCCGTCGGCCAGCACCAGGCCGGTCAGCACCAGGAACCAGCCACCGTCCTCGCTCAACAGGCGGTCGGCCTCGGCCAGGGTGGAGGCGATCACTACCGGCAGTTCCAGGCGTTGCTCGATGGCCTCGCGCAGCATGCCGGTGAAGGCACGGGAGTTTTCGACCAGCAGGATCCGCTGCGGCAGCGGATCGGCCAGGTCGCCATCGACGGCGGCCTGCGGCAGGACGGGCATGATGCGGTGGCTCGCGAGGGAGGGGCTCGGCTCGGATAGCGGCTGTTTCGGCTGCAACTTTAGGACGAAAACGTCCGTGCTCGTCGTTTGGCCCATTGCTCAGACGGGAAGCGGTTAGTATCAGCTGGAGGTTCTCGATTTCAACTTCGACCTGGAGGTCACTGTGCGATTTTCATGTTTTGGTGCGGCCACTGGATTTCTGATGCTTGCCGCTGCCCCGGCAATCGCGGGCGGTCCCTCGGATTTTCACGGAAAGCCATTGGCTACGGCTGGGTTGGGACAGGCCAGTCCGGCTGCGGTCAATCTCAGCCAGGACCCCAGCTGGCAGCTGTATGGATTCCAGCGTGATGGCATTACCTATTTGCAGGTGAACGACCTCCTCGGAAACGTGCAGCTGATTATCGGCAACGCAGGGGGGGGCTACTGGGTGCTGCCGGCAGGCAACAATGTGGTCAAGGTTTCGCTGCCCCAGCAGAAGATCCAGATACCGGCAGGTGCCAGCCGCTCGCAGATCTACAGCGGCAGCGATTTTTCGCTGGTGCGTTATCGTAGTGGCGGCGAGGTCATCTGGTCGGTTGAAACACCGTAAAGACGTAGAAGTGCGCAGCGGTGTCGGGATCTCCTGTGCCGCTGCGCTTGCCGCGATGAACGCGGCAGAGGGCGATTATGGCAAGGCCGGCCCTTTGGCGGACACCGGCCATCAGGTCTGGGTCTGCGAGTTTCCCTGCCCGGAGGTGGTCACGTGATCCATTGCGTTGAACGATGCAATGCCGATGGCGGCGGAGTCACCCGTCTCCACCATCGCCATCCGTATCCGATTCCGATGGCACTGCACTGTTCCGCCATAGGCAATCGTGCGGCCAGCCAAGCGCTCGACCGTAGCGGTGACGGTTGACGGTGACAGGCTGCGGTATGAATCCAGCAGTGCGACCGTCATCAGGATGCCGCGGCGTCCTCCTCTCCTGCCGCAACGCACGCGGATGCTGATCTGGCCGGATTCACTGTTGATCAATAGCGAAACGGCATCGGTGAGGGCGCGATAGGCGGCCAGCTGCAGGCCGACACTGAGCTGACAGGGATCGCCGAGCAATCGAGGGCGCATCACGCGATGGCTCAGGTCCCAGGTTTCGCGTACGCCGCCGGCCTGGAGGGCGACGTAGAGCCCAAGATGTTCCAGTGCTGCGGGATAGACCATGCTGGTCTGTTCGCGGAACTGTCGCGAATGGACCGAAGCCATATGCAGGAGACTGTTCGCTATCGTGGGATGGCCCTGCGCATTGAGCCAATTCACCACCTCGCTGAGCGAGGTGTCGATGCCGTCCCCCAGCTTCCTCAGGTGTCGCGCACGCTCACGGAGATCAAGTTCGCTTGCCACCAGTGAATTGCGCGCGTGCTTGAGCGCATCTCTTTCACCCACTTCGCCCAATCGCGAACGGTGGTAGTAGTGGGTGATGCGCGACCCTAACACCAGCAGTGCAGCGCCGGTGACCGCCATGATCTGCTGGGTCGCGAACGCAGCTGGATCGAACGCACCCGTGTAGGGGCTTGGGGTGGTCAGGCCAATGATCAAGTTGAGCGACGGTACTCCGATCGCCGCACCTCGCCAGCCATACAGACAGGTGAGCACTACGACCGGCAGCGCCATCAGCAGCTGCATCGATGTCTTGGCGTTGGCTTCGTCCAAGGGCAGCTGTGCGGCATACAGGCCAATTATGGCCATCAGCGTCAGGGCAGCGAGTGCAGGCGGGGCGAAACCTGATGTCCAACGGGCGTTGCCGGTCCGGCGTGTCCACAGCAACGCAAGCGGCGCAAGGGTCAGTATGCCGATGAAGTCGCCAACGATCAGGCGCGCGATGCTCGCAAGCACCGGCATCTCCGGTGGTGTCGGCCACAGAAGGTGTGCCAACATCAGATTGAGCGCCGTGACCACCAGTGCCGAAGCCGCCGCGACTGAAATCAGCCATGCATTCTTCGTGGTCACCATCATTTTCCGGTGCAGATGCACGATCAGCATCACTGCAGGCATCAGCAGTGCCGAACCAAGCACTATCCAGGCCAGTCCATACTTCTCGATCATTGGCACGCGCATCTGCGCAAAGTAGGCGTATTCGCCCAGCAGCAGGTACGGCCACCATCGAGGGGGGAACAACAGCACCGCAGCCACGCGGACGCCGGCGGGCAGGTAGAACTGGTCGAGCGACAGCTGGCGAGACCCCCAGCATGCGATGGCGTACAACAGCGCAAGGACCAGCCCCGCCGGGCGGATACGCAACTTCAACTGCAGGCCTTCATTCCACCAGTTCAATCGCACATCTCCCTCTAGTACGTTCCCTGTCAGCATCCATTCGCCGCGGGACCCGGTTCTGAGGGACGGTATCGGCATGAAATAGATAATGCAATTGCCGATGCGATCTGCCGATCAAATGAGAATTCCGTCACGCCCTTCTGGATGAGTGCTCTTCACATGCTGTGGAGGTCCAGGAATTGCCAGTTCTTCGGAATCTCTCCGTGTCAGCTCACTGTTTCACCACAACGCATCCCGCAGCTTGTACCACGACATCGCTGCCACCAGCAGCGGCGTGCGCAGCAGGCGGCCGCCGGGGAAGGGCGCATGACGCAGGCGCTGGAACACGTCCAGGCGCTCGCTCTGGCCGGCGATGGCGGCAGCGATCACCTCGCCGGCCAGTCCGGCGGCGGCGACACCATGCCCCGAGAACCCCTGTGCGAAGTACAGATTGCCATCCAGCCGGCCCCAGTGCGGGGCGCGGTTGCGGGTGATGTCCACGTAGCCGCCCCAGACCTGCTCCAACGGCACGTCGGCCAACTGCGGGAACACCTGGTGCATGCGTCGCTGCATCACCCCGCGCAGGCCGGGCGGGGGCAGCGCCGAGTAACTGGCGCGGCCGCCGAACAGCAGGCGGTGGTCGTGGCTGAGGCGGAAATAGTCCAGTGCCCATGCGGTGTCGGCCACGGCCATGTTGTTGCCGATCAGGGCACGGGCGCGCTCGGCACCCAGCGGCGCGCTGGCGCCGATATAGGTGCCGACCGGCATGATCCGCCGCTCCAGCTCGGGCAGCAGGTCCTGCAGCCAGGCATTGCCGGCCACCACCAGGTGTGCGGCGCGTACGCTGCCCTGGGCGGTGTGCAGGGCAGGCTGCGGTCCGCGCTGCACGCGGGTTACTGCCGAATTCTCGTGGATCACCACCCCCGCCGCGCGGGCTGCATCGGCCAGGCCGCGTGCATACGCCAGCGGGTGCAGGTGCGCGCTGAGCGGGTCGAACATCGCCGCGCGGTAGCGCGGGCTGTCCAGCTGCGTGCGCAGGGCGTCACGGCCCCACCATTGCATCGGGTAGTCGTAGTGGCGCTGCAGGTGCTCGCAGTTGGCGTGCAGGTCACGCTCGTGGCGTTCGCGGATGGCGACGCTGGCGTGGCCTTCCACCCAGTGGCAGTCGATTCCGTGGCGATCGATGCGGGTGCGCATCGCCTGCACCGCGTCGCGCGACCAGTCGAACAGATGGCGCGCGTCATCCCGGCCGAGCTGCCGTTCCAGCTCGTCCACCTCGCAGCCGTAGCCCACCAGCGCCTGGCCGCCGTTGCGGCCGGAGGCACCCCAGCCGATCCGCTGCGCGTCCAGCACCACCACGCGCTGGCCACGCGCGGCCAGTTCCAGTGCCGCGGTCAGGCCGGTATAGCCGGCGCCGAGCACCGCAACGTCGGCGCGCACATCGCCCTGCATCGGGGGGAGTGCCGGCGGCTCGGGCAGGCTGGTCGCATACCAGCTGGGCGGAAAGGCGGTGCTCACTGCAGGCCTCGCGGGCGCAGGGCAATGGGGCAGGGCGGGACAGGACGATCAGCGTTCACCCGCCTAGTTTCGCCGATGCGTGACGGCCGTGGCGTGACGGCGACGACTTGCCGCATTCGCCGGGCGACGGGTAACGTGTCGGCACGCCAAGGAGTTTTCCCATGCGCCGCCTGCCTTGGGTGGGCCTGCCCACCGACAGCACCGTGCTCGGCCATCACCGCTTTGCGGTGGCCGGTGAGAAGTACGTGCGCGCGCTGGCCGAGGCGGCCGAGGTGACCCCGGTGGTGTTGCCGAGCCTGCAGCCGCCTCTGCCTGCGAGCGATTGGCTGCAGGGGCTGGATGGCCTGCTGTTGACCGGCGCGGTCAGCAATATCGAGCCACAGCACTACGAGGGCGGCCGCAGCTGGCCAGGCAATCTGCACGATCCGGCCCGGGATGCCAGTGCTTTCGCGCTGCTGCGCGAGGCGCTGGCGCTGGACCTGCCGGTGCTGGCGATCTGCCGTGGCTTCCAGGAATTGAACGTCGCGCTGGGCGGCAGCCTGTACCCGCAGGTGCATGCGGTGGCCGGCCTGGCCGACCATCGTGAAGACCCGCAGGCACCGGTGGAGGTGCAGTATGGGCTGGCGCATGCGGTGAGCCTGGACGCCGGTGGTTGGCTTGCGCAGTGGCACGGCGACGCCCGTGTGCAGGTCAATTCAGTGCACGGGCAGGGCATCGACCGCCTCGCGCAGGGGTTGCAGGTGGAGGCTGTGGCGGATGACGGCCTGGTCGAAGCGGCACGCAGCCTGCACCATCGTTTCGTGCTCGGCGTACAGTGGCACCCGGAATGGCGTGTCATGCAGGCGCCGTTCTATCACGCTATTTTCCGTGCGTTCGGCCAAGCTTGCCGGCAGCACCAACAGAACCGACTGGATTCCCGATGAGTTCCCGAACGCGCCCGCGCAAGACGGCCACGCCCCCCGCACCGCAGGAAAGCAGCCTGCTGCGCTGGCTGAAGGAGCGGCGTATCACCGAGGTTGAATGCCTGGTACCGGACATCACCGGCAACGCGCGCGGCAAGATCATTCCGGCGGACAAGTTCTCGCACGACTATGGCACGCGCCTGCCTGAAGGCATCTTCGCCACCACCGTTACCGGCGAGTTTCCCGACGACTATTACGAGCTGACCTCGCCGTCGGACTCGGACATGATGCTGCGCCCCGATCCGGACACGGTCCGGATGGTGCCGTGGGCGGCCGATGCCACCGCGCAGGTCATCCACGACTGCTACACCAAGAACGGCGAGCCCCATGAACTGGCGCCGCGCAATGTACTGCGCCGCGTGCTGGCGGCCTACGCCGAACTGGGCCTGCGCCCTGTGGTGGCGCCGGAGCTGGAGTTCTTCCTGGTGCAGAAGAACACCGACCCGGATTTCCCGCTGCTGCCGCCGGCCGGCCGATCCGGGCGCCCGGAGACCGCGCGGCAGTCGTACTCGATCGACGCAGTCAACGAGTTCGACCCGATCCTCGACCTGATGTACGACTACGCCGATGCGATGAAGCTGGACGTGGACACGTTGATCCACGAGTCCGGCGCGGCGCAGCTGGAGGTCAATTTCACCCATGCCGATGCGATGGACCTGGCCGACCAGGTGTTCCTGTTCAAGCGCACCATGCGCGAGGCGGCGATGCGCCACGGGGTGTACGCCACGTTCCTGGCCAAGCCGATGGAGAACGAGCCGGGCAGTGCCATGCACATCCACCAGAGCCTGGTGCGGGTGAGCGATGGCAGCAATGTGTTCGCCGGCGATACCGATGCCGAAGGCGAGTTCAGCCCGGTGTTCGGCCACTATCTGGGTGGCCTGCAGAAGTACGCGCCGCAGGCGATGGCGTTCTTCGCACCGAACGTGAATTCCTACCGCCGGCTGGTGTTCGGCGAAGTGTCGCCGAGCAACGTGCACTGGGGTTTCGACAACCGCACCTGTGGCCTGCGCGTGCCGCTGGACACGCCGGAAAACATGCGCGTGGAGAGCCGTTTCGCCGGTTCCGACGCCAACCCGTACCTGGCGATGGCCGCGACCCTGGCCTGCGGGCTGCTCGGCATCCGTGAGCGGCTGGCACCGGACGCGCCGGTCACCGGCAGTGCCAAGGAGCTGGGCTACAACCTGCCGCGCTCGCTGGGCGAGGCGCTGGATGGGCTGGAGCAGTGCAGCGAACTGCAGGCCCTGCTGGGCGAGCGCTTCTGCCGGGCCTACATCTCGGTGAAGCGCAAGGAATACGAGACCTTTTTCCGTGTCATCAGTTCGTGGGAGCGTGAGTTCCTGCTGCTGAACGTCTGAGCATCTGGAATAGAAAAATCCGCCGCCGGGGGGTAGGCTGGCAGCCGTTGCCGGCCCCGCTGGCCCCCTTTCCGCATTCTGGAGCACCCGATGAAGCTGCGTATCCTCACGCTCGGCCTGGCCTCCGCCATGCTCGCCGCCTGCAGCGGCGGCAACGGCGGCGCGCAGGACAGCCAGGTCCTGAACGTCTACAACTACAGCGATTACATCGCCGAGGACACCATCCCGACCTTCGAGAAGGAGAGCGGCATCAAGGTGACCTACGATGTGTTCGACAGCGATGAGATGGTCGAGACCAAGCTGCTGGCCGGCAACAGCGGCTACGACGTGGTGGTGCCGACCCTGAACTTCTTCGGCCGCCAGATCCAGGCGGGCGTGTTCCTGCCGCTGGACAAGAGCAAGATCCCGAACCTGGCCAACCTCGATCCGGCGGTGATGAAGCGCATCGCCACCCAGGACCCGGGCAACCAGTACGGCGTGCCGTACATGATCGGCACCACCGGCATCGGCTACAACGTGGAGATGCTGAAGCAGCGCTTCGGCGGCAGCACCGACATCGCCAACAGCTGGGACCTGGTGTTCAAGCCGGAGAACATCAGCAAGATGAAGGACTGCGGCGTGACCATCCTGGACACGCCGGCGGACATGATCCCGATCGCACTGCACTACCTGGGCCTGGACCCGCACAGCGGCGATCCGGCCGAGCTGCAGAAGGCGGCCGACCTGCTGAAGTCGATCCGCCCGTACGTGCAGAACTTCCACTCTTCGCAGTACGTGGGCTCGCTGGCCAACGGCGGTACCTGCCTGGTGGTCGGCTGGTCGGGTGACATCATCCAGGCCCGCGACCGTGCCGAGGAAGCCAGCAATGGCGTGCACGTGGCCTATTCGATCCCGAAGGAAGGCGCACCGCAGTGGTTCGACATGCTGGCGATCCCGAAGGACGCCAAGCACCCGGAAGCGGCCTACGCGTTCATCAACTACCTGCTGCAACCGAAGGTCGCCGCGGCCAACACCAACTTCATCCACTACGCCAACCCGGTGCCGACCGCGACCCCACTGGTGGATGAGGCGATCCGTACCGACCCGACCATCTACCCGCCGGCCGACGTGGCCGCGAAGATGTTCACGTACTCGATCAACACGCCGGAAACCGACAAGCTCTACACCCGGCTGTGGACCGAGGTGAAGACCGGCCGTTGAGCCGGCCTGGTGCCGCCGGGTCATGCCCGGCGGCTGCCTTACCCTGGGTCGATGCCGGTACTCCCGCTTCGGCCCAGGTGCCGCAGGATGGCAGGCAGCAGGTCGCGTGCATCGCGACCGCCGTTGCACAGGAACGATGAACTCATCCGCTGCAGGTTGTGCATGCCGATGAAGAACAGCCCCGGTTGCGGGGAAACACCGAAGTCGCCGAGCGGGTAGCCATGTGCATCCAGCGCGCCCGGTACGTCGAGCCAGGGCCATTCGGCGACGAAGCCGGTGGCCAGCACCACCGAGCGGATGCCTTCCGCCTGCAGATCCAGTTCACGCGGGGCGGCGTCCGGCTCCCAGTGCAGATAGACCTCCTCCGGAATGTAGCGGGCATCGTCGGTGCGTGGCTCGGGACGCGTGGCGTAGTACGCGCTGGCCAGCGAATCGAGATAGGCGTATTCGGCCCGCGTCGCCTCGATCGCGGTCCGCAGCTGCGGGCGCACATCGGCGAAGCGGGCGACGTTTCCATCGAAGCCCTGCAACCGGCCCAGCAGCCTGATGCCCGCGCGGTGCATCGCCAGCAGGCTGATCGAGCTGCCCAGCCCACCGTTTCCCTTGCCGGAAATAAGCGGGAACTCCGCGGTGCGGGCCTTGCGCAGTGCATCCGGTTCCCCGGCAAGTACGCCCGCCGCTTCACTCACATGCTGGTGGATGCGCCCGGCCATGTCCCACCAGGTCATCGAGTCCTTGCCGCGCAGCCGGCGGGTATGCGAATGCCGCTGGGCCAGTGACCAGTGCACGCTGCGACCGCTGTCGCGCAGGTCCTGGGCGATCTGCGCGCCGGACTGCCCACCCCCGATGACCAGCACGGCGCCATCGGGCAGCTGACGGGCACTGCGGTAGTCGCCCGAGTGCAGCACGGTCAGGCCTGGCGCGGGCGCGAACGGGACCCGGGGCATCCGTGCGCGGCGGTATTCACCGGTGGCGACCACCACTGCGCGGGCATGGATCAGCCCCTGGCTGCTGTGGATGGCGTAGCCGCCGGGCCCAGGCCCAACCCGATGCACCCCGCATCCCTCGTTGATCGGCAGGGAACGCTCGTGGGCATAGTCGCGGAGGTGCCGGATTACCTCCGGGGCGCCCATGAAACCATCCGGGTCATCGCCGGCATAGGCATGACCATGCAGGGCCATCGTCGCGTTGGCGGTGTTGGTCTGGAACGACTCCCAGCGCCGCTGCCAGCTGGCGCCCACGGTTTCGGCCTCCAGCACGCGATGCTCGACGCCGGTCTCCTGCAGGAGCGCGCTGAGCGACAACCCGGCCTGGCCGGCGCCGATGATGACCAGCGGCAGCCTTGCAGGCAGGGAGCCCGGCAGGCGGGGCGGGAAAGGGGAGGGGCTGTCCGGGGAAGTCACCAGGGTGGGTCCATGCAAGGCCTTGATCAGGGCCATTGCGCGGGGAATGCCCCGGGCCTTCAACAGATCCGGTTCTGAAAAACGTTGCAGATCGAGGCGTCGCCTGTGGTGTCTGGCCGGGACGACCGCAGGGTCGTCCCGGGGAGCCCGGGCCTTTGCGCGGGCAGGCCACCATGGCGGGGGAAAACCGACACTCCTGGGGCCCCCGGAGCCGGCCAGCGGCCGCTTCCGCCTGCCGCCGTCATATCCCCTGGGCCCCCCGGCCGTTAGAATGGCGGCCGCTGTCCACCGCCCGCTCCCGGAGCCCCCATGCCCGTTGAAGCCCAGCCGGTAGCCACCGTCGTCGACACGACCGGTGCGCCCGGCTATCTCTCCATTCGTGACCTGCGCAAGGAATTCGACGGTTTCGTCGCCGTCGACGACGTCAACCTGGACGTGCGCAAGGGCGAGATCTTTGCCCTGCTCGGTGGCTCCGGCAGTGGCAAATCGACCCTGCTGCGCTGCCTGGGCGGCTTCGAGACGCCCACCAAGGGCAGCATCACCCTCGATGGCCAGCGCCTGGACGCGCTGCCGCCGTACCAGCGGCCGGTCAACATGATGTTCCAGTCCTATGCGCTGTTCCCGCACATGACGGTCGAGCAGAACATTGCCTTCGGCCTGAAGCAGGATGGCCTGGGCAAGGACGCGATCAGCAAGCGCGTCGGCGAGATGCTCGACCTGGTGCAGATGGGCCACCTGGGCAAGCGCAAGCCACACCAGCTGTCCGGCGGCCAGCAGCAGCGCGTGGCGCTGGCGCGGTCGCTGGCCAAGGGGCCGAAGCTGCTGCTGCTGGACGAGCCGATGGGCGCGCTGGACAAGAAGCTGCGCTCGCAGATGCAGCTGGAACTGGTCAGCATCATCGAATCGTCGGGCGTGACCTGCGTGATGGTCACCCACGACCAGGAAGAAGCGATGACCATGGCCACCCGCATCGCGGTGATGGATGCCGGCTGGATCCAGCAGGTCGGCAAGCCGGACGAGGTCTACGAGCAGCCGGCCAACCGCTTCGTCGCCGAGTTCATCGGTTCGGTCAACCTGTTCGACGGGGTGATCGACGAAGACCTGCCCGAGTACGTGACCGTGCGCTCGCCGCTGTTCCCGGCGCCGATCTACATCGCCCACGGCATCACCGGCTATGAAGGGCAGCCGGTCGCGTTCGCGCTGCGCCCGGAGAAGGTGATGATCGGCAAGGACGAGCCGGAAGGGCACACCAACAAGGCGCAGGGTGTGATCGAGGACATCGCCTACTTCGGCAGCCACTCGGTCTACCACGTGCGCCTGCCCAGCGGCGCCAAGGTGCTGGCCAACTTCGCCAACTCGCAGCGCTGGGCCAGTGATGGCCTGACCTGGGGCGACAGCGTGTGGGTGCACTGGCGCGACAACGACGGCGTGGTGCTCACCTCATGAGCGTCGCCGGCCTGAAGCGCTGGCTGCCGGGGCTGCGTGCCACGGTGATCGGCATTCCGTACCTGTGGCTGCTGCTGTTCTTCGCAGTGCCGTTCCTGATCGTGCTGATGATCAGTTTCTCGCTCAGCCGGGTCGGCTCGCCGCCGTATACCTGGCTGCTGCAGTACGTGGACGGCGGGTTCTCGCTGAAGCTGAACCTGGAGAATTACCTGGCGCTGTTCCGCGATTCGATCTATGCGCAGGCATTCCTGAGCTCGATCAAGATCGCGGCGATCTCCACCTTCCTGACCCTGCTGATCGGCTACCCGATGGCCTACGCCATCGCCCGCCTGTCGCCGGCCGCACGCAACGTGGCGATGATGCTGGTGGTGCTGCCGTCGTGGACCTCGTTCCTGATCCGCGTGTATGCGTGGAAGGCGATCCTGGACCGCAACGGCCTGCTTGACCAGTTCCTGCAGTTCACCGGCCTGCAGTCGCTGATGACCAGCATGGGCCTGCCCAAGCTGCAGCTGATCGACACCCCGACCGCCGCCTACATCGGCATCGTCTACTGCTACCTGCCGTTCATGGTGCTTCCGCTGTACGCCAACCTGGTCAAGCATGACCACCGCCTGCTGGAAGCGGCCTACGACCTCGGCGCCAAGCCGTGGCAGGCGTTCCTGCGCATCACCTTGCCGCTGTCGAAGGCGGGCATCATCGCCGGCTGCATGCTGGTGATGATCCCGGCGGTGGGTGAATTCGTGATCCCGGAAATGCTGGGTGGCTCGGAGACGCTGATGGTCGGTCGCCAGCTGTGGAACGAGTTCTTCAACAACCGCAACTGGCCGGGCGCCTCGGCGATGGCGGTGGCAATGATCCTGCTGCTGCTGGTGCCGATCCTGCTGTTCAACCGTTCCCAGCAGCGCCTGCTGGAAGGGAAACAGGCATGAGCCCGCGTTCCGCCAAGGGCCTGGGGCTGGGCGTGCTGCTGCTCGGCTTCGCCTTCCTGTACCTGCCGATCCTGCTGCTGATGTTCTATTCGTTCAACAGCTCGCGGCTGGCGATGGTCTGGGCCGGGTTCTCCACCCGCGCCTACAGTGACCTGTTCGCCGACCGCGCGCTGATGGATGCGATGTGGACCAGCCTGGTGGTTGCGTTCTGGACTGCCTGTACCGCCACCGTGCTGGGCACGCTGGCGGCGATGGTGATGACCCGCTTCAAGCGCTTCCGCGGCAAGCCGCTGTTCGGCGCGCTGGTCACTGCACCGCTGGTGATGCCGGATGTGATCCTGGGCTTCTCGCTGATGGCGCTGCTGGCCTCGATGGGCGCGATTCCGGGCTTCCCGGCACGCGGCCTGGCCACCATCTGGATCGCCCACGTCACCTTTACCCTGTGCTTCGTCACCGTGGTGGTGTCCTCGCGCCTGCAGGAAATGGACCTGTCGCTGGAAGAAGCGGCGATGGATCTGGGGGCCAGCCGGCTGACCGTGTTCACCCGCATCACCCTGCCGATCATCGCACCGGCGCTGGTCGCGGGCTGGCTGCTGGCGTTCACCCTGTCGCTGGATGACGTGGTGGTGGCCAGCTTTGTCGCCACGCCGGGCTCGACCACGCTGCCGATGAAGGTGTTCGCTTCGGTGCGCATGGGCATCAGCCCGAAGATCAACGCGTTGGCCACGCTGCTGGTGTCGGCGGTGTCGATCGCCGCGGTGATCGGCTGGTACATCAATGCCCGCGCCGAGAAGCGACGCCAGCGCGACCTGCAGCTGGCGCGCCAGGACAACGGCTGAGCACAGGTTGATCGGCAGCGCCGGCAACATCCGGCTCACGGCCGGCGGCGCACAATGGGGGTCTTCCAGATGGAGATCCCCCATGACCGTCGAGATCGTCGACCCGGCCACCGGACAGGTGACCTACCGCCATGAACTGATGGGCGCTGCCGACATCGAGCAGCGCCTGCAGGCTGCCGCCGATGCCTTCCCCGGCTGGGCCGATCGCTCGCTGCAGGACCGCGGTGCCATCCTGCGCCGGATCGCCGCCCAGCTGCGTACGCGTCGCGACGATCTGCAGCAGGCGATGACCCACGAGATGGGCAAGCTCAAGGCCGAGGCGCTGGCCGAGGTCGACAAGTGCGCGGCCGCCTGCGAGTACTACGCCGACCATGCTGCCGACTACCTCAAGCCGCAGCTGATCGATACCGAAGCCCAGCGCAGCTACGTGCGCTACGAGCCGATCGGTTGCGTGTTCGCGGTAATGCCGTGGAATTTCCCGGTCTGGCAGGTGTTCCGCTTCCTCGCCCCGGCGTTCATGGCCGGCAACGTGGCCCTGCTGAAACACGCCAGCAACGTACCGCAGTGTGCCGACCTGATCCTGGCGGTGTGCCGTGATGGTGGCCTGCCGGGCGGCGTGTTCGACGTGCTGCACATCGACAACGACCAGGCCGCTGACGTCCTGCGCGACGCACGGGTGAAGGCGGTGACGCTGACCGGCAGCGAGCGGGCAGGGCGCTCGATCGCTTCCAACGCCGGCAGCCAGTTGAAGAAGTCAGTGATGGAGCTGGGTGGCAGTGACGCCTTCGTGGTGCTCGACGATGCCGACCTCGACAAGACCGTGGCGGCGGCAGTGAAGTCACGCTTCGACAACAGCGGGCAGACCTGCATTGCGGCCAAGCGCTTCATCGTGGTCGATGCGGTGGCCGATGAATTCACCCGTCGCTTTGTGGAAGCGGCGGGTGAGCGCCAGTACGGCGATCCCGATGAGCGGGGCACCACGCTGGCGCCAATGGCCCGTGCCGACCTGCGCGACGAACTGCACAAGCAGGTGCAGGCCAGCGTCGCCAAGGGCGCGCGCGTGCTGATCGGTGGCGAGCCCATTGCCGGTACCCATGCCGGCTATCCGGCGACCGTGCTTGATCAGGTCGGTCCGGGCATGCCGGCCTATGACGAGGAGCTGTTCGGGCCGGTGGCGGCGGTGATCCGGGTCAAGGACGAGGCCGAGGCACTGCGCGTGGCCAACGACACCCGCTTCGGCCTGGGCGGCAGCGTGTGGACGCGTGATCCGGTGCGAGGCGAGGCCTTCGCACAGCGCATGGAATGCGGCGCCGCGTTCGTCAACGCCATCGTCAAGAGTGACGCGAGGCTGCCGTTCGGTGGCAGCAAGCAGTCCGGCTTCGGTCGGGAGCTGGCCGACCACGGCATCCATGAGTTCATGAATATCAAGACCGTCTACGTGGCTTGATTCCCAACGGTAGTGCCGGCCAGCGGCCGGCACTTCCAAAGGTGGGTCATGTGCCACGACCAACGGTCGTGGCCTACCGGGGGCCGGTGGGTATCGACCGTTGGTCGATATCCCTCACAACCACTTCGCGCGCTTGAACAACCGGTACAACCCCACGCACACACCGCCCACGCCAACAATCATCAGCGGGTACGACCACGGTTCGCTCAGCTCCGGCATGTGGCTGAAGTTCATGCCGTACCAGCTGGTGATCAGGGTCGGCGCGGCCAGCAGCGCGGCCCAGGCGCCGAGGCGCTTGACCGTCTCGCCCTGCGCCAGCGTCACCAGCGACAGGTTCACGCTCAGCGCAGTGCCCAGCATCTCGCGCAGGGTGTCGATCACATCGCTGATGCGCACCGCGTGGTCGTGCACGTCACGGACGTACAGCTTCACTTCGTCGGGGATCAACTCGCCCTGGTAGCGGCGCAGCTGCGCCAGCACATCCTGGAGCGGTGCCACCGCCATCCGCATCTTGTTCAGTTCGCGCTTGAGCTCGTACAGCCGCACCACCGTGCTGCGCTTGTAGTTGTCGGCGAAGATGTCCTTTTCCAGCAGGTCCAGGGTGTCGCGGAAGCGGTGCACGATCGGCAGGTAGTTGTCGACCACGAAGTCGGTCACCGCGTACAGGCAGTACGACGGGCCCATCTTCAGCAGCTGCGGCTCGCGTTCCACCCGTGCACGCACCGGCGCATAGGACAGCGAGGCGCCATGACGCACCGTTACCAGGAAACGCGGGCCGAGGAAGGCGTGGGTTTCGCCGTACTGGATGCGTTCGTCGACCATCTGCGCGGTGGTCACCACCACGAACAGCGAGTTGCCGTAGGTCTCGACTTTGGGCCGCTGGTGCGCGTTGCGCGCATCCTCGATGGCCAGGTCGTGCAGGCAGAATTCTTCCTGCAGTTTCAGCAGCACATCGTCGTTGGGGTCGTACAGGCCGACCCAGACGAAGCCGTTGCCGCCGGCGATGACATCGCTGATGGCGTCCAGGCTGATGTCGTGGCGTTTGCCCTCGTCATCGTAGTGGACGCAGTTGATGACGCAGGCGGGGTTGGCCGAGGCAGGTGCGGAAGCGGAGGCGGGCAATGACATGCCCGCCATCGTGCGTCAGTGCCGTGTTTCGGACAAGTGAGGATGGCGCCCCAGTACCCACGCCAGCGCCACATGCACCGGCAGCAGCAGCACGATCCACTGCGCGTTGTACTGCGCCTGCAGGCTCAGCCAGTGCAGCACCAGCGCGGCCACCGCCTGCACCGCCAGCAGCCACAGCACGACCCTGAACATGCGGCCCGGCACGCGCCGGCGCAGCAGGGCGATCGCACCCGGCAGCAGCAATACGGCCAGCGGCGAAAGCAGCAGCAGGTTGCGGTTGGCCCAGGCGGCGTAGTGGGTGCTGAAGCCCCACAGGAACACCAGCAGGCTGCCCGCGATGGCACACAGCAGCCAGAACGGCAGGGCCAGCCCGGCCAGCAGGCGCGGGCGGCTGCGCAGCGCCAGCACGCCGGCGGCGATCACCAGGCCGCACAGCAGCCACGGCCACCAGCGGCGCGCGAACTCCTTCGGCTCCGGATCAATGCGGTGCGGCAACAGTTCCTGTTCGGACTGCACCAGCGGGCGGCCATCGCTGTTACGCGCCTGGCGCAGCGCATCGGCCAGGCGCATGGGCACGAACGCTTCCTGCCAGCGCGACAGCGGCTGGTCGGCGAACGGCCCCAGGCCGACATCGAAGCCCAGCCACATCCAGGGGGCCGGCGAGGCCAGGCGCACCGACTCGCTGCGGTAGGTGTTGCCGCGCGAGCGCCCCGACAGCTGTGACTGCAGGCCACCGCCCAGGGCCTTGTCCACCGTGTCGCGCACCATGGTGGCGCAGTTGGCGGTGTAGTAGTCGTAGTGGTAGCGCGCATTTTCCGGCTTGGCCCGTTCGGCCAGGTCAGCGGCCAGTGCACGCGCCTGCTCGGGGCGCAGGTCCAGCCACTGCACGCTGGCCCCGCGGCCGGTCTCGTCGTAGTACGACAGGTCCTGCTGCAGTGGCAGCGCCACCAGGTAATACATCATGTCGCCGCGCACGAAGCGGCTGATGAAGTCGTCCTCGGACGGATCGAAATAGCCGAAGTTGTACGAGGTTGCTTCGCCACTGACCGGATCGATCACGACGATGGCGTCATGGCCGAAGCGCTCGAAGAACACGGTGCCTGGCTGCATGGTCACCACCCCGATGCGCGGGGCAGGGGCCACGGTTGCGGGGCCGGGCGTGGCCGGCACGGCGGGCGCCGCCTGTGCGGAGGCGGCCAGCGGCATGGCCAGCACGCACAGTGCCAGCCACAGCGTCAGGATCAGGCCACGGCGCTTCAAGCGTCGTCCTGCGCGTCCGGCGGCAGCACGGTCACGTGGAAGGCCTGTACCCGGCGCGCATCGGCGCGGGCTACGCGGAACATGAAACGGTCCAGCGCCAGCTCGTCGCCAACTTCCGGCAGGTGCCCGACGGCCTCGGTGACCAGGCCACCGATGGTGTCGTAGTCCTCGTCGGAGAACGTCGCGCCGAAGCGCTCGTTGAAGTCGCCGATCGGCGTCAGCGCATCGACCACGTACTGGCCGTCGGACTGGATGGCGATCTGCGCGGACGGATCCTCGGCCTCGTCGTGCTCGTCGTCGATCTCGCCGACGATCTGTTCCAGCACGTCCTCGATGGTGACCAGGCCGGCGACACCGCCGTACTCGTCGACCACGATGGCCATGTGGTTGCGCGACAGGCGGAACTCCTTCAGCAGCACGTTGAGCTTCTTCGCCTCCGGGATCAGCACCGCCGGGCGCAGCAGCTCGCGCACGTTGGCCGGGCCGTTGTCGGCAACCACACCGCGCAGCAGGTCCTTGGCCAGCAGGATGCCAAGGATGTCGTCCTTGTTCTCGCCGTGCACCGGGAAGCGCGAATGGCCGGATTCGACCACCTGCTTCATCAGTTCCAGGAAGGGCGCTTCGACCGGCAGCGAGACCATCTGCGAGCGTGAGATCATCACGTCGCCCACGGTCAGCTCGGCCACCGAAATGGCGCCTTCCATCATCTTCAGGGTATCGGCGGCGATCAGGCCCTCTTCCTGCGCGGTGTGCAGGACAGCGACCAGCTCGTCGCGGGTATGGGGTTCGCCGGAGAAGGCGGAGGTCAGGCGTTCAAGCCAGCCGCGCTTCTTTTCACTGTGCTCCGCAGGGGAGCTACTACTGTCGTCTTCTGACATCTCTGGAAAAAAGGCACCCGGCAGGCCGGGCGTTGGCCCAAGTCTAGCAGGATGTGACGGCCTGTCAGTGACTGCCGCCGGTCGGGGCGGGAGCGGCCTGGGGAGCCTCTTCCTCGGGCAGGTCCAGGCTGTAGGTGCAGCCGGCCAGGGTCTTGCCGGGATGGGAGGCCACGGTGGAGACACTGAGGATGATCGACTCGATCTGGGCCTCGCCGGTTTTCGGGTCGGTCACATCGCGGCTGACCAGCTCGCGCCCGGCCATGAACTTGCCGTCCTGGTCGTAGCCTGTCTCCAGTTCCAGCCGCTTGGCCAGCGGCCGAGGGTCGGCCTGGTCGAGGACCGCCATGATGCTGGCGCCGGCCACCGCCACCCGCTCGGTCTGCTGGCCGAAGACGGTGACCGGGCTGGCCAGCCGGTACTCGCTCATGAACTGGTTGCCCTGCGGCAACGGCTGCAGGCCCTGGGCCACGGCCTTCAACGGGTCGGCCAGCAGCGGGGCGAGCACGGCGTACTCGGCCACACCCTGGCGGCATTCGATCAGCGCGGGCAGATCAAGGCGTGAGGCGAAGGCCTGCGGGGCGGCAAGGACACACAGCAGGGACAGGCAGCAGCGCAGCGACACGGGCGGACTCCGCAGGCGGGTCGGACATCATAACGGCGACGGGCGCGGGATCTCAGCGTTGCTGCCGCGGCGGTTGCGGGTCAGCAGGGCGCGCACTGCCATCACCGGCAGGGTAAGAAGCACGGCCTTCATCGCGGTGTGCAGCACGGTGATCAGCCCAAGCGCTACCGACTGCAGCAGGCCCACTTGTTCGATCCAGGGCAGCAGTGCCGGCCCGGCGGCCTTTGCCAGCGGCATGTACATCGCGCAGAGGGCGTACAACAGCCAGAGCGAGGCCTTTGACGCATGGAAGAACGGCAACGTGGCTGCCGAGCGCCGCAGGCGCTGCTGGACCGCCACCCGCCAGGCCACCGGTGCGGTGAACGCGCCGATGAACATCAGTACCAGTGCGCTCGTCACCAGGCCCATCGTGGTGCTGATACCGTGCCGATGCTGCAACAGGTGCGGCCCGACCATGCTGACCGCCAGGCTGGCAATGACGCACGCAGGTGACAGCAGCGCCAGGGTGCGCAGCAGCCAGTGCTGCCCGCTGGGGTCGCCCGCACTGATGCGTCGCACCAGGCGCGCGCCGAGGATCAACACCGCTGCAAGCCCGAGGCCGCCGATCAGCAACGGCATCCCGCCCTTCTCGAACATCATCCCTGTCCCCCCGGATTCCGTTCGGGCAAGCATAGCCTCCGGAACAGCGTCAGCGCTCTCCGGCATACGGGTCGGCGATGCCGAGCTCGGCCAGGATCTCGCGTTCCAGCTGTTCCATGGCCTCGGCTTCCTTGTCGTCCTCGTGGTCCCAGCCGAGCAGGTGAAGCACGCCGTGCACGGTCAAGTGCGCGTAGTGGGCGTTGAGTGCCTTGCCCTGTTCGTCGGCCTCACGGGCCACCACCGGTGCGCAGATCACCAGGTCGCCGAGCAGCGGGAACTTCACGCCCTTGGGCAGGCCTTCGGGCACTTCGGCCGGGAAGCTGAGCACGTTGGTGGCGTAGTCCTTGCCACGGTAATGACGGTTCAGCGATTGCCCTTCCTTGGCATCGACCACGCGGATGGCCAGGTCGGCCTCGCGGATGCGGCCTTTCAGTGCGGCGGCCACCCACTTGCGGAAGCTGACGGCCGCCGGCAGGCCGGTACGCGGCAGGGCATAGCTGACGGCGACGTCCAGCCGCACGGGACCACGGGTCATGGAGTTGCTCCAGGTTGGATCTGATGCAGGTCACGGCGATCGTAAGCGCTGACAATGCGTGCCACCAGCGGGTGGCGGACCACATCGCGGGACTCGAAGAAGGTGAAGCTGACGCCCTCGACCTCGCGCAGCACGTCGATGGCATCGCGCAGGCCCGACTTCACATGCTTGGGCAGGTCGGTCTGGGTCAGGTCGCCGGTGACCACCGCGGTGGAGCCGTAGCCCAGGCGGGTCAGGAACATCTTCATCTGCTCGATGGTGGTGTTCTGCGCTTCGTCCAGGATCACGAAGGCATCGTTGAGCGTGCGGCCGCGCATGTAGGCCAGCGGCGCGATCTCGATGACGTTCTTCTCCAGCAGCTTGACCACCTTCTCCACGCCCATCATTTCGTACAGGGCGTCGTACAGCGGTCGCAGATAAGGGTCGACCTTCTGGCTCAGGTCGCCGGGCAGGAAGCCGAGCTTCTCGCCGGCCTCCACTGCCGGGCGCACCAGGATCAGGCGCTGCACCCGCGATTCGTTCAGTGCTTCGACCGCGCTGGCCACGGCCAGGAAGGTCTTGCCGGTGCCGGCCGGACCGATGCCGAAGTTGATGTCGTGGGTGGCGATCTGGTGCAGGTAGCGGGCCTGGTTGGCACCGCGCCCACGCACCGTGCCGCGCTTGACCTTGATCGCGACCTCCTGAGCTTCATAGGAGCGCTCGGCAATCTGCTCGACATTGGCCTGCGCCAGGCGCAGGTGGATGGCGTGGTTGTCGAAGGTGGTCTCGCCGGCTTCGGCGTACAGTGCCTCGACCAGCTTCTGCGCCTCGACGATGGCCTCGTTCGGTCCGCTGATGCGGAACACGAAACCACGGTTGGCGATTTCCACGCCGAGTTTCAGTTCGATCTGGCGCAGGTGGCCGTCGAACGGCCCACACAGGTTGGCCAGCCGTTCGTTGTCTTCCGGCGACAGGGTGAAGTCTCGATGCTCGATGCTTTTCATTGCTTCGGGTGGGGCGGACGCCTTCCACCGCAGTGTATTCAGGGGGGACAAGGGTAGCGCGCGCACGGGGCGCGCGGCCAGCAGCGGGCCGATACGCGGTTTTCCACACCCGGTGTGGACGGGGTGCGCGAAAACCTGTGGATAGGCCTTCGCAGTGCTTGTGCCACAAGGCCCATGAGGTGGTGGTGAAAAAACCGTCACGGCCGGTCGGCCCGTGTGGTGGGAGCGCATCTTCCGCTGCCGTGCACCCAACACGGCCACCTCCTGTCGGTTCTCCACACCGGCTGTGGAATGATGCTGAATCAAGCTGTGGATAGGTGGCGCGGAGCCTTGCAGCAAAAGGCCCCGCGGCAGGCGGTGAAAAAAACGCCATGGCGGATTGCAATCATTGTGGGTGCACGGGGCGCATGGCACCGTGGCGCCGTCGCAGGAGGGGATGGCATGGGCATCGGCAACGGGGTGCGTGGAATCGGATTGGCGGGCATCGGCCTGCTGGCGGGGTGTGGCCCGTCAACGCCAACCGCACTGGGAACGCTGGAATGGGACCGGATCACGGTGCCGGCACCGGCCGCCGAAGTGATCGCCGCAGTGGACGTGCGCGAAGGCCAGCAGGTCAAGGCCGGTACCGTGCTGATGCAGCTCGACCCGGCCCGCGGTGACGCCCAGTTCGCCGCCGCACAGGCCGACACGGCACGCGCACAGGCGCAGCTGGAAGAACTGAAGATCGGCCCGAGGCAGGAGCAGATCGCGCAGGCCCAGGCGCAGCTGGCCGCCTTGCGTGCGCAGGCGGCCGAAGCCAGCGCGTACTACCGCCGGGTGCAACCGCTGGCACGCCAGCGCCTGATCGCCGCCGCCGAGCTGGACCGCGCACGCGCCGCCGCAGGCAATGCCGAGGCCAGCGTGCGTGCCGCCGAGCAGGCCTGGCTGGAGCTGGTGCATGGCAGCCGCGCGCAGGACATTGCGCAGGGCAAGGCGGCTGCGGACGCCGCGCAGGCACAGCAGGTGGTGCAGGGCGTCAACCTGCAGAAGCTGCAGCTGCGCGCCCCACGTGACGGGGTAGTCGATGCCTTGCCATACCGGCAAGGCGACCAGGCTCCGGTGGGCGCTCCGCTGGCGGTGATGCTGGTCGGCGAGCGTCCCTATGCGCGTGTCTATCTGCCGCAGCCATTGCGCTTGCAGATCAAGGTCGGGCAGGCCGCGCAGGTGCATCTGGAAGGGCAGGGGGCCGCACTGAAGGGCCATGTGCGCTCGATCCGAAGCGAACCTTCATTTACGCCGTACTACGCGCTCACCGGCGACGACGTCGCGCGCCTGAGCTATCTGGCGGAGATCGAGGTGGATGAGGCCGCCGACATGCAGAAGCTTCCGGCGGGCCTTCCAGTGCAGGTGAGCTTCTGAACACCGGCAACGACATTGCGGTGCATGCGCAGGGCTTGACCCGCCGCTTCGGCGATCTGCTGGCGGTGGACAACGTCGACCTGACCGTCCCGCGCGGACAGGTGTATGGCTTCCTGGGTCCGAATGGTTCGGGCAAGTCGACCACGATCCGGATGCTGTGCGGCCTGCTGGAGCCGAGTGCCGGGCAGATCGAGGTGCTGGGCCTGTCGGTGCCAGAGCAGGCCGAGGCGCTGCGTCGACGCATCGGCTACATGACCCAGCGCTTTTCGCTGTACGAAGACCTGTCGGTGCGCGAGAACCTGGAGTTCCTTGCCGCCATCCAGGACCTGTCGCGTGCCCAGGCCCGGGAGCGGATCGATGCGCTGCTGCAGCAGTACCGGCTGCAGGACCGGCAGCCGCAGCTGGCCGGCACGCTCAGCGGCGGGCAGAAGCAGCGCCTGGCCCTGGCCGGTGCCGTGGTGCACGCCCCCGAACTGCTGTTCCTGGACGAGCCGACCAGTGCGGTCGATCCGGAATCGCGCCGCGACTTCTGGGAGGCACTGTTCGAGCTGGCGGATGCCGGAACCACCGTGCTGGTCTCGACCCACTACATGGATGAAGCCGAGCGCTGCCACCGCCTGGCGATCCTTGATCGCGGCGCACTGGTGGCCGACGGCACGCCGGCCGAACTGTGTGCGCGGCTGGAAGGGCGCACGCTGCAGGTCACGTCCTCGCAACCGCGCCAGGCCAGCCGCACGCTGGCCGAACTGCCCGGCGTACTGAGCGTGGCGCAGATCGGCACGCAGCTGCGCGTGCTGTGCAGTGAAGACGCCGCCGACATGCCAGCACTGCAGCGCGCCTTGGCCCATGCCGATCCGCAGGCGCGAATCGAGGCCGTGGCCCCGAACCTGGAAGACGTGTTCGTCGCCGCCACCCGTGGCCGCGGAAGGGAGCCAGCGGCATGAACCTGCGCCGGCTGTGGGCGATCATGCTCAAGGAATTGAGGCAGCTGCGCCGCGACCGCATCACGCTGGCGATGATCGTTGGCATTCCGGTGATGCAGCTGCTGCTGTTCGGCTACGCGATCAACCTCAACCTGCGCCACCTTGATGCCGGCGTCGCCGACCAGGCCAACAGCGCGGCGTCGCGCGCGCTGGTGCAGGACATGGTCGCCACCGGCGTGATCACCCCGCGCAGCGAAGCCTATACGCCTGGCCAGCTGATGCAGGCGCT
Source organism: Stenotrophomonas raiganjensis (SeqCode) (assembly GCF_030658505.1). Lineage (GTDB taxonomy): Bacteria > Pseudomonadota > Gammaproteobacteria > Xanthomonadales > Xanthomonadaceae > Stenotrophomonas. The sequence continues at coordinate 109,018 of NZ_JAUTXR010000184.1, read as the reverse complement.
GCGCCGCGGAGACATCAGTGTCGGCATCGTGGTGCCGGCCGACTTCGAACGTCGCCGCTTCGATGGACGCGAGGCGGTGCAGGTGCTGGTCGATGGCAGCGATACCGTGGTGCAGAGCGCGGCGATCCAGTTGGCGCAGGTGCCGCTGGACACGCGCCCGACCAGCAATACGCGGCCGTTGCGCGAAGGCAGCATTGCCAGTGGCCAGGTCAGCGTGACCAGTTTCTACAACCCGCAGCGGCGCTCGGCGGTGAACATCGTGCCCGGCCTGATCGGGGTGATCCTGACCATGACCCTGGTGATGTTCACGGCGGTGGCGGTGGTACGCGAGCGCGAGCGCGGCAACATGGAGCTGCTGATCGCCACGCCGGTGTCGCGCAGCGAGCTGATGGTCGGCAAGGTGCTGCCCTACGCGGCCATCGGCCTGCTGCAGACCACGCTGGTGCTGGTGCTGGGCACCTGGCTGTTCCAGGTGCCGATCCGCGGCAGCCTGCTGGATATCTACCTGGCCGCGGTGCTGCTGGTGCTGGCCAACCTCGCGCTGGGCCTGTTGATCTCCACGCGCGCACGCTCGCAGTTCCAGGCGATGCAGATGACGCTGTTCCTGTTCCTGCCGTCGATCCTGCTGTCGGGCTTCATGTTTCCGTTCGCGGGCATGCCGAGGCCGGTGCAGTGGCTGGCCGAAGTGCTGCCGCTGACCCACTTCCTGCGCCTGGTGCGCGGCATCATGCTGCGCGGCGCCTCGCTGTGGGAGCTGTGGCACGATGCGCTGGCACTGCTGGCTTTCATCGTGGTGATGATGACCCTGGCCATCCTGCGTTTCCGCAAGCGCCTGGATTAGTGAATGCCGACCAACGGTCGGCATCTACCCCGGTGGGTGCCGGCCGCTGGCCGGCATTCATTCCGGTGGGTGCCGACCGTTGGCCGGCACACCTTATTCCGCCACCACGCGCGCGCGCAGCGAATTGGTCAGCGCTTCGGTGATCACCACGTCCACGAACTGGCCGATCAGGCGCGCCGGTGCCGGGAAGTTCACCGAACGCATGTTCTCGGTCTTGCCGGTCAGTTCGTTCGGGTTCTTGCGCGAGGGGCCTTCCACCAGCACCGTCTGCACGGTGCCGACCATCTTTTCGGAGATGCCGGCGGCATGCGCATTGATGCGCTCCTGCAGGCGCGACAGGCGCGCATGCTTTTCCGCATCGCTGATCGTGTCTTCCAGATCCGCAGCCGGTGTGCCGGGTCGACGCGAATAGATGAAGGAGAAACTGTGGTCGAAGCCGATGTCCTCGATCAGCTTCATGGTCTTCTCGAAATCGGCATCGGTCTCGCCGGGGAAGCCGACGATGAAGTCCGAGCTGATCGAGATGTCCGGGCGCACCGCGCGCAGCTTGCGGATCTTCGACTTGAATTCCAGCGCGGTGTAGCCGCGCTTCATCGCCGACAGCACGCGGTCGCTGCCGGCCTGCACCGGCAGGTGCAGGAAGTTGGCCAGCTGCGGCACGTCGCGGAACGCATCGATCAGCGAATCGCTGAACTCCAGCGGGTGCGAGGTAGTGAAGCGGATGCGGCCGACGCCGTCGATCTCGGCGATGGTGCGGATCAGCAGTCCCAGGTCGGCGAATTCGCCGTCGCCATAGGGGCCCCGATAGGCGTTGACGTTCTGGCCGAGCAGGTTGATCTCCCGCACGCCCTGTGCGGCGAGCTGCGCCACTTCCACCACCACGTCCTCGAACGGGCGGCTGACTTCGGTGCCGCGGGTGTAGGGCACCACGCAGAACGAGCAGTACTTGGAACACCCTTCCATGATCGACACGAACGCCGAGGCGCCTTCGGCGCGCGGCTCGGGCAGGCGGTCGAACTTCTCGATCTCGGGGAAGCTGATGTCCACCTGCGGGCGCTTCTGCTCGCGGCGGGCGCGGATCAGTTCCGGCAGGCGGTGCAGGGTCTGCGGGCCGAACACCAGGTCAACGAACGGCGCACGCTTGATGATCGCTTCGCCTTCCTGCGAGGCGACGCAGCCACCCACGCCGATGATGACCTCGCGGCCCTTGTTCTTCAGGCCCTTCCACACGCCCAGCTGGCTGAACACTTTCTCCTGCGCCTTCTCGCGGATGGAGCAGGTGTTGACCAGGATGACGTCGGCGTCGTCCGGGCTGTCGGTCAGTTCCAGGCCATCGCTGGCGGCAAGCACGTCGGCCATCTTGGCCGAGTCGTACTCGTTCATCTGGCAACCGTGGGTCTTGATGTACAGCTTGCCTTTCACCTGGTCGGGCTTGCGTGGACCAGCGGGCAGGGCAACGAGCGGGGTACCGCCCGGGGCGGCGGGCGGAAAGACGTCTGGCGTCCCGGTCATGGCGCTTAATCCATTCGGGTGGCGGGAAAGTCGGAAATTCTACCCGCATCCCACGCCGCCCGCCGCGCTGTGCGCTCGCGGGGCACGGCCCCGCGCTACCCGCATCCCGCCGGCCCCGGTAGCGCCGGGCCGTGCCCGGCGGGCGCCCTTACGCCGCCACCAGCTCCGCATCGATCTGCCGCGAACGGTCGAACGCGGTCATCGCGCTCATCCGTGCGATGTAGTCAGCCGTGGCCGGCGCCGGCTGTACCAGGCCAAAGGCCGTGGTCCACGCCAGTGCATTGCCCCACAGCACGTCGGCGGCGCTCATGACCTCGCCCAGCAGGTACGGGCCCTGCGCCAGCTGGGCTTCGACCACCTGCAGCACGGTCTCGGCATCGTTGTACGGCGACATCAGGCGCGGCGGCGGCTCGCGGTGCATTGCCTTGTCGATCATCGCCGGCTCGAAACAGGCGCCATAGAAGGCCATCCAGCGCAGGTAGGGGCCGCGCAGGGCGTCGCCGATCGGCGGTGCCAGCCCGGCTTCCGGGTAAAGGTCGGCCAGGTACAGATAGATCGCCACCTGTTCGGTCACCAGTGCGCCGTTGTGGACGATGGCCGGCACCTTGCCCATCGGGTTGATGGCCAGGTAGGCCGGGGCCAGGTTGGCGCCGGCTTTCAGGTCCAGCACCTGCATGCGGTAGTCGGCACCCAGCGCTTCGAGGAGGGCCACGGCGCCGCTCGAGCGGGAACGGGCGGCGTGGTAAAGGGTGATCTGGCGTGAATTCATGGCATTGCTCCTTGCGCTGGGTGGTGAACTGGAGGCCATCCTGGGGCACTATTGCGGACGACTTCTGTCCTCGATCCTTCATGCGCCATACCGCCCATCGTCTGCTGCGCCTGATCGCCCTGCTGCAGGCCCGCCGCCAGTGGTCCGGGGCCGAGCTGGCCGAGCGCATGGGCGTGGACCGGCGCAGCATCCGCCGTGATATCGAGCGCCTGCGCGAGCTGGGCTATCCGGTGCAGGCCTCGTCCGGGGTCGGCGGCGGCTACCAGTTGGGGGCCGGGGCCCCGGTGCTGCCGATGCTGCTGGACGAGGAGGAGGCGACCACCCTGGCCATCGCCCTGCGCGCAGCCTCGGCCACCGTTGCCGGGATCGACGACACCGCGCGTGGCCTGTTGTCCAAGCTCGATCCGTTGGTGCCGACCCGTCGTCGCCAGCAGGCCGGCGAGGTGCATGCAGCGACGGCCACCCTGTCCGACCTTCCGTCCACCGACGCACGCCTGCTCGGGCGGCTGGCCCAGCACTGCCGACAGGCGTCACGGCTGGCCTTCGAGTACCGCAGCGCGCAGGAAGCCGTCACCCAGCGCGAGGTCGAGGCCCAGCACCTGGTCAATTACGGGCGACGCTGGTATCTGCTTGCCTGGGACCTGGGGCGGCAGGACTGGCGCACCTTGCGCGTGGACCGCATGGGCGCCGTACGTGAGTGCGCCGGGCCGGGCCTGCACCGGCGCACCCCGGCGCCGCCCGATGTGATGGTGCGGCAGGCGGTCAGCCAGGCGCCGTTCGCGCTGCAGGCCATCCTCCGCCTGTCCGGCAGCCATTCCGAGCTGGAAGGCCGCATCCCGCCGTGGTGTGGAGTACTGGAAGCGGATGGCCCCGACCACTGCCTGCTGCGCATGGGCGCCGAGAGCCGCGGCATGATGCTGGCGCAGATTCTCAGCCTGGACCGCCTGCCCGTGGCGCTTTGGACCACCCCGCCGCGCCTGCGCGACGAACTGGCACAGCGCCTGGCGGGCCTCGGCCAGTTGCTGGCTGTGCCGCCGGTCACAGGCTGAGCCACGTCGCTTGGCAAGCCCCGGCGAAGCTGGGACACTCGCCGCCATGAAGGGGATACTGGGGACAACGGCGATCATCATCGCTGCGCTGACCGCTGCGCCGGCCAGCGCTGGAACCCTGTACAAGTGCCAGGGCGCTGACGGCGTCACCAGTTATGTGAGCAAGCGGGTGGCCGGCGCGCGCTGCAGCACCATCAGCTACACCCGTGACACCCGCCCGGCACCTCGACCGGTGGTGGCCGCGCCCAGGCCGGCATCCACCACGGTGGCCAGCATCGAACGCAACCCGGTGGCCGTTGCCGCGAGTGCCGCAGCGCCGGCAACGGTCGCGCCTGCGTCCGTGCCGGCATCCGGTCCCGCACAGCCGGTCGCCTCGCGCAGCGCGCGCATGGTCAGTGGCCAGGTGTATTCCTTCATGAAGGATGGCGTGCGCCACTACACCAGTGCGCGCCCGACCCAGGTGGCCAACCTCGGCCCGGTCCGGACCATCCGCTACAGCTTCATGGAGCGCTGCTATGCCTGTGGGGTCAATCCACGCGTGGACTTCGGCACCGTGCGACTGAACACCTCGGCCTTCCAGGCCGAGATCACCTCGGCCGCGCGCGAGTTCGGCGTGGAGGAGGCGGTGGTGCGCGCCATCATCCATGCCGAGTCGGCCTACAACCCGACCGCGCTCAGCCGTGCTGGCGCGCAGGGCCTGATGCAGCTGATGCCGCCGACCGCCGCGCGCTTCGGCGTAAGCGATTCCTATGACGCCGGGCAGAACATCCGTGGCGGCGTGCAGTATCTTGCGTGGTTGCTGAAACGCTTCAATGGCGACCTGACCCTTGCCGCAGCCGGCTACAACGCTGGCGAAGGCGCGGTCGACCGCCACGGTGGCGTGCCGCCCTACAGCGAGACCCAGTACTACGTGCGCCGGGTCGGGCAGCTGGCCGAACGTTACCGCACCGCCCTGAGTCACCAGTAGGCGCCGACCGTTGGTCGGCACTCCTTTGAAAGGTAGTGCCGGCCGCTGGCCGGCAACCCCGCAATCAATGTTGTTGCAATGCGTTGTGTGGCGCGCGACGGTTCCGCTACACTCGCCCATGATTCAATGCGGCTCTGGCCCCCACCGGATCCGCTGGCAGCCTTAAAGCTACCTAATCAATATCGGAGTGCCGGATGGCCAACGATGGGGTACACGATCCAGTCAACACCGGACGTCGGCGTTTTCTTTCTGCCACCACTGCCGTGGTGGGTGCCGTCGGCGTCGGATTCACCGCAGTTCCTTTCATCAAATCCTGGAACCCCAGTGCCCGCGCCAAGCTTGCTGGCGCACCGGTGGTGGCCGACATCAGCGCCCTGCAGGAAGGCCAACGCCTGATCGTGGAATGGCGTGGCCAGCCGATCTGGATCGTCAAACGGTCCAAGGCGATCCTCGACGCGTTGCACGGGCTGGATGGCCGCCTCAAGGACCCCGAGTCCGGCGAGAAGGACCAGCAGCCGGACTACGTGCTCAAGCAAAACCCCGAGCTGCGCTCGATCAAGCCGGACATCTCCGTGCTGGTTGGCCTGTGCACGCACCTGGGCTGCTCGCCGGAAATGGTCGCCGAGATCCGGCCCGAGCCCTACGATCCGCAGTGGAAGGGCGGTTACTTCTGCCCATGCCACAAGTCGCGCTTCGACATGTCCGGCCGCGTCTTCAAGGACGTGCCGGCGCCGATCAACCTGAAGGTGCCCGCGCACCACTACCAGGACGACAACACCATCATCATCGGTGTTGATCCGCAGGGGGCTGCCTGATGGCCAATATCCTCAGCCGTACCGCCAGCGGCGTCGCCGACTGGGTCAATGCCCGCGCGCCGGGCCTGATGCCGGTCTACCGCAAGCACGTCAGCGAGTACTACGCGCCGAAGAACTTCAACATCTGGTACTACTTCGGTTCGCTCGCGCTGCTGGTGCTGGTCAACCAGATCGTCACCGGCATCTTCCTGACGATGCACTACAAGACCAACGCCGCCGAGGCGTTCGGTTCCATCGAATACATCATGCGGGACGTGGAGTGGGGCTGGCTGATCCGCTACATGCACTCCACCGGGGCCTCGCTGTTCTTCATCGTGGTCTACCTGCACATGTTCCGCGGCCTGCTGTACGGCAGCTACCAGAAGCCGCGCGAGCTGGTGTGGATTCTGGGCATGCTGATCTACCTGGTGCTGATGGCCGAAGCCTTCATGGGCTACGTGCTGCCCTGGGGCCAGATGTCGTTCTGGGGCGCCAAGGTGATCATCTCGCTGTTCGGCGCGATACCGGTGATCGGCAACGGCCTGACCGAATGGATCATGGGCGATTACCTGCCCAGTGACGCCACGCTCAACCGCTTCTTCGCGCTGCATGTCATCGCATTGCCGCTGGTGCTGTTGCTGCTGGTGGTACTGCACCTGGGCGCACTGCACGAAGTGGGTTCGAACAACCCCGATGGCGTGGAGATCAAGAAGGGGCCGAAGGGCAACCGCTGGTCGCCGAACGCGCCGGCCGACGGCATTCCGTTCCACCCGTATTACACGCTCAAGGATGGTGTCGGCGCCGGCTTCCTGCTGATCATCGCCGCCTTCATCATCTTCTTCGCGCCCGGTTTCGGTGGCCTGTTCCTGGAGCACGACAACTTCACCGAGGCCAACCGCCTGGTGACCCCGGAACACATCAAGCCGGTCTGGTACTACACGCCGTACTACGCGATGTTGCGCGTGGTGCCGAACAAGCTGGGCGGCGTGCTGGTGATGTTCTCGGCCATCGCGATCCTGTTCCTGGTGCCGTGGCTGGACAAGGCGAAGGTGAAGTCGGTGCGCTACCGCGGCTGGATCTCGAAGGTGATGCTGGGCGTGCTGGCGGTGTGCTTCGTGTGGCTGGGCGTGATCGGCTCCGGCCCTGGCACCGACGTGCACGAGACCTACATCGGGCGGGTGCTGACGTTCCTGTACTTCGCGTTCTTCATCACCATGCCGCTATGGACACGGTTGGACAGGACCAAGCCGGTACCGGAGAGGGTGACCACGCATGACTGAGCGCTGGATGGTCCGGCTGGCCCTGGCGGCCACCCTGATGCTGGGCAGTTTCCTGGCCTCCGCCGCCGAGGGCGGCACCCCGCTGCTGCAGGCCGGCAACGACCTCGGTGACCGCGCTTCGCTGCAGCGCGGCGCGCAGCTGTACATGAACTACTGCTCCGGCTGCCATGCACTGAAGTACCTGCGCTATTCGCGGATGGCGCAGGACCTGGGCCTGACCGAAGAAGAGGTGATGAACAACCTCAACTTCACCGGCTCGGCGATCGGTGACCCGATTCCAGTGGCGATGCCCAAGGAGAACGCCGAGAAGTGGTTCGGCAAGATGCCGCCGGACCTCAGCCTGATCGCGCGCGTGCGTGGCAGTGACTGGGTCTACACCTATCTCAAGTCGTTCTACCTGGATACCAGCCGGCCGCTGGGCTGGAACAACGCGTTGTTCGCGAACGCCTCCATGCCCAACCCGCTGTGGGAAATGCAGGGCCTGCAGCATGCCGTGCATGGCAAGCCCGAGGCCCCCGGCATGGACCCGCCGGTGACCGGCCTGCGCATTGAAACGCCGGGTTCGGTGGATGCCGGCCAGTACGACCAGGCCGTGCGGGACATCACCAACTTCCTGGAATACGCCGGCGAACCGGCCGCGCTCAAGCGCCAGCAGCTGGGCGTGTGGGTGATCCTGTTCCTGGCCCTGCTCACCTTCCTGCTGTACCTGCTGAAGAAGGAGTACTGGAAGGACGTTCACTGAATCTGCCGCCGGCCATCGCACGGGCCTATTGGCTTTTGTGATGGTCGGTTGCACACTCGGGGAGGAGTCGACCGCCGGCACGGTGCCGGCGGCGCCGATGCGGCAGGCGGTCTCCTGTCGTGGGAGAGCCTTTGATGGCGGCGAGCGTACGCATGCGCAATACACTGACGCTGTTTTCCTCGAACGACGATGTACTGTGCCACCGTGTACGCCTGGTGCTGGCGGCCAAGGGTGTGACCTTCGACTTCGTTCCGGTCGATCCACAGAACCCGCCTGAAGACCTGATCGACCTCAATCCGTATCACTCGGTGCCGACCCTGGTCGAACGCGAGCTGGTGCTGTACGCCGCATCAGTGGTCAGCGAGTACCTGGACGAACGTTATCCGCATCCGCCGCTGATGCCGGTCGATCCGCTCTCGCGTGCGCGCATCCGCCTGGCGATGCTGCGCATCGAGCACGACTGGGTGCCACAGGTGCAGGCCATCCAGCTCGGCAACAAGACCCAGGCCGAGGCTGGCCGCAAGCGCCTGAAGGAGCTGCTGACCGCCTCGCTGCCGCTGTTCAAGGCCAGCAAGTTCTTCCTCAACCCGGAAATGAGCCTGGCCGACTGCGCGATGGCGCCGATCATCTGGCGCCTGCAGTCGCTGGACGTACCGCTGCCGAAGGACGGCAAGGCGATCGAGGACTACGGCAACCGCATCTTCCGCCACCCCGGTTTCGTCCGCAGCCTGACCGATCAGGAAAAAAAGCTGCGCGATCTGCCGGTCTGATCCGGGCCTGCGTTACCCGTCTGCACGCCGACCGGCGTGCAGGTGATCCGCCCCGGCGGGGCGCCGGGCGCGTACACTTCACGCATGACCGAAGACTTCTTCCACATGACCAGCCACCGCCCGTACCTGCTGCGGGCGCTGGTGGAATGGATCAACGACAACCAGCTGACCCCGCACATCCTGGTCGACGCCGGCGTTCCCGGCGTGCAGGTCCCGCCTTCGGCGGTCAAGGATGGCCGGGTCGTGCTCAACATCGCCGAACGTGCTGTCGTGCGACTGATGATCGACAACGAGATGGTGAGCTTCTCGGCGCGCTTCTCCGGTACCAGCTACCCGGTGCAGGTGCCGATCAGCGCCGTGCTGGCCGTCTACGCCCGCGAGACCGGGCAGGGCATGGCGCTACCGGATGACATCCCGGGCAACGAGACCGCTCCGACCAGCGATGAGCTGCTGCACGAGGAAGGCACGCCGCCGGACGATACGCCGCCAGCCAGCCCGCCGCCGAAGGGGCGCCCGACCCTGCGCGTGGTCAAGTAAGGGTGGGTGCCGACCGTTGGTCGGCACACCTTCAGCCCTTACACATCCTCGGCATCGTCCACATCCGCGCGGATCTGGCTGATCCGCGCCGCGCCCGGACCAGTGAATGAGATCAGCTGGTCGCCGCGCAGCACCATGCGGCCCACGTGGCGATCGATGCCGTCGTAGGAATACTCGAACTTGAAGGTACGTTCGAAGCCGAGCCGGCCATCTTCGCCGCGCGACAGGCGCAGGCCGGTGGCGTGCACCGCCTGGTCCAGCCATTGCACGTCGGCAGCACGGCAGGCATTGCGCCCCAGCTCGACCGCGCGCTCGGCGGCCGAACGCGCCGCGTTCCAGAAGAAATAGATGATTCCGCCGGCAATCAGCAACAGCAGCAGGGTGGGCATGGTGTCAGCCGTCAGAGGTCGATCCGGCAAAGATGGCGGCGAACGCGCGCTGGATCAAGCGCAGTGGAGCATCCGGCTGCGGGTGGCCGCGAACTGTGATGGCGTGTCCAAGCGTATCAATCGCGGATGCTTCTGTCGCAAATGGCAATTGAAGTGGTTGTTCGTGTTTGCGAACTTCGCTTCTTTGCTGATCGGTCGGTATATATGAAAGCTGAAGCAGGCTTCGCCTTGGTGTTGCTGTTGGCTGGCCACGTCGCCACTGCCGCTGCCGCTGCCGCGGCCTGGGACCCTTCCCAGGTCTGGCCGGCGTACCGGAAACAGCAGGCCGCCTATCCTGTGGACTATGACCGGCTGGAAGTGAGTTCCTTCGAGGGCGGCGAACGCAGGACCTACCAGCTTCGTTCCCAGCGCTGGCCGGAGCCGGCCGGTGACGCATGGCTGCATCGGGTGGAAGTGCTGGTGCCACAGGCGCCGCAGGCAGGCCCCGCGTTGCTGGTCATCAACAATGGCGTGGCCCATGAGGGCGGTGGACGGCCGGTGGCGCCGGCCAGTGATTTTCCCCCGGAGGTGCTGGAACGACTGGTGCGGACCTTGGGAATGGCGGTCGTTTCCATCGCCGATGTGCCCCCGCAGGCGATGACGCTGCCGGGCGATGCGCGCGCACGCACCGAGGACGACCTGGTCGCCGCAAGCTGGCGCCGCTTCCTCGATGCGCCCTCGACGCACGGCCAGTGGCCTTTGCATGTGCCGATGGCGGAAGCTGCGATCCGGGCGATGGATCTGGCCGACCGCGAGCTTCCAGAGGGCCAGCGGCCTTCCTATGTGGTGACCGGCGCCTCCAAGCGTGGCTGGGCGAGCTGGTTGCTGCCGTTGGTCGATGACCGTGTCAGCCATCTGGCCCCCTTCGTCATCGACATGAACTGGCAGGGCTTTGCCCCTCAGATCCGGCGGGCCTATGGTGAGCGCTGGCCGATTGCGCTGTCTCCGTACGTGGAGCATGGCGTGACAGGGGAGATTGAAGGCCCGGCCTTTACCCAGCTGATGCAGATCGTGGATCCCTACACCTATCTGCACGGACCGCTGCGGCAGCGGCTCGCGCTGCCCAAGCTGCTGGTCAATGCCAGCGGCGACGATTTCTTCGTGCCCGATGGCGCCGGCTACTACCTGGCAGAGCTTCCCGGTCCCACCGCCCTGCGCGTGGCACCGAACAGCGACCACGGCGGGATCCGCCGCTTCACGGTCGACACGCTGGAACCGGCGCTGAAACGCTGGCGTGCCGGGCGCGCACTGCCGGAACTGACGTCGAAATGGCTTCCGCATGTCTCGGCATTCGAACTGAACGTGAAGGGGCCCGAGCGGCCGCAACGTGCGCTGCTGTGGCAGGCGCACAACCCAATCGACCGGGACTTCCGCAAGGCGTGCGGCATCGATTACCACGCCAGTGAGGTCGCACTGGAAGGCAGGCGCAGGCAGTCGATACCGGTCAATTCGACAGCGCAGGGCTGGACCGCCTCGTTCGTCGAGCTGCATTTCGCCGATGGGCTGGTACTGACCACGCCCGTGCAGGTTACGCCGGAGGATGCGTTCCCGGTGCAGCCACCTGCGGAGGGCGAGGGCCGCTGCCGGCTGGCGCCGGAGCCTGCCGTCAGCGGGTTGCCGGCCGCGCAGGCACGATGACGGGCTGCGGCGCAGGTGCGGGCTGCATTGGCGTCGCAGTGGGCGAGGGCATCACCAGCGGTGATGTGGCGGTCAGCTGCAGCAGGGCTGCCCAGTCCTGGCGGTTGAAGCTGCATTCGTCCTCGCGGCCCGGCGTGCAGCTGGGGTCGATGCCGGTGCTGTTGCGTTCGCGCGCGGGCGGCAGCTTGATCAGCCCGGTGCGGTCCAGCGGCAGCAGCCGCATCGCCACGGTGTTCATCACGTTGCCGCCGACCAGGTACAGGGTCTGGTCGCCGCCAAGATTGGCCGCTACCACCACTTCACAATGTGATTTCCAGTGGCCCACCGAGCCATTGCCCAGTGCCTGCACCAGCCCGCTGTAGCTGAGCGTGGTGCTGCGGTCGCGCAGGAAGCACAGCAGGTCGCCGGGCGCGGGTTTGGCCGTGGCGGGGTCGACCAGCCGGTACGGCACGCCCGAGGGGCCGCCCTGGTACGCGGCACGGATGTAGTCGATGTGGCGTGGCGACGTGTTGAAGCCGGGAACGCCGGACTGCACCATCACCCAGGAAATGAACGCGGCCGACCACGGGTTGTCGATCAGGAAGGCGCGGCAGTCGCTGTCGGTGTAGCGCGTGCCCAGCGGTGCCAGGCAACTGCTGGCGCCGGCGATGCTGCCCATGGCGTTGAGCGTGCCGCTGTTGCGCCAGTAGCCGGCCACGCGCTGCCAGGCGATCAGCCCGTTGTCGGCCAGGTGATCGCTTTCGGCTTCGGTGACGCTGAGACTGGCGGCGCGGCCATCGCGATCGATGAAGGGGCGGAACCACAGCCGGTGCTCGTTGCAGGCAGTGTTGCGGATGGCCACCGCCAGCGGACTCAGGCCGAAGCGGGGCGGCACATCGCAGGCTTCGGCGGCCGCTGCGGACAAGGGGGCTGCCGCGAGCAGCAGACAGGCAGGCAAGAGCATCCGGCGCATGCGCGGCTCCTGTGGGGGATGCCCGCAGCGTCGCAGAGGCTGGCGTAGCCGAGCCGTGAAGGCGTCCCGTGTCGTGTAGAGCCGAGCCTACGCTCGGCTCATCGCGCGAAGCGCGTGCAGGGCGCGCCGCAAATCGAGAAGCAGCCGAGCATGGGCTCGGCTCTACAAGGCCCTGCAGGCCTCAACCTGGCGGCGGGCCCAGCTTCAGCGACAGATCGATGGCCTGCACATGCTTGGTCAGTCCGCCAATGGAAATGCAGTCCACGCCATCTTCGGCAATCGAACGCAGCCCGCCCAGGCCCACGCTGCCGGACACCTCCAGCGGAATGCGGCCGGCGGTGATGCGTACGGCCTCGCGGCGCAGGTCCGGGCTGAAGTCATCCAGCAGGATGCGCTCGCAGCCGGCTTCCAGTGCCTGCCGCAGCTGCGCCAGATCTTCCACCTCGACCACCAGCGGCAATGCGGGCCATTGGCGGCGCGCGGCAGCCACCGCCGCAGCCAGCGAACCGGCGGCGCGGATGTGGTTCTCCTTCAGCATCACCGTGTCGTACAGGCCGAACCGGTGGTTCTCGCCGCCGCCGCAGCGGACCGCGTACTTCTGCGCCAGGCGCAGGCCGGGCAAGGTCTTGCGGGTGTCGAGGATGCGCGTGGCGGTACCGGCCACGGCGGCCACATAGCGGGCCGTGGTGGTGGCGGTGCCGGACAGCGTCTGCAGGAAGTTCAGCGAGGTGCGCTCGGCACTGACCAGGCTGCGGCTGCGCCCGTGCAACAGGGCCAGCACGGTGCCTGCGGTGACGGCGTCGCCTTCGGAAACCTGCCATTCGATACGCACGTCCGGGTCGAGTGCGCGGTGGGTGGCATCGAACCAGGGGCGGCCGGCAATCACCCCGTCCTGCTTGCACAGCAGGTAAGCGCTGTCGGCCTGGTCGGGCAGCAGAGCGGCGGTGACGTCACCGCTGCCCAGGTCCTCGGCCAGCGCACGCGCGACATCGGCGGCGACAACGGCCGCATCCGGCGTCGGCAGCGTGCTCATGCGGCCGGGAAGTCGGCGATCTGAGCGGTGGGGATGGCTTCTTCGGCCAGCAGCACCGGAATGCCGTCGTCGACGCGGAACACCTGCTTGCGGTCGCGGGTGACCAGCGCTTCGCGCAGCGGCTGCGCCAGCGGGTTGCCATCGGCCTTGTTCACCGCGCCGGCGGAAATGGCCTTGTTGAGGGCTTCCAGGCCCTTGCCATCCAGCAGGGACAGGGGCTGGCGGGTGTCCGGCGACACCAGCAGGTCGAGCAGCTTGCGATCCATGGTTCTTCGTCTTGCGTGGAAGATGGCTAGAATACGTCTTTAAGGCAGGTGACGGCCAATGACCCCCAACCCGATCGCGCCGCTTGTCGGCATCGTCATGGGTTCCCGTTCCGACTGGGAAACCATGCAGCACGCCGCCCAGAAGCTTGAAGCCCTGGGTGTTCCGTTCGAAGTGAAGGTGGTGTCCGCGCATCGGACGCCGGATGTGTTGTTCAGTTACGCCGAGCAGGCGGGCCCGCGTGGCCTGCGCGCGATCATCGCCGGTGCCGGCGGGGCCGCGCACCTTCCGGGCATGATCGCCGCCAAGACCGCCGTGCCGGTGCTGGGCGTGCCGGTGCAGTCCAAGGCCCTCAACGGCATGGATTCGCTGCTGTCGATCGTGCAGATGCCGGCCGGCATCCCGGTCGCCACCTTCGCCATCGGCAATGCCGGCGCGTCCAACGCGGCGCTGTTCGCTGCTGCGATGCTGGCCAGCGACCAGCCGGTGATCGGCCAGGCGCTCGACGCCTTCCGTGCACGCCAGACCGAAGACGTGATGGCCCACGACGATCCGCGCCAATGAGCCTGACCGTCGGCATCCTGGGCGGCGGCCAGCTCGCCCGCATGATGGTCCTGGCCGGTGCGCCGCTGGGACTGCGCTTCCAGCTGTACGACCCGGCGGCCGACGCCTGCAGTGGCCCGCTGGCGCCGCTCACCGTCGGTGCCTTCGATGACCGCCACGCGCTGGCGGACTTCGCCGCGAAGGTCGATGTGGTCACTTTCGATTTCGAGAACGTGCCCGCAGACAGCGCGGAGTTCCTGGCCGACCGCGTGCCGGTCTATCCGCCGCCGGCCGCGCTGGCGGTGGCCCAGGACCGATTGAGCGAGAAGACCCTGTTCCAGCAGTTGGGCATCCCGCTGCCGGCCTTCGCCGACATCCGCAGCCGTGAGGAGCTGGCCGCGAAGGCCGCCGAATTCGGCCTGCCGTGCATCCTCAAGACCCGCCGTCTCGGCTACGACGGCAAGGGTCAGTTCCGCCTGCGCAGCGAAGCCGACATCGATGCTGCGTGGGATGCGCTGGGTGCGCAGGTCGAGCGTACCGGTCTGATCCTGGAAGGCTTCGTGGCCTTCCAGCGCGAGGTCAGCGTGGTCGCCGTGCGCGGCCGTGATGGCAGCTTCGAGGCCTGGCCGGTCACCGGCAACTGGCATGTCGATGGCGTGCTGTCGGCCAGCGTGGCGCCGGCGGTGCTGAGCGCCGCCGAGCACGAAGCGGCGGTCGGCTATGCGCGTCGCGTCGCCGAGCACCTGCAGTATGTCGGCGTGTTCGCGCTGGAGCTGTTCTGCCGTGATGGCGAACTGCTGGCCAACGAGATGGCGCCGCGCGTGCACAACTCCGGCCACTGGACCATCGAAGGCAGCGAGACCTCGCAGTTCGAGAACCACCTGCGTGCCGTGCTGGGCCTGCCGCTGGGCAGCACCCGCATGCTCGGCCATGCCTGCATGCTGAACTGGCTGGGCGCGATGCCCGACCCGGCACCGGTGCTGGCCCAGGCCAGCGGGCATTGGCATGACTATGGCAAGGAGCCGCGCGAAGGCCGCAAGGTCGGCCATGCCACATTGCGCGATGACGATGCGGCAGCACTGGCCGACGCGCTGGACCAGGTGGGCCTGGAACTGGACCGCCAGGCCCAGGTGGCGCCGGCAGTGCACGTGCTGCGCAACCGTTGAGCGCGGGCGTGCCGGCGTGCTGCCGGCACCCCCTGTATGGCTGCAACGGTGTGGCGCACCGGTGCAGCCATCGGCGCAACATTCCCGGTGGTAGCGTGGAGCTCCTTTCACAGGAGTCACGACCATGCTCGACTGGAATGCCTACCGCAAGGAACTGAAGGGCCGCATCGGCGAGATCGGCAAGCTCTCGCCGGATACGGTCAAGGGCTATGCCACGCTGGCCAATGCGGGCGCGCAGACCAACCATCTTGATGCCAAGACCCGCGAGCTGATCGCGCTGGCGGTGGCGGTGACCACCCGCTGTGACGGCTGCATCACCGTGCACGTGGACGCGGCGCTGAAGCATGGCGCCAGCCGCGAGGAAATCGCCGAGGCGCTCGGTGTGGCGGTGTCGCTCAATGCCGGCGCGGCGCTGGTGTATTCAGCGCGGGTGATGGACGCCGTGGCTGCGCACGAGAACGCGTGAAGCTTCATCTATAGAGCCGAGCCCATGCTCGGCTGCTGTCCGGCCAGCCGAGCATGGGCTCGGCTCTACAGGGGAGTCAGCGTAGCTGGCTCTCGGCAAATTCCCAGTTGACCATCTGCCAGAACGCGTCCAGATAGCGCGCGCGATCATTCTGGTAGTCGGTGTAGTAGGCGTGCTCCCAGACGTCGCAGCACAGCAGTGGCGTGCTCTCGCCGGTCAGCGGGGTGCCGGCATTGCGGGTGGCCTGCAGGCCCAGCTGCCCGCCGGGATGCTGCACCAGCCACACCCAGCCGGAGCCGAACAGGCCCAGTGCGGTGCGGTTGAACTCCTCGCGCAGGCGCTGCACGTCGCCGAACTGGCGCTTGACCAGCTCGCCCAGCCGCCCCTGCGGCTCAGCGCCGCCGCGCGGCCGCAGGCATTGCCAGTAGAAGCCGTGGTTCCAGGCCTGGGCGGCCGCATCGAACAGCTTGCCCTGGGCATGGCGGACGATCTCTTCCAGTGACGCTTCTTCCCACTCGGTGCCGAGGATGCCGGCATTGACCGCATCCACGTAGGCGCGGTGATGGCGGCCGTGGTGCAGCTCCAGGGTCTGTGCGGACAGGTGTGGCTGCAGGGAGCCGGGGAGGTAGGGCAGGGCAGGCAATTCGACAGGCATGGACAGGTTCGTGGGCAGAGGGGCGGCGGCAGCCGGTTCCATCGGCTTACAATGGCGGCTACCGTGGGCAGTCTAGCCGACCACTGCGGTCGGTTTGTCCGGCGAAGCAAGGAGTGAGGTTGTGGCGGTAATGCAGCAAATCCAGGCCGAGGTCGATCGTTACCCGCTCGTGCTGTTCATGAAGGGCACCCCGCAATACCCGATGTGCGGTTTCTCCAGCCGCGCCGTACAGGCGTTGATGGCAGCCGGCGCGGTCACCCTGCGCACCGTCAACGTGCTGGAAGAACCCGAGATCCGCGCCAACCTGCCGCGGTTCTCCAACCTGCCGACCTTCCCGCAGCTGTTCATCAATGGAGAGCTGATCGGCGGCTGCGACATCGTCCTGGAACTGTTTGAAGCCGGCGAGCTCAAGCGCATCGTCGAAGAGGCGACCCAGGGATGAGTGCCTGGCCATCGACGTCACCGACCGACGGGGCGCTCGATGGCCGCCCGTTGCAGGGGCGCGTCGTGCTGGTTGCCGGCGCGGGTGGTGGGCTGGGCAGTGCGGCGGCAGTGGCCGCTGCGGCTGCCGGGGCCACCGTGGTCCTGCTGGGCCGCAAGCCGCGCCGCCTGGACCGTGTCTATGCCCAGGTGCAGGCCGTTGGCCCGGAGCCGCTGCTGTATCCGCTGGATCTGGAAGGTGCCGGTCCCGACGACTACGCCGAACTGGCCCAGGCCCTGCAGCGCGAGCTCGGGCGGCTGGACGGCCTGCTGGTCTGTGCCGCCCATTTCCCGGGCCTGACCCCGTTTGAACTGGCCGATCCGGCCAGTTTCGCCCGCGCGGTGCACGTCACCCTGACCGCGCCGGCCTGGCTGGCCCAGGCCTGCCTGCCGCTGCTGCGGCAGCGCGAGGATGCGGCGATGGTGTTTGCAGTGGATGCGCCCGAGCGGGTCGGACAGGCCTATTGGGGGGGGTATGGCGTGGCCCAGCATGGCCTGCGCGGCCTGATCACCAGCCTGCACGACGAACTTGGCCGCAGCCCGGTACGGGTCAGTGGCCTGTACCCCGGCCCCCTGCGCACGGCGCTGCGCGCCAGGGCCTATTCCGTCGACCAGGACCCGGCTGCGCAGGGCCCGGAGGCCGCCGCCGCTGCGGCCGTGACCCTGCTGTCCAGCGCAGGACACGCCTGGCGCGGCCGGATTCTTGATGCCAGCGAGGCGTCCCCCGGCGAGTAAATCCCGGGGAAGGGCGGAGTGAAGAACCCGTCACGATTGCGTTGCGATCCGGTGCCGTTTGTCGCACAACCGTCACATTGATGGCGTAGCGTGTTAATCTAGTGTTAACCGTTGTGGCTTCCTTCAGCCAAGCGGTAGGGAACCCCAGATAAATGTCCGACCAGCCACCCGCAGGGCTGTTTGGATGCGCTTTTTTTCCGCCATCGCCAACTCGCATCGAGGCTACCGAAAAATGACCCACCCACTCCGGATGTCCAAGCTCACCCTTGGTCTCGTGGCTGCGCTCGCCGCCGCTCCCGCCTTCGCCCAGAGCACCTCTGCCGGTGTCGGCGGCCAGGTGATGTCCGCCGCAGGCCAGCCTGTTGCTGGTGCTGAAGTCACCATCACCCACACCGAGTCGGGCACCGTTTCGCGTGCCACCACCGATGCGTCGGGTCGCTACAACGCGCGCGGCCTGCGTGTGGGTGGCCCGTACACCATCACCATCACCAAGTCCGGTGAAGGCACCAAGACCGAAGAAGGTGTCTACCTGAACCTGAACCAGGTCAACACGGTCAACGCCAGCCTCGGCGGCGACCTGGCCGCGACCAACCTGGACGCCGTGAACGTTGTCGCCACCGCCGGCGGCCTGGACCTGTTCAGCGCCACCAAGATGGGCAGCGGCACCAACGTGACCCGCGAAACGATGGACGCGCTGCCGTCGGCCAACCGCAACATCCAGGACTACATCCGCCTGGACCCGCGCATTTCGCAGGTCAGCAAGGCTGACGGCGCGATCTCGGCCGGTGGCCAGAACACCCGTTACAACGCCATCCGCATCGACGGCATCAGCGCCTCCGATCCGTTCGGCCTGGGCTCCAACAACCTGCCGACCGAGCGTCAGCCGGTGTCGATGGATGCCATCCAGGAAATCAACATCGACCTGGCCAACTACGACACCACCATCGCAGGTGGTACCGGTGCGGTGATCAACGCCGTGACCAAGTCGGGTACCAACGAATTCCACGGCACCGTGTACGGTTCGTACCGCGACAAGGACATGGTCCGTTCGCGCCTGGAAGGTGACAAGCAGGACTTCAACGGCTTCAAGGACGAGAAGACCTACGGCATGACCTTCGGCGGCCCGATCGTCAAGGACAAGCTGTTCTTCTTCACCAACTACGAGAAGTACGAGCGTAGCGGTGGCGGCGTCAGCCTTGGCGAAAGCCCCTACAACAAGGCTGGCGGCATCAGCGATGCTGATATCGCCCGTGTCCAGAAGCGCATGTCCGATCTTGGCTACCAGGTCGGCGGCGTCGGTGCGCTGAACAACAAGACCGAGATCGAAGAGTACGCGGTCAAGCTGGACTGGAACATCAACGAGAACCACCGCGCGGCCCTGCGCTACAACAAGATGAAGCAGGACGTGGTGCGTTTCCCGAAGGTCAGCAACAGCGAAATTTCGCTGAGTGACTTCTGGTACACCCAGCCGACCGAGTATGAGACCTGGATGGGTGAACTGTTCAGTGACTGGTCCGAGAACTTCTCGACCGAGTTCAAGGTATCGCACAAGGACTATTCGTCCAACCGCGTTGCCGCTTCGCACCTGCCGCAGATCCGCGTCCGCTTCGACAACAACAATTCGCTGTACCTGGGTACCGAGCAGAACACCCACACCAACCTGGTCGAGTCGAAGGAGCTGAGCGCCTTCGGTGCCGGTACCTGGTATGTCGGCGACCACACCGTCAAGTTCGGTTTCGACTACACCGACAACGACCTGATGAACTTCTACGGCCGTAATCTGTACGGCGCGTACGAATTCGCCAATCTGGCTGCGTTTGAAGCCGGCACCCCGTCCGCGTACCAGGTGCGCGTGCCGCGCGATGGTGGCAGCCTGAATGATATTCCGGCGAAGTTCCACCTGAAGAACACGGGTCTGTTCATCCAGGATACCTGGGCGATCAACTACAACCTGAGCCTGATGTTCGGTGTTCGCGTTGACATGCCGGACTTCAGCACCCAGCGCCTGTACAACCCTCGCATCGAACAGCTGTACGGCTTCAACAACACCAAGCTGGTCGACAAGAAGCTGTTCCAGCCGCGCGTCGGCTTCAACTACACCTTCGACAGCGATCGCCCGACCCAGCTGCGCGGTGGCGTGGGCCTGTTCGGCGGTGCTGCACCGAACGTGTGGTTGGCAGGTGCCTACCAGAACACCGGCCTGAACTACTCCGAGTACAACCTGACCCGTAATCCGGGTGGTTTCAGCTTCGATGCGGACAATCCGTTCATTCCGGACCCCTCGCTCGCGTCGGCCCGTCAGAACGTCGACCTGATCGCTCCGGGCACCCGCCTGCCGTCGGTCTGGAAGGCCAACCTGGCCTTCGATCACGAACTGCCGTGGTACGGCATCGTGGCGTCGGCCGAGCTGCTGGTCACCAAGGTCAAGGATGGCCTGTACTTCGATCGTCTGGACGTCATGACCCCGAACGCCAACCGCTCGGTTGGTCAGGACGGTCGTGCGCTGTACTGGAACGACTACGGCATGAACGGTGCCAATGCTGGCTCGAACGGCATGCAGGCTGGCCAGAAGAACGGTCGTGCCTGCTCGGCCACCGATCAGACCTGCCCGGGTGACCGTGTCAACCGTCCGAGCGATATCGGCGACGTGATCCTGCTACGCAACACCGACAAGGGTCGTGGTTCCCAGGCTACGTTCTCGCTGGCCAAGCCGCTGACCGAGAACTGGGGCTGGTCGCTGGGTTATACCTACACCCAGGCGAAGGAAGTGAGCCCGCTGTCCAGCTCGCAGAACACCTCGAACTGGAACAACACGCTGAGCCTGAACGCCAACGACAACGTTGCGTACAATTCGCGCTATGCGATCAAGGACCGCATCACCGGTACTCTGGAGTGGAAGCACAACTTCTTCGGTGACAATGCCACCCGCGTCGGCCTGTTCTATGAAGGCCGTTCGGGTCGTCCGTACAGCTACGTGTTCTATAACGACGTGAACGGCGACGGCGCTGGCACCAACGATCTGTTCTACGTGCCGAAGGGCCCGGGCGACGTGATCTTCACTGGCGGCGCCGACATGGAGAAGAAGTTCTTCGAATGGCTGGCGCAGAATCCGGAACTCGATGCCTACCGTGGCAGCGTGGTTCCGGCCAACCAGCACCGTGCCAAGTGGGTCAACAGCTTCGATGTCCGCATCAGCCAGGAGTTCCCGGGCTTCGCGAAGACCCACAAGGGCGAGATCGCCCTGGACATCATGAATGTCGGCAATCTGCTCAACAAGAAGTGGGGTCTGATCGACGATTACGGCTTCTACGCCACCCGTCGCGTTGCCAACTACTCGGGTATCGACCCGGCTACCGGCAAGTACCTGTACAACTTCACCGGCCGTACCGACAACTCGTCGGTCCAGGAAAACAACAACGACAAGGGCAACACCGCTGTGTCGCGCTGGTCGATGCAGCTGACCGTGAAGTACAAGTTCTGATCCGTCAGAACCTGAAGCAGTAAGTGGAAACGGCCGGGGAAACCCGGCCGTTTTCCGTTCAGGTGAAAGTTCTTGCAGGTCACCAGGCATCGGCGTAGCATCCGGAAATGTGCGCGGTGCCAACGCCGCCGATGCGGTCCCGGAAAGGCGAACGCGGGAAGCACACATCCAACGGTCGGGCTTCCCGGCCGTTTTGCTTTTTAAGGGGGCGGCAGTACAGTCGGAAACCTTGAAGGAAGCGAAAAATTGGACATGACCACGAACGAAAAATCAGCCCGTGCACTGCCGGTGCAGGACGCGCGGATCTACCCGCGCGGTGGGCTGGATGTGCTGTCGCGGGCCGAAGTGGCACGCCTGCGCGATGCCTCTGCCGGCGGCATGCACGAACTGCTGCGCCGCTGCGCGCTGGCGGTTCTGACCAGCGGCAGCGCCTCTGACGATCCGCGCGCTGCGCGCGATCTGTATCCCGATTTCGACATCCAGGTGGCGCAGCAGGATCGCGGCGTGCGCATCGACCTGGTCAATGCCCCGGCGATGGCCTTCGTCGACGGCGAGATCATCCGCGGCGTCGCCGAACTGCTGTTCGCAGTGGTGCGCGACCTGGCCTACATGGCCATCGAGATGGGCCCGGCCTACGCGGCCGAGCTGGAGTCGTCCGAGGGCATCACCAACGCGGTGTTCGGCCTGCTGCGCAATGCGCGCATCCTCAACCCGGGCGACCCGAACCTGGTCGTGTGCTGGGGCGGCCACTCGATCTCGCGCGATGAATACCTGTACACCAAGCAGGTCGGTTACGAGCTGGGCCTGCGCGGCCTGGACATCTGCACCGGCTGCGGCCCGGGCGCGATGAAGGGCCCGATGAAGGGCGCCACCATTGCCCACGCCAAGCAGCGCCGCACCGTGACGCGCTACATCGGCCTGACCGAGCCGGGCATCATCGCCGCCGAGTCGCCGAACCCGATCGTCAACCACCTGGTGATCATGCCGGACATCGAGAAGCGCCTTGAGGCCTTCGTCCGCATCGGCCACGGCATCATCGTGTTTGCCGGTGGCGTCGGCACCGCCGAGGAAATCCTGTACCTGCTCGGCATCCTGCTGCGCGAAGAAAACAAGGACCTGCCGTTCCCGCTGATCCTGACCGGCCCGACCGTGGCGGCGCCGTACTTCGAGCAGATCGACCGCTTCATCCGCCTGACCCTGGGCGATGCTGCCGCCGAGCGCTACGAGATCATCATCGGTGACCCGGTGGCGGTGGCGAAGAAGATGGCCAATGGCATCAAGCGCGTGCGCGAACATCGCCTGGCGCAGAAGGACTCGTTCTTCTTCAACTGGTCGATCGAGATTCCGTGGGAGTACCAGCAGCCGTTCGCGCCGACCCACGAGGCGATGGCCGCGCTGGACCTGCACCACGGGCGTGCCCCGCACGCGCTGGCAGCCGACCTGCGCCGGGCGTTCTCGGGCATCGTGGCCGGCAACGTGAAGGAAGACGGCATGCGCCGCATCGAGCAGTTCGGGCCGTTCCAGATCCACGGCGACCCGGACATGATGCAGGCCCTGGACGCGTTGCTGCGCGCCTTCGTCGAGCAGCGCCGGATGAAGATTTCCGGCGAATACCAGCCCTGCTACCAGGTGCTGGCCTGACCAGCCCGGGGTCGGATCCCATCGGGCTCCGACCCCCGCCGCGGGCGGCCGACGGGCAGGGGCTGTCAACCGTTTGACGCCCGTCGCCCCGGATTGACCGTTCATCCTGCCGCCGCTTGCCGGTGGCAGGGCGATGGCCCATCGTGGCCGTCAACACGCTGGGGAGCGTCCAATGTCTTTGCGCCGGCCAAACGGCTTCACACTGGTTGAACTGATGGTGGCGCTGATCGTGCTGGCGGTGCTGGCTACCATCGCTTTTCCCAGCTTCCAGAGCACGATCCGCTCCAACCGGGTCGTCTCCGCCCACAATGAACTGATCGGCCTGCTCAACCTCGCGCGCAGCGATGCCATACGCAACAACCGCGGTGGCGGCGTGTGCGGCAGCAGTGATGGCACGCGCTGCGATGGAAAGTGGGGGGCGGGCATGATGGCCTTCAGCGATACCTCGGGCAACGGCGATTTCGACAATGGCGAAACCGTGCTGCGCTTCAACCAGATCAACCCGGGCCTGGTCGTCGCTGGCCCGCAGATGCTGGTCGCCTTTGATGCACGCGGCCGTCGGCGCGCGGCAGGCGATCAGGTCATCACCTTGCGCCCCGACAAGTGCGGCAAGGACCCGATGATGAGCACGATCACCATCAATGCGTCGGGGCAGGTCAACAGTACGAAGGGAGCTTGCCCGTGAAGCGTCGACCGTTCCGTGCCGCGCGCCAGCAGGGAGGCTTCAGTCTGCTGGAAGTTCTGATTGCGATCGTGGTCCTGGCGTTCGGTCTGCTGGGGTTCGCGCTGCTGCAGACCATGAATGTGCGCTACGTGCAGAGCGCAAATTACCGCACCCAGGCGACCAATCTGGCCTATGACCTGACCGAGCAGATGCGCAGCAACCGCTACCAGTCGGCGTGGTATGCCAACGCGAGTTTCACCTCCGGCAGCCGGACCGCTGCGGGGGTCTGCGCGCCAACCACGGCGGCCGTCAGCATCGCGCAGAACATCACCGATTGGCAGTGCCGCGTGGTCAAGGCACTGGGGGACAACGCGGCAGCCACCGTCACCGTCAACAATGGTGTGGCGACCGTGGCCATCAGCTGGGCCGATGAGCGCTGGAACCCGAAAAGCCCGGATACGCCGACCACCTTCGCCCTGCAGACCCAGCTATGAATGCATCGCTTTCCACGTCCGCCCGGCAGGCGGGCCTGTCGCTGATCGAGCTGATGATCGCCATGGTCATCGGCCTGGTGCTGATGCTGGGCGTCATCCAGATCTTCATCGCTTCCCAGTCCGCATCCCGCCTGTCCGAGGGTGTTGCGCGTGCACAGGAAAACGGTCGGTTCGCGCTGGACTTCCTCGAGCGTGATATCCGCATGGCCGGCCATCTGGGCTGCGTCAACGACCAGGCACACGTGACGAAGGGGCAGGGAGAGCCGCATTACAATCTCGGCGCGGTGTCCGGAAGCGGCAATCCGTTGGATTTCAGCGTGGCGGTGCAGGGCTATGAAGCCCCTGATACCGGGCCGGGCACCCAACTGGAGGTCGGCAAGGGTTCGCTGCCTGCCAACCTGCCGACCGCAATCGCGAAGCTTTCGCCGGCGCCGATGCCGGGCAGCGACATCCTGGTGCTGCGGTTCCTTGCTCCCGAGGGTGTGCCGGTACTGGCCGTGAATGGTTCGGTTCTGACCGTCGACGCCGCACGCTGGCAGCGACTGACCGAAGGCGGTGTCTCCGCTCCGACACTGTTTGGTGTTTCCAGTTGTGATGCGGTTGATATCTTCAAGGGGACAACCGCCGCTGGAACCATCACCGCAACGGGGGTCAGCCTGTCGCGGCACGCACCGCAGCCTGCGCCGACGATGGTCTATCGCGCCGAATCACTGGTGTACTACGTGGGCCAGGGGGTGAGTGGTCCGGGGCTTCGCCGCGCCCGGGCGGATGCCAGTGGCGCCTACACCATCAATGAAGAACTGGTTGAAGGCATCGAGAACATGCAGTTGCTGTTCGGCCTGGATACCACTGCCACCATCGCGCCGGGTTCATCGCCCGTGGGCAACATCACGAGCGTGCAGACCGCCTCGGCAGTCACCACCCAGGCGGACGCGACCGGCGCTGGCCAGTGGCTGCGGGTGGGCCAGGTACGCGTGGGCCTCATTGCGCGCAGCGCCTCACCCGCAAGCGCAGGCAAGCCTACCGATGCGGCGGCCAAGCTGGGTGTGCTGGGCGTGACCTACAACCAGGATGGTGTGACCGACGGGCGCTACCGGACCGCTTACGAAGTCACCATCGCGCTGCGCAACCGACTGTACGGGAATTGATCATGAGCCGATCGCCAACCATGCGCCACCGGATCAACCGTGCCCCCAGGCTGCCCCAGCGGCAGGAGGGAGCGGTGTTGTACGTGGCATTGATCATGCTGCTGCTGCTGGCACTGATCGGTATCGCGGGAATGCAGGTGGCTGGCATGCAGGAAAAGATGGCATCCAACTATCGCGCAGTGAATCGTTCCTTCCAGAACGCAGAGGGCGTGGTGCGCAATGCCGAGCACGCCGCGGAAGCGATCGCCAACCGTACCGATGTCCCCAAGGGCAGCGTATTGGCGTCCGGCGATATCAGCTACGACTGCGAGGACCGTTTCGATCCCGTGCAGTGGGGGCGTTCGCAGGTGATCACTGCCGTGCCGAAAGTGAGTGTTCGCCGCATCGACAAGTGTGGGGGCCCGGGCGGCAATGCGCTGGATGAGGGGCAGGCCGATGACAGCGCGACGTATACCTACCAGATAACCGCGTTCGCGGCCGATGATCCTGACAATGCAACGTCATCGTCGGTGATCGATACCATTTTCAAGCTCTGAGGGCGCGGCATGGCTACGCGTGGATTCAAGTGGATTGCAGCGGCGTCGGCCGTGGGATTGGCCGGCCTGGGTGTGGTTGCCTACAACCTGACCGCAGCCCAGGCCCAGGGCTTGCTGGCACAGGCGCCGTTGAACAACCAGGTGCAGACGCCACCGGCGTTCATCATGGCGGTGGACGACTCGGGGTCGATGACCTTCCAGACCCAGTTCCCGGGGCAGGATGGCACCGGCTGCTGGGATACAAGCCGGAAGAGCTTCTTCGACAGCAAGGGCAACATCAATACCTCAGGCAGCTGCGATTATTTCTACGTCCTGCCAGGGCCGCGGATCAACAACTACTACGGGATTCCGCCGCTCGATTCACTTGGCTTCGCACGATCTTCCGCGTACAACCCGACCTACTTCAATCCGACGGTCAACTACGGCCCGTGGATCGATGGTAACGGCGTGCCGTATAAAAACGCATCGCTGGACTTGACGAAGATCGATCCGCGCGACACCGCTACGGTGGCATTGGCGGGTGACTACTACACTACGGTTGCCAGCAACAGCTTCCGCATGCAGAACGGCATGGTGATTCCGGCCAAGACACCGTTCCGCTATGGAAACACCAACTACAAGTACGACTACGATTACACTTGGGACCACGGGGCCGCAACGGCCTACATGCAGTACTGGCCGGCAACGTTCTTTACCCCGTGGTCCTCCGACAGCGATCCCTATCCGCAGTTGGAAGGCGTGGCCGATGCCTATTCCGGGGTAGCCCGCACAAAGGTCAACAATGCCTGTGGCAGCGGCTGTGCGCTTTGGAAATACACGATCAAGCCTGGCGATACTGCAGCGCTGCAGAATTTCGCGAACTGGTACTCCTATTATGGAAACCGCAACCGCGCGATGATCGCCGGCATGACGCGGTCCCTGGCCGACGTCAACAATCTTCGCGTGGGTTACTTCCGTATCGGTGAATACACCAGTTACAACAGTGCCGACAAGCCGCTGAAGATGCGTGACCTGGCGCAGCCCGATGCCAAGCTTGCCCTGTATTCGGACATGATTGGGCTCACGGCCAATGGCGGTACCCCCAACCGCTGGGCCGTTGACGCCGCTGCACTTCAGTTCACTCGTATCGACAAAGACGCGCCGGTGAAGCTGGCCTGCCAGAAGAATGCGGTGATGCTGTTCACCGACGGCTTCAGCAACGGGGGAGGCCCGACCTCCGCCAAGAACGCGGATGGCGGAATGGGCATCCCCTTCAGCGACTCCAACTCCAACACCATGGCGGATATCGTCAGCCGGTATTATGTCGATCAGAATGGCAAGCCGCCGGTGCGCCCGGACCTGCAGGCAGGCCAGGTGCCTGTGGTGCAGGCCTGCAAGGCCGGCAATCCCGACAAGCGGCTGGACTGCCAGACCAACCTGCACCTGAATTTCTACGGTGTGACGCTGGGAGCCCGGGGCACGCTGTTCAACCCAGACCTGGACCAGGATCCATTCACCGACTCCACGATCTACTCCAGGTGGCCCGCCTCGGCAGACAATGACCGCAGTACGGTCGACGATATCTGGCATGCCGCCGTGAATACCCGTGGCGAGTACATCAACGCCCGCACGCCGGCTGAGATCACCACGGCGATGCGTCGCGTGCTGTCGGCAGTGACCAGCGGTTCGTCTCCTTCCGGCGGTACCGGGGCCAGTGGCGCACGCATCGGTGCCGGTTCGGTGTCGGTGGAGCCGACCTATGAGATCGCCAACGAAGGAACGGACTGGTTCAGCCGCCTGACGGCCAGCAAGATTTCGGTGGACCCCAAGACCCGCGCAGTGGTCTATACGCCGATCTGGGAGGCCAGTGCGCAGCTTCCGACCGCCGAAATGCGCAACGTCTATTTCACCAAGAGCGGCACCACCAGTCGTTTCAACGGTTCCAACGTTTCACTGGCCGACCTCTGCACCAAGTCGACAGAGCTCTATCCGGGCATGTCGCGCTGCAGCCAGGCCGAGCTGGAGAAGCTGGGTGCAACGGCGGATTCCGCGGTGAAGTATCTGCTGGGCGACACTGCTGGGGAAAAGCGCAGTGGTGGCAAGCTGCGTGATCGAACCACCCGCCTGGGCGATATCGTCACATCCAGTCCCGTTGTCAGCGCACCGTCGGACGACTATGGCTATCGGCGCCTGCCGGGCAACCTGGGCACCACCTACAGTGCCTACCTCGCCACCAAGGCAGAGCTGGCGCGCTACATGGTCTATGTCGGGGCCAATGACGGCATGCTGCATGCCTTCGACGGTGGCATGAATGCGAAGGGCGCCGTTACCGGCAACGGTGGCGCCGAGACCTTCGGCTACATTCCGGCGACTGCGTTGGGGCACATGGGCAACCTGCTGTTCCCCTACAACGCTGCCGATCTCAACGACCAGAAGTTCGATCACCGCTACTATGTTGATGGTCAGGTCAGCGTGGGCGACACCTACTATGGCGGCAATTGGCACACCACGCTGGTAGGGGCCTCGGGTGCAGGTGGACGCAGTATCTTCGCGTTGGACGTTACTGCGGGCAGCACTTTCAGTACGGCCAGCAAGCTCTGGGAAATCAGCGACCTGGACAACAGCCTGCCGGCCAACGTGCGCAACAACATCGGGCACGTGCTGGGCAAGCCGGTGATCGTGCCAGTGCTGGGTGCCAACGGTGTACCCACCTGGAAGGCGATCTTCGGCAATGGCTACAACAGCAGCAGCCAGAAGGCTGTGCTGTTCGTGGTCGATATTGGTACGGGAACGCCGAACATCACCATGATCGAGGCGGTTGAGACGTCGGGCGCGCCTGATGGCAACAATGGTCTGGGCAGTATCGTGGCCATCGACCGCTGGGGGGGCGACAAGCAGGACGAGCGCCGTCGCGATGGCTATACGGACACGGTGTACGGCACCGACCAGAAGGGTGCCGTGTGGAAGTTCGATCTGCGCAGCAGTGCGAAGACGGTAGGCACTCCCGTGTTCACCACCCGCACCTACACCGACAACAACCGCACCCTGCGGCAGCCGATTACCGGTGGTATCACCGCAGGCAGCGGCGCCAATGGCGGTGTCATGCTGTTCTTCGGCAGTGGCAGCTTCTCCTTCATTGGTGACCAGGCCGATACATCGGTGCAGAGCCTGTATGCGGTCAATGATCTGGCCAATGGCGCGGTGTCGGCGACGTTGACCAGCGCCAACCTGACCGGTGGCCGGGTGGTGACCAATGGTGACCAGCGCACGCTGATTCGCAGTACGCCGCCCAATGGCAGCCTGGGCTGGTATGTGGACCTGCCCGAGGGTGAGCGCTTCGTGGGCAACCCCTCATTGTCTGATGGCATTGTGTTCATGCCGACGTACCTGCCGACGCCGGGTGGATCAGGCTGCTCTTCGTCGGGAACCAACTGGTTGTTCGGCCTGGAAGCGTTGAGTGGTGGCGGTGCGTTCGGCCGCGCCCGGATCGGCACGCCCGATGGCACGGCGATCGGCGCCGGTGTTGCTGCGCTGAAAACGGTGACGACCGGTACCAGTGGTGGGCCGGTGCGCGATGTCAAACCGGGCGCGCTGCCAAGGCAGGCGCCGCCCGAACTGGAGCCGGGTGGCGGGCCGCCGACGCCACCGGTGCCTGCATGCGTGTCGTTCCTGAAGAATGGCGAGCAGGCTGTCTACCTTCCCTATCCTTGTGGCCGCCAATCGTGGAGACAGATCCAGTGAGCAGGCAATCCGTTTCGCGTCCCGCTGGTCGATCCACGCAGGTGGGCTTCACGCTGATCGAGTTGATGGCGGTGGTTGCGGTCATCGCGGTCCTGGCGGCCATTGCCTATCCCAGCTATTCCGAACACGTGCGCAAGTCGCATCGGGCTGCGGTCAAGGCGGAAATGGTCGAGTACGCGCAGCGCGCCGAGCGCCACCACACGCAGAACAACAGCTACGCCTCGTTCACCTTCAGCGAGACCGGCTCAACCAAGATCAACTCGCCGCGTGAGGGCGGGTCATCGATCTGGTATGAAGTGACCATTGATCCAAAGGCCTCGACATTCACCATCACTGCCGTGCCGCAGGGCGGGCAGGCCAAGGACAGCTGCGGGACGTTGAGCATCAACCAGGCCGGCGTGAAGACGCCGGCGAACACCTCCAGCCAGACTTGCTGGTAGGGAAATCGGGAGAAGGCTTGCAACATCTGGAATGAGCATCTAGAATGCGCCTCCCCGCCCGAATAGCTCAGCCGGTTAGAGCACTTGACTGTTAATCAGGGGGTCGTTGGTTCGAGTCCAACTTCGGGCGCCAGATGTTGCAGAAGCCGCGAGAAATCGCGGCTTCTGCTTTTCTGCGTCAAGCGGCCTGCCACTCAGAGCGGGCAGGGAGTGGGGGCCAGCTGTCGTGTGGAGCGGGTTCGGCCGATGTTGTTCACCACCACAGTACCGTGCAGGCGGGAGCCTGCGCAGATCTGGACGGTCAGCGTGCTGCCTGCGCTGCGGCCGTCGGTCTGGAAGCGCAGTCGGCGGCGTCCGCTGCTGATGCCGACGCGAACCCCCGAGGCCTGCGTGCCGGGCTGGAAGTGACGCCTCAAAGCCGACTCAGCGGGGAATGGCGCAGGCTCGGTTTCAATCAACCAGCCACGGGCCCAGTTGTCGCTGCACTCGATACCGTCCTGGCTGGGGCAGACCGTCACAGGCCGGCGGTGGGTGAGCGCGGTGGCGCGTGCGCTGTTGAACACCGATACCAGGCGCATGCGGACCATGTCGGCGTGCCAATGGTCGAGTTGCCGTGCCAGGGGCGGCAGTGCCAGTGTGCACAGGACTGCCAGCGCAGCCAGGACCGCGACAAGCTCGATGGCGCTGAGGCCGCAGTGCGGCGCAGGGTGGATGGAAGGCACGGCGTGGCGCGGGTCCAGGGAGAGTCTCCAAGGCTGCCCGCAGTCGCGGAATCCGTGCATCGGTTGTCCTCGGCCTGGAGGGTCCGGGAACCCCTCAGCGGGCCGTCACCCCATGCCCCGTATACTCATCATTCCCGGGAACTGGCACCACCATGAGCGACCGTTTCGAACTCGTCTCGCCGTATTCGCCGGCGGGCGACCAGCCTGATGCCATCGCGAAGCTGACCAGCAACTTCGAAGCGGGCATCGCCAAGCAGACCCTGCTGGGCGTGACCGGCTCAGGCAAGACCTACACCATCGCCAACGTCATCCAGAACGTGCAGAAACCGACGCTGATCATGGCGCCGAACAAGACGCTGGCGGCGCAGCTGTATGGCGAGTTCAAGGCGTTCTTCCCGCACAACGCGGTGGAGTACTTCGTCAGCTATTACGACTACTACCAGCCGGAAGCCTACGTGCCGTCGTCGGACACCTTCATCGAGAAGGACAGTTCGATCAATGAGCACATCGAGCAGATGCGGCTGGCGGCGACCAAGACCCTGCTGTCGCGCCCGGATGCGATCGTGGTGGCGACGGTGTCGGCGATCTACGGCCTCGGTGCGCCGGAGGACTACCTGTCGCTGCGCCTGATCCTGTCAAAGGGCGAGCGCATCGACCAGCGCGACCTGATCAATCACCTGACCCAGCTGCAGTACACGCGCAACGAGTACGAACTGCAGCGCGGTACCTTCCGTGTGCGCGGCGAAGTGATCGACGTGTTCCCGGCCGAGTCGGACAGCGAGGCGTTACGCCTGGAGCTGTTCGATGGCGAGGTCGAGAAGATCACTCTGTTCGATCCGCTCACCGGCGAGACGCTGCGCAATATGCAGCGCTTCACCGTGTACCCGAAGACGCACTATGCGACCACGCGCGAGCGCGTGCTGGCGGCGATCGAGACGGTCAAGGTCGAACTGAAGGAGCGGCTGGAGCAGCTCTACGCGCAGAACAAGCTGGTGGAGGCGCAGCGCCTGGCCCAGCGAACCCAGTACGACATCGAGATGATGGCCGAGGTGGGTTTCTGCAACGGCATCGAGAACTACTCGCGGCACCTGACCGGCAAGAATGCCGGCGAGCCGCCACCGACGCTGTTCGATTACCTGCCGGCCGATGCGCTGCTGGTGATCGACGAATCGCACGTGACCATTCCCCAGATCGGCGCGATGTTCAAGGGCGACCGTTCGCGCAAGGAAACCCTGGTCGAGTTCGGGTTCCGCCTGCCGTCGGCGCTGGACAACCGGCCGCTGCGCTTCGAGGAATGGGAAGAACGTTGCCCGCGCAGCATCTATGTGTCGGCGACGCCGGGGCCCTACGAGTACCGCGAGGCCGGTGACGAGATCACCGAGCTGGTGGTGCGGCCGACCGGCCTGATCGACCCGGTGGTGGAGATCCGCCCGGTCGGTACCCAGGTCGACGACCTGATGAGCGAAGCCAATGCGCGGATCAAGGCCGGTGACCGGGTGTTGGTCACCACGCTGACCAAGCGCATGGCCGAGAACCTCACCGAGTACCTCACCGAACATGGCATCCGCGTGCGCTACCTGCATTCGGACGTGGACACGGTCGAGCGCGTGGAGATCATCCGCGACCTGCGCCTGGGCAAGTTCGACGTGCTGGTCGGCATCAACCTGCTGCGCGAGGGCCTGGACATGCCCGAGGTGTCACTGGTGGCGATCCTGGACGCCGACAAGGAAGGCTTCCTGCGCTCCACCGGCTCGCTGATCCAGACCATCGGCCGTGCCGCACGCAATGTGCGCGGCAAGGCGATCCTCTACGCCGACAAGATCACCCGTTCGATGCAGGCGGCGATCGACGAGACCGACCGCCGTCGCGCCAAGCAGGTCGAGTACAACGAGCAGCACGGCATCGTGCCGCGCTCGGTCGCGCGCCCGATCGTCGACGTACTGGAAGGCGCCCGCTCCGACGCGGCCGAGAAGGAGGCGAAGAAGGGCAAGGGCAAGAGCCGGGCAGGCGTGGCCGAGGACGGCGCCGACTATCGCTCGCTCAGCCCGGCGCAGCTGGCGGCCCGGCTCAAGGCGCTGGAACAGCAGATGTACCAGCACGCCAAGGACCTGGAATTCGAGGACGCCGCGCGCGTGCGCGACCAGATCCGGCAGCTGAAGGAGGCCAGCCTCGGCTGAACGCGGCGGTGCAGCACCATCTTCACAAAAGTGTTGCGCTTCACGGCCCGCATCCGTAATATACGCGGCCTGCACCGACGCAATCGCGGAAATGCAGAAGCAAAACGGGCGGTTAGCTCAGCGGTAGAGCACTACCTTGACATGGTAGGGGTCACAGGTTCGAACCCTGTACCGCCCACCACGAAGTCTCCGGAACGGGGCTGTCGTGAACTGCAAAGCCCGGCCCTGGCGCCGGGTTTTTACGTAGCAAGGCCGGCTTTCGGGCGGCAAGAACAAGATGGGCGGTTAGCTCAGCGGTAGAGCACTACCTTGACATGGTAGGGGTCACAGGTTCGAACCCTGTACCGCCCACCACCTGGCTCCCGGCATTGCCGGTGCAGCGGTGGATCACGATGGAAGCCGGCCCTGGGCCGGCTTTTTTCGTTTGCGATGGCCGGCATCCACGGCGGTTCAGTGCTGGGCCACCCAGTCGTCGATGCTGATCATGCGCTGCAATCGCCAGTGCCCATCCACGCGTTCCCAGACCTGTGCGAAGCGCGCTGGGCCGGTGTGCGGCTGCCGGGCGTCGGCCTGTGGGGGCTGGTTGCCCACGCGCAGTACGCGATCCTGGCGCAGCCGGTACAGCTGCAGGGTGGCCGGGTCCACTTTCCGATCCGGCATCGACGATGCTGCTGCGTGCCCAGCGTCGGCCTGCAGGATCTGGCTGCGCAGGGAGGCATCCCCGGCGTCGGTATCGCGGCCGAACAGGCCGGCGCACAACAGCAGCAGGGCAAGCATCGGCATGGCACGGTGCTCCAGCGGGAAAGTGCACGCAGGCTGGCATGACACGCGGGCGGGCGCAGCCGGCCTGCGACGAAGGCCGGAATTGCGCCGCCAAAGGCGGCCGGAGGGCGATGAATCAGGGCCGTGCAGGCGTAGACTCGGGGTTACCGCGCAATCGCGTCGCCACTGCAAGGAGCTGCCACATGAGCGATCACGTCCCGGTTTCCCGGCCCAATCCATTCCTGGAGCTGCTGTTCGGCGGCAACATGCTCGAAGGCACCTTCAAAGCGGTGGTCTGGGTGGCCCTGCTGGCGGCGGTGCTGGCCTGGACCACGTTCCGCTGAAGCTTCACGCGGCCCTGCAGCGCCGACCGCACCGCATGGCCCGCGATCAGGCGCTGAAGGCCTGGCGCAGGCTGCGCAATGTTGCCTGGCGATGCTCCTTCGCGGTCGCCTCGCCCATTTCAAGTTCCTGCAGGCGCAGCCCGACCAGCGTCATCGACAATGCATAGCCCCGTGCCGCGTCGGCGACGCGCGAAAGCCCCAGGGCGCGTCGCGCCAGTGCATTGACGTGTTCCAGGTCCGGCATCAAGCCCAGGTAGGCACGTTCGGCGCTGTCCAGGTCGGGCGCGCGCAGGATCGCGTGGGCTTCGGGAGTGGGGGAGACGGAGGCCATGTGGGGTGTCCTTGTCCGTAACGGGCGCTCGCTCAGAACGAGCGCATCAGGGAAACGAAGGCCGACGCCTGCGTGCTGCGGCGGGCCATCGGGCTGTCCTTTACTGCATTGCCGAACCACTGGTTGGCGACGACGCCGGTCGCGCGCCATTTCGTACCCAGGGGCGTACTGACCGCGATCTGCAGGCTCGGCGATGTCGCGCTGCCCGGGGTGTAAGCGGCAAGTCCCGAGCGCAGCGCCTCTTCGCCGGTGATGCCGTAGTAGTAGTCCAGCAGGCGCGCACTGGAGTGCACCACGCCGACCTTGGGCACCCAGGTGAAGCGACCGGCCTGGATCGGATAGCTGTAGTGCAGGCGTGACTCCATGCCCCCTCCGTGCCCGGTGACTTCACGCATCACGCTGGCCTCGACGATGCCCCAGTCGGCGCTGTATTCGCCGTTGACGCCGGCCATGGCTGACATCTGCCGGCTATGCAGGCGACGCAGCTGAGGATCGTTCACGTCGTCGGTCTTGAATCGCAGCGTGTAGGGCGTGACCGCCGCCGACAGGCGCAGTCCCTGGTCCTTGTACAGGTACATGCCCAGCGAGCCCGGGCTGGCGAAGAAGCGCTCGCCCTGCCAGGCGATGGACGGTACGACCAGCGGCTTGACGTCGTAGTGGGCGTACGCGCCCGAGGTCGCGCCGGCACTGATACCGGCCTGCACACCCGGGTTGCGGTCGGCGGCGTGGGCGATCAACGGAAGGCCAAGCGCAGCGGAGAACAACAGCGGGCGCAGCAGGGTCGGAGACAGCGACGGCATCGATCAACCGTTTTGCGGGGGATGGTTGTGCATGGTGTGGGTTCAACATTGTCAGAACATTGCGCCTGCGCAATCGGCACGCGAAGGCGCCCAAAGCCGGCGCCAGGCACTATGATCGGCACCGTTTACGGCAGCCGAGCCCCTGATGCGCATCCTCCTGGTCGAAGACGATCCCGATCTGTCCCGTGCCCTGCAATCGGGCCTGGAGCGGCAGGGCGTGGTCGCCGACGTGGTCGGCAGCCTGGCCGCGGCGGCGATCGCGCTGCGTGAGCCGGTGCACCAGTTGATGCTGCTTGATCGCCAGTTGCCCGATGGTGACGGTGCCGGCTTCGTCGCCACTGCACGGGCGCTGCGTCCGAACCTGGCGGTGATCATGCTGACGGCCAAGGGCACGCTGTCGGACAAGGTCGAGGGTCTCGATGTTGGCGCCGATGACTACCTGGTCAAGCCGGTGGCGATCGAGGAACTGATGGCACGCATCCGCGCGGTCTCGCGGCGGCCTTCTGCGATGGTGACGCCGCGCCTGCACCTGGGGCAGCTGGAATTCGATTTCGAATCGCTGCAGGCGCAGGTCGATGGCCAGCCGCTGGCGCTGCCACGGCGGCAGGTGCTGGTACTGCAGGCGCTGGCGATGCGGCAGGGCCGCACGGTCACCCGCAGTGCATTGGAGGCGGCGGTGTACGGCTTCGATGATGAGATCCAGTCGAATGCACTGGACGCGCACATCTCCAAGCTGCGCAAGGCGCTGCAACAGGCCGGGGCCGGCGTGGAGATCCATGTGATCCGCGGCGTCGGCTACCTGCTGGCGGAGGCCTGAGATGGCACGCCCGATCCGTTCCATCACCCTGGGCCTGGCCTGGCGCCTGTTCCTTGCGCAGGCGTTCACCGTGCTGTTCGCGGTGGTCGCGCTGATCCTGACCTGGGGTGACAAGGACTCCTGGGGCATGGACATGTTCACGGCCGAGGCGGTGGCCAAGGCCGTGCACAGTGAAGGAGGCCGGCTGGTGCTGGACCAGGCGCGCTGGGAGAAACTCGATGCCAGCGCAGGCGGGAATCTCTGGTTCGCAGCGGTCGACGACAAGGGCATGTGGCTGGAACGCGGCACCATCCCGGCGATCCACGCGCCGCTGCTGGCACGGTTGCCGACACTGGGGGCCACCGAACTCGGTTCGCTGGTGCCGCCGTACCTGGACGTGGCGCGGGTGATGATCCGCAATGAGCAGGGCCGCCGCATCACGGTGATGGTCGGGGGCGCGCCGAAGGGCGGCTTGCTGGACGGCGCGCTGATGGTGTTGCGCCTGATCGGCCTGTGGTTCTTCCTGCCGCTGATCGTGATCACGCTGCTGGTGATGCCGACCGTGATCCACCGTGCGATGCGCGGCGTGCGCCGCTCTGCACAACAGGCCAAGGAACTGGACATCGGCCAGCCGGGGGCGCGGCTTGACGCGCAGCTGGTATCGACCGAGGTCGCGCCACTGGTGGAAGCCTTCAACGACGCGATCGACAAGGTGCAGCAGGGGTATGCGGCGCGTGACAAGTTCCTGGCCGATGCCGCGCACGAACTGCGCGTGCCGATCGCGGTGGTGCAGGCGCGCCTGTCGCAGCTGCCGCAGGGTGAACTCAAGTCGCAGCTGCTGACCGACGTTGCGCGGCTGGGCAACGTTGCCGAGCATCTGTTGGACCTGCAGCGGCTCGACCGCAATGTCGGCGCACTGCAGCGGCTGGACCTGGCGTTGCTGGTGCGCGAAGCGGCCGCCGATCTGGCTCCGCTGGTGGTGGGCGCGGGGTATGGCTTCGATGTGGATGCGCCGGAGGCGCCAGTGTGGATCCATGGCGACAACCTGGCACTGGGGCGGGTGATCGCCAATCTGGTGCACAACGCCATCGTCCACGGAGGCGGGCGCGGCACGATCTGCGTGCGCCTGGATGCGCGCGGCCTGCTGGAAGTCAGCGATCAGGGCGCCGGTATTCCGGTCGGTGACCGCGAGGCGATCTTCGAGCCATTCCATCGGTTGCGCGCGGCAGGCAGTGGCAGCGGCCTGGGCCTGCATCTGGTGAAGGAGATCGTGCAGCACCACGGCGGCTCGGTCAGCGTTGGCGAGGCTGCGGGCGGTGGTGCCAGCTTCCGGGTCAACTTCCACCGCGGTACCGTCCG
The DNA here is from genome assembly GCF_030658505.1 of Stenotrophomonas raiganjensis (SeqCode). Classification (GTDB taxonomy): domain Bacteria; phylum Pseudomonadota; class Gammaproteobacteria; order Xanthomonadales; family Xanthomonadaceae; genus Stenotrophomonas. Next base: position 71,982 of record NZ_JAUTXR010000184.1, on the reverse strand, counting down.
GCGCTGACAACCGGGCAGGGAATTGCCCGATAGTCAGCCTGCCGCGGGTGGCGGCAGGCTGTGCCGATGACGTCCGAACGATCTGCTCCCCCTCTGTTCGGCGCGGGATGTGCCGCCGCTCTGGTCGCGGGCGCGTTGGCCTGCGTGCAGATGCCGGTGTTGCTGCCGCTTTGGCTGTGCGTACCGATGGCGATTGCGGGCGTGGCCGGTTGGCTGCTGCGCTGGCATGGCCGTAGGTGGGCCGCGGCGGTGTTCGGGCTGGCGTGGGCCGCCTTGCATGGGCAATGGGCACTGCACGGCCAGCTGCCACCGGGGGCGCCCGCGCAGGACGTCCGCGTCCACGGAAGGGTGGTTGACCTTCCGCAGAATGGGCCCGGCTATACGCGTTTCGTGCTGCGCATCGAGCAGGCCGAGACGTTGCCATCGTTGCATGGCCGTCGCCTGCAGGTGACCTGGAACGACCCGAGGCGCGGACCGTCGACGCCGGGCACGGAGGGCGGGCGCCACGCCGTTCGTGCGGGGGCGCATTGGGACCTGTCGTTGCGTGTACGGGCACCGCGTTCGCGGATCAATCCGGGCGGTTTCGACGGCGAGCGTCATGCCGTGCTGCGAGGCATCTCGGGCAAGGGTGTGGTACGTGATCCGGCGCTTGCGCGTGAGCGGCGCCCCGCACAGGGCCTACCGGCCTGGCGCGAGCGCAGCAGTGCAGCGATCGCCACGCAGGTGGCTCATCCTGCTTCGCGGTTCGTACAGGCCCTGGCACTGGGTGACACCCGCGGTTTGTCCGATACCGACTGGGAGCACCTGCGTGCGCTGGGGTTGTCCCATCTGGTCGCCATTTCCGGCTTCCACGTGGGCGTGGTCGCGGGCTTCGGCGTGCTGTTGTGCCGCCTGCTGTGGGGGATGTTTCCAGTGCTGGGCCGGTGCTGGCCACGACCGCAGGCGGCGGCCTGGGGCGCGGCACTGGCCGCCGCCTGCTATGCCCTCGCGGCCGGTGGCGCGCTGCCGACGGTGCGCGCGGCACTGATGATCGGGCTGGTGGCCCTGGCCCGGGCTGGCCGCCGCCCGGTTGGCGCCGGTCAAGGGCTGGCACTGGCTGCAGTGGCGATGCTGTTGCCGGCGCCGCTGTCGGTGTTGTCGGCCGGCTTCTGGCTCAGCTTTGGCGGCGTGCTGTGGCTGCTGTGGTGCCTGCCGCGGACCGCGCCGGAGGGCGTTGCGGGGGGCCTGCGCGGTTTTCTGGCCGCCCAGGGCGTGGCCAGCCTCGGCCTGTTGCCGCTGTGCGTGGCCCTGTTTGGCGGCACCGCGCGGCTCGGGCCGCTGGTCAACCTGCCGATCATCCCGTGGTGGACGCTGCTGGTGGTGCCGCTGTCGCTGCTTGGCACCGCCCTGCACGCGCTGCACGGGGGCGCGGGGCGCTGGGCATGGCGCGCCGCCGCCTGGCTGTTCGAGATCAGCTGGCAGGCCCTGCAGCCGTTGGCACTGCATCCCCAGGCGATGTGGTGGCTGGCCGAGGCGCCACGCTGGGCGGTACCGGCGGCACTGCTGGGCGTGTTCTGGTGGCTGCTGCCGCGCGGCGCCGGAGGCGGCCTGGCTGGCCTGCTGCTGTGCCTGCCGCTGCTGTGGCCGGCCCGGCATGCGCCCGCCGAAGGCGAGCTGGAGCTGCTGGTGCACGATGTGGGCCAGGGCACGGCGGTACTGGTGCGCACCGCGCAGCACGCGCTCTGGTACGACGTCGGGCCGCCAACGGGCGGGGAGGGCAACGAGCGGGTGCTGGTCCCGGCGCTGCGCGCGTTGGGCCAGGCGCCGCCGCGGCAGGCGATGCTCAGCCATGATCATCTGGACCACACCGGCAGCCTGCCCAGCCTGCGTCGGCAGCTGCCACGGCTGCAGCTGCTGGCGCCGCCTGCCAGCGGCATCACCGGAGCGGTGCCGTGCCAGCAGGGCATGCGCTGGCAGTGGGACGGTGTCGACTTCCAGGTGCTGCACCCCGCGCCGGGCAGTCGGCAGGCCGGGAACGAAGACAGCTGTGTGCTGCGTGTCGCCAGTCGTCACGGTGTGGTCCTGCTGCCCGGCGATATCGGCCGTCCGGCGGAGCACACGCTGCTGCAGGCGTATCCGGCGGCGCTGAAGGCGGACGTGGTGCTGGTGCCGCATCATGGCAGCGGCGGCAGTTCAAGCGCGCCGTGGGCGGCGGCGGTGGCGCCACGGCTGGCAGTGGTCTCGGCCGGGCATCGCAACCGCTTCGGCCACCCCCGCCAGGATGTCGTCCAGCGCTGGCAGGCGCAAGGGGCGGAGGTGCTGGCCACGGCGGACTCCGGGGCGATCCGCGTATGGCTTGGCGCACAAGGGCTGCAGCTGCGTGAACAGCGTATCCACGCGTCCCGGTGGTGGGATGCCGCTGGGCGGGCGCGGTCGGCTGCTATCCTATCGCCGATCGAACAAGCGGCCGTTGGGCCGGAGGGTTGAAACGTGTGGGAACTGGTCAAGGCCGGTGGCTGGCCGATGGTGCCGCTGCTGCTGTTGGGCGTACTGGCTTTGGCGATCATCCTGGAGCGTTTCTGGTCCCTTCGGCGGACTGAAGTGCTGCCGCCCGGCCTCGGCCAGGAGGTGCGCAACTGGGCTGCTCGCGGCAAGCTCGACCCGGCCCACCTGCAGACGCTGCGGGCCAACTCGCCGCTGGGCGCGCTGCTGGCGGCTGCACTGGAAGCCCGCAACCGCCCGCGCGACCAGATCCGCGAGCGCATTGAAGACACCGGCCGCCACCTGGTGCACCGCATGGAGCGTTTCCTGAATGCACTGGGCACCATTGCCTCGGCTGGCCCGTTGCTGGGGCTGCTGGGCACGGTCATCGGCATGATCCAGATGTTCCTGGGCATCCTTGACCACGGCGTGGGCGACGTGAACCAGCTGGCCGGCGGCATCGGCAAGGCGCTGGTCTGCACCGCCACCGGCATGATCGTCGCGATCCCGGCGCTGATGTTCCATCGCTACTTCAAGGGCCGCATCCACGGCTACGTGGTGGAGATGGAGCAGGAAGCCAGCGCCCTGCTGGATACGCTCGACGGCCGCCCCGGGGTGATGAACCCGCCCCCGGCCGCGCGTCCGGCCGGCGCCGCCACGGCGAAGGCCTGATCGATGCGTATCGGCAACGACCGATCCCAGGATGAGCCGCATATCGATCTGGTGCCGCTGATCGACGTCATCCTGGTGCTGATCATCTTCTTCGTGGTCACCACCACTTTCGACGCGCGTTCGACGCTGCAGGTGCAGTTGCCGACCGCCAGCCAGCAGCAGACCAACGAGCCACCGCGCTCGCTCAGCGTGCTGATCAATGCCGAAGGCCGCTATTTCATCAATGACCAGGAAGTGCTGCGCAGCGACGTCGAGTCGGTCAAGCAGACCATCGCCGCCGTTGCCGGCAGCGATCGCGAGCAGACCGTGCTGCTGCGTGCCGATGCGCGCACTCCCTACCAGGCCGTAGTGACCGCGCAGGATGCGCTGGGTCAGCTCGGATTCCGCCGTATTGCCATTGCAACAGCACCCGAGGTGCGTCCATGAGTTCCAATCACGCGCCGGTGTGGCCGATCTACAAACGTCTGCTGGGGTACACCCGCGCCTACTGGGCGTTCATGGTGGCTGCCGTGATCGCCATGGTGGTCGAAGCCCTGGCCGGCTACCACTTCACCAAGCTGATGGAGCCGCTGGTCAACCGCGGTTTCGTCAACCCGGAGCCGCGCATGGCGGTGATCCTGCCGCTGACCATCCTCGGCCTGTTCCTGATGCGCAGCGTCGCCACCTGGGTGAGCGACTACACGCTGGCCAAGACCGGCCGCAGCGTGGTGCGTGACCTGCGTGAGCAGGTGCTGGCCAAGTACCTGCACCTGCCGTCCTCGCATTTCGACACCGAAGCCACGCCGGTGATGGTCAGCCGCCTGAACTTCGACACCGAGCAGGTCACCCAGGCCAGTGCCGATGCCCTCAAGACCGTGGTCGCCGACACCCTGACCATCATCGCCATGCTGGCGGTGATGCTGCAGATGAGCGTGAAGGTCACCGTGGCCATGCTGGTGGTGGTGCCGCTGATCGGCGTGATCGTGTCCTATGTGGGCAAGCGCTACCGCCGCATCAGCCGTGGCATCCAGGACGGCATGGGCACGATGGCGCAGACCGCCGAACAGTCGCTGGCGGCGCAGCAGGAAGTGAAGGTGCACGGCACCCAGCAGCATGAAATCTCGCGCTATTCGCGCCTGGCCAACCGCATGTTGTCGCTGAACATGAAGGTGGAAGTCACCCGTGCCGCCGCGTCCAGCGTGGTCCAGTTCCTGGCGGCACTGGCGCTGGCGGTGATCGTCTGGGTATCGACCCGCGAAGCCCTGGCCGGCCGCCTCAATGCCGGCCAGTTCATGGGCCTGATGACATCGATGATGGCCATCATTCCCTCGCTGCGCCGCTTGACCAGCGTGCAGACCTCGATCTCGCGCGGCGTGGCTGCCGCGGAGCGCCTGTTCGGCATCCTCGACATGCAGGTCGAGCGCGATGAGGGTCGCACCACGGTGCAGCGCGTGAGGGGGGAGCTTGCGTTCGAGCACGTCATGCTGCGCTACCGCGAAGACAGCGGCATCGCCCTGGACGACATCAGTTTCGTTGCCAAGCCTGGCACGGTCACTGCCATCGTGGGCCGTTCCGGCAGCGGCAAGACCAGCCTGATCCGGCTGGTGCCGCGCTTCTACGAACCCAGTGGTGGTGTCATCACCCTCGACGGCGTCGCGCTGGATGATTATCCGCTGGCGGACCTGCGCCGCCAGGTGGCGATGGTGGGGCAGAAGGTCATGCTGTTCGACGACACCATCGCCGCCAACATCGCCTACGGCATGGACGCGAGCGACGAACAGATCCGGGCGGCTGCCGAGGCCGCCAATGCGTGGGAGTTCATCGCGCGCATGCCGCAACAGCTGCAGACGCCGGTGGGTGAGAACGGCGCGCTGCTGTCCGGCGGCCAGCGCCAGCGCCTGGCGATCGCGCGCGCGATCCTGCGCGATGCACCGATCCTGATCCTCGACGAAGCCACCGCCGCGCTGGACAACGAATCCGAGCGGCTGGTGCAGGATGCGCTGCAGCGCCTGATGCCGGAGCGCACCACGCTGGTCATCGCGCATCGCCTGTCGACCATCGAGCATGCCGACCTGGTGCTGGTGATGGATCACGGCCGCATCGTCGAGCGTGGCACCCACAAGGAGCTGCTCGCGATGGGCGGCCTGTACCAGCACCTGCACAGCATGCAGTTCCGCGAAAGGCAGGACTGATGGCCGGCAAGGGTACCCAGACCCCGCCGTACTGGTACGACGGCAGCCCGGTTCCGTGGGCGATGCGCCTGCTGGCGCCGCTGTACGCCGGGGCTACCGCGCTGCGCCGGCGTGCCTATCGGCGTGGCTGGCGCAAGCACTTCACGTTGCCGGTGCCGGTCATCGTGGTTGGCAACATCACCGCCGGTGGCACCGGCAAGACGCCGCTGACCATCGCCCTGGTCGAGCGCCTGCGCGCTGCGGGCTGGAAACCGGGTGTGGCCAGCCGTGGCTATGGCCGCGAAGAGGCCGACAAGCCGCTGTGGGTGCAGGCCGATACGCCGACCGCAAAGGGTGGCGACGAACCGGTGCTGATTGCCTGGAAGACCGGCGTTCCGGTGCGCGTGGATGCTGACCGCGTCGCCGCTGGCAGGGCGCTGATCGAGGCCGGCTGCGATGTGATTGTCTGTGACGACGGCCTGCAGCACTATCGGCTGGCACGCGACATCGAGATCGAAGTGGTTGATGCGCAGCGTCGCTACGGCAATGGCCGGATGATTCCGGCCGGGCCGCTGCGCGAGCCGGTCAGTCGCGCCAGCGAATGCGATTTCCGCGTGGTCAATCTCGGCCAGGCCGATGAGGACGCCGCGGCACAGGCCTGTGGCTTTGGCCAGTGGCCGATGGCGCTGCACATCGACAGTGCGCAGCCGCTGGCCGGTGGCCGTGCGCGTCCGTTGGCGTATTTCAAGGGCCAGCGCGTGCATGCCGTGGCCGGCATCGCCCATCCACAGCGCTTCTTCGACATGCTGCGCGCGCGTGGCATCGGCGTGGTGCCGCATGCCTTCGCCGATCACCAGGCCTACCAGCCGCAGGACCTGTCCTTCGGCAGCCAGCTGCCGGTGCTGATGACCGAGAAGGATGCAGTGAAGTGCCGCGGGTTCGGCAACGACTGGCATTACGCGGTTCCACTGCGTGCCGAGTTGCCCGCCGCGTTCTGGGTGGCGCTGACCGACCGCCTGGACAAACTGAGACCGAACTGAGTAGCGGGTGGCGCTTGCATTCACGCGCCACCGGCCGCATTCCCGTTGCAATGAGCCTGCCGAGTACCGCCCGCATGACCGAATTCGTCGTCGCCATTCCGGCCCGTTACGCCGCCTCGCGGCTGCCCGGCAAGCCGCTGCGCTCGCTGGGCGGCGAGCCGCTGGTCCTGCACGTGGCGCGTCGGGCGCTGCAGGCGGGGGCCGGTGAGGTCTGGGTCGCGACCGATGATCAGCGCATTGCCGATGCACTGTCCGGGCTGGCCGAGGTGAAGGTGGCGATGACCGCCACCTCGCATGCATCCGGTACCGACCGCCTGGCCGAGTGCGCACGCATCGCCGGTTGGTCGGATGGGACCGTGGTGGTCAACCTGCAGGGCGATGAGCCGTTTGCGCCCGCGGCCGGCATCCGCGCGGTGGCCCAGGCGCTGGTTGAAGGCAATGCGCCGATGTCGACCCTGGCAACCCCCGTGGAGGATGCAGAAACCCTGTTCGACCCGAACGTGGTGAAGCTGGTGCGCAACGTGCGCAACGAGGCGATGTACTTCAGCCGCGCACCGATCGCCTGGCACCGCGATGGTTTCGCACGCAGCCGCGATACCTTGCCCGAGGGTCACAGCTGGCTGCGCCATATCGGTATCTACGGCTATCGCGCCGGCTTCCTGCAGCAGTTCGCGGCGATGCCGCCGGGCCAGCTGGAGCAGGTCGAATCGCTGGAACAGCTGCGGGTCCTGGAAGCGGGGTACCCGATCAGCGTGGCGATCTCGCCAGAGCCATTCCCGCCCGGCATCGACACGCCTGAGGACCTGGAGCGCGCTGAGGCGTTGTTGCAGGCGATGGCCACGCGATGAAGCTGCTGGTCGTCTGCCTCGGCAACATCTGCCGTTCGCCGATGGCCGAGGGTGCGCTGCGTGCACGCCTGGACGCCTCGCCGCTGGCCGGCCGGGTGCAGGTCGATTCGGCCGGCACCGGTGACTGGCACGTCGGTGAACCGCCAGACCGGCGTGCGATTGCCTGTGCGGCCGGGCATGGCGTGGACATTGGCGGCCTGCGTGCGCGCCAGCTGCAAGCCGCTGATTTCGACCGCTTCGACTGGATCCTGTGTGCTGACGAAGCCAACCTGCGTGATGCCGGTCGCTTGGCCACGCCGGCCCAGCGCGAACGCTTGGCACTGTACCTGCCGTGGTCGGGCGGGCAGGGGCGGGTAGCGATCCCGGATCCCTACACCGGCGGCAGCGATCACTTCGAACAGGTCTGGACGCTGGTCGACAATGCTGCAGAACGTGCCGTGGCACGACTGTTGCATGACGCCGACTCCGGCATAATCGGGCCATGAACGTCCAGCCCGTCCCGGACCTGCCCGAGTTCGCCACCTGGCTCAATGCCGCCCCCTGCACCCTGACCGAACTGCGCGGTCGGCCGGTGGCGCTGTTGTTCGTCAACGCCGCCTCCGCCTGGAGCGCGCAGCGCCTGGCCGAGTTCGGTCAATGGCTGTCGCGTCACCCCGGCAAGCTGCAGCCACTGGTGCTGCAGGTACCCCGCTTCGATTTCGAACGCGAGGCCGACGCCGCATTGAAGCTGCTGCGCCGCCAGGGCCTGGCGATGCCTGTGCTGCTTGATGCCGACTGGGATGGCTGGCGCCGCTTCGGTGTCACCGCCTGGCCGACGATGGTGCTGCTCGATGCGCAGGGCCGCGAGCAGCAGCGCCTGGTCGGGCAGGGCGCCCCCGGTGAGCTGGAGCGCGCATTGAATGCACTGTGCCAGGGCGCCCCTTCAGCGCCGCCACGCGGCGGCAGCGAGCTGCATCCGGAACCGCGCCAGGCCCTGCGTTTCCCGCTGGGCCTGGCGGTCAGCACCGAGCGCCTGTACGTGGCCGACAGCGGCCATCACCGCATCCTCGAATGCAGCCACGGTGGCCGCATCCTGCGCCAGTTCGGGCTGGGTACTGCCGATTTCATGGACGGCAACCTTGCCGAAGCGGCGTTCCACCGCCCGCAGGCGCTGGTGCTGGAACGCGATTCGCTGTACGTCGCCGACACCGGCAACCACGCCGTGCGCCGCATCAACCTGTTGACCGGCATTGTCGACACGCTGTGCGGCAACGGCCGCCCCGGTGCGCCGATGGAAGGGCCAGTGGCGCAGGCGCGGCAGGTCTCGCTGGACCATCCGGTCGGCCTGGCCATCGCCGACAACCAGCTGCACATCGCGATGGCCGGCGACAACCGCATCTGGAGCTACCACCTGGGCCAGCGCAGCCTGCAATGGCGTGCCGGCAGCGGCTCCATCGACGAACGCGACGGCAGCGGCCATCTGGCGGCATTCGCGCAGCCGACCGCGCTGGCCGTGGTGCAGCAGGTGCTGTACGTGGCCGACGCGCTGGGCTCCTCGATCCGCGCCCTGCAGTTGCGTGGCGATCTGGTGCAGACGCTGATCGGGCAGGGCCCCTGGCGTTTCGGCAATGACGATGGCCCGCGTGCGCAGGCCAGCCTGCAGTTCCCGCAGGCCATTGCCCTCAGTCCGGACGCGCCGCTGCTGTGGATCGCCGACACCGGCAATGGCCGCCTGCGCACGTTGCGCCTGGGCGGTGGCGAACTGACCACCCAGCCCCTGCCGCGTCGCCTGCGTGGCCCGGCGGGGCTGGCGGTGGGCGCGGGTGCGGTGTGGATCACCGAGACCGACGCCCACGCCGTGCTGCGTTTCGATCCCGACAGCGGCGTGCTCAGCGACGTACCGATCAGCGAATGACCGACGTTCCCGCCCCGGCCTTCGACGGCAAGGCTTTCGCGGCCCAGCTCAGCACCGCGCCCGGCGTGTACCGCATGTACGCTGCCGACGACACCCTGCTGTACGTGGGCAAGGCGCGTGCGCTGCGCAACCGCGTCGGCAGCTATTTCAACGGCAGCCCGAAGAACGCGCGGATCATGTCGATGATCTCGCAGATCGCGCGCATGGACGTGACCGTCACGCGCTCGGAAGCCGAGGCGTTGCTGCTGGAGAACCAGCTGATCAAGTCGCTGTCGCCGCGCTACAACGTCTCGCTGCGCGACGACAAGACCTATCCGCATGTGCTGCTGACCCGCGAGGACTGGCCGCGCATCGCCCTGCATCGCGGTCCGCGTGCCATTCCCGGCCGCTATTTCGGGCCGTATCCGGGCGTCACTGCGGTGCGCGAGACGCTGAACCTGATGCACAAGCTGTTCAAGCTGCGCAGCTGCGAGGACAGCGTGTTCCGCAACCGCTCGCGGCCGTGCCTGCAGTACCAGATCGGCCGTTGCAGCGCGCCCTGCGTGGAGCTGGTGGCGCCTGCCGAGTACGCCGAATCGGTGCGCCGCGCTGCGCTGTTCCTGGAAGGCAAGAGCGACGAGCTGACCCGCGAGCTGGGCGAGCAGATGCAGGCCGCCAGCGAGGCGCTGGAGTTCGAACAGGCCGCGCGCCTGCGCGACCTGATCTCCTCGTTGCGCAGCATGCAGACCCGCCAGTACGTGGACGGCCGCGCTGCCGACCTGGATGTGCTGGCGGTGGCCATGCAGGGCTCGCAGGCCTGCGTGCTGCTGCTGGCCTTCCGTGATGGCCGCAACCTTGGCACCCGTCCGTTCTTCCCGCGCACCAATGGCGAGGACAGCCCGGAGGAAGTGCTGGCCGCGTTCGTCTCGCAGTACTACATCGAATTCGAGCCGCCGCGCGAGATCCTGCTGGACCGTGAGATTCCCGACGCCGACCTGCTGGTCGCCGCGCTGTCCGCCTCGGCCGAACGCAAGGTGCAGCTGAAGTGGAACGTGCGCGGCGAGCGTGCCGGTTACGTGGAACTGGCCAGCCGCAACGCGCAGCTGACCCTGGCCACCGAACTCAACAGCCGCAATGCGCAGCACGCGCGCAGCGACGCATTGCGCGAGATGCTGGGCCTGGCCGAGCCGGTCAAGCGGGTCGAGTGTTTCGACATCAGCCACACGCTGGGCGAGGCCACCGTGGCCTCGTGCGTGGTGTTCGACGCCGCCGGCCCGGTGCGCGCGCAGTACCGCCGTTTCAACATCAGCGGCATCGAGCCGGGCGACGACTACGCCGCGATGCGCCAGGCCATCGATCGCCGCTTCCGCCGTGCGGTGGAAGAGCAGGGCGTGCTGCCGGACGTGCTGCTGATCGACGGTGGTGCCGGGCAGCTGGCCCAGGCCCAGGCCGCACTGGCCGACCTGGGCGTGGAAGGCGTGCTGCTGGTGGGCGTGGCCAAGGGCGTGGAGCGCCGCGCCGGCCATGAAGCGCTGGTGATGCCAGATGGCCGCGAGCTGCGCCCCGGCGCGGCCAACCCGGCGCTGCAGTTCATCCAGCAGGTGCGCGACGAGGCGCACCGCTTTGCCATCACCGGCCATCGCGGCCGCCGCCAGAAGGCGCGGATGACCAGCAAGCTGGAGGACATCCCCGGCATCGGCCCCCGCCGCCGCGCCAGCCTGCTCAAGCATTTCGGTGGTCTGGTCGGCCTGAAAGCAGCCGGTGAAGCCGAAATCGCCAAGGTGGAAGGTATCAATGACGCCCTCGCGGCACGTATCTACGCTAACCTGCACGGGTTGGCCACGCCCGATGCGGCCGAGTAGAGAGAGAAGCACGCAAGCATGAAGTTGACCCTGCCCACCTGGCTGACGTTGTTGCGGATCGTGATGATCCCGGTGCTGGTGCTGGTGTTCTACCTGCCCTACACCTGGACCAACTTCGCTTCGGCGGCGATCTTCGGCCTGGCCGCGATCACCGACTGGCTCGACGGCTGGATCGCACGCCGCTACCAGCTGGAGTCGGCCTTCGGCGCCTTCCTCGACCCGGTCGCGGACAAGCTGATGGTGGCGGTGGCGCTGTTCCTGATCGTGCAGGGCCACCCGACGCCGTGGATGGCGTTCTGGGCGGCGGTGATCGTCGGTCGCGAAATCGCGGTGTCGGCGCTGCGCGAATGGATGGCCGAACTGGGCCAGCGTGCCAAGGTGCGCGTGGCGATGATCGGCAAGGTCAAGACCACCGCGCAGATGGTTGCGCTGCTGTGCCTGCTGTATTCGGTGGCCCCGAACGTACCGGTGGAAGACATCTGGATGGGCTGGCCGGTGTTCCACATCGGCGACTGGACCCTGGCCATCGCCGCGGTGCTGACGCTGTGGTCGGGCCTGCAGTACCTGCACGCCGCCTGGCCGAGCCTGCGCGAGGATGAGCGTGCCGCGCGCGAGCGCTCGCGGCAGAAGAAGCTGGGCAACTGAGCCCCGGGGTCGGATCCCTTTCCGCAGGAAAGGGCTCTGGCCCCGTCGATGACAAAAAACTGCTTGACGCTATTCCCAGAATAGGTAGAATTTCGCCTCCCAAGCGGGAATAGCTCAGTTGGTAGAGCGCAACCTTGCCAAGGTTGAGGTCGCGAGTTCGAGTCTCGTTTCCCGCTCCAGATTCAAGAAGAACGCTCCCGCTAGGGGGCGTTTTTCGTTTGCATACTGCGCGCTTCATTCCCACTTCACCGTCACTTCTTCGCCTCACCACGCCCCCGCTCGAAGCTGCATCCGTGTTCCTCCAGGACGATGCAGCAATGCCTCACGCTCCCTTCGCCTACGACCACGACGTGGTCATCGTCGGCGCCAGCTTCGCCGGTGCCGCCTGCGCGCTGGCCGCAGCCCAATATGGCCTGCGCGTCTGCGTGCTGGAACGCAAGGCCGATCCCGGCGAGCGCCTGCACACCACCGGCATCGTGGTGAAGGAGGCGATGGAGCAGACCTGGCTGGGGCGCATGCCCGAGCATCTCGTGCAACGCGTCGCCAACGTGCGCCTGTATGCGCCGAATCTGCGCAGCGTGTTGTTGGCCGCACCCGGCTACTACTTCCTCACCACCGATACGCCGAACCTGATGCGCTGGCTGGCAAGCGAGCTGTGCGCGAATGGCGCAGACCTTCGGCTGCAGCAGTCCTTCACCGATGCACATCGCAATGGTGACGGCTGGCTGGTGGATGGGGCAGGCCGTTGCGCGTATCTGGTCGGCGCTGATGGCGCACGCTCACGCGTGGCACAGCGCACCGGGCTCGGCCAGGTGCGTGACAACCTCTACGGCGTCGAGCGTGAGTTCGCCGGCCTGCAGGTGACGCAGGGCGATGCACTGCATTGCTTCGTCAGCAAGCGCTACGCGCCGGGCTACATTGGCTGGGTCGCGCAGAATCCAACCGGCCTGCAGGTGGGACTGGCGCTGCGTCACGATCCGCAACAGGTGCGGGCGCCGGATATCGATGGCTTCCTCGACCACGTGCGCGAGGTGGTCGGCATTCCGCCTTCGGCGGGTCCCTCGGCCACCCGCGCAGGGCTGGTGCCCTGCGGTCGGCCGGATGGGCCGATCACCGGCCAACGCCTGATCCTCACCGGCGACGCGGCGGGCATCGTCTCGCCGCTCTCCGCCGGGGGCATCCACTCCTCGTGGCGGCATGGTTGGGCGGTTGGCGAGGCGATTGCCCGCCATCTGCGTGGGAAAGGGCCGGAAGCGGAACGGGTGGCGCAGCAGGTGGTCCCGGCCTTCCGTGGCAAGCGCCTGCTGCGCTGGGCGATGGATCATCTGCAGGCCGACTGGCCGCTCGACGCGTTACTGCATACGGCAGCCATGCGCCGCATCGCCGAGCAGGTCTACTTCCATCGCCGCGGCCTGCGCACGTGAAGGGAGCAGCCAGGGGCGTCTGAACGCCGTCCTTCAGTTCACGTGAAAATTCCTGTTGACGCCGTGCAGCAATATCGACACAATAGCGCTCCTTCGACGCAGGTCGAACGAAATCTGCGGGAATAGCTCAGTTGGTAGAGCGCAACCTTGCCAAGGTTGAGGTCGCGAGTTCGAGTCTCGTTTCCCGCTCCAGATTCAAGAAGAACGCTCCCGCAAGGGGGCGTTTTTCGTTTGTCATGAAGTTGGCCGGCAGGGCCGCTACAGTCGCGCCACGGCATCTTCATGGCGGGCGTGATATCAGTGGCCGGGCGTGACGATTCCGGCGTCAGTGTCGCAATCGGAATGGCGGGTCGTATCGGTCGTGGGGACGACCGCAGGCGCGGGGCTCGGCGAAGACGGCAACAAGACGCAATGGCCTGGATGTTGCATCAGCGTTCCGTGCGTCGCATGCGGTGAAAGGCTGGCGAAAGGCCAACGCCAGCGTTGCCTGAACCGCACGCGTGTTGTGACCTTTTTCGGACCAATTCTCCATGTTCGCTCCACAATCGCACGGTAGCCTTCATGCTCCTTCTACACGTTGGCGGGCTGGTGGTCAGGCGTATCACTCCAGTGGCAGTGCCCAGGACCGGGCGCGGATTCTCCCTGCAGGCAGTGCTGCGCCCCGGCGCGCTGCTGGCCAGCCTGGCCCTGGCGGGCTGCATGTCGGTGCCGGTTCCGGACCTGCCTGACCGCACACCCAGCACCTGGACCCAGGTTCCGCAGGGCCAGGGCGTGGCCGTGGACGCGAAACAGTGGTGGAAAGTGTTGTCCGATCCGGCGCTGGACGGCCTGGTTGATCAGGCCATCGCCGGCAACCTCGACCTGCAGCAGGCCACGTTGCGCCTGCAGGCGGTGCGCATCGTCGCCGGCACATCGGACTCGCGCTTCCTGCCGGAGATCTCTGCCAGCGCCAAGCAGGTGCAGGATGCTGCCGCTGTCGATACCTACTTCCACGCTGGTATCGAAGCGATCTGGGACCTGGGCCTGTTCGGTGCGGCCGAGAGCGCGCAGTTGAGTGCTCAGGCGTCGGCCGGTAACGCCGTGGCCCTGCGCAATGCCGCGCAGGTGGCGGTGATCGCCGACGTGGTGCGCAGCTATCTGGACCTGACCGTGGCGCAGGCCCAGCAGGACCTGCTGGCCCGCCAGCAGGCGGTGGACGATCGCGGCGAACAGTTGGCGCTGGTACGCCAGCGCCTGCGCCTGGATGAGCCCGGCGAGCTTGATCGTCTGCGTGCACGCCAGGCAGCGACTCGGGCGGCCACGGCGCAGGCCCGCGAGAATGCGGACAACGCTGCCCGTGCGCTGGCCCTGCTGCTGGGCCGTGATGGCCCGGACCCGGCCTGGCGCGCCTATCGCACGCCGCCGAAGCTCGGTGCATTCTCGCTGCAGCAGGTGCCGGCCGATCTGCTGCGCCACCGCCCGCAGATCCTGCTGGCCGAATCAGACGTGATGCAGGCCGCGGCGAACAAGGGCTCCGCACGCGCGGCGATGTACCCGCGGGTCAGCCTCGGTGGCTCGATCCTGTATGCCTACAACCTCACCCAGAACGCGCGCTCCAATTCCGACTCCAGTCCGTCGATCGGTCCATACGTCGATATTCCGCTGTGGGACTGGGGCCAACGCCGTGCGCGTTTCCATGCCGATGAGAAGCAACTGGACGCCGCGCTGCTCGGGTATCGCAAGGCCGTGCTGGAAGGCGTGAGCGAAGTGGAAGGTGCGCTGGGCAGCCTTGCACGCCAGGACAGCAGCATCCAGTCGCTGCGCGCGGCCAACGATGCCGCCAACCAGCAGGTCAAGCGCCAGGCGCGGCAGGTGCAGCTGGGCCTGTCCAGCGAGTTCGATGGGCTGGACACGCAACGTGCCGCGCTCGCTTCGCAGGCGGATCTGATCGCTGCACAGGGTGCGCGCGTGCTGGCCTTTACGTCACTGTACCGCGCTCTGGGCGGTGCCCCGCTGCCTGCCGAGGGTGAGGGCGAATCGCAATGATCGCACTGGCCCGCAAGACCCTGGCCTATGAGTGGCGCCGGTTCCTGCCGGTGGTGATGGCGATGTGTTTCGCCGGTGTGTTGTTGATCGTGCAGGCGGCACTGGTGCTGGGCATCTTCGGTACCGCCGCGATCTACGTGAAGGCGTCCTCGGCCGATATCTGGGCCGGTTTCCCCGGCACCCAGAGCGTCAACTACGGGCATGCGATCAGCGCGGATGTTGAAAGCCACCTGCGCATGGACCCGGATGTCACCCGCGTCGAACCCTACGAATGGGTTGATGGCGAGTGGCGTTCCGGCGTGCAGGGCACCGGTAATGTTTCGGTGTACCTGTCCGGCATCTCCACCCGCGACGATGCGATGATGTTCGCGCGCATCCTGCCGGCCGACCTGCGTGCGCAGCTTCGCGAGCCGGGCGCAGTGATCGTCGACAGCGCCGATCTGGATACGCTGGGCGTGGACCTGCAGAACAACCGTGCGTGGATCAATGGCAAGGCGGTGCGCGTGGTCGCCGCGCAACCGGGCCTGCGTGGCCTGGGTGGCGTCAACGTGCTGGCCTCACTCGACACCGCGCGCGCCATCGCCGGTACCGATCCGCATGAGGGCAGTACCTATTTCGTGGCGGGCCTGCGCTCGCCGGACCTGGCCGACCGTGTGCGCGACCGCCTGGCCGCGTCGATGGGGCAGGCCACGCCGGTCCAGTTCTGGACCGCACCGGAGTTCGCCAGCCGTTCGCAGCAATACTGGCTGTTCGATACCGGCGCCGGCATCGCGGTGCTGTTCATGGCGGTCATCGTCTGCTTCGTCGGCGCGGTGATCACCAACCAGTCGTTTGCTTCCGTGGTGGCCGGCTCGGTGCGCGAGTACGCCACGCTCAACGCACTCGGTGCCGGGCGCTACGCGCTGGCGCGGGTGGTGTTCGAGCAGGCATTGCTGATCGGCGGCGTGGGCATGTTGCTGGCGGCGGCGTTCAGCACCGTGGTGTTGTTGATCGCACAGACCCAGCGGGTGCCGGTGCAGCTGACGCCGATGGTCATCGTCGGCTGCGTGGCGCTGGTCGCGGTGATGGCCATGCTCTCCAGCATCATGGCGGTACGCAGTGTTGTCCGCTCCGATCCATCGTTGCTGCTGCGCTGAGGACCGGCCGATGACTTCCATACGCGCCGTCGCCCCGACCCTGCAGGCCGACGCACTTGAAAAGGGCTTCATGTCCGGCGATGTACAGGTGCCGGTGCTGCGCGGCCTGTCGCTGGACATCTATCCCGGTGAACTGACCCTGGTGTCGGGCCCATCCGGCTGCGGCAAGAGCACGCTGCTGTCGCTGCTGTCCGGCCTGTCCGCGCCCGATGGTGGCCGCGTGCACGCACTTGGCCAGGATGTGGGGCACATGAGCCGCAGCGAGGTGGAGCGCTTCCGCCTGCACCATGTCGGTTTCGTGTTCCAGGGCTTCAACCTGTTCCCGGCACTGACTGCGCTGGAACAGGTGCAGCTGCCGCTGGGCTACCGCGGCATGCGCAATCGCGAAAGCGAACCGCTGGCGCGCAAGGCACTGGAAGAAGTGGGCCTC
This sequence comes from Stenotrophomonas raiganjensis (SeqCode), assembly GCF_030658505.1. Classification (GTDB taxonomy): domain Bacteria; phylum Pseudomonadota; class Gammaproteobacteria; order Xanthomonadales; family Xanthomonadaceae; genus Stenotrophomonas. The sequence goes on along the minus strand of NZ_JAUTXR010000184.1, from coordinate 55,417 downwards.
AGCCACCGCAGCCACATGCGCCCGGCGCAGCTGTCCGGCGGCGAGAAACAGCGTGTGGCCGTTGCCCGCGCCTTCGCCAAGTCGCCGACGCTGATCTTCGCCGACGAACCCACCAGTGCGCTGGACGCCGAGAACGGCCAGCGCGTGATCGATATCCTGCACCGCTACGCACGTGCGCATGGCGCCACCGTGCTGTGCGTGAGCCACGATCCGCGCCTGATCCGGCATGCCGATCGGGTGATCGCCATGGAAGACGGCATGGTCCGTGATGACCGCCGCCAGAACGAAACTGTAGAGTCCGCCCCATGACCAAGACGTCGCACCTGCTCCCCCTCAGCCTGGCCCTGTCCGCGGCACTGCTGCTCGGCGCCTGCTCCAAGGACGCGCCTGCACAAGCACCTGCAGGCAAAGCCAGCACTGCTGCCGCCGGCAAGGTCGCGGTCGCGCGCGGTATCATCGATGTCGAGGGCGGGCTGATCGCATTGGCGCCGCCGGTGGATGGTTCGATCACTGCCGCGCCGGTGAAGGAGGGCGCCACGGTGAAGAAGGGGCAGCTGCTGCTGTCGCTGGACGGCGCACTGCTGCAGCAGGAGGTGGCAATGGCCACCGCCGACCTGACCCTGGCCAATGACCGCTTGAAGGGCAGCCAGGCGCAGCTGCGCGAGCTGGAGCGCAATGCCACCCGCCTGTCCACCGGCGCCAGTGAAGGTGTGTCGTCCAATCAGCAGGCCGATGCGGCCAAGCAGCAGCTGGCCGGTGTACGCGCCGATGTCGACGTGGCCGGTGCGCAGGTCGACATGGCCCAGCACAAGCTGGAACACGCCAGGCTGAAACTGCAGCAGATGTCGTTGAGCGCGCCGGAAGCCGGCACCGTGGTCGGCCAGGTGCCGGGCCTTGGCGCCTTCGTGCAGGCCGGCAAGCCGGCGATCTCACTGCTGCCGGCGCGCCCGCTGCAGGTGCGTGCCGAACTCAGCGCCGCCTACGCCGATACCGTGCAGGTGGGCATGAAGGCCGCCGTGGTGCCCGACAGCGATGGCGCCGAGAACGCCGGCACGTTGCCAACTGCGCGCGTGGTGCGCATCAGCCCGGTGTTCGCGCAGGCACGCCTGCCTGAAGACGCAGGGCGTGGCGTGGCCAAGGTGGTGGAGTGCGTGCTGGAGTTCGATGGCGAGGCCAAGGCGCGCTTCGGCCAGCATGTGCGGGTGGAGTTCCGGAAGTAGTGCGCGGGCCTCAGTTCCCGAGCCAACGTCGCAGGCTAGGCCAAAGCGAGGCCGGCACAACCACGAGCAGTGCAAGCAGCAGGAAGGCGCTCATGCGGAGCAGCCAGAGCATATGCACGGCACGCACGGGTGATTGATGCATGGAAATCGCGCCCCAATAGGCCGTCCAGGCAAGCCACGGAAGGATACCGAGCAGCATCCGCAGCCACAGGCGGCGGAACCGCCATGGCTGCACAGCCAGGCACAACACTGTCATTTCCACGAGGATGATCAGCGCAAACGTGATGACCGAGCCGATGGGGTAGGGCTGCGTCCCGGACTCGGTGTAAGGCCGCTGCCAATGATCCGGCTGGAATCCGGCATGGATGAGCGCGGCAACCAGCAGCAGCCAGATGAGTGATACGAACAGCCAGAAGGCAGGTACGGCACGGAATGCGATGGGCAGGGGCACGATTCAAGCGCTCGTCGCTGGCGGATCCTCAACATTCAGCTATCGGCGTACTGCAATCCATGCAAGAGATCCGAGAATGAAACGGTGAAGGCCTCGGATCCAATGGCTTACGGAGCCGCGTTCCGGGCCTTCTTCCTGCGGGAAAGGCTTTTAAGGACACTGACCAGCGACACCAGGCACAGCGCCAGCAACAGTCCCACGTCGAGCAGCAGCAACCACAGCAGATGCATGCCGTGCACCGGTGGCTGATGCATCGCCGACAGCATCCACGGTACCGACCACGCCAGCAGCAGCGCGAAGGCGATCAGCAGGCGCAGCCACAGTCGCTTCAGTTTCCACGGACGCACGATCAGGGCGGCCACGACCAGTTCAACCGTGCCCAGCAGCGCGAAAACGATGACGGTGCTGGTCGGGTAGGGCAGCTCGGTGCCTTCCATGCGATGCAGTAGCCAGTAGTCCGGAGTGAAGCCGGCATTGACCAGTGCGGCGATCAGCGCCAGCCAGGTCAGCGCGACCAGCAACCAGAACAGGCGGACGTAGCGTCTAGGCATCGGCGGCGTCCGTGGTGGCGGGCAGGTGATTGCGTGATGCATACCACGCGGATATGACGATCGCGGCCAGTGCCAGCAGGCCGGGCCCAACGGTGAAGTACAGCAGGCGCAGCGGATGGTTGTGCATCAGCGTCCAGGTCGCGAACGCCAACGGGATCGCCAGCACCAGCAACTTGGCGAACAATGGCCGTAGTACTGCAATCAGCGGCTGGGCGCCAATGAACATCCAGAACAGATGGAACTGGGCGATGCCCAGGCCGATGTCGCGATGGGAGGTGAAGCCGAAATGGTTGCGATACCCGTCCATTCCCAGCGGCATCAGCGCCCAGTACAGCAGCGCCACCAGCAGATGCAGCAGCAGGGCGATCAACAGGGGCGTGCCGCGAAGGAGCATGGGCGAACGGGGCCGGGCGGGGCAGCGTACCCCACTGCGGACGCCCGTGACCGCATGATGTGAAGACTGTTGACGGCGTGAAGGAATTTGGACACAATAGCGCTCCTTCGACGCAGGTCGAAGAATCTGCGGGAATAGCTCAGTTGGTAGAGCGCAACCTTGCCAAGGTTGAGGTCGCGAGTTCGAGTCTCGTTTCCCGCTCCAGATTCTACAGGGCCCCGGTAGGGGCCTTGTTTTTCTCCCGCCACGGCAAGGCGGGGCACGTTGAGCCACAAGGCTTTGCGCGCAGTCAGAAAGGTGAAATCGCTGGTGTGTGTCCCGGAATTCCGGTACCATGTCGGCTTACGCGGGAATAGCTCAGTTGGTAGAGCGCAACCTTGCCAAGGTTGAGGTCGCGAGTTCGAGTCTCGTTTCCCGCTCCATGTTCCGACAGGCCCCATCTTGGGGTTTTGTCTTGTCAGGGCTACGTTCCTGGCGCGCAGTACGTTGGCCTCATGGCAGAGTGGCTATGCACCGGATTGCAAATCCGTTTACAGCGGTTCGATTCCGCTTGAGGCCTCCAATTGAAAAGCCCTGATTCCGGTCAGGGCTTTTTTGTTTTTCTGCGGTCTGGGATGTGTCGCACGAGCGCTATGATCGGGTCTGGGCCTTAGCGGACTTCATGCAGATGACTCCCCGACACATCGTGGAAACCTGGATCGAGCGCTTCAACGCAGGCGATGCTGCTGGCCTGGCGGAGCTGTATCACCCCGACGCGATCAATCACCAGGTCACCCAGGACCCGATCAAGGGCCGCGATGCGATCCGTGCCACCTTCGAGCGTGAATTCAACAACGCCGAAATGGTCTGCATTCCCGAAGTCATCCATGAGGCCGGCAATGTCGCTGCGCTGGAATGGCGCGACCCTCTTGGCCTGCGAGGATGCGGTTTCTTCACGGTTGATGGAGGATTGATCACGTTCCAGCGCGGCTACTGGGACAAACTCTCGTTCCTGAAGATGCACGGCCTTCCGATCGAGTGAACCGCAAGCCAGGCCCGCAGCTGTGCTGACTTTCATCGTGGTCTGAGCAGCTACAGCCTTGCCAGCACCTGCACCGTGGCCTGCGTCAGCGGCTGCGGCAGAGCATCCAGCGCGAACCAGCCCAGGCCGGTCTGCACGCCCGGCTCCTGGATGGAAGCCTCGGCACCCGCAGGTGCCCGTGCCTCGAAGATCGGCGCGACCCAGTGCTGCGCAAGCGCCGGCTCGAAATGATCGGCCACGCACAGCAGGCGCAGCAGCGTCACCTCCAACGCCGTCTCCTCGCGGACTTCGCGGACGACGGCGGCCTCCACCGTTTCCATCCAGTCGACTTTGCCGCCGGGCAGGCCCCAATGCCCGCGCTCCGGATCGCGTCCGCGCTGGATCAGCAGGATGCGGCCGTCGGCATCACGGATGACGGCGCCGCATCCAACGCGGGGAATCTGCAGTCCAGTCATGGCGGAGAATGAAGAATGGGCTGTCTTCATTCTTGCATGCACGCCGTATCAGGTGGACCCGCGCTAGGCTGGGTACCTGTGCATCAACAACTTCACGGGTGTGTCGCATGCTTATCCGGCAACTCAGCGCTGACGACGCCGATATTCTCTGGCAAGCACGGTTGCAGGCGCTTCGCGAGTCTCCCGCTGCGTTCCTGTCCACGCTGGCCGAGGCACAGAATGACTCGGCGGACGTGATGCGCGCCCAGCTTGCTGATCCTGGTACGCGCTACTTCGGCACTTTCGTTGACGGCAGGCTGGTGGGTTTCCTGCGTTACGTGCGCCCGGTGCGGATGGCGCGACGGCATACGGCGGAAGTGCACAGTGTCCACGTGGGTGCTGGCCATCGTGGCCAGGGTATCGCCCATCAGCTTTTTCTTGCAGCGTTCGCGGCTGCGCGCGCGGAAGGCATTGAATCGCTCACCCTCACGGTGCTGGCGGACAACGCTGCCGCGCGCGCGTTGTATGAATCAATGGGCTTCAGCGTATTTGGCACGGAGCCGCGGGCAGTCAAACGCGCGGGCAGCTACACGGATATCGTCTCGTACTCGATCACTCTGCACTGACAGTGAAACGTCGCCGCGGGCGCAGTCATGTTTCCGTGGCACGATGGGCTGGACACACATTTATTCCACGAAGACAGGGCAATGCACGTTCAGGTATCCAGCTGGCAAGGTGTGGTGCCGGATCACCATCACCAAGCGGTGGATCTGCTCCGCCAGGCGTTCCCGGACTTGCAGGGCGACGGCTACGCCCTTCCGGGGCCGGTCGCCCTGGTCCTGGCGATGGAAGGCGATCACGTGATCGCTCACCTTGCACTGTACGAACGCAACGTCTTGCTGGACGACGAACCGGAACGCATAGGCTTGATCGGCGGCATGGTGGCCGCGCTGGGAGAGCGCCGCTGGACCACGGCCTTGCTCGATCTGCAGGGCGAAACGGTCTAGAGAGCTAGACAGAAGCCCCCACGGACGTCTCCGCGCGGAAGTTGTGCCCGACCGGTTCGCTTACGCCCAGGTAGTGGCGGAACAGGTAGATCAGCGGTTTCCAGTGCGCAACGTCGATGTGCTGGGTGCCAGCTACAGTGATCGCTTCGTGCGCATGCACGCAACGGATCCGCCCTTCGACGATCACGAAGCCCTGGCCGTCATCCTCGCTGGGCGGGTGCATCGCCATCACGCTGACTTCCACCTGCAGCGGACACTCGGCAATCGCCACCGGCGCGACATGGGTCGAGTCGACTGCGCTGAATCCACCCAGCGCGAACTTGTCGCGGACGTGCACGTAGCCCATCGATTGTTTGGCGGCCGGTACCGGCTCGCAGCCGGTTGCCCGTGCGATCGCCTCGACCTGTGCGGCCTGCGCGGAGGAGGGGAAGTTCAGCACGCACTCGTTGCGCAGCTCCAGGTTGCGATAGCCCTGGCCCTCTACGCCGAGGCCGAGCACCACACGGTTGCCCAGGGCCCAGAACGAAGACAGCGGACTGATGTTGCTGCTGTCATCGTCGTTCAGCGTAGTCATCAACAGGACTGGCGTGCCCGGGTACAGGACCGAAGGGGTGATGTGGCGACGGGGGATCGGAGCGGTTTTCACGGCAGGCCTTGCGTCAACGGGGTGGCCACTGTGCCTTGGCAGTGGGTGCCGATGCTTCGGCCTGCATCGAACTGTAGGTGGGCCACTGCGTGCCACAATGCCGACATGGTCCACACCTCCGGTTCCCTTGTCAGTGTCGGTGCCCTGGTCGGTGACCAGGCACGCGCAGCGATGCTGCTGCAGCTGATGGACGGCCGCGCGTACACCGCGATGGAACTGGCGCGGGTGGCCGGGGTGACGCCGCAGACGGCGAGCACGCACCTGCGGCGGCTGATCGAAGGCGATCTGCTGGTGGCGGTCCCGCAGGGCCGGCACCGCTACCATCGACTGGCCTCGACCGAGGTCGCGGACATGCTGGAAGGCATCCTGCGTGTTGCCGACCGCACGCCCTCATGCACCGCCGCCGCGTCACGCAGCCTGCCGGCACTGCGTGAGGCACGCTCGTGCTATCGCCACCTGGCCGGCGTGCACGCGGTAGCCATCACCGATCGCCTGCTGCAGGCCGGGCGCTTGCTGCCGCGCGACGGCTATTGGCAGGTGAGCGCAGAGGGGGCGGCGTTCCTGCGGGAACTCGGCCAGCCGCTGGCCGAGGTGCTGCAGCAGCCGGTGACGGCCAGGCCCGCGCGCTATTGCCGGGGATGCCTGGACTGCACCGAGCGGCGCCCGCATCTGGCCGGGCTGGTCGGCGAGGCGATGCTGGACAGTTTCGTGAACAACGACTGGCTGCGGCGTGTTGAAGGCCGTCGCGAACTGCGGCTGACGCCGCCGGGGCGCGAGGCGTTGTGGAAGCGGTTCGGCCTGGCGACCTGAGCGCCCCGCCAGTCTCATCCACCCGCGACATGGTGAGGCGTTATGGTCAGGTTCCAAGTCTCAGGGAGCTGCAATGGCGAGCAAGGACATGATGGACCGCGGTACGCAGCCGGAATGCCGCCGATGAGCAAGTCCGCTGCGGAAGTACGCTGGTTGACGTTCCGGCTGATGAACGGCCAATCGATCGGGCCGGACCGGTTGAAGGATGGTTGGGTGATCGCTTCGGAGACCCGCCACTGCGGGGTGCGGCGCGAAGCCATCGAAGGTGCGGGCGTGGTCTATGCGCTGTATGCGCCCGCCAATCTGGCGTCACCGCGCCGCGCGGAAATGCGCATGCGCGAATTCCTGATGAGTTCCGGCTACACGTTCACCATGGGCACGCTGGGCGGCTGACGCTACCCGTTGCGGTTACGGGCGTACGGTCAGCGCCTGGCCGAGTGTCCCGATCGGGCCGCGTGCATCATGCAGCACGGTGCTGGTCAGGCCGATGCCCTGGCGACCGAACGATACCGACGTGTCGAAACCCAGCCACTCTCCATCGGGCATCGCGAACAGGTGTGCAGTAAGGTCCAGGTTCGGGAAGGCGACCTCCTTCGGATCGGCGCGCACTGCCATGCCGTTGGACAGGTCGAACAGCGTGGCGGCGCGGGCCAACGGGCTGACCGGCTCGCCGTCCAGCAGCGACTGTGTTGCCCGCGCCCAGTAGGTGGCGCGGCCCGGCCCCTGGTCATGGCGGCGGATCTCGACGCTCTGGATGAAGCCACCGGGCCAGACCGTGCCGGGATTCCATGCCGGCATCGATTCCGGTGGATCAATGCCCGTGATCGGTGTGCCGGCGATGGCCTCGGTGTCGTTCGGGCGCATCAGCCAGGCGCGCACGCGCAGCGCCGGGCGACCGTCGTGCCGCAGGGTAGCCTCGACCAGTTCAATGGTGCGGCCGCCGCGCAGTACCTGCACCTCGGCGTCCATTGCTTCGATCGGAATGGTGCCGAGGATGTCGTAGGAAAGGCGCGCGATCAGGAAGCCGTGGCCGCGCGCTGCGGCGTCCCGTTCCAGGTGGTGGGCCAGCAGGCCGATGGCCGGCGCGATGTGCTGTTCGCGGATGTTCCAGGCGCCGCCGGTATGCTCGGTCGGCAGGTAGCGGGTCTCGCTCAGACGTTCGAAGAAGGCCATCGGGTGCGTTGCTTCAGCAGGGGAAATGGCCGGCAGCGTTGCTGCCGGCTCCCTGCATCCTAAACGTTGGGAAGGGGCATGCGCTGTGCCAGAGCGGCCAACTGTGCCTGTGCGCGGGCCATCCCCTGTTCGATGCCGTGCGGGCGGATGTCCATGCCTTCGGCGTAGACGAAATCGACCTCGGTGATGCCGATCAGGCCCAGCACCGATTGCAGGTAGGGCGTCACGGTGTCGGTGCCCTGGCCGACATGCACACCGCCACGCGGGCTGAACACAACGGCTTCCACGCCTTCAACCAGGCCCTGTGGCCAGGTGTCGGTGTAGCGGAAGGTCACGCGCGCGCGGGCAACCAGGTCGAACCAGTTCTTCAGTGGCGTCGGCACATGGAGGTTGTACATCGGTGCAGCGATCAGCAGCAGGTCGCTGTCCATCAGTTCGCCGATCAGCGTGTCGGACAGCGCGATGGCCTGCTGCGCGCGCGGCCCCGGGTTCGCTGCACCACGCAGGGCGTGGAAGATCTCCTCATCCAGCACTGGCAGGTCGAGCGTGGCCAGATCACGCACGATGACGTCGTCGTCGAGGCCCAGCGCGGCGCGCTCGGCCAGGAAGCGCTCGATCAGGCCGGCGCTGCGCGAGGCCGCGCCGTTGAGGCTGGAGTGAAGGACAAGGACCTTGCTCATGGCGGTAAGTCGATTCGCGTGGAAGGGGGGGCTCCACTCTAGACTTTAAAAAATTCGCCAGTGGCTCTATTTTGTCCTTCTATTGGTTCCTTGGCAGATACATTGTGGCCCTGTCCGATCTGAACGGTATCGACGTCTTCGTGGCCACGGTGCAGGCCGGCAACTTCGCGCAGGCGGCCGATGCCATGCAGGTCACCCGTTCGGCGGTGGCCAAGAGCATTGCGCGGCTGGAAGCGCGGTTGGGCACGCGGTTGTTCCAGCGCACTACGCGCAGCCAGCAATTGACCGAGGCGGGGGCGCTCTACTACCAGCATTGCCTGCGCGCGCTGGAGGAAATCCGGGCGGGCGAGGCTGCACTGGAAGAGGGGCGTACCCAGGTTGCGGGTCGCCTGCGCGTGTCCCTGCCGGTGTTGTTCGGCCATCTGTGCATCGCGCCGATCCTGCTGGAACTGGCCCGGCAGCATCCGGCGCTGGCGCTGGACCTGCAGTTCAGTGACCGCACGGTCGAACTGCACGAGGAGGGCATCGACCTTGCGATCCGCATCGGCGCGTTGCCGGACAGCGGCGATCTGGTAGCGCGGCCGCTGGGTGAGCACCGTATGGCGATCTGTGCCTCGCCGGCGTTCATGGCCGGGCGCAATGCGCCGGATTCCGTTGATGCCTTGCGCGCACTCGACGCCGTTGCCTACAGCCGGCGCGGCCAGGTGGTTGAATGGAAGATGCGGATGGAGGGCGAGCCGCAGGTGCTGAGGCCGGATGCGCGCGTGCTGATGGACGATCTGCAGGGCGTGGCCGATGCGGCCGTGGCGGGACTGGGCGTGGCCTGGCTTCCCTACTGGCTGGTGCGCGATGCCCTGCAGCAGGGCCGGTTGCTGGAGGTGTTCCCGGCCGCGTCCAGTGCGGTCTATCCCATCCATGCCGTGTGGCCGCGGGCAGCGCACCTGCCATTGAAAACGCGGGTGGCGGTGGATGCCCTGCTGCAGCAGTTGCCGGCGCGCCTGCTGGACGTGGAGGCCGGACGTACCGGCGTGCGCTGAACCGGCTCCCGCGGGAGCCGGCTGGAAGCCGGTCAGGAGGACTGGCAGTCCATTTCGCGGCACATCTTGTACTGGGCCAGGCACTCCGCGGGTGTCTTGGAAAGTGGGCCGGAGGTGGCACGCAGGCAGTACTCATACTGCTGGGTACAGAACTCGCAGGGTCCTGCAGCGAAGGCCAGGCCGGTCACGGCCATGCCAAGGAGCATCGCGGTCTTCAAGGTCATCTTGATCATCACGTCAGTCCTTTGTGCGCCCGTCAGTGGGCCGGGCCACCATAGCAGCCCTTCCGGCATGCACTTGATGCGATGCGGCACGCGATGGACTCAGCGTTGCACTGCCTTCAAGGCGTCGACCACCTGCGCTTCAGAGAAGCCACAATGCCCTTCGCCCACTGGCGGCAGCACGCGCGGCAATGGCCGCGCGCCGGCTCGTGCAGCCATCTGCGGATACACCGCCTGCATGTGCGGCACGATGGTCGGGTCGTTGTGATTGAACTGGATCACCAGCGGTCGCTTCAGTGCGCCGGTCATTGCCAGCGTGCTGCGCACTTGCGCCTGCGCGGCAGGCACGGCATCGATGCGCTGCACGCCGGCATTGAACGCGGCGTCATCATCGAATCCGCTGTAGACCACGCCGATGTTGCCGACCGGCATGCCGCCGCTGCGCCTGGCCAGTTCGTGCAGGACCAGCGCGTGCAGGCTGATCGTGCCGGCCAGTGCATCAGGGGAGACCTGCAGCCGCCGCGCCAGCACTGCGGCGTGCGACGGATCGCGCTGCAGTGCATTGGCGATGCCCTGGTACAACTCGCCCTGTGGCAGCGCGGCGGCTTCGCGCGATGCCAGGCCGGCGGGCGGCAGCCCATCGGCCTTGGGGAAGAAGTAATCGAATGCGACCAGCGTGGTCAGCAGATCGGTCGCGATCTGCTCGCCACTGAGATTGGCGCCGCACAGCGATACACCGCCCGTGTAGTGCTGCGGGAAGCGTTCGAGGCTGCCGATGGTGACGGCGCCACCCATCGAGAATCCAAGCATCCAGGTGTGGCGGACATGCTTGAGTTCACCCACTGCCTGCTGGCGCAGGCGTTCCGTATCGGTGATCGCATCGGCCACCGCCCAGCCCTGGCTGGCATAGGCGCTCTGCGCGACGGCGTAGCCTGCTGCCAGCAGTGGCGCGGTGCTGTCATTGGCCGCCATGGGCGCGGTGCGCGGCACGCCGACCGGCTCGTAGCCGTGGGCCAGCATCACCAGGTCGCCATTCCAGTCGGCCGGCACGTCCAGGCGCCACGGCGCGCCCTGCAGCTCGCCACTGAGCGTGCGCGGTGCAGTGTTGGGGGGCGCCGCCAGCAATGAGGTCGAAGGCATCAGCAGGCCGAGCGCGAGGGCGTATCGAAGCAAGGGTCGCATCGTGGTCATTCCGTGCGGGAATGGCGCCGAGCATAGATGCCGGCCTAACGTTGCGCGCGCTGCACTGCCGCAGGGGATTGCGGGTCGACCGTGCCGCGCTCTACGCTGGCCGTATGGTTCTACACGTCATCGCGTCGATTATCCGCATTCCCCACGGGAAGGCGGGATAGCGCGCGGTCGTCACGGCCATGCAACCCGCCCGGGAAGGCGGCTTGCACACGGCGCTCTCCCGGGTCTTGGAACCCACCGAGGAGAACGCAGATGCAGGATCTTTCATCGACCGACAACGCCCCGACCCTGCACCTGATGTGCGGCAGGATCGGTGCCGGAAAATCCACCCTGTCGCAACAGCTGGCGGCGCAGCCGCGCCACGTGCTGATCAGCGAAGACGCGTGGCTGGCGGGGCTCTATCCCGGCGAGATCACGTCCATCACCGACTACCTGCAACGTGCAGCCACGTTGCGCAGTGTGCTGACCGATCATCTGCGTGCGCTGCTGCAGGCCGGCGTCTCGGTGGTGCTCGATTTCCCCTTCAACACACCTGCCGCCCGCGCGTGGGCGCGCGATCTGTTCGAGCCGTCAGGTGCCGCCCACCAGCTGCATTTTCTCGATGTTGCCGACGCGGTCTGCAAGGCGCGGCTGCGCGCACGCAATGCGCGCGGCGAGCACCCCTTCCAGGCCAGCGACGAGGAATTCGAGCAGATCACCCGTCACTTCGTTGCACCTGCGCCGGAGGAGGGCTTCGTGGTGATCCGTCATGCGGAGGCCGGTCCGGTATAGTGCCGCCGGTTCAGTCGCCGAATGCCGGCTTGCCTTCGGTGGCGGTGCGCACGAGCGTCCTGCGGAAGGTCTCGACCAGGGGGCGCAGGTTGATGCGGTGCCAGGCCGCCCACAGCGGCGTGCGGTAGCTGAACCACGGCAGCTCACGCAGCACCACGCCCTCCGGTGCCTGGTGATCCAGGCTGCGCTGAATCGTGGTCAGGCCCAACCCGGCGGCGACCAGGCCGAGCGCGGCCAGCGGCTCGGTCGCCTCCATGGCGATGGTCGGGGTGAAACCGGCCTTCGCACAGGCGGCGATGAAGGTGTCATGGCGCAGTGCACTTTCCTTGTGCATCACGCCGATCCATTGCTGGCTGGCCAGATCCCCGGGCGTGATTGCTTCTGCGCTGGCCAGTGGGTGGCCAGCCGGCAGGGCCAGCAGCATGGGGTCGTTCAGCACCTGCGTGGCTTCCAGGTCCGGATCGTCGAACGCGGGTGGTTCGCAGACCAGGGCGATATCCAGGCTGCGTTGCCGCAGCCCTTCCAGCTGCACGTCCGATTGCTGGTTGTACAGCGCGATGTGTACGGCAGGACGGTCGCCGCGCAGTTCGCGCAGGGCGGTGGGCAATACGCCGGAGTGCATCGCGTATTCCAGATAGCCGATGCACAGGCCGCCTTCATCACCGCGGCCGAGCCGGCGCGACAGCGATTCCAGCCGGTTGGCGTGGGTCAGCAGGGCGCGCGCCTCGGCCAGGAAAGTGCGGCCATCGGCGGTCAGCCGGATGCGCTGCTGCGAGCGTTCGAACAGCTGCAGTTCCAGCCGTTCCTCCAGCTGCGCGATCTGGCGGCTGAGCGGGGATTGGGAAATGTGAAGGCGCTCGGCGGCGCGGCCGACGTGTTCATCTTCGGCGACGGCCACGAAATAGCGCAGTTGGCGGAGATCGAGCATAAGACCATCTGGGACTCAAGATGGATGAATCATGTCTTGGACAGTCTGATTGGGCAAGCCTAGCCTACGCCTCAATCTCAACAACCTCCCCAAGGGGAACCTCATGAGCATCAACACTCTGCTGGCTGGCAAAACCCTCGGCTTCGGCACCGCGCCGCTGGGCAACATGTTCCGCGACATCCCGGAAGCCGAGGCGCAGGCCACGGTGGACGCGGCCTGGGAACAGGGCACCCGCTACTTCGACACCGCCCCGTTCTACGGCGCCGGCCTGGCCGAGATCCGGCTCGGCGACGCGCTGGCCAAGCGCAACCGCGACGACTTTGTACTCAGCACCAAGGTTGGCCGCCTGATCCTGGACGAAGCGGAAGACACCAGTGCCCGCGACCTTGGCGAGAAAGGCGGCCTGTTCGTTGCCGGTCGCCCCAACAAGCTGGTCAACGACTATTCGGCCGATGCCACCCTGCGTTCGATCGACGACAGCCTCACGCGCCTGAAGACCGACCGCCTCGACATCGTCTGGGTGCACGACATCGCCCAGGACTTCTATGGCGACGAGTGGCTTTCCTACTTCGAGACCGCACGTCGCGGCGCCTTCAAGGTGCTGACCCGCCTGCGCGAGGAAGGCGTGATCAAGGCCTGGGGCCTGGGTGTCAACCGTGTCGAGCCGATCGAGTTGACCCTGGATCTGGATGAAGCCCGTCCCGACGGCTTCCTGCTGGCGGGTCGCTACTCGCTGCTCGACCATGAGCGCGCGCTGCAGCGGGTGATGCCGAAGGCCGCCGAGCGCAATACCGGTATCGTGGTCGGCGGTCCGTACAGCTCCGGCGTGCTGGCCGGTGGCAGCCACTTCGAGTACCAGAAGGCGTCGCCGGAGATCCTGGCCAAGGTCGAGCGCATCAAGGCCATCGCGGCCGAGTACGGCATCAGCATCAAGGCGGCCGCCCTGCAGTTTTCGCTGGCCAACCCGGCAGTGGCGGCGGTGATCCCGGGCGCCAGCCGTCCCGAGCGCATCGCCGAAGACTACGCCGCACTGAAGGAAATCATCCCGGCCGGGTTCTGGCAGGCGCTGCGCGCCCAGGGCCTGGTCGCGGCCAACGCCCCGCTGCCGATCGACAACATCTGAGTCCCGAAGGAGACATTCCCATGGCAACTGCTTTTGTATCCATCACCGTGCCGACCCCGGCCGACCAGGTCTGGAACCTCATCGGCGGTTTCGATTCGCTGCCCGACTGGCTTCCGTACATTCCCCAGAGCACGCTCAGCGAAGGTGGTCGCGTGCGCCATCTGGCCAATCCCGATGGCGATGCCATCGTCGAGCGCCTGGAAGCCTTCGATCAGGCCGATCGCAGCTATACCTACTCGATCCTGCAGGCCCCGTTCCCGGTCACCGGCTATCGATCCACCCTGCGTGTGGTCGAGCAGGGCGGCGGTTCGCGGATTGACTGGTCCGGTGAGTTCGTCCCGGTCGGGGTCAGCAGCGAAGACGCGTCCGCGCTGTTCGAGGGCATCTATCGCGATGGCCTGAAGGCACTGGAAACCACGCTGGCCGCGTGATCGCCGGAGGTGCGTTGATTCCATGCAGGCGCTCCGGCCGGTCCGGGGCGTTTGCGTGTCAGCGCGCGGGCGCTGGTCCACCGCAGGCGACGCGATGCATGGGAAAGTCGATCGCCTGTGTCGGGTTGTCCTGCGCCACCTCGATGCGCGCATGCGCGCGCTGTTCGTCGAGGCGCCGGTAGCGGATGCGTTGCGGGAAGTCATTGGCCGGGTTCTCGAACACCGCCTCATCGCCATCGACCCGGGTGGCGTTGAAGTCCGTGGCGTTCTGGCCAGAGGGCAGGGCGGTCAGCACCAGGCGCCCATCATCGTGCTGGCGCAGTTGCATGAATTCGAAGCCGACGGTTCGCCCGTCACGCAGGCTGCGGCTGGTGCCGAACAGGGTGTTTCCAGCAAGGCTGGACCACTGCTCGCCGGCACCGGGCGGCTGCCCGTCAAGTTGCCAGCAGCCGGCCAGCCAGGCCAGGTGTTCGATCTTCGATGGCAGGGAGGCCTGTGCGTGGGCCACCGCAAGCAGCGGCAGCAGGGCCAGGACGATGCGGATCGACATCGGTGCCTCCATGCGCGGGGATGTGCGGCCTGTATAGCGTTCGACGGATCACTCAGCCAGTGCCGTCCCCTCAATCGCCGATTCCGATACGATCTGTCGCATTGAGTTCGTCTCGCTTGACTCGGAGTCCCGTCATGGTCGACCGTCTCGCCATTCTGTTGGAACGTTTTTCGGTCACCGCCTCGGTGTTCCATGCCGGTGCGCTGTGCGGCATCAATACGCTGGATGGCGAGGATGATGCCGGGCAGCTGCACCTGGTGCGACGTGGCCCGCTGCAGGTCAGCCATGGCCAGCAGGTCGTGCAGGTCGAGGCGCCCAGCCTGTTGCTGTATCCACGCCCGATGCCGCACCGCTTCAGCAGCGATCCACAACGGGGCGCCGACATGGCCTGCGCGAACCTGCGCTTCGAAGGCGGCCGGCTGAATCCGATCAGTGCCGCGCTGCCTGATTTCATCTGCATGCCGCTGTCGGATCTCCATGGCGGCAACGCGGCGCTGGAGCTGCTGTTCGAAGAGGCCTTCGAGCAGCGCTGCGGCCGTGCGGCGATGGTCAACCGCCTGTTCGAAGTGGTGATGATCCAGGTGCTGCGCCAGCTGATGGAAGGTGGCGAAATGCGCGGCGGTCTGTTCGCCGGGCTTGGTCATCCGCGATTGCGGCTGGCGCTGGTGGCGATGCATGAAGCCCCGGCGCAGGGATGGACGCTGGAAGACCTGGCCGAGGTGGCCGGCATGTCACGCAGCGTGTTCGCCTCCAGCTTCCGCGAGGCGATGGGCACCACCCCGGGCCAATACCTGCAGGGCTGGCGGGTCGGGTTGGCACAGCAGGCGCTGCGCCGGGGTCGGCCGCTGAAGCTGATTGCCGACGAGGTGGGCTATGGCAGCGAGGCGGCACTCTCGCGCGCGTTCAAGGCGCACACGGGGCAGTCACCACGCGAATGGCGCGGACAGGCCCGCGCCAGCGTGGCCTGAGGCTCAGCCCAGCACCAGCCGGGCCAGTTTCATGCCACCGAACAGGCCGGCCAGGCCCAGTGCCACCGAACCACCGGCGTAGAGTGCCGCCATTCCGTGCTGGCCGCGCTGCAACAGCAGGCCGATTTCCAGTGCATAGGTGGAGAAGGTGGTGTAGCCGCCGAGGATGCCGGTGGCCAGCAGCAGGCGCAGCTGCGGTGATGCGCCGTTGCGCAGGGCAAAGGCCTCGACCACCACGCCCATCAGCAGTGCGCCACTGATGTTGATCAGGAAGGTCGACCAGGGCCAGGGGCTGCCGACGGCCACCCGCGCACCGATCAGGTTGCAGGCATGGCGAAGGCAGGCACCGATGCCGCCTCCGATGAAGACCAGGAAATAATTGTTCAGTGCTTGCATCGCGTGCCTCGAGTGCGGGTTCGCAGGATCGTTGGCGAACGCCGAGGGCAGGCACGACCTGCCGTCGACGAACACCGGGTTCGTCTTGGCAGGAGCCATCAGCCCTCTCAGGCGGTTATCGGGGGAGCCCCATCCCCATCGCGGCCCATGCTACCAGCGGCGGTGCATTCACGTCATCGAGGTCGTCAGCACACGGGCGACCTTGCTGCGGCTGAAGCCGTCCATCAGCAGCTCGAACGCAAGCAGGTCCAGGGCCGCATGGCGCCGGTGGTCGATCTGCAGCCCGTTCTCGGCCACCAGGTGGCTGACCAGTTCGTAGGCGTCCTGCCAGACATCCAGATGCGCCTGGCTGGGGATGTAGGCACTGCCCCGTTCCCCCACACCCAGCCCATCCATCCCGTACAGCAACTCGCGCGCGTCCAGCTTCGCTGCATCGGCGATGCGGAACAGCTGCTCCGCCTTCACATGGGAGGGACTGACATGGTCGTTCAGCCAGTTGCTGATCGTCGCAGTCGTTGAGTGGGCCGCGCGGGCCAGATCGGCCGGGCGTGGGTGCCCGGCTTTCTTCATGGCGGCGGCGAGTCGTTGGCCGAGAGTATTCATCTATGCAAGCCAGCTTAACGCGTGGATTGCGAAGAAGCCTTGTCGCAAGAATCAGTCTGGTTAACAGAAGGACCGACCGTGACCGAATTCTGGAGCAAGCGGCAGGTACGCACCCGGCTGGGATTCCGGACCGATGCCGAACTGGCGCGGTTCTTTGGCATAAGCCGATCTGCAGTGTCGCAATGGCCCAAGGATTTCCCGATACCTGCGCTGCGGCAGTACATCCTGCATCAGCGCTACCCGGGCCTGTTCCCCGCGACGGAAGCAACGGGAAGCGAATCCATCTGAACTGCGCCGCATTTTGTCGCATGTAGCACGCTTAGCGACATTTGCTAAGTATGCTTAGCAAAATAGGCAGATTCGATGAATCGGAAGGATCCGATCAGTCTCTTCAACTGTAAGTGGGGACCTGGGGGCGGGCCACCCTGTCGGGTTCGACCCATCCGGCAAGACCGGGGCCCCGTATGTAGTTTCGTGAACGATTAATAATTTCGATCACGAAAGTCGCTGCACGGAATTGACCTGTCGTGAAATCTATGACTAATTGGCATCAACCGGACGTGAAGCCCGGGAGTCTTTCAGTAGCACGCAAGTGAGTCGGTAGACCGTCAACGATGCAGAACAAGTCCAACGGAGGTCGTATGGAATACGGCATGCATGGCTTGGCTGAACGGGTACGCCGCGAACTGGAAGCCAGCTATCACAAACACGGATGCGGTCCGGCGTTCTGGGATACCTACCAGCAGGTGCTGGACCGCCTGGTTCCGCAGGGAACCGAGCGTACTGAAGTCACCAACGAAATGGCGCTGATCATCGAGCAGCTGGGCATCGTCCGACGTGCGCAGCTGGTTCCGCCGCACGCCAGCGGGCCGCGCTGATTCAGAACAGGCGCCAGGCGCCGCAGGCGAGCAGCGCCAGCAGCAACGACAACAGGGCCAGGGTTCGCGGTCGCCACCAGCGCCGCGGTTGTCCGGCCATCGCCTGTGGGCTGCAGTAACGCACCAGCCCCGGACCGAACCCGGCCTGGTGCTGTTGTTGTGCGCAGGCTTCCAGGCAGGCACCGCAGGCCAGGCAGTCGGCCTGCGGCCCCTGGCGGATATCCAGCTGCATCGGGCAGGCGCTGACACAGGCGGCGCAGTCGGTGCAGTCACCCAGGCGATCGGCGCTGAAGGTCGGCAGGGGGCCGGCCAACAGGGGATGCGCGGCGCGGAACACGTAGTCCTGGGCGGTGGTCGGGTCGAGCAGGCCGCGCCCCCGTCCAAGCACGCCACCGAGGCCGGAAGGACGCGGTCCGCGCGGTTCGCCGCGGCGGGCGTCATACAGCATGCGCGGCGTGTGCGGATCGGTCAGCAGTGGCTGCACGCGTGCGAACGGGCACAACGAACGACAGACCTGCTCGCGCAGGAAGCCGGCGTTGCCCCAGGTGGCAGCCGCGTAGAACAGCACCCAGAAGGTTTCCCACCCGCTCCAGCCCGCGTGCGGCGCCGCGCTCACCAGTGTGGTAATCGGGCTGAACAGGCCGACGAAGGTGATCCCGGTCCACAGCGACAGCAGCCCCCAGGCCAGCTGCGTGGCCGGGCGTGCCAGCGAGGCGGGAAGCACGCGGGACAGGGCGCGCGCGATCCCATCGAAGGCCCGGTGCCACAGTGTCTGCGGGCAGGCGTGGCCGCACCAGACGCGCCCGGCGAGGTGGGTGAGCAGGGCGAGGCCCACCGCAAGCACCGCGAGCAGTCCGATCAGCACGCCGACGTCGCTGGGCCACAGGGTCCAGCCGAACAGGTCGAAGCGCCGTGCGTTGATGTCCAGCAGCAACGCCTGCCGCCCGTCCCAGCGCAGCCACGGCAGCGCGTAGAACAGTGCCAGCAGGGCAGTGCTGAGCGTGCCGCGCCAGTGCCGGGGCCTGGTTCTCGAGGTAGGGTGTGCGCTCATCCCAGCGGCAGCTCGTCGTCGTCGTCACTGGGCATCGGGCGTTGCAGGTACCAGGTGACCGCGCTGGACAGCGCCGTTACCGTCCAGAACATGAAGAAGCCTGCGGTATAGCCCAGCTCGCGGCTGATGGAGGTGTCCGGGAAACTGATTGCCTGCAGGCGCAGGGGATCGACGAAGGCGAAGAACACCACGCTGGCCACGCCGGCGGCGATGAAGCTGGGCCAAAGGATGGCGCCCCATTGCTGGATCAGCTGCTGGCGGCGGCTGGGAGAGGGTTTGTTCATGCTGTCCCGGATCGAAAAGTGGGCGGCGCGTATACTCCGCCGAGGTTGGCGCAGCATCCGCAGGGCATGCTTCCTGCAGGCGTGCCAGCCTAGGTGCAGCCGACTGCGCCGACATTGATCTGGATCAACGGTGGTGCCGCCTCGCTGCGGCACACTGCCGGCACGCTTTGGGTACCCCGATGAACGCAACACCGCCGCCTGTTCTCCCCGTCGCCTCGCCTGGGTTGTGTACCGAGCAGGAGGTGACCCGCCTGGTCCACGACTTCTACGCGCGCGTGCGCGAGGAAGAGCGCCTCGGGCCGGTGTTCGAGGCGCATGTGCACGACTGGCCAGAGCACCTGGCACAGCTGGTCGACTTCTGGTCGGCGATGCTGCGCGGTACCCGCCGCTTCAAGGGCTCGCCGATGTCCAAGCACATGGCCATCGAGCTGGACAAGGACCTGTTCGACCGCTGGCTGGTGCTGTTCCGGATCACCACCGCCGAATGCGACAACCCGGCGATGCAGGAACTGGCCAACGACGTGGCCGCACGCATCGGCGATACCTTCTGGAAGCGCTACCAGATGCTGCGCTGGCCGCAGGTCGGGCTGCCGGTGCTGGGGAGCGCGGCCAAGGATTGATCTGGGTCAAGGCGGTAGCGGCGGTCCGGCGCGATGCTGGTGGCATGGACACGTTCTCTCCCGCCGCTGGTGGCCTGGCCTGGACCTTCGACCCCGATCTGCTGCGCCGGCACGACCGGCCGGGCCCGCGCTACACCTCGTATCCAACCGCGCCGCATTTCCATGATGGTTTCGGCGAGCCGGCGCTGCGCCAGGCGATCGCCGACAGCAACCAGCTGGCTCGCGCGCTGTCGCTGTACGTGCATGTGCCGTTCTGTTCCAGTCCTTGTTTCTACTGCGGCTGCAACCGGGTGATCACGCGTGATCGCGGCAGGGGTCACAGCTACGTCTCGCGCGTGCTGGCCGAGGCCGACCTGCTGGCACCGCAGTTCGAGGATGGCCGCGAGGTCATTCAGCTGCATCTGGGAGGTGGTACGCCGAACTTCCTTGATGCCGAGGCGATGACCACGCTGGTGGAGGGGCTGCGCCGGCGCTTCGATTTCAGCGATGCATCGCAGCGCGATTTTTCGATCGAACTCGATCCGCGCTTCATCGATACCCGCGACGTCGGCATGCTGGCGCGGCTGGGCTTCAACCGGGCCAGCCTGGGGGTGCAGGATTTCGATCCGCAGGTGCAGGAATCGATCAACCGGGTGCAGGGTGTGCAGCAGACGCTGGACATCCTGCGCGCGTGCCGCGACAGCGGCATGCGCTCGGTCAATGTCGACCTGATCTATGGCTTGCCAGGGCAGAGCCTGGAAGGCTTCGGCCGCACGCTGGAGCTGGTGCTCGCACTGCGTCCAGACCGATTGGCGGTCTACGGGTACGCACACCTGCCGCATCTGTTCCGCGCGCAGAAGCAGATCGATGAGCGCCGGCTACCGTCTCCGGAAGACAAGCTGGCGCTGCTGGGCCTGGCGGTGGAGAAGCTCTCTGCGGCTGGCTACCAGTACATCGGCATGGATCACTTTGCGTTGCCGGAAGAGGATCTGTCGCGTGCGCAGCGTGCCGGCCAGCTGCATCGCAACTTCATGGGATACACCACGCATGCCGATACCGATCTACTGGGCCTGGGCGTGAGTGCGATCAGCCACATCGGCGCCACCTACAGCCAGAACCCGCGCGATCTGCCGTCGTGGGAGGACGCGGTGGACCAGGGCCAGCTGCCCGTCTGGCGTGGCGTGGCTTTGAGTGCCGACGACCAGCTGCGTGCGGAACTGATCCAGCAGTTGATGTGCCAGGGCGAGGTGGATGGCATCGCCTTGGGCCAGCGTCATGGTGTCGATTTCGAGCGCTACTTCGCCGAAGACCTGCGTTCGGTGCAGCGGCTGCAGGAAGACGGCCTGGCCGAGTACCGCCAGGGCGTGGTGCGTGCCAGCGAACCGGGACGACCGCTGCTTCGGTTGCTGGCGATGTGCTTCGATCCGTACCTGCGTGCGGCGCATGAGCAGCCGCGCTACTCGCGCGCGATCTGAGGTTCCGTCGCGCAGCCTGCATGTGGTGCCCGGAGCCGGAATCGAACCGGCATGGGGTTTCCCCCGGCGGATTTTAAGTCCGATGCGTCTACCAGTTTCGCCATCCGGGCCTGCAGCGCGGCGCCGATTGTAGCCCACCTTCCGCACGGGGGCTGGATTGCATTGGCGCACCGGCGTGCTTAACTGTCGTTCCTATTCATGCCATAGTCCCAGCCATCGTTCCCAGGGGGGGAGCCACCTGATGTCGCTGCACGCGATTGCCTATGCCAGTGAGGCCCGCGCCGATCTGCAGACAACCGATCTTGACCGCCTGCTGGCCGATGCCACGGCATTCAATCGCGTAGCGGGTGTCACTGGTGTCCTGATGTTCGACGGCTCGCGCTTCCTGCAGTATCTGGAAGGGCCCGAAGATGGCATCGATTCGGTGTTTCAGCGCATTGTCAACGCGCGCAGCCATGCGCAGATGAAACTGTTGTGCCGCGCACCGGTGGCACAGCGTTCGTTCCCGCGCTGGTCGATGGGCACCCGACGGATCGAGGCGGAACTGCTGGTGCAGATCGTCGAATCTGCGTGGCCTGGTTTTCTGCTTGGCAGCGGTGGCTTCGAACGCCTGCTGCAGGCCTGGACCGGGGCCGACGGCGAGCTGGAACCGGCCGCCGTCGCGTTGGGTTCCTGACCCGCCTTGGCGGCAGGGCGCCCGGGCCGTTAGGCTGTAGCCTTTCTGGTGCGGGTTTCCCGGAGTGGTGCTGCGAATGAGAGTGTTGGCCGAAGCCATGGCGACGCGTGTGCGGTTGCGTCCGTTGCACGGGATGTGCCGGTGAGTACGCCGCTGTCGGCAGCGGGCTCGCCGCGATTCGCGGTGATCGGCCTGGGCTACGTCGGCCTGCCGTTGGCGGTGGCCTTCGGCCGGCACTGGCCGACATTGGGCTTTGATATCGATGCCGGTCGCATCGCTGAGCTGCGCAGCGGCCAGGACCACACGCTGGAGATGGAGGCCGATGAGCTGGCCAGTGCACAGCAGCTGCAATACGGCAGCGATCCGGCACTGCTTGATGGCTGCAATGTCTACATCGTCACCGTGCCGACCCCGATCGACGCCTACGAAAAGCCCGACCTGGAGCCACTGCGGTCTGCCAGCCGGTTGATCGCCGGCCATCTGCGCGCGGGCGACCTGGTGATCTACGAGTCCACGGTCTACCCGGGCACCACTGAAGAGGTCTGCGTGCCGCTGCTGGAAGAGGGTTCGGGCCTGCGTTTCAACCAAGGCTTCTATTGCGGTTACAGCCCTGAGCGGGTCAGTCCAGGCGATCGCCAGCGGCGCCTGGCCGACATCCGCAAGATCACCTCCGGTTCGACGCCGGAAGTCGCGGCGGTGATCGACGGCCTGTACCGGCGCATCATCGCTGCCGGTACGTTCCCGGCGCCGTCGATGCGTGTGGCCGAAGCGGCCAAGGTTGTCGAGAACATCCAGCGTGACGTCAACATCGCGCTGGTCAACGAACTCGCATTGATCTTCGACCGGCTCGGCATCGACACCCAGGATGTACTTGATGCGGCCGGCAGCAAGTGGAACTTCCTGCCGTTCCGGCCAGGCCTCGTCGGCGGCCACTGCATCGGCGTGGACCCGTATTACCTGCTGCACAAGTCCGAGAGCGTGGGTTACCACCCGGACCTGATCCACACCGCACGGCAGGTCAACAACCGCGTTGGCGAGCACGTGGCCGCGCGGGTGCTGGCGATGCTGGCCGAGCGTGGCCGCACGCCGGCGCAGGCGCGCATCCTGGTGCTGGGCGTGACCTTCAAGGAAGATTGCCCTGACCTGCGCAACAGCCGCGCGCTGGAGCTCGCGCAGCGCCTGAGCGAGGCCGGTGCCGAGGTGGAGGTCAGCGATCCTTGGGTGGGCCCGGCGGCGTTGGCGGAGGCGGGCGTGCAGTGGCTGGCCGAGCCGGTGGCAGGGCGTTACGACGCGGTGGTGCTGGCAGTGGCCCATGCCAGCTTCAAGGCGATGGACGAGGCGGGCATCCGGGCGCTGCTGGCCCCCGGTGGCTTGGTCTACGATGTGAAATCGGCCTGGCCGCGCAACGTGGTTGACGGTCGCCTGTAAGCCCGTAGGGCGGGCCGCACGGTAGACTCGGAGGCAGTTGCAACCGAGGAACGCCATGCACCGGTATATCGTCTACCTGCTCGCCATCCTGATGTTTCCAATTTGCCTGTGGTTGGCCACGATCTGGCCAGCCTGGTACTGGGGCGTCGGCCTGACTGCCGCGATGGTGGCGCTGGGGACCTGGGATCTGCTGCAGAAGCGCAGCACGTTGCGCCGCAACTATCCGGTAATGGCGCACTTCCGCTACGGCCTGGAGTCGATCGGCCCGGAGATCCGCCAGTATTTCGTGCAGAGCGACCTGGAGGACGTCCCGTTCTCGCGCCAGCAGCGTGCCCTGATCTACCAGCGTGCCAAGAACGAAATGGACACGGTGCCGTTCGGTACGCTGCGCAGCACCTATGCGGTGGACTACGAGTGGATCAACCATTCGCTGGCTCCCACCTCCATTGCCAAGCATGATTTCCGCGTGCTGGTTGGCCCGAACTGCGCCAAGCCATACTCGGCCAGCGTGTTCAACATCTCGGCGATGAGCTTCGGCTCGCTCTCGGCCAATGCGATCCGCGCATTGAACGAAGGCGCCCGCCGTGGTGGCTTCTACCACGACACCGGCGAAGGCTCGATCTCGCCCTATCATCGCGAGATGGGCGGTGACCTGGTGTGGGAAATCGGCTCAGGCTACTTCGGTTGCCGTGACGAGAAGGGTGGTTTCAGCGAGGAACGCTTCGTTGCCAACGCCACGCACGATCAGGTCAAGATGATCGAGATCAAGCTGTCGCAGGGTGCCAAGCCGGGCCACGGTGGCGTGCTGCCGGCACCGAAGGTGACTGCCGAGATCTCGGTGACGCGTGGCGTACCGATGGGCGTTGACTGCGTGTCGCCGTCGCGCCATTCGGCGTTCTCTACGCCGGTTGAACTGTTGCAGTTCGTCGCCCGCCTGCGCGAGCTGTCCGGCGGCAAGCCGGTGGGGTTCAAGCTGGCCATCGGCCACCCGTGGGAATGGTTCGGGATTGCCAAGGCGATGCAGGAAACCGGTCTGTTGCCGGACTTCATCGTGGTCGATGGCGCCGAAGGCGGCACCGGTGCGGCGCCGGCCGAGTTCGTCGACCATGTCGGCGTGCCGATGCACGAAGCGCTGCTGCTGGTGCACAACACCTTGGTGGGCCTGGACCTGCGTGAGCGCATCCGCATTGGCGCGGCCGGCAAGATCACCAGTGCATTCGACATCGCGCGCACCATCGCACTCGGCGCCGACTGGTGCAATGCCGGGCGTGGCTTCATGTTCGCACTGGGCTGCATCCAGTCGCTGAGCTGCCACACCGACAAGTGCCCGACCGGCATCGCTACCCAGGACCCGGCACGCTGGAAGCACCTGGACGCGCCGGACAAGGCGACCCGCGTGTACAGCTTCCACGAACACACGCTGCATGCCCTGAAGGAGCTGCTGTGTGCGGCGGGCCTGAACGATCCGGCCGAGCTCGGCCCGGAGCACATCCTGCGCCGCGTCTCGCCGGTGGAGATCCGTTCGCTGGCTTCGCTGTATCGCTACCTGGAACCGGGCGAACTGCTGCACAAGGTGCCGGACCACGCGGTGTTCCATGCGTTCTGGGCCGATGCACGCAGCGACTCGTTCCAGCCGCCGCCGAAGATCCAGGCGTTGCGCGCCAGCAAGTCGCGGTAACGGCTCCACAAGGAGGCGCCATGCAGTTCAGGACCGGTACCCTCGACGATGTCGCCACCCTGTGGGCGCTGCGCACGCGCTGTGTGCGCGAAACCTGCAGCCGTCACTATCCCCCGGAGATCATCGATCCGTGGTCGGCTTCGCCGCCGCCGTCGCAGTATGCCCGGCTGCTGGGACAGGGGGGCTGCGTGGTGGCCGAGGACGGATACGGCGGCCTGCTCGGTTTCGGCGTGTTCGATGCCGATGCCAATGAAGTCGATGCGCTGTTTGTTGATCCGGATCGTGGCGGCCAAGGCATCGGCCAGGCACTGATGCAGCACCTGCTGGCGATGGCCGATCGCGAGCGTGAGGTGGTGCTGTCGGCCTCGCTCAACGCCGTGCCGTTCTATCAGCGGCAGGGGTTCATCAGCGTGAGAGAAGAGGCCTACCCGCATCCCAGCGGCCTGTCACTGGCCTCGGTGAGCATGCGCAGGCCCTGGTGACCCGCGTGTAGAGCCGAGTCCACGCTCGGCTGCTGTTGTTGCGTCGAGCATCGCTCGACGCAACAGGCCAGGCGTCACCGCCCGGCCAGCCATCCGATCACGCCCTCGGCGGCACGCAGGCCACTGGCGTAGCACGCGGTGAGCAGGTAGCCGCCGGTGGGAGCTTCCCAGTCCAGCATCTCGCCGGCGCAGAACACGCCGGGCACGGCCCTCAGCATCAGGCCGTCATCCATCGCATCCAGGCGCACGCCACCGGCGGTGCTGATGACCTCGGCCATCGGCCGTGGCCGCAGCAGGCGCAGTGGCAGGCGCTTGAGAGTGGCGGCCACCGCAGGTAGATCATTGCCGGCGTCCTTGCCGAGCATCTCGAACACCAGTGCGGCCTTCACCGCATCCAGGCCCGCCTGGCGGCGCAGGTGTTCGCCGAAGCTGCGGCCCTTGCGCGGACGTGACAGGTCGGCCAGCAGGCGCGCTTCGTCGCGGCCTGGCACCAGGTCCAGCCACAGCATGGCGTGGCCATCGCGGTTGATGGTTTCGCGCAGGTCGGCGGCCAACGCGTAGACCAGGCTGCCTTCAACGCCATATTCGCTGGCCACGCACTCGCCCTGCAGCCACTGCGGCTGCCCGGCCAGGTCGATCCAGTGTGCGATCACCGGCTTCAGCGGCGCGCCGGCATTGCGCTGGGCAAAGAACGGGGTCCAGTCCACGTCGAAGCCGCAGTTGGCCGACTGCAGTGGCGCAATGTCCACGCCGCGCGCCTGCAAGGGCGCGACCCAGGCGCCGTCGCTGCCCAGTTGCGGCCAGCTGCCGCCCCCCATCGCCAACACGGTCGCATCGGCGTGGACATCGATCTCGCCCGCTTCGGTGGCGAAGCGCAACGCGCCGTCGTGGCCCCAGCCGATCCAGCGGTGGTTGGCATGCAGGCGCACGCCCTGTTCCTTCAGGCGGCGCACCCAGCCGCGCAGCAGTGGGGCTGCCTTGCGGTCGACCGGGAACACGCGGCCGGAGCTGCCCACATAGGTCTCCACGCCAAAGCCGGCGGCCCAATCGCGCAGTGCAGGCGCATCGAAGCCATCCAGCCAGCGGCCCACGGCCGTGGCCTGCTCGCGGTAGCGGCTGTCGAACAGCGGGCGTGGATCGGAATGGGTGAGGTTGAGCCCGCCCTTGCCGGCGATCAGGAACTTGCGGCCGGGTGAACCCTTGGCCTCGTACAGGTCCACCTCCAGCCCGGCTGCGCGCAGGTGCTCGGCAGCGAACAGGCCGGCCGGGCCACCGCCGACAACGGCGACCCGTTGAGCCATTGCGGTATTACGGTTTGACATCGAGCAGCTCGACGTCGAACACCAGCGACGAGCCGGCCGGGATCGGGCCGACCCGGCGGTCGCCGTAGCCGTAGTCCGGCGGGATCATCAGCGTGCGCTTGCCGCCGACTTTCATGCCGGCCACGCCTTCGTCCCAGCCACGGATGACCTGGCCAGCACCGAGCGCAAAGGTGAACGGTTCGCCACGGCTGACCGAGCTGTCGAAGGTCTTGCCGTGCTTGGTCTCGGTGCGGTTGTCGTAGATCCAGCCTGTGTAGTGCACCGTGACCTTGTTGCCGGCAACGGCTTCGGCGCCGGTGCCTGGCACGGTGTCGATGCGTTCGAAGCTGGTCAGGGTGCCACCCGGCGGCGGGCCGGACGGCTCGGTCGAGCAGCCAACGGCGGCGAGGGACAGCAGCAGGGGAAGCAGCAGGCGGCGCATCGGGCGTCTCCGGGAGGGCGCAGGGCGAGGGCGGCAAGGGTAGCGCATCGGCGCCGGGTATCATGGGGGCATGGCAAAACTCCTGCTCAATCTGCGCAATGTCGGCGACGACGAATATGCCGATGTCTGCACGCTGTTGGACCAGCATGGCATCGCCTGGTACCGCACCGAACCCAGCCCCTGGGGTATTTCCAATGGCGGCCTGTGGCTGCGCGAGGATGCCGATCATCCGCGTGCGAAGGCGCTGATGGCGGAGTACCAGGCCGAGCGTGGGCCGCGCATCCGCGCCGAGCGCGAGCAGGCGTTGCGCGACGGCACGGCGGAGACGTTCGGCAGCCTGTTCCGGCGGCGGCCGGTGTTCGTGGTGCTGGTACTGCTGGGAATGGCCGTTGCGGCGGCGCTGGTGCTGCTGCCGTTCATGCTGTTGCGGGGGTAAAGGGGCTTCTGGCCGGGTTGCACCCGGCACCCGCAGACGCAACGGCAACAGCAACGTCAAAAGCCGGGCTTCAGTGGGAGGGCGGGGCGGTGTGGACAGGCGGGGGACGGCAAAAGCTGCTCCTGCGTGCCTCGTAGAGCGCCATCCATGGCGCTCTGCGCCCCCGCCTGCCCACACCGCCCCACCCATGACAGATTCCGGTTGTTTGCCGGGCTTGGGGTCGGGTCCCTCTGCCGTGCAGAGGGCTCTGACCCCTGAATCTGCCCGGAGGGGCGGGAGGCGCTAAAATGCCAGGATGATCGCCAATACCGCTGCCTATCATTTCGCCGTCATCGACGCTCCCCAGGCCCTGTGCGACCAGTTGCTGGCGCGTGCCGAGGCGGCGCAGTTGCGGGGCACGATCCTGGTGGCGGGCGAGGGACTGAACCTGTTCCTGGCAGGTGCACCGGAGGCCGTCGAGGGCTTCTATGCAGCGCTGCATGCCGATGCGCGTTTCGCCGATATGCGGGTCAAGACCAGCCTGAGCGAGCACCAGCCATTCGCGCGGCTGAAGGCCAAGGTGAAGGACGAGATCATCAGCTTCCGCCGCGATGACGGCCAGCCGCTGGACTATCCGCGTGCACCGTCGGTCGATCCGGCCACCGTGCAGCGTTGGCTGCGGCAGGGGCATGACGATGCTGGCAAGCCGGTGGTGATGCTCGATACCCGCAACCTGCAGGAAGTGGAGTACGGCACCTTCAAGGATGCGCTGGTGCTGCCCATCCACAAGTTCACCGACCTGCCCGAGGCGCTGGCGCCGCACCGCGAAGCGCTGAAGGACAGTACCGTGGTCAGCTTCTGCACCGGCGGCATCCGCTGCGAGAAAGCGGCACTGTGGATGGTCAACGATGGCATGGACAACGTGCTGCAGCTCGACGGCGGCATCCTCGGCTACTTCGAGGAGGTCGGCGGCGAGGGCTACGACGGCCGTTGTTTCGTGTTCGATGAGCGCGTCGCACTGGATGCCGAACTGAAGCCGATGGTTGACCAGCCGCTACCGGAGCCGCGCCCCAGCGCGTTCTGACCCGGGTTGTCGATTCCCCGGTAGGGCCGGCCGCCGGGGCACCCTGCCTGCCGGCCAGCGGCCGGTACCACCGGATCAAGCGCGGTCAGCGCTGAACCTGCCCTGCGGGAATCAGCATCCCGCCACCGTCACTGGCCGTTGCCCACGGCCGACCCCATGCATGGGGGATCCTGTGATGGAAAACCGCCTGATGATCCCGTTGTCGATCCTTGACCTCGCCCCGGTCTGCGAGGGCAGTGATACCACCGCCGCCTTCGCCAACATGCTGGAACTGGCCCAGCACGCCGATGCGCTGGGCTATCGCCGCTACTGGCTGGCCGAACACCACAACATGCCCGGCATCGCCAGTGCGGCCACCGCCGTGCTGATCGGCCATGTGGCAGGGGGCACGAAGCGCATCCGCGTCGGTGCCGGCGGCATCATGCTGCCCAACCATGCGCCGCTGCAGGTGGCCGAGCAGTTCGGCACGCTGGCGTCGCTGTATCCGGACCGCATCGACCTCGGCCTGGGCCGCGCACCCGGCACCGATCAGCCGACCGCGCGTGCACTGCGCCGCTACTTCGACAGCGCCGACCAGTTCCCGCAGGACGTTCGCGAACTGCTGCACTACTTCGAACCGGTACAGCCCGGCCAGGCCGTGCAGGCGGTGCCGGGGGGAGGCCTGCGGGTGCCGACCTGGATCCTCGGTTCGAGCTTGTTCGGCGCGCGCATGGCCGCCTCGATGGGCCTGCCGTACGCGTTTGCCTCGCATTTCGCGCCCGACGCGATGGACGAAGCGCTGGCGGTGTACCGCCGCGAATTCCGTGCCTCGGCCACATTGAAGCAGCCGCACGCGATGCTGGCGCTGAACGTTGTCGCCAGCGACAGCGAAGCCGAGTCGCGCCGGCTGTTCACCAGCCAGCAGCAGAGTTTCGTCAACCTTCGCCGTGGTCGACCGGGCAAGATTCCGGCGCCGATCGACGACATCGAAACTTTCTGGGAGCCGCATGAAAAGCTGGGCGTGGAGCGGGCATTGGCCTGCACCGTGCTGGGCGATCCGCAGCAGGTGGCCGAAGGCATCGCCGCGTTTGTCGAGCGCCACAAGCCCGACGAACTGATGCTCACCGCCAACCTGTATGACCATCGTGCGCGCCTGCGTTCCTTCGAGCTGGCGATGAACGCCTGGCATGCCCGCCACGCGGGCTGAACAACCGCGTCACGGCCCGTTGCGGCCGATCCGCGTCTGATGGGGGCTCCCCCTTATGGAGTCCCCACCATGGCCGAGACCCGCGCCGAACACATCACCCAGCTGAATGAACTGATCAAGGACGTGGAGGTGGCGATGTTCACCACCTCCGGCGTCGACGGGCGACTCTACAGCCGGCCGTTGGCCACCCAGCAGGTCGCCTTCGACGGTGACCTGTGGTTCGTGATCACCGCTGACAGCCCGAAAGTGGCCGAGATCGCGCTCGACCCGCGCGTCAATGTGGCCTATGCCTCGCCATCGAAGAACACTTATGTGTCTGTGGCGGGGCGGGCGCGGGTTGTCGATGATCGCGCGAAGATCGAAGAACTGTGGCCGCCGGCGATGAAGCTGTTCTTCCCCGCCGGCAAGGAAGACCCCAACCTTCGCCTGATCCACGTGCGCGCCGATAGCGCCGAATACTGGGATGGCCCGGGCACCTTGCTGGGCAAGGCGTTGAGCTTCGTGCTGTCGGCGGTGCAGGACGATCCGGCACCGCTGGCGGACAACGGATTCGTCGACCTTCGGTGATTGCTGCATCCAGGCGTGGCGTGGATCTACCGGATGCGGGTAGTGCCGGCCGCCGGCCGGCAAACCTGGAAACGTGGCAGCCGGCCGGCGGCCGGCTCTCTCCTGGTTTCCGGCTCAGAACCAGCGCTGGAACAGATCCACCGTATAGCCCACCAGCTGCCCGGAACTGAAACCGAAGAAGGCGATCGCCGCCAGCGCCGCGATCCAGTTGAACAGCATCAGCGCACCATCGCGCTCCAGCAGCGCCAGCGAGAACAGCAGCAGCTGGAAGCCGAACAGGAAGTTGGTGAAGGGAATCGGCAGTGACAGCAGGATGCCCAGCAACACCAGCAGCAGGCCGCTGACAGCGTGTGCGGGCAGCGGTGCGAGCAACTGCGGCAGGCGCGGTTTCAGCATCCTGTCCAGCCGTCGCAGCGGGCGTTCGATACGGTCGAGGAATCGGTGCATGGTGCCGCGCTTCGGTCCGCGACGTGCGATGAAACCCGGCAGCCAGGGGCGGCGCAGGCAAAACAGCATCTGCAGGCCGATCAGGATCACCAGTGGACCGCTGACCGCACCGCCCATGCCCGGGATCGGGATGAACGACGGCAGGATCGCTACGAACAGGAACACGCCGAATGCGCTCTGCTGCAGGTTGCTGAGGATCTGGCCGAGCGGCATGTGCTCGGCCGGGTCGCCGGAGGCGAACATCTCCAGCAGGGTGCGGATGCCCTCGTTGCGGTAGGCCGGACGCTCGGCGCCCGGACCCTGGCCGGCCTCAGGCGGTGAGCTCATCGGCCTGCTCGTCGGACAGCGTGCGCAGCAGCAGCTTGTCCACCCGTGCACCGTCCAGGTCGACCACCTCGAAGCGCCAGCCGGCCCAGTCGAAGTACTCGCCCGCGTGCGGAATGCGACCGAAGTAGTGGATGCACATGCCGGCCAGCGTGTAGTAGTCGCCGTCCTCGGCGTCGGGCAGGTCAGTGCTGCCGATCAGTTCGCGCAGGTCCTCGATCGGCAGCGAGCCGTCCACCAGCAGCGAGCCGTCCTCGCGGGTCACTACCAGCGCGTCCTCGTCGGCGTTCTCCACCGCCTGCAGGCGGCCGACCACGGCACCCATCAGGTCGCTGATGGTCACCAGGCCCTGGATCTCGCCGTACTCGTCCACCACCAGCGCCATCGACTGCTGTTCCTCGCGGAAGATCTCCAGCAGCTTCATCGCGTGGGTCGATTCGGAGACGTACAGCGGCTCGCGCAGGGTCTGGAACAGCGCGTTGTCGCCGCGCGCCATGCGCGTGGCCAGCGATTTCAGTTCGAGCACGCCGACCACGTCCATGTCGTTGTCGCGGTACACCGGGTACCGGGAGAATTCGTGCTCGGCCATGATGTCCAGGTTGCGCTCCAGGCCGGCCTGGGTATCCAGCCAGGCGATGCGGTTGCGCGGGGTCATCAGGCTGTCGGCGGTACGATCGCCCAGGCGCATGACGCGGTTCATCATGTCGCGCTCGTGGGCGTCGATCACGCCGGCCTCGTGGCTCTCGGCCACCAGCATGCGGATCTCTTCTTCGGTCACCTGGGCGGCCTCGTCCTTGCCCAGGCCCAGTACCTTCAGCACCAGCTGGGTGGTCTTGGACAGCAGCCAGACAAAGGGCAGGGCCAGCTTGGCCAGCCAGCTCATCGGCATCGCCACCAGGCCGGCAATGGCCTCCGAACGGGTCAGCGCCAGGCGCTTGGGCACCAGTTCGCCGAAAATCAGCGTGATGAAGGTGATCAGGCTGACCGCCAGCGCGGTGCCGATGTTGCCGGCATAGGCAAAGCCCGGCATCAGGCCCTGGATCCAGCCGGCGAAGGCCTCGCCCAGTGCTTCACCACCGAGGTAGCCGGTCAGTACGCCGATCACGGTGATGCCGATCTGCACGGTGGACAGGAAGCTCTCCGGCTTCTCCGACAGTTCCAGCGCCTTGGCGGCACGCTTGGACGTGGCGGCCATCTGCTTCAGGCGGCTCTTGCGCGAGGTCATGACCGACATCTCGGACATGGCGAAGAAGCCGTTCAGCAGAACCAGCGCGAAGACAATCAGGATCATTTCAAACACGGGCGTCGTCCCCGGTTGGTGGCAGGGAGGGCGGGTGCTTGCGATGGCGGCTGGCGCTCAGGAACAGGGTCCGGCGCGGCGCAGGGGGATAAGGGTCGTCGTCCATAAGGTGCGCCCGGAGGCGCGCTGGCATCTTAGCAAACGGGCGTGGCCGGGTGGCAACCGCCTGTTCAGGTTGGGGGTTCCAGAGCCCGGGAAAGGCGCGGGGATACCCGTGATGGTCATCTAGCCGTCATAATTCCGTCTGGTGCCGTCCTTCCCGCGACGGCTGACAGGTTTCTCAATGTTCTCTCTGCAGACCATTTTCGGTTCCGGCAAACAGTTCTACACCCTGCTCGATGAGGCTGCCGTCGCGGCTTCCGACGCCGCCAAGGCGCTGCACTCCATGCTGCGCGAGGCCGACCGCCAGCCCGCGCTGGACGCTTTCAAGCTGGCCCGCCTGCGCGAACGCGCGGCCTCGGACAAGATCAGCCAGGCGCTGGTGGACAGCTTCATGACCCCGATCGAGCGCGAAGACATCGAAGCGCTGGGCTCGGCGCTGTACAAGATTCCGAAGCAGATCGAGAAGTTCGCTGATCGCTATTCGCTGGCCACGACCCACCTGGAGCACATCGACTTCGCGCCGCGCGCGGCGATGCTGGAACAGGCCGCCGGCGTGGTGGTGGAGATGGTGGCCGACCTGCGCCACATGAACCTGGACCGGATGACCGCGCTCAACGAGAAGCTGCGCTCGCTGGAGAACGAGGCCGACCGCCTGATGCTCGAGCTGTACCGCGACATCTATTCGGGCCGCCTGGACAACCTGCAGATGTTCCTGCTGAAGGAATTCTTCGAGATCCTGGAGAAGGCCATCGACCGTTGCCGCGAGGCCGGCGTGGTGGCGTACCAGATCGTGTTGAAGAACAGCTGACGGACGCCGCCGCATGTTGACCCTTGTCCTGGTGGTGATCCTGGCCGCACTCGTCTTCGAGTTCATCAACGGCTTCCACGACACCGCCAACTCCATTGCCACCGTGGTGGCGACCAAGGTGCTCTCGCCCGGCTGGGCGGTGATGCTGGCCGCTTTCATGAACCTCATCGGTGCGCTGACCGGTACTGCGGTGGCGCTGACCATCGCCTCGGGCCTGCTCAACACCAACGTGGTCGAGGTCACTCCGCAGGTGATCCTGTGCGCCCTGCTGGGCGGCATCATCTGGAACCTGATCACCTGGTGGAAGGGCCTGCCGTCCTCGTCCTCGCATGCGCTGATCGGTGGCCTCTGCGGCGCCGGCCTGGCGGCCGCCCACAACAACTGGGACGCGCTGATCTGGTCGGAGCGGCTGGGCAGCTGGGCGCAGAACAAGGGCCTGCTGTGGAAGGTGTTCGTGCCGATGATCACGTCGCCGATCGCCGGCTTCCTGCTCGGCATCGTGGTGATGGTGCTGCTGTGGGCGCTGATCGCCGGCCTGGCCAAGGTCGGTGGCGCCATCGGTCGCCTGGCGCGTCCGCGCATCGTCAATGCCTTCTTCGGCAAGGCGCAGATTGCCTCGGCGGCCTACATGGGCTTCGCCCACGGCCACAACGACGCGCAGAAGACCATGGGCATCATCGCGATGACCCTGATCGGTGCCGAAGCCACCGGCGCACTGAACGACCTGCCGTCCTGGCTGGCCTTCATGCACCCGGACGCGCATGCCGGTGACGGCATCGCCATGTGGATCGTACTGACCTGTGCGGTGGTGATGGCCGCCGGTACCGCCTCGGGTGGCTGGAAGATCATCAAGACCCTGGGCCACAAGATGGTCAAGCTGCACCCGATCCACGGCTTCGCCGCGGAGACCAGCTCGGCCACCATCCTGACCCTGGCCGCCCATTTCGGCATGCCGGTCTCGACCACGCACAGCATCTCCACCGCGATCATGGGCGTAGGCTTTGCCAAGAACCCGCGTTCGCTGAAGTTCGGCGTGATCGAGCGCATCGTCTGGGCCTGGATCCTGACCATCCCGGCCGCAGGCGGCTGTGCCTACCTGATCCTGAAGCTGTTTGAGCTGTTTGGCTGGACCTGATCGCCACGCCAAGGTGCACACGAAAAAGCCCGCCGACTACCGGCGGGCTTTTTTCATGGGAGAAACAATGCTGCTGAACCCATCGTGTGGACCAAGGTCGACACCTACCAGCAGACGACGATCGACCACGCACCATCCGCCGCAGGAACCTGTCAGCGGCGGGGTGGGGTGGGGTTGCAGGACCGTTGGCGCCATGGATGGCGCCATCGAGCCCCCAGGGATGGGTTTACGGCGTGTCCAGCAACCCCACCCCACCTCGCCAGCCCTCAGGAAGCCAGTTTTTGCAGTTGCAGTTGTCGTTGCCGTTGCAGTCAGCGGGTGCCGGGCCGCAGGCCCGGCCGAACCCCTCAATTGCGCTGGAACAGCGCCTGCACATCCTTCCGGAACGCCGCCTGGCTGTCAGCCCGGCTGTAGAACATGTGCCCGCCCGGATAACTGCGTACCTGCACCCGGTCCGGGTTGCTGCCCATCGTCGGCATCTGGTCCACGGTCAGGATCGACCCCATGAACGGGCACGACAGGTCATTCCAGCCGTGCACGATCAGCACCTGCAGGTGCGGGTCGATCGCCACTGCCTGGCGCAGCTGGGTCACCGCGCCCTGGCGCAGCTCGCCATTGCGGTCCCACAGCCGGTTCACCTCGTAGTTCAGCGCCTGATAGCGCGCATCCACCTTCCAGCCAACCACGCGCGTCACGAAGTCGACCATCGCGGTGGTGGTCGGCGCGATGATGCTGTCCAGCAGCGGATCATTGGCACGCTGCTCCGGATCATTCGGGAACGGATCGAACGCGGTCACATTGGAGTCGTAGCGGCTGCCCAGCGTGCCCTTGTCGCGGAACACCTCGCGCAGATAGGCCTGTGTTTCCAGGCGACCACCGGCGCGGCGCACGAACTGCGGGTCCAGCCCGGTCAGCTCGGTCACCCGGCGCAGCATCGCTTCGGTCGCCTGCGGGTCACTGCGGCCCTTCATCAGTGCCGTGGCGTAGTCGCCGCGGGTGTACTCCACCACCTCGCGCATTGCCGCGTCAGTGAGCCTGCCCTGGCGCTCCAGGTGTGCGGCGGCGATCGACGGCAGCGTCTGCATCCATGCCATCGGCGAGACGTCGGCATTGTCCTCCAGCGTCGGGCTCAGGTACGGCGATACGAGTACCAGGCCGTTCATCGCCACGCCCAGCCGGGTCTGCAGGAAGTGGGTGATGCGCGGGCCGCGGTAGCCGCCGTAGCTCTCGCCGGTCAGGTACTTGCGGGACGCCATGCGCTGGTTGCGTAGCAGCCAGTCGTAGATCGAGCGCGACAGGTACTCGATGTCGGCGCCGGGGTTGTACAACAGCTTCTTCGCTTCGTCATCGCCAATGCGCGCGCGGCTGAAACCGGTGCCCACCGGATCGATGAACACCAGGTCGGTGAAGTCCAGCCAGGTGCCCGGGTTGTCATGCAGGGTGGCCGGTGCCGAGGCGCTGTCGCCTTCCGAGCCGAAGGTGACCACCTTGGGCCCGATCGCGCCCATGTTGAGGTAGACCGACGAGGCACCGGGGCCGCCATTGAGCGCGAAGGTCACCGGCCGGTCCTTGCCCGGCATCGTGTAGGCGGTGAACACCACATCGGCGATCACCTTGCCCTTGTCATCGCGTACCGGCAGGGTGCCGACGGTGGCGGTGTAGTCGAGCGTGCGGCCGGCCAGGCGCATGCTCTGGCGCGCCGAGGCGTCGGCCGGCAGTGCGGGTGCTTCGGTCGTGTCGTCTTTCGGGGCAGGCTTGGCGTCGGCGGCGGGCGCGGCCAGTACCGTGGCGGGGGCGACGAGCAGGCCGACGCAGAGCGCGGCAGTGTGTAGCAGGGACTTCATGGCACCGTATCGGCAGCGGAAGGGGATTCCGATGCTAGGTCGGTGGGGGCCGCGCCGTATGTGTCCAAAGGCATGGCCACGTGCTGCAGCGGCTTGTGGCCAGATTGGGTCAAGCGCGCAGGGTGGTGGCTCCTTCGTCATCGGCCAGCAGGCCGTAGACGGCCGAGTCCGACAGTTCGCCCTGGATGCGCCAGCGCTGGCGCAGCACGCCCTCGCGATGGAAACCAAGGCGGTCAAGCACGCGTGCCGACGGCACATTGCGCGGGTCGATCTCGGCCTCGATGCGATGCAGGTGCAGGGTGCCGAAAAGATAGGCCAGCATCTGCTGCAGGGCTTCGTGCATGTAGCCCTGGCCCTGGCGATCGGGTGCAAGCAGGTAGCCGATCTCGGCACGCGAGGCGTCGCGATCAATCGCGAACACCACGCAGATGCCCAGCAGTGGGCCCTCCAGCGATTCACGCACGGCCAGCTTCAGTTGGGTGCCGATGGCGTGGGCGGCGAGGTCGTCGTCGATCTGCTCGCGCGCTTCGGCCTGGCGGGTCCAGGCCGGGTGGTTCCACCAGCGCATCACGTCCGGATTGGATTGCAGCGTGAACAATGCGGCGCTGTCGTCACGCCGGATCGGGCTCAGGACCAGCCGCGCGCTGTGCAGCGGCAGGCCGGGAAACAGCAGCGAGTGGCTGGCCAATACGATGGTCCACACGGATGGACGCGCATTATGGCGCCGCGGGGTTTGCCGATGGGGGCGGGATCTCTGTAGAGCCGAGCCGATGCTCGGCTGCCTGGCACGGCGCGGAATGCAGCCGAGCGTGGGCTCGGCTCTACAGGAGGGCTGCGGGCGTCAGACTTCCAGCGACGCCAGGTCGCCCTTCGACTCCAGCCAGCCCTTGCGGTCGGAGGCGCGCTTCTTGGCCAGCAGCATGTCCATCAGCGAGCTTGTCTGTTCGCGATCGTCCACGGTCAGCTGCACCAGGCGGCGCGTATCCGGGTGGATGGTCGATTCACGCAGCTGCGGCGGGTTCATCTCGCCCAGGCCCTTGAAGCGGGTCACGTTGATGGCGCCCTTGATCTTCTCGCGTTCGATCTTGTCCAGCATCGAGCGCTTTTCTTCCTCGTCCAGGGCGTAGAACACCTGCTTGCCCACGTCGATGCGGAACAGCGGCGGCATCGCCACGAACACGTGGCCGGCATCGACCAGCGCCGGGAAGTGCTTCAGGAACAGTGCGGTCAGCAGCGTTGCGATGTGCAGGCCGTCGGAGTCCGCGTCGGCCAGGATGATGACCTTGCCGTAGCGCAGGCCGCTGATGTCGTCCTTGCCCGGGTCGCAGCCGATCGCGATGGCCAGGTTGTGCACTTCTTCCGAGGCCAGCACGCTGTTGGACGAGACTTCCCAGGTGTTCAGGATCTTGCCGCGCAGCGGCATGATCGCCTGGAAGTCCTTGTCGCGGGCCTGCTTGGCGCTGCCGCCTGCCGAGTCACCTTCCACCAGGAACAGCTCGGTGCGCGACAGGTCCTGGCTGATGCAGTCGGCCAGCTTGCCGGGCAGGGCCGGTCCCTGGGTGACCTTCTTGCGGACGACCAGCTTCTCGGTCTTCAGGCGTGCGCTGGCGCGCTCGATGGCGATCTGCGCGATTTTCTCGCCCAGCTCGACGTTCTGGTTCAACAGCAGGCTGAAGGCATCGTGGGCGGCACCTTCAACGAAACCGGCCGCCTGGCGCGAGGACAGGCGTTCCTTGGTCTGGCCGCTGAACTGCGGGTCGGTCATCTTCAGCGACAGCACGAACGAGACGCGGTCCCATACGTCTTCCGGGGCCAGCTTGACGCCGCGCGGCAGCAGGTTGCGGAAGTCGCAGAACTCGCGCAGCGCCTCGGTCAGGCCGGTACGCAGGCCGTTGACGTGGGTGCCGTGCTGGGCGGTGGGAATCAGGTTGACGTAGCTTTCCTGTACCAGTTCACCTTCCGGCAGCCAGGCCACGGCCCAGTCCACCACCTCGGTGTCCTTCTTCAGGTTGCCGACGAACAGGTCGGCCGGCAGCGATTCGCGCTCGCCCAGTTCCAGCTTCAGGTAATCGCGCAGGCCGTCTTCGTAGTGCCAGGTATCGACTTCGCCGGTGGCTTCGTCGGTCAGCTTGACGGTCAGGCCCGGGCACAGCACGGCCTTGGCGCGCAGCAGGTGCTTGAGCGCGCGCACCGCGAACTTCGGCGTATCGAAGTACTTCGGGTCCGGCCAGAAGCGCACGCGGGTGCCGGTGTTCTTCTTGCCGACGGTGCCGACCACTTCCAGCGGGGTGGCGCGGTCGCCGTTGCGGAAGGTGATGCGGTGTTCGGCACCTTCGCGCTTGATGTGCACTTCCACCAGGGTCGACAGCGCGTTGACCACGCTGACGCCGACGCCGTGCAGGCCGCCGGAGAAGGTGTAGTTGTTGTTGCTGAACTTGCCGCCCGCATGCAGGCGGGTGAGGATCAGCTCGACACCCGGGATCTTCTCTTCCGGGTGGATGTCCACCGGCATGCCGCGGCCGTCATCGCTGACCTCCACGCTGCCATCCTTGTACAGGGTGATCTCGATCGAGCGGGCGTGGCCGGCGAGGGCCTCGTCCACCGAGTTGTCGATCACTTCCTGCGCCAGGTGGTTCGGGCGCGCGGTGTCGGTATACATGCCGGGACGGCGCTTGACCGGGTCAAGGCCGGACAGGACTTCAATATCGGCGGCGTTATAGCGGGCGTTCATCTATCTTCTAAAGCGCGGAGCGACGCGCAAGTGTGCGGTCTGTGCGGCGAATTTGCACGCCTGCGGTTCAGCCTCGGCGGCGGGGAGGGGGTAAAATGGGAGCCGCTGGAATCTGAACGCCGGCGACCCCCGTTGGGTCGAAACATCCAAGCCATACCGCGAGGAGGACCTCATGAAGAAGTTGCTGACCATTGCGATCCTGGCCGCTGCCGCCGTTGCAGTGCCGCTGGTGGTGGCGCAGAACGCCGGCCAGCCGGCCCCGCAGCAGGGTGGCCAGGCCGACAAGGCGCAGGCCGAAGCCGATGCCAAGGCCAAGCGCCGCGCCCAGGCCAATGCCGAAATGAAGGCGCAGGGCCAGCCGGCCCCGCAGCAGGAAGAGGAAGAAGAGGCGAGGAAGAAGAAGTAACGCTTCCACCCTCTGAAGCCCTTGCTGCAAGGGATTCGCCCCCCGACGCCCCGCCCAGCGGGGCGTTTCTTTTGGGGGATGGCCGCAACTGCCTCTTGGGTTGGCGGCCATCAATCTGTAAACTATGGCTTTCCGGGAGTAAGTGCGTGTCCACCCTTTGCGAATGGGCTGGCACGGCCATGCGTGGTCGCCAGCAATGCGGGTCGCAGGTGACGGTCGATTTGACCGGCACGGCCGCCCCGACCTCGCAGGGCGGTCCCCGTCCGGCGCCTGCCGCCGCACGGCCCAGCACCTCCCTCGCTGCCCCAGCGAACCGGAAAACCCCCTTCAAGCTCCATGCCCGCCCTCCGGGTGCGCGTGGTGCTGCCGTTTTCCATTTCCAGACAGGATGCTTGCAGCCATGACTCCCTTGATTTTCGTAACCGGCGGCGTGGTGTCCTCGCTCGGCAAAGGCATTGCCGCTGCGTCACTGGCCGCCATTCTCGAAGCCCGTGGCCTGAAGGTCACGATGATGAAGCTCGACCCGTACATCAACGTCGACCCGGGCACCATGAGCCCGTTCCAGCACGGTGAGGTCTACGTCACCGACGACGGCGCAGAGACCGACCTCGACCTGGGCCACTACGAGCGCTTCGTGCGCACCCGCCTGAGCCGCAAGAACTCGGTCACCACCGGCCGCATCTACGAGAACGTGATCCGCAAGGAGCGTCGCGGCGACTACCTGGGCGCGACCGTGCAGGTCATCCCGCATATCACCGACGAGATCCGCCGCTGCATCGACGAAGCCACCGAAGGCTACAACGTGGCGCTGGTCGAGATCGGCGGCACTGTCGGCGACATCGAGTCGCTGCCGTTCCTGGAAGCGATCCGCCAGGTGCGCACCGAGCGGGGCCCGGAGAAGGCGCTGTTCATGCACCTCACCCTGGTGCCGTACATCGGCGCCGCCGGCGAGCTGAAGACCAAGCCGACCCAGCACTCGGTGAAGGAACTGCGCTCGATCGGCATTCAGCCGGACGTGCTGCTGTGCCGTTCCGAGCAGGCCGTGCCGGATTCGGAGCGCCGCAAGATCGCCCAGTTCACCAACGTCTCCGAGCGCGCGGTGATCAGCGTGCCGGACGTGGACGTGCTGTACCGCATCCCGTCGGGGCTGCACGCGCAGGGCCTGGACGAAATCGTGGTCAACCAGCTGAAGCTGGCCGACAAGGCGGGTCCGGTCGACCTGTCGATGTGGGAAGACGCGGTCGACGCGACCCTGCATCCGCTGGATGAAGTGACCATCGCCGTGGTCGGCAAGTACGTCGACCACCAGGACGCCTACAAGTCGGTCGGCGAAGCACTGAAGCACGGCGGCCTGCGCCAGCGCACCAAGGTCAACCTGAAGTGGCTGGAAGCACAGGACCTGGAAGGCACCGACATGGCCGCGCTGGCCGATGTCGACGGCATCCTGGTGCCGGGTGGCTTCGGCGATCGTGGTTTCGAAGGCAAGGTGCTGACCTCGAAGTTCGCCCGCGAGCAGCAGGTGCCGTACTTCGGCATCTGCTACGGCATGCAGGCGGCGGTGGTCGATTACGCGCGCAACGTGGTCGGCCTGGAAGGCGCCAACAGCACCGAGAACGACCGCCAGTCGCCGAACCCGGTGATCGGCCTGATCACCGAATGGCGCACCGCCAGCGGCGATGTCGAGAAGCGCGACGACAAGAGCGACCTGGGCGGCACCATGCGCCTGGGCCTGCAGGAGCAGCGCCTGAAGCCGGGTACGCTGGCCCGCGAGCTGTATGGCAAGGACGTCGTCGCCGAACGCCACCGCCATCGCTACGAGTTCAACAACCGCTACCGCACCCAGCTGGAAGACGCGGGCCTGGTGATCGCCGGCAAGTCGATGGACGACACGCTGGTGGAAGTGGTCGAGCTGCCGCGCGATGCGCACCCGTGGTTCCTGGCCTGCCAGGCGCACCCGGAATTCCTGTCCACGCCGCGTGACGGCCACCCGCTGTTCATCGGTTTCATCCGTGCCGCGCGCGAGCGCAAGGCCGGCGGCAAGCTGCTTTCCGAAGTGCGCGCCTGACTTGTGAATGGGGGTTTCGGCCCCCATCCTGCTTGCTTCAACCCCCAGCGCACCGGCCCGGCCGGTGCTGCGGA
Organism: Stenotrophomonas raiganjensis (SeqCode); assembly: GCF_030658505.1. GTDB lineage: Bacteria > Pseudomonadota > Gammaproteobacteria > Xanthomonadales > Xanthomonadaceae > Stenotrophomonas. Next base: position 14,029 of record NZ_JAUTXR010000184.1, on the reverse strand, counting down.
CAACAAGGAAACGCCATGAAACTGTGTGGATTCGAGGTCGGGCTGGACCAGCCCCTGTTCCTGATCGCCGGCCCCTGCGTGATCGAGTCGATGCAGCTGCAGCTCGATACCGCCGGCAAGCTGAAGGAGATCACCGACAGGCTCGGCGTCAACTTCATCTTCAAGTCCAGCTTCGACAAGGCCAACCGCACTTCGGGCACCGCGTTCCGCGGCCCTGGCATGGAAGAGGGCCTGAAGGTCCTGGCCGAGGTCAAGAAGCAGATCGGCGTGCCGGTGCTGACCGACGTCCACGAATACACCCCGATGGATGAAGTGGCCTCGGTGGTGGATGTGCTGCAGACGCCGGCGTTCCTGGTCCGCCAGACCGACTTCATCCGCAAGGTGTGCTCGGCCGGCAAGCCGGTCAACATCAAGAAGGGCCAGTTCCTGGCGCCGTGGGACATGAAGCCGGTCGTGGAGAAGGCCAAGGCCACCGGCAACGAGCAGATCATGGTCTGCGAGCGCGGTGCCAGCTTCGGCTACAACAACCTGGTCAGCGACATGCGTTCGCTGGCGGTGATGCGCGAGACCGGTTGCCCGGTGGTATTCGATGCCACCCATTCGGTGCAGCTGCCGGGCGGGCAGGGCACCAGTTCCGGTGGCCAGCGCGAGCACGTGCCGGTGCTGGCGCGTGCTGCCGTGGCGGTGGGCATCTCCGGCCTGTTCGCCGAAACCCATCCGGACCCGTCCAAGGCCCTGTCCGATGGCCCCAATGCGTGGCCGCTGGACCAGATGGAAGCCCTGCTCGAGACCCTGATGGAGCTTGACGCAGTGACCAAGAAGCATGGCTTCTCGCGCTTCGCGTGAGTCGTGACCCGTGGCTGGCGCTGGAAGCCCAGCGCCGGCGCCGGCACTGGAAACAGTGGCCGTGGGGCCTGATTGCACTGGGCCTGGCCGTGCTGTTCACCCTGGGCATGTTCGGGCTGGCGCTGATCGGCGCGGCGTCCATGCGGCCGCCGGGTGATGGTGACAGCGCGCTCAATCTGCGCGCGTACTTCATGGCGCTGCTGGCCGGGGAGCTGCTGGTTGCCGTGGGATGCGTCGTCTCCGCCGTACTGGCGTGGCGGCTGGATCGCGGCAAGGTGATGGCGGGCCTGGCGATCATCCTGCTCTCGCTGTGGCTCGGCGCCCTGTTCTACGGGGTGCTTTGATGAATACGACCACATCGACGCGCGGCTGGCCGTGGGGCCTGATTGCGCTGGCGCTTTCCGCGTTGACCTGGGTTGCCCTGGTGGTGGGCGTGCTGGCCTTCACGTCCGGTTTCCGGCCGCCGGGGGACGGCGACAGCGGCGTGCAGTCCACGCAGTGGTGGGTGCTGGGCGCGCTGGTCACGATGGTGCTGTCCTTCCTGGGCAGCCTGGTGGCGATGGTGCTGGCCTGGCGACGGCGGCGTGGGCCCATCTGGGCGGCGATCGCTGGCGCGTTGCTGGTGATGCTGGTGTCGATGGTCCTGATCGTGATCGGGTCCAGCTGGGGCTGATGCCGTGCTGGCCATTTGGCAAGTGGCGGGCGGCCGGGGATAATCACGCGGCATTCGTTTTGTCGCCCCCTCTCCATACAGGTAACCGGCCCGACCATGAGTACGATCCGCAGCATCCACGCCCGTGAAATCCTCGACAGCCGTGGCAACCCCACGCTGGAAGCCGAAGTCATCCTGGAGGACGGTTCGTTCGGTCGTGCCGCGGTTCCCTCCGGCGCCTCGACCGGCACCAAGGAAGCGGTCGAGCTGCGTGACGGCGACAAGACCCGCTACCTCGGCAAGGGCGTGCGCAAGGCCGTCGACAACGTCAACACCACCATTGCCAATGCGCTGAAGGGCTTCGAAGCTACCGACCAGGACGGCCTCGACCGTCGCCTGATCGACCTCGATGGCACAGAGAGCAAGGGCCGCCTGGGCGCCAACGCGCTGCTGGGTGTTTCGATGGCCGCCGCGCACGCTGCCGCCGCATCGAACAAGCAGGCGCTGTGGCAGTACCTGGCCGCCAAGACCGGCGTGACTCCGTCGCTGCCGGTGCCGATGATGAACATCATCAACGGCGGTGCGCACGCCGACAACAACGTCGACTTCCAGGAGTTCATGGTGCTGCCGGTCGGCTTCACCTCGTTCTCCGAAGCGCTGCGTGCCGGTACCGAAATCTTCCATTCGCTGAAGTCGGTGCTGAAGGGCCACGGCCTGAGCACGGCGGTCGGCGACGAAGGCGGCTTCGCGCCGGACTTCCGCAGCAACGTCGAAGCGCTGGACACCATCCTCGAAGCGATCGGCAAGGCCGGCTACACCGCCGGTGAAGACGTGCTGCTGGGCCTGGACGTGGCCTCCAGCGAATTCTTCGAGAACGGCAAGTACAACCTGGTCGGCGAGAACAAGCGCCTGACCTCCGAGCAGTTCGTCGACTTCCTCGCCGACTGGGCCGCGCAGTACCCGATCATCACGATCGAAGACGGTCTGGCCGAGAACGACTGGGCGGGCTGGAAGCTGCTGACCGACCGCATCGGCAAAAAGGTGCAGCTGGTCGGTGACGACCTGTTCGTGACCAACCCGAAGATCTTCCAGGAAGGCATCGACTCGGGCACCGCCAACGCGATCCTGATCAAGGTCAACCAGATCGGCACCCTGAGCGAAACCCTGGAAGCGATCGCCATGGCCGACCGTGCCGGCTATGCCGCGGTGGTCTCGCACCGTTCGGGCGAAACCGAAGACACCACCATCGCCGACATCGCGGTGGCCACCACCGCCACCCAGATCAAGACCGGCTCGCTGTGCCGCAGCGATCGCGTGGCCAAGTACAACCAGCTGCTGCGCATCGAGGAAGCTCTCGGCGCCGGCGCGCGTTACGCCGGTCGTGACGCGTTCGTTTCGCTGAAGCGCTGAGCCGATGCGCGACTGGCGCTGGATGCTGCTGGTGCTGGCCCTGCTGCTGGGCTGGCTGCAGTACCGCTTCTGGTTCGGCCCGGGCAATTCGGGGGAAGTGATGATGCTCGAAGCCCAGGTCGCCAACCAGGAGCGGGACAATGAGGGCCTGCAGCAGCGCAACGACGCGCTTGCTGCCGAAGTGAAGGACCTCAAGGAAGGCCAGTCCGCCATCGAAGAACGTGCGCGCAGCGAGCTGGGCATGATCAAGCCCGGCGAGAAGTTCTATCGCGTGGTCGAGGATGCGCCGGTCCCTCCGGCGCAGCCTGCTGCCGGCGTCAACGCCCAGGCTGGCGAACACCCGGCGGACGTGCCATGAGCGCGGCGATCTGGGTCGTGGTTCCGGCCGCGGGCCGTGGTGCCCGCTTTGGTGCGCCGTTGCCCAAGCAGTACCTGCAGGCAGGTGGGCAGATCCTGCTTGCCCATACCCTGGACGCCCTGCTGGCGCACCCGGCCGTGGCCGGGGCGATGGTGGTGATCGGCCAGGACGACGCCGACTGGCCGGGCTGGAGCGAGTGGGCGGGCAAGCCGGTGCTGACCTGCATCGGTGGCGCCACCCGTGCCGCTTCGGTGCTGGCTGGCCTGCAGGCGCTGCCGGAGACGGTGCGCGCTGATGAGTTCGTACTGGTCCACGATGCCGCGCGGCCGAACCTGTCGCCGGCCGATCTCGGCCGCCTGCTTGAAGTCGGTCGTACCGATCCGGTGGGGGCGATCCTGGCCGCACCGGTACGTGACACGCTCAAGCGTGCAGGCGACGACGGTGGCATCGATGGCACCGAGCCGCGCGAGCGCCTCTGGCGTGCACTGACCCCGCAGCTGTTCCGCCGCCACCAGCTCAGCCGCGCGCTGTCCGACGCCGCTGCCGCCGGTGTTGATGTCACCGACGAGGCGATGGCCATGGAGCGCCAGGGCCAGCGCCCGCTGCTGGTGGAAGGCAGCGAGGACAACTTCAAGGTCACCACCCCGGCCGATCTGGACCGGTTCGAATTCGTACTTTCCCGCCGCGCCGGCTGACCGTCCGCGTGGCCCTGCTGCAAGGGTTGCATCCATGAGCACCGCACCGTTCCCGCCCGTCCGCATCGGCCAGGGCTACGACGTCCATGCCTTCGGCGAAGGCGATCACATCATGCTTGGCGGCGTGAACGTTCCACACAGCTGTGGCGTGCTTGCGCACAGCGATGGCGACGTGATCCTGCACGCCTTGTGCGATGCGATGCTCGGTGCGCTGGCGCTGGGCGACATCGGCCAGCATTTCCCACCCAGTGACGACCGCTGGAAGGGCGCCGACAGCAGCGATTTCGTGCGCCATTGCGACAGCCTGCTGCGCGAGCGCGGCTGGCGTGTCGGCAACACCGACATCACCGTGATCTGCGAGCGTCCTAAGGTCGGTCCGCATGCGCTGGCCATGCGTGAGCGCATTGGTGGGTTGCTGCAGCTGCCGCTGGATGCGGTCAGCGTCAAGGCCACCACCTCGGAGAAGCTGGGCTTCACCGGTCGTGGTGAAGGCATCGCCGCACAGGCCGTTGTGCTGCTGGTGGCGGCATGATTCCGCTGCCGTTGGCATTTGGTGCGCCGCTGTTGACGGCGCGCATCCGCACCACGCCAGAAGATTTCCAGGTCGACGAGTTGCCTGCCTTCGAGGCGACCGGCGAAGGCGAGCACCTGCTGCTGCACATCCGCAAGCGTGGTGCCAACACCGTGCACGTGGCCAAGCTGTTGGCCACGTGGGCCGGCCTGCCGGAAATGGCGGTGAGCTACGCCGGCATGAAGGATCGCCACGCGGTTACCACCCAGCGTTTCAGCGTGCACCTGCCCAAGCGCATCGCGCCGGACCTGGCCGAACTGGCCAGCGACGAGGTCGAAGTGCTCGACGCCACCTGGCACAACCGCAAGCTGCAGCGCGGCGCACTGGCTGGCAACCGCTTCAGGCTGGTGCTGCGCGAGGTGCAGGGTGATGCCACCGCGATCAGCGAGCGCCTGCAGCAGATTGCCGAGCGGGGCCTGCCGAACTGGTTCGGCGAACAGCGCTTCGGCCGCGACGGCGGCAACGTGCCGGCGGCACTGGCGATGTTCGGTGGCCGCCGCATGCGCAAGGACCAGCGTTCATTGCTGCTGTCGGCGGCCCGTTCGGCGTTGTTCAACCGTGTGCTGGCCGCGCGCGTGGAGCAGGGCAGCTGGGATCAGCCGCTGGATGGTGAAGTGTGGATGCTCGATGGCAGCCGCAGCGTGTTCGGCCCCGAGCCCTACACCGACGTGCTGGCCGAGCGCCTGGCGCGTTTCGACATCCATCCCAGTGCCCCGCTGTGGGGCGAGGGCGAGCTGCGCAGTGCCGACGCGGCTCGCGAACTGGAGCTGGCAGTGCTGGATGACGAGGAATCGAAGGCCCTGCGCGCTGGCCTGGAAGACGCCCGCCTGAAGCAGGAGCGACGTGCGCTGCGCTTGCGGCCGGCATTGCTTCAGCACCAGTGGCTGGCCGATGACGTACTGGAGCTGTCGTTCGCATTGCCGCCCGGCTGCTACGCGACGGCCGTGCTGCACGAGCTCGGCCCCGTCGAAGACGCTTCGCAGGCTTGACCGAAAAAGGGGACGGGGGGAATTAAGTCGTTTGTGCCACAAACGACTTAATTCCCCCCGTTCCCTTTTTCATCTGCGCGCCAGCAGCACCAGCACCGCGCCGGTACCGCCTTGCCCGGTCGGCGCCGAATGGAACGCCAGTACGTCGTTGCGCAGCCGCAGCAGGCGGTCGACCAGGTTCTTCAGTACCGGCGCGCCGCCGTCGGACTGCAAGCCCTTGCCGTGGATGATGCGCACGCAGCCATACTCGTGTGCATGGGCTTCCAGCAGGAACTGGCGCAGCAGCGTCTCGGCCTGCGCGGCGGTGGCGCCATGCAGGTCCAGTTCGTCCTGCACCGAATACTGGCCACGCTTGAGGCGCTGGAACAGGCGAGGTGGCAGGTTGTCGCGGCGATAGCTGGCCACGTCGCCGGCTTCCAGTGGCGTGCTGTCGCGCAGCAGCCGGGCGAACTCGCCGGCGGCTTCGGCCTCGTCACGTTCGGCCATGCGCGCGCGCGGCTTCGGCCGGGGCGCAGCCGGTGCCGGCTCGGCATCCTTGCGCAGCGGCGTCACTTCGCCGATGGCCGCGCGGAACAACGCGGCCGGATCTTCGTCTTCAGGGTGCGACATGCGCACAGGGTAAACCGCTGGCGCAGGTCTGCCTATGACGGTTCGATGTCGGCCGTGACCGCCGGCAGGGTAGGACCGGCGGCTCGCATGCGGCACAATAGACGATGCCCTTGCAGGGTCGACGGCTTCCGCAGGGGAGTACGACGGTCCCGCCCACACTGCACGGTGATGGAATCGAATTCTTGGAAAATCAAGCGGTTAAATCGAAGATGCGAATCCTGGTCAGTAACGACGATGGCGTCGACGCCGCAGGCATCCGGATGCTTGCTTCGGTGCTGCGTGAGGCCGGTCACGAAGTCACGGTGGTCGCGCCCGACCGCGATCGCTCCGGCGCCAGCAATTCGCTGACCCTGGACCTGCCGATCCGCCTCAAGCGCATCGACCATTACACCGTCTCGGTGGCCGGTACCCCGACCGACTGCGTGCACCTGGCGCTGACCGGGCTGCTCGAGTTCGAACCCGACATTGTCGTGTCCGGCATCAACAACGCCGCCAACCTCGGCGATGATGTGATCTATTCCGGCACCGTCTCGGCGGCGATGGAAGGTCGCTTCCTCGGCCTGCCGGCGGTGGCGGTCTCGCTGGTCACCCGCAACCACGATCCGAAACACTTCGAGACCGCCGCGCGCGCTGCGGTGGAGATCGTCGCCCGGCTCAAGGCCGATCCGTTGCCGGCTGACACCATCCTCAACGTCAACGTGCCGGACCTGCCGTGGAGCGAGGTCAAGGGCTTCGAGGTCACCCGCCTGGGCAACCGCCATCGTGCAGAAGGCTGCATCGCGCAGAAGGACCCACGCGGCAACGAGGTGTACTGGATCGGCCCGGCCGGTCGTGAGCAGGACTCCGGCCCCGGCACCGACTTCCACGCGGTGCGCACCGGGCATATCTCGATCACCCCGATCCAGGTCGACCTGACCCGCTACCAGGCACTGGAGAAAGTGGCCAGCTGGGTCGGCGGCCTCAGCGCCGCGCTGGACCAGCCGGCATGAGCCCACGCCTGCGCCTGCAACCGGAAGCCGTCGGCATCGGCATGACCTCGCAGCGTGTGCGCGACCGCCTGGTCGATCGCCTGCGCGAGGCTGGCATCGTCGACGAGTCGACCTTGAATGCGATCCGGGTGGTGCCACGTCATCTGTTCATCGACGAAGCGCTGGCGTCACGCGCTTACGAAGACACCGCCCTGCCGATCGGCCACGGCCAGACCATCTCGCAGCCGTGGGTGGTGGCGCGCATGACCGAAGCCGTGCTGCAGGTCTCGCCGAAGAAAGTGCTGGAAGTCGGTACCGGCTCCGGCTACCAGGCCGCCGTGCTCGGCGCGCTGGGCCTGGAGATCTACACCGTCGAACGCATCGGCGACCTGCTGCGACAGGCGCGCAAGCGCTTCCGTGCGCTGGGCATGAACATCCGCACCAAGCATGATGATGGCCGCGCCGGCTGGGCCGAGCACGGCCCGTTCGATGCCATCGTCGTCACCGCCGCGGCGCCTGCACTGGTCGATGAACTGGTCGGGCAGCTGGCCGAGGGCGGCCGCCTGGTGGCGCCGGTCGGCGGGCCGGGCGGGCAGTCGCTGGTGCAGCTGGACCGCAGGGCTGACGGCAGCATCGAACAACGCGTGCTGGCGCCGGTCACCTTCGTGCCGCTGCTGTCCGGCATGCTCGACTAATCCACGGAGCAGGGTTGCATGAAGATTTTCGGGCCGCTGTACGAGCGGGCGATGAAGTGGGCGGCGCACGAACGCGCGCCGACCTACCTGACGGTGTTGAGCTTCTTCGAGGCGATCATCTTTCCGGTGATGCCGGAAGTGATGCTGGCGCCGATGTGCGTGGCCCAGCCGAAACGCGGCTGGTGGTTCGCCACCCTCAGCCTGGCCGGCTCGATGGTCGGCGCGCTGATTGGCTATGCATTGGGTCATTATGCCTTCGAAGCGATCAAGCCGTTGTTCGAAGCACTGGGCATGCTGCCGGCCATCGAGCAGGGCATCACCACCGTGCAGGCCAAGATGGCCGAGTCGCCGTGGGCGGTGTTCACCTTCCTGGTGCTGGGCGGCTTCATGCCCATCCCGATGAAGGTCTTCACGTGGGCATCGGGTATCGTCGGCGTGCCGATGCCGCAGTACCTGTTGAGCATGCTGATCGGTCGCGGCAAGCGCGTGTTCGTGCTGGCTGCGGTCATCCGTATCGGTGGTGCGCGTGCTGAAGCGGCACTGCGTCGCTGGATTGAACCGCTGGGCTGGATCGCCACCGCGTTGGTGGTGGTGCTGATCGCCTGGCTTGTATGGAGGTCGAAGTTCGCATGAATCCTGATCGTCTGAGCAAGGGAGTGCGCATCGGCGCGCTGGCGTTGCTGGTTTCCACCCTGGCCGCCTGCGGCACCGCAACCGTGGTTCGTCCTGGTGGTGGCAGCACCGGCGGTGGTGTGACCACGCCGAAGACCTCGGTGCCCAAGCCCGGGCAGACCGTGGTGGTGCGCAAGGGCGATACCATCTATGCGCTGGCCCGCATCCATGACATCACCCCGGCCGACCTGATTGCCTGGAACAGCCTGGACAACCCCTCGACCATCCATCCGGGGCAGGTGATCCGACTGTATCCGGCCGGTGCCAGCGGCGGCCGCGCGCCGACCACGGTGGTCACCCCGCCGCGCTCGGGTGGCAGCAGCGGCGGCAGTACCACATCGGCCCCGGCCCCGGCGCCGGTGGGTCCGGTGAAGAGCAACATCGCCTGGCGCTGGCCGGCCGATGGCGCGATCGTCGGCCGCTACGTGGCCGGTGACGCGACCAAGCAGGGCGTGGACATCGCCGGTACCAGCGGCCAGCCGGTCAAGGCCACCGCCAACGGCGTGGTGGTGTATTCCGGTGCTGGCCTGGTCGGTTACGGCGAGCTGATCATCATCAAGCACAGCGACCAGTGGCTGTCGGCCTATGGTCACAACCGCAAGCGCCTGGTGAATGAAGGGCAGAGCGTGAAGGCCGGTGAGCAGATCGCCGAGATGGGCCGCACCGGTGCGAACCGCGACATGGTCCACTTCGAGATCCGCTATAACGGCAAGCCGGTCGACCCGCAGCAGTACCTGCCGGCACGCTGATCGTTGATTCGCCATCTGGGCGGATCCCCGGCCCGGCGCAGCGCGCCGGGCGTTCACCGACGGCACGGCCCATGGGCCGCAAACACCGCCGGCTCACCCGCTACAACGGCAAGCCGGTCGACCCGCAGCAGTACCTGTCGGCGCGTTGAGGCCGTGGGATCGGGTGGCGCCGGGCAATGCTCGGCGTTCCCGACCTGTAGCGTCGAGCCATGCTCGACTCGCTGTACGCTGGCTGCCGTGGGTGGCCATTTGCGACCATGAGTGGCGCATCTCAAGCTTCCCGGCAAGCCAGGGAAGCGGCATGCTTCAACGGAACCCGCCCCCCCAATCCGGTGCCGCATGTCTCGCCCAACAGCCCTTTTCGTGCTGCTCATCGCGCCATTGGCGGCCGCCGCCAGCAGCGATCCACGTGACGTGGTCACCCGCCTCTACGACGTCATCCAGGCGCCGACGTCGAACGAAACGGCCATTTCCCCGCTGCTGGGTGAGGCCCTCCGCTCAGCCATCGCTGCGCAGCGTGCATATGAACAGGCCTGCACCGCACTGCGGCGCCCGATGAAAAGCCGCACATGCTGGACCAGAGCCCGTATCTGCTGGCGCCGGGTCGACCGGAAACGATATCCGTGGGAATGCCCGGATCGAGCGGTGACGCCACCTGGATCCATGTCGACATGGCCGTGGGCGACTATCGCTGGACCGACCAGGTCCTGCTGCAGCGGCAGGGCCGGGACTGGAAGGTCATGGATATCCGCTGGGGGCAGGGCGGCAACCTGATTGGCCGGCTCAAGGCGTTCTCGGCATTCCGCTGCACACCTTCGGGCAGCTAGCCGGGAGCCACCCGGCGACTCAACCTCAGCCTTCCAGAATGAAGGCGGCGGCGACCTTGCGGCCTTCGCCCGCCAGGATGTTGAAGGTGCGCGCGGCGGCTGGATTGTTCATCACTTCCAGGCCGATGCCGCGTGACAGGCAGGCGGCCATCACCACCGCCGGCGGGAACACCTGACGGTCACCCGTGCCGAGCACGATCAGCGCCGGATTCAGCGCCAGGATCGGCTCCAGGTCAGCCACCTGCAGCGCAGTGGCGCTCACCACCGGCCATTGCGTGACCAGCTGGTCCGGGGTCAGGAAGAAACTGCTGCCCAGCGCCTGGTCATTCACCTTGGCCGAGCGGCCATCGGCGGCACGGAGGCTATAGGCGTAATCCGGCGGTTCGTGGTTCAGCTGCATGGCAGTCGGGCGATCAGCCGCGCGGCAGCACGATCTGGCGCTGTTCCTTGCTCGGGCGGTACAGCACGGCGACGTGGCCGATGCGCTGCACCAGCGCGCTCTCGGTGGCTTCGACGATCTCGCCGATCATCACGTCACGGGCGTCGCGGTCCTCGGCAGCGACCTTCACCTTGACCAGTTCATGGCGCTCCAGCACTTCGTTCAGCTCAGCGATGAAGGCCGGGGTCACGCCCTTGCCGCCGGTCTGCAGCAGGGCCTTCAGGTCGTGGGCTTGGCCGCGCAGGAAACGGGTCTGGGAGGCGGTCAGGGCGATGGACATGCAGGAAAAGACGGTTGAATGGGGCGATCAGGGTATCATGAGGACCCCATCAGCCCCTATTTTCAATGGCTACCCGCAGCAAAAGCAGCCAGCGCTGGCTCAAGGAACACTTCTCCGACCCCTTCGTGAAAAAGGCGCAGGCCGAAGGCATGCGCTCGCGCGCCGCCTACAAGCTCGAAGAGCTGCTCGAACGTGACCGGTTGCTGAAGCCGCACATGGTCGTGGTGGACCTGGGGGCGGCCCCGGGCGGCTGGTCTCAGCAGGTGCGGAGACAGATTGGAGACACCGGCCGCGTACTGGCCCTGGACATTCTGGACATGCCGCCGCTGGCCGGCGTGGAGTTCCTTCACGGTGACTTCAGGGAAGAAGCCGTCCTATCGCAGTTTGAAGCCATGCTCGGGGATCAGCCGGTAGACCTTGTGCTGTCGGACATGGCCCCCAATAAGAGTGGTGTGGGCGCGGTCGACCAGCCGCGGATGATGCACCTGGCGGAGCTGGCCCTGGATTTTGCCGACAACCACCTGAAGACCGGTGGGGCGTTCCTGATCAAGCTGTTCCAGGGCGAGGGCTTTGACGACTACGTGCGCGATATGCGCCGCCGGTACGACAAGGTTTCCATCCGCAAACCGGAAGCGTCGCGCAAGCGCTCTCCCGAGGTGTATGCCTTGGGTCAGGGAAAACGCGCCCACATGAAGTAAGCTCGCAACGTACGCAAGTTCGACCCCAACGCAACGCCAGCACTAAGAGGAACACCGGAGCCAATGAGGATGAACGACTTGACCAAGAACCTCCTGCTATGGGTGGTCGTCGCCGTCGTGCTGATGGTGGTCTTCCAGAGCTTCTCGCCGAAGTCCTCCGGGGCTGGGGCGCAGGGTGCCTCGTATTCGCAGTTCCTGGACCAGGTGGACAGCGGCAACATCCAGAAGGTGTCCTTCGGCGGCGACATGCGCGGTGGCACCAACGAGCTTACCTACACCACCCGGGGCGGCCAGACCTCGACCATCACCGCGCCGTTCGATCGCGACCTGATCAACGTGCTGCGCGAGAAGAAGGTCGATATTGACCAGCAGCCGGCGTCCAGCGGTATTTCCCTCACCGCGATCCTGATGAATTTCCTGCCGGTCATCCTGATCATCGGCTTCTGGTTGTTCATCATGCGCCAGATGCAGGGCGGCGGCGGCGGCGCCAAGGGCGCGATGTCCTTCGGCAAGTCGCGCGCCAAGCTGCAGGGCGAGGACCAGATCAAGGTCACCTTCGCCGATGTCGCCGGTTGCGACGAGGCCAAGGAAGAAGTGGGCGAGCTGGTCGACTTCCTGCGCGACCCGTCCAAGTTCACCAAGCTGGGCGGCAAGATTCCGCGTGGCGTGCTGATGGTCGGCCCGCCGGGTACCGGCAAGACGCTGCTGGCCAAGGCCATCGCCGGCGAAGCCAAGGTGCCGTTCTTCTCGATCTCCGGTTCGGACTTCGTGGAAATGTTCGTCGGCGTCGGCGCCAGCCGCGTGCGCGACATGTTCGAGCAGGCCAAGAAGCACGCCCCGTGCATCATTTTCATCGATGAAATCGACGCCGTCGGTCGTCACCGTGGCGCTGGCCTGGGCGGCGGTCATGACGAGCGCGAGCAGACCCTGAACCAGCTGCTGGTCGAGATGGACGGCTTCGAAGGTGGCGAAGGCGTGATCGTGATCGCCGCGACCAACCGTCCGGACGTACTGGACCCGGCGCTGCTGCGTCCCGGCCGTTTCGACCGCCAGGTCGTGGTCGGCCTGCCGGACGTGAAGGGGCGCGAGCACATCCTGAAGGTCCACATGCGCAAGCTGCCGCTGGCCGACGATGTCGAGCCGATGGTGATCGCGCGGGGTACCCCGGGCTTCTCCGGTGCCGACCTGGCCAACCTCTGCAACGAGGCCGCCCTGTTCGCCGCGCGTGGCAACGAGAAGGAAGTCCGCATGGACCACTTCGACCGTGCCCGTGACAAGATCCTGATGGGTGCCGAGCGCCGCTCGATGGCCATGAGCGAGGACGAGAAGACCCTGACCGCGTACCACGAAGCCGGCCACGCCATTGTCGGCCGCCTGGTGCCCGAGCATGACCCGGTCTACAAGGTCACCATCATTCCGCGCGGCCGTGCGCTGGGTGTGACCATGTATCTGCCGGAAGGCGACAAATACTCGATGAACCGCGTGGCGATCCAGTCGCAGCTGTGTTCGCTGTACGGTGGCCGCGTCGCTGAAGAGCTGATCTTCGGCGAGGACAAGGTCACCACCGGTGCGTCCAACGACATCGAGCGTGCCACCAAGATGGCCCGCAACATGGTCACCAAGTGGGGGCTGTCCGAGCAGCTCGGCCCGATCGCTTACGGCGAAGAGGACGACGAGGTGTTCCTGGGCCGTTCGGTTACCCAGCACAAGAGCGTGTCCAACGACACCGCGCGCCGTATCGACGAGGAAGTCCGCAGCATCCTCGACAAGGCCTATGCGCGTACCACCCAGCTGTTGACCGACAACATCGACAAGTTGCACGCGATGTCGCAGCTGCTGCTGCAGTACGAGACCATCGACGCGCCGCAGATCGACGCCATCATGGAAGGCCGCGAGCCGCCGCCGCCGGCCGGCTGGAACAAGTCGAACAAGGATGGTGGCAACGACAAGGGGGGCGACGCCCGCCCGCTGCCGCCGATCGCAGGCCCGGCCGAATCGCACTGACGGCCCGCTGCAGGTGACACCAGACGAGGCCGGGGCAACCCGGCTTCGTCGTTTCCGGGCTACCGGCCCATTCCGAAGAACCGATCTGACGCTGGAGTCCGCATGTCCGCACCGAAGCCCGAACCGATTTCCCACACCGTCGAGATGATCATCGCCACCGTGGTGGGTGTGGGCGTAGGCTTGGGCGCCGACAACCTGCTGCTGGGCTGCGTGGTGGGTATTGCGGTCGGCATCGTGCTGAGCATCGCCAAGACCCTGTACGTGGACCGCAAGCGTCGTCGCCGTTGAGGGCGCGGCAGGGCTGCGCCCTGCACCCGCGGTAGAGCCGGCCGCTGGCCGGCAACCTCAGCAACAGCAACAGCAACAGCGGCATTCCGTGGTTTGGCGGGGCGGTGTCGGAGGGCGGGGACGCCGTAAACCCATCCATGAAGTGACCCCCGAGACTTGGACGGGGTCAGGTGGCCGATTGGGCCTGCTCCCGATACTTTACCGGGCTCAGGCCTTTCAGTTTCAGTTTGATGCGCTCTTGGTTGTAGTACTGGATGTATTCCACCAGCCCAGCCTCCA
>NZ_JAUTXR010000172.1 GCF_030658505.1 Stenotrophomonas raiganjensis (SeqCode) | reverse complement strand
GCGGCGATTCGTAGTCGTTGTCGATGACAATGACCGGGTAATCCAGGGACTTGAAGTACACGTTGATTCTCCTTGTCGAACTCAGGAACGCTGGGCGCCCCGCCCCCGGTCCCCCCCCCCCCCCCGGCCCTACCCGGGTGCCCAGCATTTTCTGAACATTTCGATCCGGCACCACGGTTACAGTCCAAGGCCCCCCGTTGGACTGAACATCTGCATGCGTACCCTGCTCCTGCTGCCGCTGGCCCTGCTCGCCGCCTGTTCCACCACGCCCACCGAGCTGGATCCGATTTCCTATCAATGCCAGCAGCAGTTGGACGCGTACCGGGACCAGCCGGGCCTGCGCAATCCGCGCGGCGAGCGCCCGCCGCTGCCGGTGGCGCCGATCAGCGATGCCTGCGACAAGGAACTCAAGCGCAAGGGCGTGGACCGGTCGCTGCGCTGACCGGCGTATGATCGGCGCGCGGGCCTGCCCGCCGTTGAAGGTACCGACATGGATCGTTTCTCCCGCCAGGCCCGCGCCGCGCTGTTGATTGTCAGCCTGCTGGCGATCGCACCGGCATGGGCCAACAGCACCGAATGCCGCGAGCGCTACCCCAGCGTGGCGTCGCAGGCGGCAATGCTGGACGTGGCGTGGACCACCGCCGAGCGCCTGGACGCCCTGCCCGATGTGGACGTGGTGGTGGCCGCGCGTGGCGGCCAGGACCTGAGCCGCTACGGCCTGCGCCACAGCCACCTGGCCTTCCTGCTGCGCGAGGACGACGGCCGCTGGCGCGCGATGCACCTGCTCAACCGCTGCAAGACCGACAGCTCGCAGCTGTACCACGAAGGACTGGGCAACTTCGTCGGCGAGAGCGGTGGCCATACCGACCTGCGCATCGGCGTGCCCTCGGCACCGCTGAGCGCGGCCCTGCGGGCAATGCTGGTGTCGCCGTCGATCCAGCCCAAGGCCCTGCACGAGACCAGGTACAACGTGGTTGCCTACCCGTTCGCCACCGACTACCAGAACTCCAACCAGTGGGTGCTGGAAGTACTGGCGGCGGCGATGGCGCAGGCCGAGGGCGCACCGGCCATCGTCAAGCGCGAACAGGCCCAGCAGTGGCTGCGCCAGCAGAAGTACCAGCCCAGCGTGCTGCATATCGGCCTGGGCAAGCGCGTGGGCGCACGCCTGTTCGTGGCCAACGCCACCACCACCGACCATCCGGCCGGCGAGCGCATCTCCGGCAACTATTCGGTGGTGACGGTGGAATCGGTATTCGACTTCCTGCACCAGCGCAGCCAGCTGCAGCAGGAACTGGTGATCCCCCACGTGCCGGTGGCCGGTGCCGCCGCGGCCGCCCCCTGAATTCCGGCTTTTCCTTTTGCGACCTGGAGGTCCCGATGCTCCGTTGCCTGCGTGTTCCCGCCTCTGCCCTGCTGCTGTCCGCGCTGCTGGTGCCCACCGTCCATGCCGGCGCCGCACCGCAGTTGAACAGCAGCCAGGCCAGCGTGCTCGTCACGTCATTCGTGGTGCTGTCGTTGCCGCTGGCGGCGTCGATGGGCCTGTCCGAGCTGTCCAAGGCGCCGTTCAAGGCCAGCGAGCGCAACGGCAGGGCCACCCGCACCAAGGCGGTGCCGTTGCCGCCGATGGAGGTGAAGAAGGTGGAGACCACGCCGGAAGGCGAGCGCAAGGTGCAGCTGCAGGTACCCGACAAGGCCGACCAGACCGCAACCCTGCACTGGCCGGTAACGCCGAAGGACGAAGATCCGACGGCGGCCTTCGTGGTCGGCCAGCAGGTGCGCTTCGAGCCGACTCCGGCCGGTGCCGGCTGGAACGTGAAGGGCACCCAGGGCCAGACGCTGGCCTATGTACCTACCGCCTACGCCGCCGGCGATGTGATGAGCGACGTGCTGTAAAGCTGAACGAGCGTTTTTGGATTTGGCGCGGGCCGGGCGGATAATGGCTGATTCCCCTTGTCCCCCTGGCTCGCCATGTCCGTGCGTCCCGCCCCTGTTTTTGCCCCGCTGACCCCGCGCGCCCTGGTGCTGGCGGTACTGGCCATGGGCGCGGTGGTGCTGCTGTCCAACGTGCTGGTGCAGTACCCGATCAACGATTGGCTGACCTGGGGTGCCTTCAGCTACCCGGTCGCGTTCCTGGTCAGCAACCTGATCAACCGTCGCTTCGGCCCGGGCCCGGCGCGCCGCGTGGCGTGGATCGGGTTCGCGGTAGCGGTGCTGCTGTCGATCTGGGTGGCCACGCCGCGCATCGCCATTGCCTCGTGCTCGGCCTTCATCGTGGCGCAGCTGCTGGACATCACCGTGTTCGACCGCCTGCGCCGTGGCAGCTGGTGGCGCGCACCGATGGTAGCGACCACCTGCAGCGCGACGGTGGATACCACCATTTTCTGGTCGATCGCCTTTGCCGGTTCGAGCCTGCCGTGGGTGAGCTGGGCCGCCGGCGACCTGGCCGTGAAGCTGGCGATCGGCGTGTGCCTGCTGGCCCCGTTCCGTGCACTGCTGTGGAAGATGGCGCCGCTGCGCGCGACCAGCTGACCGCACATGCTCTGGTAGGTGCCGACCGTTGGTCGGCACGCTCCATCGGAGTTCATCACCGCTGACAGATTGTGCCGACCAACGGTCGGCACCTACCAACTGCGGTCCTCCGCCATCCGCCCCTCAGGCGAACGGCAACGCCGCCGCACTGCACGCGGCCGTGATCGCGGCACGCGCGTCCTCAATCGCGGGCGTGGTCGGTGCCAGTCGCGGGCGACGATCCAGCGTGCAGGCCAGGCCGACATCCAGCAACGTGGCATGCGCGCCATGCAGTGCTTGCGCAGTGTCTTCCGGCAGGAAACCGGCAACCGCCAACGCGTCGATCAACGACGGTGTATCGCGCGGCTGCAGCAGCGCGGGATGCTGCGCACTGCGCGCCAGCACGCCGGTCTGCAGCAGGAACTCCAGGTCCACTACGCCACCGGCGCCCTGCTTCAGGTCCAGCCGCGCGGCATCGCTGCGGTCCAGCTCGGTGCGCATGCGGCCGCGCATCTTCAGCACATCGGCATACAGCGTGGCCGGATCGCGCTCACGTCCCAGCGTCTGCGCTCGTACCTGCTCGAAGTCGGCCAGCAGGCTGGCATCGCCGGCCACGCCGCGCGCGCGCACCAGCGCCTGGTGTTCCCAGGTCCATGCGCGTTCGCGCTGGTACTCGGTGTAGCTGGCCAGCGAAGACACCAGCGAACCCTTGCCACCATCCGGGCGCAGGCGCACGTCGATGTCGTACAGGCGCCCGGCGGCAGTGACCGCGCCCAACAGCGCCATCACCTTCTGCGCCAGTCGTGCATACCAGCGCCCCGGTTCCAGCGGCCGTGCGCCGTCGCTGGCGTCCACGCCCGCAGGGTTGTCGTGCAGGAACACCAGGTCCAGGTCGGAACCGAAACCGAGTTCGAGGCCTCCGAGGCTGCCGTAACCGATGATCGCGAAGCGGCCACCGGGAATCTCGCCGTGTGCACCGCGCATGTCCGCTTCGGCCATCGCCAGCACGGTGGTCACCACCGCCTGTGCCAGCTCGGCCAGTTGCCGGGTGCTGTCCACCGCGCCCTGGCGCCCGTCCAGCGTCGCCATCGCCATGCGGAAGCTGAGCGCCAGCCGCGTCTCGTTGAGCCAGCGCAGCGCCGATTCCGGATCCTCCACCCCCAGCACCTGCTGGCACTCGGCCAGCATGCCTGCGGCATCGGGCATCGGCCCGGACACGCGCACGTCTAGCAGTTCGTCCAGCAGCAGCGGGTACGCGGCCAGGCGCTCGGCCAGCAGCGCGCTGCGCGCCAGCACATCCACCAGCCGTGCCAGGGCGCTCGGTTGCTCGTCCAGCAAGGCCAGGTAACTGGTCCGGCGCAGCACCGCCTGGAGCAACCCGAGCACGCGCTTGAGCGCGGCATCCGGCTGCGGCGAGCGCGTTGCCGCGTGCAGCAGCGCCGGCAGCACGCGATCCAGGCGCGCACGCGCGGCGTCGGACAGCGACTTCACCCCCGTGCCCTGGGCAAAATCGCGCAGCGACTGGTCGGCGCCGTTGGCATCGAGGAAACCGGCTTCGGCCAGCAGCGGTGCATTGCTGCCTTCCGGCAGGCTGCGCCAGTAGTTGGCCAGCGCGTCGGGCGCGGCCTGACCCTTGCGCGGCGCCAGCAGCGCGGCGAATTCAGTACTGACCCGCTGCTGCTGTTCGGCCAACGCCGCGCGCAGCACCTCCCAGTCCGGATACCCCAGGCCGACGGCGATACGCTCGCGGTCCAGCGCATCGCTGGGCAGCACATGCGTCTGCGCATCACGCAACATCTGCAGGCGGTTTTCCAAGCGGCGCAGGAACAGGTACGCCTCACGCAGCGCACTGCCGTCCTCGGGCGCGATCTGCCCGGCCGCCACCAGCGCCTCCAGCGCCACCAGCAGGCGACGCTCGCGCAGTGCCGGCTCACGGCCACCCCGGATCAGCTGCAGCGCCTGGCACAGGAATTCGATTTCGCGGATGCCACCGGCGCCGCGCTTGATGTCTTCATGCAGTTCACGGCGCGCGACTTCGGCGGTGATGGCCGCCTTCATCTCGCGCAGGCCGTCGAGCGCGGTGAAGTCCAGGTAGCGGCGGTACACGAACGGGCGCAGGGTCTGCAGCCACGCTTCACCGGCCTCGATATCGCCGGCCACCGCGCGCGCCTTCAGCCACGCATAGCGTTCCCAGTCGCGGCCCTCGCGCTGGAAGTACTGGTCCATGGCCGCGAACGAGAGCGCGACGCGGCCGGCGCTGCCGAACGGACGCAGGCGCAGGTCGACGCGGTGGCTGAAGCCATCGACGGTGGTTTCATCCAGCAGCTTGGCCAGGCGCTGGCCGAGGCGGGCGAAATACTCTTCGGCAGCCAGCGCGCGCGCGCCGTCGGATTCACCGCCGTGCGGATAGGCATAGACCAGGTCGATGTCGGAACTGAAGTTGAGTTCGCCTCCCCCAAGCTTGCCGAGGCCGAACACCACCAGCTGCTGCGGAACGCCTTCGCCATCGCGGACCACGCCGTGGCGCTGGGCGAATTCCTGCTGAAGGGCGTCCAGCGCCAGTCGCAGGCAGTCCTCGGCCAAGGTGGTGGCACCGGCCAGGGTCTGCGCCACGTCGTCCAGGCCAGCCAGGTCGCGCCAGATCAGCCGCGTGGACATCGCCGCGCGCCAGCGCCTTATCTGCGCCGGCCAATCACTGGGCTGCAGCGGATCGAGCACCGGCGCCGGAATCGGCGGGCATCCGGGGGCGGCCAGCTGTGCCAGCAGCACCGGCTGCCGCACCAGGGTCTCGAGGGCGAAGTCGCTGGCCACCGCCAGCCGGGTCAACAGCGGCAGCAGGGCGGCAGGAACGGGCTCGGACAGGGCCTGGGCCAGCCGCGCCAACGCGCGATCGACGACGGGCTGCAGGGCGGCGGGCAGTTCAGCGGGGGCGAGGGTCATGCGCAGATTGTATCGACCGGCCGGGGTTCATCCGGTAGTGCCGGCCGCTGGCCGGCAGATCCGATGGTCCTGCCGGGGGTTGCCGGCCAGCGGCCGGCACTACCGATAATGGGAACTGCGCATTCATACTGGGCGACAGGCAATAAAAAAGCCCGCTTGCAGCGAACTGCCAGCGGGCTCTGCTCCCTCCCCCACGTCGGGATGCAGGGCCATCGTGCGGGCTGCGAAAGCACTTTGCACGCTGCACTGCAAAACAAAACCGGTGGGTATGGGTGACCCCTGTGGGGAAAAGCCATTCCACG
>NZ_JAUTXR010000171.1 GCF_030658505.1 Stenotrophomonas raiganjensis (SeqCode) | reverse complement strand
TTAGCGCTGTGGAACCACCCGATCCCATCCCGAACTCGGAAGTGAAACGCAGCTGCGCCGATGGTAGTGTGGCTCAAGCCATGCGAGAGTAGGTCATCGCCAGGGTCTACACCCAAAACCCCGCTGCGAGAGCAGCGGGGTTTTTCTTTGGGCGCAGTAAATACAGGTAGTGCCGGCCGCTGGCCGGCAACCCGATGGCATTACATGGCCCGGTAGATCCACGCCATGCGTGGAGGCCCACTGCGAGGAAGCATGGCGCCAACCAAGGTTGGCCGCTACCAATCGATTGCCGGCCAGCGGCCGG
>NZ_JAUTXR010000170.1 GCF_030658505.1 Stenotrophomonas raiganjensis (SeqCode) | reverse complement strand
ACGGCCGAGCTGGCGGCTGACATGGCGCATCGCAGCCAGGCTCAGCGCGTCGGGCACCTTGACCCTCGCATCGACGCTGGTCGGGATGAAACTCGGCTCCCCCCGCGGCCGGCCGCTGCCTTCCACGCGCGACCCGCCACTGCAGGTCAGGTCGCGCCCGTCCTGTTCCCCGGCCACGGCGGCCCGGTAGCCGTCGAAGACCACCGACACTTCCGGGTCCGCGCACAGGATGCGGGTGTCGTGGCGGCGATAGCTGACAGAGCGGCCCAGGGTGGCGGCGGTACCGCCGGTGCCGGGGCTGCACCCGATCCACTCCCGGACCGGGCTGGGCTCTTCGGCCATCTGCTTGAAGATGGACTCGGCGATGTTGTTGTT
>NZ_JAUTXR010000169.1 GCF_030658505.1 Stenotrophomonas raiganjensis (SeqCode) | reverse complement strand
TCGTGGATTGGTACAACCACCGTCGGCTACACAGTGCCAACGGCCTTGTGCCACCTGCGCTCTGTGAAGAGCAGGTGGCCTGAACTCCCTTTGGGAGTGTCCAAAAATACTTGACCACCACAGGTTTACGGCGTGTCCCGCTGGCCCATCCCGACCCGCCCAGATAGCAGCAATCCAGAGCCGCTCTTGACTTTGAAGTTGCTGTTGCCGTTGCCGTTGCCTGCCGCAGGCAGCGCCCGCGGCCGCCGCCGCAAAGGAAACCCCTTAGATCTTCTTCGCCAGCGACTCGGCCAGGCCGGTGTAGCTGCCCGGGGTCATCTCCAGCAGGCGCTGCTTCGCATCCGCCGGCAGCTCCAGCCCCTGCACGAACGCACGCATCGACTCGGCCGTGATGCCCTGGCCGCGGGTCAGCGCCTTCAGCTGCTCGTACGGGTTCGGCAGGCCATGGCGGCGCATCACCGTCTGCACGGCCTCGGCCAGCACTTCCCAGGCCGCATCCAGATCGGCATCCAGGCGCTGCGGGTTCACTTCCAGCTTGCCCAGGCCCTTGGCCAGCGAATCCAGCGCCACCTGGCTGTGGCCGAACGCGGTGCCCAGCGCACGCAGCACGGTGGAATCGGTCAGGTCACGCTGCCAGCGGCTGATCGGCAGCTTCGCGCTGAAGTGCTCGAACAGCGCGTTGGCGATGCCGAAGTTGCCTTCCGCATTCTCGAAGTCGATCGGGTTGACCTTGTGCGGCATCGTCGACGAGCCGACTTCGCCTTCCTTCAGGCGCTGCTTGAAGTAGCCCAGCGAGATGTAGCCCCAGATGTCGCGGGCCAGGTCGATCAGGATGATGTTGGCGCGGCGCGCGGCATCGCCGATCTCGGCGACGTTGTCGTGCGGCTCGATCTGCGTGGTGTACGGGTTGAATACCAGGCCCAGGCCGGTGACGAAGCGCTCGGCGAAGGCAGGCCAGTCCACGTCCGGGTAGCTGGCGATGTGGGCGTTGTAGTTGCCGACCGCACCGTTGATCTTGCCGGTCAGTTCGACCGCGGCGATCTGCCGGCGCTGGCGCTCCAGGCGGGCGACCACGTTGGCCAGCTCCTTGCCCAGCGTGGTCGGCGAGGCAGTCTGGCCATGGGTGCGCGACAGCATCGGCTGGCCGGCCTGGGCGTGGGCCAGGGTGCGCAGGGTGCTGGCGATGCCGTCCAGGGTCGGCAGCAGCACTTCACGGCGGGCCTGTTCCAGCATCAGGCCGTAGCTGAGATTGTTGATGTCCTCGCTGGTGCAGGCGAAATGCACGAATTCCAGCGCCGGGGCCAGCTCTGCGTCATCCTTCAGCTGTTCCTTGATGAAGTACTCCACCGCCTTGACGTCATGGTTGGTGGTGCGCTCGATCTCCTTCACGCGCGCGGCCTGGGCCGGGCTGAAGCGGGCGGCCAACCCGCGCAGGCGGGCGACGGCGGCGTCGGAGAACGGCGCCAGTTCGACGATGCCCGGTTCGGCGGCCAGCGCCAGCAGCCATTCCACCTCGACCACGATGCGCGCCTTGATCAGGCCGTATTCGGAGAAGATCGGGCGCAGGGCGTCGACCTTGCCGGCGTAGCGGCCATCGAGCGGGGACAGGGCGAGCAGGGCGGAATCGGACATGTCGGCAGGGCTGGGACGAGCGGCGGGGGCCATATTCTACGACGTGCCGGTCAGCTAGTGCCGGCCGCGGGCCGGCAACCACGCCCGGCCCTCGATTCCATGGATTGCCGGCCAGCGGCCGGCACTACCCTTGCGCGCGCAGAACGGCCGTGCAGGTGGAACGATCTGGCCCGCCCTCGTCATCCCATGGTGCGGGCAAGGGAGTATTGTGGCCGCAGCCGCCAGCCCGGGAAGCGACACCCTGCCAGCCGCCGCTTCCCTTTCCCCAACTGAAGTAGTGCGGAGTTGATGCAATGAGCAAAGCTGCAAGCAAGGGTTTCAGAATCGAACACGACAGCATGGGCGAGCTGCAGGTGCCTGCGGATGCCCTGTGGGGCGCCCAGACCCAGCGCGCCGTGCAGAATTTCCCGGTGTCGGGCCAGCGCATGCCGCGCGGTTTCATCCGCGCCCTGGGCCTGGTCAAGGGCGCAGCCGCCGGCGTCAACGCCGAGCTGGGCCACCTGCCGAAGAACGTGGCCAAGGCCATCCAGACCGCTGCCGCCGAAGTGGCCGCCGGCAACTGGGACGCGCAGTTCCCGATCGATGTCTACCAGACGGGTTCGGGCACGTCGTCGAACATGAATGCCAATGAGGTCATCGCCACGCTGGCCAACCGTGCCGGCAAGGCGGGCAAGACCACCGTGCATCCCAATGACCACGTCAACCAGGGGCAGAGCTCCAATGACGTGATTCCGACTGCGCTGCGGGTGTCGGCGGTGCTGGCGACGCACGAGCAGCTGCTGCCGGCGCTGGTGCACCTGCGCAAGACCCTGGACAAGAAGGGCCGCAGCCTGCGCAAGGTGGTCAAGACCGGCCGTACCCACCTGATGGACGCGATGCCGCTCACCTTCGAGCAGGAATTCGGTGCGTGGTCGGCGCAGCTGGCCTCGGCGCAGGAGCGCATCGAAGACAGCCTCAAGCGCGTGCGCCGGTTGCCGCTGGGCGGCACCGCCATCGGTACCGGCATCAACGCCGACCCGCGCTTCGGCGCGCAGGTGGCCAAGGCGCTGAAGCAGCAGACCGGTTTCAAGTTCGACAGCGCCGAGAACAAGTTCGAAGGCCTGGCCGCGCAGGACGATGCGGTGGAACTGTCCGGCCAGCTCAATGCGCTGGCGGTGGCACTGATCAAGATCGCCAATGACCTGCGCTGGATGAATGCCGGTCCGCTGGCCGGGCTGGGCGAGATCGAACTGCCGGCACTGCAGCCGGGCAGCTCGATCATGCCGGGCAAGGTCAACCCGGTCATTCCGGAAGCCACGGTGATGGCCTGCGCGCAGGTGATCGGCCACCACACCGCGATCACCGTGGCCGGGCAGACCGGCAACTTCCAGCTCAACGTCACCCTGCCGTTGATCGCGGTGAACCTGCTCGATGGCATCGGCCTGCTGGCCAATGTGTCCAGGCTGCTGGCCGACAGCGCGATCGCAGGGCTGAAGGTGCGCGAGGACCGCGTGGCCGAGGCGCTGGCGCGCAACCCGATCCTGGTCACCGCGCTGAACCCGATCATCGGCTACGAGAAGGCAGCGGCGATTGCCAAGCGTGCCTACAAGGAACAGCGCCCGGTGCTGGACGTGGCGCTGGAAGACAGCGGGCTTGACGAGGCCGAGCTGCGTCGCCTGCTGGACCCGACTGCGCTGACTGCTGGTGGCATCCAGGCGGGCGGTGGCGGCGGCGGGGGGTGATTGGCCGGATGTAGAGCCGAGCCCATGCTCGGCTCAGGTTCCAGGCAGTAGCCGAGCACGGGCTCGGCTCTACAAAAGGAAACGCCGCCCGGGGGGCGGCGTTTCTGCTTCAGCGACGGTCGGCGACGATGTTGCCGAAGGTGTCGGTGTAGTCCTTGAACTCGGGGATGCGCTGGATCAGGTCGGCCGGAATCACCTCCATGCCCTCCGGCGGCTGGATCTTCACCGGCTGCATGTTCGGGTCGGCCGGCGCGGCCACCAGGGTGTTCTGGCGCAGCACCTGCAGTTTGCCGAACATCGTCTGCAGCATCTGCTTCTGCCCGCCGTCCAGCGGAATCTGGATCTCGTCCACCTTCATCGTGCCGTCGCCGAGGATGATGATGTTCGGTGCCGGCGGGCGGCGCACGGTGACCATGCCCTCGCTGACGGAAATCTTGGGCTTGCCGCGCTCGGCGCGGTGGTTGCGGTAATCCTTGTCACAGCCGGCCAGGCCCAGGCAGAGCAGGGCGGCCAGCAGCAGGAACAACTTCTTCATGGCGTTCGGTTCGGGGGCATCCGGGGCCCCCATTGTAAGCCCGCCAATGCAGCACGACCGGCAACGGAAGGCCGCTGCCGGTCGGGTGCGTCGATTTGTCTCAGTTGGAGAACGTGACCGAGTTGTTCTTGCCGCAGTCGTCCACGTCACTCTGGTCCATCGTCGCGTACGGCTTGAAGGCCGGCAGTTCGCGCGCCAGGGCCTGCTGGCTGGCCAGCATCGCCGGCAGGCGATCACAGATGCGCTTGGCCTGGACCTCGATCTTGGCGGCTTCGGCGTTGATGCGCTTCTCCACCCCTTCGCTGTCACCGCTGAAGATGCCCTTCAGCGCTTCACCCGCGGCATTGGCACCAAGCTTGGCACCGGCCATGCCGACATCCATGCCGTCCATTGCAACGGCGACCACGTGGCCACGGTACTCCTGCAGGTGACGGCGCTGGGTGTCGTTGGCCGCGATCTCCTTGCCGGCGATCAGCAGGCGGCCGTCCGGCGTGATCTCGGCACGCGGCTGCTTGTCGGCCGAGATCTTGATGTTGCCTTGGGCGATCTCCTTGCGGGCATCGTCCAGGGCTTCCTTCACCGTCTGGCCGACGCCGCTGGTGGCTTCGGCGACGCTCTTGCCGACGGTCTTGTCGGGCGCGGAGGACGTGCCGCCGCAGGCGATCAGCGGCAGGCACAGCAAGGTGGCAGGCAACAGGCGCAACAGGTTCATGATGTTCCCCTGGAGGTATCTGGAAGAGGATTACTTGCTGCGCGGCAGGGTGACCCGGCCGCTGACATGGCGATGATCGACATCACCGCTGCCGCTGTGGTCGACGGTCAGGCTGCCGCCGACGCCGTCCACCTGGATGTCACCCGAGCCGTGGCTGCGGACGTGCACATTGCCGCCGATGTCGGCCAGGTCGACGCCGCCGGAGCCGACCACGCCCACTTCGACGCTGCCCTTCACGCGCTTGAACTCGATATCGCCCGAGCCCACGGTATCCAGCCGTGCATTGCCGCGCACGTCGGTGATCTTCAGGTCACCCGAGCCGACGGTGCCGGTGCTGGCATCACCGTTGATGTTGCGCACATTGACGTCACCCGAGCCCAGCGACAGCAGGTTCAGCGAGCTGCCACCGTCGATGTTGAGGTCGCCCGAGCCGACTGCCGCGTGGATGCTGCCGCGGGTGCCGCGGGCGACGGCGTCACCGGAGCCGACGTCCACGCTGAGCGACTGCGCGTTCTCCACGCTGGCGTCGCCCGAGCCGACCTTCAGCTGCAGCGGCAGGTTGTCCGGCACGCTGCCGCGGACGTCCAGCCAGGCGTAGCTGTTGCCGATGCTGATGCTGGGCGAGCGACCCTCGCGACGCAGACTCACCACCAGCTTGTCATCGACCTTCCGCTGGTCCAGCACCAACTGGTCCAGCCATTCCTGGCTGGAGGCGCAGGCGCGGCCTTCGAGCTGGCCACCGCCGGCGCTGGCGGTGATCTTCAGGTCATGCTGGTTGACCTCGAATACCACCGCCTTGGCACCGGCCAGATCCAGCTTCAACGCGCGGGTGGCGGAGAACTTGCAGTTCGGTGCATCGGCAGCGAGTGCCGACAGCGGCAACAGCAACAACGCAGAGCAGGCGAGCAGGGAACGCATGGGTGGTGCCTCCGGGTGGATGGAATCAGATCTCGCCGGCGCGCTTGCGCAGGCGGATGGCGAGGAAGATGAACACTGCACCGACGGCCGCGCCGATCCACAGCTCCGGCATTGCCAGCGACTTGAGCTGCGAGGCCGGGGACATCAGGCTGACCACCGTGTCCAGATCGCGGCGCGAGGCTTGGTCGGCACCGAGGCGATAGAGCAGGTCCATGCCGGGCACGCCGCCCAGCAGCAGGCGGCCCACGATGTTCTGCCAGAACCAGCCGGTGGTCAGGCCGAACAGCGGCATGATCTTGGTGGTGCTGACGATGACGCCGGCAAACAGCGGCAGCATCACCGCCCACAGGAACGGCTTGCTCTTGGCCCATGCCGAGCACAACAGCAGCCAGCCGGCAGTGGGCAGGGCCCACAGGGCATAGACCGGAATCCAGGCCAGGTGGCCGGCGGCCAGGGTCAGTGGGCTGGCCGGACCCCAGATCAGCGCCATCGGGCTGCCACCGTGCATCAGTGCGACGATGCTGATGATCAGCATGAAGCCGAACATGGTGATGATACCGGCGATCACCGCGATCAGCGGCGCCACGACCAGTGCGCTGATGACCTTCGACAGCACGGTCTGGGTATCGGACAGCGGCAGCGACTTCCAGAACAGGATGCTGCGGTCGCGGCGATCGTCGTACAGAGCGCCCAGGCAGTAGAAGAACACGACGAAGGCCAGTACCAGGAACGGCCAGGCCGAACTGAGGACCAGGGTCAGGTCCAGGCCATTGCCGAGGTCGGCCAGATCCTTGCCATCGATGTTGCGGGTGAGCAGCGCCAGATCCAGGCCGTTGACGTTCACGCTTTCGCCATCGACATGCAATGCACCGCTGCGCGCTGCACGGTTCAGCGCGAACAGGCCGAAGGCGATGCCGACGGTGCTCATCACCAGCGAGATCAGGCCGGCGATCAGCGGGGCATACAGGAAGCCGCCGCGGTTCTCCCAGTACTCGCGCTTGAGCAGCCAGCGCAGGGTGCCCAGCGGGCTGACAGGGTGATTGACGGCATTCATGCGTAGGTCCCCTTCATGATGGCGACGAACAGGTCGGCCAGGCCCGGGCTGCGGGTCTCGCCAAGGGTGGACAGCTGGGTGCGCGGCACACCGTCGAACAGCATCACGGTCTTGCCGAATGCCAGGCTGCGCTCGTCGATCGGCTTCAGTGCGCGGGCCGTCTCGAGCTGGTCGGCATTGACCAGCAGTTCGGTGTAGCGCTGGCCGACCTCGTCCATTTCCGCATCGAGCACGATGCGCCCATCACGGATGAACATCACGTCGCTGAGAATGTGCTCGATCTCTTCCACCTGATGGGTGGTGACGATGATGGTCTTCTGTTCGTCGAAGTAGTCCTCCAGCAGGCGCTGGTAGAACTCCTTGCGATAGAGGATGTCCAGGCCGAGGGTGGGCTCGTCCAGCACCAGGATGCGGGCGTCGATGGCCATCACCAGTGCCAGGTGCAGCTGCACGATCATGCCCTTGGACAGTTCGCGCACGCGCTGCTTTGGTTGCAGCTTGGTATTGGCCAGGAAGCGCTCGCAGCGGGCGCGGTCGAAACGCGGATGGACGCCGGCGACGAAGTCGATCGCTTCGCGCACCTTCAGCCAGCGCGGCAGCACGGCAACGTCGGCGATGAAGCAGATGTCATTCATCAGCTCGTCGCGATGCAGTCGCGGATCGCGGCCGAGCACACTCAGGTCGCCTTCCACCGAGGTGAGGCCAAGGATGGCCTTCAGGGCGGTGGTCTTGCCGGCGCCGTTGGGGCCGATCAGGCCGACGATGCGCCCGCTCGGAATACTGAAGCTGGCGTTGTCGAGGGCGACGGTGCTCTTGTAGGCCTTGCGCAGGCCTCGGGCGGTGATGACCGACTCGCTTGCAGTGCTATTCATCAGACTTTCCCCTGGGGCAGCAATTCATCAAGGCTCAGGCCCAGGCGCTGGATACGCTCCAGGACTGCCGGCCATTCTTCGTTGAGGAAGCGGTCGCGCTCGCTGCTGCGCAGCTGCGTGGCCGCCTGTTCGGTCATGAACATGCCCAGGCCGCGGCGCTTCTCGACCAGGCCTTCGTCGGCCAGTTCCTGGTAAGCGCGCGAAACGGTGATGGGGTTGAGCTGGTAGTCGGCGGCCACCTGGCGCACCGAAGGCAGGGCATCGCCCGGCTTGAGGATTCCGTCGAGCATCATGGCGATCACGCGCTCCTTCAACTGACGGTAGATGGGAGCGCCGTCGCTCCACTGGATGTCGCTCATATTCAGCTCCGTGGGGTCAGCGGCTGGGCGAACGAGAAATACGGCATGGACAGGGAGCTGTGCAGCCGACGCGGGGGAGGGGGGGAGGAGTCGGCGTTCCCGGCCGGTGAACTGGTTGCGTCCTGCGCACTGTCAGCGGAGTCGGGGAGGCTGGGCGTGGCCAGCCAGGCCAGCACGATCAGGGTCGACACGGCAGCGACCGCGGGTGCGGCGAGGTTGCGACGGATCCGGATGTTCATGGCTTCCCCCTGTCTCAGGTGACTGGTGTTGTATGCAACTATAACACCGGCACGCCTGCGTGCAACCCCCTGCCGTGCCCAACTGATGGCAGGGGTGGTCAAATTGCTGAAATGTCGCCTTATCCGATTGATTGAAAAGGGAAATAAGTCTGTAGTGCGGGTAGATTCCGCCCTGCATTCCATTCAGCGTTGTCCATGCTATGTCATCACTGGGGTAGTGCTGGCGGGTCGCGCGGGCAAACGCCACGCCGCGCAAAGCCACCGATGCCTGCGGCAACAAGGGGGGCCGGGGCCCGGTGCTATAGTTCGGCCGATTCCCGGCCGGCAGTGGCCGGACCTTGTGAATGGCTACCGCGGACCCCCTGATGCCCCTGCCGACCGTTTCCCCGCGCCGCCTGCGCGGCCTGTCCCTGCTGGCCCTGATGGTGGCCGGCATCGCCGGTTCCGCCAGTGCGCTGGCGGCCGATCTGCTCGACGTGGATTACCGGCCGCTGGCCAGCAGGCAGCAGGTCAACCTGCAGCAGCGCTACCACGGGCAGGTGCTGCTGGTGGTCAATACCGCCAGCAAATGTGGCTACACCCCGCAGTACGAAGGGCTGGAAGCGTTGCAGAAGCGCTATGCGGGCCGGGGTTTCGCGGTGCTGGGTTTTCCTTCCAACGACTTCAAGGGGCAGGAGCCGGGTGACGAGAAACAGATCCAGGACTTCTGCACGCTGACGTATGGCGTCAAGTTCCCGATGTTCGAGAAGGTGCATGTGGTGGGTGCGGAAGCTACACCGCTGTACCAGCGCCTGACCGCAGCTACCGGGGTGGCGCCGGGTTGGAACTTCCACAAGTACCTGGTCGGCCGCGATGGCAAGGTCATCGCCCAGTTCGCCAGCAAGGTCACGCCGGACGACCCGCAGCTGACCGCGGCCATCGACAAGGCGCTGGCGGCAGCCGCCACGCATTGATATCCGGCACGGATGCCTCGACATCTCGGGCATGCGTGCGACAATGTTTCTTTTCGCGCCGACGTCGGCGCCCAGACACTTCCAGGAATGCAGCGAATGAAGATGGGAATGCGCGGCGCCGCAGCGTCGGTTCTGATTCTGGCGATGGGCACTTCGGGTGTCGCTCTGTCGCAACAACCGGCTGCCCCCGCAGCCGCCAAGGAGACCGCAACCTTGAATTCCCCCAAGCAGAAGCTCGGCTACGCCATCGGCCTGGACGTGGCCAAGTCGTTCACGCCGATTGCCGATGAGATCGACGTGGCTGCCCTGCGCACCGCCGTGGAGCGCTCGTTCGAAGGCCTGCAGCCGCAGATCACCCAGGAACAGGCCAAGGCCACCGACGCGGCTCTGCGCCAGGTCGTGATGGCGCGCAGCGGCCAGCAGGTGCCGGGCGTGGCGCCGGGCTCGCAGCCGCCGAAGGTCGACCGCGTCAAGGTGTCGCAGATGATCGGTTCCTACTCGGTGGGCCCGTCGCTGGCGCAGCTGAAGGACGACATCGACGTTGCCTCGCTGTTTGACGCAATCAGCACCGGCTTGAGCAAGGGCCAGCCGAAGATGACGGAAGCTGACGCGACCGCCACCATCCAGGCCTTCATGGGTACCAAGCAGGCTGAAATGCAGGCCAAGGCAGCGGCCGCCGCACAGACCAACCGCGAAGAAGGCAATGCCTTCCTGGCCAAGAACAAGACCCAGCCGGGCGTGGTGACCACCGCGTCGGGCCTGCAGTACCAGATCATCCGCCCGGGCAGCGGCGAGCGTCCGCTGCCGAGCAGCAAGGTGCGCGTGAACTACGAAGGCAAGCTGCTCAACGGCACCGTGTTCGACAGCTCCTACGGCCGTCAGCCGGCCGAGTTCGGCCTGGACCAGGTGATCAAGGGCTGGACCGAAGGCGTCGCGCTGATGCCGGTGGGTTCGAAGTACCGCTTCTGGATCCCGGGCAATCTGGCCTATGGCGAGAATGGCACCCCGGGCGGCCCGATCGGCCCGAACGCGACTCTGACGTTCGACGTCGAGCTGCTGGGCGTTCTGCCGTAAGTCATCCAGGAGCGAATACGGATATGCGCGTTGCGATTTTTGGTACCGGTTACGTTGGACTGGTGACCGGTACCTGCTTGGCCGATGTCGGTCACCAGGTGGTCTGTGTCGATATCGACCAGGCCAAGGTGGATGGCCTTAACCAGGGCATCATCCCGATCTACGAGCCCGGGCTGGAGCCGATGGTGAAGGCCAACCATGCCGCAGCGCGGCTGGCGTTCACCACCGATGCTGCGGCCGCCATCGATCATGGCCAGGTGGTGTTCATCGCCGTCGGTACGCCGCCGGACGAGGATGGCAGCGCCGATCTTCAATACGTGCTGGCCGTGGCCCGCACCATTGGCCGGCACATGAGCGTGCCGACCGTGGTGGTCAACAAGTCGACGGTGCCGGTGGGCACCGCCGACAAGGTGCGTGCCGCCATTGCCGAAGAGCTGGCCGCGCGTGGCGCGGACATTGCCTTCGACGTGGTGTCCAACCCGGAATTCCTGAAGGAAGGCGATGCGGTTGCGGACTGCATGCGCCCGGACCGCATCATCATCGGTGCGGCGAACGAAGAGTCGGTGGCGGTGATGCGCCGCCTGTATGCGCCGTTCAACCGCAACCACGACCGCGTGGTGGAAATGGATGTGCGTTCGGCCGAGCTGACCAAGTACGCGGCCAACGCGATGCTGGCGACCAAGATTTCGTTCATGAATGAAATCGCCAATATCGCCGAACGCGTGGGTGCCGACGTCGAGCAGGTCCGCCAGGGCATTGGTTCGGATCCCCGCATCGGCTGGCACTTCATCTACCCGGGCGCCGGTTACGGCGGCTCGTGCTTCCCCAAGGACGTGCAGGCGCTGGCCCGCACCGCCCAGCAGTACGGCCTTGAGCCGAAGCTGCTGAACGCGGTAGAAGCAGTCAATGATGCGCAGAAGGGCCATCTGTTCGCCCTCATCCAGCGCCATTACGACAAGGGCGAGGACGAAGGCGTGCGCGGCAGGACCTTTGCCGTGTGGGGCCTGGCGTTCAAGCCGAACACCGACGACATGCGCGAAGCCTCCAGCCGTCGCCTGCTGGCGCAGCTGTGGGAAGGCGGTGCGACGGTGCGTGCCTACGATCCGGAGGCGATGCACGAGTCGCAGCGTATCTTCGGCGAACGCGATGACCTGGTGTTCTGCAACAGTGCCGATGAAGCGCTGCAGGGTGCCGACGCGCTGGTCGTGGTGACCGAGTGGAAGCAGTTCCGCAGCCCCGACTTCCAGAAGCTGCGCGAGCAGCTGAAGGATGCGGCGGTGTTCGACGGGCGCAACCTGTACGAACCGGCCGAAGTGGAAGCTGCAGGCCTGGCCTACTACGGCATCGGCCGGGGACGTTCGCTGCATGTCTGATCTACCGTCCGAACGCGAGCAGGCGCTGGAAGCGCGCCTGGTCGAGCTGGAAATGCGCGTGTCCTTCCAGGAGCAGGCGCTGGCCGAACTGAGCGATGCGCTGGCGGACGCCCGCATGCAGGGCATGCGCAACGCCGATGTGCTGCGCGTGCTGCTGGAAGACCTGGGCAAGGTCCGCAACGCACTCAATTCTTCCGATCCGGCGAGCGAACCGCCGCCGCCGCACTACTGATCCGAATCCTATGAGCGATACCCTCCGCGACCAGCTGATGGGCCTGGGCTTCAAGCCGGCGCCCAAGCCCGAGCGCAAGAATGATGGCCCCCGCCGCGATGGCCGCCCGCAGGGCAAGGGTGGCAATGGCAATGGAAAGCCGCAGGGCGCCGGCAAGGGCGAGCACAAGCCCGGCGAGCGCCGTGGGCAGGGCCATGGTGGTCCGGGCAAGCCCGGTGGTCAGCGCGGCCAGGGCCAGCACGGCCCGCGCAAGCCGCGCAGTGCCGAAGAGATGGACCTGGCCAAGGCCTATGCCATCCGCGCGCAGCGGGAGAAGGAAGAGCGCATCGAGACCGAGCGTCTGAAGCAGGAAGAAGCGCGCGTGCGTCGCGAGGCGAAGGCCAAGCTGGAAGAACTGCTGAAGGACAAGAGCCTCAATGCCGAAGCGGCGGACATTGCCCGTCACTTCCCGTATGGCGGCAAGATCAAGCGCATCTACGTGACCGCCGAACAGCTGACCGCGCTCAACGCCGGTGAACTGGGCGTGGTCCAGCTCAATGGTCGTTACCTGCTGGTGACGGCCGAGGTGCTGGCACAGTCCGAGGCAGTGTTCGCCGCATCGGTGGCGCTGAAGGTCGACCCGAACGCGCCGGCCGAGGAAGATCCCTACTCGGACCCGCAGTACCAGGTGCCGGACGATCTGGTCTGGTAAATGCGTGAGCGCTGCGGTGCATTGCCGCCGCGTCCTTGGGGGAACGGATGAGCGCTGATCCAAGTCGTGGCTACGTGCCGCACATTGACGGCCTGCGCGCGATTGCCGTGCTGGCCGTCATTGTTTTCCACCTTGATCCGGCCTGGTTGCCTGGTGGGTTCACCGGCGTAGACGTGTTCTTCGTCATCTCCGGATTCGTGGTCAGCGCTTCGGTGCACCGGCTGCCGCCGTTGCCGCTCTGGCAGTCGATGCTGCGCTTCTATGCGCGCCGCATCCGCCGCATCGCCCCGGCCTTGCTGGCCTGCCTGTTGCTGACCGCCGTAGCGAGCGTACTGTTCATTCCCGAGTCCTGGCTCAGTGAGGCCAGCGACAAGACCGGACTGATGGCGTTCTTCGGCTTCAGCAACTGGGTCCTGGCGGTGATCGGCAACGATTACTTCGCGCCCAAGGCCGAGTTCAATCCCTACACCCATACCTGGTCGCTGGGCGTAGAAGAGCAGTTCTACCTGCTGTTCCCGCTGCTGTTCCTTGCCTGGGCGCGCGGCGCGCGCGGGCGTTGGATCAGCCTGGGACTGTTCGCGGTGGTCAGTGCGGCATCGCTGCTGCACGCGGCCGTGCTGGGCCTGCGCGAAGCGCCGCCGTCGTGGGCGTTCTACGCCACCAGTACGCGGTTGTGGCAGTTGGGTGTTGGCGTACTGCTGTTCCAGTTGCTGCATGTGCGCGAATCGCTGGATTCAGTGACAGGGGCAGCATTGAAGCACGCAGCTCCCGTGTTCTCGCTGCTTGCGATGCTGGCGCTGGCGCTGTTGGGCTGGGCATTGTGGACTGCACGGGCAGGTCATTCGCCGTGGCCCGATGGCCTGCTGCCGAGCTTCGCTGCGGCAGGTCTGCTGTGGGCACTGCATCATCATCCGCAGGCTTGGGTGGCGCGCCTGTTGGCCAGCAGGCCGATGCGCTACATCGGCATGCTGTCGTACTCGCTGTATCTGTGGCACTGGCCGGTGTTCGTGCTGATGCGCTGGACCGTGGGCCTGCAGACGCCGGCGCAGATGACCACTGCGATGGCGCTGGTGCTGTTGCTGTCGTGGGCATCGTGGCGATGGGTGGAACAGCCATTCCGTGGCGGGTTGGGGCAGCACATGCGTCCTGGTTGCTGGGTGCTGGCGGGCGCGGCCGTGCTGCTGGTGGCGGCCGGCACCCAGACGCTGCTGTACCTGCAGGCACCGCGGATATCCCTGAGCACGGTCAGCCGGCATCCGGCCGACTGGTATCCCAACGGCAAGAGCGTGGCCGGCGACTATCCTGATTGTGCATTGGTGATGGGCAAGCAGCGCTTCGCAGGCGGCAGCATGCGGACCTATGCGCGCGGGACCTGCGAACGGCCGCCGCTGGCTGGCGCGCCGAAGCGTGTCTTCGTTGCTGGCGATTCGCATGCGATGGCCTACATCGAGCTGCTGCAGCGGCTGGCGCTCGAGACCGGCTCGGAGGTATTCCTCTACGGTCGAGGTGGATGCCCGCAGGTGAGCCTGCAGAAGTGGCGCGGCGCGGGCGCTGGTTGCAGTGATTTCGATGCCGCGGTGCTCGCTGATGTTGCACGGCGGGCCCAGCCGGGCGATGCCGTGGTATTGGTGTCTCTGCGGATACCGCGCCTGTCCGATCAGTTCGTGCTGTTCGATGCGCAGGTGCAGCTGGCGGGCGAGCTGACCCCCGAGGCAGCAGCGGGACGCGAGGCCGAAGTGCAGGAGGCGATCACCCAGTGGAAGCCGTTGGCCGAGCGGGGCATACGCATCGTGCTGGAGGCACCCAAGCCGGTGTTGCCGGCACCGCCTTACCGCTGTTCGGATCCGTTCAACATGCGCAACGAGGTTTGCCGAAACGGCCCGGACAGCACGCGGGAGGCGATGGAAACACTGCGCGCGCCAGTGCTGGGCAGCCTGCGGAAGGTGACTGAAGGTCTGCCGGGCGGCCTGCTGTGGGACCCGATGCCGGTGTTGTGCGACGACGTGCTGTGCCCGGCACAACGCGATGGTCGACCGCTGTTCTTCGACGGCGATCACCTCAGTGCACACGGCAACCGGGTGCTGCTGCCTTCGCTGCAGCAGGTACTGCTGCAGCACTGATCCGGCGCAGGGTCAGGGTACGCTGCGCCGCCGCTTGGCGCGGATCAGGGGCAGGCTGAGGGCGAAGAAGCACAGCAGGGCGCCGACGAGGGCGAAGCCGCTACCGGCAAGAAAGGCGGTGCGGCCATCGTCGATTTTCCACAGCTGGCCTGCGATGAGTGCGCCCAGCACACCGCCGACGCCGGACGAGAATCCGTACAGCAGCCCCTGGCCATGCCCGTTGAGGCGGCCGGGGAAGTAGATCGCCAGCATCTGCATTGCCGCCGCGAAGAAGGCGGCGAAGCCCAGCGCATGTGCGGTCTGTGCCACCAGCATCACCGGCAGATTCCCCGGGAACAGAGCGGTTACGGCCCAGCGCAGGCAGGAGCTGACCAGTGCCAGCAGCAGCATCCAGCTGGCGTCGTAGCGGCGGAAGAAGCGGCCGATGGTGAAGAACACGCCCACTTCGAACACCACGCCGATGGTCCACAGCAGGCCCAGGGTGGAAGTACGGTAGCCGTGGTGGTCCATGTAGACCGAGAAGAACGTGTAGTACGGCCCGAAAGAGAGCTGCTCCATGAAGGCAGCCAGGAAGAACGCCAGCACCGGCGGCCGCCGCACGATCTGCCAGAAGCCACTGGCATCGCCCTCGGCTTTGCCGATGCCGCGTGCGTAGTTGTTGCTGAAGGCGGAGGCGACCATCAACGCGAACAGGGGCAGCATCATCCACGGCAGCAGCCCGGCGCGGCTGGCCGTACCGTCACCTTCGATCAGCCAGCCGAACAGGGTGACGATGGCGATGAAGCCGAGCGAGCCCCAGACACGGATCAGTCCGTAGCGATGGCTGTCGCTGCCGAGGTGGGTCAGGGTGATCGATTCGAACTGTGGCATCACCGCGTTGTAGAAGAAGCAGAACACCACCATCGCCGGGTACATCCAGGGCTGCGGCAAGGGCAGCAGGAATGCGGCGAAGCTGATCAGGGTCAGCACGCAGCCGATGCGAAGCAGGCGGATCGGTCGAGGCGATGCCGCCGCCAGTGACGTCCAGGCGCTGGGCGCGACCACCCGCGTCGCATACCACAGGCCCATCATCACGCTGATCGCGGTCACGCTCATCCCGCGCGCGGTCAGGAACAGGCTCCAGTACGGAGTGAACGCGCCAAGTGCCGCGTAATAGAACAGGTAGAAGCTGGAGAGCCGGGCAACGGGGACAGTCATCGCGGAATGATGAGGCAAAAAGGGGACGGAGGGGATTAAGTCGCTTGCGGCACAAACGACTTAATCCCCTCCGTCCCCTTTTTTTCGTGTCATTCGGGGTCGTAGTCAAGATTGGAGGCCAGCCAGCGTTCGGCCTGGGTGCGGTCCACGCCCTTGCGCCGGGCATAGTCGGTGACCTGTTCGCGGCTGAGCCGGCCGACCACGAAGTACTGGCTCTGCGGATGGCTGAAGTAGTAGCCCGAGACAGCGGCCGTAGGCAGCATCGCGAAGCTCTCGGTCAACTCCATGCCGGCGTTCGCTTCGGCCTGCAGCAGGTCGAACAGGCGGCGCTTTTCGCTGTGCTCCGGGCAGGCGGGATAGCCCGGCGCGGGCCGGATACCGCGATACCGCTCGTCGATCAGGGCTTCGTTGTCCAGCGTCTCGGCGCGCTCATGGCCCCAGAATTCGGTACGCACGCGCTGGTGCAGGCGCTCGGCCAGCGCCTCGGCGAAGCGGTCGGCGAGTGCCTTCAGCAGGATCGCGTTGTAGTCGTCATGCTCGGCCTCGAAGCGCGCGACATGCGCGTCGATGCCGATGCCGGCAGTGACCGCGAACGCGCCGATCCAGTCCTGGCGCCCGCTGTCGGCCGGCGCGATGAAGTCGGCCAGGCAGAAATCCGGGCGCTCGGCGGGCTTGTCCACCTGCTGGCGCAGGAAGTGCAGGGTGGTTTCACCCTGCGGGTGCTGCACGCGCACGTCGTCGCCGATGCTGTTGGCCGGCCACAGGCCGAACACCGCCTTGGCAGTCAGCCACTTCTCGCCAACGATGCGCTCGAGCATCGCGCGGGCATCCTTGTACAGCTCGCTGGCCTGGGTGCCGACGATCTCGTCGGTGAGGATGGCCGGGAACTTGCCGGCCAGCTCCCAGGCCTGGAAGAACGGCGTCCAGTCGATGTAGTCGACCAGCTCGTCCAGTGGGTAGTCGTCGAACACGTGCAGGCCGGGCCGGTCCGGTGCAGGCGGCGTGTAGCTGTCCCAGCCGCCTTGGAATTTCTGTCCGCGGGCATGTTCCAGCGAGACCAGGCGCTTGGCATCGCCGCGATTGCGGTGGCGCGCGCGGATCTCGGCATAGTCGGCTTCGTTGGCGGCGACGAAGGCCTCGCGCAGGTCGCGCGAGATCAGCGACTGGGCCACGCCCACCGCGCGCGAGGCATCCTTCACCCACACGGTTGGTGCATGGTAGTGCGGGTCGATCTTCAGCGCGGTATGCGCGCGCGAGGTGGTCGCCCCACCGATCAGCAGCGGCAGGTCGAAGCCCTGGCGTTGCATCTCGCGGGCGACGTGGCTCATCTCCTCCAGTGATGGAGTGATCAGGCCTGACAGGCCGATCAGGTCGGCGTTGTGCTCGCGGGCGGCATCGAGGATCTTCTGCGCCGGCACCATCACGCCGAGGTCGACCACCTCGAAGTTGTTGCAGGCCAGGACCACGCCGACGATGTTCTTGCCGATGTCATGCACATCGCCCTTCACCGTGGCCATGATGATCCGGCCGTTGCTCTTGACGGTGTCACCGCTGCGGGCCTTTTCCGCTTCGATGTACGGCAGCAGGTAGGCCACGGCCTTCTTCATCACACGCGCGGACTTCACCACCTGCGGCAGGAACATCTTGCCGGCACCGAACAGGTCGCCGACGATGTTCATGCCGTCCATCAGCGGGCCTTCGATCACGTCCAGCGGGCGGCTGGAGGCCTGCCGGGCCAGTTCGGTGTCTTCCTCGACGAAGGCATCCAGGCCGTGCACCAGCGCATGCGCCAAACGCTGTGCCACCGGCTTTTCGCGCCAGGCCAGGTCTTCGGTCTTCGCCGCGCCCTTCCTGCCCTTGTAGCGCTCGGCGATCTCCAGCAGGCGCTCGGTGGCGTCGCTGCGACGGTTGAGGATCACGTCCTCGACGCGCTCGCGCAGTTCCGGCTCCAGTTCGTCGTAGATCGGCATGGCACCGGCGTTGACGATGCCCATGTCCATGCCGGCGGCGATCGCGTGGTACAGGAACACCGAATGGATGGCCTGGCGCACGGTCTCGTTGCCACGGAACGAGAAGGATACGTTGGAGACGCCACCGGACACATGGCAGTGCGGCAGCGTCTTCTTGATGATGCGGGTGGCTTCGATGAAGTCCACCGCGTAGTTGTCGTGCTCTTCGATGCCGGTGGCGACGGCGAAGATGTTCGGGTCGAAGATGATGTCCTGCGGCGGGAAACCGATCTCGTCGACCAGGATGCGGTAGGCGCGGGTGCAGATCTCGACCTTGCGCGCACAGGTATCGGCCTGCCCGGCCTCGTCGAACGCCATCACCACCGCCGCGGCGCCATAGCGCAGCACCTTGAGCGCGTGCTCGCGGAACAGCGCTTCGCCTTCCTTCAGCGAGATCGAATTGACCACGCTCTTGCCCTGCAGGCATTTCAGGCCGGCTTCGATCACGCTCCATTTGGAGGAGTCGACCATCACCGGGATGCGGGCGATGTCCGGTTCGGACATGATCAGGTTGAGGTAGCGGGTCATCGCCGCTTCCGAATCGATCAGGCCCTCGTCCATGTTGACGTCGAGGATCTGTGCGCCGCTGGCCACCTGCTGGCGGGCCACGTCCACCGCTTCCTCGTAGCGGCCTTCCTTGATCAGCTTGCGGAACTGCGCGCTGCCGGTGACGTTGGTGCGTTCGCCGACATTGATGAACAGCAGGTCCGGGGTGATGACCAGCGGTTCCAGGCCGGACAGGCGGGTGTAGGGCGAGGTGCTCATGCGGCCTGTTGCTCCCGGGGGCCAGGCAGTGCGCGCGGCGGCAGCCCGGCCACGGCATCGGCGATCGCACGGATGTGGTCGGGGGTGGAGCCGCAGCAGCCGCCGACCAGGTTCAGCAGGCCATCTTCGGCGAAGCCTCGCAGGGTGGTGGCCATGTCTTCGGGCGTCTCGTCGTACTCGCCGAAGGCATTGGGCAGGCCCGCATTGGGGTGCGCGCTGACGTAACAGTCGGCGACCTGCGAGAGGGTTTCCACGTGCGGGCGCATTGCATCGGCACCCAGCGCGCAGTTCAGGCCGATCGACAACGGCCGGGCGTGGGCGAGCGATGCATGGAAGGCTTCGGCGGTCTGCCCGGACAGGGTGCGACCGGAAGCGTCGGTGATGGTGCCGGATATCATCACCGGCAGCCGCGCGCCGCGCGCATCGAACGCTTCCTCCAGCGCATACAGCGCGGCCTTGGCGTTGAGCGTGTCGAAGATGGTCTCGACCATGAGGGTATCGGCGCCGCCGTCGATCAGGCCCTCGATGGCTTCGCGGTAGGTGTCGCGCAGCTCGTCGAAGCTGGTGTTGCGGAAGCCGGGATCGTTGACGTCAGGGCTGATCGAGGCGGTGCGGCTGGTCGGCCCGATCACCCCGATCACGAAGCGCGGCTTGCCCGGCGTGGTCGCAGCCACTGCATCACAGCAGGTGCGCGCAACCGCAGCACCGGCCTTGTTCAACTCGTACACCAGGTGTTCGAGGTGGTAGTCCGCCTGGCTGACCGAGGTTGCATTGAAGGTGTTGGTCTCGACCAGATCCGCACCGGCCTCCAGGTAGGCGGTGTGGATATCGGCGACGATCTGCGGCCGCGTCAACAGCAGCAGATCGTTGTTGCCCTTCAGGTCATGGCCTTCCGGTCCCGCGTGATCGCAGCCGGGATCCTGCAGATGGTCGTAGCCACCGGCGAAGCGTTCGCCACGGTAATCGTCTTCCTGCAGGCCGTGGCGCTGGATCATCGTGCCCATCGCACCGTCGATGATCAGGATCCGTTCGCGCAGGGCATCGAGCAGGGCGTTGGCACGGTCGGGATGCAACCAGGGCAGGGCGGACATGGCGTTCTCGGCGTCAGGGCTTGTTGGCGATCAGCGAAATCACTTCGAAGTGCGGCGGGCGCTTCTCGCGGGTGACCGTCTCCAGGCTGGACACCTGCAGGCCGGCCTTGTCGACGAACTTGCGCAGCTCCTTGTCGCTGAAGCCAAGGTTGACGTGGCCATAGGCCTCTACGGCCGTCTTGTGCTCGTGCCGGGCCAGGCTGCACAGCAGCAGGCGGCCACCCGGTCGCAGTACGCGCGCGGCTTCGGTCACCGCCTGCGCCGGTTTGCTGGCGTAGGTCAACGCGTGCATCAGCACCACCAGATCGAAGCTGCTGTCCTTGAACGGCAGGGCATGCATGTCGCCCTCGCGCACTTCCACGTTCGGCAGGCGGCGCAGGCGTTCACTGGCGGCGGCAACCACGCGCGCGCTGGTGTCGATGCAGATGTAGCGCTTGGCATGCGGGGCCACCAGTTCGGCCAGCACGCCATCGCCGGAGGCGATGTCCAGTACGTCGCCGGTTTCCAGCAGCGGCAGGGCGGTGCGGGCCAGCGCCTCCCAGGTGCGCCCTGGCGAGTAGTGGCGTTCCATGTCTCCGGCGACGCTGTCGGCCCAGTTCTGGTCGGCGGCACGGTGGGCCAGCACGGCAGCAACCCGTTCAGCATCCTGGCGCAGCAGCGGGTCGTCGCTCCCGTTGCTCAAGGCATGCCACAATGCACGCTGCGCCGGGTCCAGCTGGGCCTCGTCGAAACGGTAATAGGCCGACACGCCGGCACGGCGGTCGCGGACCAGGCCGGCTTCCTTCAACCGTGCCAGGTGGGTGGACACGCGCGGCTGCGCCAGGCGGGTGATCGCCGACAGCTCGGCCACGGTCAGTTCCTCCTGCTCCAGCAGCGCCAGCAGGCGCACGCGGGTCGCATCGGCGAACACCTTCAGGCGTGTCGACCAGTCTTCCAGATCCATAAATATCTACCTATCGCGATATAGAGATATATTCGCCGAGAGGGCCCTGCGCGGTCAAGTCGCTGGCGTACGGAAACTGCCGTGCCCCGGTACAATCGAGGCACCTGGGTGCGCGGTGCGCGGCCCATCACTTCATGTACCCGGGAGGGTGTTGTGGATTTCAGCTTTACCGAAGAGCAGTTGATGCTGCAGGACGTGGCGCGGCGCATCGCGCAGGAAAAGATCGGCCCGAGTGCGGAGCACCATGACCGCACCGGCGAGTTTCCGCTGGACAACATCCGCCTGCTGGGCGAGAACGGGCTGATGGGCATCGAAGTGCCGACCGAATACGGTGGCGCGGGCATGGACCCGGTTGCGTACGTGCTGGCGATGGTGGAGGTCGCCGCCGCCGACGCAGCCCATTCGACCATCATGTCGGTCAACAATTCGCTGTTCTGCAACGGCATCCTCACCCACGGTACCGAAGCGCAGAAGCAGACCTACGTGCGTGCGATCGCCGAGGGCGAGGCGATCGGCGCGTTCGCGCTGACCGAGCCGCAGTCCGGTTCGGATGCCACTGCCATGCGTTGCCGCGCGGTGAAGCAGGCCGATGGCACCTTCGTGATCAACGGCAAGAAGAGCTGGATCACCTCCGGCCCGGTGGCCAAGTACATCGTGCTGTTCGCGATGAGCGAGCCGGACAAGGGCGCGCGTGGCATCACCGCCTTCCTCATCGATACCGACAAGGCGGGCTTCGGTCGCGGCAAGACCGAGCCGAAGCTTGGCATCCGCGCCTCGGCCACCTGCGAGATCGAGTTCAACGATTACGTTGCCCAGGCCGAAGACGTGCTGGGCCAGGAAGGCGAGGGCTTCAAGATCGCCATGAGCGTGCTCGACGCGGGCCGCATCGGTATTGCTTCGCAGGCCATCGGCATCGCCCGTGCCGCCTATGAAGCGACCCTGGAATATGTGAAGGAGCGCAAGGCGTTCGGCGCGGCCATTGGTACCTTCCAGATGACCCAGGCCAAGATTGCCGACATGAAGTGCAAGCTGGATGCAGCGCTGCTGCTGACCCTGCGTGCAGCGTGGGTGAAGGGGCAAGGCAAGCGCTTCAGCACCGAAGCGGCGGTGGCCAAGCTCACGGCTTCGGAAGCCGCGATGTGGATCACCCACCAGGCGGTGCAGATCCACGGCGGCATGGGGTACTCGAAGGAAATGCCGCTGGAGCGCTACTTCCGTGATGCCAAGATCACCGAGATCTATGAAGGCACCTCGGAAATCCAGCGCCTGGTGATCGCCCGCAACGAGACCGGGCTGCGCTGAGTGGCAAGGGCCGCGCCGCTGCAACGGCGGCGCGGCCAGTAGATCCGCGCCACGCGTGGATGCGCCGCGCTCTTGGCCGAACGATGCCGGATCTGTTCCAATGCAGGCCGTTTCCATACGGTCTGCACAGATGATCTATCGTGGTTGGGGAATCCTGACACTGGTCACGCCGATCGCAGCGATCCTGCTGCTGGCGTATTTCTTCCCGCACGCAGGCCCCAAGGGCAACATCCCGCTCCCGCAGGTGTTGCTGGGTGCCGGAATTGGCGCGGCGGTGAACGTGCTGCTGGGCCTGTGGCTCAACCGTGCCCCCCGGCAGAAGGGTGAAGTCGCGCCCCATCATTTCTTCTTCGTACCGATGCAGTGGGCCGCGCTGGCTCTGGTGGCAGTGTGCGCGGTTGTCGCGCTGCTGCGCTGAGGCGTTGCCCGAAGCGCGCCGGCCAAGGTTGGCATGCATTCGAGAGCAGCGGCAACAAAAAAGGCCCCGGATCGCTCCGGGGCCTTTTCGTTTTCAGCTCACCGCCGGATCAGCGATCCGGACGATGTGCGGCTTCCGCGTCGCGCTGGCGTTCCATGAACTCCTTGGAGGGTTCATCCAGCTTGTCACCCAGCATGCGGCGCACGACCACGAAGAACACCGGGATCATCAGCAGGCCAAGCAGGGTGGCGAACAGCATGCCGCCGATCACGCCGGTACCGATGGCATGGCGGGAGTTGGCACCGGCGCCGGTCGAGATCGCCATCGGGATCACGCCCATGATGAACGCGAACGAGGTCATCAGGATCGGGCGGAAGCGCAGGCGGGCCGCTTCGATGGTGGCATCGCGCAGGTTCTTGCCTGCTGCGCGCTGCTCCACCGCGAACTCCACGATCAGGATCGCGTTCTTCGCCGCCAGGCCGATCACGGTGATCAGGCCGATCTTGAAGAACAGATCGTTGGGCAGGCCGCGCAGCATCGACAGGCCGAGAGCGCCGAGCACGCCCAGCGGCACCACCAGCAGCACCGCCACCGGGATCGACCAGCTTTCGTACAGGGCGGCCAGGCACAGGAACACCACCACGATGGACAGCACCAGCAGCAGGGTCGCGGCGTTGCCGGCCAGGATTTCCTGGTAGGACATGCCGGACCAGTCGTAGCCAAAGCCGGCCGGCAGGTCGTCGTTGACGATGCTCTCCATCGTCTGCATCGCTTCACCCGAGCTGGTGCCCGGTGCCTGCGAACCGACGATGTTGATCGCCGAGTAGCCGTTGTAGCGGCTCAGCGACGGCGGCGCCGACACCCATTCGGACTTGACCACCGTGTTGAGCGGGATCATCGCGTTGGTGCCATCGGCGTTCCGGGTCAGGCTGGAGGGGCTGTAGAAGCTCTTCAGCGATTCCTGGCCAGTACGGTACGGGCCGTCGGCCTGCATGGTCACGCGCTTGATGCGGCCTTCGTAGAAGAAGTCGTTCACGTACACCGGGGCCAGCATCAGCTGGATGGTGCTGTACACGTCCGACACCGACATACCCATCGACTGCGCCTGCACGCGATCGACGTGCAACTGCAGCTGCGGGGCGTTTTCCAGGCCGTTCGGGCGCACGCCAACCAGATGGTCCGGCTTCTGCGCGGCCTGGCCGAGCAGGATGTTGCGGGCCTGGGTCAGCTGCTCGTAGCCGGCACCGCTGCGGTCCTGCAGCCACATGTCGAAACCACCGAACTGGCCGAGGCCCTGCACGGTGGGCAGGTTGACCACGAAGATCTGCGCTTCCCTGATGCCGTAGAACGCGCCGTTCATGTTCTGGATGAACTCCGGCGCGGTGAACTTGCGTTCCTCCCACGGCTTCAGGCGGATGAAGCCCATGCCCACGTTCTCGCCGGAACCGACGAAGCTGAAACCGGCCACCTGCAGCATGCCTTCATAGCCATCCTGCTTTTCCAGGATGCCACGCATCTGCGCGAACACTTCGTTGGTCTGGCCCTTGGTCGAGCCCGGCGGCAGCTGCACGATCGCCAGCGCATAGCCCTGGTCTTCTTCCGGCAGGAAGCTGCCCGGCATGCGGGTGAACAGGAAGCCGCACAATGCGGTCAGCACCACGAACAGGATCATCCAGCGCGGCGCATGGCGCACCGCGGAGGTGATGTGGCCCACATAGGTGTGGCTGATCTTGTCGTAGTACTTGTTGAAGGTGCGGTAGACGATGTTCGGGTTGTCGTTGTGCGTCGGCTTCAGGAAGGTCGCGCACAGCGCCGGGGTGAAGCCCAGCGCCAGGAACGCCGAGAAAGCCATCGAGATGGCGATGGTCAGCGCGAACTGCTTGTAGATCTCACCGGCCGCACCGCCCTGCAGGGCGGACGGAATGAACACCGCAGCCAGCACGACGGTGATCGCCACCACCGCGCCGGTGATCTGGGTCATCGCCTTCTGCGTGGCCGGCTTCGGCGCCAGGCCTTCCTCGGTCATGATGCGTTCGACGTTCTCGATCACCACGATCGCGTCATCGACCACGATGCCGATCGCCAGCACCATCGC
The DNA here is from genome assembly GCF_030658505.1 of Stenotrophomonas raiganjensis (SeqCode). GTDB lineage: Bacteria > Pseudomonadota > Gammaproteobacteria > Xanthomonadales > Xanthomonadaceae > Stenotrophomonas. The sequence continues at coordinate 67,508 of NZ_JAUTXR010000169.1, read as the reverse complement.
GAACAGGGTCAGCTGGTTGATCGTGAAGCCGATCATCCACATGCCCAGGAAGGTACCGAGCAGGGCCACCGGAATGACCAGGGTCGGAATCAGGGTGGCGCGGAAGTTCTGCAGGAAGATCAGCATCACCAGGAACACCAGGAACACCGCTTCGAACAGTGTCTTGACCACTTCCTGGATCGAGATCTTGACGAAGGTGGTGCTGTCGTACGGCGAGAACCAGGTGACCCCGGCCGGGAAGCTGGGCTGCAGCTCGTCCATCTTGGCGCGCACCGCCTCGGCCACGTTCAGGGCGTTGGCGCCCGGCAGCAGCTGGATGGCGAAGGCACCGGTCGGCTTGCCGTTGTACTGGGTGTCGAAACCGTAGTTGTTGGCACCGAAGGCAACGCGGGCGATGTCCTTCAACAGCACCCGCGAGCCGTCAGCGTTGGCGCGCAGGATGATGTTCTCGAACTCCTGCGGCGAACTGAAGCGGCCTTCGGCCGAGACCGTGGCGGTGAAGTGCTGGCCTTCCGGCGACGGATCCGAGCCAAGCGCACCGGCGGCGAACTGCACGTTCTGCGCGCGCACCGCAGCCAGCACCTGGCTGGCCGACAGGCCATAACCCTGCATCTTTTCCGGGTTCAGCCAGATGTTCATGGCGTACTCGGAACCGAACTGCTGAGTGCTGCCGACGCCGGGGATACGCGAGACCTGGTCGAGCACGCGCGAACCAACGATGTCGTTCAGCGCATCACGGTTGATGGTCGGGGTATCGGACTGCAGCGCCACCACCATCAGGAAGCCGGCGTTGGCCTTGGCCACCACCACGCCCTGCTGGGTCACTTCCGAAGGCAGTCGGGGCGTGGCCAGCGAGACCTTGTTCTGCACCTGCACCTGGGCGATGTCCGGATCGGTACCGGTCTCGAAGGTCAGGGTGATCTGCGCACGGCCGTTGGAGGCGGACGATGAGCTGAAGTACAGCAGGTGATCGATACCGGTCAGCTGCTGCTCGATCACCTGGGTGACCGATTTCTCGGTGGTATCCGCACTGGCGCCCGGGTAGGTGGCCGAGACGGTGACCTGCGGCGGGGCGATGTTGGGATAGGACTCCACGCCCAGGTTGAGGATCGCGATCACGCCGCTGAGCGAGATCAGGATCGCAACCACCCAGGCGAAGACTGGATGTTCAATGAAAAATTTAGGCATGACGGAAGGTTCCCGTTACTGCTTGTTCGAATCGGTGGCGGCCGGCTTGGCCGCATCGGCCTGCTCGGGCTTGGCCGCGTCGGCCGGTGCCTTGCCTGCAGCCGGTGCAGCGCCCGCCGGAGCGGTGCCGCCTGCGGCCGGCTTGCCGCTGGCGTCCTGCCCCGGGGTCCACGGCTTGGCGACCGCCGGTGCACCTTCCTTGACCTTCTGCACGCCAGCCACGATCACCTTGTCACCGGCGGCCAGGCCGTCGCTGACCAGCCAGTTGCCGTTCTGCGCGCCATCGGTCTTCACGTTCTTGCGGACGACCTTGCCGTCGGCGCCGACCACCATCACGTAGCCGCCGGTGGTGTCGCGCAGCAGGGCCTGCTGCGGCACCAGGTAGGCGTTGTTGCGCTCGCCGAGGTTGGCCTGGAAGCTGACGAAGGCGCCGGGCAGCAGGATCTGCTGCGGGTTCGGCAGCAGCGCACGCAGCGACACCGCGCCGGTGGCCGGGTCGACCGTGGTCGAGGAGAAGTCCAGCGTGCCCGGCTCGCTGTACGTGGTGCCGTCGGCCAGCTTGACGTTGACCGTGGCCTTGCCGTCGCCGGACAGCGCCAGCGCGCCCTTGGCCTGCTGCGCGCGCAGCTGGGTCAGCTCGTCCACGCTCAGCGAGAAGTTGACGTACAGCGGGTCGAGCTGGTCGACGGTGGTCAGCAGGGTCACATCGCCCTGGCCGACCAGCGCACCTTCGGTGACCTGCTGCTTGTTGGCCACGCCGCTGATCGGTGCGGTCACTTCGGTGTAGCCCAGGCTGATGCGCGAGGAGGTCACCGATGCCTCGGCCTGCTTGACCGCGGCCAGCGCGGTGCGCTCGGCCGATTCGGCATTGTCCAGGTCGGCCTTGGAGACGAACTGCTGCGGAGCCAGCGAACGTGCGCGGTCGGCGGCGACCTTGGCGTTGGCGTAGGTCGCGCGGGCGGAGGCCAGCTGGGCCTCGGAGGCGTTGAGCGAGGCACGCAGCGGCGCCGGGTCGATCAGGAACAGGGTCTGGCCCTGCTTGACCTGCGAGCCCTCCTGGTAGACGCGCTTGAGCAGCACGCCGGGCACACGCGCGCGGACATCGGCGCTGCGGAACGGCGACAGGCGGCCGACCAGCTCGCGCTGCAGCGGCAGGGTCTGCGGCTTGGCGTCGATCACGCCCACTTCCGGCGGCGGGGGCATCTGCTGTTCCGGCTTCTTGCAGGCAGCCAGAGCGACAGCAACGGCGCACGTCAAGGCAAGGGTGCGGAGTGGGGCGGTCATCAGGAGGAACTCCGGGGTTGGTTTGTAGACGGGACCGGCGACGGCTGTGGCGCGAACGCGCGCAGGAAGCTGTCGACGGAGAACTCTGCCCAGCGTCGACGCAGGAGCGCGTCATCACGATGGGGGGTATGGAAGCGCTGTTTGTCGAAATCCTGACCGGCAATCATGCTCAGCAGCAGTTCGGCCATGAAGTGTGGGTCGTCATGCCGGAGCTGGCCCTGCATGCAAACGGTTTCAATCCATTCAGCAAGATGAAGCGCCAGTGCGCCGGCGCCATGCCGGTACAGCGTACGCGCCTCTTCGGGAAACTGGGACGCATCGGCGGCGATCAGCCGGCAGGCCTGTCCTACGTGCGGTTGGTTGAAATGCTCCAGGAAGTCGGTGGCGAACTGGAGCAGGCTGGCACGCAGGTCGTCACTGCGGAGTGCACGAACCATGGCCCCGGTGGCGTGGCCGACGTGGCGCTGCATCACCCGGCGCAGCAGTTGCTGCTTGCTGCCATAGCGCGAGTAGAGGGTCTGCTTGGAACAGCCGGCATGCTGGGCCACCGCGTCCATGCTCATCTGCATGCCCTGCTGGGCCAGTAGTTCGCGCACGGCGTCGAACACGCGCTCATCGCGTGCGTCGAGGGCGACGGGGAGGTAGGCCGGGTTCACGCGGTGGACTATACCGTCCAGTTCAGGATTGTGGAATCGAATCAGCGTCGCTGCGTGTGTCTTCCGGTAACACGCTTTGCCGATCCTGTCGGCAGTGCTGATGTGGACGCCCGGACCATACCGGTCCGAACTGAATAGGCGTCTAAACCGCAGCAAACCCGAATCTGCTTATTCCGTCCTGCAGCAAGGCCTTTTCGTGCGGTAGGGCTACAATTTCATTTTCCCAACTGAGCAAGCGCATCGCTCTGCCATGAAACCGCAAAAAACCGCAGCCAAGACCGTGAAAAACAAGACGAAACCAGCAGAGTCGGAGGTCGCAGTGACCGCTGGTTTCTCCCTGGAGCCGGTGTACACGGCCTTGCGCAAGCGCTACCCCGCGGCCGCACAGGCCGAAGCAGTGGCCTTCGCCACTGACTTCTACAAGCGCATGGAGGCGGACGAGTTCCCGCATCACAGCGCTGAAGAGTGGGCCGCTCTCGCGGCTGAGACGCTGGAATTTGCCCGTACCCGCAAGGCCGGCAAGGCCAACGTCCGCGTGTTCAATCCGACCGCGAAAGCCAACGGTTGGGAATCGCCGCACACCGTGCTGCAGATCGTCAACGACGACATGCCGTTCCTGGTGGACACCGTCACCATGTCGCTGGCCGAACAGGGCGTGGGCGTCCACGTGCTCGGCCACCCGGTGCTGCGCTTCACCCGCGACAAGGCCGGCAAGCTGGTCAAGGTCGGCGAGGGCGATGCAGAGTCGGTGATGCTGCTGGAAATCGACCGCCAGCCGGCCGATGCGATGGCCGCCATCGAGCAGGCCATCAACAAGGCGCTGGATGAAGTGCGTGCAATCGTGCGTGACTGGCAGCCGATGAAGGACAAGGCGCTGGCACTGGCCAACGACCTGGGCAGCCGCCAGCTGCCGGTCGACGACGCGTCGCGCAAGGAAGCACAGGAGTTCCTGCGCTGGGCCGCTGACAACCACTTCACCTTCTTCGGCTACCGCGAGTACCGCGTCGAGAAGCAGGGCAAGGAAGAGGTGCTGGCGCCGCTGAACGATACCGGCCTGGGCCTGATGCGCGGCAAGGACAAGTCCGCCGCCCGTCCGGTCAAGACGCTGGCCGCGCAGGGCCTGAACACCACGTCCGGTTTGAAGGATGCGCTGATCCTGACCAAGACCAATGCCCGTTCGCGCGTGCACCGCGCCGGCTACATGGACTACATCGGCGTGCTGGAGTTCGACGCCAAGGGCAAGATCATCGGCGAGCAGCGCTTCCTGGGCCTGTTCACCTCCAGCGCCTACAACCGCCGCCCGTGGGAGATCCCGCTGGTGCGCCAGCGCCACGAGCACGTGATGAAGCAGTCGGGCCTGGCCCCGGCCAGCCACAGCGGCAAGGCCCTGCGCCACATCCTGGAAACCCTGCCGCGCGAAGAACTGTTCCAGTCCAGCGAGGACGAACTGTTCCGCACCGCGATGGGCGTGCTGGGCCTGCAGGAGCGCGTGCGCAGCCGCCTGTTCCTGCGCCGCGACAAGTACAGCCGCTTCATTTCCGCGCTGGTCTACCTGCCGCGCGAGCGCTTCAATACCGACGTGCGCCTGCGCATCGAAGCGATGCTGAAGGAAGCGCTGCACGGCGAGTACGTTGACAGCTCGGTGGTGCTGGGCGAATCGCCGCTGGCCCAGGTGCACCTGATCGTGCGTCCGAAGCCGGGTGAAATGCTCGACGTCGATACCGCCGAACTGGAGCAGAAGCTGGCCCAGGTCCTGCGCAACTGGCAGGACGACCTGCGTGAAGCGCTGGTGTCCCGCCACGGCGAGACCGAAGGCCTGCGCATCGCCGCCCGTATCGGCAAGGCACTGCCGGCCGGTTACATCGAAGACAACAGCACTGCTGTTGCGGCCAACGATGTCAGCCAGCTGGATGCGCTGACCGGCCCGGACGATCTGCGCCTGAGCCTGCAGGCCGTGCCGCGCGAAAGCGGCGATGGCCTGCGCCTGAAGCTGTACCGCCAGCTGGACGACATCCCGCTGTCGGACGCGCTGCCGATGATGGAAAACATGGGGCTGCGCGTGATCGCCGAGCGTCCGTACCGCCTGTCGGTCGACAACGCTCCGGTGTATGTGCAGGACTTCGAGGTCGAATCGACCGCCGGCGCGATCGATGCCGCCAGCGTCGATGAAGCCTTCGGCGAGACCTTTGCCCGCGTCTGGCACGGCGATGCCGAGAACGACGGCTTCAACCGCCTGGTGCTGGCCGCCGGCCTGCATTGGCGCCAGGTCGCCATGCTGCGTGGTTACTGCAAGTACCTGCTGCAGACCGGCGTGCCGTTCTCGCAGGCCTACGTGGAAGGCACCTTCGCGCGCTACCCGCTGCTGGCCCGCCTGCTGGTCGAACTGTTCGAAGCCCGCTTCGATCCGGCCACCGGCCACGAGAGCAAGGACGACATCGCGGCCGGCCAGGCCCAGCTGAAGGCCCACTTCGATGTGCTGGCCGCCGGCGACGAGGCCACCCTGAAGGTGCTCAAGACCGTCGTCGATGCCCGCAAGGGTGACCGCGACGCGCAGATGCAGGCCGCGCGCGATGCGCTGCTGAAGCTGATGGACCGCGTGTCCAGCCTGGACGAGGACCGCATCCTGCGCTCGTTCATGGGCGTCATCGACGCGACCCTGCGTACCAGCTACTACCAGACCGATGCCAACGGCCAGCACGGCCATGTCATCAGCTTCAAGTTCGATTCTGCACTGGTGCCGGACCTGCCGAAGCCGCGTCCGTACCGCGAAATCTTCGTCTACGGCCCGCGCGTGGAAGGTACCCACCTGCGCTTCGGCGCGGTTGCCCGTGGCGGCCTGCGCTGGTCGGATCGCCGCGAAGATTTCCGCACTGAAGTGCTGGGCCTGGTCAAGGCGCAGATGGTCAAGAACACTGTCATCGTGCCGGTCGGCGCGAAGGGCGGCTTCTTCGCCAAGACCCCGCCGGTGAACGGCGACCGCGATGCGATCTTCGCCAACGGCGTGGCCTGCTACAAGCTGTTCATCCAGGGCCTGCTGGACATCACCGACAACATCGTCAACAACAAGATCGTGCCGCCGGTGGATGTCGTGCGCCACGACATGGACGATCCGTACCTGGTGGTGGCCGCCGACAAGGGCACCGCGACCTTCTCCGACATCGCCAACGGCCTGGCCATCGCGCACGGCTTCTGGATGGGCGATGCGTTCGCCTCCGGTGGTTCGGTCGGTTACGACCACAAGGGCATGGGCATCACCGCGCGCGGTGCGTGGGAATCGGTCAAGCGCCACTTCCGTGCGCTGGGCCGTGACAGCCAGACCCAGGACTTCACTGCGGTCGGCGTCGGCGACATGTCCGGCGACGTGTTCGGCAACGGCATGCTGCTGTCGCGCCACATCCGCCTGGTCGCTGCCTTCGACCACCGCCACATCTTCCTGGACCCGAACCCGGATGCGGCCACCACGTTCGTCGAGCGTGAGCGCCTGTTCACCGTGCCGCGTTCGAGCTGGGCGGACTACGATGCCAAGCTGATCAGCAAGGGCGGCGGCGTGTACCCGCGCAGCCTGAAGTCGATCGAGATCACCCCGCAGGTGCGTGAAGTGCTGGGCCTCGACGACAGCGTCAAGGCGCTGTCGCCGAACGATCTGATGAGCGCGATCCTGAAGGCGCCGGTCGACCTGCTGTGGAACGGCGGCATCGGTACCTACGTGAAGGCTGCCAGCGAGCAGCACAGCGATGTCGGCGACCGCGCCAACAACGCCCTGCGCGTGAACGGTGGCGAGCTGCGCTGCAAGGTGGTGGGCGAGGGTGGCAACCTGGGCATGACCCAGCTGGGCCGCATCGAAGCCGCCCAGGCCGGCGTGCTGCTCAACACCGACTTCATCGACAACTCGGCCGGTGTCGACACCTCCGATCATGAAGTCAACATCAAGATCCTGCTCAACGATGTGGTGCGGGCCAAGAAGCTGACCGTCGAGCAGCGCAACAAGCTGCTGGCCTCGATGACCGATGAAGTCGCCGAGCTGGTGCTCAACGACAACTACCGCCAGAACCAGGCCCTGAGCCTGATGGAGCGGATGGCGGTCAAGCGCCTGGGTTCCAAGCAGCACTTCATCCGCACCCTGGAACAGCAGGGCCTGCTCGATCGCCAGATCGAGTTCCTGCCGTCCGATGCCGAGCTGTCACAGCGCAAGGCACGCGGCCAGGGCCTGACCCGTCCGGAACTGTCGGTGCTGCTGTCCTACTCCAAGCTGGTGGCGTTTGCCCAGCTGCTGGATTCGGACATCCCGGAAGATCCGTACCTGTCCAAGGAACTGCAGCGTTACTTCCCGACCCCGCTGCAGAAGAAGTACGCCGACGCGATGGAGCGTCACCGCCTGAAGCGCGAAATCATCGCCACGGCCGTGACCAACCAGACCATCAACCGCATGGGCGCCACCTTCCTGATGCGCATGCAGGAGGACACCGGCCGCTCCATCGCCGAGGTCGCCAAGGCCTACACCATCAGCCGCGAAACGCTGGACGCGCGCGCGCTGTGGGCGCAGATCGATGCCCTCGACGGCAAGGTGCCGGAGTCGGTGCAGATCGACGCACTGGAAGTGATCTGGAAGCTGCAGCGCTCGTTCGTGCGCTGGCTGCTGTCGCGCCCGGGCGCGATGCCGGGCATCACCGAAGCGGTCAACCGCTACCAGGGACCGTTCAACGACATCCGCGTTGCTTCGGGCGTGCTGCCGGATTCGCAGCGTCCGACCTACGAAGCCCTGGTGGCCGAGTGGAAGGAAAAGGGCCTGCCGTCCGCGCTGGCACAGCAGCTGGCCGAACTGCACTTCCTGGAGCCGGCGTTCGACATCATCGAACTGGCCCGCACCCGCAAGCTGAAGCCGGTGGACGTGTCCAAGGTCCACTTCCGCCTGGGCGACGCCCTGCAGCTGCCGTGGCTGTTCGAGCAGGTCGACGCGCTGGAGGTCAACGGTCGTTGGCATGCCGTAGCACGTGGCGTGCTGCGTGACGAACTGGCTGCCAACCACCGCAACCTGGCCGGGCAGGTGCTGGGCACCAAGGGCAACAGTGCCGAGGCCAAGGTCGCTGCCTGGATGGGCCGCGACGACAACAGCCTGCGCTTCACCCTGGCAATGCTGGCAGAACTGGCCGAGCAGAAGACCCTGGACTACCCGACCGTCTCGGTCGCGGTCCAGCGCCTGGGCCAGCTCGCTGCGCACGGTGCGTAAGTGATGTAGTGCCGGGCCATGCCTGGCGAGCATGAAACAAAACGGCCCCGCGAAAGCGGGGCCGTTCTGCTTTGCGGCGCATGCCTGAGTCTGGTGGTGCCAGCCAGCGGCCGGTACTACCGCTCGGATCAAAACCGAGTATTGGAGTTATGGCCCGAGGCTGTCGCTGTATCGGGCAACGTCTGCGGCGACACCATTCATGTACAGCACCTCGTCGCGCTGCCCGTGGTTGATGGCGCGGCTACCATCTTCCAGGATGCGGATGCTGGTCGGATACATAGGCAATGCGTTGCCCGAGCCGATAACCGGTACCGGCTGCTTGCCGTTGATGTTCATGCCCAGGGCCCTGCCGACTTCTTCGCGCAGGACGTTGGTCGAGCACAGTACATTGATTGCAACCACGAAGCGCTTGCTGCCGGCGGAATGATGGGAACCGCCGCAGCCCTCGGCAAAGCCGCCGTAGTACAGGCCGTCCGACTGGAAAAGGCTGACCACGTAGTTGTAGTCCGGCTGTTGGGCCAGCCATTCCGGAATGGCGTGGGTGGGCATTCCGGCAGGTACCCTGTAGTTCATTGCGACTGCTTCACGCAGGCGGAAGGTTGCGCCGGATTTCTGCAAGGCCTCGTTGGTCTTTCTGAGGTTCTCGCGCATCAATACTAGGATGTCTTCGTCCGGCCGGCCTGGACCCGGAGGGCCCACCAGAGTGACGTCGATGGTGTCGGTTTCGCGGACCCAGTCGAGTCGGCCGTTGACCCTCGTCAAGCGAAAGGACGCCTGCTCGCGGCGCTTGAGAGTATCAACCCTGTTGCCCACGACCTTGATGCTTGCATTGGGGTCGGTGTTTACCACTTCTATGCGTGCGTGCTCCCTCATCCGGCCTGAGATGTGGGGCAAACTCACGTTCCTGCCGTTACTTGTGATCCAGGTGAGCATCACCTCGGCCTTGTCGAGGCGACCATTTGGCAGCGCGTCAGCGTCGAAGTGCTGGACGGGATAGCGCAGCGGATGCCATTGCCCGCTGCCCACGCCGCCGTCGTCGAGATAGATCAGTTCCATGGACTGACCAGGCTCGATCATCCAGTAGACATTGGCGTGATCGAAGATGTTCGGTGCGCCCAGCGCTATGGCGCGGTCGTGTGCCGGATGCACCGAGACAGTGCGACGATCCCGATCGCTGGCCACGATGGGGAGACGCAATGACCTGTGCGAATCTTCCGGTGTAACCTCAACTACCGTTCGGGGCGCGTCGGGCTTGTCCATATGCTTGGCGATGGTGACCGGAACGGGGCTCGCGTAGTCAAGCTTCCATTTGCGATGGTTCGGGTCGAACACGAAGTGATGCACATCACCGGTCCCTAGCTTCATCTGCGCATTGGGGAACAGCGTGTTGTTGCCCATGATCCGGGTAGGCCACGTCGCATGATTGGTGACGGTAATCGTGTCATAGGGAAGATTGGGTTGGCTGGGCAAGCCAATCTCTCCGGCCCACTGGCCGTCGTACAGCGAGACTTTGGTGATGAATTTGCGGCCCATGGCGGGCACCCACCAGCGCTCGGTATTGTGGGGAATCAGCTCCCGTACATCGCCGATGACTTCCCATCCCTGTTCGCGCTTATCCAGGTCCACCCATTTCGAGGCGGGGATGATCATCCGGTTGGCCCCTGCTGGCAGATGCGAGAACTTTCCGATGAGCTCGAAGTTCTGTTCCTTGCCGGCGGCATTGGAGATCAGGAACGACATTTCTCCTGGCTGGGACTGATGCGAAGGCAGTCGTGCCCGCTCCATCCAGTCCTTGGCGCTTACTGTGAAATTAACGTGGGAGTAGGTACCAGGCAGTTGCTCCTGGTAGTTGATCCTGCTGGGTGTCAGGTGGGCGCTACCGGATTGCGCGAAGCTGGCGCCTGCGGGTAGCAACGCTGCCAGGCCGATTGCGAGATGGTGGATTCTCATGGGCTCTCTCATTTGGAAGGGCCCGACCAGAGGTGACTTCATCAGCTCGTATGGCTGGATTGCATCGCCAATCAAAATAGTCTGATCGAGCGAGCTCATGATCATGAAGCCAGCGTGAAGCGCCTATCGGACAGCGCCGAGAAGAAGGGCGGGGTCACGCTGACCTCAGATAGTGCCCAGCGTTACATCGCTGGGCACCACCGGATCAGCCATGTATCAACGCGGGTAGCCGTAGCGCGCGACGTCGGCTGCAACAGCGTTCATATGCTGCACTTCGTCACGTTGCCCAGGATTGATGGCGCGGTTGCCATCGTCCACGAAGCGCACCGGCGTGGCATACAGCGGCAGCTTGTTGCCGGAGCCGATGACCGGCACGCCCTGCATGCCATTGACCTTCATGCCCAATGCCTTGCCCATTTCCTCACGAAGCATGTCGGTGGGGCAGAGCAGGTTCATTGCCATCGCAAACTGCTTGCGCGGCTTGGAGTGGTGGAAGCCGTTGCAGCCGGCAGCGACACCACCGAAGTACACGCCATCCGCGCCGCTGTCGCTGATCACTTGCGGTGCATGATTGGCAATCCACTCGGGAATGGCATAGGTCGGCAGGTAGTACGGCACGGTGATATCACGCACCGCCGCTTCACGGAAGCGGAACGTCGCGCCCGAGTTGTCGAGTGCCTGGTTGGTCTTCGCCAGGCTTTCGCGCATCAATTCCAAGGCCATGGCCTTCGAACCGATCTCGCCGAGCTGGCCGGAAACGGCAAACACCACGTCAACAGTGGTCGTTTCACGAATCCACTTGTAGTCCCTGAGGCGATAGGAGACCTGCTCGCCCGGCAGTACCTTGTCCGACAGGCCGGGCCCGATGACGGTGGTCGTCCTCGGGGTCGGGTGCGGTTGGGTGCCGGTGACATTCTCCACAACCAGTCGCGTCAGGCGCTGGAACGCGTCGGGCAGTGTGACCGTGCCGCCGCCCGTGGTCACCCAGGTGAGCAGTGCGGCGGCGTTGTCGACCTTGCCGCCGCGGTAGGTGTCAATGTCGACGCGCTGCACCGGATATCGAAGTGCGTGCCAATGGCCAGAACCGGGGCCGCCGTCGTCGACGTACATGAACTCGAACTCTTCGCCAGGGTTGGTCCAGACGTGGGCCTCGCGGTCAAAGATGTTGTCATCCTTGATCTTCAGTCCCCAGCCCGGATCGATCACTTTCGAATCAGCGACCTTGAACATGCGGCGATCACGGTCAGACGGGCTGCGCGGGAAATCCAGGTAGTAGCCACGGAAGTTCTCGTTGGTGGCCGTGACCCGGGTGCGTGCCGTATTCGTCTTCTGCGATGCTTCGTTCGGGAGCACCGGACGATAGGTTGCGTGGTCCAGCTTCCACCGGCGGAAAAAGGGATCGAATACGTAGTGATGTACATCTCCGGACTCGATCCGGAGGTTCGAGCGCGGGAACAGCGTGTCCGCCGAGACCGCTGTACTGGGCCATGACGCAGCCTGCCGGACGGTGACCGTGTCGTAGGGGTGCGCCCCATCCGGCAGGCCTACCAGGCTGACGTGCTGGCCGTCTCGCAGGTTCAGCGTTGTCGCCAGCTTGCGGCCGTTGGACGGAATTCGCCAGCGTGCTTCATTGGGACCATTCAGTGTGCGGATGTTTTCCGTCAACAGGTTCCAGCGATTACTGCGGTTGTCGACGGAAAGGGTGGTGCCGGCCGGCAGCATCATTCCGTCCACACCCTCCGGAAGGTGAGCGAAGTTCCCGCGCACGTGCAGATGATTCGGGGAGCTGGCCCGATTCTGGAGGACAATGGTCTTGTAGCCATGGTGCTGCCTGTTGATTGGCAGTCGCACCTGATCCTGCCAGTCATTGTTGCGCAGAGTGAAGATGAGATCCCTGTATCGATCCGGAAGCCATTCGTTATAGCCGTTGCTGCTCGGGGTCAGAAGCCCCTGTCCCGAAACGGTGCCTGGGCCAGGCACCGTGCCGGGGTTGAGTGGCACGCCAAAGTCCTGGGCGAGGCAGGTACTGGCGGGCAACAGCATGGCCAGGGTGACGGTGAGATTCTTCATCGTGTCTCTCTCATTGGGAGTTGCCCCTTTGCGTGCGATTCCATCGAGGGTTCCGCTCGTGCGGGTTCCTGTCTGGTGCGCGCATCGGGTCCCCGATCATCAGAACGCGTGGCGACGACGCCTATCGGACGATGTAGAGATGTATGCCCTGATCGCTGGAATGCGGTTGCGATCACATTCCATCTGCGGCTCGGAACGTAGATCGGAATAAGATCTGCGCAGCTACGGAGCACATGAACCTGCCGGGTCCGATTGCGGCCCCGTGGTTGCACCCATGGAGCGTCCGGGTATGCTTTGCCGAAATCCCCCGGACCATTGCCTGATGAGCGACACCCCCCGCATCGCTTTCCTGGCCAGCGCCACCGAACCTGCACGGATGGCCCGCGCCGCGATGGTCTCGCGCTATGGCGACCACACACCCGAGCAGGCCGACGTGCTGTGCCCGCTGGGCGGCGACGGCTTCATGCTGCAGACCCTGCATCGGCACGGGCACCTGGGCAAGCCGGTATTCGGCATGAAACTGGGCACCGTCGGCTTCCTGATGAACCAGTACCGCGGCGACGACGACGTGCAGGCCCGCATCGCCCGTGCCGAACCGGCCAACCTGCGCCCGCTGGAAATGGTGGCGCTGACCGAGTCGGGCACCAGTACCGGTTCGCTGGCCTACAACGACGTGTCGCTGCTGCGCCAGACCCGGCAGGCCGCGCATATCGGCATCGACCTCAACGGCCAGGAACGCGTGGCCGAACTGATCGGTGACGGCGTGCTGGTGGCCACCCCGGCCGGCAGCACCGCCTACAACTATTCCGCGCACGGTCCGGTGCTGCCGCTGGGCTCGCACACCATCGCGCTGACGCCGTTGGCCCCGTACCGGCCGCGACGCTGGCGCGGGGCGATCCTCAAGGCAGATACCGAAGTACGCTTCCGCGTGCTTGATCCGTACAAGCGCCCGGTCAGCGTCACCGCCGATTCGCACGAGACCCGCGACGTGGTCGAGGTGACCATCCGCGAGTCAAAGGACCGCCGCGTGACCCTGCTGTTCGACCCGGAGCACAACCTGGAAGACCGGATCCTGAGCGAACAGTTCGTTTTTTGACGACAATAGGCGGCCGGCCCCTGCCGACCGCTTGAAGGACCCCCACCGATGGGCGACAACTCCCCCCGTTTGCTGACCGTCGCGGTGACCTCGCGCGCATTGTTCGACCTCGAGGAAAGCCACGCGCTGTTCGAGAGCGATGGCGTGGCGGCCTATGCCGAATTCCAGCGCCAGCATGAGGACGACATCCTCGGCCCCGGCGTGGCCTTCCCGGTGGTGCGAAAGCTGCTGGCGCTGAACCAGGGCGCCAGCCCGGAGAACCCGCGGGTCGAGGTGATCCTGCTGTCGCGCAACTCGGCCGATACCGGCCTGCGCATCTTCAACTCGATCCAGCATTACGGCCTGGGCATCATCCGTGCGACATTCACTGCTGGCGAGCCGACCTGGCCGTATGTGAAGCCGTTCGGTACCGACCTGTTCCTGTCGGCCAACCCGGAATCCGTGCGCAGCGCGCTGCGCCACGGCATTGCGGCGGCAACCATCCTGCCCAAGCCACCGGGCGAGACCGCTGCGGCAGCGGCCGACCAGATCGATACCGGTCGCCCGGCCGGCCAGCTGCGCATTGCTTTTGACGGTGATGCGGTCATCTTTGGTGACGAAAGCGAGCGCATCTCGCGCGAGCAGGGCGTGGAGGCATTTGGCCGCCACGAACGTGAGCGTGCCCGCGAGCCGCTCAGTGGCGGGCCGTTCCGTGGCTTCCTGTCGGCGTTGCACACGCTGCAGGAAGTGTTCCCGGCCGGCGACAGTGCGCCGATCCGTACCGCGCTGGTTACCGCACGCTCGGCACCGGCGCATGAGCGGGTAATCCGCACCCTGCGCGAGTGGGGCGTGCGCCTGGACGAGGCGCTGTTCCTCGGCGGCCGCCACAAGGGGCCGTTCCTGCAGGCGTTCGGTGCCGACATCTTCTTCGATGATTCGCAGCACAACATCGACAGCGCCCGCGAGCATGTGGCCGCCGGCCACGTACCACACGGCGTCGCCAACGAAGGTTGACGCCATGATGGGTGGGTGCCAACCGTTGGTTGGCACGTCATCGCCCCGGTAGGTACCAACCCTGGTTGGCACGGTGGTGCGTCAATGCCCACCAAGGTGGGCATCTACCAAACGCCGGTTACGGGGTGGCCGACATCCCCAGCTGCAGGTCCACCACCTTCCAGCGCAGGCCCTGCGGCTCCAGCACCACCTTCAAGGGGGGCTGGCCGGGGCCGCGATCGACATCGATCACGAAGCGGTTCAATGCTTCGAAATGGTGCTCGGCGTTCTTCAGGGGCCGCGCGGGTTCGGTCGGGCCGAACGCATCGCCGCCCTGCAGTTCATTGCGGCCGCGCTTCCACAGCACATGGCCCTGCAGCATCGCGCCGATTCCGGTCGGGGTCACCATCGTCTCCACCGCCGCACCGCCCAGCTGGTCGCCCAGCCCGTACAGCAGGGCACCGAACGGACTGGCTGCCACGCCAGGGCCCGCCTGGCGCACCAGGTAGTCATTGAGCTGCGCGCGCAGGCTGCTGCGCACGCGAGGGAAATCCACGTAGCGCTCCAGGCTCGCGGTGTCGCGTTGTTCGATGGCCCTGGACAGGCCGTGCACGGTCAAGTAGGGCCCGCCGAACCACCACGCGGCCAGGGCCAGGACCAGCAGGACCACCGCTGCGCTGAGCTTCTTCATGCTGCCAGACTGCCGCAACGGTGGCAGCTGCGGGTGAAGATTCAATGACTGGGCGAGCCGCGGCCGTCATCGAATGCGTCCACCAGCCGCTGGCGTTCGGTTGCCGTCAGCGCTTCCAGGCGCGTTGCCAGCACTTCGTCCAGGCTCTGGGTGCGGGTGGTGCCGAGGATGCCGCTGGCCACGCCGGGGTGGCCGAGCGCGTAAGCGAACGCGGTCTGCGCCGGGCGCTGGCTCTTGATCGCGCCCACTGCATTCCGCATCCGGCGTGCGCTGCGCATCAGGTGACGGCTGCTGGGCTTGAGCCAGGCGCGCGCAAGATACCAGGCATCCGCGGGGCGTGGCAGGCGCGGGCGCGCGGGCAGCAGGTGGCCCTGCGCCAGCACGGTGCCGGCCAGTACACCGATGCCGGCCGCGTGCAATTGATCGATGAGCGGTTCTCGATCCTGCTGAAGGGCGTTGTAGTCGAGCAGCACCACGTCGAACAGCGTGGGATGGTCGATCATCCAGCGCAGGGTCGATGCAGTATGCGTGTTGATGCCAGCGTGGCGGATGAGCCCGCGCTCGCGCAGGCGTTGCAGAGCGGCCAGCAGCTCGTCGTTGACGTCATGCTGGCTGGCACCGTGCAGCTGGTAGATATCGAGGTAGTCCAGGCCGAGATTGCGCAGCGAGGCCTCGCAACTGGCGGTGATCGCAGCGGGGGAGAAGTTGCGTTGCTCGCCACCGCCGATGCCCGCCTGGCCGGTGAGCGTGCCGCCCTTGCTGGAGATCACCAGCGAATGGCGTGGGTACTGCTTCAGCAGCGGCCGCAGTATGCGGCCCAGGCGCGGCTCGGCGTGGAATCCCGAGTAGTTGTGGCCCGTATCCAACAGATTCACGCCCTGCGCCAGCGCGTGCTCGACCACGTTGGCCGCCGCCTGCTCGGAAAACCGGCGGTGCCCCCAGAAGCCCGAGCAGCCCAGGCCTACCGGCGATACCCGCAGGCCGGTCCGGCCAAGCGTGCGGTGTTGCTGCGCCAGCGGCATCAGAACTCCAGGTCCAGCGCGGCGCACAGGTAGTCGACGAACGGGCCGAGCCCAGCCAGGTCCTTGCCCAGCGTGGACAGCAGGCGCGGTCCGGTCATCGTGGCGTCGTCCAGCGAGCGCCACATCACCCAGTTGCGGTGCTTGAGGTCGTCGATGAACTCGAAATCGGCCGGGAAGCCGCGCGGAGGCCGCACCAGCTTCTCGCTCTCCTCGAAATCAAAGCGCTTGCGCAGGGCCGGTGCATGTGCCGCGGCCTTCCAGCTGCCCGGGTTGTCGAGGATGAAGTGGCGCACCCGGCGCTGGGTTTCCGGTTCCGGATGCCACAGGCCGGCGCCGACGAAGCTCTCGCCAGGTTGCAGGTGCACGTAGAACGAAGGCGCGGCCACTTCGCGGCGGCGCTCATGGAACAGTCGAGCGCCCTGCCAGGTCTTGTATGGCGACTTGTCATTGGAAAAGCGTGCGTCGCGATGGATGCGGAACAGCGAGCCACCGACGCCACGGGTGTCGGCGCGGAAGTGCTCGCTGACCTCGGCCAGCGCCGGCTGCAGGTCACCCAGCAGGCGCAGGAACGGCTGCCGCACGTGGTCTTCGTACTGCTGGCGGTGGTCGTTGAACCAGGCTTTGTCGTTGTGCCGCGCAAGGCTGCGCAGGAACTTGAAGCTGGCGTCCGAGAAGTAAGTGCTCACAGCGTCTCCTGCAGGTGCTGGCCCCAGTCGCGCAGCGATTGCAGCAGGGCCTGGCGCCGGGTGTCATCGGGTGCTTCGGCGGCCAGTGCATCGAGCTGCTGCTGGTACTGGGGCAGGTTGAGTTCGCCCAGGCCGGCGTCTCCGAGCAGGCGCTGGCGGCGGTAATCCTGCCAGCGCTCGCGTTCAGCCGGCGCGAGGCTGCCGGGATGGTTGCGCGCACGGTAGCGGAACAGCAGTTCGGGCAGGCGCGGGTCGCGGAAGCGGCCTTCCAGCGCGGCCAGCTGTTCCGGCGCCGTGGTGCGGGCCAGCGCCAGCAGGGGCTTGTCGCCGTTGCCGAGGAAGCCGTCGTACAGCGATGCATCGACATCGGCCACGGTGGCCACGCGCGGCTGGTTGTAGACCTGGCGCGCCTTCTCGGCCAGTTGCGGGGCGAACGCGCGCAGGCGCTCCACCTTGGCCTCGATCGCGGCCACGTCCAGCCCGAGTCGCGCGTGGTCATCGGCACGCAGGTGGTTCCAGGCGATCAGCGCCGGCACCTTGTTCAGGTGCACCTCCTTCAGCGGCACCCGTGCGACGCCTTCGGGCAGCTCGCTGGCGCGCATGTACAGGCGCTGCGCGATCACCTCGGCCGGCAGTTCCAGCAGATCGTCGATCTCGCCTTCCAGGTCGAACACGATCACCCGGTTGTTGATGGTGGGGTGCACGGCCAGCGGCAGCACCGGCGCCGCGCACAGGCGGCTGGCGGGGTAGCGCATGGAAATGTGCAGCACCGGCTTCATCGCGGCCACGTCCAGCAGGCTGCCGACGAAGCGCTTGTCGCGCAGCTTCAGCGCGTACTCCCACAGGCGCGGTTGCGACTGCTTGAACAGGCGTGCCATGCCGATGGTGGCGCGCACGTCGGACAGTGCTTCGTGCGCATCGCCTTCGCGTACATTGTTGGCCTCGGCCAGGTGCTCGAGCTTGAACGAGGTGGCGCCGTCCTCGCGCAGCGGCCACTGGATGCCATCCGGCCGCATCGCGCGCATCAGTCGCAGCATGTCCAGCAGGTCCCAGCGCGAATTGCCGTTGCGCCACTCGCGCTCATAGGGGTCGTGGAAATTGCGGAACAGGCCGTAGCGGACGAACTCGTCGTCGAAGCGCAGTGTGTTGTAGCCCAGCGCGCAGGTGCCAGGGCGCGACAGCTGTTCGTTGATGCGGTCGAAGGCTTCGGCCTCGCTGATGCCCTCGGCCAGGGCCTGCTGCGGGGTGATGCCGGTGACCAGGGTGGCCATCGGCGAGGGCAGCAGGTCGTCGGCCGGACGCACGAAGAAACTGACCGGGGTGTCGATCTCGTTGAGGTCGGCGTCGGTACGGATCGCGGCGTACTGCGAGATGCGCGTGCGCCGTGGGTCCTGGCCGAAGGTTTCCAGATCGTAGAACAGGAAGCTGTCAGCCATCAGTGCGCGCCCTCCAGGACCGGCAGGTGCGCGTGAATCTGCGCTTCCAGTGCGGCCCAGTCGATGTTGTCCAGTGAATCGTGACCTGCGGTGGCTTCAGCCAGCAGGTCGCGTTGCAGTTCGGTGCGGCGCAGCGCCTCGGCGTAGGGCGTGTGCAGGAAGGTGACCATCGTGTAATGCGGCACAAACCGGGTCGGCCAGCGCCGCTGCAGTTCCTGTTCCAGCTCG
This sequence comes from Stenotrophomonas raiganjensis (SeqCode), assembly GCF_030658505.1. GTDB lineage: Bacteria > Pseudomonadota > Gammaproteobacteria > Xanthomonadales > Xanthomonadaceae > Stenotrophomonas. The sequence continues at coordinate 49,002 of NZ_JAUTXR010000169.1, read as the reverse complement.
CGCTGCAGCAGGAAGGCGGGATCGGCGACGCGGTCGCGCATTTCCAGATAGTTGTCCAGCGCCATCTGCTGGATCGCGCGCGCGTTCGGCTTGCGCTCGCTCTCGAAGGCTGCGAACGCGCCTTCCAGGTTGTCGGCTTCCATCAGGTGACGGGCCAGTGCAACACAGTCCTCGAACGCGCAGTTCATGCCCTGGCCGTGGAACGGCACCATCGCATGCGCGGCGTCACCAATCAGCACGGCGCGGCCCTGCTGGTGCCAGCGTTCCAGGGAGAGCGTGCCGAGCAGGCCCGGCGGGTGCTGTTCCCAGTCCGCACGCAGGTTCGGGATCAGCGGCACGGTATCGGCAAACTCGCGCGCGAACAGCGCCTCGGCCTGCGCACCGGTATTGACCGTGGCAAAGCTGGGATCGCCCTGGTTGGGCAGGAACAGGGTGACGGTGAAAGTGCCTTCGTGATTGGGCAACGCGATGCACATGTAGTGGCCGCGCGGCCAGATGTGCAGCGCGTTGCGCTCGATGCGGAAGCCGCCGTCGGCTGCAGGCGGAATCTCCAGTTCCTTGTACGAATGGTCGAGGAAGGCGATGTCCTCGCCCAGCGGGGCGCGCCGGTTCATTGCCGCGCGCAGTGCCGAGCCCGCGCCGTCGGCACCGATCAGGGTGTCGAAGCGGATGTCGTGCGGGCTGTCGTCACGGTCATCGATGAAACGCGCGTAGCCCGCGTCGAAATCCACGGTATGCAGGCGGCGATGGAAGTGCACGGTGGCACCGGCCTGTTCGGCCAGTTCCAGCAGCGTGGTGTTCAGATCGCTGCGATGGATCGACCAGATCACTTCGCTGTCGTCGCGGCCATAGCGCTGCAGCTGCGGTTGCCCGTCGCGTGGATGCACCATGCGCCCGCGCATCATCACCGCGCGCGCCATCACCTCGTCTTCCACCCCCGCCTGGCGCAGTGCGTTGCGTCCGCGTTCGGCCAGGGCCAGGTTGATCGAACGGCCGCTTTCGTAGTCGGCAATGCGCGGATCGCCACGGCGTTCGTACAGGGTGATGCGCCAGCCTTGCCGTGACAGCAGGATGGCCAGCAGGGAGCCGGCAAGGCCGGCGCCGATAATGCTCAACGAGCGGGAAGCGTGTGCGATCAACGAACTGTCCAGCAGTAGGGGAGGGGCCGGCTCAGAGGCCGGCCCAGGCTTCCACTTCCTCGACGAAGTGGTGCACGTCCAGGTAGCGGTTGTAGAGCGGGGTGGGCGAGATGCGGATCACATCGGGTTCGCGCCAGTCGCCGAGCACGCCGATGCCACGCAGGTGCTCAAACAGTGCGCGTCCGCGCTCGCGGCCACCGATCACCCGCAATGACAGCTGGCAGCCACGGCGCTGCGGCTCGGCCGGCGTGATGATGTCGAGCACGCCGGACAGGCGCGCGCGTACCAGCGCTTCGAGCATGCCGGTCAACGCCAGCGACTTGCTGCGCAGCGCGTCCATTCCGGCACGCTCGAACAGGTCCAGCGAGGCGCGCAGCGGCGCCAGGCCGAGGATCGGCGGATTGCTGAGCTGCCAGCCTTCGGCACCGATGGCGGGGGTGAACTGGGGTGCCATCTGGAAGCGGGTGGATTCCTCATGGCCCCACCAGCCGGCAAAGCGCGGCAGGGTGGCATCGCGATGGTGGCGCTCGTGCACGAACGCGCCGGCCACCGCGCCCGGGCCGCTGTTGAGGTATTTGTAGTGGCACCACACGGCGAAATCGGGCGCCACGTCATGCAGGCGCAGCGGCAGGTTGCCGACCGAATGTGCCAGGTCGAAGCCGATGCGCGCGCCCTGCAGGCGGGCGGCACGGGTGATCGCATCCAGGTCGAAGGCCTGGCCGGTGCGGTACTGCACGCCCGGCCACAGCACCAGCGCCAGGCGTGGGCCGTGCTCGGCGATGGCGCGCTCGATCGCTGTCAGCGAGATCGTGCCATTGGCCTCGTCCGGCTGCACTTCCACCAGGCACTCGGCCGGGTCGAAACCGTGGAAGCGGATCTGTGCTTCCACCGCATGGCGGTCGGTCGGGAACGCGCCGGCTTCCATAAGGATCACCGGGCGCTGCGCGGATGGCCGGTAGAAGCTGACCATCATCAGGTGCAGGTTCACGCTCAGCGTGTTCATCGCCACCACTTCGCTGGGCAGCGCGCCGACCACGCGGGCCAGCTGCGCACTCACCAGGCGGTGGTAGGACAGCCACTGCGTCGGGCCGGTGAAGTGGCCTTCCACCGCCAGCTCACCCCACTGCTTCATCACTTCCTGCACGGCCGCCTGTGCACCGCGCGGCTGCAGGCCCAGCGAGTTGCCGACGAAGTAGGTCTGCTCACCGCCGCCGTGGCGTGGAATCAGGAATTCGTTACGCAGCGGGCGCAGCGGATCGGCGGCGTCCAGGGCGATGGCGTGGGTGCGGCTGAGCAGGTCGGACATGGTCGGGCAACAGGCTGCAACGGGACCGCCAGTGTAGCGCCTGGCACGGCGTAGCCGGTGGCGGGGATGCGTGCCTGCCGCCGAACCTGTAGAGCCGAGCCCATGCTCGGCTACGTGGGCCCACTGCCGAGCATGGGCTCGGCTCTACAGAAGCAGGTGGTCAACCCGCCGCGGGCACCGGCAGAGGGTCCACGTGCCCGCATTCGCTGCAGGTACGCAGCTCCAGGCTGGCGTGGTAGCGCGCGAACACCTTCGGCAGGTCGGTCTCGATGTTCTGCAGCGCGAAGAACTCTTCGTGCAGTTTGTGGTTGCAGCGCTCGCAATGCCAGATCACGCCGTCCATCTCATGCGGCAGGCGCTTGCGTTCGACCACCAGGCCGACACCGCCGGGCGGGCGCCGCGGCGAGTGCGGCACCCTGGCCGGCAGCAGGAAAATCTCGCCGGCGCGGATCGGAATGTCACGCACCGCGCCGTCTTCCTGCACCTTCAGCACCATCTCGCCTTCGAGCTGGTAGAACCACTCCGGGCCTTCGTCGTAGTGGTAGTCGGTGCGCGAGTTCGGCCCGCCGACCACCATCACGATGAAATCGCCGTTGTCGATCATCTTGTTGCCCACCGGGGGTTTCAGCAGGTGGCGGTTTTCTTCGATCCAGGCGTGCAGGTTGATCGGCGAGGCGAGCATGGTCGTGGTCCGTAGGGAGGTCAGTCGCGCCGGCCCTGGCGCGGCACATAGGACAGTGCCTTTTCATAGGCCGGCTTCAGCTCTTCCGGTGCACCGACGTCGATGCCCATTTCGCTGACCCGGCCGTTCTTCAGGCTGTAGACCCAGCCGTGCACCATCAGCTTCTGGCCGCGGGCCCAGGCGTCCTCGACGATGGTCGAACGGCACAGGTTGGCAACCTGCTCGATCACATTCAGTTCGCACAGGCGCGCGTGTTTCAGTTCGTCATCCTCGATCGCATCGAGAATGCCCTGGTGCTTCTGCACCACGTCACCCACATGGCGCAGCCAGTTGTCGGCCAGGCCGACGCGGGTGTTGTGCAGGCAGGCATGCACGCCGCCGCAGCCGTAGTGGCCGACGATCAGGATGTGCTTCACCTTCAGCTGGTCCACCGCGTACTGCACCACGCTCAGGCAGTTCAGGTCGCTGTGCGCCACCACGTTGGCGACGTTGCGATGCACGAAGACTTCGCCTGGCGCCATGCCGATGATCTGGTTGGCCGGCACGCGCGAATCGGAGCAGCCGATCCACAGGTACTCGGGATGCTGCTGCTTGGCCAGCTGGTGGAAGAACTCGGGGTCTTCCTTCTCGATGCGGTCGGCCCAGTCGCGGTTGTTCTGCAGCAGTTTGTGGATGTCTTTCATGTATGGGTCCCTGGCGTCGGGTGGGGGCGCGCCGCAACCATCCGGCTGCGGCGCTGCGGGAATCTGGGGCGTTCAGTCGCTGCGGGCGGCCTGTTCGCGGTGCCAGCGCATCCACTGCGCCAACTCGGTGGAAGCGGGGGTGCCCAGCTGTTCCAGCTCGGCGATTACGGCGCGCTGGTTGGCATCGGGATGGTTCTGGCTCAGCTTGAGCTTCAGCTGCACCTGTTCGACCTGGAAACGGAAGCCGACGATGGCGCGCAGCTCGGGGCCATGCTCGGCACGCGTGGCATCGAACTGCCAGTCCTGGCCGACGCTGGCTTCGAAGTGGTCGCTGATCGCGCCGACCAGTCCGGCCAGCGCGTCGGTGTCGTCGAAGGTGTGCAGCTGGCCGCGCAGCTCGGCGGCGGCGTAGTTCCAGGTGGGTACCCGCGCAGCGGGTTCCTTGTCCGGATACCAGCTGGCCGAGACATAGCCGTGTGGGCCATCGACCAGTACCTTGGCCGCGCCGCTGTGGCGCGACTGCGGGTTGGCGCGGGCCCAGTGGCCGCGCAGTTCGATCTGGTCGCCGTCACGCCGGTACAGCACCGGCATCCGGGTCAGCTCCGGCAGGCCATCGCTGCCGGGGGTGAGCACGGTAACGAACGGGTCGCGCGCCAGCAGGCGGTCCAGCCAGAGCAGGTCGGTCTCGGCGAAGGCGCGCGGGGTGAACATGCAGGGGTCAGGCGCGCCCGCCCAGCGACTGGATCATGCGGCCACGCAGACCCTCGTCGCTGTCGGCCTGCGGCGGCTGCACTTCGTGCAGGCTGAAGCCGCGCACCAGCGCGTCCTCCTCGTCCAGGCCGTCGTACTCGACGAACTCGGCGTCGAACAGCTGCGAACGAGCGGTGTCTTCGCTGTCATAGCTCAGCGTGTTGCCATCGCTGTCCAGCACTTCGGCGGTGCCGGCTGGGCGAACGCGCAGGCGCGCCCAGATCAGGGTGTTGCCGAGGCTGGCCAGCCACCAGCTGTCGCGCGAGGCGGTGATGTCATTCATGAGCGTATTACCAGAGCGAGGCCAGCCAGAGCAGGGCAGCCATGCCCAGTCCGGCCAGCAGGGTCAGCAGCGATACCCAGGCCGGTGTCGCCAGCCCGGACAAGGAGCGGTCCGGTTGCTGCCGATAGTCGCGTCGCAGCAGCCAGGCCAGGGCATCGGGCTTGAGGAAGGCGCCGCTGCCGAAGCGCGCGGCGAGCGCCGGATGGCGGTCGCGCACGTGCACCAGGGTCAGCGGCCAGAAGATCACGAAGGCACTGAACCCGGCCACTGCAACGCCGACGAAACAGAGGGCGAAGAACAGGGTCATGGGGGCAGTACCTCCGTGGTCGTATGGGGCTTAGAAGTCCGCGCTGCCCGGGGCGCGCGGGTAGGGGATCGCATCGCGGATGTTGGACAGGCCGCAGACGTACACCACCAGGCGCTCGAAGCCCAGGCCGAAGCCGGCGTGCGGCACCGAACCATAGCGGCGGAAATCGCGGTACCAGCTGTAGTGCTCGCGATCCAGGCCGAACTGGGCCATGCGCGCGTCCAGCACGTCCAGGCGCTCTTCGCGCTGGCTGCCGCCGATGATCTCGCCGATGCCCGGGGCCAGCACGTCCATCGCGGCAACGGTCTTGCCGTCGTCGTTCAGGCGCATGTAGAAGGCCTTGATGTGCTCCGGATAGTTGGTTACCACCACCGGGCGGCCGACGTGCTCCTCGGTCAGCCAGCGCTCGTGCTCGGTCTGCAGGTCCAGGCCCCATTCCACCGGGAAGTCGAACTTCCTGCCGGACTTCTGCAGCAGGCTGACCGCATCGGTGTAGTCGATGCGCTCGAACGGGGCATTGATGAAGTCTTCCAGCTTGGTGATCGCGTTCTTGTCCACGCGCTCGGCGATGAAGGCCAGGTCGTCGCTGCGCTCGTTCAGCACCGCGCGGAACAGGTACTTCAGGAACTCCTCGGCCAGGCGTGCGTCTTCGGCCAGGTCGGCGAAGGCGATTTCCGGCTCGATCATCCAGAACTCCGCCAGGTGGCGGGTGGTGTGGCTGTTCTCGGCGCGGAAGGTCGGGCCGAAGGTATAGACCTTGCTCAGCGCCAGGCAGTAGGCCTCGACGTTCAGCTGGCCGGACACGGTCAGGAAGGTTTCCTTGCCGAAGAAGTCGCGGCTGAAGTCGATCGCCCCCTTCTCGTCGCGCGGCAGGTTCACCATGTCCAGGGTGGACACGCGGAACATCTGGCCGGCGCCTTCGGCGTCGGAGGTGGTGATGATCGGGGTGCTGATCCAGTTGAAGCCGTTCTCGTGGAAGAAGCGGTGCACGGCCTGGGCCAGGCAGTTGCGGATGCGGGTGACCGCGCCGAACAGGTTGGTGCGCGGGCGCAGGTGCGCCACTTCGCGCAGGAACTCCGGCGACATCGGCTTGGGCTGGATCGGGTAGGTGAGCGGGTCTTCGACCCAGCCGACCACTTCCAGTGCGCTGGCCTGGATCTCGAACGACTGGCCCTTGCCCTGCGACTTCACCAGGGTGCCGGTGGCGATGACCGAGCAGCCGCTGGTCAGGCGCTTGATCTCGTCGAAGTTGGCCAGGGTGTCGTTGGCCACGACCTGGATCGGGGCGAAGCAGGAGCCGTCGCTCACATTCACGAAGGCCAGATTCGCTGAACCGCGCACCGTGCGCACCCATCCGCGTACCGTGACTTCGCCGCCTTCCGGGATCTTCCCGGCAAGCGCATGTTCAACGCTGACCACCGTCATGACTTGAATCCTCTGCTGATCGACTCGATCTGTGAACACGGGAGTTTACCGGTTGCAGCGTTCCGCTTGCGAGGCATTTTTCGTGGCAACGGCTCCTTATAATGTCCCCGTACCTCTGGAGTAGCCTCATGGCCGTCAGCCTGACCCCCATTGCCTTCGAGCGCGTGCAGCGCTTTGTCGCCCAGACCCCCGGCGCGCTGGGCCTGCGTTTCGGCGTGACCAAGACCGGTTGCTCCGGCTGGGGCCACGTGACCGACCTGGCCCGCGACGAGCGCGAGGGCGACACCGTGTTCGACCAGGACGGCGTGAAGATCTACGTCGATGCCAAGAGCCTGGCGCTGGTGGACGGCACCGTGATCGACTTCGGCAAGCACGGACTGAGCGAGACCTTCACGTTCAGCAACCCGAACGCCACCGCCGAGTGTGGCTGCGGCGAGAGCTTCACCACCGACGCCGACAAGGCCTGACGCGCGGCTTTGGCGCCCGCCGGGCATGGCCCGGCGCTACCCGCCTGGTGGGTGCCGACCTTGATCGGCACCGGGGCAGGGCACCCCGGTTCAGAAGGTCGGGTGCCCCCGGTTGCCCGCCATCCCCATCTGCGCCATAATGCGCGGCTTCCTGCCTCCCCGGCGGGAATCCTTGCCCCACCGCGGTCTCAACGGCGGGGGGCTGTCCGGCCGCAAGGCCACATCCGAAAGGTAGAAAAAAACATGAGTCGTCATTACGAAATCGTGTTCATGGTCCACCCGGACCAGAGCGAGCAGGTCCCGGCCATGATCGAGCGCTACAAGTCGCTGGTCGAGAACGGCAACGGCACCATCCACCGTCTGGAAGACTGGGGCCGTCGTCAGCTGGCGTACCCGATCCAGAACCTGGTGAAGGCCCACTACGTGCTGCTGAACATCGAAGCCGACCAGGCCGTTCTGAACGAACTGACCGAGAGCTTCCGCTTCAACGACGCCGTGCTGCGCAACCTGGTCATCAAGCGTGACGAGGCTGACACCGAGCAGTCGCTGATCATGAAGAGCAAGGACGAGAAGGGTGACAAGCCGGAGCGCGGTGAGCGCCGTCGTCGTGACGACGAAGAAGGCGAGTCCACCACCACCGCTGACAACGAAGCCGGCGACGACGCCGCTTCCGCCGCCTAAGGAGCCTTCCCATGTCCAAGTTCTTCCGTCGCCGCAAGTTCTGCAAGTTCACGGCCGAAGGTGTGAAGGAGATCGACTACAAGGATCTCAACACCCTGCGCCAGTACCTGACCGAGAACGGCAAGATCGTGCCGAGCCGCGTCACCGGTACCAAGTCGAAGTACCAGCGCCAGCTGGCGACCGCCGTCAAGCGCGCTCGCTTCCTGGCCCTGATCCCGTACACCGACAACCACGACGTCTGATGCCGGCGGGGCGGCCCGGTGCCGCCCCCGCTGTGCCAGCTATTCGGACAGCCTTTGTTGCGGGGCATCGCCTCGCTAACGAATAACTCATCTGGAGCAATACCATGCAGCTGATCCTCCTGCAGAAAGTCACCAACCTCGGCAACCTGGGCGACCTGGTCGACGTGAAGCCGGGCTACGGCCGTAACTTCCTCGTGCCGCAGGGCAAGGCCGTGCCGGCCACCGAGAGCAACAAGGCCGAGTTCGAAGCCAAGCGCGCCGAATACGAAGCCAAGGCCCAGGCCATCCACGCCGACGCTGAAGGCCGCAAGGCCAAGCTGGAAGGCGCAAGCGTGACCATCGCCGCCAATGCTTCGACCGAAGGCAAGCTGTACGGCTCGGTCGGCCCGCGCGACATCGCCGAGGCCTTCACCGCCGCCGGCCTGCCGCTGGAAAAGAGCGAAGTGATCCTGGGCGAAGGCGCCTTCCGCAACATCGGCGAATACGACGTGCTGGTGCACCTGCACGCCGACGTCGAGACCACCGTCAAGGTCGTCGTCGTCGCCGAAGCCTGATCCCACGCCGCAAGGCCTGGCATCACCGCAGAACGGGCGCCCGCAAGGGTGCCCGTTTTGTTTTAGGGCCCGCGGGGCGCGGTATCGGGCGACGCCCGCTGACCGGGCCGGCCCTGGCAATGTTCCACGCCCATTCGTAGAACACGGCCACATCGGTATACTCAAGGCGTCACGCCCGTTCCACGGTTGCTGATCCCAACAGGATCAATGACTTGGAGGGCAAACGCAGGCCGCTTGCCGGCCCCAGTCCGGAACCCCTATGCGTCTTTCCACGATCAAGCTGTCCGGCTTCAAGTCGTTCGTCGATCCGACCACCCTGCACCTGCCGACCAACATGACCGGCGTGGTGGGGCCCAATGGCTGCGGCAAGTCGAACATCATCGACGCCGTGCGCTGGGTGATGGGCGAGAGTTCGGCCAGCCGCCTGCGTGGTGACTCACTGACCGACGTGATCTTCTCCGGTTCCAACGCCCGCAAGCCGGTCTCTCAGGCCACTGTCGAGCTGATCTTCGACAACTCCGATCACACGATCTCGGGCGAGTACGCCTCGTTCAACGAAATCTCGGTCAAGCGCACGGTCAGCCGCGACGGCACCAGCAACTACTACCTCAATGGCACCAAGTGCCGCCGCCGCGACATCACCGACCTCTTCCTCGGCACCGGCCTGGGGCCGCGCAGCTACTCGATCATCGAGCAGGGCATGATCAGCCAGATCATCGAGGCGCGCCCGGAAGACCTGCGCGTGTACCTGGAAGAGGCGGCCGGCATCTCCAAGTACAAGGAGCGCCGCAAGGAAACCGAGACCCGCATCCGCCACACCCGCGAGAACCTGGACCGGCTGGGTGACCTGCGCGACGAGATCAGCAAGCAGCTGGAGCACCTCAAGCGCCAGGCCAAGCAGGCCGAGCAGTACCAGGCGCTGCAGGAAGAGCGCCGGGTCAAGGATGCCGAGTGGAAGGCGCTGGAATTCCGTGGTCTCGACGGGCGCCTGTCCAAGCTGCGCGAAGGCCTGTCGCAGGAAGAGACCAGGCTTCAGCAGCTGATCGCCGACCAGCGTGACGCCGAGGCCCGCATCGAGACCTCGCGCGTGCGCCGCGAAGAGGCTGCCGATGCGCTGAACACCGCGCAGGCCGCGGTCTACCAGGTCGGCAGCACGCTGGCGCGCCTGGAGCAGCAGATCCAGCACCAGCGCGAACTGTCGCAGCGCCTGCACAAGGCGCGCGACGAAACCCAGCAGGCCCTGGCCGAACTGGGGCAGCACATCAGTGGCGACGAGGCCAAGCTGAGGGTGCTGCGTGAGGCGGTGGAGGCCGCCACTCCGCAGCTGGAAGAACTGCAGGAAGAAAACGAGATCAAGCAGGAAAGCCTGCGCGAGGCTGAAGACCGGCTGGCCAGCTGGCAGCAGCGCTGGGAACAGCACACCTCGCAGAGTTCGGAAGCCTCGCGTGCAGGCGATGTGGAGCGAACGCGCGTGGACTACCTGGACAAGCAGATCCTCGATGCCGACCGGCGTCGTGAAGCCCTGGCCGCCGAACGCGCCGGGCTGGACGTGGATGCGCTGGAAGAAGCCTTCGAGCAGCTGCACCTGGAGCACGACACGCAGAAGACCGCGCTGGATGAACTGAGCGAAGACGTTGAACTGCGCAAGCAGGGCGTGGCGGCGGTGCAGGAACAACAGCGCAATGGCCAGAACGAACTGGCGGAACTGCGCAAGCAGGCCAACGGCCTGCGCGGTCGCCTGGCCTCGCTGGAAACCCTGCAGCAGGCCGCGCTGGGACAAGAGCAGGGCGCGGCCGTGGCCTGGCTGAAGGCGCGCGGGCTGGATTCGGCGGCGCGCGTCGGCGAACGCCTGGACGTGGATGCCGGCTGGGAAAACGCGGTGGAAAGCGCGCTTGGCCAATTGATCGAAGGCGTGCTGGTCGATGACCCGGGCAGCCTGGTTGATGCCCTCGGCGAACTCGGCGATGGCCACATTGCGCTGGTCGCCGACGATGCTGCCGAACTGAAGGTGGCGCCAACCTCGCTGGCGGCACGCGTGCGCGGCCCGGCGGCGATCCGTCGCCTGCTGTCGCACCTGCATGGTGCGAAGGACCTGTCCGAAGCGAAGGCCCTGCAGGGCAGCCTTGCGGAAGGCGATTCAATCATCACCCAGGGCGGCGAACGACTGGGCCAGGGCTGGCTGCGCGTGGCGCGCTCCGGTGCGGCCCAGCAGGGCGCGCTGCTGCGCGAGCGTGAGATCAACGAACTGCGCGGGCAGATCGAACAGCTGCAGGACCGCGAGGCCGAGCTGGAAGAGCAGCTGTCCGGCTTCCGCGAGCAGTTGCAGGCGGCCGAACAGCAGCGCGAAGACGCGCAGCGCACGCTGTACCAGGCCCATCGCGCGGTGTCCGAACTGGCCGGCCAGCTGCAGGGCCAGCAGGGCAAGGTCGAGGCCGCACGCACCCGTATAGATCGCATCGAAGGCGAGCTGAAGCAGTTGCAGGAAACGCTGGACGCCAACAACGAGCAGGCGCGTGAAGCGCGCTCGCGGCTGGAGAGTGCGGTCAGCAGCATGGGCGACCTGGAATCGACCCGGCAGCGGCTGGAGGGCGAACGCCGGCAGTTGACCGAGGCCCGCGACCTGGCCCGCGATGCTGCACGTGCGGTGCGCGAGCGGTCGCACTCGCTGGCGCTGACACTGGAATCACAGCGGGCGCAGCTGGCCTCGTTGAGCCAGGCACTGGAACGCATGGGCACGCAGCGCGGGCAGCTGGATTCGCGCCTGGGCGAGCTGCATTCGCAGCTGGACGAGGGTGATTCGCCGGTCGAGTCGCTGCAGGCCGAGCACCAGAACGCGCTGGAAGAGCGCGTGCGGGCCGACCGGGTGTTGACCGAAGCACGCACGTTGCTGGACGGCATCGACGCCGAGCTGCGCAATTACGAACAGACCCGCCACCAGCGCGACGAACAGGCGCTGGCCCAGCGCGAGCGTATTTCGCAGCGCAAGCTGGACCAGCAAGCACTGGTGCTCAGCGCGGATACCCTGCAGGGCGCAGTGGAGAAGGCCGGTTTCGTGCTGCAGGACGTGCTCAACGCACTGCCCGAGGACGCCCGCCTGGGCGACTGGGAGCAGGCCGTGCACCAGATCGATGGCCGCATGCGCCGGCTGGAGCCGGTCAACCTGGCCGCCATCCACGAGTACGGCGAGGCGTCGCAGCGTTCGGACTACCTGGATTCGCAGCACGCCGACCTGACCACGGCGCTGGAAACACTTGAGGATGCCATCCGCAAGATCGATCGCGAGACCCGCGGGCGCTTCAAGGACACCTTCGATCGCGTCAACGCCGGCGTGCAGGCGCTGTATCCGCGCCTGTTCGGTGGTGGCCACGCCTACCTGGAACTGACCGGCGAAGACCTGCTCGACACCGGTGTGACCATCATGGCGCGCCCGCCGGGCAAGCGCGTGTCCAGCATCTCGCTGCTGTCCGGCGGCGAGAAGGCAATGACCGCAGTGGCGCTGGTGTTCGCCATCTTCCAGTTGAATCCCGCCCCGTTCTGCCTGCTGGACGAGGTGGACGCGCCGCTGGACGAAGCCAACGTCGGCCGCCTGGCCAACATGGTCAAGGAAATGAGCGAGAAGGTGCAGTTCCTGTTCGTCAGCCACAACAAGGCGACGATGGAGGCCGCGCACCAGCTGTCGGGCGTGACCATGCGCGAGCCGGGCGTCAGCCGCCTGGTCAGCGTGGACCTGGAAGAAGCCGCACGATTGGCGGGCGCGGCCTGACGTGCCATCCTAATTACCTGAATGAACTAGCCGGAGAACCTATCGAATGTCCGACACGGCACTGTTGCGCATCGGCATCCTGGCCGCCGGCCTGCTGTTGATCGCTGCGATCTTCCTGTTTGGCCGTCCGAAGAAGAAGCCCCAGGGGCGCCGCGTGGAAAGCGCGGAGCCGACCGGCGGCGAGCGTCGCGAGCCGGTGCTGGGCGATGATGGCGTCACTGTGGCCGATGGCCGCGTAGAGCCGGGCATGGGCTCGGAAGGCGAGCAGGCCGAGCTTGGCCTGGCCGACACCGACGCCGGCGTGGCCAGCGACCTTGGCAAGCGCGCCAGCCAGGACTTCGACAAGATCGTGTCGCTGTTCGTGGCCGCTCGCGCCGGCGAACAGCTGCGTGGCGAAGACATCGTGGTGGCGGCGGAGAAGACCGGCCTGGTGTTCGGCCACATGAACGTCTTCCACCGCCTGGTGGAAGGCCACCCCGAGCGCGGCCCGATCTTCTCGATGGCCAGCATCATGAAGCCGGGCAGCTTCGACATGGCCAACATCCGCGCCATGGAGACCCCGGCCATCGCCTTCTTCCTGACCCTGCCGGCGCCGCTGACCGCGCTGGATGCCTGGGAGAAGATGCTGCCCACCGTGCAGCGCATGGCCGAGCTGCTCGACGGCGTGGTGCTGGACGACAGCCGCAATGCTCTCGGCCGGCAGCGCATCGCGCACATCCGTGACGAGCTGCGCGCTTACGACCGCCAGCACCAGGCGCCGCCGCTGACCAAGACCCCGCGCTGGTGAGCGCCATGGTGTGCCGACCAATGGTCGGCACACACCAACCTCAACGGTCGGCACCCACAACAGTAGATCCACGCCATGCGTGGATGGGGCGAACCAAGGTTCGCCCCCACCAACAGGGTCAGGCCGGTACGCCGGCGACCTTGGCAAATGCCCTGCGGAACGCGGCCATCTCGTCTTCGGTGCCGACGGTAACGCGCACGCGCTGCGGCCAGATCGGCCAGCTGCGGCCGATCACCACGCCGTTGTCGGCCATCGCCTTGGCAAAGGCGGCACCGTCGCGCTGCACATCCACCACGAAGCAGTTCGCTTCCGACGGCACGCAGCTGAAACCACGCTTGCCCAGCCACCCGATGGTGGCCTGCCGCACCTTGGCATTCTGCAGGCGCCGCTGCGCGATCAACTGAGGATCCTGCAGGCTGGCCAGTGCCGCGGCCAGTGCTGGCACGGGTAGCGGGTTGTCGCCCAGGCTGGCCAGTTCGCGCAGGCGGTCGGGATGCGCGGCCGCCACGCCCAGGCGCAGGCCGGCCATGCCATAAAGCTTGGAGAACGTGCGCAACACGATCAGGTCATCGCGCTGCGCCACCTGCGCGATCAGGCTGGGCTGCTCGCTGTACTGCAGGTAGGCCTCGTCGACCAGTACGCGGGTGGACGCAGGCTTGTGGGCCAGCAGCCAGGCGAGCTCATCCGGCGGGCTGATCGAGCCGGTCGGGTTGTTCGGGTTGCACACATACAGCAGGCTGGTCGGGCGCGCGTGTGCGGCGGCCACCATCGCGCGCAGGTCATGTGCGCCGTCGTTGCGCAGCGGCACCTTCTGCACGTATGCACCGTGTGCGGCGGCGACCTCGCCCAGCGTCTCGAAGGTCGGGTCGGCGACTACCAGTCCCGCCTGCGGGCCGGTCCACAGCACGGCGGCACGGTTCAGCGGTTCGCTGGAACCCGGATAGAGCCGCACGTGATCAGCCGGAATGCGGGCCTGATCGATGAAGGCGTCGCGCACCTGACCGGCCAGTGCGAAACGGTAGCGGCCGCAACCGGCGATGCTGTCTCGTGCCGCCTGCTGGGCTGCGGGCGAGGGGCCGTAGGGGCATTCGTTGAAGTTCAGCAGTACCGCGCCTTCGGCGGGGACGGGGGCGGGGGCGGCGGCAGTCGCGGGTTGGGCATGGCCGAGTCGCGGCAGCCCGCTGCCGGCGACGGCGAGGCCGGCACCGGCCAGTTGCAGGAAGCGTCGACGGGAAGCGGGCTGGGGCACGGGCAGGATTCCGAAGGACAGACCGTCGCACGCTAGCGCCGGTGAGGGTGAGCGGCAAGCTGCTTTTTGTGGCGTCGAGCCATGCAGATGTGCCAACCAAGGTTGGCACCTACCGGAACGAGGAAGAAGGTTGGCACCTGCCGGAGCGGGGGGAGGTTGGCACCGGAGCGGGAAGCGCCCGTCGAGCACGCTCGACGCTGCAAAGGCGGAGGCGTTACAGGGCCTGACGGCTGGGCGCGGTAGAATCCCCGGCCATCCCAGAACCACCGGATCCCGATGAGCCCCAGCCCCGCCGAACGCGCCGAAGACCTTCGCCGGCAGATCGCCCAGGCCAACCGCGCCTATCACGAGCTGGACGCGCCGGAGATCCCCGACGTCGACTACGACCGGATGGTGCGCGAGCTGGAAGCGCTGGAGCGCGAGCACCCGGAACTGGCCCGTGCGGACAGCCCGACCCAGCAGGTCGGTGCCCGTCCTTCCGGCCGCTTCCCGGAAGTGCGCCACGCGGTGCCGATGCTGTCGCTGTCCAATGCCTTCAGCGATGAGGAAGTGGCTGACTTCGTGCGCCGCATCGATGAACGCCTGGGCCGTCGCAGCCTGCAGTTCTCGGCCGAACCGAAGATGGACGGCCTGGCGATCAGCCTGCGCTACGAGGACGGTCACTTCGTACTGGGCGCGACCCGGGGCGATGGCAGCACCGGCGAGGACGTGACCGCCAACCTGCGCGAGATCAGCGATGTTCCCAAGCGCCTGCACGGCAAGGACTGGCCGGATGTGCTGGAGGTGCGCGGCGAGGTCTACATGGCACGTGCCGACTTCGAAGCCTACAACGAGCGTGCGCGGCTGCAGGGCGGCAAAGTGCTGGCCAACCCGCGCAACGCCGCCGCCGGTTCGCTGCGCCAGCTCGACCCGAAGATCAGTGCGCAGCGCAGGTTGAGTTTCTTCGCCTATGGTACCGGCGAAGTGCAGGGCGGTGAGCTGCCCGATACCCATTCGGGCACCCTGGCCCAGCTCGGCGCCTGGGGCTTCCCGGTCAGTGAGCTGTGCAAGGTGGTGGAAGGCGTCGATGGTCTGCTGGGCTACTACCGCGATATCGGCGAGCGCCGCGACGGCCTGCCGTTCGACATCGATGGTGTGGTCTACAAGCTGGATGACCGCGCTGGCCAGCAGGCAATGGGCTTCGTCTCGCGCGCGCCGCGCTGGGCCATCGCGCACAAGTTCCCGGCGCAGGAGCAGAGCACGACGGTGGAGGCGATCGAGATCCAGATCGGCCGCACCGGTGCCGCTACGCCGGTCGCGCGCCTGGCGCCGGTGGCCGTGGCCGGCGTGATCGTGTCCAACGCCACCCTGCACAACGCCGACCAGATCGCACGCCTCGACGTGCGCGTCGGCGACAGCGTGATCGTGCGCCGTGCCGGCGACGTGATCCCGGAAGTGGTCAGTGTCATCCTCGACCGGCGTCCGCAGGGCACCACGCCGTGGCAGATGCCGACGCGCTGCCCGGTGTGTGGTTCCGAGATCGTGCGCGAGGAAGGTGCTGCCGCATGGCGCTGCTCGGGCGAACTGTCCTGCCCGGCGCAGCGCAAGGAGGCGATTGCCCACTTTGCCTCGCGCCGCGCGATGGACATCGACGGCCTGGGCGACAAGTACATTGAAACCCTGGTCGATGCCGGCATCGTCAAGAGCGTGGCCGACCTCTACCGGCTCAACCGCGATACGCTGCTGCACCTGAAGCTGGTGCTGGATGCGGAGGATCCGTCGGCACTGGCGGCGGCGCTGAAGCTGCACCTGCCCGCCGAGGGCAGTGGTGCGGTGCTCAATGCGGTGCTCAGGCTGGACGGCAACGATCCGGGCTGGCGCGCGCAGGCGCTGGCGCAGCCGGCGCGCTTCGAATGGAACACGAAGAAGATCGCCACCAAGTGGGCCGACAACCTGATCGCGGCCATCGACGCCAGTCGTGCCGCCACGCTGGAGCGGCTGCTGTTCGCGCTGGGCATCGAGCACGTGGGCGAAAGCACGGCCAAGGCGCTGGCGCAGTGGTTTGGTGACCTGGAACTGATCCGCCACCTGCCGTGGCCATTGTTCAAGCGCGTGCCGGACATCGGTGGCGAAGTGGCGCGGTCGCTCGGCCACTTCTTCGAACAGCAGGGCAACCAGCAGGCCATCGATGACCTGCTGCAGGTCGGCCAGGTCCGCATCAGCGATGTGCACGCGCCCAGCGCCAAGCTGCGCGAGGGGCTTGATCTGGCGCAGCTGCTGGTCGAATCGGAGATTCCCGGCATCACCCGCCTGCGCGCGGAAAAGCTGGTGGCCGCGTTGCCCGGCGCGCAGGCGGTGCTGGACGCCGAGCATGGGCAGTTCGTCAACGCCGGGTTGCCGGACGACACCGCGCGTGGCCTGGCCCAGTGGCTGGACAGCGAGGGCCACGGCGCGATGCTGCTGGCGGCCGAGAGGGCAATGCAGCAGATCCTGGCCAAGGCACCGGCGCTGGCCGAGATCGTGGCCGGTCCGCTGGATGGGCAGACCGTGGTGCTGACCGGCACCCTGGCGCAGCTCACCCGCGATGCCGCCAAGGAGCGCCTGGAGGCCCTCGGTGCGAAGGTCTCCGGCAGCGTCTCGAAGAAGACCAGCTTCGTGGTGGCCGGCACCGAGGCCGGCTCCAAGCTGGACAAGGCGCAATCGCTGGGCGTGCCGGTATGGGACGAAGACCGCCTGCTGGCCTACCTCGCCGAACACGAATGATGACCCCGCCGGGTGCCTGGCGCCCGGCATGAGACACAAAGGAACACCGATGCAGACTGCCCCGCTGGATTTCCGCCTGGCGACCCGTGCCGACGAGGAGCTGTTGATCGCGCTGATGCGCGAGTTCTACGCCGAAGACAGGATCGACTTCGATGACGCGCGCGTGCGTCGCGGCGTGGACGCGCTGCTGGCCGACCCGCGCAATGGCGAAGTGCTGTTGTGGCTGGACGAGGCGGGCGAAGTGGTCGGCTACGCGGTGATCGCGATGGGCTTCAGCCTGGAGCAGGGCGGCCACTTCATGCTGCTGGACGAGCTGTACCTGAGCCATCGCGCGCGTGGTCGCGGCCGCGGCAAGCAGGCGCTGGCCATCTGCGAACAGCGCGCTCGCGGGCGTGGTGTCAGCCGTCTGCGCCTGGAGGTGAACCACCACAACGAGCTGGCCCGTCGCCTGTACCTGGCCAGTGGCTACATCGATGACACCCGTGACCTGCTGACCCTGCCGCTGGACCATCCGCGCCCGGAGGGCATCCTGTGAGCGAGGCCCTGCTGCGGACGCTGCGGCAACGCGCCGCGCTCAATGCGCTGGTCCGCCGCTTCTTCGCCGAGCGCGATGTGCTGGAGGTGGAAACGCCGATCCTGTCGGTGGCGGGCAACACCGAGCCGAACATCGACAGCTTCCATACCGATTTCACCGGCCATGTCGATGCCGGTGGCCGTCGGCGCTGGCTGCGCACCTCGCCGGAGTATCCACTCAAGCGCCTGCTGGCGGCAGGCGTGGGTGACTGCTACGAGCTGGGCCGGGTCTTCCGCAATGGCGAGGCCGGTGGCCGCCACAACCCGGAATTCACCATGCTGGAGTGGTACCGGGTCGGCTGGGACCACCACCGGCTGGTGCAGGAAACCGCCGAGCTGGTGGGCCAGGCGCTGGCGCTGGTCGGGCGCAGCGCGAGCCTGCGTGTGCTGAGCTACCGCGAGCTGTTCCAGCAGCACGTGGGCGTGGACCCGTTCGAGGCCGATGAAGCCGCGCTGCGTACCGCGCTCGGCGACGTGCAGATCGATCCGGTCGGGTTGACCCGCGACGATTGGCTGGATCTGTTGATGACCCACCATATCCAGCCGCACTTCGATGACGCCGTCATGACCGTGGTCCACGACTGGCCCGCCAGCCAAGCGGCGCTGGCCCGGATCCGCCCCGGTACGCCGCCGCTGGCCGAACGATTCGAGCTTTACCTTGGTACGGTGGAGCTGGCCAACGGCTATCACGAACTGAACGACGCACACGAACAGCGCGCGCGCTTCGAGCGTGACCTGCAGCGACGCCACGAACGTGGCCAGGTGCAGCCGGCGCTGGACGAGGCACTGCTCGCGGCGCTGCCATCGATGCCGGCGTGCGCGGGCGTGGCGGTGGGCGTGGACCGGCTGCTGATGGCGATGAACCGCACGCCGCGCATCGCCGACGTGCTGGCCTACGACTTCGCCCACAGCTGATCTTCGTAGTTTTCTGAATATCGAAGACTGAACGGATTGCCACGTTTCCGCGCTTGCTTCGGTCAGCAGGATGATGCTCTTATCACGGCAGATGCGGGACACTGGCATCGGAATTCGTCCACTCCTGTTGGGGAAGGCATTGGTCAAGTGGTTTGCGGTCGTCGCGGCACCGGTCTACTCCATCGCAGTGTGGGGTGCCTGGCTGCCGTCGCCGGCGTCTGCCCAGCAGGTGGGTTACGACGGCGAAGTGGTGACCTGCGAATCGCGCGACATGGGCTGGGTGCATTGCGATATCGATGCCAGCAACGGCATTGATCTTGTCCGCCAGCTCTCCAGTAGCAGCTGCATCCGTGGCAGCGAGTGGGGCACCGACCGCAGTGGCGTGTGGGTAACACTGGGCTGTCGTGCCGAGTTCCGCGCGCGCCGCGCTGAGGGGGCCGCACCGGCAGCGAATGAAGGCAAGCGCCTGGTGCGTCGCGTGGTGCGTTGCGAATCCAATGGTCGTCCGCAGAGCTGCCCGGTGCGCCTCGATGGCGCGCCCGTACGCTTGTTGCGGCAGCTGTCGGCGCTGCCATGCCGGGAAGGGCAGGGCTGGGGTTACAAGCGCAACGAAGTCTGGACCAGCCGCGGTTGCCAGGGTGATTTCGAGGTGGCAGACGACGACGGCCGCTTCGTCGACGTCCCGCGTCGGCTGACCTGCGAATCGAAGTCGAAGAAGCGCCGGTTCTGCGGTGCCAGCATCTCGGTCGGCGCGGTGGTTTCCGAGCAGCTGTCCAGCACGCCGTGCGAGGAGGGCAGCACCTGGGGCTGGAACCGCAACGGGATCTGGGTGGACGGCGGCTGCCGCGCCGAATTCTCGGTGAATTGAGTCCGGGCAGGCTCCAACCACGTTGGGCGTGGCCCTACAATGGGCCCATGAACACTGCCTCCGACATCGACTACGCCCGTTACGACCACATCCGTCCGATCCTGTGGACAGGTGATGCCCTGCAACTGCTGGATCAGCGCAAGCTGCCGTTCGTGGTCGAGCATGTGGTCTGCCACGACAGCGACGAAGTGGCCGCAGCCATCCATGCGCTGACCGTGCGTGGCGCGCCGGCGATCGGCATTGCCGCAGCCTGGGGCGTGGTGCTGGCCGCACGCGAGGTGCAGGCCGCAGACGGTGCGCACGCGCTGCAGCAGCTGGAACCGGCGCTGCAGCGTCTCAACGCATCGCGCCCGACCGCCGTCAACCTGGCCTGGGCGCTGGCGCGCATGCGCCGTTGCCTGAATGCCGCCGGTGCTGACTGGAAGCGGCTGCTGGAGGCTGAGGCCCAGGCCATCGCCGAGGAGGACCTCGCCGCCAACCGCCACATGGGCGCGCTGGGGGCGGGCCTGATCGAGGCCGGCAGCGGCGTGCTGACCCACTGCAATACCGGCTCGCTGGCCACTGCAGGCTTCGGTACCGCGCTGGGCGTGATCCGCGCCGGCATGGCCCAGCATCGCATCGCCCGCGTGTTCGCCGGCGAGACCCGGCCGTGGCTGCAGGGCGCACGCCTGACCGTGTGGGAACTGCAACAGGATGGCATCGACGCCACCCTGATCGCCGACTCGGCGGCCTCGCACCTGATGAAGACCGGTGCCGTGCAGTGGGTGATCGTGGGTGCCGACCGCATCTGCGCCAACGGCGATACCGCCAACAAGATCGGCACCTACCAGCTGGCCATCGCCGCGCGCCACCACGGGGTGAAATTCATGGTCGTGGCGCCGTCCTCGACCGTGGACATGGAGACCGTGGACGGCAGCCAGATCGAGATCGAGCAGCGCGATCCGGGCGAGCTGTACGGCGTGGGGGGGACCCGCACCGTGGCCGAGGGCATTGCTGCCTGGAACCCGGTGTTCGACGTCACCCCGGGCGAGCTGATCGACGCCATCGTGACCGAGCGCGGGGTGATCCTGAACCCGACCTCCGGGAACATGCGCGCTGCCTTCGGCGGTTGATGCGGGCAGGGTCGCGGATGTCTGTAGAGCCGAGCCCACGCTCGGCTCAGCCAGCGAATCCGCCGCAGCCGAGCATGGGCTCGGCTCTACAGGGGCGGTATGGGGCCCTAAGTTCCTGATTTGTGCCGGTAAAATCCCCGTAAAGGGAGGCGGAAAACGGCCTGTTGTGGTAGTATCCGCAGGTTGAATCGAGGTTCCGGCACGACCCTCTCCCGCAGAGGGCTGCGCCGGACTGGACCGCTACCAGACAACGGAACCCGAATGGCAGAAACCGCCAAGGAAATCATCCAGGTCAACCTGGAAGACGAGATGCGCAAGAGCTACCTCGATTACGCCATGAGCGTAATCGTGGGCCGCGCGCTCCCGGATGCGCGCGACGGCCTCAAGCCGGTGCATCGCCGCGTGCTGTTCGCGATGAATGAACTGAACGCGCACAGCAACAAGCCCTACTTCAAGTCGGCGCGTATCGTCGGTGACGTCATCGGTAAGTACCACCCGCATGGCGATCAGTCGGTGTACGACACGCTGGTGCGCCTGGCACAGCCGTTCTCGCTGCGCTACATGCTGGTCGATGGCCAGGGTAACTTCGGCTCCATCGATGGCGACTCCGCCGCGGCGATGCGATACACCGAGGCGCGCATGTCGCGCCTGGCGCATGAGCTGATGGCCGACATCGACAAGGAAACCGTCGATTTCCAGCCCAACTACGACGAAAAGGAACTGGAGCCGACGGTCATGCCGACCCGGTTCCCGAACCTGCTGGTCAATGGTTCGGCCGGTATCGCGGTGGGCATGGCGACCAACATCCCGCCGCACAACCTGAGCGAATCGATCAACGCCTGCATCGCGCTGATCGACAACCCGGAAATCGATGTCGACGGCCTGATGGAGTACATCCCGGGCCCGGATTTCCCGACCGCCGGCATCATCAACGGCACCGCCGGCATCGTCGCCGGCTACCGTACCGGCCGTGGCCGCGTGCGCATCCGTGCCAAGGCCGATATCGAAGTGGCCGACAACGGCCGCGAATCGATCATCGTCACCGAAATTCCTTACCAGGTGAACAAGGCGCGTCTGATCGAGAAGATCGCCGAGCTGGTCAAGGAAAAGAAGATCGAAGGCATCAGCGAGCTGCGCGATGAGTCCGACAAGGACGGCATGCGCATCTACATCGAGATCAAGCGCGGTGAATCTGCCGAGGTTGTGCTGAACAACCTGTACCAGCAGACGCAGATGGAATCGGTGTTCGGCATCAACATGGTGGCGCTGGTCGATGGCCGCCCGCAGTTGATGAACCTCAAGCAGATGCTGGAGGCGTTCGTCCGCCACCGCCGCGAAGTGGTCACCCGCCGCACCGTGTTCGAGCTGCGCAAGGCGCGCGCCCGTGCCCACGTGCTGGAAGGCCTGACCGTCGCGCTGGCCAACATCGACGAGATGATCGAACTGATCAAGACCTCGCCGAACCCGAACGAAGCACGCGAGCGCATGCTGGCGCGCGTGTGGGAGCCGGGCCTGGTCGGTGCGATGCTGGGTGCTGCCGGTGCCGAAGCCTCGCGTCCGGAAGACCTGCCCAAGGGCGTGGGCCTGATCGAGGGCGGCTACCAGCTGACCGAGATCCAGGCCACCCAGATCCTGGAAATGCGCCTGCACCGCCTGACCGGGCTGGAGCAGGACCGCCTGACCGACGAGTACAAGCAGCTGCTGGAAGTGATCGCCGGGCTGATCCACATCCTGGAAGACCCCGACCGCCTGCTGCAGGTGATCCGCGAAGAGCTGGTCAGCGTCAAGGCCGAGTTCGGCGACGAGCGTCGTACCGAGATCCGCCACAGCGAAGAAGACCTGGACATCCTCGACCTGATCGCGCCGGAAGACGTGGTGGTCACCGTGTCGCACGCCGGCTACGTGAAGCGCCAGCCGGTGAGCGTGTACCGCGCGCAGCGCCGTGGTGGTCGTGGCCGTAGTGCGGCGGCGACCAAGGAAGAGGATTTCATCGAACAGCTGTGGCTGGTCAACACGCATGACACGCTGCTGACCTTCACCAGTTCGGGCAAGGTGTTCTGGCTGCCGGTCTACCAGCTGCCGGAAGCCGGTTCCAACGCTCGTGGCCGTCCGATCATCAACTGGATTCCGCTGGAACCGGGTGAACGCGTGCAGGCCGTGCTGCCGGTGCGCGACTACGCCGATGGCCAGTTCGTGTTCTTCGCTACGAAGAACGGTACGGTCAAGAAGACCCCGCTGGGCGAGTTCGCCTTCCGTCTGGCCCGCGGCAAGATCGCGATCAACCTCGACGAGGGCGATGCGCTGGTCGGCGTCGGCCTGACCGACGGTGAGCGCGACATCCTGCTGTTCGCCTCCAACGGCAAGACCGTGCGCTTCGGCGAGGACAAGGTCCGCTCGATGGGCCGTACCGCGACTGGCGTGCGTGGCATCAAGATGCCGGCCGGCGAGGAAGTGGTCAGCCTGATCGTGGCCGAAAGTGCCGGTGGCATCGAGGACGAGAACGAGGACGACAACGGTGTCGAAGAAGCCGCCGCCAATGGCGATGCGGTGATCGACGGCGCCGACGACGCCAGCGTGCAGTACATCCTCACCGCGACCGAGAACGGCTACGGCAAGCGCACCCCGCTGCCGGATTACCCGCGCAAGGGCCGTGGCACCCAGGGCGTGATCGGCATCCAGACCACCGAGCGCAACGGCAAGCTGGTCGCCGCGGTGCTGATGGGGTCGGATGACGAAGTGCTGCTGATCTCCGATGGCGGCACCCTGGTGCGTACCCGTGGTTCGGAAATCAGCCGCGTCGGCCGCAACACCCAGGGCGTCACCCTGATCCGCCTGTCCAAGGACGAGAAGCTGCAGGCGGTGGAACGCATGGATGCCTCCATCGAAGAGGACGAGGACGAGGTGGCGACTGCCGTCCCGGCCGCGACCGAAGGCGCACCGGCTGCGGCCAGCAGCGAGGACGCCGCGCAGGAGTGATCCCGCCGCGATGAGACGTACCCGACGACGCCGGCCCTGTGCCGGCGTCGTCGTATCCGGATGCCAAGCATGCGCGCGCGCTTCACGTCGGGGGTGGGATAAGGGCGCATGCTGCCCCCGGAGATCGACGATGTCCGCCACGCCGCAGTCCGCTTCTGTCCTCGTCCGCGCCTCCCGCCATCCCCTTGTCACCGTGCTGTCGCTGTTGCTGGTGGTGCTCGGCCTGGTCATCGGCGGTCTCGGTGCATGGCTGCTCAGCCTTGGGGGTTCGGCGTACTACGCCATCGCAGGATTCGGCCTGCTGGCCAGCGGCATCCTGCTGTTCGGCAACCGCCGCAGCGGCGCGCTGCTATACGCGCTGGTGTTCGTCGGCACGCTGCTGTGGGCCTGGTGGGAATCGGGCAGCGACTACTGGCGTTGGGTACCGCGGCTTGGGCTGGTGACCGCGCTCGGCATCGTGCTGGCGCTGCTGGCGCCGACGCTGCGCGAGCCGGTCTCCACGCGCCTGTCGCGCAGCGTGGCCGGCGTGCTGATGCTGGTGTTCGTCGCTGCCTTCGGATTGGCGTTCGCGCCGCATGGCGAAGTGGACGGGCACCAGCCGTTCCCGGAAGGCGCGGCCAGCGCCGGGCTGGAACCCACGCGTGACACCACGGGCCTGCAGCCGGCTGACCAGCCTGCCGAGGGCGATTGGCCCGCCTGGGACCGCAGCAATGCCGCCACCCGCTATTCGCCGCTGCAGCAGATCACCCCGGCCAACGTGGCTACGCTGCAGCCGGCCTGGCAGTTCCGCACCGGCGATATGCCGAAGAAGCGCTGGGGTGCGGAAACCACGCCGCTGAAGGTCGGCGACCGCCTGTACCTGTGCACCGCGCGCAACCGCCTGATCGCGCTCGATGCCGCCAGTGGCAAGGAGCTGTGGCGCTTCGACCCCAGGGTGAAGGACGCTTCTATCCCGTATACCGCCGCCTGCCGTGGGGTGAGCTACTACGAGCAGCCCAGCACGCCGGTCCTTGCCGATGCGACGCTGGCCGATGCCGCGGCCGATCTGGCGTTGCCGGAACCGCCGCCCAGCGTCACCCGCAGCGCTGCACCGGGCAGTCGACCGGCCTGCTGGGCGCGCATCATCGAAGGCACGCTGGACGGGCGCATCATCGCGGTGGATGCGGACAGCGGCCGTCCCTGCGCCAACTTCGGCAACAATGGCCAGGTCGACATCACCCTGGGCATGGGCGAGGTACCGCCCGGCTACGTGTCGATCACCTCGCCACCGGCGCTCGTGCGCGGGGTGATCGTCACCGGTCACCAGGTGCTGGATGGCCAGCGCCGCGACGCGCCGTCGGGCGTGATCCAGGCCTACGACGCGATCACCGGCAAGCTGCGCTGGGCGTGGGACATGGACCAGCCCGAGCGCAGCGGCCTGCCACCGCGCGAGCAGACCTACACGCGCGGCACGCCGAACATGTGGACCACGGCCACCGGTGATGAGGCGCTGGGCCTGGTCTACCTGCCGCTGGGCAACTCCGCAGGCGACTACTGGAGCGGCTCGCGCACGGAAAACCAGAACCGCTACTCGACCTCGCTGGTGGCGATCGACGTGGCCACCGGCAAGCCGGCCTGGCATTTCCAGGCGGTACGCAAGGACGTGTGGGATTACGACCTGGGTTCGCAGGCCAGCCTGATCGACTACCCGACCGCGGCCGGCAAAGTGCCGGCGATCCTGCTGCCGACCAAGCAGGGCGACATCTACATCCTCGACCGCCGCAACGGCCAGCTGCTGACCGCCGCCGAAGAGCGCAAGGTGCCGGTCGGCGGTGTCGAACCCGAGCAGCGCTCACCCACGCAGTTGTTCTCGCGGTACCACACGCTGCGCCGCGAGCATGACTTGACCGAGCGCGACATGTGGGGCATCACCCCGATCGATCAGCTGATCTGCCGCATCCAGTTCCGCAAGGCCTATTACGAAGGCTTCTACACGCCGCCGAGCAGTGATCGCCATTCCATCGAATACCCCGGCTACAACGGCGGCTCGGACTGGGGCAGCGTGTCCATCGATACGCGCCGCGGCGTGATCGTGGCCAACTACAACGACATGCCCAACTACAACCGGCTGGTGCCACGTGCCGAGGCCGACCGGCTGGGCTGGCTGCCACGCGAGAAGATCCGGTTCGACAAGGGCGGCGCTGAGGGCGCGGGCGACCCACAGGTGGGAACGCCCTACGCCATCCAGGTCAATGCCGGTTGGCGGCTGCCGTTCACCGGTCTGCTGTGCAAGCAGCCGCCCTATGGCGGCATCCGTGCCATCGACCTGCGCACCGGCAAACTGCTGTGGGACCGCCCGTTCGGCAGTGCACGTGGCAATGGACCCTTCGGCATCCGCTCCGGCCTGCCGATCGAGATCGGTACGCCGAACAATGGCGGCTCGGTGGTGACCGCCAGCGGCCTGATCTTCATCGCCGCCGCCACCGATGATCTGCTGCGTGCCATCGACCTGAAGACCGGAAAGGAACTGTGGCATGCCAAGCTGCCTGCCGGCGGCCAGGCCAACCCGATGGTGTACGAGCAGGGCGGGCGCCAGTTCGTGGTGATCATGGCCGGCGGCCACCATTTCATGGAAACCCCGAACGGCGATTACGTGATGGCGTTTGCGCTGCCGAGGTGACCGCAACGGGGGCGGTGGGCCGCCCCCGTTGCATGACGCCGGATCACACCGTCACCACCACCTTGCCGATCTGCTCGTTTGATTCCAGGTAACGGTGTGCGTCCTGGATCTGCGCAAACGGGAATACCTTGGCGATCTTCGGCGCCAGCGTGCCCTGGTCCAGGCCGTTGACGATGAAGGCCTTGGCACGCGCCAGCGCGGCATCGTCGGAGACGATTTCCGAGTACAGGTAACCCTTCAGCGTCAGTGATTTGCCCAGCACGTTGAACAACGGGAACGGGGTGGGTTCACTGCTCAGCGCGCCGTACTCCAGCAGGATGCCGCCACGGGCCATGGCTTCGGTCAGCGGTACGAACTGCGGGCCACCGATTGGATCGAACACCACGCGGGCGCCGGCACCACCGGTGATGCGCGCCACCTCGGCCACCAGATCCTGTTCCTGGGTAGCGATGACATGGGCGGCACCGGCGTCGAGCAGGGCCTGGCGCTTGCCGGGGCCACGCGTTACCGCGATCGGCGTGGCGCCTACCGCGTTGGCGATCTGGATCGCGGCCAGACCGACGCTGCTGCTGGCGGCGGTGATGATGACGAAGTCGCCAGCGGACAGCTGTGCCTGCTCCAGCAGCGCCCCCCAGGCGGTGACGTACTGCATCCACACCGCTGCCGCAGTTTCAAAGCCCAGTGCCCGTGGATGCTTGACCACCAGCCGCGCCGGCACGTTGGCCAGTTCGCCGTAGGTGCCCCAGCGCGCGATGTCCAGCGGCGGAACCACGCTGACCGCATCGCCCGCGGCGAATCCGTTCACCGCACCGCCGATGGCTTCGACCACGCCGGCCGCTTCGTAGCCGAGGCGGCTGGGGAACTGCGCTTCCTGCAGGTAGGCGCCGTTGCGGAACATCACCTCGGCGCGGTTCAGGCCGATCGCCCTGACCCGGATCTGGATCTCGTCGGCGGCGGGGGCGGGAACGTCGATGTCGTCGATGCGCAGTACATCGGCGTTGCCGTATTCGTGGATGCGGACAACCTGGCTCATGGGGGCTCCAAGGAAAAGCCGGTGTTGGGGCCGGCGAAAAGGTGAGGGCTACTGTGCGCGTGGTCTGCACTCAGAATAAGGGGTAATCTGGCGTTTCATTGAAAACGGATTGTTTGCAATGGATCTGATCGCTCCCCTGCGCACCTTTGCCAAAGTGGCCGAGGTCGGTTCGTTCGCCGCCGCCGCCGTGGCGCTGGACCTGTCGCCGCAGGTGGTCGGAAAGCACATCCAGGCACTGGAGCAGCACCTGGGCGTGCGCCTGCTCAATCGCACCACGCGCAAGCAGAGCCTGACCGACTTCGGCCAGGCCTATCTGTCGCGTGCGCAGGTGATCCTGGAAGAAGTACAGGGGGCCGAGCAGTTGGCCGAAGTGGCGCGCGGGCGGCCGATGGGACGCCTGCGCATCAGTGCACCGGTCACCTTCGGCGTGCACGCGCTGGGCCCGGCGGTGGTGGCCTACCTCCAGCAGTACCCGGACGTGCAGGTCGATCTGAACCTGTCCAACGGCCTGGTGGACATCGTCGAGGATGGCTACGACCTGGTATTCCGTAGCGGTGACCTCGCCGACAGCGGGCTGGTGGCGCGACGGTTGGGGCCGTATCCACTGGTCCTGTGTGCATCGCCCGACTATCTGGCCTCGCGCCCGGTCATCAGCCATCCCAGCGACCTGAGCCGGCACGAGTGCCTGGGCTTCGCGCACTCGATCATCCGCACGCGCTGGAGCTTCCGCGATGCCGACGGCAGCGTGCTGACGGTGCCAGTGTCCAGCCGCTTCATGGTCAACCAGGCCGAGCCGCTGCTGACGGCGGCCGTCGGTGGGCTGGGATTGATCCTGCAGCCCTACGAAATGCTTGCCGCCGCACTGGCGCGTGGCGAACTGGTGGAAGTGCTGCCGGCGTACGTGCCGGTGTCGACCTGGATCAACCTGGTGTATCCACGCGATCGCCAGCTGACGCCGAAACTGCGCAGTTTCCTGGACTTCTGCGTGGCGCGCTTCAACGAACAGAGCATGGCGCGGCGATAGCGCGGGCATCGGTGGGCATTCTGCTGGAGGCATTCTGGTCTAGGATGCGTCGAGGAACCCCGCAAAGGAACTGCCATGAGGGCTGTTGGACGATTGCTTCTCTGCACTGCGCTGGCGTGTTCGGCTCTGATGGTGTCGCCGGTTCTTCCTGCCGTGGGTGCAACAGCTTCCAGGCATGGATATCCGCGTGCACAGGATGCCATCGATGACTGGCTGGCAGCCTTCAACGCCGGCAGCCTCGACGCGCTGCAGGCGTTCGCCGATAGGTATGCGAAGAAGGAAGGCAGCAGCCCCAAGGACTATCTCGAGTTCCGCGAGAGTACCGGCCCGCTGCGCGTTCTGGAAACAATCGGGGGCGCGCCCGGTCACGCGAAGCTGCTGGTGATGGGCCAGTTGAACGAGCGCGCGATGTGGGTAACGGCGGACATGGACCCGGACAATCCGGGGCAGCTGAAACTGTTCCAGATCGAAGGCACTGACACGCCAGGCAAGTACAAGCCGGAGCGCGTTTCGTTGCCTGCCCTGATGGCCGACGCCAAGGCGAAGCTGGAGGCGCTGCGCGCGCAGGACGCGCTGGCGGGCGCGCTGCTGGTGGCACGGAACGGCGAGGTGCTGCTGGACTGGCGGGGGGGCGAGGCGGATCGCGAACGCCACATCGCGGTGGATGCGGATACACGCTTCCGGTTGGCCTCGTCCAACAAGATGTTCACCTCAGTGGCCATCCTGCAGCTGGTGCAGGCCGGCAAGATGGGACTGGACGATACGATCGGCAGGCACCTGCCGGACTATCCGAACACGACCGTTGCCGATGCGGTGACCGTCCGCCAGCTGTTGACCCATACGAGTGGCCTTGGCGATTTCTTCGGTGATGATTTCGATCAGTATTCGGCCTCGCTGAAGACGCTGGATGACTACGTGCAGCGCTTCGCCAGGGATGCGCCGCAGTTCACGCCTGGCAGCCAGGACAGCTATTCCAACTATGGCTTCATCGTGCTTGGGCGGATCATCGAGGCCGTCTCCGGGCAGTCGTACTACGCCTATGTGGAGCAGCACATCCTGCGCCCGGCAGGCATGACCGGCACCGGCTTCCAACCGGAAACCGTGCAGGTGCCACAGCGTGCCGTCGCCTACACGAAGGAGGACGGGCAATGGGTGCGTGAAACGAAATCGCTGCCCTGGCGCGGCATGTCCGCCGGTGGCGGCTACAGCACGGCCACCGACATGCTGAAGTTCGCCGAGGCGCTGCGTAGCGGAAAGCTGGTCTCACCGGCACTGCTGCAGCAGGCCACCACGGCGCAGAACCACAAGCGCTGGTATGGCTTTGGCTTCGTGGTTCAGGGCGAGGGCAGGGAACACCAGTACGGCCACGAAGGCGGCGCGCCGGGGTCGAACAGTGCCATCGTGGTCATGCCTGCGCAGGGATATGTGATCGTCGGCCTGGCCAATGTCGATCCGGATGCGATCGGCAACGTGGTCAATTACATCGCGCGGCGGTTGCCGTTGTGAATGCGCCGGGCGCCGGCTACTCCGGTACCCGGACCATCTTGGTCATCAGGTGTTCGACCACACCCGCAGGATCGGCGGTGCGACCCACATGCGTGCTGGACATCTGCACGATCGAGCTGCGCTTTGCGGTAAGGAAATGAAAGCGCGCGCGTGCCGGCAGCTGCGCGATCGGTCCGGCCGTGGCGTCACCGCGGCAGATCGCCACGATCGCATCCAGCCACGGCTGCAATGCGTCCTGGTCAAGCGCTGGCGCGAACGCGTGCAGGCGTGCCGGATCGATCTCGATGGCCGCTTCCAGGTGTCGCGCGCCGGGGCAGGACACGATCACCCCGACGTTGATGAATTCTTCGCGTTCCACCCGCGGTACCACGCGGATGACCGCATAGTCATACGTGTGCAGCGTGGGCACGGAGGGCCTCCTGCACGAACACCGCACGCACTTTCAGGCGATGCTTGAGATAGTCGATGTAGCCCTGGCGATAGGCCTGCGGGCTGTCGAATGCCGGCTCGTTGACCAGCCAGCTGTCCGGCACCAGGCCGACGATCCGCTCGATCTCGGCATCGGTCAGGCGTGCGGCCAGCTCGGCATCCACCTCGGCGATGCGGCTGGCGAACGACAGCAGCACATGGTCGCGGATCAGCACGAAGGGCTTTTCGCAGGCATCACCGGCGTTGGCCCAGTCGTGATGGAAGTACATCGCCGCACCGTGGTCGATCAGGTACAGCTTTCGGTGCCACACCATCAGGTTGGGGTTGCGGGTGGTGCGGTCGACATTGCTGGTGAACGCATCGAACCAGACGATGCGTGAGGCCAGGTCGGCATCCACCGGCATCGCTGCCGGATCGTAGTTGATCGCGCCGGGCAGGTAGTCCAGGCCCAGGTTCAGTCCCTCGCTGGCGCGGATCAGCTCCTGGATCTCCGGATCGGGCTCGGTGCGGGCGAACTCACGGTCCAGTTCGACGAACAGGATTTCCGGGATCGGCAGGTCCAGCGTGCGCGCCATCTCGCCGGCGATTAGCTCGGCGATCAATGCCTTCGGGCCCTGGCCGGCACCGCGGAATTTCAGCACGGCCATGCCGTCGTCGTCGGTCTCGACCACGGCGGGCAGCGAGCCACCTTCCCGCAAGGGGGTGATGTAGCGGAGGGCGTGTACGGTGCGCATGCACGCATTCTAGCGTGGCGCCGGGGCCGGGATGCCGCAGCGGCGCGCGGCGCCAGCTTGATGAACGGGTAGCGTGCGAATCACCGTGTACAGGCCGACTGCAATCTTCACTTGTTCCTTCCGTGCAGAGTGGCAGCATCCGTTCCAACGGAGCAACATGCCCGCGTGTGACCTTCAACAGGAGGCCGTCATGCCGCTACAGTGCAGCTGTCACGCTTCACCGTGTACGCAACGCAACGCGTGGTGTTGACCCTGGCCTGACACGGTCACGCCATCGGCACGGATGGCCGTCCCCCGCAGTTCCAGACACCATTCACCCATCGCGACCCCGGCGCTGCCCGGTGGGTCCTGCGATCCAGCGACTTGCGCCCTATATGGATCCCTGCGTTGCTGATCGCGTCGGCAACGTCGGGGGCCGCCGAATCCACGATCTCCCCACAGGCTTTGGAGGTGCACCGATGAGCGACGAATCCAATCCCATGTTGCCGCCCCTGGACGATGCCAAGGCCGAGGAAATGATCGGCAAGGTCGTGCTGGTCGGTGTCACCCGCTATGGCGGCGACGGCCAGGTGCAGGGTCTGGAACAGTACGCGGGCACCGTGCTGCGCATCAGTGCCGACGAAGGCGTGGTGCTGGCCGATGAAGACGATGGCCACGAGCGCTACCTGCCGCCGATGCTCGACCAGTACCAGCGGGCCGAGCCAGGCGAGTACCGCATGCGCAACAGCGGCATGATCGTGGTCGACCCCGACTACCTGACCGCCTGGGACCTGCACGCCCAGCAGTAGCGCCAGGCCATGCCTGGCAGGTGCCGGCCGTCGGCCGCTGCCAGTGCTGCACTGTGCTCCATTCGGGTACTAGTTCTTCCGGCCCATTCACGACAACCCCTGCGGTGCTAGATTCGGGCCCTTGCCCGTCCTCGGGCGCCCATTCACACCCCAGGGGATAAGGATGCTCATCCGTCGAACCTCTCTGGCGGCGGCCGTTGCCGTTGCCACCGTCGGCCTGCTGGCCGCAGGCCCGGCGCTTGCCGACTACGCGAAACCGCCGGAACACCTGCTCAAGGTGCTGAAGGCACCGCCGCCGCCGACGCCGAACGTGGCCCCGGGCGGCCAGCGCCTGCTGCTGACCACCGCGCAGACCTATCCGTCGATCAGCCGTGTTGCCCAGCCCTACCTGAAGCTGGCCGGCGTGCGCCTGGAGCCGAAGAACCGCAGCCGCCATGACACCCCGGGTGGCTACGGCATTCCGGCCTGCGTGGCCGACTTCACCCTGGTCGATATCGGCAGCGGCAAGGAGACCAAGGTCAACCTGCCGCAAGGCTGCGCCACCGGCGCGCTGTGGTCGGCCGATGGCAGCCATTTCGCGTTCCAGAACGCGGTCGATACCAGCGTGCAGCTGTGGGTGGGTGATGCGGCCACCGGGCAGGTGAAGCAGATCCCGAACGTGCAGCTGAACCCGATCTTTGGCAACACCGTGCAGTGGCTGGGTGGCAGCCAGAACCTGCTGGTGAAGCTGGTGCCGGCCAACCAGGGCCCGGCGCCGTCCAATGGCGGTGTGCCGACCGGCCCGGATGCGCAGGAGTCTCTGGGCAGCAGCGGCGAAAGCAGCACCTACGAGGCCCGCGATACGCTGACCAGCGTGCATGACGAGAAGCTGTTCGCCTACTACGGTGCCTCGCAGCTGGCCGTGGTCGACACCGCCGCCGGCAGCGTGCGTCCGGTGGGGCAGCCGGCGCTGTTCAACGACGTCAGCGCCGCGCCCGATGGCGTGCATGTGCTGACCGAGTCGATCAAGGCACCGTACTCGCATGCGGTGACCTACCAGCGCTTCGCCAATGACGTGGCTGTGCTGGACATCACCAGCGGCACGTCCACGCCGATCGCCAGCCTGCCGCTGGCCGACCGTGTGCCGGTGCATGGTGTGCCGGAAGGCCCGCGCGGCTTCGACTGGCGCGCCACCGATCCGGCCACCCTGGTCTATGCCGAAGCGCTGGACAAGGGCGACTGGAAGGTCAACGTGCCACATCGCGATCGCGTGCTGATGCTGAAGGCCCCGTTCAACGGCAAGCCGGTCGAAATCACCCGCACCGCGCAGCGCTTCGAAGGCTTCGCGTGGACCGCCGATGCGGCCGTGGCGTTCCAGTACGAGAACGACGAGAACCGCCACTGGATGCAGACCCGCATCGTCGATGTGGACCAGCCGAAGAAGGAAGGCCGGCTGCTGTGGGACATGTCCAGCGATGAGCTGTACGGCAACCCCGGCAACCTGGTCTTCACCCGCCTGCCGAATGGCGCGCAGGTGGTGCGCCAGGACGGCAACCACGTGTTCCTCAGCGGCCGTGGTGCCTCGCCGCAGGGTGACCGTCCGTTCCTCGACCGCCTCGACCTGGGCACGTTGAAGAGCGAGCGCCTGTTCCGCAGCAGCGCCGATGCCTACGAACAGTTCCTTGGCTTCAGCAACACGCCGGGCCGTTACCTGACCTGGCACCAGTCGGTGATCGATCCGCCGAACGCCTTCATCCGCCAGCAGGGTGAGCCGGTGGCAGACGCGAAGGCGGGCGAGGCGCAGTTCGCGTCGACCACGACCGCGCTGACCAAGCTGGTCGATCCGACCCCGGAAGTGCGCCAGATCAAGAAACAGCTGGTGACCTACAAGCGCGCCGACGGCGTGGACCTGTCGTTCACGCTGTACACGCCGCCGGGCTACAAGGAAGGCCAGCGCGTGCCGGCGATCCTGTACGCCTACCCGGCCGACTTCGCCAACGCCGCGCAGGCAGGGCAGGTGTCCGGTTCGCAGCAGACGTTCACCCGCCTGCAGCCGTACCGCCTGATGCTGCTGGCCGGTTACGCGATCATCGACAACGCCTCGTTCCCCATCGTGGGCGACCCGAAGAATGCCTATGACACCTACCTGGAGCAGCTGGAAGCCGACGCCAAGGCGGCGGTGGACAAGGCCGTGGACATGGGCGTGGTCGACCGCAACCGCATCGGCGTGACCGGCCACAGCCACGGCGGCCTGATGACCGCCAACCTGATCGCGCACACCAACCTGTTCAAGGCCGGCGTGGCGACCAGCGGTTCGTACAACAAGACCTTCACCCCGTTCGGCTTCCAGAACGAGCGTCGCTCGGTGTGGCAGGCACAGGACGTGTACCTGAAGGCCTCGCCGTTCTTCTACGCCGACAAGATCAAGCTGCCGCTGCTGCTGGTCCATGGTGAGGACGACGCCAACCCGGGCACCGAGCCATTCCAGTCACGCAAGCTGTACCAGGCCATTCGTGGCAACGGCGGCACTACCCGCCTGGTGATGCTGCCGAACGAACCGCACTGGTACACCGCGCTGGAGTCCAACGAGCAGCTGGTGTCGGAGATGCTTAACTGGTTCGACACCTACGTGAAGAACGCAAAGTAAGGGAACAGGAAGGCCACCTCCGGGTGGCCTTCCTGCATCCTGCTGTAGCGCCGAGCCCACGCTCGGCTGCCCGTTCGCCTGCAAACAGCTGCAAGTGCTCTGCAATCAACTGTGGAGACTCGGTAACGACGTGTTACCGGCACATTCGCAGGCCATGCAAATGGTCTAGGCTGAACCTGTAAGTCCGTCCCGGGTCGGTGCAATGAAAGCCATTCTTCTTGCTGCAACGTTGTCGTTGTTCCTGGTCTCAACTGCAGGTGCGCAGCCACTGCCCACCGAGCTGGTGCAGCTGGGGATCATCGCCGGCATGCCCTACGCCAAGGCCAAGCGCCTGCTGGATGCCGCAGGCTGGCGGGCTGAACCTGCACAGGGCGCGCCGGAATCGCTGGACGGCTTTCCGGAAGTCGGATGCCAGAAGGACGGAAAGCAGTGTGCGACGACCTTTGAAAAGGACGGTCAACAGATCGCGGTGCGGCTGGGCACTACCCTGGCAGGGCAGCCGTTCGTGCAGGGCGCTGACTGAGCGCCTGCTGCGTTCACGCCAGCGGTAGGCGGTCCTGCGCGTGCGCCAGCCGATCATGGAGCTCGCACACGTGCCCGGCCTTGGCATGGATGCGCGTGGTGTCACCGAAACTGCGCAGATAGGCGCAGGCGGCAAAGCCAGCACTCTTCTTTTCGTATTCGGCAATCCAGGCCAGGCGATCCGGGTTGTTGGCCTGTTCGGCTGACCATGCCGCCACCGGCGGGCGGATGCGGTATTTCAGGCCGACGCGCCACGGTTTCGGTGTCAGCCGCGCACGGAAGCAGTGCTGCAGCCGGCACATGCGTGCGTACAGGGGGTCGGTGCCCAGTGCCTTGAAGAACGCCCGCAGCTGCTCGTCCTCGGGCGAGAACGTGGCATGCATGGCGAGCACGCGCAGGCCAGCCGGCGTGCGGTAGGTGCGCAGGTGCCACTCCGGATGCTGTTCGCTGAAGGCCGCGACCCGCTGCAGGGCCACGCCTTCGGCGCCGCCGGCCGCAGCCAGACGCCGCTTGCGTTGCATCAGCATCGCGGTGTTGACCAGCACCACGGCTGCCACACCCAGGACCAGCCCGACCAGCCAGTGCCAGAGCAGGGTGCCGATGATGGCGCCGGCGAACAGCAGCACTGCCGCGATGATTGCAGGCATCACGCAGCCTGCCGGTGGCTGCGCATGGTCGATGTCGGCGAACAGCACGTCCGGTGTGTTCAGGCACAGCGCACCGTAGCTGTTGCGGGTGATGATGACATCGCCGTCGCGCTGCACGATCTGCTCGCGGATCGGTACACCTTCCACACCGTAGTTGCTGCGCACTTCGCGTCGCGGCAGCACCTGGCCGGCAAGGATGGCATTGAGTGCTTCGTTGGCACGGCGGTCGGCGTGCGCCTGGGCCTCGGCAGGGCCCTCGTCAGACCAGCCGAAGCGGCGCACGACCACCGGCCTGCCACGGAAACGGGCCTGCAGGCGGGCTTCGGCCCAGTAGGCGGGAACGATCATCATCGTGCGGTGCTCCATCTTCCATGGCAGGTGCCGAAGCGAGTCTGGCACAGCGCCGGGGCGCCCGCATCCGCCTGCTGCGGTGGACCGGGCGGAGTGATAGATTGCGCGCTTCGCATGCACTCCACCAAGGACGGAGCGATGTCCACGATCCTGCGCGGCCTGTTGGCCCTGGCCTGTGCCGGGGCGGTGGGTGTGGCCACGGCGGCGGTACCGGCAGGGCCGCAGATCCTCACCGAGGATGTCAGTCGTTTCTATGCACTTTATGACAGCGCCGGCGGTAAACCCAACGTTGCGCAGCTGCGTGGATACCTGGCCGAAGGGTCGGCTGGCCTGGCGGAGTTGGCCAAGGCGCGCCGGGTCACGCCCGAACGCATGGCCGAGTCCATCGCCAGCCAGCCCGAGCTGTATGCACAGGGACGAGACTGCCTGGCCGAACTGCCCGCGGTGAAACAACGCCTGACGCAGGTGTTCGCCAATCTGCAGGCGATCTACCCGCAGACCCGGTTCCCGCCGGTGACCATCGCGGTGGGCCGTGGCCGTCCTGTGGGCCTGACCTCGAAGAGCGGGGTGATCATCGGCCTGGAAGCGCTGTGCGCGGCCGATTTCATCAATCCCAATGTGCAGGATCGCTTCGTGCACGTGATCGCGCACGAGTACGTGCACGTCCAGCAGACCGGCCTGACCGACTTCGAGCCGGGAGATCCGCGGGCAACAGTGCTGCGCGTGTCGCTGGGCGAAGGCATCGCCGAGTTCATCACCGAACTGGTTTCCGGCAACGTCGGCAATGGGCGCCATGCGGCGTGGACCCGAGGACGGGAAGTGCATATCGAAAGCGCGTTCGCGCTGGACCTGGACAGTACCGATCTGTCGCCGTGGCTGTACAACTACAAGCCGGGCTCGCAGGAACCCTACGACCTGGGCTACTGGGTGGGCTACCGCATCGCCAAGGCCTATTACCTGCAGGCCAAGGACAAGCGTGACGCGGTGCGCGCGCTGATCCAGCAGGACAACCCGAAGACGATCCTGGCCGCCAGCGGCTGGACGCCGGGTATGTGGATGCCGGCCAAGGTGACCGGTGTGGCGGCGCGGTCGGCGGCACGCTGAGCGCGGGGCCGCGCGCTAGACTGGCCCGGACATTCAAGGGAGAGACCCGATGCGTTCCGTGTCCGGTGGCCTGGCTGCGGTTGTCCTCGGTATCGCGCTGAGCGCCCATGGGGTGGCGGCCGATGCGCCCGCCATCAATCCGTTGTTGGTGGAACCTGTCGATCGCCTGCGCCCGGATGAGGTGCGCTTCATGCAGCAGCGCCTGGCCGATTGGCCGGAACTGCAGCGTTACCGCGACGCCAACGCACGACTGCCTGCCGCCGTACCGGGGCAACCACGCGTGGTGCTTTTCGGTGACTCGATCACCGAAGGCTGGGGCAGGGAAGGCAGCGAAGCGTTTTTCCCCGGCAAGGGCTGGCTCAACCGCGGCATCAGCGGCCAGACCACGGCGCAGATGCTGGTGCGTTTCCCGCAGGACGTACTGGCACTGAAGCCACAGGTGGTGGTGATCCTGGCCGGCACCAACGACATTGCAGGCAACACCGGCCCGTCCACGCAGGCGATGATCGAAGACAACCTGCACGCCATGGTGGACCTGGCACGCGTACACGGCATCGGAGTAGTGCTGGCGTCGGTGCTGCCGGTGAGTGAGTACCCGTGGATGCCGGGCATCACGCCTGCGCCGAAGGTGCGCGCATTGAATACGGCGTTGAAGCGCTATGCCGAGGCGAAGCAGCTGGTCTATCTGGACTACTACACGCCGATGGCCAATGCGGCTGGCGGGCTCGACCCGCAACTGGCCGACGACGGCGTGCATCCCACGGCGAAGGGCTATGCGGTGATGGCGCCGCTGGCCGAGGCGGCGGTCAAGCGCGCGCTGCAGCAGAAGTAGCGTCAGCGGGCAGGCTCGCCAGCAGCCAGTCACAGAAGCTGATCACCAGCGGATCGGCTGTGCTGTCCTCGTGTATCAGCCAGCTCCAGCGCGGACCGCGCACGCGTGCCTCATCCAGGGCTTGCAGCAGGCCTTGTTCGCAGGCGCGTGCGGCCAGCAGCTCGCTGACCAGTGCGATGCCCAGCCCTTGGCAGGCAGCATCCAGCAGTTGCCCGGGCTCGGAGAAGTTCATGCCCTCGCGGCGCTGGCCGACGTCGGCGCCGCCCTGCACCTGCCACTGGCTCCAGTCCATTTCGCGCTCGCCATGCAGAGTGAGGCGTTCGTGCACGGGCGTGGCCAGCAGGTCGGGATGGCAGGCCGGATAGAGGCGGTCCTGCAGCAGCACGCGATGCTGGCACTGCGCCTGTGAGTTGAGGTCGTCACGCACCGCCACGTCCAGCGTCTGCGTGGTCATGTCCGGTGCATCCTCGCTGGTCAGCAGCCACAGGTCGGCACCGGGATGCAGGCGATGGAACCCGGCCAGGCGCGGTACCAGCCAATGGCGCGCGAACGCGGGGCTGGTGTTGACGATCAGTTGATTCGGCTTGCGGTACTGATCGAGCCGGCGGATGCCGCTGGCCAGCTGCCGCAGCAGTGACTGGGTGGTTTCCAGCAGGTCGATGCCGGCGTC
Source organism: Stenotrophomonas raiganjensis (SeqCode) (assembly GCF_030658505.1). GTDB lineage: Bacteria > Pseudomonadota > Gammaproteobacteria > Xanthomonadales > Xanthomonadaceae > Stenotrophomonas. Next base: position 10,573 of record NZ_JAUTXR010000169.1, on the reverse strand, counting down.
GGTAAGGGCGACACTGCGGCCCTGCCGGAAGAACAGCGGCTGTTGCAGTGAGGCCTCCAGGCCCCGGATCTGCTGGCTGATGGCCGATTGGGTCAGGTGCAGTTCCTCAGCCGCGCGGTGGAAGCTGCCCAGCCGTGCGGCGGCCTCGAAACCCCGCAGGGCGTTCAGCGGTGGCCAGTGCTTGAGCATTTTCGATAAGTAGAACTGTTCAATTGATGGCTGAATCTATCGTTTGTTCTTATGTCTGGGCAAGCGCAGCATGGTGCCCATTCCACACCGGCCCTGGAGCCCGTCATGAACAGCCGTCGTCACTTCCTCACCCAACTGGCTGGCGCCGCTGGTCTTGGTGGCCTGGCCGCTCTGGGCCTGGCTGGGCTGCCGGGGCGCGTATCCGCGGCGGGGGCAGGTGCGGGGACTTGGCGCATGCCGGATGAGCACGGGCCGCAGGAACGCGTGTTCCTGGCCTTTGCTGCGCAACCGCGGGTGTGGGGCGCGCAGGCCGATGCGGTGAATACCGCCGTGGCCCGCCTGGCCCGTACCATCGCTCGCTACCAGCCGGTCAGCGTGCTGTGCCGCCCGGCGCAGCGGAAGCTGGCGCAGGATCGCTGCGGCCGCGACAACATCGAGTTCCTCGAGGTGCCGCTGGATGACATCTGGGTGCGCGACTACGGCGGTTGTTTCGTCACCGATGGCAAGGGCGGGCTGGGCCTGGTTGATTTCAACTTCAACGGCTGGGGTGGCAAGCAGAGCGCACGCAACGATGGCGCGGTGGCGCCGTGGCTGGCGCAGGTGACCGGTGCCACGCTGCTGGAAAGCGATCTGGTGGGCGAGGGTGGTGGCATCGAAGTCGACGGTCATGGCACCGCCATCCTCACCGAGAGCTGCTGGGTCAACCGCAACCGCAATCCCGACTGGTCGCGCACGGATATCGAGGCCGAGCTGAAGCACCACCTCGGCGTGCGAAAGGTGATCTGGCTGCCCGGTATCGCCGGCGAGGACATCACCGACGCGCACGTGGATTTCTATGCGCGCTTCGTACGCCCGGGCGTGGTGATCGCCAATCTGGACAACGATCCGCAGTCCTACGATTACGACCTGACCCGCGAGCACCTGCAGATCCTGCGCGGGGCCACCGATGCCGATGGCCGTCGCCTGCAGGTGCATACGCTGCCGCCGCCGCTGGACGGACGCGACAACGTGCATACCCGCGACAACGACGATCTGGCGATGGGCTACATCAACTACCTGCCGATCAACGGCGCCGTGGTCGCGCCGCAGTTCGGAGACGACGAAGCCGATGGATTCTGCCGTGAACTACTGGAAGACATGTATCCCGGCCGCGTGATCGAACAGGTGGATATCGATGCCATCGCCGGTGGCGGTGGCGGCATCCATTGTGTGACCAAGAACATGCCGAAGGTGGGCTGACGCGCCTCAGGCATCGTCCTGCTTCAATGCGGCATCGGCAGCCAAGAGCGCCTCGGCGGCCGCACTGAGCGGCGGCGACGGCGGGGCGACCACGCCAATCGCTTCCATCATCTTCGGCATACCGAGGAACTGCCGCGCGCGGCGGTCGTAGATGCCGGTGACCAGCAGCGCGCGCGTGGCGATCTTCTGTTCGGCGCCGATCAGTACGCGTTGCTCCATGATGCCGCGCGAACCGACCCAGCCGACCAGCCGCGTTTCCAGGGTGAAGCGTTGGAATGGCTTGAGTTCGCGGCGGAACTGGATGGTGCCGGCGCCGACGATCGGTGCCCACTTCTCGCGCAGCGCCACCCGGCCCAGGCCCATGCGCAGGATCAGGTCCAGCCGGCCCAGGTCGAAGATGTTCCAGTAGCGGCCGTTGGTCATGTGCAGGTTGCTGTCCAGGTCATTGGGCAGTACCCGGAACTGCAGCCGCGAGACCCCGAACGGCGCCTCCAGCTTGGGCCGGAACAGGCTGCACAGCAGCAGGTGGAGCAGGCGGAACCAGAGATTCATGATTATGACGACTGTTATAGAATCGCCGGTACGCTAATCTATGACGACTATCCTGGCAAGGAGCCTGCCATGAGCCCGCGCCCCTCTGATGCGCCTCAACGCGTGATTGATGCTGCGGCACAGATGCTGGCGCGCGTGGGCCTCAATGCCACCAGCATCCGTGAGGTGACCAAGCTGGCCGAGGCGCCGCTGGGTTCCACCTACCACCACTTTCCCGGCGGCAAGCAGGAGCTGTTGGCGCGTGCCACCCATATGGCCGGCGACAAGGTCGAAGCGCTGCTGGTGGAGCTGCTGAAGGGCGGCGCAGTGCAGGGCCTGCAGCAGTTCCTGGCAATGTGGCGCGAGCGCCTGCTGCGCTCCGACTTCCGCGCTGGCTGCCCGGTGCTGGCCGCTGCGGTTGAGGAGCCGGTGGAGGCCATGCCCAGCCAGCCGCGTGCCGCCGCGGCTGAAGTGTTCGCGCGCTGGCAGGGCCACTTGGCGACGGCGTTCGTCGCCGAAGGTCACAACCCGGCAGCGGCGGCCAGCCTGGCCAGCCTGGTGATTGCCAGCGTGGAAGGCGCGGTGGCGATGTGCCGCGCGCTGCAGGACATCGGCCCGTTCGACCAGGTGGCCGCGCAGTTGCTGAAAGCCGCTGCGCCGCCTTGATCCGGCGGCACGGTCGCGGGAGACTCGGCGCAGGCCCTGACTGGACGCCGCCATGGACGAATCGCACTGCCGCCACCTGATCGAGCACTACCTGCTGGCCTACAACCGCTTCGACATCGATGCCATGCTGGCGGTGCTGGCGCACAACGTTCGCTTCGAAAACCATAGCGGTGGCCAGCTGACGATGGTCACCGAAGGCATCGATGCCTTCGGCGAACTGGCGCGGCAATCGGCCCAGATGTTCCACGAGCGCGAGCAGCGGTTGCTTGAGCTGACGTTCGAGGAGGATGTGGCGCTGGCCAGCATCGGCTGGCGTGGCGTGTTCGCGCAGGACATTCCCGATGGTCCCAGTGCGGGCACGGAACTGGCCCTGCAGGGACGCAGCGAGTTCGCTTTTGAGGACGGTCGCATCGTGCGGATCATCGACCGCAGCTGAGGAACGGCCGCCCAGGTCCGCCGTCTGGACAGCGGACCTGCCCGCGGTAGAATCCGCCCACCACCGCTTACGCGTGCCCGGCAAGGATGTCCGCATGCAGTATCAGGTTTTCGAGCTTCCACGCTGCACGATCCGCGGCATCCGTTGGCGCCGATGAAACGTACCCGTTTCTTTTCACGCAGCCCGTTGAAGTTGCCGGTGAACCGCGGCAGTGAAGTCGTGCGCGCGCGGCAGCATCTGCAGCAGCGCGGCTGGCCACGCCTGCAGATGGCGCTGATCGTGGCCCTGACCGGTGCGGCCGGTTTCCTTGCCTCGCACCTGCTGCGCCTGGCTGGTATCGACGCAATGCTGCTTCGCTACCCGATGGCCGTGCTGTTGGCCTATGGCGTGTTCCTGCTGCTGATGTGGATCTGGATCCGCTGGCGCTGGGACAACGTGCTGGATGGCCTGTCGCCGGATGTGGGTAGTGGCAGCCCATCGCCTCGCGGAAGTGCCGTGGAATCACCGTGGAGCGGCGTCGGCGGCCGTTCCGGAGGTGGCGGTGCGTCAGCTTCGTGGAATGAGTCAGCGCCGGCCAGTGGCGGCGATGCCGGAGAGCTGCCGTTGACCGGGTTGGCCGAAGACGAAGCGGGCCTGCCGTTGCTGGCAATCCTCGGCATCGTCGCGCTGGTGGCGACCGTCCTGCTGGCCAGCGTGTGGGTGGTGTGGTCGGCGCCGGTGCTGATGGCCGAGCTGCTGGTGGACGCCGCCATCGCCGGTGGCCTGTACCGGCGCATGCAGGGCATGCAGGAGCAGGGATGGTGGCGGGTATGCGTGACGCACACGATCTGGCCGCTGCTCGGCCTGCTGCTGTTCTTTGCTGTACTGGGCTGGCTTGCGCAGGCGCTGGTGCCGGGTGCGACCCACCTGCTGCAGGTCATTCAAGCGTTGTAGCACCACGTTCCCGGCCGATATCCCAACCTGCTTCATTTCATCCAGGAACTTCATGCGACAGCGCATTGCACGCAAGCGCATCCTGACCACAGCGGTCGTCCTGTTCATGGTTGCGGGTGCAGCGCTGATGGTCAGTGCGCGCCCGCAGTGGCGGCAGGACACCGGTCCGCCGCCGATCAATCTGGGAACGGCACGGATGCAGGCCGAGGTGATGGCAAAGCTCATCGACCTGCGACCATTACCGCCAGGAAAGCCGCCAGTACCACCGATTCCAATGAAGGCAGTCTCCTCCCCGATGTTGACCGGCAAAAGTGGGTTCGCGACCGCGGAGGTGCCGCTGGAAGAGGTCTCGCCAACATACTTCGAGCCGCGCGGCTGGGAGCCGGACACACCCTTTGCGGTGATGGACTGGACAGTACCGTCTTGCGGCGAAGGAGAAACCGCCCAGGTCTGCCAGGTTCGTCACAGCGTCATCGAATGGCGCGATGATGACAGCGCGGCGTCCTTCCAGCTTCAGCAGCATCTGGAGGCGATGCTGCAGGTTGCAAACCGCCGGGCTGTACGGGTACCCGACCTCGCGTTTGAGCTTGCACACGTGCGAGCGCAAAGGATGACGTGGGACGAACTTCAGCAACGGCGCGCGCGCGGCATCAAGGGATGCACGGGTGGCCCGGGCAATCCCGATCTGGGTGTTGTCTATCTGCAGCGTCCTGTGTTCAGCCTGGACGGGAACTGGGCAATGGCATCGATCGCCTCGGATCTGTGCAGCGGCGGAACGGGTATGCGCGGCGTCTACCTTCTGCACCGCAGGAATGGTGGATGGGAGCGCATTCGAGTGGAGCCTGTCCGCCCTATGGGCTTTGGACACGGCCTGTGGCCCGCGTTGCCGGAGTCGTGATGACAGTTACCTCGTTCAAGCCAGGCAGTGACTGCCAACAACGGGTCGCCTGGCGACGCATTGCATCGCTGGCGGCGGCGCTGTCGGCCTTGGCTTTCATGGCCGGGGTCTGCAGCCTGCGCCCAAGGTGGCAGCAGGCGATCGGTCCGCCGCCGGTCAACCTGGGAACCGCGCAGATGCAGGCTGAGGCGATGGCGCTGGTGATTCGGCAGGGTCCTCCATTCCGTCTTCCAGCCCCGCCAGTGCCGCAGCCGACGCCCGTTCTGCCATTGCCGTTGAACGGCGTGGCCACCGCACCGCGGACGCCGTCCACCCCCGTCGACCGATGGGGTCCGCAGGAGCAGCCGCAGTTGACCGACCCGGTGGGGGAGGACATCTACGTGATGGCGCAGACGCTGCCCTATTGCTGGTCAGGCAGCAGTGCCTCCACCTGCCAGGAGGTGGATGACCTGGTCCTGCCGCTGGATGACCGGTGGTCCCCGGACATCCATGCGCTGCGGTTGCAGCTGCAGGCGGACCTGGTTCCCGCCAATCGCCGTCCCACGCCAGTGCCTGCGGCCGCATTGGCCGGTGCGCAGCGGATGGATGCCGAGGGTCTTCGAGCGCTGCGGGAGCGCGGGTGCGCATCAACGGTGCAGCAGCCATCCCATCCGTATGATCAGTTCGTCCATCTGACCCGGCCCGTTTTCAGCGGCGATGGGCGCTGGGCCATGATCGCCGTCGCCTGGGATTCGTGCTTCGACGATTTCGTCTACCGGGAGCTGGTCGTATTGCATCGGGAACAGGGGCGCTGGATGACCGAACCCCCGGAACGAGGCCTGGGCGGCATATGGGATGGCCGCGTACTGCGGCCCTGGAAGTACGCCCATTGACGAGAGGGGCAGAGGGCGCCGGATTACGCCCGGCGCCGCCTGCGTTCATCAATCAAAGCGCAAGCGCACGCCTGCGTAGACGCCACGACCTTCGCCCGGCGTCGAGCGGGCGACATCCTTGCCGGCATCGTCGTAGCCCGGCGTGACCGTGGCGGCGTAGCGGCGGTTGCCGATGTTGCGCATCTCCGCCCACGCCTGCCAGCGGCCACCGGGTGCGTCGTAGCCGATGCGGCCGCCGAAGATCACATGGCTGTCGGCCCAGTAGCTGTTGGCGTAGTCGACGGCGATGCGCGAGGCGTATTCGGTATTGAGCGCAGCGTACAGGCCGGAGGCGTGATCGAAGCGCAGCTCGGCCTGATACGCGTGGCGCGGCAGGCCGGGCAGGCGGTTGCTGCCGAAACGCGCATCGTGGCGATAGCGGAAGTCGCTGAAGGTGTACGCCTGGCGCAGCGACAGGCGGCCCGGTGCAGCCTGCCACAGCGTGCTGTCCAGTCCCGCTTCGATGCCGCGGTGCACGGTGGGGCTGGCGTTGTTCTCGGCGATGAACAGGTTCGGCACCGGTTGCAGTTCGACGCTCAGCAGTTCGTGGTTCACGTGCGCGTAGTAGCCGGTCAGTTCCCAGCGACCCAGCGCCGCGTCGCCACGCGCGCCCAGTTCCAGCGTGGTGGCGGTCTGGTTCTGCATCGGCACCGGCGCGCGCTGGCGTCCAGTGGACGGGCCATTGCCCGGCCCGAAGTACTGGTTGGAGCCCCAGATCATCGACCACGGGTGCGGCGCTTCCACCGAGCGACTTAGGTTGCCGAACCACTGGGTCTGCGCGCTGTGCTGCCAGGTGAAGCCCAGTCGCGGTGCGTAGTCCCAGTCGCGGTCGCGCAGGAGGCCGCCGCTGCTCGGCCAGGTCACCTGCACATCGCGGCGGGTGTTGATCAGCGCCAGCCCGGTCTGCATGCGCAAGCGGTCATTGAAGGTGAGGGTATTGCTGACGTGCAGCGTGCTGTCGGTGCCGTGGTGGCGGAAGTCACGCGTGCGCGTGCCGGCGGCATAGCCGTTGCTGGCAAAGCGCAGCGACTCGCGCACGTCGGCGTCCAGGTCGTGGGTGACGCGCAGGCCGACCATAGTCTCGCTGTCCAGGCCGAACAGCCGGTGGCGGCGGCGGTAGTCCAGCGTGGCGTTGAGGTTGGCGTAGTCCAGCTGCTGGCGGTACAGGCTCTCGTTCAAGTCCATCGGGTACGTGTGGTAGACCAGCCCGGCCTGCAGCGAGGAATCCTCATCGATCTGCAGCGTGGTGACATTGCCCACCCAGGTGCTGCCCGGCTGCGGGCGGCGCGCATCGATGGCCAGGTTGGCCGCGTTCGCCGCGTGCGGGTCATTGCGGATCTGGTCGCGGGTCAGGCGACCGGGTGTTTCGTGATTGGTCTCGCGGTAGCGCACGAAGAAGCGCGTCTGCAGGTCGGGCGTGATCTGCCAGCCGATGTTGGCCATCGCGCCCTTGCCGTCGCCGCGCGCATGGCGCTGATAGCCATCGAACTCGGTATCGGTGTAGGCCAGGAAGTAATCGACATCGCCACTGACGCCGCCCCAGCTGATGCCGCGTTTCTGGTAGCCACGGCTGCCGGCCTCGTAGTGCAGCTGCACGCCCGCCGAATCACGACCGCTGCGGCTGACGTAGTCGATGGCGCCGCCGAGGGCCAGCGCGCCGCGCTCGAAGCCGTTGGCGCCGCGCAGGACTTCCACGCGCGACAGCCACAGGGGTTCCAGCAGCTCGTAAGGCGTGCCACCTGGGCCGGTCAGGGGCAGGCCGTCGATCGACACCGCAATGCCCGAGGCATGCGCGCCCGGGCCCCGGTTGATGCCCGAGCCACGGATCGAGATCTTGGTGCCCTCATTACCCGGCGACTGCGCGCTGATACCCGGCTGGTAGGCCAGCACATCGGCGCTGGTGGACAGTCGGCTGTGGGCCTTGGCCACGTCGATCAGGTTGCTGGCGCCGGGCACGCGCTTCAGCGCCTCGCGCGCCTGGGCGCTGGCATCGGCGGCAGCGGTGACCTGCACGGCATCCAGCGTGGTGGCCTGCGGGGCGGCCTGGGCAGTGACGGCCAGGCTGAAGGAAACGGCCAGGAACAGCAGCGACGGGGTGGGGCGGTACGACGAGAGCGACATGCAGGAATGCTGTAAACTACGAAAGTGGCGCGCAAGTTAACAGGTCGCGGGCGGTACGTCACCCATCACCGGCGTATGGGGCTGGTGCACCTGTAGAGCCGAGCCCATGCTCGGCTGCTTTTTAACGGAGCCGAGCATCGGCTCTACAAAGACGGTTTCGCCAGCGCCTTCGACTTCGCATACAGCCGCTCTGCGACTTCCTTCTCACCCAATGCCGCATGGCACTCGGCCAGGCTGTCCCACACATTGGCCGAATCCGGATACAGCTCGGTGTTCAGGGCGAATACCTTCAACGCCCTGCGTGCACCCAGGCTCGCGCGGATGGCATAGCCACTGGTGTTGATCGCACGTTCCAGCTCGCTGCCCGTCACCGGGTTGTCATTGCGCAACCAGGCGTGCATTGCCTGCGCAGCGCCTGCGGCATCATCCAGCGCATACGCGATCAGCCGCTCGGACAGTACCGCATGCGGGAATTCCTTCGGCGCGGCCACCCCCATCATGCTCTCCACCAGCGTGCTGGACCAGACATTGCGCGCGCTGCCGTTGGTCAGGTACACGAACACCCAGTAGCCGCTGGCCAGCGTGCCCTTGTAGGCCAATCGCGCACGTACACGGGTGCCACCATCGTGGCCGACCTGGGTGTAGCCGTCGCTGCGGGCGGTATCCCAGCCGGTGGAGAAGAAATTGCTGCCACCACCACTCAGTGTCTGCGGCTGCCAGAGCTTTTCCAGGGTGGCGGTGCGCAGCAGCTTGCCGGTGGCCAGTGCCTGCAGGAAGCGGTTCATGTCGCCCACAGTGGTCTGCAGGTCTGCATGGCCCCAGCCATAGTGCGGCCAGGAATCTTCATTGGCGGGTTGCAGTTGGCCATCCTTGCCGATGTACGGCACCGCCGCGCGGCGGGCCGGCACGCTGGCGACGCCCCACGAGGTGCTGGCCATCTTCAATGGCTGCAGGATGCGTTCGCGCGCGATGGCCGGGTAGGGCTTGCGGTAATGCGCTTCCAGCAATGCCGTAAGCACCAGGTAGTTGGCCTGGGTGTACTGCACGCGGCTGCCGGTGGCGAACTGCATGGGTGCCGCGCCGGCCACCTTCAGTGCAGCGCCAAGGTCAGGCGCTACACCGGTGTAGCCCTTGCTGACCCAGCGGTTGTCGACCCGGTCGTAGTACTCGCCGATGCCCGAACTGTGGTTGAGGAAGTCGCGCATCGGGATCGTTTTCCATGCGGCCGGCAGGTCCGGCACATAGCGGCTCGCCGGCGCATCCAGATCCACCTTGCCCTGGTCGACCAGTTGCATCACCAGCGTGCTGGTCAGCAGCTTGGCCATCGACTGCGCGGCGAAGATGGTCTCGATGGTTGCAGGTGCGTGGGTAGCGGGATCGCGTTCACCGCTGGCGCCCTGGTAGAGCACCTGGCCGTTGTGTGCGACCAGCACCGTCTGGCCGGCGATGCCGTAGCGCTCGCGGTTGATCTGCAGCTGGGTGTTGAGCTGATTGGAAAGATCGCCAGGGGACTCATGCGCCGAAGCGACCGGAGCAGCGAACAGGACGCAGAGCAATGCAGCAGCAAAGGTGCGGTACATCGCGGTGATCCGTCGGCGGTGATGGCGCATGTTGGTCAGCGGCGGTCGACGGGTCAAGCGGAGGCGGGCGCCTATGTGAATGCGTGAATTTCCAATGGCCTGTCGTAAACAGCTCTTCGCGACGGATGAGGCACCAGATATAAGAACGCCTCAGTCCAAACCGACGAGATAGCCTTGCATGGGAGGGTTAATGGAGGAGGATGAGGATTTCGCGCTCTTAATCGAGAGCTTCGGAGAGGCAACTGAACACGATCCGGTGCCAGAGACCAGCTTCTCCAAGTGGACGGGCATCTTGCCCGAATCGCTCTTGAGCTATTGGCGTCGGGATGGATGGGCGAACTATGGCAACGGACGCCTGTGGACGGTGAATCCCGAGGACTACGACGGCCTGATGCGCGCGTGGTTGGCCGGTACTCCATTTACACAGATCGATACCTACAATGTGTTTGCCAGAAGCGGGTTTGGACGCCTCTACCTGTGCGGCGAAGCATCAGGTGCGGGCTTGAACATCGATCCAGTCAGCAGTGAAGTGTTTGCTCTTCAGAACTGTTTGAGGCCGAAGTCTCTTGCGCGACAGGACGGTGGCATCAAGGCCTTCTTCGCCTGCGCGGAGCTCGACGATTTTGATCTGATGGATGGGGATGAAGAACTGCTCTTCGATAGGGCTGTGAACATTCGATAGGGCTGTGAACACTTGTGGGAACTTGCTGGCGGATGAGATGTTTGGCTTTGAGCCAGCGTTGGTTTGCGGCGGAGAAATCACCATTGAGAATGTGCGCAAGCTAAAGATTCAGCCGCACCTGCAAATGCTCAGAGAGTTCGCCACACCTGCGTTTCCACGCTATGCGATTGATGTTAAACCGCTGGCCCGGAAGTGATCCGATCAAGTCGAATCATGTAGAGCCGAGCCCATGCTCGGCTGCCTTCCGGTCAGGCGTCGTGACCCTGGAAGCACTGAGCCGAGCATGGCTCGGCTCAACAGGTGCCTTGCGGTAGTGGCGGCCGGGGGGCGGCCAAGTGATTACCCCGGGCCGAGGTGGGGGGTTTGCGGCCCCCCGGCGGGCCCCCC
>NZ_JAUTXR010000155.1 GCF_030658505.1 Stenotrophomonas raiganjensis (SeqCode) | reverse complement strand
GACACAATAGATCCCCGCCATGCGTTGATACTTTTCGCTTCCCACTCGAAATAGTCGATTCCGATGGAGATTCAACCACGCCTGGCGTGGATCTACAGCACCTCGCGAGAATCTGTCGAAGGCGGGGAGGGGCCGGTTGCGGGGGCGTGCGCGCCATGGGCCCGAGGCATGCCTCGGGCGGGTTGGGCAGGACGCCCAACCCCGGTCTTGCCGTGTGCGCAGGACAGCGCACACGAGCAAGCGGCGACCAAGCTTACAGGGACGTACTTGCAGCGTCCCCGCACTCCGACACCGCCCCGCCAGCCCACGGAATGCATGCTGTTGCCGCTGCTTCGGCTTCTGGCAGGTGCAGGGCTGCAAGCCCTGCCGAAAACCCCTTACCGCACTTGCTCCTGCTTGCGCACGATCGCCATCGCGATCTCCAGCGACTGCTCGTAATTCAACCGCGGGTCCACCGTCGAACGATACGCACGCTCCAGATCGCGCTCGGTCAGTTCGCGTGCGCCGCCGGTGCACTCGGTCACGTCCTCGCCGGTCAGTTCCAGGTGCACGCCACCCAGGCGCGTGCCTGCGGCCGCATGCAGGTCGAAGGACATCTCCACTTCGCCACGCACGTTGTCGAAGCGGCGTGTCTTGAAACCGTTGGCGGTGCTTTCAGTATTGCCATGCATCGCATCGCACACCCACAGCACGCGGCGACCATCACGCTTGACCGCGTCCAGCAGCGGCGGCAGCTTCCCGGCGATCTGCGTTGCGCCCATGCGGTGGATGAAGCTCAGGCGCCCCGGCTCGTCATCCGGATTGAGCACGTCGATCAGGCGCAGCAGCTGGTCCGGCGTTACCGACGGGCCGACCTTGATCGCGATCGGATTGCGCACGCCACGCAGGTATTCCACGTGCGCGCCATCAAGCGCGGCCGTGCGCATGCCGATCCACGGGTAATGCGTGCTCAGGTTCAACCAGCCCTGCTGGCGCGGCACCTGACGAGTCAACGCTTGCTCGTAAGGCAGCAGCAGCGCTTCATGCGACGTGTAGAAATCGATGCGGTTGAGGTTGTGCACACGGGCCCCTGCCAGGGTCTCCATGAAGTGCACTGCGTCGCCGATCGATGCCACCATTTTCTGGTACTCGGCCGCCAGCGGCGAGTGCCGCACCCACTCCAGGTTCCAGTACTCGGGGTGGTGCAGGTCGGCGAAACCACCGTCGATCAGCGCCCGCACGAAGTTCATCGTCATCGCCGAATGTGCGTGGGCCTGCAGCATCCGCTTCGGGTCCGGCAGGCGTGCCGCTTCGGTGAAGGCCGGCGCGTTGATCACATCGCCGCGGTAGCTGGGCAGGGTCACGCCGTCGCGGGTCTCGGTGTCGGCCGAACGCGGCTTGGCGTACTGGCCGGCGAAGCGGCCCACGCGGATCACCGGCTGGCGCAGGCCGTGCACCAGCACCAGGCTCATCTGCAGCAACACCTTCAACCGGTTGGAAATGGTGCCCGATTCGCAGTCGCTGAAATTCTCGGCACAGTCGCCACCCTGCAGCAGGAAGCGCTTGCCTTCCTGGGCCTCGGCCAGTTGCTGCTTCAGGGCCAGGATCTCCCACGAGGTGACCAGCGGCGGCAGCCGTTTCAGCTCGTGCAGGGCCGCGTCCAATGCCACCGGGTCCGGGTAGGTCGGCATCTGCAGCGCGGTCTTGCCACGCCAGCTCTCCGGCGACCAGGCAGCGCCAGCGGCGGTCGCGGCGGGATCGGGGACGGGCGGAACGGCGGACAGGCTCATTGCAGGCTTCCGGGGTGGGGGGCGGTCATGGTCGCAGAGCCAGCCGCTGACGCAAAGGCCCCACCCGACCGGCCCGGCTGGCTGAACGGCAGGGAAAGGCCAACGCCAGCGGCCAGATCCAGCATGGCCAGCGGCGCGCGACAGGCGCATGATTTGTTACGGAGTAACACTTCCAAGTCATGGACCGGCCCCTTCCACGCCCAGCCGCCACCTCTCCCACCATGAAGCCCTCGCCCCTCGCTACCGGCATCACCTTCGCCCTGGCCTTGGCCAGCCTGCCCGCCTTCGCCGCAGCAGCGGCCGACACCGCTTCTTCCGTCAAGGACCTGGACGCGGTCACCGTCCACGCCCAGCTCGACCAGGCCCGCAACGCGCTGTCGCCGGACATCGGCAGCAGCCAGTACCAGATCACCGCCGAAGACATCCAGAAGCAGCCACTGGGTGCCTCCGCGCCGCTCAGCCAGGTGCTGCTGCAGGCACCCGGCGTCGTCCAGGATTCCTATGGCGGCGTGCACGTGCGCGGCGACCACGCCAACCTGCAGTACCGCATCAATGGCGTGCTGCTGCCCGAATCAATCTCCGGCTTCGGCCAGACGCTGGACGCGCGCACCATCAAGAGCATCCGCCTGATGGACGGCGCACTGCCGGCGCAGTTCGGCGAGCGCACCGCGGCGGTGCTCGACATCACCACCCGCAACGGTGCCGAGCTGGGCAACGGCGGCAGCGCGGGGCTGACCACCGGCTCGTTCGGCAAGGTCAATCCGAATGCCTCCTGGTGGGGCAACCAGGGGCGCTGGAGCTGGTTCCTGACCGGCAACTACGACCAGAACGAGGTTGGCCTGGAGAATCCGACGAACTCGCGCAGGCCGTTGCACGACGACACGCACCAGGGCAAGGCATTCGCCGACCTGACCTACCTGGTCAACGAGAACACCCGCCTGAGGGTGTTCGCCGGCTTCGCCAACAACCGCTTCCAGATTCCGGTCAATCCGGGCCAGGCGCCGCAATTCGGCTATCTCGATACCACCACCTTCGATTCCAGCCAGCTGGATGAAACCCAGCGCGAGACCACCCGTTTCGGCATGCTGGTGCTGCAGGGCACGCTGGGCAGCACCGCCTATCAGCTCTCGGCCGGGCAGCGTTACAGCGATGTCGGCTTCAATCCCGATGTCATCGGTGACCTGGTGTTCAGTGGCGTCGCCTCGCAGGTGCAGCGCAGCAATCGCGCCAACACCCTGCAGGCCGATTTCTCCACGCCGCTGGGCAACGACCACACGCTGCGCTATGGCCTGTACGGCAACTACGAGAACGCGCGGGCCAGCAGCAACAGCTGGGTGTTCCCGGTTGACGACAACGGCCAGCAGTCCAGCACCACGCCGCTGCTGATTGCCGATCGCAGCGCGTTCCACGCCAGCACGCTGGCACTGTACGTGCAGGACGAGTGGAAGATCGGCGAGGACTGGACCGTGAACTACGGCCTGCGCGGCGACCGCTACAGGGCCTTCGGCCGCAGCGAGGGCCAGCTCAGCCCGCGCGTGGGCGTGGTCTGGAATGCCAGCGACAGCACCACCGTTCACGCCGGCTATTCGCGTTACTTCACGCCACCGGCCAGCGAGTTGATCGCCAGCAGCGACATTGCGCTGTACAACGGCACCACCAACCAGCAACCCAGTGGCGGCAACAACACACCGCTGGCCGAGCGCAGCGACTACTACGACATCGGTCTCTCACAGCAACTGGGCGAGCACCTGACGCTCGGGCTGGATGCCTACGATCGCCGCGTCGCGCGCCTGCAGGATGAAGGCCAGTTCGGCGCCGCCTACATCTACTCGACCTTCAACTATCGCCATGGCCACATCCGCGGCCTGGAGTTCAGCGCCGACTACAGCAACGGTCCGTTCAGCGCCTACTTCAACGCGGCCTACAACAAGGCGATCGGCACCCAGGTCATCACCGGCCAGTACAACCTCGATCCGGACGCGCTGGCCTATGTGGCAGATCACTGGATCCACCTCGACCACGACCAGAAACTGACGTCATCGGGTGGCCTCAGCTACGCCTTCGCCGGGCACAACCGGATCGGCGCCAACTACGTGTTCGGCAGCGGCCTGCGTTCTGACATCGAGGGCGTGCCCAACGGCGGCGAGCTGCCGTCGTACCTGCAGGTGAACCTCAGCGCCGGGCATGACTTCAACGCCGACAGCGGGCATCCGCTGCATGTGCAGTTGGCGCTGATCAACGCGCTGGACCGCAGCTACCAGCTGCGCGACGGTGGCGGCGTGGGTGTGTTCGCCCCGCAGTGGGGACCATGCCGCGGTGCCTACCTGAGCCTGCAGCAGGATTTCTGAGGTAGTGCCGGGGGCGGGGCGGGCCACACCCCCGAAGGCCGCCCCCCGCCCGCCCCACCCCCCCGGGCGCGCGGGCGGCATGGGGGGGGGTGCCCCGCCCCCCCCCCGGCACTACCTCAGAAATCCTGCTGCAGGCTCAGGTAGGCACCGCGGCATGGTCCCCACTGCGGGGCGAACA
>NZ_JAUTXR010000154.1 GCF_030658505.1 Stenotrophomonas raiganjensis (SeqCode) | reverse complement strand
CCTTTTCACCCCACCCGGGGGGCGCCGGCGGGGGGCCGCCACAACCCGCTATCCATTTCCCGGGGAGGGGAAAACAATGAGCCTGCTGGCCTGGATCGGGATATTCGCCGCCTGGAGCCTGTTCGCCACCTGGGTACTGCGCTGGGGTGGCGCGGCCTGGATGGAAGGCTGGAAGTCGCTGGCCTTCGTCGACAGCTGGGGCAGCCTGTGGGATGAAGCACAGATCAAGCTGTACGTCCTCTGCCTGTGGATCGTCTACGGCCTGTGGTTCCTGGCCGGCCTGTTCGTGGCGGAGTGGCGCGGCCTGCCGTAACGCCGCTGTATCGGTAGTGCCGGCCGCTGGCCGGCAGCTTCGGGGTGACTGCGGTTGCCGGCCAGCGGCCAGCACTACCGGAACATCTGCGCCTGCCGTGCGATCATCTCCCCATGAAGATCTATCTTGTCGGCGGCGCCGTGCGCGACCGCCTGCTGCAGCGCCCTGCCGGCGACCGCGACTGGGTGGTGGTTGGCGCTACGCCCGCGCAGATGGAAGCGCAGGGCTACACCGCCGTCGGCCGCGATTTCCCGGTGTTCCTGCATCCGAAGACGGGTGAGGAATACGCGCTGGCGCGCACCGAGCGCAAATCCGGTCGTGGCTATCGCGGCTTCGTGGTCGATGCCGATCCGGCAGTGACGCTGGAAGACGACCTGCAACGCCGCGACTTCACCATCAACGCGATTGCCTGTGACGAAGACACCGGCACGCTGGTCGATCCCTATGGCGGTGTGCGCGACCTGGAACAGCGCGTGCTGCGCCACGTCGGTCCTGCCTTCGTCGAAGACCCGCTGCGCGTGCTGCGTGCGGCGCGTTTCATGGCGCGCTTCGCGCCACTGGGCTTCACCGTCGCCGACGAGACCATGGCACTGATGCGCGAGATCGCCGCCAGTGGCGAGCTCGACGCGCTGGTGCCGGAACGCGTCTGGCAGGAACTGCGCAAGGTACTGGTCAGCGCGCAGCCGTCGGCCTTCCTGCGCACGCTGCACGATGCGAATGCACTGGGCCCGATCCTGCCCGAACTCGAAGCGCTGTACGGCGTGCCGCAGCGTGCCGAATTCCACCCGGAAGTCGACACCGGCATCCACCAGGAAATGGTCAGCGACATGGCCGCGAAGCTGGCACCGGGCGATGATCTGGTCGGCTTCGCGGCCCTCACCCACGACCTCGGCAAGGGCCTGACCCCGCCGGAGGAATGGCCGCGCCACATCATGCACGAACAGCGCGGCATCAAGCCGCTGAAGGCATTGTGCGCGCGGCTGAAGATTCCCACCGAGCACCAGCAGCTGGCCGAAGCGGTCTGCCGCGAGCACTTGAACGTGCACCGCATCGACGAACTGCGCGATGCCACGGTGCTGGAGCTGCTGGGCCGCTGTGATGCGCTGCGCCGACCGGAGCGGGTGGCGCGCATCGCACTGTGCTGCGAGGCCGACAAGCGCGGCCGGCTGGGCTTTGAAGACAGCGACTACCCGCAGGGCGAAACGCTCAAGCGCCTGCACCGGGCGGCGCTGTCGGTGCAGGCGCGGGATCTGGACACGACGCAGCTGAAGGGCCCGGCGATTGGAGAAGCGCTGGCCAAGGCGCGGGTGAAGGCGATTGCGGCGGCTCGGTAGGGATGTACGGTTTGCTTAACCCAGCGTTTCGAATATCGCATCTGCCATCTTTGCGAACCGCGTGAAATGGCGGCCAATTCTGTATCCAAGGTGAAAGCAAACCGGAACGCATATCAAGTACGCATCCGCGATCACCTCCAGGGGGGGACAGTCCGTCTCCCGTGAGAGCGTCGATCAGGAAAAGCCCGATGTAGATCATGTAAAAGGGAACAGATAGAGCCAGCGAATACCTGGCCACCGCGATCCAGTGGGCCCAGCTACCTGAACTGACATACGGATAAGAGACGATGAGTCTCTTCTGCTCATCGAGCGCAAACAGGGCAATGAAGTTCCCCGCCTTGTCCCGACGCCCGACCACCCGCACGGAGTCGCCCTCTTTGAAGGGCCAATTCCAGAACAGCCCCTTCACCAGCCTTCGCCAAACCGGAATTCAATTCTCGTGGCGGGCTCTTTCGTTTCCTCATTGGACATCATCGCCATGCCAGCGGCGGGCCCGCTGAGGCCCAGCGCGGCGGCAGCGGCGCCCGTGGCCGCCATCCTTTCGCGATCCCCGTCGCGCCAGAAGACGTTCTGCACCACGCGCCTGACCCGCAGATTGGAAATGATGCCGGTTTCAGTCTCGAACAGCACCTTGCCGGTCGAGCCAGATTTACTTTGGTGCTCACTGCAATCTACTCATGAAAAAACGAATACAGCCGGTGAAGTTCCGCCGTTGACAGCGGCAATTTGGCACTGTCAGTACCTGAAGTAGGTATCACCAAGCGCAGCAGGATCATTCGGGCTTTTCTTCATTTTTGTAATACGCCTCAGGTTCACGCCCTTGCCGTCATCCCAGCCAAGCGAATCAAAAATGGCGTCAGCGAGCCTCGCAAACCGGTGAAATCGATAGCCGACCCGAATCCCGACAGTGGCAGAGACGAGCAAAAGCCCCCCCAAATATGCAAAGTAGCAATTTCAACAACATCCATCCGTCCTCGAGGATGCCGAGAGAATTCAGACCAATGCCAATTGTGGACAACGTACATATTGGCAATGAGATCAGTAGCGTGTACCTCGATACAGAAATCCAGTGAGCCCGACTGCCAGCACAGATATGCGGATAGGAGACAATCAACCTCCTACACTCATCTAGGACTGAGACAGCAATAAATACCCCTTCCGGGTCGCGAGCCCCCACGACCCGCACTACATCGCCCTCTTTGAAAGGCCAGTTCCAAAGCAGACCTTTCACAGTCAAATCGCCCAGCTCGAACTCAACTCGGAAGACTGGCTCCTGCATCTCCTCAGCGGACATCATGGCCATGCCGGCCGCAGAACCGCTGAGACCGAGTACAGCAGCAACGGCGCCCGTGGCGGCCATGCCCTCACGATCCCCATCGCGCCAGAACACATTCTCCAGTATGCGCTGAACGTGCAAATTAGAGATAACCCCATTTTCTGTTTTAAATGGCGCGCACCCACTCGCGCTCATATTCAGCTCAGTGATCATCGCGGTCTCACAGACACTGAACCGATGGCTTTGTCAAAGGCGACTTGCTGTTCCTGGGTCGTTGCAAAGTGCTTCCCACCATGAAGCCCTCTCTGGAAGACGTCGCGAGAGTTCTTCCCAAACACACTGCTCATGCACCACTTCTCCAAATCATTGGGGCTAAGAGCCCAGATAAGCAGTTCAGCAGCCAGAATTGCCAAGCTGACCTGCCACCCGCTCAGCCTCAGCACCCATACGCCGACACGTTTCATCGCTTGCGAAGCAACTACTTCAGCACCTTCCACAGCAGCTGCCGCCTCCAGCCCAGCCCTTAAGCCCCTAAGCCCCAAGCTAAGTGAGTTGCGCCCAAACCATTGCTCAATCACCGGGGCCGTGTAGGCAAGCGCGGTCAGAAACTGAGCACCACCCACCGCCCCCACCATCGTCCCCCGAA
This sequence comes from Stenotrophomonas raiganjensis (SeqCode), assembly GCF_030658505.1. Taxonomy (GTDB): domain Bacteria; phylum Pseudomonadota; class Gammaproteobacteria; order Xanthomonadales; family Xanthomonadaceae; genus Stenotrophomonas. The sequence continues at coordinate 374 of NZ_JAUTXR010000154.1, read as the reverse complement.
TGTTAAGAAGGACATAAGCCGCATAGTCTGTTCGTTCAAGCGCGAGGTTCGCATCCGAGAAGCTGTAGCTGGCCCCAATAAAACTACCCGCCCCCGCCAAGGCACTACCGGCAGCCTTCATCCGTACGGCACTGACACTACCCGCCCCAAAGAACTCCTTGGCTACCGTCTCATGCACACTGGTATACACAGCCACAAGCGACATCCCTGATGCCAGTAGCGTTGCGTAGTCTCGCGTCTGCTTATCCACCTTCGTGGCCAGATGGATGAAGTTCACCATCTCCAGCACGCCGGTCAGCGAGTTCAGGCGCACCACGTTGCGGCTGCTTTCCGCCGCTGCCTGCCAACGCTTGCGCATCGCCAGCGCGCCGTGG
>NZ_JAUTXR010000151.1 GCF_030658505.1 Stenotrophomonas raiganjensis (SeqCode) | reverse complement strand
GGGCTCGGCTCTACAGTAGATCCACGCCATGCGTGGATGAACTGCCCGAGGTGCCGACCACGATCGGCACCCACCAGGACATGCCTGCCGTTACTTCTGCAGTGTCACCTCATCCAGCACCCACATCGCCGGACGCGTGTCGCCGGTGAAGTTGATGCACAGATCGTCGGTGCCCTGCGTCCCCTTCGGCAGTGCAGCGCGCAGGGTCACGAAGCCATCGGCATCGGGCTTGGCCGGCAGCGGTACTTCAGCCAGCACCTTGCCGCTGCAGTCGCCACGGCGCACCTGCATTTCACCCTGCGCGCGCTTGGCCTTCTCGAAGCGACGCTTGGGTTCGTCGTGGGCCAGCTGGAAGTAGTACGGAATGCGGCCCGCGCGGACCTCCACGCTGCCGATGCCGTCCAGCTGTGCCTGCGGCCAGCGCCAGCACGGCTGGAAGATGTCGACGTTGAACACCGCACGCGTTCCCTCGCGCGGGCCGTCGTCTTCCAGGCGCAGCACCAGCCCCTTCTTGCCCACGCAGCTGAGCAGCGCATCGCTGCGGCGGCTGAGCAGCGACTGCGTGGTGAACGCGGCGACGGTCGGCTTCGCGGCCAGCATCTGGCCCTGGTAGAACGCAGCGGCCTGGACGGTGGTCGGCAGCGCTCCGGTCAGCGGCTGCTGGTACAGCGGCGACTGAGCGGTCACCGGCTGGCCGTTGGTGCTGTAGCGCACCTCATAGCCCAGCGGGTTGGCCAGCGACACGGTCACCGTGTTGTCCGCGCGGTTGTCGGTGTAGTCCACGCCCACTTCGAACGGGGTCTGTGCGTAGGCCAGGCCCCAGGCGCGGTAGCGCTGCAGCTGTGCTGGCAGGCGTGCGAGGAAGTCGCGGAAGTCACGATGTTCCGGCGTGCTCCAGCCGGTCTCGGCCACGGCGGCCAGGCGTGGGAACAGGTTGTGCTGCAGGCGTGCGTAGCTGCGCGTGTGCTCGGTGAACATGTTGGCCTGCAGGCCGAGGATGTGCCCACGCTTGTCGGGGGCCAGTTCGGCCGGCACGGGCTCGAAGTTGTACAGCTTGCCGAGGTTGACCTGGGTTGGGCGGCCGGGCGGCTCGTTCGGCGAGGCGGTCTGCAGGTAGTCCAGGTACAGGTAGCCCACCGGCGACATGACCACGTCATGGCCGGCACTGGCAGCGGCCAGGCCACCTTCGGTGCCCTGCCACGACATCACCGTGGCCTGTGGCGGCAACCCACCTTCGAGGATCTCATCCCAGCCGATCAGGCGCCGATCGTGTTCCTCCAGGAACGTCTCCAGGCGCTTGATGATGTGGCTCTGCATGGCCATTTCATCCTTGATGCCCAGTGCACGCATGCGCTGCTGCACCTGTTTCGAGGCTTCCCACTGGTCCTTGACCGCCTCGTCGCCGCCCACGTGCACGTACTTCGCAGGGAACAGTGCGATCACTTCTTCGAGCACGTTCTCCAGGAAGGTGACGGTGCTGTCTTCCACGTTGAACAGGTTCGGGAACACGCCCCATTCGCTGATCGGCTTCAGCGGGGTATTGATCGAACCCAGTTCCGGGTACGCGGCGATCGCCGCGGTGGCATGGCCGGGCACGTCGATCTCCGGAATCACCTGGATATGCAGCTTCGCGGCATAGGCGATCACTTCGCGGATCTGCTCCTGCGTGTAGAAGCCGCAGTACGGATGCTCCTGGCCAGTGACCGGGTCGATGCCGCCATCACCAGCCGGCAGCCGGCAGCTGCCGGCTTCGGTCAGCTTCGGGTAGCGCTTGATCTCCATGCGCCAGCCTTGGTCATCGGTCAGGTGCCAATGGAAGGTGTTGAGCTTGTGCGCGGCCATCGCATCGAGCACGCGCTTGATCTCGTCCAGGCTCTGGAAATGCCGTGCCGAGTCGAGCATGAAACCGCGCCAGCTGAAGCGTGGCGCGTCCTGGATCTGCACTGCCGGCAGCACGCCGTTGCTCCCGCCGGTGGCGAGCTGGGCGAGGGTGGTTGCGCCATAGAACAGGCCGGTTTCGTTGCCGGCCTGTACCACTACGCCCTGTGCGGTGCTTTCCAGCGTGTAGCTCTCACCGCTGTCGCGGAAGGTGGGCACGATCTGGAAGCGGATGCCACCGGTCCTGGCCGCCGTCTTGCCCTTGGCCAGCGCCAGGCGCGGGCCGCCACTGCGCGCCAGCAGGTCGGCGAACTGGCTGGCGACGCGCTGTGCGGCCTCGCCTTCGGCCTGCAGCACGGTATCGGTACGAACGGTGATGCCACTGCCCTGGCCGGGCTGCACGTGGGCCGGGGCCGGGATCAGCATCAGGCTGCCGGCGCGCAGCAGCGGGCCGGGCGCTTCAGCAGCGGGCGTGGGGTCGGCGGCGAGTGCCGGCAGTGCCGGCAACAGGGCGAGCAGGCTGCCCAGCAGCACTGCGCTGCGCATCCGGGCGCGGGAAGGCTTGACCATCGGTACGACTCCTTGGAACGGTGCGATGAACGCTATACATGAAAAACGCCGGGCCCGGAATGACCCAGGCCCGGCGTGCGTGCACGACTCGGCGATGTTGCCGCCGCTGGATCAGTACTTGAAGCGGAAGTTGAGGTAGTACTGGCGACCGTTGCTGTAGAACGAGGTCGGGGTGGCCGCGCTCTGGTAATACTTGTAGGTCGGGTTGTTGAGGTTGAGCGCATCGAAGCTGACGCTCATCCAGTCGGTGGCCTTGTAGCTCAACGATACCGACAGGGTGCCGAACGCATCCTGGTAGTACGGGTTGGCACCGGACAGGCCGATCAGGAACGACGAGCGGCGGGTGTAGCTGACGCGTGCGCCGAAGGTATCGTTCTCGAAGTAGGCACCCACGTTGTAGGTGTTCTTCGAGGTGCCCAGCAGGTTGTGGCTGCCGTCGGCCCAGGTGTGCGAGGTGCTGCCATCGGCGTAGGTGTAGTTGGCGTTGACGCCGAAGTACTCACCGATCGGCTGCTCGTACGCCACTTCCATGCCGGTGACCTTGCCGTCGGCGTTGACCGGCACCGAGACCTGGTAGGCCTCCAACTGGTGGGTCAGTTCGCTGAACAGCATCTGGGTCTGGGTGCCGAAGGCCACGTAGTCCTTCAGGTTCATCGAGTACGCACCCACCGACAGCAGGCCGCGCGGCATGAAGTACCACTCGACATTGGCGTCGAAGTTGGTCGACAGCACCGGCTTCAGCTTCGGATTGCCGCCGCCACCGGTCTTGTTCAGGTCCGAGCCCCAGGTCGAAGCGCCCAGCGCCGAGAAGTCCGGCAGGGTCTGGGTCTGCGACGCGGCGAAGCGGAACACCAGGTCATCGGCCAGATCGAACTTCAGGTTCGCGCTGGGCAGGATGCGGTCGTGCTTGTTGTCGAAGGACAGCGACTTCCACATGCCGAACAGGCTGCGGACGTCGGCGTTGGCCACGTCGGTGACGGCCTGGTAGGTGTCGATGTCCTGCTTGATGTTGACATAGCGCAGGCCGACGTTGCCGCTCCAGCGGTCGCCGCTGAAGTTGCCCTGCACATAGGCGGCGAAGTTCTTCTCGGCGACCTTCCACTCGGCACCGTAATTGTGGCGGCCGGTCGGGCCGTCATTGCCGGACAGCCAGGTGGAGTTGTTGGTCACCGCATCCTTCAGCGCGCCCGGCGTGAAGTACCACAGGTCGCGCGGGAAGCTGCCACCGATGCTGCTGGCAAAGCCGCCCGGGAAGCCTGCGGTCGCGCCGTTCTTCAGTGCATCCCAGATCGCGCCCGGGGTTGCGCCTTCCGGCGACTTGGATTCGCGCTTGTGGTCGGCGAAACGGGCACCGAAGTCGATCGAGTTCAGTGCGCCGGCATCGCTGAAGTACTGGCTGAAGTCAACGTTGGCCCACTTTTCCTTGTCGATCGCGGTCACCTGCTGGTTGCCCCAGGTGCCGAAGTCGGTCACGCCGCCCGGGCCGATGTTGCCACCGACATTCCAGTCGATCGGCGAACCATTGCCGTGGGTGGCCCAGGTCGCGCCACCGCCGCGGGCGAGGTTGACCTCGGCGATGTACTGGCGCGGCGTATCGCCGGTGCCCTTGGTGCTGCCAGCCTGGAACTTCATGCCCAGGTTGTCGTTGATCTGCCAGTCCGCATCGAAGGTGATGTAGTTGGTCTTGGCCTTCGACTCGCGGTAGATCATGTCGTACACCGCGTAATCGCGGTCGGCCTGGCCAGCGAAGGTGGCGTTGGTCAGCACGCCATCCTTGACCACATAGCCCGGGTTCGGTGCCTGGCCCGGAATCAGCTGCTTGGTGACTGCGCCGGTCACCGGATCGGTCACATCAATGGTGCGGTCATTGAGGATGCGGCCGCCCCACAGCATGAAGTTGCGGTTGTAGTTGTTCGCCTTCAGCTCCGAGCTGAAGCCTTCCAGGCCCAGGGTCAGGTTGTCCATCGGCTTGAACTGCAGCGAGATCAGGCCACCCTTGCGCTCGCGGGTCTGTTCGAACAGGGTCGAACCCAGCAGGCCCGGCGCGTACACGCCGGCCAGGTCCGGGTTGGACTGGGCAACCGTGCCGGTCGGATCGATCTTGAAGAAGCCCCCCGGGATTTCCTGTGCTTCGCGGCGCAGCTCGCGCTTCTGGCTGAAGGCCTGCACCATCACGCCGAAGGTGTTGTCGTCGTTCTTGTAGTTGAACAGCGCCGACAGCTGCGGGTCGTTCGACTTCGCCTGGTCCGAACGCACTGCACCGATCGAGGCCTCGGCCGAGATCTGCTTGGAGAACTCCAGCGGCTTGCGGGTGAGGATGTTGACGGTACCGGTGGTGCCGCCGTCCTGCAGCTTGGCCTGCGAGGACTTGTTCACTTCCACCGAGCGCACCAGTTCCGACGGCAGCAGGGCGTAGCTGACGCTGCGGCCGACGTTGTTGCCCTGGCTGAGCACGAACCAGTCGGCCGAACCGACGGTGTGGCCGTTGATCAGGGTCTGGGTCAGGCTCGGGCTGGTGCCGCGCAGGCTGACACGGTCGGCTTCGTCGAAGCCGCCTTCGTCGGCGCTGGACGAGCTGATGTTCACGCCCGGCAGGCGCTGCAGGGTGTCGGCGACGTTGTGCGCGGGCAGCTTGCCGACGTCCTCGGCGGTGACCACTTCAACGCGTGCATTCGCTTCGCGCTTGGTGTCCAGCGATTTCTCCATCGAACCACGGATGCCGGTGACCTGCACGGTGTCCAGGTCGGTGGCGGTCTGGGCGGCCTGCTGTGCATGCGCACTGAAGGCGATGCAGCTGACGATGGCGGCCGAAAGCAGGGTCTTGCGGGTGTTCATGATGTCTCTCCTCATCACTCGATTGGATGCCGGCGGCGGTGTTCGGTTGCGGTTGCTAAGACATGCGCGGGGCGGCGGCGAAGTCCCGTGCGTTGGCGTGCCACGTACTGCGTGCTGCGATTGCGTTGAAGCCTGTTGCGGTGTCAGGCGGCCGACTGCTGCTGCAGGTACCAGCTGGCAGCGCCGACCACGCCCAGCTGGCCGTGTTCGACGACCTTCACCGGGATGCGTGCCAGCGCTTCGCCCATCGGCCCCTTCTGCAGGTAGCGTTCGACGAAGGTGCTGGCGTGCAGGTATTCGCGGATCTGCGGCAGGATGCCGCCGGCCAGGTAGACGCCACCATGGGCGCCGTAGAACAGGGCCATGTCGCCGATGGTGCTGCCGAGCAGGCCGCAGAACACATCCAGCGCCTGGCGTGCATGTGCATCGGTATCGGCCATGGCAGCGGCGGTGACCGCATCGGGGCTGGCCAGCGTCGGTGCCTGCCCCTGTAGTGCACACACTGCGCGGTACAGGTTCATCAGGCCGGGGCCGGAGATCGCATGCTCGATCGACACGTGGGCGCGGTCGCGCTGCATGTGGCGGACGATGGCCATTTCCAGTTCGGTACTGGCCGCCAGGGTCGGCTGGCCGGCTTCGGTCGGCAGGACCACCGGGCCATGCGCGGTGGGGATCCACAGCGCTGCACCGAGGCCGGTGCCGGGGCCGACCACCAGGGTCGGGCCACGCGCGGCGGTCTCCGGCCCGCACAGGTGCAGCACGCCACTGGCGTCCACCTGCGCGGCGGCGTAGGCCACCGCTTCGAAATCGTTGACGATGTAGACCCGCTGCAGGCCGACATCGGCTTCCACCTGGCGCGCCGACAGCGGCCACGGCAGGTTGGCGGTGATCACCGTGCCGTCCTCGCGGGCGTAGCCGGCGCTGGCGACCACGCAATGCGTGGGCCGCGGGCCTTCACCGAGGAAATCGGACAGGATCGCGCTGAGGCCGGCATGGTCGGCGTTGCGGTACTTGCGGTATTCCAGCACCTGTACCGGATGGGTGGCATCACCGCTGGCCTGGACCCGGGCCACGCGCACATGGGTGCCGCCGACGTCGGCGGCCAGGAACGAGGGCGCGACTCGGGACAGGACATGGGCCGGGGCGGGGTGGCTGGCGGTCACGCGGGCTCCTGCTTCAGGTGGGGCCGGACCCGGGATCGGGGCCGGCGATTGGGGCGGAGTCTGTAACCCCGCTGACAACGATGTCAACGAGTTCGTGACACTTTCGTTGCTGCGTCGCAACGAATGCGACAGGCGGTAAACGTTTACATGGCGTGAGCATGGGTTTCACGCGGGAACCATTGCCGCATGGGGCTCAAGGGCTGCGGCGCATTCAGCGCGATGCGTTGCGATCGGGTTGCGCAGTGCAGCACGAGGTTCACGTGGTCACGCAGGGAAGTTGACAAACCGCGGTTGTCCATCGAAAGAATGTGACAACGTTGTTCCCAGCCACTCTCCGACGCCGCGTTCTGCGGCCGTCGCCGCAGGAGCCCTTCCCGATGTCCGCCGTCTCCGCTGCAAGCGTGCGCCCGAACGTGGCCACCTCCATCGCCATCGTCGGCGTGCTGTTCTTCCTGATCGGCTTCTTCACCTGGCTCAACGGCCCGCTGATCACCTTCGTCAAGCTCGCCTTCGAACTCAGTGAGGTCGGCGCCTTCCTGGTGCTGATGGTGTTCTACCTGTCCTACTTCTTCCTGGCGCTGCCGGCGTCCTGGATCCTGCGCCGCACCGGCATGAAGAAAGGCCTCAGCCTGAGCCTGCTGGTGATGGCCGGTGGCGCCGCGTTGTTCGGCGAGTTCGCGACCCAGCGCTGGTACCCGGGCGCGCTCGGCGGCCTGTTCGTGATCGGTAGTGGCCTGGCCCTGCTGCAGACCGCGATCAACCCCTACATTTCCATCCTTGGCCCGATTGAAACCGCTGCACGCCGCATCGCGCTGATGGGCATCTGCAACAAGATCGCCGGCATGCTGGCGCCGGTGCTGATCGGCACGCTGGTGCTGCACGGCATCGGCGACTTGTCGGCCAGCGTGGCCGCTGCCGATGAAGCGACCAAGGCGCAGCTGCTCAACGAGTTCGCCGCCAAGATCCACGCACCGTACCTGGCGATGGCCGGCCTGCTGGTGCTGCTGGCGGTGGCCGTGCTGTTCTCGCCGCTGCCGGAAATCAAGTCGTCCGAAGCCAATGCCACGCCGACCGCAGCCGGTGCCGCCGAGCGCCGCAGCATCTTCCAGTTCCCGCACCTGTGGCTGGGCGTGCTGTGCCTGTTCGTCTACGTGGGCGTGGAGGTGATGGCCGGTGATGCCATCGGTACCTACGGCCACGGCTTCGACTTGCCGCTGGACCAGACCAAGATGTTCACCTCGCTGACCCTGTTCGCCATGCTCATCGGCTACGTGGTTGGCCTGCTGCTGATCCCCAGGGTGGTCTCGCAGTCGCGCTACCTGACCCTCTCGGCAGTGCTGGGCGTGGCGTTCTGCCTTGGCGCCTGGGCCACACACGGCTATGTGTCGGTGGGTTTCGTGGCCCTGCTGGGCTTTGCCAACGCCATGATGTGGCCGGCCATCTTCCCGCTGGCGATCCGTGGCCTCGGGCGCTTCACCGAGACCGGTTCGGCCCTGCTGGTGATGGGCATTGCCGGCGGTGCGATCATTCCGCAGCTGTTCGCCGTGCTCAAGCAGCACATCGACTTCCAGCTGGTGTTCGTGCTGCTGATGGTGCCCTGCTACCTGTACATCCTGTTCTACTCGGTGATCGGCCATCGCGCCGGCCTGCCGCAGGACAAGGCCTGATCGGCGATGATGGACGGCAGCCAACCCCAGGGAAAACCCATGCGCAGAGCGACCATCAAGGATGTCGCGGAAAAGGCCAAGGTCTCGCTGAAGACGGTCTCGCGGGTGATCAACAACGAACCCTCGGTGATGCAGGCCACCCGCGCGCGGGTGCTGCGTGCCATCGCCGAGCTCGACTACGAGCCCGATCCGTCCGCGCGCAACCTGCGCAGCGGCACCACCTTCGTGATAGGGCTGGTCTACGACAACCCGAACCCGTACCACATCATCGGCGTGCAGAACGGCGTGCTGGCCGCCTGCCGCGAAACCGGCTTCGGGCTGCAGATCCATCCCTGTGATTCCAGCTCGCCGCTGCTGGCCGATGAACTGGCCGACTGGGTGCAGCGCTCGCGGCTGGCCGGGCTGGTGCTGACCGCGCCGATGTCCGAGCGCCGCGACCTGATCCAGGCGCTGACCGCGCGTAGCATCAAGCTGGTGCGCATCATCGCTGCCACCGAAGACCCGGCCGACGGCGCCTGCGTGTTCGTCGACGACCGCGAGGCCGCCTACGAGATCACCGAGCACCTGATCCAGCTCGGTCACCAGCGCATCGGTTTCCTCTGGGGCGGCATCTCGCACCGCTCCTCGGGCGAACGCTATGCCGGCTACGAAGCGGCGCTGAAGGACTACGGCATGACCGTGGACAAGCACCTGGTGGTGCAGGGCGACTACACCTTCGACGATGGCTTCCGTGGTGCGCGTCGCCTGCTGGCGCTGCGCGAGCCACCTACCGCCATCTTCGGTTCCAACGACGAAATCGCTGCCGGCGTGCTGGCCGCTGCCAAGTCGGCCGGCATGAACGTGCCCTACGACCTGTCCATCGCCGGCTTCGAGGACAGCCCGTTCTCGCGCCAGTCGTGGCCGCCGCTGACCACCGCCAAGCAGGCCACCGAAGACATTGCCCGCCACGCCGCGCGCCTGCTGATCGCGCAGCTGCGCAGCGATGCCTACGACGATGCACCGGCACCGCTGCACAACCAGGGCTTCGTGCCGCAGCTGGTGGTGCGCGGTTCGACCGCGCCGATGCGCCCGGCCGGCGCACGCCCCCTTCCTTCCGATCCTGCCTGAGCCTGCCATGTCGCTGTCAGACCCCACGTCCACCCTGATGTTCGCCGAGGCCGCGGAAGCGGCCGACGTGGTTACCCGCCAGTTCTCGCGCAACCACGCCACCATGGAAACCCTGGCCGCCAGCCTGCGTGCTGCACCACCGCCGTTCGTGGTCACCTGCGCACGCGGCAGCTCCGACCATGCCGCCACCTACGGCAAGTACCTGCTGGAAACCCAGCTGGGCCTGGTGGTTGCGTCAGCCTCGCCGTCGGTGGGGTCGGTCTACGCCGCACCACTGCAGCTGCGCGGCGCACTGTTCATCGTCATCTCGCAGTCGGGCAAGAGCCCGGACCTGCTGCGCAATGCCGAGGCCGCCAAGGCCGCCGGTGCGCGCGTGATCGCGCTGGTCAACGTCGAGGATTCGCCGCTGGCGCAGCTGGCCGACACGGTCATCCCGCTGCATGCCGGTGCCGAGAAGAGCGTTGCCGCGACCAAGAGCTACCTGGCCTCGCTGGCCGCACTGCTGCAGCTGGCCGCCTACTGGAAGCAGGACAGCAGCCTGCGCAACGCGCTGGACCTGCTGCCGGACGCCATGCGTGAAGCCTGGCAGTGTGACTGGAGCACGGTGACCGAAGGCCTGGTCGATGCCACCAACCTGTTCGTGCTCGGCCGTGGCCTGGGCCTGGGTGCGGCGCAGGAAGCGGCGCTGAAGTTCAAGGAAACCTGCAGCCTGCATGCCGAGGCCTACAGTTCGGCCGAAGTGAAGCACGGCCCGATGGCGCTGGTTGACCGTGGGTTCCCGGTGCTGGCCTTTGCCCAGCCCGATGAGACCGGCGCCGGCACCCGTGCGGTGGTCGAGGAATTCACCTCGCGTGGCGCGCAGGTCTGGCTGGCCGGTGCCGGTGGCAACCTGCCGGTGGCTGCTGCGCCGCACCCGTTGTGCGCACCGCTGCTGACCGTGCAGAGTTTCTACCGCGCGATCAACGCGCTGGCGCTGCGTCGTGGTTTCAACCCGGATCTGCCGCCGCACCTGAACAAGGTGACGGAGACCGTGTGATGGCAACCGTGCTGCGCAATGCCCGCATCCTGGTGGGCGATGATTTCCGCGATGACCTGGCGGTGGTGATCGAGAACGGGCAGATCACCGCCTTGTTGCCCGATGCCGCACCACAGCTGGGCCAGGCCGACGAGCAGGTGGACCTGGGCGGCGGCTGGCTGCTGCCGGGCTTCATCGACGTGCAGGTCAATGGCGGTGGCGGTGCGCTGTTCAACAACACGCCGGACGTGGCGGCACTGCGTACCATCGCGCAGGCGCACCGTCGCTTCGGCACCACCGCGATGCTGCCAACGCTGATCAGCGATGACGTGGGCGTGATGCGCGAAGCCATCGCTGCGCTGCGCGAGGCGATCGCGCAGGGCGTGCCGGGCGTGATCGGCATCCATCTGGAAGGCCCGTACATCGCGCCGACGCGCAAGGGCACGCACGATGCCAGCAAGTTCCGGGTGCCGGACGAAGAAGAGATCGCGCTGGCGTCGTCGCTGGACAATGGCGTGACCCTGCTGACGCTGGCACCGGAGCGCGTACCGCTGGAGACCATCCGCGCGCTGGTCGAACGGGGCGTGATCGTCGCTGCCGGCCACACCGCAGGCACCTACGAAGAGATCCGCGAGGGCCTGGATGCCGGCGTGCGTGGCTTCACCCACCTGTACAACGCAATGTCGCCACTGCAGGGCCGAGAGCCTGGCGCGGTGGGCGCCGCGCTGGAAGACCGCGACAGCTGGATCGGCATCATCGTCGATGGCGTGCACGTGCATCCGGCCAGCCTGCGCGTGGCACTGGCGGCCAAGCCGCGCGGTCGCCTGCTGCTGGTGACCGATGCAATGCCGCCGGTCGGTGCCGATGATCCCAGCTACGTGTTGTACGGCGAAACCATCACCGCCATCGACGGCGTGGTGCGCAATGCCGCCGGTTCGCTGGCCGGTTCTGCGCTGGACATGGCCACCGCCGTGCGCAACACCGTGCAGCTGCTCGGCCAGTCGCTGGCCGAAGCGGCGCGCATGGCCTCGACCTACCCGGCGCAGTTCCTCAACGTCGATGATCGCCTGGGCCACATCGCCGAGGGCTACCAGGCCGACCTGGTGCTGCTGGATGACGCCCTGCAGGTGCGTGGCACCTGGATTGCCGGACAGTACGAGGCCGCCTGATGAACACTTCGCCGCCACGCCGGCTGGGCTCGATCGACGCCCTGCGCGGCATCACCGTGGCGGCGATGCTGCTGGTCAACAACCCGGGTGACTGGAGCGCGGTGTTCGCGCCGCTGCGTCACTCGGAATGGCACGGCTGCACGCCCACCGATCTGGTGTTCCCGTTCTTCCTGTTCCTGGTCGGCGTGTCGATGGCCTTCAGCGTGGCACCGCGCGCGCTGGATGCCGCTGCGCGTCCTGCACTGGCGCGCGGCGTGCTGGAGCGCGCGCTGCGCATCCTGGTGGCCGGTGCGCTGTTGCATCTGCTGATCTGGTGGGCGCTGCATACCCATCACTTCCGCATCTGGGGCGTGCTGCAACGCATTGCCGTGTGCGCGGCGCTGGTGGGTGCGCTGGCGGTGTATGCACGACCGCGCGTGCAGGCCGGCGTGCTGGTCGCGCTGCTGGTGGGCTACACCGTGCTGCTGCTGGGCATCGGCGACCTGGCACCGTGGACCAATCCGGCCAGCCGCCTGGATACCGCGCTGTTCGCGCCGTGGATCTATCAATGGCATGCCGATACCGGGCTGGGCCATGACCCGGAAGGATTGCTGAGCACGCTGGGTGCACTGGCCAGTACCGTGCTCGGCCTGTTGGCCGGTGGCCTGCTGCGCAGCGGACGTGCCGCGGCACTGGCCGGACTGGGCGTGGCGACCACCGTGCTGGGCCTGTTGCTGGCCGTGGTGCTGCCGTTGAACAAGCAGCTGTGGACGCCCAGCTACGTGCTGTGGACCGGCGGCCTGGCCGCGCTGGCGCTGTGGCTGGGCCACGTGCTGATCGACCAGAAGGGCTGGCCGCCGCTGGGCCGACGCTTCGGCGTCAATGCGATCACTGCCTATCTGGGGGCATCGGTGATGTCGGTGGTGTTGATGGCCAGCGGTGCCTGGGGCTGGGTCTGGCAGCAGCTGGCCACCGCGATGCCGGGTGCGCTTGAGCTGGCGTCGATGCTGCAGGCGCTGGTGTTCGTCGCGCTGTGGTGGGGCGTGGCGTGGTGGCTGGACCGTCGGAAGATCTACCTGAAGATCTGAACAGCGCCGGGGTCGGATCCCTTTCCACAGGAGAGGGCTCTGCCCCCATCCGCCAATCCAACGCTCCGTAGATCCACGCCATGCGTGGAGGCTGTTCGCGCTACATCCGGATGCCGGAAGAGTGAACGATTTCAGCCACGTCTTCGTGATGTGAGGACCGCAGTACTTCCCATCTGAAATGTGATCGCAGCCACGCAAGTTCACCTATCGAAACGGTTCACCACGCGGCAGACTGCAGGCGCAGTCCCCCTTCTGTGCAGTTCCTGATTCCCCATCCAGGAGTGCTTCATGTCCCGTGCTGTCCCGCGCGCTTTCCGTCCGCGCCGTCTGTCCGTTTACGTGCTGCAGGCTCTGGCCATTCCATCCGTGATGCTGATGACTGCCGGCTCCGCCTGGGCGGGGTGTGACAATGCCACACCGAGCGCAGGCCAGACAGTCACCTGCAGTGCCAGCGCGCCGAATCCGCAGACCGTGGCCATCACCGCCAATGGCGTCGCTGGCATCACCGTCAACGTCGCCAGTACGGCACAGCTGCTACAGAGCGGTGGCGGCAGCGCGATTTCACTGGTCGGCGCAGGGGGGCACCTGTTGTCCAACCTGGGGGCGGTCAGTTCGGTGGGCGGCGTGGCAGTCCAGCTCGGTGGAGGCAGCCGTGTCGAGAACAGCGGCAGCATCAGCACTGGCAACAACATCGCCCTGCAGTTCGTCGGCAGCGGCGACAGCGTGCTGGTCAACCGGGGCACGATCAGCGGGCGCACCGGCGTGCAGTTCGATTCCGGCAACGATCGCCTGGAGATGCAGGCCGGCAGCATCACCGGAGGCGTCCTGCAAGGGGATGGAAACGATGTGCTGCTGCTTGGCGATGGCACGATCGACAGCGTCGACCAGGGCGCGGGTGACGACCAGATGACCGTCAGCGGCGGCACCGTCACCGGTGTGGTGGCGCAGGGTAGCGGCCGCGATGACTTTGTCATGACCGGCGGCACCATCGGCGCGCTGCAGCAGGGCGACAACATCGATACGTTCCGCATGAGCGGCGGCCGCATCGTCGGCGCATTCGAGGATGGCGACCAGGCCTGGATGACCGGCGGCCGCATCGGCCGCGTCAACATGAAGCTGGACAAGAACCTGTGGGACCAGTCCGGCGGCACAGTGGATGGCAACGTGGTGACCGGCTTCGACACCGACACCATCATCATTTCCGGTACTGCGTACATCGGCGGCAACATCAGCGTCAGCGGCGGCAACGACAGCGTGACGATCACCGACGGCACCGTGCGCGGGCAGGTGCTGCTCAGTACCGGCAACGATACCTTCAACTGGAATGGCGGGGGCATCGTCTACGGCGCGATCGACATGGGCCCGGACAACGACGTGGCCAACCTGAGCAATCTCAACCAGGGCAACCTCGGTGCAGTGCCGTTGTTCGATGGTGGCAGTGGCGTCGACCAGCTCAACCTGAGCAACGTCAAGACCGCAGGCGTGGGCCGTTTCCAGAACTGGGAGACCATCAGCCTGGCCAACAGCACCGAGCTGACTTTCGATGGTGATCTGGTGCTGGGTGACAGCGGGACCGGCACCGGCACGCTCACGGTGGATGACACCAGTACCGTTTACGCGGGCAGCGGTGGTCATGCCATCCGTCCGTTCAACAGCGCAGCGCTGGTGGACGTGGTCAATGCCGGGCGCATCGACCTGACCGGCGCTGGCGCGGGCGATGTGTTCACCGTGCGTGGCAACTACCGTGGTGATGGCGGTGGCCTGTACCTGCGCACCGTGCTGGGCGCGGACAATTCCAGCAGCGACCGCCTGGTGATCGATGGCGGTACCGCCACCGGCACCACCGGCATCGGCGTGCTCAATGCCGGCGGTAGCGGCGCGGCCACGCTGGCCGATGGCATCCTGGTGGTGCAGGCGTTGAATGGTGGCCGCACCGCACCGGGCGCGTTCTCGCTGTTCGCGCCGGTCGCGGCGGGTGCCTACGAGTACTTCCTGTTCAAGGGCGGTGTCAGTGCCGGTACCAGCGAAAACTGGTACCTGCGCTCGACGCTGGTGACCGGACCAACACCGGCCCCCAACGGAGGTGGCAGCGCCACGCCACCTCCACTGACGCCGCCGGTGGCACCACCGCCGCCGATCACCCCGGCACCGCCGCCACCGCCGGAAGGCGCCACTGATCCGGACCTGACCGCGGGCGAGACCGCGCCGCCTCCGCCGCCACCGGAACCGGCGCCTGTGGCGCCACCCAGTGATCCCGCGGTGCCGGACGTGCCGGTGGCCGGTGGCGCGCTGCCCGGAACCGGTACGCCGCCGACGCCGGGCGCACGCCCCGCCGAGGGCACAGTGGTACCGCTGTACCGTGTGGAGACTGCCACCTATGCCGTAGTGCCGCCGCTGCTGCGCGAGACCTCGCTGGCCAGCCTCGGTACCTTCCACGAGCGGCAGGGCGAACAGCGCCTGCTGTACAACCAGGGCGCATTCCGCACCGCCTGGGGCCGTCTGGTGGGGCAGAGCAGCGAGATTCACTGGAAGGGTGATGCACAGCCCGGCTTCGATGGCGATGTGATGGGCCTGCAGGCCGGTCTCGATGTGTGGGCTGCGGCCTCTGACAACCATCGCAACCAGATCGGCGTGTTCGTCGGCCGCACCCGCGCGCAGGGCAGGACCACCGGCTTGGCACTGGGCTGGGAGAACGTACAGGTGGGACAGAACCGTCTGGACGACAAGCACGTGGGCCTGTACTGGACGTTCACCGACAGCAACGGTGGTTACATCGACGCCGTGGCGATGCAGAGCCGCTACGACGGCCGCGTACGTTCCTCGCGCGGGCTCGGCTTCGGGATCAAGGGCGATGGCACCAGCGTGTCGGTGGAGGCTGGCAAGCCGCTGCTGCACTTCGGTCAGTCCGCATGGTGGCTGGAACCGCAGCTGCAGGTGATCTGGCAGCGCACAGCGCTGGACGACCGCCGCGATGAAGTGTCGAGCGTGCGTTTCGACAACGACAATGCCTGGACCGGCCGCATCGGCCTGCGCCTGGCCGGTGATTACCAGCTGGCCGACAACGGCTGGCAGCCGTATTTCAAGCTCAATTACTGGCATGGTCGTTCCAGCGAAGACCGCATTCGTTTCGACGATGACGTGATCATTAATTCGCAGCGCTCGCGTGCGCTGGAAGCCGGTGTAGGCGTGGTCGGGCGCTTCAACCGCACCATCAGCGCCTATGCCGTGGCCGATTACACGCGCGAGCTAGGTGGCGACCGCAACGAGAAGCGCCGCATCATCGAAGGCAACATCGGCCTGCGCGCGGATTGGTGACCACCGCAGGCTTGGGTAGGTGCCGACCTGGGTCGGCACTCATCCCGTCACCGCCATGCTCCGCTCTGGTAGGTGTCGACCTTGGTCGACACGAACCCTGCCGCTGCCATGACCCTGTAGAGGCGAGCCATGCTCGGCTGCTTCGGTCGTAATTCCACAAAGCCGAGCATAGGCTCGGCTCTACAACACACTGGCGCGTGTATCGGGCTCCACCAGCGCCCCGGCATGATCGGCCAGCACCACCACCGCATGCAGCAACCCTTCCTCCACCTGCGGCGGACACTGCGCCTGCGCATCATCCATCTCGCGTGCCGACTGCGCCGCCAACAACACACCGCCACACGCAACCACCGCCGCCAGGCAGCGCGTCGCCTCGGCCAACTCCCTGCCGCGCGCTTCGCTGAGTTGCCGCTCGCGCCATGCCTGGCCATCTGCTGCGTGGCCGTACGCAATACCGCGCAACCGCGCGAAGAACGCCGATGGCGGGATGTGTTCATGGGCCTCGGTGAGCGCATCTTCCAACGCTTCGGCTGCGGTAGTGGACAGCTGCAGGCCGGGCAGGGCAGCACCGAGCAGCGCCTGCAAACGGGGATAGGTGGGGTAGGGCGTATTCATGGCGGCAACCTCACAGGGAAAGGCCACCTGCGGGATGCAAGGTGGCGGGCGGTGCGGGTTGGCGTGCCGGTCAAAATCGAAGCGAAAAAAGCCGACGGATCACGAGGATCCCCACGCGCCGCCCGCCATGGGCGAGCAGGTGCATTGTCGTGATTGCCGTAGATACGGCAACTCGATCGCTTCGATGTTTGATTCAGGACGCCAATCCCGGCCGGCTACGCGGCGATGACATGGGCAAAGTTGCAAAGTGCTGATCGCATCGAGGCCGTCTTCCTCCAGCTTGCGACGGAGCCAGATACGACAGTTGGCGCATGGCAAAGCGCATCGCCCGCAAGCTATGCTTCATGCCTGACCCAACGACAAGGAAACGTCGCATGCAGGTTCGCAAGGGAGTGCGTCGCGTCGGCGCGCTGATGATCACGCTGCTGGCTGCCAATGCCATGGCCGACGCACCGAAGGACGTCGAGGTACCCTCGCCGGAAGCGCAGACGCAGATCCTCAACCTGCTTGAACGGCAGGCGTTGTATCGGGATCGTGTGGATTGGCCTGCCACCCGTGCACGCCTGCAGTCGGTGCAGAACGATCCCGCGCAACGGCTGGCGTTGCTGCGCGAAGCCATCGCGCTCAGCACCGGCCACCATGGTGCATGGACCACGACCCAGCGCCAGAGCGAATCCCTTGCGCGCGTGCAGCAGGCCGGTGCCGCTGCCGTGGACAGAGCCAAAGCCGCCAATGCGGTGGATGCGCGCATCGGCTGGGTGGTCATCGAGGGCTATGCCCCTACGCCCGGCGCGACCCCGCAGGAAGCATTCCGCCAGAACATCCAGCGCGCCGCGCGGTGGCAGCAGATCATCCGCAGCAAGGACGACGGCATGCGCTGTGGCTGGATCGTCGACCTGCGGGACAACAGCGGTGGCAACATGTGGCCGATGCTGCTGGGCATGGCGCCGTTGCTGCGCACCTCGGTGGTAAACAACGAAGATGTGGGGTCTTTCGAAACCGCACAGGGGCCAGAGCGCTGGACGTTGACCGCGACCGCCGTGCAGCGTGCAGGCAAGCCGGTGCTGGACTTTGGCCAGTCCGGGCATGTGCTGCGGCAGCCCGGCGCACCGGTGGCTGTGCTGTTCGGGCCGCGCACCGGCAGTTCGGGCGAGGCCTCGGTGCTGGCGTTCCGTGGTCGCGCGCAGACGCGCAGCTTCGGCCAGCCGACCGCGGGTGTCTCCACCGGCAATGTCGTGCACACCCTTGCCGATGGCAGTCGCCTACTGTTGACCATGACCGTGATGCACGACCGCAACGGCCGCGGCGACGGGCTCAAGATAGAGCCTGATCAGCGCGTCGAGGGTGATGCCGCCACTGTGGCCGCCGCCCAAGCCTGGCTGCTGGCCCAGCCCGCTTGCCAGGGCAGCTGACCCATGCTGCTGATCGGCCAGCAGGAACGGGTGCTGATCGTCGGCCCCACCGAAGCGCACCACTGCCTGCGCTGCCAGACGGAAACCGAGTTCGCCCCGCAGCTGCGTTACAAGATGGCGCGCATCGACCTGCTGTTCGGCTTCACCTACCAGCGCCGCTACGAACTGGCCTGCACCCGGTGCGAGCACGGCTGGGTGCTGGATACCGAGACCATGGACCAGCAGCTGGGTGGGGTGCCGATCCCGTGGCGGCACCGTTTCGGCCTGCCGTTGATGCTGGTGGGTGTGGCCGGGCTGGCGGCGGCCGGGTGGATGTGGCAGCACGGATACATCGGTTGAGGGCCGGGCCTGTTAAAGTCTGTCCTGCAATCACGTACCGGAACCGACCATGGACCACGACACCCCGTTCGAACCCCTCAACGACCTCGAGGTGCGCCTGCTGCAGGCCCAGGACGGCACGCTGACCGCAGCGCAGTTCCTCGACGGCCTGCTGACCTCGACGGCGTTCGTGCTGCTGGACAAGGCCATCGGCGAAGATGGCGCCTGGGACGAAAGCATCTCGCCGCTGGTGCTGACCAGCGAGAGCGGCGAGCCGATGTTCGCGGTGTTCACCGCGCCGGAGCGCGCCGGCCTGTGGCACGAGCAGCTGCCGCAGTTTGCCCATGCCATGCCGATCGCGGTGCACGCACTGCTGGCCGGTATCGGCGACGGCGTCGGCCTGGTGCTGAACCCGGGCCTGGACGTGGGCATGGAGATGATTCCCGATGCCGTGGCGCAGCTGAAGCAGCGTGCGGCGGCGATCACCCGCGGCATGGCGCACTGATCCAGCGAATTGGGGTTGCCGGCCAGCGGCCGGCACTACCGCGGCCCGCTGCCGTTTTCAGGCGGGCCTGCTGGCGGGTACCGCCTTCCTGTTCGATGTCCTGCGCGCGTTTCGTATTTTTCCTAGCGCGCACAACACGCAGGTAGCGCCTGCGTTTCACGGTGGCCCTGTCTACCGTGTCGTCTTTGCCTCTTCATCGGCCCCTGTTCCCGCAACACGATCACAGCCCCTCGGCCCTGTGCGCGTTGCCCCATGGATGGCTCCGTACCTTCTTCGCAATGGATTGCCCTGCGCTCGGTGTTGGCGCCGCCTCGGGACGCGCATCGCTTTCTGAGACTGCATACACCGTGCGGCCCCGACGTGCTGGTGGCCGAAACCCTTGATGGCGTCGAGCAGATCGACGGCATCGGTTTCCAGTGGACGATCACCGCCCTGTCGCTGGACGCCGGCCTGCAGTTGGCGCCGCTGATCGGGCAGGGCGCGCTGCTGCAGCTGCAGCAGGCCGATGGCAGCCTGCGTCCGCTGCACGGCCGTATCA
>NZ_JAUTXR010000138.1 GCF_030658505.1 Stenotrophomonas raiganjensis (SeqCode) | reverse complement strand
CATGCCCGGCGAGCGCACAGCGCGGCATGGCTGGCCGCTGGAAAGCCGCCGGGCATGGCCCGGCGCTACCACGGGAGACCTGCCCGCCGTAGCGGGCAGGCACATCCCTTATTTCTTGACCGGGTTGCCTTCGGCGTCGATCACCGTCACCTCGCCCAGGTTCAGCGCGCGCACGGCCGCTTCGGTCTGCTTGAGGTCACCCACCACCACCCAGGTCATCGCCTCCGGCTTGATCTCCGCCGCGGCCTGCTGCACCTGCGCCGGGGTCATCGCCTCGATCTCGGCCTTGCGGCGCAGCACGTAGTCGTCCGGACGCTTGAACTGCACGATCGAGCCGATGGTCGAGGCCACCGCGCTGGCGGTCTCGTAGGCACCCGGCAGGCTCAGTGTCTGGATGTTGCGGATGCGGTTGACCTCAGCGGCGGTGGCTGGCTTGCTGCCATCGGCGAACGCAGCGATTTCCTTGCGCATCTCCGCCAGCGCCGGGCCGGTCTTGTCGATCTGCACCGGCGCACTGGCCATCCACGGACGCTGGCCCACCGAATTGACCGCGCTGCTGCGCGCACCATACGACCAGTGCTTGTCCTCGCGCAGGTTCATGTTCAGGCGTGAGGTGAAGTCGCCACCGATCACGCCGTTGGCGATATCGAAGCGGGTCGAACTGGCGGCGCTGGACGGCGGCACCACCTGGCCGGCGAACAGGTTGGCCTGTACCGCGCCCGGCTGGTCGATCAGGAACACGCGCGGCCCCTTCGGCAGCGCCACATCGACTGCCGCCTTTACCTGCGGGGCCTCACCACTGGCCTTCCAGTCGCCCAGCTGCTTGTCCAGCAGCGGCACGATCTCGGCCAGGGTGGTGTCACCGACCACGATCAGGGTGCCGTTCTGCGGGCGCAGCCAGTCGTGGTGGAAATCGACCAGGTCTTCGCGGGTCAGGCCGTTGATCGCCGCCTCGTCACCACTACCGGTGAACGGGATGGCATACGGGTGGCCCTTGCCGTACAGCAGCGGCGGCAGCACGCGCATCGCCACCGCACCCGGGTTGACCTTCTCCTGCTGGATGCCAGCGATCCAGGTCGCCTTGACCCGGTCGATCTCGCCCTGCTCGAAGCGCGGCTCGCGCAGCAGGTCGCGGTACAGCGCCAGCGACGGTGCCAGGTTTTCCTTCAGCGCCGACAGGTCCACGCTCATCGAATCCAGGCCGGCCGAGGCATCCAGGCTGGCGCCCAGTGCGTCGGCAGCATCGGCGAAGGCCAGCGAACCCAGCTTGCCGGCGCCTTCGGTCATCAGGCTCATGGTGAAGTTGGCGGTGCCCGGCTTGCGGCCCTGGTCCGCACTGAATCCGCCCGGGAACTGGTAGCTGAACTGCACCACCGGAATCTCATGGCGTTCGGCCAGGATCACCTGGGTGCCGTTCTTCAGCGTGGCGCGCTGCAGTGCCGGGAACTTCAGCTGCGGGAACTCGCGGGTCTGCGGCACGCCGGCCTTGCGGTCGACCTGCTCCGGCAGGGTGGTGTACTTCGGGTCCACAGCCGGCACGGTAAACGGCTTCGGCGTCTGGCTCGGGTCTTCCTTCAGCGCCACGCGCTCACCCGGTTCGATCACCAGGGTATGGCTGCCCTTGTCCAGCCACTGTGCACCCAGCCGGCTCAGGTCGGCGGCGCTGGCTTTTTCGATGTTGGCCAGCGAGGTACGGAAGCACCCCGGGTCGCCGGTGAACACCGCGCACTCAGCCAGCGCATCGGCCTTGCCGCCAAAACCACCGATGCGCTCGATGCCACGGATGAAGCCGGCGCGGGCGCCGGTCTTGGCGCGCTCCAGCTCGGCTGCGGTCGGGCCCTGCTTGATCAGGCGGTCCAGTTCCTCGTCGATGATCTTCTCGACCTTGGCCGGGTCCTGGCCCTGCTTCACGGTGGCCACGATCACGAAGTTGGAACCCAGCTGCGAGGTCGACAGGCCCGAACCGATGCTGTCCACCAGCTTGTCCTGGTGCTGCAGGCGCTGGCTCAGGCGCGAGGACTTGGCACCGCCGAGCACTTCGGCGAACAGCTGCAGCTGATCGACCTCGGTGGTGCCGACCTGCGGCACGTTCCAGGCACGGTAGATGCGTGCCTGCGGCACCTTGTCGGTCATCGTCTCGCGGGTATCGGTACTGCGCTTGGCGACGTTCACCGCCGGCTGCGCCATGCTCGGGCCGGCCGGGATGCTGCCGAAGTACTTGGCGACCTTCTCCTTGGCGGTGGCCAGATCAATGTCACCGGCCAGTACCAACACTGCGTTGTTCGGCCCGTACCAGGTGCGGAACCAGGTCTTCACGTCGTCCAGCGAAGCCGCGTTGAGATCGTTCATCGAGCCGATCACGCCGTGGTGGTACGGGTGGCCGGCCGGATACAGCGCCTTGTTGATCTGGTCCCACGCCTGGCCATAGGGCTGGTTCTCGCCCTGGCGCTTCTCGTTCTGCACCACGCCACGCTGCTCGTCCAGCGCGGCCTGGTCGATCGCACCCACCAGATGGCCCATGCGGTCCGATTCCATCCACAGCGCCATGTCCAGCGCGGTGGTCGGCACGTTCTCGAAGTAGTTGGTGCGGTCGGTGTTGGTGGTGCCGTTCTGGCCGGTGGCACCCACCTGCTTGAAGGGCTCGAAGTACTCGCCGTCGTGGTTTTCGCTGCTCTGGAACATCAGGTGTTCGAACAGGTGCGCGAAGCCGGTGCGGCCGGCCGGTTCGTCCTTGCTGCCCACGTGGTACCAGACGTTGACCGCGACGATCGGCGCCTTGCGATCGGTATGCACGATCACGCGCAGCCCGTTGGGCAGGGTGAACTGCTCATACGGGATGTCGACCTTGGCCGGTGCCGCCGGCTTGGCGGCCAGCGCAGAGGTGGGCGCAAGCGTGCCCAGCGCGGTGCTGAGGGCGACAGCCAGCAGTGCAGCGCGTGGGCGAAGGGCGAAAGGCATATCCAGATCCTTGGTCACATAGGTGAACCCCGATCCTAGCCTGCGCGCGCAGTGGCAGGAATCGGTCGGCAGTCACTGGGGGTGTTTGCCCCTGTGCGCCATCCGCCCGGCTCGCCAACACCGGCGCGGGACGTCACATGCGCCCGCGGCAGGCGTCCGGACAGTGTCCGCAGCCCATCGAATGGACAGGTGTCCGCCCACCGGACACTTTCCGACCCTGACAAAACCCTTGTAAATCAATGAATAAAAGTTGGCACGGGGATTGCTTGGTAGTTCCTGCGCCAAGAAGGGCTTCAGACGAAAGCTGACTGAAGACTGAACAAATGCAGGAAATCGAAAATTTTCCTTGCATGCCCAGAATCGGTGTACTACCTTACTACCACACCACTGATCACCAACACTAAACAGGCCCCGTCATGAACGCCAAGACCATTGCCATCGCCATCGCCCTGATTGCCGGCACCGCGGTTGTTTCGTCGGTGCAGGCCTCCGAATCCATCAAGACCCTGTCCACCGTGCAGGTCCGCCCGGCCGCCGACCAGCTGGCCCAGCAGGCCTGGGAACAGGCCAGCGGCATCCCGACCCTGGCCACCGTGGAAGTGCGCCCGAGCGCCGACCAGCTGGCCGAGCGCAACGGCTATGTCGCCGCCCCGGTCGCCGCCGCGATGCCGGTCACCACCCTGGCTTCGGTGGAAGTGCGCCCGAGCCTGGAGCAGCGCGTCGCCCTGGCCGCCGAACTGGAAGCCCAGCGTTACGCCGCCACTCTGGCTGCGGCCGCTACCAACGTCGCCCACTCGGTCATCGTCAACCTGCCGGCCCTGCAGGTGCGTCCGAGCGCCGCCGACCTGCAGGCCCTGGCCACCGAAACCGCCCAGGTCCTGCTGCGCCCGTAACCGGTGCCGCCCTGCCCCGCGCAGGGCGTGCGCCGTAAAGGCGGCGGTTGTCGCAGGTACACTGCGCCGATGAATGCCGCGCCCCAGTTCCACGTGATCCTGTTCCAACCGGAAATCCCGCCCAACACGGGCAATGTGATCCGGCTCTGCGCCAACACCGGCGCGCAGCTGCACCTGGTCGAGCCGCTCGGCTTCGCACTGGAAGACAAGCAGCTCAAGCGCGCCGGCCTGGACTACCACGAGTATTCGCGCCTGCAGGTGCACCCCGACCTGGATACCGCGCTGGCGCGGATCGCACCGATGCGGTTGTTCGCCCTGAGTACGCGTGCCAGCGTCCGCTATGACAGCGTGGCGTTCGAAGACGGTGATGCGTTCCTGTTCGGCCCGGAAAGCCGTGGCCTG
The DNA here is from genome assembly GCF_030658505.1 of Stenotrophomonas raiganjensis (SeqCode). Classification (GTDB taxonomy): domain Bacteria; phylum Pseudomonadota; class Gammaproteobacteria; order Xanthomonadales; family Xanthomonadaceae; genus Stenotrophomonas. The sequence continues at coordinate 55,644 of NZ_JAUTXR010000138.1, read as the reverse complement.
CCGCAGGACGTGCTCGATGCCCTGCCCGATGGCCGCCGCCTGCGCCTGCCGATGCGGCCGGACAACCGCAGCCTCAATCTTTCCAACACCGTTGCGGTGGTGATGTATGAAGCGTGGCGGCAGCATGGGTTTGCCGGCGGCGCGTAACGCCACGCATCTCTCTTCTGCCTGGTCGTTGCTGTGGCGGGCGCATGCGTTCATGGGCGTTACTTTTCTTTCCGCGCGGAAAGAAAAGTAACCAAAAGAAACGCGCCGCCATCCGCGAGCCGGTGCTGCGCACCGGTGCCCTGCGCTCCTCGGCCCGCCGGGGGACGGCGCGGAACTCGCTGCGCTCAGACACCCGCGCCTCTTCGCCCCCGCCGGACCTGCGGTGCTCGGCTCGCTTCAAGGCGGACCCAACAGCCGCGCGGTACAGGCTGTCCTTGAACCCATCTCGGTACGGTGCGCGGTTCGGTACACCGATCGCTCGCCTGCGAATACGCTACTGCGCAATGCCGGCCAGCGGCCGGCACTAGCGGTGCACTCAGAACGCGTTGATGCCGGTCAGCTCGCGGCCGATCACCAGCTGGTGCACGGTTTCGGTGCCTTCATAGGTGATCACCGATTCGAGGTTCAGCGCGTGCCGGATCGCCACGTGTTCGGTGGTGATGCCAGCGCCACCCAGCAGGTCACGGCATTCGCGGGCGATGTCGATCGCCATGCGGCAGTTGTTCCACTTGGCCAGGCTGACCTGCTGCGGCTGCAACTGGCCGGCTTCCTTCAGGCGGCCAAGCTGCAGCGCCAGCAGCTGCGCGGTGGTGATGCGGCGGGCCATCTCGGCCAGCTTGATCTGCGCGCTCTGCGTGGCGGCCAGTGGGCGACCGAACAGCACGCGCTCCTTGGCATAGCCCAGCGCTTCATCTAGGCAGGCAATCGCCGCACCGATCGGCCCCCAGCTGATGCCGTAGCGGGCCTGGGTCAGGCAGCCCAGCGGCCCCTTCAGGCCCTTCACGTTCGGCAGGCGATGGCTGTCGGGCACGCGCACGTCGTCAAAGAACAGCGCGCCGGTCAGTGAGGCGCGCAGGCTCATCTTGTGCTTGATTTCCTGGGTGGTGAAGCCAGCCATGCCCTTTTCCAGCACGAAACCCTGGATGCCATCCTCGGTCTGCGCCCAGACGATGGCCAGATCGGCCACCGGGCCGCTGGTGATCCACATCTTGCTGCCGCTGATGCGCCAGTCGCTGCCGTCGCGCACGGCGCGGGTCTTCATGCTGGCCGGATCGGAACCGCCGTGCGCCTCGGTCAGGCCGAAACAGCCGATCAGCTCGCCGCGCGCCATCGCCGGCAGCCACTGCTGGCGCTGTTCCTCGCTGCCATAGGCGTAGATCGGGTACATGCACAGCGAGCTCTGCACCGACACGAAGCTGCGCAGGCCGGAATCGCCGCGTTCCAGCTCCTGGCAGATCAGGCCGTAGCTGACCGCGCCGAGGCCACCGCCGCCGTACTCGGCCGGCAGGGTCGCGCCAAGCAGGCCCAGCGCGGCGATCTCCGGCACCAGTTCGTCGGGGAAGCGCGCCTGGTCGAAGGCATCGCCGATGATCGGCAGCACGCGCTCGTTGGTGAAACGGGCGACGCTTTCCTGCACCGCGCGCTCTTCCTCGTTGAGCAGGGAACGGACATCGAACAGATCGTACGGATGCAAAGCCATGGCACTCACGCGCAGTCAGGACCGGGCCATTGTCGGTCATCCGCAAGCATCGCGTCTGGTAGGTGTGGACCTTGGTCCACACGGATGTGGGTCCGGGCGGTGAAACAATGTGCCAACCAAGGTTGGCACCTACCCGGCCGCGAGCATTACGCTGCACTGCAGCAATCATGGTGTGAACATCGGCGATCTAGCTCGATCACGCGCGTCCCGGTACCCTGACACATTCAAACAACCGTTTCGCCCGTGGCTGCACGCGCGATTCCCAGGCACCGCCGGTGGCCCCGATGCCGGCCCTACCCACGAGTCATGCAATCGATGAGCGCTGAAGCCAACGCCCTGCCCCCGCGTGAAGTAATGGAGTTCGACGTGGTGATCGTCGGCGCCGGCCCCGCCGGCCTGGCCACCGCGATCCGCCTGCGCCAGCGCGCGATCGAAGCCGGCCGCGAGCTGTCGGTGTGCGTGCTGGAAAAGGGCTCCGAGCCGGGCGCGCACGTGCTGTCCGGCGCGGTGATGGATCCGCGCGCGCTGACCGAACTGTTCCCCGACTGGGCCGAGCGCGGCGCACCGCTGAAGCAGAAGGTCACCCGCGACGAATTCCTGTTCCTCAGCGAAACCGGCGCACGCAGCACGCCCAACGCGCTGCTGCCGGAGTGCTTCCACAACGAAGGCAACTACATCATCAGCCTGGGCGAAGTGACCCGTTGGCTGGCGCAGCAGGCCGAGGCGCTGGAGGTTGCGATCTTCCCGGGCTTCGCCGCCGCCGAGGTGCTGTACGGCGACAACGGTGAAGTGATCGGCGTGGCCACCGGCGACATGGGCATCGAGAAGGACGGCAGCATCGGCCCGGCCTTCGAGCGCGGCATGGCGCTGCAGGCCAAGTACACGATCTTCGCCGAAGGCGCGCGCGGCCACCTCGGCCGCCAGCTGATCGCCCGCTACAAACTGGACGAAGGCAAGGACCCACAGGCCTACGGCATCGGCATCAAGGAACTGTGGCAGATCGACCCGGCCAAGCATGAGCCGGGCCTCGTGGTACATGCCGCTGGCTGGCCGCTGGACAGCGACACCTACGGTGGCGCGTTCCTGTACCACGCCGACGGCGGCAAGGTCGCCATCGGCTACGTGGTCGGCCTGGACTACAGGAACCCGTGGCTGAGCCCGTTCGAGGAGTTCCAGCGCTTCAAGACCCACCCGCAGATCCGCAAGCACCTGGAAGGTGCTACCCGCATCGGCTACGGCGCACGCGCGATCACCGCCGGCGGCCTGCTGTCGCTGCCGAAGACCGTGTTCCCCGGTGGCGCGCTGGTCGGCTGCGAGGCCGGCTACCTCAACGCCAGCCGCATCAAGGGCAGCCACGCCGCGATCAAGACCGGCATGCTGTGCGCCGACGCCGCGTTCGACGCGCTGGCCGCCGACCGCCAGCACGACGAACTGAGCGCCTACCCGAAGGCGTTCGAAGCCAGCTGGCTGTTCACCGAACTGCAGCAGGCCAAGAACTTCAAGCAGTGGTTCAAGAAGGGCCAGACCGTGGCAACGCTGATGACCGGCGTGGAGCAGTGGCTGCTGCCCAAGCTGGGCGTGCGCAACCCGCCGTGGACCCTGCACCGCACCCAGCCGGACCACGCCTGCTTGGAGCCGGCGTCCAAGCACACCCGCATCGCCTACCCGAAGCCGGATGGCGTGCTGACCTTCGACCGGCTCAGCTCGGTGTTCCTGAGCAGCACCAACCACGACGAGAACCAGCCCAGCCACCTGACGCTGAAGGACCCGAGCATTCCGGTGAAGGTGAACCTGGCCGAGTACGCAGGCCCGGAAGCGCGCTACTGCCCGGCCGGCGTGTACGAGTTCGTCGGCGAAGCCGACAGCGCGCGCCTGCAGATCAACGCGCAGAACTGCGTGCACTGCAAGACCTGCGACATCAAGGACCCGACCCAGAACATCGTGTGGGTGACCCCGCAGGGCGGCGGCGGCCCGAACTACTCGGGCATGTGATCGCCACGGGCTGCGACCGCGTGTCGCAGCCCACCTGCCCCGCTGCGTCGCTATCCTGCCCGCCCATGCGTGCTTTCTGCCTGTCCATCACCATTGCCGTGGCCCTGCTTGCCACGGCCTGCCAGCGCCCGCCTGCGGCGCCGGCTACGCCCGAACAGGCGCAGCAGCAGGCCATGCAGCGTGCGTTCGAACTGTGTGCCGGCTGCCACACCGTGCAGCCCGGTGGCATCCACCGCTTCGGCCCGAACCTGCACGGCGTGATCGGCCGTCGTGCCGGCAGCCTGCCCGATTACGGCTATTCCGACGGCATGCGCCGCGCCGACATCACCTGGACCGCGCAGACACTGGATGCGTTCCTGCAGTCACCGACCCACCTGGTACCCGGCACGCGCATGTACAACGCCTTTCCCAGCGCCGAACGCCGCGCGCTGGTGATCGCCTACCTGCAACAGCAGTCGGCTCAGTGAGCCAGGCGCTGCAGCTGCCGCTGCAGCCGCGCCACGAACTCCGCCACTGCCGCGAACACCGGTGCTGGATCGACCTCGGCCGTATCCTGCAGGCGCTCGACCAGGGCATTGGCTTGTCCGGCCAATCCCGTTGCACCCACCGCACCCAGTCCGCCCGCCTGGCGATGCAGATGCAGCGCGGCAGACCCACGATCACCGGCCTGCAGCGCGCGCTGCACGGCCGCCAGATCCCCTTCACTGGCCCGCAGCAGGCTCTCGCCCAGCTGTTCAGCCACCGCGCGCGAGCCGAAGCGCTGCTGCAGCGTCGCCAGATCGGGCAGCGCATCGCCCGCGTCGCCCGCCGCCTCGGCCACCGGCTCCTCGAACGACCGCCCCTGCGCCTGCGGCAGCCAGCGCAGCAGCGCGGTGCGCAGCGTGGCCAGTGACAGCGGCTTGGCCAGCACCTCGTCCATGCCCGCCTCGCGGCAGCGCCGCGCGTCGTCGTCCAGCACGCTGGCAGTCAGCGCCAGCACGCTCAGCCGCGGCTGGCCGTTGCGCCCTTCGCGCTCGCGCAGCAGGCGGGTGAAGGCGAAGCCATCGAGCACCGGCATCCGGCAATCGGTGATGACCAGATCGAAATGCTCCGAGCTCAACCGATCCAGTCCCTGCTGGCCATCGCCAACCATCACGTGCGGCACGCCCAGCTGCTGCAGGCGCCACGCCATCATCGCCTGGTTGGTCGGATGGTCCTCGATCACCAGCACCCTTGCCTCGCGCAGCGGCGCCGGCAGCAGCGCGGCCTGCTCCTGTTCGGCAACCAGAGCTTCCACGTCACCACTTCCTGCCTCGATCAGCGACAGCCGTACCTCGGCACGGGTGCCTTCGCCCAGCGTGCTGTGCAGCTCCAGCTCACCCTCCATCATCTGCACCAGGCGCTGGCAGATGCTCAGGCCAAGGCCGGTTCCGCCATGATCGCGCTGGATGTAGGCACCGGCCTGGGTGAATGGCGCGAACAGGCGCTGAAGCTGTTCCGGCGCGATCCCGATGCCGGTGTCGGTGACGCTCAGGCACAGCGGCTGGCGGCCGTCTTCGGCCGTCGGCCCCAGTACGTCCAGCACCAGCCGCACTTCGCCGCGCACGGTGAACTTGATGGCATTGCTGAGCAGGTTGAACACGATCTGGCGCAGGCGTACGCCGTCCACTTCATGCGCTGGCGCCAGCTGCGGATCGATCTCCACGTGCAATGCCAGTCCGCGCGCGCTGGCCTGCGCGGAAAGCAGGCGGCACACACTTTCCAGCAACGGCCGCAGCGGCTGTGGCACCGGCTCCAGCTGCATTGCGCCGGCCTCCAGCCGCGAATAATCGAGGATGTCGTCGAGGATCTGCCGCAGCATCTGCGCCGAGTCCTCGATCACACCGAGGATGCGCTGCTGTTCGGCATCCAGTGGCGAATGTGCCAGCACTTCCAGCATGCCCAGCACCCCGCTCATCGGCGTGCGTATCTCATGGCTCATGGTGGCCAGGAAGCGCGACTTCGCCTCCGCCGCCTGTTCGGCCTCGGCCTTGGCCGCGGCCAGCGCGTCGGCCTGGGCACGCGCCTCGCTGACATCCACCCAGTAGCCACTCCAGATCACCGCCCCGGACTCCGCCGCATAGGGATGCGCCTGGCTGCGCACCCAGCGCGCACCCGCACCCTCCGTGCGCAGGCGGAACTCGAGGATCAGTGGCGCGAACTGGCGGGCAGCCTGCTCCACCGCCTGCAGGATGCGGGTGTGATCGTCTTCTTCGACGCGCTCCAGCAGGATCCTAGCATCCTGCTCGGCCTGCTGCCGGGTGATCCCGAACAGGGCCTGCAGATCGCCGGCGATGAACGGGAAACTGAGCGTGCCATCGGCCTCGCGGCGGGCCTGGTAGACCACCGCAGGCAGGTTGTCGGTGACTTCGGCCAAGCGTTGTTCCAGATGGCGGCGCCCGGCCACTTCGCGGCGCAGGCGCCAGTAGCCGATGCCATGCACCAGCAGCGCGGTCAGCAGTACCAGCAGCAAGGGCAGGGCCCAGCGCAGCACGCTTTTCCAGTCGATGCCATTGCGATACTCCACCGCCAGCCAGTCACCGCGCAGCGCCTCATGCTTGCGCGGGGTGATCTGCAGCAGCAGGCGGTCGAACGTGGTCGCCAGTGCGGCATGGCGGCGCTCCACCGCCAGCGCCAGCTGGTCGTTGAAGCCTGCCGGCGCCGCAACCTGCAGGCGGCCCGGGAACCGGCTGCGCAGCAGATGGTCGACCAGCGCCAGATTGCCCACATAGGCATCCGCGTCGCCCTCCAGCAGGCGGTGCATCGCCTGTTCGGCACTGCGCGCGGCCATGATCCGGGCCTGCGGTGCCTGCTGCAGCACGTACCCGCGCACCCGCTCCGGGTCGGACAACAGCACGCGCTTGCCCTGCAGGTCCGACAGGCCCAGCAGCGGGGGGCTGTCGACCCGGCTGACAATCACGTTCGGCACGCTGATGAAGGGCTGGCTGAACACCCAGTCCGGCCCCAGGTAGCGCGAATCGGCCGGGATGCCCATCACCGCCTGCAGCTCGCCGCGGCGTGCCTTCTCACGCACCTCGTACCAGTCGTGGCTGTTCTCCGGCTGCAGGTTGGCGCCGGCCTGCATCAGCCGCCGCAGGTACTCGCTGGCCAGGCCGCTGGGCCGGCCCTCCTTGTCGGCGAACGAAAGCGGCGCCGCATTCGGCGCGAAGCCGATCTTCAGCGGCTGCTCCAGCACGCGCTTCTCGGCCTGGCTCAGCGCCATGCGCGCCGACGCCGACCATTGGGGGGGCGGCAGCCAACGTTGCGCCAGCGCATCACGCTGGGCCTGGCTGGTCGCGGCCAAGGCGAGGTCCAGCGCTTCGGCCAGCGGCTGCTTGCTGTTGGGAATGCCGAAATGCAGCCGCTCGGGCGGCAGATCGCTGGGACGCAGGAGCACGACACCCTGCAGGCGCTCACTGGCAATCAGTTCGGTGGCGACATAGGCATTGCCGATATAGACGTCAGCTTTGTCGTCTCTGACCATCTCGAGTGCCGCAAGCGAGCTGTTTGCGACAAGCTGGCGCGCACGTGGAAATCGGGCGCGCACCTGGGGGCCGGTCAGGAAGTCCTGCTCGATCACGACCCGCAGTCCATCCAGATCGGGATTGTCGGAGGCACGCAGATCATCCGGTCGCCCCACCAGGGCCAGCGGCGCCTCGCCATAGGCGGCGGTATAGACCATGCAGCGGGTGCGGTCGGCACTCAGACCGACATTCATCACCACATCAATCTCGCCACGACATGCCGCATCCAGCACGGCAGTCCAATCCGGAAAGCGACGGGCCTCGACCTTCACGCCCAGCTGACGGGCAAGAAGCGACAGATAATCCGGACCCAGGCCAACCTGCTGGCCATCACGGAGGGACTCGAACGGTGGCCAGCCGCTGTCATACTGGCCCACGACGATGCTCGGATGGGTGGCCAGGTACTCGCGCTGCAGGGGGCTGAGCGGCAACGGCCCCGGAACGGCCTGCGCCAACGCTGCCGGCAGCGCCAGTACGGCCAGCAGCAGGACCAGCCCGCGAACAGCCCAGCTACGCATCGGCGTCGATCTCCTAGAATCCTGCCAGGGACCGCGATGGTCGCGGCCCAGCCAGCCCGGTGGCCATACTAGAGCATGAGCTTGCGCATCATCATCGCAGACGACCACCCGGTGGTCCGTATCGGTACCCGCGCCGTCATCGAATCGAGCGGGGTGGGCCGCGTGGTCGGCGAAGCCGACAGTGCGCAGGCGCTGATGGCCCTGCTTGGCAGCCAGCCCTGCGACCTGCTGGTCACCGATTACTCCATGCCCGGCAGCCCCCAGGCCGATGGTTTCGCCATGATCGGCATGATCCGCCGCCGGCACCCCGACCTGCCGGTGCTGATGCTCAGCGTCTCCAACAACCTGGCGATCCTGCGCATGGTGCTGGACAGCGGTGTGCTCGGCCTGGTCGACAAGAGCTCCTCGATGGACGAGCTGCCGCAGGCCATCCAGGCGGTCTATCGTGGCCAGCCCTATATCAGCCGCAGCCTGCGCGAGCGGGTCGAGGCGGCTGGCAGCTGGCGCATGCGCGAAGGCGACGGCAAGCCGCTGTCGCCGCGCGAGGTGGAGGTGCTGCGGCTGCTGGGCACCGGCATGACCGTGAAGGAAATCTCGCTGCAGCTGCACAAGAGCGTCAGCACCATCAGCCGGCAGAAAGGTGATGCCATGCTCAAGCTGGGCCTGAAAGGCGACGCTGAACTGTTCGACTACCTGCGCGACGGCAGAATCTGAACCGCGCCCATCAGGCCGGTGAACTTTCAGCCTTGCTTCATGCCGCCTGCCGCTAGATGAATGCGCAAGCCGCTCGATGCGCCAGGCAATGTTCCGGCAATGTTGGAACGCCAGCGTGGACATCACGGCAGCCGGGGCGCCCCGCGCCCTTCCTGCCCAGCGTGGCATGCACCTCACAGGAGAACGAACATGCTCAGTACTTCCACACTCAGCTTCCGTGGTCTGGCGATGGCCCTGGCACTGGTGGCCGGTGTCGCCGTGGTCAGCGATGCCAGCGCGATGTCGAGGAAGGACAAGCGCACCCTGGTCGGCGCCGTGGTCGGTGGCGTGGCCGGCAACCTGCTCTCCAACGGTGATCCTGCGGCCACCGTCGGCGGTGCCGTGGCCGGCGGTGCGATCGGCAACCTGACCACCTCCGACCGCCGCGATCGCCGCTATTACGACAATCGTTACTACGACAACCGCTACGACCGCCGCTACGATCGTGGCTACTACCGCAGCGGCTACTACGACCGTCGCGACGACCGCCGCTGGCAGCGCGAGCGCTACTACGACAACCGCTACTACAACGACCGCGGCCGCCATCGCGGCTGGTAAGCGGCGCCCCGGCACGGATGCGCGGACGGGCGGGTCGATGACCCGCCCGTTTGCGTTAGCCGCGGCCATGGCGTTGAATGCGCAGCCTTGGATGTGACTTTCCCCTTTCGGGCTGCGGCATGACTTCTTCCTCCCACCGCGTGCAGGGCCTCAACAACGATGAGGTCGCCGCCGACTGGCCCCCGATCAACGCCGCCGACATCGCGTGGCTGAGTGCGCGCTACCCGCAGCTGGGCGAGCGCAACCTACCGCGCTGGCACAGCCCGCGCCCGCTGTCGGCCGCCGCCATCGTGGACGGTGTGGAAGGTCCGTTGTTCATCAAGCGCCATCACCACAGCGTGCGCAACGCGGCCTGCCTGGAAGAAGAGCACCACTTCATTGCCCATCTCGCCGCCGCCGGCGTCCCGGTGGTGCAGGTGCTGGCGGCAACCGATGGCCGCACCGCCGTCGAGCACGGCGAATGGACCTTTGAACTGCATGCGGTCGGCGTGGGCGAGGACCTGTACCGCGACGCCGTGTCGTGGTCACTGCTGACCGATGCCGCACAGGCCCGCGCAGCGGGCCGCATGCTGGCCACGCTGCACCGTGCCGCCGCCAGCTACCACGCGCCACAGCGCAGCACCCACCTGCTGGTCGCGCGCGATGATCTGATCCGCGCCGACGATCCGATCGCGGCCGTCCAGGCAGGGCTTCACGAACGTCCCGGCCTGGCCCGCTACCTTGCGCGCATTCCGTGGGAAGCGCAGCTGCGTCGTGACGTACTGCCCTGGCACGTCGGCCTGGCCGAGCGCCTGCGCGACGAACCGCGGTTGTGGGCGCACAACGACTGGCATGTGTCCAACCTGCTGTGGCGCGACGGGCAGGTCAGCACCGTGCTGGATTTCGGCCTGGCCTCGCCCACCAGCGCACTGTTCGACCTGGCCACCGCAATCGAGCGCAACGCCGTGGCATGGCTGGAACTGGAGCGCGGCGTGGAGGCGGTACGCATCGACATCGCGCTGGCCCTGCTCGACGGCTACTGCCAGGTGCTGCCACTGTCGGCGGCACGCGTGCACCTGCTTGCCGACCTGCTGCCAATGGTCCATTTCGACTTCGCACTGTCCGAAGTGGAGTACTTCGAAGGCATCACCGGCTCGACCGCAAATGCCGACGTGGCGTGGCAGCCCTTCATGCTGGGGCATCCGGCGTGGTTCCACAGCGCGCCGGGACAGGCACTGCTGCAGGCGCTGCACGCGGCAGCCTGAAGGGCGCCGGCTCGCAAATCCGTACCATTTGTAGTGAAATGGTCACCTGAAGCGGGGGTGCCTGGATCTGCCAGGCTGAGAGAGTCCCTTGGAACCTGATCCGGTTTGCACCGGCGTAGGGAGCTTTGAGCCGCAGCCACACCCCCATCCTGGGCCGGTGCACCTGCGCGCCGTCGCTTCGTCTCCCTTGTTGTCCGAAGACGAACCGAATGAACCGCTGCCTGCGCCCCACCCTGCTCTCCCTTGCCCTCTGCGCCGCCCTGCCGCTGCATGCCAGCGAAGCCGATGCGTCCCCCGATGTGGCCGCCAGCGGCACCGAACGCTCGCCGACCGAACTGGCGGCCGTGCGCGTGCAGGCCGGCAAGCCGAAGGTGGATACCTCGCGCGTGAACGCGTTTGGTGGCGGCAGCTGGAAGGACACGCCGGCGTCGGTGAACGTGCTCGAGCGTGACTACCTCGACCGCCGCCAGGTGCGCTCGCTGTCCGAGCTGGCCAGCAACGATGCCTCGCTGGGTGATGCCTATGCGCCGGTGGGCTACTACCAGAACATCGCCATCCGCGGCTTTGCGCTGGACACCGCCACTGGCTACCGCTTCAACGGGCTGTCCATCGCCGGCGAACAGCGCCTGGCGCTGGAGAATGTGCAGGCGGTGGAGATCCTCAAGGGCGAGGCTGGCCTGGCCGCAGGCGTGATGGCGCCAGGCGGCATCATCAACTACATCGGCAAGCGTCCGGCCGAAGTGCGCACCGCCACGCTCGGCACCGATTCGGAAGGCTCGCGCTACGTCGCCGTCGATATCGGCCACTGGATCACCCCGCGCTTCGGCCTGCGCCTGAATGCCGCCTGGGATTCCAGCAATTCCTACGTCGAGCACGCCGATGGCCGCCGCAATTTCTACTCGCTGGCGGCCGACTGGCTGATCGGCGAGCGCGGCAAGCTGGAGGTGGATGCCAATTACCAGACCAGCTCGCAGCGCTCGGTGTCCGGCTACCAGCTGCTGGGCGCGCGCGACCTGCCGCGCGGCGTCGACCGCGAACACCTGCTGGGCTACCAGCCGTGGCAGCGCCCGGTGGATATCGCCAGCACCAACATCACCGCACTGCACACCTACGATTTCAACGACGCCTGGCAGTCTCGCGTCTCGGTCGGCCACAGCCGCTCGGTGATCGATGACAACGTCGCCTTCGCCTACGGCTGCTACTACGCCGTGCAGTGCGCCGATGGCAGCGTGCCGGGCAACTACTTCGCGCCCAACGGCGACTACGATGTCTACGACTACCGCAGTCCGGATGACACCCGCCGCAACCAGCAGGCCCGTGCCGAGCTGCGCGGCCGCTTCGAGACCGGCAGCGTCGGCCATGAACTGACGGTCGGTGCCGACTACTTCCGCCGCACGGTCGACAAGCGCCCGAGCGTCAACGAGTACGTCGGCACTACCAACATCCACGACACACCGGTGCCGGTGTTCACGCCGTCGCCGAAGATGCCGGGCCCGTCCGCTCGGCGCCTGGACAGCCGCCAGACCGCGTTCTTCGCGCTGGACCGGATGAGCTTCGGCGATGACTGGCAGTGGCTGGCCGGCGGTCGCTTCGTACGCCTGGACGAGCGCGCCTATGACAAGCGCGGCACTCCGCAGCGGCACAGCCGCCTGTCGCGTTTCCTGCCGCAGACCGCAGTGGTGTGGAAGGCCACCGACCAGCTCAATGCCTATGCCAGCTACGTGCGCGGCATCTCGCTGGGCCAGGAAGCGCCGTTCTGGACCAGCAACGCCGACACCTTCCTGCCGTCGGTGCAGTCGCGCCAGCTGGAAGTGGGCGTGAAATACCTGCCGGTCGAGTCGCTGACGCTGGGCGCGGCGGTGTTCCGCATCTCGCAGCCGTACCAGTACGCCAAGCCGGACAGCAGCGACGCCGGCTACAGCTTCGTCGAGGAAGGCACGCAGACCCACACCGGCCTGGAGCTGACCGCCAACGGCCAGCTGACCGATTCTCTGCAGATCGTGGCCAGCGCCAGCGTGCTGCAGGCGCGCGCGCGCGACACCGGCACCCCGGCCTATGAAGGCCATCAGCTGGTGAACGTGCCGAAGGTGCGTGCCAGCGTGCACGTGGCCTATGCACTACCGTTCGTGCAGGGCCTGGATGCCACTGGCGGCTGGCGCTATGCCGGTTCCAACGTGGCACGCGCCGACGGCGCCGTGCGCGCGCCGGACTACTCGGTGTTCGATGCCGGCCTGCGTTTCCAGCACCGGCTGCACGAGCGCGCCGTGACCTGGAACCTGTCGGTGGACAACGTGTTCAACCGCTTCTACTGGCGCGATACCGGCAGCAGCGGCGGTGACTACTACCTGTTCCCCGGCGCACCGCGACAGGCGCGCCTGTCGGTGACGTTCGCGCTGTGAACGGCGTCGCGCTCGAGTGGACCGCCGCGCTGTGCAGCGTGCTCGGCGTCTGGCTGATGGCCCGGCGCCGGCTGTCGGCATGGCCGGTGGGCCTGCTGTCGGTCACGCTGTATGGCCTGGTGTTCGCCGAGGCCAAGCTGTACTCGGACACCCTGCTGCAGGTCGCCTTCGGTGGCTTCCTGGTCTACGGCTGGCTCAACTGGCGCCAGCATGCGGCCGATGAGGGCAGCATCCGCATCGTGCCACTGGCGCGCGGCAAGGTCTTGCGTGACCTGGCCATCGGCCTGTGCGGCGGCGTGGCGCTGGGCGCCGGCATGCACACCTTCACCGATGCCGCGCTGCCGTGGCTGGACGCGATGCTGACCGCGCTGAGCCTGGTCGGCCAGTGGTGGCAGGCGCGCCGCCATGTGGCCTGCTGGTGGGTGTGGATCGCCGTGGACGTGGTGTACGTGGGCGCGTACCTGTTCAAGTCGCTGCATGTGACCGCGGCGTTGTACGTGTTCTTCCTTGGCCTGGCGGTGTTCGGCCTGCGCGCATGGAGCGCGGCGGCTCGCGAACCGCAGATGGCGGCCCGGTAGAGCCACGCCATGCGTGGCCGGGCCTATCGGCAGTCGCCAACCGTGGTTGGCGCGCGCCTGCCGACCAGGGTCGGCATCCACCCGGCACCTCCACGCATGGCGTAGGCCTACTGGGTCAGGGCCAGGCCCAGCCGCAGCGGCTGGCGCATGTCGGCAGGTGGCGCTGCCTGCAGGGGCGCACCCTGCAGCGTCGCTCGCAGGTCCGCGTCGACCCCGGCATCACCCAGGCTCTCGAACTCCAGCTTCGAGATGCGACCATCCGCCGCGATCCAGAGGCTCACCGGCAGCGGCGCCGGCGTATCCGGGTGTGCCTGCAACCATTCCAGCACGCGCTGGGCCTGCGGGTCCTGCTCCTGCTGCAGGCGCTGCTGCAACTGGCTGCCCACGGCAGCGGCATAGGCCATCCAGTGCGGTGGGGCTTCCTGCGCGGACACACCCGCACCGCCCAACGCCAGCGCACCGAACAACACGGCCAACGGCCGCCACCAGCTGCGTGCCCCCCCCCTGCCTCCTGCCATGACCATCGCCTGCCTTCCGCGTTCGCATCCAACAGCAGATGGTCGGGGCGGTAGATGACAGGCGGATGGCGGTCGGCACTGGCCGGCGCGGTCAATCGCCCAGGTCGGCCAGCACCTTGCGCGAAGGCGCGAAGAAGGTCACGCCGGTGGTGGCGGTGGAGAAGTCGAGGATGCGGTCGTGCAGCGGCGCGGGATTGCCGATGAACATGCGCTCGAGCATCTTTTCGATCACCCACAGGCGGCGCGTGTAGCCGATGAAGTAGGTGCCGTACTCGCCGCGGCCCGGATTGGCGAACGGCATGTTGTCACGCAGGATTTCGTGCTCGCCGTCAGCGTCTTCGATGGTGCACAGGGTCTTGTGCGACTTCTGCGCATCGGCCGGCGCATCGTCCAGCTCGATGTTGTCGTGCTTGGTGCGGCCGATGATCGCTTCCTGCGCCTCGGTCTTCTGCGCGCGCCAGGCATCGAGGTTGTGCAGGTACTTCTGCACCACCACGTAGCTGCCGCCCGCGTGGTCCGGGTCCTCGTCGCCGACAATCGTGGCCTCCGGCAGCGACAGCCCTTCCGGGTTGGCGGTGCCATCGACGAAATCGAGCAGGTCGCGGCCATCGAAGTAACGGAAACCGGCCACATCATCGACCGCTTCCACCGCATCACCGAAGGCCATCAGCAGGTTGCGCTCGAACGCCACGATCAGGTCCATGGTGCGTGCGCGGATGTGGTACAGCAGGTCGCCGGGCGTGGACACAGCGGTGTGGGTCGCGCCCTTGATCTCGCGGAACGGCTTCAGTTCACGTGGCGGCGTGGTACCGACCAACGGCTGCCACACGCGGTGGCCGATGGCCACGTTGCAGGTGAAGGTGCGCTCGATCTCGCGGATGGCGGTGTTCTTGATCAGGTCGTCGGTGCTGGCCAGCACCTCGCGCACCTTGGCGATCGATGCCTCGTCATCCTTCACCTTCAGCACCAGGAACGCCGCCGAATGGGTCAGCGGCGCGGTGATCTGCTGCGGCTCGTTGTCGAGCGTGTGGTTGAGGGCGGTGATCGGTGCGGGCTGGGAGTTCACGGCGGTTCCTGCGGGCTTGAGGCGGGCGCATCGCGCATGGCGATGAGCGGGCGATCATAGCCGAAGCCCCTGATCGGCGACGGAGCGGTTCTCAGTACGCGGCTGATGCCGCGTGCGTTTGAGACAGCGCCATGACGCTGCTAGCCTGCGCCTTGAGGCCGGCAGCGCGTGGCCATCCCTGCACTTCACGGAGGAAGACGCTGATGTCCCATATATCGATGCAGTGGCTGCGCGCATCCGCCACAACGGTGGCCCTCGCTCTGGCGTTGGCCACACCGCTCCGCGCGCGCGCCGCCGTCGAGGATCCCTTCTTCACCGCCCTCGACCGCGATGGCGCCGATGATTTCAGCGGATGTGCGCGACAGTCCGGTGATCTGCTGCAGCGCGGCGGGTACTTTCCCGACGGCGGCGAACGCAGCAGGACCTAGGGGCTGCAACCGCTGGCACAGTACAAGACCACGCTGCCGGAGGCGTATCGCAAGCCGGTCCGCCTGGGCCGCATCCGCCAGGACGCATCACGGGTCGCTGCAGACGTAGTACTGCTGCGGACCGGTCCAGGCGATGCGCAGGCACGGCCCTTCAAGCAGGCCGCGGTCACGAAGCCAGGCAAATACCTCCGCCGGGCACCATTCACGGCCGGCCGAGAACGCTACGCCGAGATCGCGCAGGCCAGCGAACAGACGAGCTTTGCCGATGTCGTCGCCCACTTCAGCACGCAAGGTGGGTGCCTGCCCCTGGAAGCCAAGGACATGCAACGCCACGAGCACGCCTGCGTCCAGCACCACCACCTGCACGGTGCTGCCGTCGGCCTGCTGCACATACGCGGGAATGGGGATCAGCATGCGGTGTACTCTTCCGGGCTCGACCCAGTATGCCCGGTCCGCGACGTGCCCCGGCACGTTTCAACCGACATCACTCCAGACCGCCAGCTCGTAGCCATCCAGATCGCGGAAGTGGAAGCGGCGCCCACCGGGGAACGCGAACACCGCCTGTACGACTTCGCCACCGGCAGCGATTACACGCTGCTGTGCATCGGCCAGGTCCGCGCAGTACAGGATCACCAGCGGACCGCCGTGCGCGCGCACCGGTGCGTCGGAAACGAAACCACCTTTCAGGCGGCCGTCGTCGAACTCGGTGTAGGCCGGACCGTAGTCGATGAAGTGCCAGCCGAACACCTCGCCGTAGAAACGTTTGCTGCGGGCGATGTCGGCAACGTTGAATTCGATGTTGTCGATGCGGCGTTCGGCATCGTGGGCGGCTGCATGGCTCATGGCGTGGCTCCGTGGTTGGAACCCCAGCTTCGGTCAGCGCGGCACGGCGGTCTTGAACGAAACGGCCATCATCGGCCCCATTCCAGGCGCAGCTGCCGTGCGGTCGTGCTGGCAAGCTCGCGCGCCTCGCGGCTGAGATGGGCCTGGTCGGCATAGCCGGCCTCGACGGCCAGCATCGCCAACGAGTGCTGCGGTAGTGCGCGGCTATGACGCAGGAAACGTTGCAGGCGCAGGATACGCTCCAGCGTCTTCACCCCGTAGCCGAACTGCGACTGGCTGAAGCGCCGCAGGCTGCGCGGGCTCAGGCTCAGATGTGCCGCCATATCATCCAGCGTGGCGTTCCCACGGGCGAGCGCCTGGAACAAAGCGTGTGCGCGCTGCGCCGGAGTATCCAGCGCGGCCGCACCCATACGCAGCTGCAGGCATTGCGCCATCCGCTGCAGGCGCTGCGCAGGCGCGGTGTCGCCGATGGAGGCCGCAGCCTCTACCGCCCATCGCCCCTTCAGATCAGCCAGCGGTACCGCCTGGCCGATGATGTCGGCCAAGGGCAGGCCCAGCGCCGCCAATGCCTGGCCGGGACGGAAGCGTGCCCCCAGCACCTGCGCACCGGGTGCCAGCGCCGGGTGCGCGGCCACGCGGTCCGGGCCGACCACGAACAACGCACCGTCGCGCCAGAGGATGTCCACGCAGCCATCAGGCAATACGGTGATGTGCCCATCGGCATCGTCAGGAAGCTGGCTCTGCCACAGCTGGCCGAAGTGACCACGCAACGGCGCCGGCGCCGGATGCTCCTGGTAGGTCGTGCCAGTACCTGCGAGGGAAGAAGGATCGCCCATGCCGCATTGTGGCGCCCCGGCGCCCATAAAAGTGAAGCCCGGCGCGAGGCCGGGCTTCGGTTGGCGTGTGGGAGAGAGAGAGTCACACGCCAGCACAACACGCACTAACGACAGGCGTTTGTTACCAGGTGAAGCGCGGACCCACGAACCACTCGCGGTCGCCGGCCTTGGCCAGCTTCACTTCGCCGCTCAGGCCCCAGTTCTGGTTGAACTTGGCGGTGGCGCCGACACGGCCGTAGAACTCGCCGTCCGGGTTGTAGCCGTGCTTCTTGCTGAAATCTTCGTAGCCGGCCATCACGTAGCCTTCCACGTACGGGTTGAACGCGGTGCGCACGCCCACTTCGGTGGAGTAGCCGTTGAAGTCAAGGCCGCGCTTCTCGTCGTACTTCTGGTAGGCAACACGGGCCACCAGGTCGGTGTTCGGTGCGATGCCGTAGTTGTAGCCGACACCCAGGCGCCACTGATCGACGTCATTCTTGAACTTGTCGGTCTCCTGCGCGCTGTAGTCGCCAAAGACGTGGAAGTTCGGGTGCACCGCAACGGAACCCTTCACCTTCCAGCCATCGGCGTCGCCGCCCTTGGCATCGGTGTTCACGTAGCCGCCTTCAACGTAGTTGTACGACAGGCCATCGGTTGCCGATGCAGCGAACGGCAGAGCAGCCAGAAGACCCAGGGCAAGCAGCGAATTCTTGTTCATCGGGACACACCTTTAATTATTTTGGTTGTGTCGGCCGCCCCCTGGGAGGGGGAGAGAGAGGAGGCGGTCGACAGGTGTGAATTATCCGTTAGGGGGTCTAATCGCCCCTGAATATTGAACTGACTGGTGTATAAATAAGGCTGGCGTTCAGGGAACTCCGCATGCCATTGCTTTCAGCTTCGTGTAGGCGCAAGGCTCGACGCTTGGTGCGAGCCCTGGTCCTGATCGCCTCACCGATCGCCCTGCCCGCGGTACAGGCAACCGAGCGCGTCGTTCCTGCCGGGCACGTCGTCGTGCACACAGACGATGTCACGCGCTTTTTCAAGGTGCTGGATGCCAACCATGGACGCCCGAGCGCCGACGACCTGCAGCACGGCTATCTGGATGCGGGTACCGATGCACTGCGCAGCTTCACCGGAAGCCGTATCGGTTCGATGGAGCGCCTTGCCCAGGCCCTCCGGGGCAAACCCGCGTTGTTCGCAAAAGCGAGAACCTGCGCGACAGCATTGCCAACGATCCGCACGCGCGTCACCGCGGCCGTCGATCAGTTGGGCACGCTGTTGCCGTCTGCACGCTTTCCCCCGGTCACGGTGCTGGTGGGCCGCGGCAACAGCGGCGGCGTTACCACCGGAGAAGGTGTGGTCATCGGCCTGGAAGCGCTGTGCAACGCAGACTGGATGCAGGCCGATGTGGGTGACCGCTTCGTGCACCTGATCGCCCATGAATATGTGCACGTTCAACAGCGCGGCGCGAGCGTCGAAGTCGAGCAGCCCACCCTGCTCTATCAGACCCTGCTGGAAGGCGGCGCCGAGTACGTGGGCGAGCTGATCTCCGGGCAACCGGCCAACGCGCATCTGCAGCGCTGGACGCAGGGCCGCGAATGCGCCTTGGAGCGTGAGTTCGCGAACGAGGCCGCAGGCACCGATCTTTCGAAATGGCTCTACAACGGTCCTGGCGATGACGCTCGCCGTGGAGACCTCGGCTACTGGATCGGCTACCGCATTGCCCGCGACTACATTTCGCACGCACCAGACAGGACGAAGGCCATCATCGCGTTGCTGGACGTGCGCCCCGAAACAGCTGCGTTACTGCTCAACGCGAGCGGATGGCAACCCGCGTGTGCTGCCGGCGAACGCACGGAAACGCAGACGTTGTGACACCCGCTTCATACTGATGAATTGGCAGTTCTGAACAGGCGCAAGGCGCTGCGCCGGTCTGGATCAGCTCGCCTGATCCCGCTTGTTAATGCGGGGTCAGAAGCGGGCTTCACAGTGCTTCCACGTACTCAAATTCCAGCTGAAAGCGCTTGGTAGCGCCGGGAACAAACGCCGCTATATTCCAGCTTCCCCAGACGAAGGAGGGAGTGCAATGAACCTGAACCCGCAACACATGAAGACGGCCCGCGCACTTGCTGTAGCGCTCATCGCCACCGTGAGCCTTGGCGCCTGCGCCTCATACAAGAACGAGTTTGCAACCATCAACTCGCGTCTCGATCAGCTCGACGTCAAGGTGCAGGGTGCTGCGCAGAGCGCGGAGTCCGCCAACCAGTCCGCACAGCAGGCCAATCAGCGCCTGGACCAGATCGAAGGCCGCGTCCAGCAGCTTGAAAGGGCACCTGCCGGCCGCAAGCCGCGCGGGTAATCGCTCCCTCACCGTTTGAATTGATCCACCTCTGTATCGGGAGCCAGTGGCCTTCGCCGGCCACTGGCATCCTTCCAACCAGGATTGCATTGCAAGGAGCCGTCCCATTCGTACTTCCTCCTCCCCTGCACGCCGCGCCCTCCATGCCGCACTGGCCGTGGCACTGGCCGTTGCGTGCAGCGGCGTAGCCAACGCCAAGGACAAGGACAAGGACGCGCCCACGCAACCGGTTGCCGCGGTCGATGAGCTTCCGCACGACCAGAGCGTCTCCGAGACGGTGATCGAACTGGCCGGCTGGGTCGTCGCCAGCAAGGACAACCAGGGGTATCCGTTCGCGATCATGGACAAGGCGGCTGCGCAGGTACTGGTCTTCGGTGGAGACGGCAAGCTGCGTGGCGCGGCACCGGCGCTGTTCGGTTCGGCCATCGGCGATCATTCCGCACCGGGCGTCGCCAAGCTCGCACTGAGCGCGATTCCCGGCCACGACCGCACCACGCCTGCCGGCCGCTTCATTGGCGGCTACGGCCCCTCCGACGATGCCGGACGCGTGTTGTGGGTGGACTACGATTCCGCAGTCTCGATGCACCCGCTGCCGCTGGGCAGCCCGAAGGAAAAGCGCGCCGAGCGACTGGCAACGCCAACGCCGGACGACAACCGTGTCACCCACGGTTGCATCAACGTCTCGCCCGCGTTCTACGAGCAGATCGTGCAGTCCACGTTCGAGAAGGGCGGTGTGTTCTATATCCTGCCGGACAAGGATTCGATCGCGAAGACGTTCCCGGAATTCGCGCAGAGCCGGGGCGATGCAAAAGACGAAGACGAAAAAGGCGCGCAGCGCGCGAGCAGATAGAACACGCTCACATGCTGCCTCGCGGTTTCTCCGCGAACAAGCCTGTCCAAGCACGATCAGAACCAACGGCACGCGTCTTCGCTGGGTGCCATCATTGGCGGATGCCGGCCTCTGGTCGATTGCAGACACCAGGCTGGCAGCCCCTCTTCAATCACGCCGATATCGCCGGGCGACTCGGCCCTGTTCCGGCATCCGGCTGGCGGTGAAACATGTCGCACTACTATGTCCACAATGGCTACAGTGGCTGGTCCTACGGTACGCCAAGCAATCCCCAGCTGATCTCGCCGGAGGATGCTGCCAGGCTGATGAAGTCCGCTGGACTCAGTTCCATGCAGGTTTCCACCACCCTGCCACCCGCCCAGTATGCCGAGGCCGGAACCCGACTCTTTGACGTGACTGGCGGCAATCGATTCCTGTTCTTTGGTGACTACACCGAGTGTTTTGATGTCGACGCGGGGAAGGTCTCTTCGCCGCTCATCATCGACTGGACGGCGGTCTGACACTGTCGATGTCCGACTGCGTTCTCGGCCCCGCTCTGTCGTCATCGGCTTGGTGCGGCACCCGTACGCCACGTCATCAACTTCGACCCATGTCGCATATTCCCCATGCTGCTACGGCCGTTGCGGCGCCTGCGTCTGCGACGGCTTAACAGCATGCAAGAATGCCAAAAGCGTCTTTGATCAAAAACTGTTTGCAACTCTTCTGATTGGCGTTGTGCAGCGACGGCGGTACAGATGGTGGGCCACCGGAAAATGGGTGGCCGGGCCTCGAAAACCCGTTAGATCACGAACGTTGTTTGCGCTTGCCAGCCGGCGTCACCCCGCGTGGCGCCGGCTGGCATTCCGTCTGCCGGCTATGGCGGGCGGAGCGTGGAGGCCTTGCGCCTGCCGGTCTTGTTCGTGATCTCCCGGTTTTCGAGCCACGTCTCCGCCCGCCACCTTTGCGTGGCGGCTACCGTCTGTCCTGCACGGAGCATTGCCATGACCACACCGGACTTCCCTCGCCTGCATCCACATCACTCGCCCGCCAATGCCGGTGAGCCGTCAGACCAGGCACCTGCGGCCGATCCGAACGCCTTCGTCGCCACGCTCCACCGCATCGGCAAAGGCGCGGCTGCCGACGGCCAGCCCTGGCCCGAACGTCACCAGATGCCCGGCCGGCGCATGGCGATGGGGGATGCGGACTGTGCCGTGGCGGGCCAGCGCGTAACGTTGGAACTGCTGCTGGCCGCCGAGCGTGTTCGGCAGAACGGTGCGGAGAGTGAATACGTGGGTGACCGCGTACTGGAAGGGCTGGCCATGGCCTCGCTGGCATTGAACGCGCAGATCGGCATGCGGATGCGGCCGGAAGGGTGATACCGGGAACATCGCCTGCTGTTGCGCCGGGCATGGCCCGGCGCTGCAGCGGGCGCCACATCACTCGCAGAGCGCGCTGTCTTCCTTCAACGCGGCATCCTGCAGTGGCCGGCGTTGTTCGATCTGCTCACGTTGTTCCGCGGTCGGCTCGCCCAGCCACCAGACACGGCAGCGCGCGGTAAGACGGCCGACCATCTTCGACTGGTCGGCCGAATACAGCATCGCCAATGCGGTGCCGGGGCAATCGTGGGCCTGGCAGGCGGTATAGAACCACCACGGTTCGCCCTGCAGCACCACCAGCTCGCCGGGCCCGCTGGGTCCGCTCAGCAGCCGTTCGCGCAGCGATGGGATGTCCTTGTCGGCGGATTCGGCCGCCGCCGTGTTCTTCATCAGGGCGTTGAACGCGGCCAGCACTTTCGGGTCCTTGCGGCCGCAGTCGTCCACGGTATTGCCGCCCACCAGGGTGAAGAAATGCGTCGCCAGCGGGTTGTCCGCGCAGGTGAGTTCGCCGCCGGCGCTCGGGTCTTTCGGTTCGCCTTCGTTGTCCCACACCGAAGGGTCCACGCCGTCTTCGATGGACGGCGCCTTCTCGAGCACCGTTGCCGTGGCCGCAGGTGCTTCTGTGGCCGGTGCCGGTGCGGCGGGTGCTGCATCGGGTGCCGGTGCCTGTCCGCAGGCGGCCAGCAGTGCGACCGTCAGTGCCATCCCTGTGATTCGAATCTTCATTCCGTGTCCTTGTCTGATCTGCGGTGCCGGCGCCACGCGGGCGGCTGCGTGATTCTAACCAGCGGCGCGCTAGGATGGTTCGCCACTTTCCCTCATCGTCAGGGCTTGGATGCATGCGCCGCACACGACTCGCCGTGATCTTCTGCAGTGCCCTGCTGCTGGCATCGCCGGCCATCGCCCACGATGCTGAAGGCGCGAAACCTGCACAGCCTCTCCCGGATGCAGCCCTGCCCGCGCCGCTGGACCGCGTGCTGCGCGACTACGAGCAGGCGTGGCGGAGCGGCGATGCCAGGGCGCTGGCAGCACTGTTCGCCGAAGATGCTTTCATCCTGCAGAGCAACCAGCCGCCGGTGCGTGGACGCAGTGCGATCGAAGCCGCTTATGCCGGCCAGGGCGGCAGCCCGTTGCGGCTGCGTGCGCTGGCGTACTCGGTGGAGGGGAACGTTGGCTACATCATCGGTGCCTACACCTATGGCAGCACCGTAGGAGACATCGGCAAGTTCACGCTGACGCTGAAGCGCGTGGGCGATGGACCCTGGTTGATCTTTTCGGACATGGACAATGGCAACGCGCCGCCGCGGGCGCGGTGATGGACGCCGCAGGTTCCGAGGTAGATCCGCGCCATGCGTGGATGGATCGCGCAGAAAAAACCCCGGCACCTGGCCGGGGTTTTTCGATTCACTTGAACAGCGTGTCCGGGTATTCCGGTTTCTGTTCCCGTGCCAGCAATGCGCGCAGGCCTTCTTCCGGTGTCTGCTCGCCGTGCAGCACGGCACGCACGCGGTCGGAGATCGGCAGGTCGATGCCATGACGGCGCGCCTGTCGCATCACTTCATCGGCGGTCTGCACCGATTCGACCACCTGGCCGATCTCGCGCACGGCATCCTGCAGCGTCTGGCCACGGCCCAGGGCCAGGCCCAGGCGGCGGTTGCGCGACAGGTCGCCGGTGCAGGTCAGCACCAGATCGCCCAGGCCGGCCAGGCCCATCAGCGTTTCCGGCTTGGCACCGATCGCTGCGGCCAGGCGCAGCATCTCGTTCAGGCCACGGGTGATCAGGCCGGCACGGGCGTTGAGGCCCAGCTGCATGCCATCGGCCACGCCGGTGGCCACGGCCAGCACGTTCTTCATCGCACCGCCCAGCTCGGCACCGACCATGTCGTCGCCGGTGTAGGCGCGGAACGCCGGGCCATGCATGGCCTCGGCCACCGTCTGCGCGAACTCGGGCACGTCGCCGTGCACGGTGATCGCGGTCGGCAGGCCCTGGGTCACTTCCTTGGCGAACGACGGCCCGGTGACGACGGCCAGCGGCACGTCCTCGCCCAGCACATCGCGCGCCACTTCATGCAGGAAGCGGCCCGAACCGGGTTCGAAGCCCTTGGTGGCCCAGGCCACGCCGGCACCGGCCGGACGCAGCGGCGCCAGCGCGCGCACGGTTTCGCCGAACGCGTGCGACGGGGTCACCACCAGGATCCAGGCTGCGCCTTCCACCGCCGACGCCAGGTCGGTGGTGGCACGCAGGCTGTCCGGCAGCGGGATGCCCGGCAGGTAACGCGGGTTCTCGTGGCGCTGGTCGATTGCTTCGACCACGGCCGCGTCGCGCCCCCACAGCACGGTCGGATGACCGTGCCGTGCGAGCAGGCTGGCCAGCGCGGTTCCCCAGGAACCGGCGCCCAGCACCGCGATCTTGTCAGCGGGAGTGCTCATCCGTGACGTCGCGGCAGGAATCAGGCGTTGCCGGCCGGCTCGGAGTCAGCCAGCGACGGTGCGTCGCCCTGCTCCTGGCGCTGGCGCAGGGTTTCTGCGTACAGGCCTTCGAAGTTGATCGGCTGCAGGAAGAACGGCGGGAAGCCGCCGGCCTGGATCAGGTCGCTGATCAGCTGGCGCACGTACGGGAACAGGATGTTCGGGCACTGGGTGCCGAGCAGCACGTCGATCGACTGCGGGTCCAGGCCGACCAGGCCGAACACGCCGGCCTGCTTCACTTCGGCCACGTAGGCGGTGCGCTCACCGGCCTGGCAGGTCAGGGTCACGGCCAGCACGACTTCGAAGGCGTTCTCACCCAGGCGCTGCACCTGCTGGTTCAGGTTCAGCTGCAGCTCCGGCTGCACCTGGTCATTGAAGATGGTCGGGGCGTTCGGCGACTCGAAGGAGACGTCCTTGACGTAGATCTTCTCGACGGTGAAAGCGGGGCCGGTGGCGGCATCGACCGGCGCAGCGGCGCCGTTGGTGATCTCTTCGGACATTTCCAGTAACTCCAGGTGAATGCAATGAAAACGATGGTCGAACTACTGCGATGGGGGCGGGATCAGGCCCATACAAGGCCGGATCCGCCACCTGCGGCAATCAGTTGCGGCCCTTGACCAGCGGCAGTTCGGCCTGCTGCCAGGCGGGAATGCCGCCGTCGAGCACGTAGACCTTTTCGAAGCCGGCCTTCTTCAGCGCCTTGGCGGCGGTTTCCGAAGCGTTGCCGCTGCGGCACACCAGCACCACCGGCGACTGCTTGGCATTGGCCACCAGCTTGTTTTCCGGGCCGAAGGCGCTGGCCTGGGCGTTGCGGCTGCCGGCGATGTGGCCCTTCTCGAAGTCACCGCTGGCCGACAGGTCGACCACCACCGTGCCGCCCGCGTTCATCAGCTGGGTCAGTTCGGCGGGCTTGATGCCCTTGAAGCCCCGGAACAGGCGGCGGATTTCGGTGACGATGATGGCCACGGTCAGGCCGACCAGGGCCGCGGACAGCATCGGGTTTCGGCCTGCAAAGGCCAGCAACTCTTCGTAATTCACTCAGGTCACGGGTCGATTAAGCGGGCGCCGATTGTCGCACAAGCCGGATGCAGCCCGTCACTGCCCCTTCCACAGGTCCGGCAGGCCGGCGGTCTGCCACCAGCGCTTGGCCTCCGGGTCCCAGCGCCAGCGCTCGACCACGACCACGGTGCGCTCGGCCTGGGTGTTCTGGTTGATCACCCCGATTTCGACCCGGCGCTCGACCTGGCCCCCGTCCAGCGAGGCGCTGCTGCGCTCGCGGTAGGACGACACGCGCAGCTGCGCGTAGCGGTTGAGCTCGAACTCGGTGGGTGGCTTTTCCTTGCGCAGCTTGGGGTCGAGATAGCCGATGGCATCGTCCATGCTGCCCCAGCGGATGGTCGCCCCGTAGGCGATCTGGGTCTCTTCCAGCAGCTTGCGCTGCTTGCGGCTGAGGTCGTCGGCCGAGGCCACGGCGCTGGCCAGCAGCAGGGAACAGATCAGGAACTGGATCAGGCGGCGCATCGGTGGTTTCCCCAGAACGTCAGCCTGCCATCCTACCCTTTGGCGAAGGCAACGAAGCGACCGCTGAACTCGGCGGCAGGCTTGCCATCGGCACCGGGCTGGGTGGCGATGATGCTGATGCGCGCCTTGCGGCGCTGCCGGAAGGTATTCAGGAAGGCATCCCAGCCGGTGGCTTCGGCTGCTTCGGCACGGGCGTGCAGGTCTTCATAGACCGGGGCCAGGTAGCGCAGGTTGCTGTCGGCCACGTAGACCTCGGCGTCGTGCCCGGCCAAGCGCAGGCGCAGGCTGACCAGCGCCCAGCCGGACAGGGTCAGCACCGAGGCCAGGCTGCCGCCGAAGGCGTTGCCCTTGTCATTGACGTTGGCCGCCAGCGGCGCGGTGATGCGCAGCACGCCATCGGCATAGCCGTCGAGCTGGATCTGCATGGCGCGGACCGCCGGCATGCAGTCCAGCACGTCCTGCAGGGCGGCCAACGAGGAAGTCAGAGCATCAACGGACATCGGAGCAGCGACCACGACAACGAAGGGCCCGCATAATGCAGGCAATGGTCGACCATACGATACCCACTGGCGCCGCCGGTTCCGACACGGGATGGACCCTCGTTTCACTGCGCCCGCAGGGCCAGCATGCGGCGCTGCGCCGCGCCGTTGCTGGGCTGGGCGGGCATGTACTGGCCCTTTCACCGTGGCGGTTGCAGCGCCTGCACGGCACGCCAGTGCTGCGCCAGCTGCAACGCGCGCTGAACTGCGATCGGGTGGTGTTCACCAGCCCGGCCGCCGTTGCCGCGGCCGCTTCCCTGCTGCCGCTGGCCGAGGCGCAGCGCAGCCCGTGGTTGACGGTGGGCGAAGGCACCGCGCGCGCATTGCAGGCGCACGGCATCATCGAGGTGCACGCACCGCAGCGGATGGACAGCGAAGGCCTGCTCGCGATGCCGGTGCTGGCCAACGTACACGGCCTGCGCATCGGCCTGGTGACCGCCCCCGGTGGCCGCGGCCTGATTGCCGCACAGCTGCAGGCGGCCGGTGCCACCATCGAACGTGCCGACGTCTACCAGCGCCGCCTGCTGCGCCTGCCTCCCCGCACACTGGCTCGATTGGCGCATTCAGCGTATCCGTGGCTGTTGGCGGTGAGCAGCGGCGAAGCGCTGCAGCATTTCTGGCAGCAGCTTCCGCCGGCATTGCAGCAGCGCCTGCAGGCGCAGGCGACCGCCGTGGTGGCCAGCGATCGCCTCGGCGAGCAGGCGCGTGCACTGGGCCTGTCGTGCGTCGTGCGCGCGGCCGGTCCGACCACTGCACAGCTGGTGGCGGCCGCACACGCCACGCTCACCGCCCCCGCAGCGACCTGAACAGGGACGTGGGTCACGCTTGCCGCTGTCGTCGGCAACAGTGATGCTGTGCACAACGCGGCCTGCCGGCCCCCGACCGGCGACGTTGCCGACAAGGAAGCCCGATGAACGACACTCCGCCCGTTTCCCCACCCCATCGACCCATGCGCTGGCTGTTGCCGCTGGCCGCTGTGGTCGTGCTTGGCGCGGGCGGCTATGCCGGCTGGTACGTCTGGCAGCAGCAACAGAGCGAACAGGCTGCGCAGGCACAGACCACTGCCGTGCAGTTGCAGGGCCTGGAAGCCACATTGGATGCGCTGCGCCGCGACCAGCGCGCAACCAGCCAGCGCCTGCAGGACGCGGCCGCCACCAACCGCGTGCTGCGCGACGAGATGCTGGGCCTTTCCCAGCGCAGTGCATTGCTGGAAGAGAACCTGGCCAAGCTAGCCGACAGCGCCAACCAAGGCCGCCAGGCGGTGCAGCGCGATGAGGCCGAACTGCTGTTGACCCAGGCGGCGCAGCGCCTGAATTACGCCGATGACGTGGAAGGCGCGCGCCGCCTGTATGCACAGGCCGCCACCGCACTGGCCGATCTGCCCGACAGCGACGGCCTGAACCTGCGCCAGGCGCTGGTGCAGGAACGCGATGCGCTGGATGCGCTGGGCGCCGGCCCGCGCGTGCAGTCGCTGCAGCGGCTGGATGCCCTGGCCAAGGCCCTGCAGGGCCTGCCCTCGCAGGTGACCGGCAACGCAGCGACCGACACGGCAAAACCGTGGTGGCAATCCACGCTGGCACCGTTCGTGGACATCACCCCCAGCCGCCAGAATGGCCCGCTGACCGCCGCTGAACGCCGCAATGCCGACGATGCACTGCAGCTGGAGCTGACCTTGGCCCGCGCTGCGATCGAACGTGGCGACCGCGCCGGCCGCGACAGCGCGCTGGCACGCGTGGAGCACTGGGCGCAGCGCCGCTGGCCGGATTCACCGGCCCTGCGCGCGCAACGTGCTGAACTGAAGACCTTGCGCGAGCTTCCACTGCAGGCCAGCAACACCGTACTTGGCAGCACCCTGCAACAACTGCGCACCCAGACCGACCGGAGGTAGTCCCGCATGAAACCCCTGCAATCCCTGGTCGTGCTGTTGCTGGCCGTGGCCATTGGCGTGGTCGCCGCGCAATGGCTTGGCGCCGATGACCTCAACCGCTTTGGCGAAGTGACCCTGCGCTACGGCGGCTACGACTACCACAGCAATCTGCCGAAGGTGGCCCTGCTGTCGGTGATCGCGGTGCTGGTGCTGTGGCTGCTGTGGAGCCTGATCGCTGCACCGTTCCGCGCCTGGGGCCGCTACCGCCGCAAGCAGGGCCGGGTGCGCCTGATCGACGGCCTGCAGGCATACGAGCACGGCCAGTGGCAGCGCGCCGAGAAGCTGCTGGATGGCGCTGCGAAGGATCCGGAAGTGAGCGCGGTGGCGCTGGCCAATGCCGTGCGCAGCGCGCAGGCACGTGCCGACGGCCCGGCGGGTGAGGCGCTGCTGCAACGCCTGGGCGAAAGTGATGCCACCCTGCAGGCGCTGCTGCGTGCCGAACAGCTGCTGGCGCGCGATCTGCCGGTGGATGCGATCAACGTACTGGATGTAGCGGCGATCCAGCCGTTGCCGCCACGCGGCCTGTGGCTGCGCACCGAAGCACTGGCCCGCGCCGGCCGCGCCCACGAGGCCTATGGCCAGCTGGGCGCGCTGCGCCAGAGCAAGGTCCTGCCGGCCGAATCAAACAGCGAACTGGAAGCGCGCCTGGCCGCACAGGCATTGCTGGAAGCGGCCGACGTCAACGCGCTGGCCGCGCAGTGGGAGGCGACGCCGAAGGCCCTGCGACCCACCCCGGACGTGGTGGGTGCGTACGCCAGCCGTGCGGTGGCCCTGGACTGGGACGAGCCGGCGCTGCTGGCGCTGGAACAGGCACTGGACCACCGTTGGGACGACGAACTGGTGGCGCTGTATGGCCGCCTGCCGGCCGAGCGCCTGGCCACCCGCCAGGCCAACCTGGCGCGCTGGCGCAACGTGCACGACGACTCGGCTGCGCTGCGCCTGGCCCAGGGCCGCGTGGCGCTGGGCCAGCAGCAGTGGGATGCCGCCGATGCGTTCCTGCACGAGGCCATTGCCGCTGGCGCGGGTGCACCGGCCTGGGAAGCACTGGGTGAACTGTTCGCGCAACGTGGCGATCACGCGCTGGCCGCGCAGTGCCTGGCCAATGCGCGGCGCCTGCAGCGTGGCGAGGACAGCGTGGAACTGCTGCGCGGCACCGAGGCACCGCGGCGTGCCACGGTGGAAGAGCAGCCGATCGCGGTGCAGCCACCGGTGTATGACGCCAATGAAGAGCGCGACGAATTCGGCAACCCGCGGTTGCCGTGATCGGTAGTGCCGGCCGCTGGCCGGCATCCACCGGTGAATTTGGCACCCACCAGAGCAACAATCCGAACAAAAAAAACGCCGCCCGATGGGCGGCGTTTTCAGTTCCAGGAGTGTCGGCCGGATCGTGCCGACCAACGCTCGGCACCCACCGATGGATGCGATCAGCGTTCGACGATCGCCACTACGCCCATGCCGCCGGCGGTGCAGATCGAGACCA
Organism: Stenotrophomonas raiganjensis (SeqCode); assembly: GCF_030658505.1. Classification (GTDB taxonomy): domain Bacteria; phylum Pseudomonadota; class Gammaproteobacteria; order Xanthomonadales; family Xanthomonadaceae; genus Stenotrophomonas. The sequence continues at coordinate 26,203 of NZ_JAUTXR010000138.1, read as the reverse complement.
GCGCGCGGCCACCACCGCGTTCGGCCAGCTGCTTGGCTGCGGTGGCGATCACGCGCGCACCGGTGGCGGCGAACGGGTGGCCGGTGGCCAGCGACGAGCCCAGCAGGTTGATCTTGTCCGGGTCGATGCGGCCCAGCGGCGCGTCCAGGCCCAGGCGGTTGCGGCAGTAATCCTCGCTCTCCCACGCACGCAGGGTGCACAGCACCTGCGCGGCGAAGGCTTCGTGGATCTCGTAGATGTCGAAGTCCTGCAGGGTCAGGCCGTTGCGCTTGAGCATCTCCGGCACCGCGATGGTCGGTGCCATCAGCAGGCCTTCGCCGTGCACGAAGTCCACTGCCGCCACGTGTGCATCACGCAGGTAAGCCTGCGGTTCGTGGCCATGCGCGCGTGCCCACTCTTCGCTGGCCAGCAGCACTGCAGCGGCACCGTCGGTCAACGGGGTGGAGTTGGCAGCGGTGAGTGTGCCACGGCCGGACACCTTGTCGAACGCCGGCTTCAGCGTCGCCAGCTTTTCCAGCGAGGTATCCGGGCGCAGGATGTTGTCGCGCTCGACGCCACGGAACGGTGCGATCAGGTCGTTGAAGAAACCGCGCTCGTAAGCAGCAGCCAGCTTCTTGTGCGACGACACCGCCCACTCGTCCTGCGAGTCGCGCGAGATGTTCCATTCCTTGGCCATGTCCTCGCAGTGATCGCCCATGCTCTTGCCGGTGCGCGGCTCGGCCACGCCCGGGAACTCGGGCTTGAGCTCGGAGAACTTGAAGCCGGAGGTGAGTGCGCGGATCTTGTCGCCGGTGCTCTTGGCACGGTTGGCCGCCAGCAGGCGTGCACGCAGCTTCTTGCCGTAAACGATCGGCACATCGGAGGTGGTGTCCGAACCACCGCCGATGCCCGATTCGATCTGGCCCAGCGCGATCTTGTTGGCCACGGTGATGATGCTGTCCAGCGAGGTGCCGCAGGCGCGCTGCAGGGTGATGCCCGGGGTCAGCGGCGACAGCCCGGACGACAGCGTCGCTTCGCGGCCCAGGTTCCAGTCGCTGGAGTGCTTGATCACCGCGCCCATCGCCACTTCACCCAGTTGCTGGCCATGCAGGCCGAACCGTTCGACCAGCGCGCCCAGCGTACGGACCGACATGCCGAGGTTGCCGACATCCGAATACGCGGTGTTCTGGCGGCAGAACGGAATGCGGACGCCACCGAGGATGGCGACGGGACGAGCGTTGGGCATGGAGATACCTGGCATGGATGAGGGTGTCTGCAACATGGCCTGCACGACGGAGCAGGCATAATGGAGCCAAGTGTAGCTGCCGCCCTGTGATGGGCCAACCGTGGAACCATGAGCAAACCCGACCCCGCGATGAATGCCCTTGGCGTGCTGGCCCTGGAACTGGCCGGCGGCGAAATCCCCCGCCAGGCGGTACTCAGCGCCGAACAGGCCGGTGAACTGGCCGAACGCGTCGGCCGTGACCTGTCCAAGCTGGTGCCGCAGGTGGCCGAGCTGGACCTGGTGTTCGCCGCCGCCCATTTCGACCCGGCCGAAGTGCTGCGCCCGGGCTGGCCGATCCATCGCCGCCTGGAAGAACTGCAGATGCGTGCCCCGGGCCGCAACCAGGGCCCGCGCCTGCTGGCCTTTGGTACCGACGCCCAGGGCGACGTGCCGCTACCGTTCCAGGCCGATGCCAGCCTGGTGGGCGGCGGCCTGCGCGTGGTGCCGTTCCTGCTGACCGGCAGCGACGTGGCGACGACCAATGCGGTGGCCGAGGCGCTGGAAGACACGCTGCTGGCCAACGGCATGGCCCATGCCGACACCGCGTTGATGGCGCAGAACACCTTCGGTGCCCGCATCGAGCACGCGCGCTATTTCACTGTGAATGATCTGGCCGCGATGATGTCGATGCAGTACGACAACCAGGGCCTGGCCGCACTGTGGCCGCTGATCGAGACCGCGATCATGGCCCCCGGTGAAGACGAATGGCTCAACGCCGCGCCCGAGCCGCTGCTGCGTTACACGCATGGCGAAGCACGCATGGCGCTGTTCGATCCGGCCGGCTGGTGCGCGCACTACGATCACGGCAAGAACGATTGCGACCGCCTGAAGGGCATCTACGAGCAGTTCCTGATGCGCCAGCGGCAGATGGCCGCGGTGCTGGAAGCGCACGGCGTGCCGGTGCTGTTCGTGCATTGCGAGGCCGGCACTACCGATCAAGAAAAACGCCGGCTTGCGCCGGCGTTTTCCGTTTCCAGCAAGAGCGCCCTTACGGAGCCTTCTGGATCACCGCACAGGCCAGGCGCGCGCCGGCGTTGCCGGTCGGCTGGGTCTTGTAGTCATCCGCATCGGCGTGGACGATCAGGCCACGGCCGATGATGTCGAAGTCGTCACCCTTGCCGATGTTGACGTTGCTCGACACCGGGCCGTCGATGGTGGCCACGCCCTTGTCGTCGGCCTTGATGTTGGGCATGTCGCCGCCGTGGTGCGGATCGGTGGCCACGTTGCCATGATCCTGGTGGCCCGGGTTGAAGTGGCCGCCCGCGCTCATGCCATCCGGCGCGCTGCAGTCACCCTTCTCGTGGATATGGAAGCCGTGCTCGCTGCCCGGCTTCAGGCCGGTGATCTGGCCGGTCACGTGGACCTTGCCGTCGACGACCTTGAAGGTAACGCTGCCCTTGGCTTCGTTGCCCTGGGTCGGCGCCAGTTCGGCAGTGGCCGAGGCATCGGCCGCCGGGGTAGCGGCAGGTGCCGGGGCAGCGGCTGGTTCGGTGCTGGCGCCCTCGGCCGGCGCGGCCGGTGGCGTTTCAGTCTGCGGCGCGGCGGGCTGCTGGCCGCAGGCCGCCAGGCCCAGCGCGGCGATGGCCGCAAACAGCGAAGTGTGGATCAGACGCATTGGATTCTCTCCCTGGATGATGCCTGCAGTGATCAGCGGACGACCCGGATCACGCCACAGGCGATGCGGACGCCGGCATTGCCGGCGGGCTGGCTGCGATAGTCGTCGGCGTTGGCATGCACGACCAGTGCACGTCCGGCGATATCGGTGGCGGCGCCTCCGCCAAGGGTAACGCCCTTGAGGTGGATATCGACGTTGGCGCGGCCCTGGGCGTCGGCACGCAGGTTGTCCATGTCGCCCAGGTGGTGCTTGCCGGTGCCGGCGCGGCCATGCGCGGCGCCACCGGGGTTGAAGTGGTTGCCGGCACTGCTGGCATCCACCGCGCTGCAGTCGCCGCGCTCGTGGATATGGAAGCCGGCCTGCTGCATCGGCTGCAGGCCACCGACCAGGCCGGTAATGTGGATGCCACCCGGTTCCACCATCAGCGCCAGGCGGCCGCTGACGATGCTGGCGGACGCTGGCGACAGGTTGGCCTCGGCCTGTCTGGCGGTGCTGACCACGCTCGGCGGTGGCGGGGTGGGCCCGGGCTTCTTCGGCGCGCTGCCACAGGCAGACAGCAGCACGGCGGCGGACAACGGCAGGATGGCAAAGGACAGGCGCATCGAAGACTCCTTGCAGGTGACACTACGGACGGCATCGTCCATGAACGATCAACGGTTCGGCAAGCGGGCGCGAGGATCGCGTGCAGGGGCCGTTCAATGGCCCCCGCGGCGGCGCCCGGCGCCCAGCTTGCGGGTAAGGGTATTGCGGCCGAGGCCCAGGCGCGCGGCGGCTTCGGCACGGCGGCCGTGGGTGATCTGCAGCGCGGCCTCCAGCAGGGCATGGTCGACCCGCTCGCGCACCTGTGCGTGCAGCCCTTCCACCCCTTCGGCCAGCTGCCGGCGCGCCCATTCGGCCAGCAGCGCTTCCCACTGCCCCGGATCGGCTGCGCTGGTACTGCTGCGGCGGCCGCGCGCGCGGTTCAGCGCGGTATCGACATCGGCCACGCCGATGGTGTCGGCGGCGGCCAGCGCGGCCATCCGCCAGCACACGTTCTCCAGCTCGCGCACGTTGCCCGGCCAGTCGTGTTCGCGCAGCGCCTGCAGGGCCGCAGCGGTGAGCCGCTTCGGCGGCGTATCCAGCTTGCGCGCGGCGGCCGCCAGGAACGTGCTGGCCAGTTGCGCGATGTCCTCGCGGCGCTCGCGCAGCGGTGGCAGCTGCAGGCGCACCACGTCCAGGCGATGCAGCAGGTCGGCACGGAACTTCCCCTGCGCGACCAGGCCTTCCAGATCCTGGTGGGTGGCGGCGACCACGCGCACATCAACGCGGATCAGCTCGCGGCCACCCACGCGGAAGAACTCGCCCTGCGCCAGCACGCGCAGCAGGCGGGTCTGCAGCGGCAACGGCATGTCGCCGATCTCATCCAGGAACAGCGTGCCGCCGTCGGCCTGCTCGAAACGGCCGATATGGCGGCGCTGGGCGCCGGTGAAGGCACCGGCCTCGTGGCCGAACAGCTCGCTTTCCAGCAGCTCGGCGGGAATCGCCGCAGTATTGAGCGCGACGAACGGCCCCAGCGCACGCGGCGATTCACGATGCAGCGCATTGGCCACCAGTTCCTTGCCGGTGCCGGTCTCGCCGGTGATCAGCACCGCCAGCGGCGCCTGCGCCAGGCGGCCGATGGCACGGAACAGCGCGCGCATCGGCGGGGTATCGCCCACCAGTTGCGGCGGCTGGTCGCTGGGAGCTTCAGCTGCGGGGCTGGGGGCAGCCAATGCCGGCGCCACCGCCGGCAGCACACGCTGCGCCAGCGCCACCGCGTCGTCCAGGTCGAACGGTTTGGACAGGAATTCATGCGCGCCACCGCGGAACGCACCGGCCGTGCTGGCCACATCGGTGTAGGCCGACATCACCACCACCGGCAGCTGCGGCAGCGCGGCCTTGAGCTTGTCCAGCAGCACCAGGCCATCGTCACCCGGCATGCGCACATCGGTGAACAGCAGCGCCGGCGGCTGGCCTTCGCTCAACGCCTGCAGGGCGGGAGCGGCACTGTCGAAATCGACGACCTGGTAGCCCGCTTCGCGCAGCGCGGTACACAGCACGAAGCGCACGGCACGATCGTCATCGACCACCCAGATGCGCTGTGCGGCGGTGGAAGATTCAGACATCGCGCGGGGCCTCCTCGGCCGGGGCGGCGCCGCTGACGATCGGCAGCAGCAGGGTGAACACGGTATGGCCCGGGCGCGAACGGTAGGTCAGCGTACCGCGATGCTCGCGCGCGACCTGCTGGGCCAGCGCCAGGCCCAGGCCAGTGCCTTCGGCGCGGCCACTGACCAGGGGCAGGAACAGATGCTCGGCCAGCTCCTCGGGCACGCCACGGCCGTCGTCGGCGATCTCCAGGCGCAGCGCCAGCGTGTGCAGCTGCTCGGCGATGCGCACGCCATGCTCCACGCGGGTGCGCAGGGTGATGCTGCCGGCGCCGGCCTGGATCGCGTTGCGCACCAGGTTCCACACGGCCTGGGTGAGGCGGTCGGCGTCGCCATGGAATTCGGGAATGCTGGGGTCGTAGTCGCGCTGCAGGCGTACCGCCCAGCCGGCCTCGTTCTCGGCCAGGCGCAGCACGCGTTCCAGCGCGGCGTGGATGTTCAGTTCGGCATGCGGTGCAGCCGGGGCCGGCGAAAGCAGCTGGTCGAGCAGGCCGTTGAGGCGCTCGATCTCCGAGCCGATCAGTTCGATCAGCTCACGTTCGCTGGCGTCGCGCTGGGCCGCGCGGCGGGCCAGCAGCTGGGCCGCGCCCTTCAAACCAGCCAGCGGATTGCGCAGTTCATGGGCCAGGCCCTTCAACGCCGCGCTGAGCGCGCTGGGCAGGGCCTGGGTCGGGTCGAGCCCGGGGAATTCGTCGACCGGATGCGCCTCCAGCAGCCAGCCGCCATCGTCGCGGCGGCTCATCCAGCCCTCGGCGAAGCGCGGGGCCTCGCCGGGAACCGCCAGCGCCAGCCGGTTCAGGCGCAGGCTGTCGCGCTCATCGCGGGCCAGGAAATGCGCCAGCGCCTCGCCCTGCACTTCCAGCGCGGCCAGCGGCTGGCCCAGCAGGCGGCGGCCGCTGACGCCCAGCCAGCGGGCAAAGGCGGGGTTGCAGCCGACGATGCGGCCATCGGCTCCGGCCCAGGCCAGCGGCGTGCCAAGGGCATCGAGGGACGGCGGGGGTGCGGGGTCGGACATTGCACCAATGTAGTGCAAAACGTGGGTTCGGGGTCGGATCCCTTTCCGTCAGGAAACGGCTCTGACCCCGGCTCAAGCAGGACTACACCGGGTAGCCGGTCGCCAGCCGCGCCTTCTTCCAGGCGCTTTCGAATTCGCGCGCAGAGATCTCGTCATCCTCGTCGAAATCCAGGAACGACACCGGCTGGTCGGCCAGCGGGAAACGATCGTCACTGTGGGCGTGTTCGTCGGCCCAGACAGCGGTCGTGCCGTAGATTTCCACCTGGCGCACGATCTTCTCGCCGCGGGCTTCCATCAGCACGTTGCCCTTGCCCAGGCCGGATTCGGCCCAGTGCTTGTAGTACTTCCTGGTGGTGTTGCTTTTGACGTTCTTCATGGCGCCATTATCAGGCATTTGGGGTCAGATCCCTTTCCTGCGGAAACGGATCTGCCCCAGCCGACTTACTGCGGCAAGGCCACGCCCTTCGGCCACAGCATCCAGATGTTGCCCTTCTGCTTCATGTCACCGGCCAGCTTGCCGGCGGCGTCGCCGCTGCCCCAGTACAGGTCGGCGCGCACTTCGCCGGCGATGGCGCCGCCGGTGTCCTGCGCGGCCACCGGGCGCACCACCGGGCTGCCGTCCGGGCGCGTGGTGGACAGCCACAGCAGGCTGCCCAGCGGCACCACGCTGCGATCCACTGCGACGCTGTAGCCAGCGGTGAGCGGCACATTCAGTGAACCGCGCGGACCCTCCGGGCTGTCCGGGGTGCGCACGAAGAACACGTAGCTGGGGTTGCTGCGCAGCAGTTCCGGCACGCGCGCGGGATGGGCCCGCGCCCAGGTGCGGATGGCGTCCATGGTGACGTCTTCCTTCTTCAACTGGCCCTGGTCCACCAGCCAGCGGCCGATGGCACGGTAGGGGTGGCCATTCTGCTCGGCATAGGCCAGCCGTACCTGCGTGCCGTCGCCCAGGCGCACCCGGCCCGAGCCCTGGATCTGCAGCAGCTGCAGGTCCATCGGATCGGTCAGCCAGGCCAGTACCGGGGCCTTGGCGCCCTTGGCCGCGATGGTGCCGGCGTCGTCATAGGGCTTGAGCACCTTGCCCTCGACGCGCCCGCGCAGGCGCTTGCCCTTCAATTCCGGGTAGACGCTGTCCAGCTGCACCACGATCAGATCATCCGGCGTGCCGTAGACCGGCACCGTGGCCTTGTCGGTACGGGTGAGGCTGCCGGGGTAGATCGGCTCGTAGTAGCCGGTAATGAGCCCGTCGGCCTGGTGGCCGCCGGCACGCAGTGCATAGACATCCAGATCGCGCTGCAGGAACTGGCGGATCGCCGCCGGATCCTTGTCCGAAACCGTCGCGGCGGTGGCGCAGGGCCTGGCCCAGACCGCATCGTTCTTCAGGCGGGTGCAGCTGCCGCGCCAGGCAGCGAAGCCCGCCTGCAGGTCGCTGTCGGAGACCGGGGGCAATGCACTCCATGCGGCCTTGGCATAGGTGGCCGCGGGCGGCGTGACCGGCGTCGGCACTTCGGTTCCGGTGCGGGGAGCGGTGGTGGAGCAGCCTGCGAGCACGGCCGCTGCCAGCAGGGCGCAGTGGTTGCGCTTGAAGAAGATGGCGGAATCGATCATGCCGCCATGGTGGAGTGCCGGCCGCTGGGCGGCAACCCAGCGCGGGGTCAAGCGTTCATGCGCCGGATCAGGGCGTCTGCAGCAGCAGGGAATGCAGGATGCGGGCGTCTTCGGCATCCAGTGTCTTCGGCAGGTCGTCGCGGCCCCGGAAACGACGGTGGAAGGCGGCGACGGTGGCGTCCCGGTTATCGAGCGGATAGCCGAAACGAGCCAGCGCATTCCACGCGTCAAAGCCTTCGGGTGCGGCACCATCGGCGGCGCGCGGCCAGACGCCGAATCCAGCCTCCGCCAGCTGCTGCCACGGGAAGAACCGGCTCGGATCCTGCTTGCGCGTCGGCGCCAGGTCGGCATGGCCGATCACCTGGCGCGGCGGAATGTTCAGGCGGGTGGTGAGATCGCGCAGCAGCACGATCAGCGATTCGATCTGCGCCGCACTGAACGGACTGCGGCCATCGTTGTCGAGCTCGATGCCGATCGAGGCGGAGTTGAGATCGGTGATGGTGCCCCAGCGCCCGGCGCCGGCATGCCACGCGCGGCGCTCATCAGCGACCAGCTGGTAGCGATGGCCATCGGCGCCGATCAGGTAGTGCGCACTGACCGGCCCTCCGCTGTTGGCGGTGCGCAGCGTATGCAGGCTCTGCTGCACCGACTTCTGCTCGGTGTGGTGGATGACGATGATGACCGGCGTGCGCGCATTCTGGTTGGGTGACGGCACCCAGGTGGCGAGCGGGTTGCGGGTTTCCTGCGGCGTGGAGGCGCAGGCGGCCAGCAGCAGGCAGGCCGAGAGCATCAGAGTGGCGCGGATCGGGTGCATGAGCCGATTGTGCGCGATCAGGCGCGATGATGCATGCCGCCGTGCCGACCCACGGTCGGCATCCACCAGAGCAGGAGCAGTGCCAGGCAAGCCTGGCAGCCACCCAACGCAAAGGCGGCCCCGCAGGGCCGCCCGCCGATACCTCAGGCCTCGTAGGCGGACTCGCCGTGCGAGGTCACATCCAGGCCAGTGCGCTCGGCTTCCTCGGTCACGCGCAGGCCGACCACGCTGCGCACCACCAGCAGGATCAGCGTGGTCACCACCGCCGACCACACCACGGTGAGGCCGACGCTGACCACCTGCACCCAGACCTGATGGGCGATATCCAGATCGGCTTTGGTGCCCCCCAGCGACTGTGCACTGAACACACCGGTGAGAATCGCACCGACGATGCCGCCGACACCATGCACGCCGAACACGTCGGCGGTGTCGTCCACCTTCAGCAGGCGCTTCAAACCGGTCACGCCCCACACGCAGACCACGCCGGCGACGAAACCGATGATGATCGCGCCGAGCGGGCCGACGGTGCCGCAGGCCGGGGTGATGCCGACCAGGCCGGCCACCGCGCCCGAGGCAGCGCCCAGTGCCGACGGCTTGCCCTTGCTGATGGCCTCCACCAGCGTCCAGCCCAGCACCGCTGCGGCAGTAGCCAGCACGGTATTGAGGAAGGCCAGCGAGGCCACGGTATCGGCCGCTGCCGCCGAGCCGGCATTGAAGCCGAACCAGCCGACCCACAGCAGCATCGCGCCGATGTAGGTGAACGGCACGTTGTGCGGCTTCAGCGCGGTCTGGCCATAGCCCAGGCGCTTGCCGACGAACCAGGCAGCCACCAGGCCGGCAACACCCGCATTGATGTGCACCACGGTGCCGCCGGCGAAATCGATCGCGCCCAGCTCACCCAGGTAGCCGCCACCCCAGACGATATGTGCCATCGGAATGTAGCTGAGGGTGAACCACAGCGCCGAGAACAGCAGCACGGCACGGAACTTGATGCGTTCGGCGAAGGCACCGACGATCAGCGCGGTGGTGATGCCGGCGAAGGTCGACTGGAAGGCGACGAACAGATAGTCCGGCAGTCCCTTGATCGGCGTGTTGCCCACCGACTCGGGGGTGAAGCCCTTGAGGAAGGCGAATTCGGTGAACGAGCCGAAGAACGGATTGCCCGCGCTGAACACCGCGCTGTAGCCATAGGCCACCCACAGCAGCAGCACCAGCGAGAACACCACCAGGATCTGGCTGAGCACCGAAAGCACGTTCTTCGAACGCACCAGGCCGCCGTAGAACAGAGCCAGGCCCGGCACCACCATCATCAGCACCAGCAGGGTGGAGGTGAGCATCCAGGCCACGTCGCCACGATCATAGGCGGCGGCCGCTTCGGCCACGGCCGGCGCAGCGGCTGCAGCGGCAGGGTCCTGCAGCGGTTCGACCGCAACGGTTTCGCTCGGCAGCGGCGACACCTGTGCCTGGGCATGGGCGCTGCCCGGCCACGCACCGACGGCGAACGCGCTGAGCAGCATCAACAGCCACACGACATGGAACCGGGCCTGCCACCCGGTGAGAAGGCGCATCTTCATTGGGGGAGTCTCCGGAAGGGGGTTACAGCGCGTCGGCACCGATTTCGCCGGTGCGGATGCGGATGACCTGTTCGACGGCGGTGACGAAAATCTTGCCGTCACCGATCTTGCCGGTGCCTGCCGACGACTGGATCGCTTCGATCACCGCGTCGGCACGCTCGTCGGTGACCACGGTTTCGATCTTGATCTTGGGCAGGAAATCGACGACGTACTCGGCGCCGCGGTACAGCTCGGTGTGGCCCTTCTGGCGACCGAAACCTTTCACTTCGGTCACGGTGATACCCGACACGCCTGCATCGGACAGGGCCTCGCGGACCTCGTCGAGCTTGAACGGTCGGATGATGGCGGAGATCAGTTTCATGCGCATGTCCCGATGGTGGATGGGGCCAGCGCGCCAGCGCGCGTTGGCATCAGGCAACCACGGGTCATCAGGATGATGACCGTGGCTGTTGCACCGGACACGTACAGGGCCGGGACGGCCGTGCCTCTCTCCTTGCACGACCGACGCGGGAGGGAGGGCGGCCCTGGTCGCGTATCCGGTCTCTCTCTTGCCCCTGGATAAGCGGGCCAAAGGCCCGCGTTCCAATGCAGCGGACTGACAGTCCGCTCTACAACGGCGGGCCTGCGCCCGCCTTGCGGCTCCCCAGCCGCGAAAACGGAAGCGATGGCGGCGGGTGGGAGGGGGAAGCCCACCGCCATCGCCACCGGTCAGCTGGCGTAGTACAGCTGGTATTCCAGCGGGTGGGTGGCCGCGCGGAACTTGGTCACTTCCTGCATCTTCAGCGCGATGTAGCCGTCGATGAAGTCATCGCTCATCACGCCACCGGCCTTCAGGAATTCGCGATCCTTGTCCAGCGCTTCCAGCGCCTGGTCCAGCGAGGAGCAGACCTGCGGGATCAGCTTCTCTTCTTCCGGCGGCAGGTCGTACAGGTCCTTGTCGCTCGGTGCGCCCGGGTCGATCTGGTTCTTGATGCCGTCCAGGCCGGCCATCATCAGCGCGGTGAAGGTGAGGTAGCCGGACTGGATCGGGTCCGGGAAGCGCATTTCGATGCGGCGTGCCTTCGGGTTGGAGACCCACGGAATGCGGCACGACGCCGAACGGTTGCGGGCCGAATAGGCCAGCATCACCGGCGCTTCGAAGCCCGGCACCAGGCGCTTGTAGCTGTTGGTGCCCGAGTTGGCAAAGGCATTGATGGCCTTGGCGTGCTTGAAGATGCCGCCGATGTACCACAGCGCCAGCTGGCTCAGGCCGCCGTAGCCGTCACCGGAGAACAGGTTGGTGCCGCCCTTGGACAGCGACTGATGCACGTGCATGCCGCTGCCGTTGTCGCCGACGATCGGCTTGGGCATGAAGGTGACGGTCTTGCCGTTGCGGTGCGCGACGTTCTTGATCACGTACTTCATGCGCAGCAGTTCGTCGGCCTTCTGCACCAGGGTGCTGAACTTGGTGCCGATCTCGCACTGGCCGGCGGTGGCCACTTCGTGGTGCTGCACTTCCACTTCGATGCCGACCTGTTCCAGGGTCTTGCACATCTCGGCGCGCAGGTCGTGCAGGGTGTCGGTCGGCGGAACGGGGAAGTAACCGCCCTTCACGCCCGGACGGTAGCCGCTGTTGGCACCGTCGTACTTGGCGCCGCTGTTCCAGGCGGCTTCTTCGGAATCGACCTTGAAGAAGGTGTTACCCATTTCATTGGCGAAACGGACTGAATCGAAGATGAAGAATTCCGGCTCCGGGCCGAAGAACGCGGTTTCGGCGATGCCGGAGGACTTCAGGTAGGCCTCGGCGCGCTTGGCGATGCCGCGCGGGCAACGGCCATACGGCTGCATGGTGGCCGGGTCGAGGATGTCGCAGCTGATCACGATGGTCGGATCGGCGTAGAACGGGTCGACGTAGGCGCTGCTGGTGTCGGGCAGCAGGACCATGTCCGATTCGTTGATGCCCTTCCAGCCGGCGATCGAGCTGCCATCGAACATCTTGCCTTCTTCAAACAGCGACGGCTCGACGATGCTGACCGGGAAGGTGACGTGCTGCTCGACGCCACGCATATCCACGAAACGCAGATCGACGAATTCGATCTGGTTGTCCTTGATCAGCTTCTCAACGTTTTCCACGGACATCGGTACGACCTCGGATGGGGATGAATGCCTGCTGAGGTACAGCAACGACCGTGCCAACTTTTTACAGCCCGCAAGTCATTGATTTGAAAAAGGGCGCCCCGGACCGGTGCAGATCGCCGCGCACCAAACGGGTGCACTCATCGCCAGACGCACCCGTTTGGTGCGGCAGGGATCGTCTATCCTCTCGGCCTTCTTCCTTCCGCCGCGCGTGCACGCACTGTCCATGTCCGACCTGCTCTCCGCCCTGTTGCTGGGCATCCTCGAAGGCTTGACCGAATTCCTGCCGATCTCCAGCACCGGCCACCTGCTCATCGCCCAGCACTGGCTGGGGGCCCGCTCGGACTTCTTCAACATCATCATCCAGGCCGGCGCGATCGTGGCCGTGGTGCTGGTGTTCCGCCAGCGCCTGCTGCAGCTGGCCACCGGCTTCAACCAGCGCGAGAACCGCGACTACGTGTTCAAGCTGGGCGCCGCCTTCCTGGTCACCGCGGTGGTCGGGCTGGTGGTGCGCAAGGCCGGCTGGTCGCTGCCGGAGACGGTCAGCCCGGTGGCCTGGGCGCTGATCATCGGTGGCGCGTGGATGCTGCTGGTGGAGGCCTACACCGCACGCCTGCCCGACCGCGACCAGGTGACCTGGACGGTGGCGATCGGTGTCGGCCTGGCGCAGGTGGTGGCCGGCGTGTTCCCCGGCACCTCGCGCTCGGCCTCGGCGATCTTCCTGGCCATGCTGCTGGGCCTGAGCCGCCGCGCGGCTGCCGCCGAGTTCGTGTTCCTGGTCGGCATCCCCACCATGTTCGCCGCCAGCGCCTACACCTTCCTGGAACTGGCCAGGGACGGGCAGCTGGGCAGCGAGAACTGGACCGACGTGGGCGTGGCCTTCCTTGCCGCGGCCATCACCGGCTTCGTCGTAGTGAAGTGGCTGATGGGCTACATCAAGTCGCACAGGTTCACCGCCTTCGCCATCTACCGCATCGCGCTGGGCGCGGCGCTGCTGCTGTGGTTGCCCTCCGGCAGCTGAACAGCGCCGGGTCGCGGCAACCCCATCGCCGGCCCCACCCCGTTTCCCCCACGGTTCCCCAAGGAGAATCACCATGAACCGCAAGCTCACCCTGCTCCTCCCGCTGGCCCTGATGGCCGCCTGCAGCCAGACCCCGGCCCCGGCCGGCAACGGCGGCGACGACGTGGCCCCGGCCGCGGCCAAGGCAGCAGACCAGCAGACGCTGGCGCACCTGGATGCGCAGCGCCTGCAGAGCCAGCACTGGCTGCTGCAGCAGGCCACCGGCGCCGACGGCAAGCGCATCGACGCGCTGTTCGCCCGAGAAGACAAGCCGGTCACCCTGGACTTCGCTGATGGCCGCCTGTCGGTCAGCAACACCTGCAACCGCATGGGCGGCGGCTACACCCTGGCCGACGGCAAGCTGACGGTCAGTGCGATGGCCTCGACCATGATGGCCTGCACCGACAAGGCGCTGATGGCGCTGGACGAAGCCGTGTCGAGCCGCCTGCAGGGCGAACTGAAGGCCGAGCAGGATGCCGATGGCAAGCTGACCCTGACCACTGCCAAGGGCGACAAGCTGGTGTTCAACCCGGAACCGACCGCTGAAACCCGCTACGGCGGCGCCGGCGAAACCGTGTTCCTGGAAGTGGCCGCGAAGACCGAGAAGTGCTCGCACCCGCTGATCCCGGACTACCAGTGCCTGCAGGTGCGTGAAGTGAAGTTCGACGACAAGGGCCTGAAGCAGGGTGAGCCGGGCAAGTTCGAGAACTTCTACGGCAACATCGAGGGCTACACCCACGAAAATGGCGTGCGCAACGTGGTGCGCGTGAAGCGCTACGAAGTGAAGAACCCGCCGGCCGATGCGCCGTCGCAGGCGTACGTGCTGGACATGGTGGTCGAGTCGGCCATCGAGAAGTGATGTAGAGCCGACTGTCAGTCGGCTGACGGGTGAAGGGCGGCCGAAAGGCCGCCCTTCTTCGTTGCATGGGGTAGAACCGGCCGCTGGCCGGCTGCCTCGCGTGAATCCGGCAACGGAAGGACGGTGGCACCGCAGTGCCCGAACCGTCGTCTGTTGCTGGCGGAAGCAAGGCAGAACCCGCGTGCTAGCCTTCCGCGATGAAGATTCTTGCCATTTCCGGAAGTGCGCGCCGGCAGTCGACCAACACCGCCCTGCTGATCGCCCTGAAAGCCGTCGCACCGCCTGGAATGGAGATGGAGGTCTACACCGGCGTCGGCGAACTGCCGGTGTTCTCACCCGATCTGGAAGGCACCGAAGAACCCGGCAGCGTGACGCGCTTCAAGCAGGCCATCGCGCGCAGCGACGGTGTGCTGGTCTGCAGCCCGGAATACGTGCGCGGTATTCCCGGCGGACTGAAGAACGCGATTGACTGGCTGGTGTCCGGCGACCAGATCGTCGGTCGGCCGATCGCCCTGGTACACGCCTCGCACCGTGGCGAAGACATGCTGCAGGCGCTGCGTGCGGTACTGTCCACAGTCAGTTCCGCGTTCAGTACGGCGCTGTTCCTGCGTGTACCGGTGCTGGGCCTGGAACCCGAGCAGGTCGGTGACGTACTGCAATCGGAAGCGCACCGCGCCGACGCGGATAGGTTCCTGGCGCGGTTTGCCGATTACTGCCGGTCAATCGTGTAGCAGAAGCAGTCGAGCATGGCTCGACGCTGTCGGTAGTGCCGGCCGCTGGCCGGCATTTTCCACACATTGCCGCAGTTGCCTGCAGAAGCCGGCCAGCGGCCGGCTCTACCCTGTGCGCTGCTCAGCCCAGTGCAGGGTTCAGCGTATAGGTGCCATGCAGTGCCGCTTCGGCCAGCACGTGGCCATGCATGGCGCGGTAGGCGTCGGCGGCAGTGAAGCGCTGCGGCAGGTCCAGCGCCGCCACGTCCAGCGCGAACACCCGGAAGAAGTAGCGGTGCACGCGCTCATCGTTGAACGGCGGATACGGGCCGTCATAGCCCAGGTAGTCACCGGCCATGTCCGGGTTGCCGGCAAACCAACCGGTGAAGTCGTTCAGGCCCTGACGGCTGCCGGCCGGCCCGGTGGGTGCGGGCTTGCCCTTCACCACGAAGCCATCGCTGCAACTGCCAGCGGCGATCTCCTGCACCACGGCCGGGATGTCGGCCATCACCCAGTGCACGAAGTCGCAACGCGGCTGGTCGCGCGGCACGCTCATGTCGTTGCGGCCGACCGTCTCCGGCACGGTCGGCACGTCCGGGTCCACGCACACCAGCAGGAACGAGCGGGTGCCGGCCGGCGCCCCGCTCCAAGCCAGGTGCGGATTGCGGTCGGGGGCAAAACCGTTGGCATCGCCCGCGGCGAACTCACGGTTGATCGGTGCGCCATTGGTCAGGCTCTGGCTGGTCAGCTGCATCAGACTCTCCTCACTCTTCCGGGTAACCCAGGCGCACCGCAACCGGGGTGAGCTGGGCGAAGGCGGCGCTCATCACGTCGCGGTAGTGGCGCCAGTGGCCCGGCGGGAAGCGCGGCGCGCCCAGCTGCGCGGCCGGCGGCATCGGCCGCTCGAACAAGCGGCCCAGCAGTTCGGCCATCGCCTGCGGATCGTTGCCGATCTGGTCGATGCGCAGCAGCACGTGCGGGTACAGGTCTTCCTCGTGCAGCGTGGCGATCTGGGCCAGCGCACGGGTCAGCCATTCGCTGGCTTCGGCCAGCGAGGTCATCGCCAGCGGCGCGGCAGCGCCGTACGCCACCCAGTCCAGCAGCATGTCGCGCGGGTCACGCAGCACCAGCACCAGTCGCCCCTGCGGCAGCTGCGGGCGCAGCGCCCACAGCAGGGCGTTGTCCCACCACAGCAGCCAGTCGATCACGGTATCGCTCTGCAGGCCACGCACCGGCAGCTGTTCGCGCCAGCGCTGCACCAGCCGCTCCGGCGTCAGTACGCCCGAAGCCAGGTCCTGCAGCGTGTTGTAGTTCTGGAACGCATCGTCGGGCGGGTTGCTGGCGTAGCGGTCGCTGCGCAGCACCGGGCTGGCAGCCGCCAGGCCGGTCGCCACGCGCTCCACCCCCGAACCCGGCGGCCCCCAGAGGAAGATCGGTGCAGAGGCGGTGTCGCCGTCGATGCTGCCCTTGTCCGGCCAGCTCGGCGGGGACTTGGCCTGCGGCGGCAGCGGCAGGCGCTGCGGAGCCTGGTCGGCCTGCAGCGACAGCCAAGTACGCAGGGCCTCCTGCGGCTGGCCGGCACGGTCCTGGATCTCACCCATCCACGTCCGCAGATCGGCGCGATGCGCTTCCGGCGCCTGCTCGATCAGCGCCTGCACGCGGGCCACCGCGGCAGCCGGATCGCGCTGCAGCAGGCCTTCGACCAGGCGGGTCTCACCACTCACCCGACCCGGCTCGAGGCTGACGATGCGTTCGGCGATGGCTTCGGCCTGCTCGTGCTCGCCGACCATGTCATGCAGGCGCAGGCGCGCTTCCAGCGCCGGCAGATGGCCCGGCATGGCGTCCATCCAGCGTTCGACCGTGGCGGCGGCGGTGGGGCCGCCCACTTCTTCCACGGCCAGGCGCGCCAGCCACAGGTCATGCAGCTGCGGATGCTGCTCCAGGGCAGCATCGAGGCGCGCACGCGCCTCGTCTTCGCGGCCCAGGCGCTGCCAGGACATCAGCAGCAGCTGCAGCACCTGGCGGTCATCGGGGATCGTTTCCAGCAGCGGCAGCAGATGGTCCAGCGCCTGCAGCGGCTGGCCGTTGCGCAATGCCAGCTCACCGGCCAGGCGATGCATCGACGGCACATCCAGCTCCGGCTGCCGCAGGGCCACTTCCATGGCTTCTGCCGCCGCCGGCACGTTGCCCTGGCGCAGTGCCAGCTGCACCACCAGGCCATGCAACGAACTGATGGCCGGGTTCAGCTCCAGCACGCGGCGGAACGCCTGCTCGGCGAACGCCAGCATGTCCTTGCCCAGGTAGGCGAAGCCCAGTGCATAGAGCACGCGGGTGTCATTCGGCTGGGCCTGGTTGGCGGCCGACAACAGCACCAGCGCGCGGTCCGGGTCATCACGGCGCAGCGCGATCATGCCGTCGATGGTCAGCAGTTCGGGATGGTCCGGTTCCACGCGCGAAGCCAGGGTGGACAGGCGCTGTGCTTCGTCGAAGTCATTGCGGCCGATCGCCAGGTGCGCCTGCATCAGGTAGGCGGCGAAGGAATTCGGATCGAGGCCGGTGGTGCGCGCCAGCGCTTCGTCCGCGCCCTGGAACTGGCGCAGGGCGAGCAGCAGGCCGGCGTGCTGCAGGTGCAGCTGGGCATCATCGGGGGCCAGCTGCAACGCCTGCTGCAGCGCCTCCATCGCATCCTCGGCCTTGCCCTGCTGCTGCAGCGCAAGCGCCAGCCAGCGGTGGGCATCGGCCAGGCCGGGTTCGTCGCGGGTCCACGCCTGGGCCAGCTGCACGGCCTGGTCGGCCTGGTTCTGGCGCAACGCTTGGATGATCTGGTCTTGCATGGCAGTCCGGTTCAAGTGCAAACCCGCATTGTAGCGGGCTGCGCGCCGCTGCCGGTTCAGGCCTGAAGCACCCGTTGCAGGCGTTGCGCGACCCAGCGCTCGGAGAAACCGTCGCCCCGCCAATTCTCGATGAACCCGCAGTGGCCGCCCCAGCAGGCGGTTTCCAGGCGCGCCTGGCGCGGCAGCTGCCAGTCGCTGAAGGTCGCGTATGGAATCACCGGGTCATCCTGCGCCATCAGGATGTCGGCCGGCACCTGCAGGGTGGACAGGCGGTCGCCGGCAATCGAGTAGCCATCGAAGTAGGCCTGCAACGAGCCGAAGCTGGTGTGGCGCTCGACCAGCCACGCCGTCAGCGCACGGATGTCCAGCTTCAGCACGCGGTCGTCGCAGTCGCTCAGTTCGGGGAACAGGTCACGCTTGCGGCGCAGCGAACCGGCCCATTTGCGCCGGAAGTACCAGTCGTACATCGCCGGGCCGTTCTCGATGCTTTCCATGGTCAGCGCCGGGTCCAGCACCGGGCACACCGAGGCCACCCGCAGCAGCGGAACACCGGCGGCCGGCGCGCGCAGGGCCAGCCGCAGCACGAAGTTGCCACCCAGCGAATAGCCGGCAGCCACCAGCGGCAGCTGCGGCCAACGCCGGGCGATATCGCCCGCGGCATGCACCACTTCGTCGATCAGGTTGGAGTGGAAGATGCCGGGGTTGAGGTGATGGGTATTGCCGTGGTCGCGGAAGTTCAGCCGCACCACGTCGAAGCCCTGCTCCAGCATGCGCGCGGCCGCCATGCGCATGTAGCTGGATTCGGCACTGCCTTCCCAGCCATGCAGCAGCAGGGCCATGCCCTTGGGTTCACGGCCTTCGACATGGCTGTGCCAGCCCTGCAGGCGCACGCCATCGCCGCCATCGAGGATCAGCTCCTCGCTGGCCGCGCCGGTGGCGGCCAGCAGCAGCAGGCCACGCTGCAGGCGCATGCGGCTGGAACTGAGCATCGACTGCAGGTGCGGATTGCGCAGCCAACGCGGCGGCTGGTAGTCAGCCGCGTGCAGCGTCGGCGTACCGGCGTCCAGGACAGGTGGCGGGATCAGGGCCACCGCACCCTCACTGCGTGCTCATGGCCGCCACGATGCGCGCGCGCGAGGTCTCCGCGATGCGCCGACGGCCTTCCAGGTCCTGGGCACCGATCGGCGCCAGGAAGTGCACTTCTGCACGTCGCGCCGGCTCACCGAGCAGGCGCAGGAAATTGGCGAAGAAACTCTCGCCCGGGCCGAACGCGACGATGGTCTGCGCGTCACCGTTCACCCCGTACACCAGTGCCACCGGCTGCACCGGCACGCCGGTCTCGACCGCAGCCTGGAAGATGCGGGCGTGGAACGGGCCCACTTCATGGCCGCCACGGGTACGCCCTTCCGGGAACACGCCGACGGCCCTGCCACCACGCAGGCGGTCGGCCATCACCTGCATCACGCCACCGAGCGACTCGGTGTTGCCACGCTGGTGGAAGATGGTCTGCCCGCGCGCAGCGAGCCAGCCGACCAGCGGCCAGCTGGCGATTTCGCGCTTGGCGACGAACCCCATCATGCGCTGGCTGTGCAGGATGCAGATGTCCACCCAGCTGACGTGGTTGGCCACGAACAGCACGGCACCAGGCAACGGCGCGCCGATCTGCACCAGGCGGAAGCCGAAGATCCACATCAGCCCGCCCTGCCACCAGTTCACCACCTTGGCGCCGAAGGTCGTATCGCCCACGCGCACTTCACCCCACGGCGGAAGCATGCCGATCAGGATAAGCGGCAGGAACACGGTGATGTGGACCAACAGCAGCGGTACGCGGTACAGGTAACGGCACACACGCGCCACGCCGCCGCGGGGGGCCGGAGTGGGGGAAGTCATCCGCGCACGATACCGGAGGGCCGTCATCGCTGCCAGCCGATTTAGGCCATAAGACCGATCGACCAGGGCAATCGGCGGGGAACGCTGGGTTCTGCCGCCGTCAACGGGCCCCCAGGGCCTCAGCCGTGGCCGGCCGCCACCACCGCCAGGGTCAGCCGCGAGATGCATACCAGGCGGCCCTGCTCGTCCTCGATGCGGATCTCCCACAGCTGGGTGCTGCGGCCGACGTGCAGCGCGCGGGCGGTACCGGTGACCGTGCCCGAGCGCACGGCGCGCACGTGGTTGGCGTTGATTTCCAGGCCCACACAGATCTGCTTGCCGGTATCCACGCACAGGTTGCCGGCGCTGCTGCCCAGGGTCTCGGCCAGCACCACCGAGGCACCGCCGTGCAGGATGCCGTAGGGCTGGCGGGTGCGCTCATCCACCGGCATGGTGGCCTGCAGCCAGTCCTCGCCGGCGGCGCTGAAGACGATGCCCAGGGATTCAATCGCCGTGTTGCGGCTGAGCGCGTTGAGCTGCTCGATGGAAACGGCTTCGCGGAAGACCTGGGTCATGCGGGTACCTTCAGAGGATGGGAACAAGGCCGGCGCCGAATGCGGTCAGCATGCGCACCAGCAGCCACTTCGGGCCGACGTTGACTTCGGGGAAGTCGCCGACGGCGACGTAGCAGGTGTGGAACGCTGGGTCCTGCCGCGGCAGCGGCTGCGGGCAGTCGTGACCGGGCTTGAACTCGTAGTCGGTGGCGTAGCGCCACGGCCAGAGATCGAGAATCGGCAGCGCTTCGGAGGCCTTGCCGACGCTGTAGTTCAGCCCGGACAGCACCGGTGGCTTGGCGCGCGGCGCCACCGTCCAGGAGTTCTGCGGATGGGTATCGCGCAGGATGCTCTCGGCCAGCTGTTCGGCAAAGGCCGGGTCATCGATGATCACCGCGCCTTCGGTGTTGTAGTTCTCGCTGCGCGGATCGAAGTTGTGGGTGCCAACCACGCCGATGCGGCGATCGACCACCAGCGACTTGGCATGCAACCCCATGCGCGCGCCCTTGCGGGTGACCGGCAACGGCTTGTTGACCGCCTTGCTGCCGAGGAACGACGGCCGCGTCTCGGTGCGCAGCAGGCGCGTTTCCACCTCGCTGCCGGCCGCGCGGCGACGCTCGCGGGCATTCTGGTAGGCGCTGCCGGTGCGCGGATGGTTCACCGCTGCCTGCCCGCGCGTTGTTGCCTGCTCCCCATCGCTGCCCCCCCCTGCATTGCTGCCGGCGGCGCTGCCGCCGATCAGCGGGTTGCGGCCCTCGTCGTCGTCTCCCCCGGGGGCGGCGATCGGGTCGGGCAGCAGGTTGCGGTAATCAACCGGCGCATCCAGCGGGAACGGCTTGTACTCGAAGATGTTGAAGCCCAGCTCGCGCATGTTGCGCCGCTTGTACTTGTACGACAGCGCGTACACGATCGGGTTGTCGGTCGCCGCCAGGCTGTTGCTGGACACCACCACGCGCGGCGGCTGCGGGCGCTTGCGCAGTTCACGGAACAGCGCCTGCGCCGGCTTGGACAACACCAGGTACGGCGTCTGCAGGATCACTTCTTTCTGCGCGCTGGCGATCAGCGCATCCAGCTGCGGCTCGGTCACATGCTGCCCGGCCAGGGGCGCATCGGCCTTCTCGCGGCGATGCTTGCGCGGCAGGTCGGCCACGTAGCGCACCGAGGCCACCGGCAACGCGGTGTCCACGAAGGAACGGGTGACGAACTCGGTATCGTTGGCTTCGGCACTGACCCGCTGCACCCGTTCCGGGCGCCGGAAGGCGGCCGGTGGCAGGGCTGGCACGCCCTCTTGCAGCAGGGTGCGCCCGACGTCGTTCAGGCGTTCGGCCGGCACGCTGCGGTGGGCCCGCCAGAAGGCATCGAAGTTGGCCGCCATCGCCCGCGCTTCCGGCCCCGCGATCAGCACGTCGCGGTCGCGGAAGTTGTACTCGCGGTCCCAGTCGTAATAGTCGTCCTGGTAATTGCGGCCACCGACCACGCCGATCGCATCGTCGATCACCAGCAGCTTGTTGTGCATGCGCTGGTTGAAGCGGCGGAAGCAGCACAGCACGCTGCCGGCATAGTCGAAATAGTTCAGCCGGGCCTTGCCGAAGGTCGGGTTGTAGACCCGCAGCTGGAAATTCTGGTGGGCCCCGGACAGCGCGCCGAGGATCTGCAGGTCGGAGATCGCCGAGAGCTGGTCGATCAGCACCCGCACCTTCACCCCGCGCCGCGAGGCCGCCAGCAGCTCGTCGATGACCAGCCGGGCGCTGTCGTCCTTGTCGAAGATGTAGGTCTGCAGATCAATGCTGCGGGTGGCGCTGCGCAGCAGGTTCAGGCGTGCCACCAGCGCGCCCTCGCCCTCATCGAGCAGGGTGGCGTAGTGGCGCGGCTGTTCCGGGGTGGATTCGGTGAACGCCCGGCCGGCCAGCGCACGCAGCGGCGATTCCTGTGCACAGCGATCGGCGCGCTGGCAGTCGACCTGGGTCGAGCGCGCCTGCACGGCGATCGCTTCGGCACGGTCGCGCTCGGCATTGGACAGCGATGCACAACCGCTGCCCAGCAACACGGTTGCCAGCGCCAGTACACGCAGCAGGAGGTTCACGGTTTCGGCGCCTCGCTCAGGCGCGCTCGCAATACGAAGGTCACTCGGTCACTCAAGGCAAGCTGCCAGCTGTCCATTCCATACCGGCCTCGCTGCACGGTACCGCGGCTGACGACGTCGCAATCATAGCCGGGTCGGGGGCACTCCGCCCTCTCGACCTTCAGAGTCTCGGGGTGGCTGATCCCGCGCAGGGTCAGCCGGCCGTTGATGTCGCCCCCGTTCTCCACGGTTTCCGGCCAGTAGGGCAGCGAGTCGAATTCGACCACCGGGTGGCGGCCCGCGTCGAAGAACTCCTCGCCGCGCATCCAGCCGGTGTAGCGCGCCTTGCCGGGGATCTCGACCGAGCGCGTGAACATCTTCAGGTGCACCTGGTGACGACCGTCGGAAAGGATCTCGATGCGTCCCTCGAAGTGCGGGAACACGCCCTCGATGCGTTGCCCGAAGCGGGTACGTACCTCGAATCCGATCTGCGAGCGCTGCGTGTCCAGGCGCAATACCCGCTGCGCTTCCGCCACCACCGGCGGCAGCGTCGTGGCTACAGGCACGGCAGCCAAGGCCGCACTGGAAGCCAACAGCACGGGCAGCAGAAAGCGGCTGCGCCGCGCCAGGCTCATCGGATCACGGCCACCAGAAAGCGTTCAGGCTGGCCACGCCCGGCTCGATCGAGGCCTCGCGCGGGAAGCCAAGGACGGCGATGCCGGCTGGCGGCATGCCGCGGTAATCGCTGCTGGTGCCCTCGGTCATCAGCGCCACCAGGCGCTCCAGGCCCGGGTTGTGACCGACGACCAGCACCCGGTCGAGGTCCCGACGGTCGTCCACCAGCGCCGCCAGGGTTCCGGGGGTGGCTTCGTAGATGCGGTCTTCCAGGCGCTTCTCCACGTAGCCGATGGTGCCGAGCACGGCTTCCAGGGTCTCGCGCGTGCGCCGTGCCGGCGAACACAGCACGCAGTCCGGCAGCAGGTTGTTTTCCTTCAGCCACTTGCCGGCGGCTTCGGCTTCGGCCAGCCCCACCGGCGACAACGGCCGGTCGAGGTCGGCCTGGCCGGGGGTAGCCGGTTCGGCATGGGCATGGCGCAGCAGGATCAGTTCACGCATCGCGGGTTTCCATGAAGAAGAGGATGCAGCAGGAAGAGTGAGGCAGGCATCAAAGCTTGAGCCAGGACAGCAGCGGCTCCCAGTCGGCCTGGTGTTCGCGCACCTGGGCGGAACGATAGTCGAACAGGCTGCGGCCGAGGCCGGTCATGACCACGTAGCTCTGGCTGTCACGCAGCTGCGCGACCACCGGGTACGGCCATTCGGCCAGCATCTGCAGCGCCTGCTGCGAGGTCTGGGTCCACGGCTTGGTGCGGTTCAGGACCAGCCCGACCGGCAGCTTGCGGCTGTGCACCCGAGGGTTCCGGGCCAGGCTGTTGAGAAAGCCGACGATGGCTTCGATGTCCAGCGCCGAGGGCAGCACCGGCACCACCACCGCGTCGGCCGCGTCAAGAAAATGGGGAATATCGTCGGCCAACGCACCGGCGGGTGCATCGATGATGACGGTTTCGGTGCCATCGGGCAGCTTCTGCGCCCACTGCTTCTTCCGATACACGTCGATGGGGAGCACCGCGCTTTCCAGCCCAGCACGGCGTTGCGCCCAACGGGTGCTGGAGCCCTGCGGGTCGGCATCGGCGATCACCGTGGCCTTGCCCTGCAATGCCGCGTACGCGGCCAGGTGGGTGGCGACGGTGGTCTTGCCCACCCCGCCCTTGGAACCGGCCACCAGGATCGTCTTCATGCCAGCCTCGCTTCCGGGTACGTGCCCCGAGCGTACACCGGCGATGGTGACGGGAGGTAGCGCCGTGCTGAACCAGTGGCCATCGCCTTTGCTATCGTGGCGCCCCCGAAGGATCGAACCGGCATGAGCGAACTGCAGGACCTGAGCGCACTGATCCGCGCCAATACCCCCCTGATTGTGATCGAAACCCAGGACGAGGGCCGCATCGTCGAGCTGTTCCGGCAGACGCTGATGCACGTGTGGCGCGCCCTGCACCGCTGGTCGATCACCGAGGGCCTGCGCCGCATCGACCTGGACAGCGAGGACCCGCCGGTCGGCCCGCCCGATGCCAGCGCCGCGCTGCAGATGATCCGCCAGGCCGACCAGCGCGGGGTCTACCTGCTGCTCGATTTCCACCCCTACCTGGGCTATGCCAGCCACCAGCGTGCCCTGCGCGACCTGATCCAGCGCCGCCACAGCGAGCCGCACGTGCTGGTGCTGATCGGTGCCAAGGTCGAACTGCCCGCCGAGCTGGAAGCGCTGGCGGTGCGCTTCAACCCGCGCCTGCCCGACGCCAACGCCCTGCTGAAGATGCTGCGTGAGGAGGCTGATGCCTATGCGCGCGAGCACGGCGGCCGCCGCGTCGAGGTCGACAGCGAGGCGGTGAAGAAGATCCTGAAGAACCTGCAGGGCCTGAGCCTGGTCGATGCACGGCGCATCGCCCGCCAGCTGATCTACGCCGACGGCGCGCTGCGCGATGACGACCTGCCGCAGCTGGCGCGGCTGAAGTTCGAGCTGCTCAACCGCAGCGGCCACCTGTTCTTCGAGCACGACAGCGCGCGCTTTGGTGACGTGGCCGGCGCCAACCGGCTCAAGCGCTGGATCAACCAGCGCCGCGTTGCGTTCATCGCTGGCTCCGCACCGGCCGGGCTCGACCCGCCGCGCGGCATGCTGCTGCTGGGCGTACAGGGCTGCGGCAAGTCGATGCTGGCCAAGGCCACCGCAGCCGGCTTCGGCGTGCCGCTGCTGCGCCTGGACGTCGGCGCGCTGTACAACAAGTACCACGGCGAGACCGAGGCCAATCTGCGCCAGGCGCTGACCTCGGCCGAGCAGCTCGCGCCCTGCGTGCTGTGGATGGATGAGATCGAGAAGGGCCTGGCCAGTGGCGGCGAAGACGGCGGCGTGTCACGCCGTGTGCTCGGCTACCTGCTGACCTGGATGGCCGAGCGCAAGGCACCGGTGTTCATCGTCGCCACCGCCAACCAGGTGCACGAGCTGCCGGCCGAGCTGTTGCGCAAAGGCCGTTTCGACGAAATTTTCTTCGTCGACCTGCCTTCGCCTGAAGCGCGCGTGGAGCTGTTGCGGTTGCACCTGGGCCGCCGCCAACTCAACGCCGATGACTTCGCACTGCCGGCGCTGGCGGCTGCCGCCAACGGCTTCTCCGGCGCCGAGATCGAGCAGGCCATCGTGGCCGGACTGTATGCGGCACACGCCGAAGGCCGGCCGCTGGACACCGAGCTGCTGATGAACGAAATCCGCGCAACGCGGCCGCTGTCGGTGCTGATGGCCGAGCAGGTAGAGGCACTGCGGGCGTGGGCGTCGGGGCGGACGGTGTCCGCGGACGATTGAGTTTTCCCGCGAACGGCGCAGCCCC
Source organism: Stenotrophomonas raiganjensis (SeqCode) (assembly GCF_030658505.1). Lineage (GTDB taxonomy): Bacteria > Pseudomonadota > Gammaproteobacteria > Xanthomonadales > Xanthomonadaceae > Stenotrophomonas. Next base: position 639 of record NZ_JAUTXR010000138.1, on the reverse strand, counting down.
TCGTGGTTGGTCGCTGAAAGCAACAGCCGTGGTTGGCCGGGCGGGGCGGATTCGCGGGGGACGCCGTGAACCCGTCCCTGGGGGCTTGGCCGCAGCATCCATGCCGCGGACACCCCCGCGAACCCACCCCGCCCGACTTCTGACGGTTTGCGGGGGCGATCAGCCACGTAGAAGAAAGAAGAAGAGCAAAAGCAGAACCGGTTGGCTGGCCGCTTTTTTGTAGAGCCGAGCCCAAGCTCGGCTGCTCTCTGATCAGATTTCCAGTATTCGATTCCGATGCAGATTCATCCACGCATGGCGTGGATCTACCGTGTCGACCAAGGTCGACACCTACCAACAGCCGCCGGAACCTGTCGAAGGCGGGGTACTGTGGGTTTGCGGGGTGTGAGCCGCATGGGCCCGAGGCATGCCTCGGGCGGGTTGGGCAGGACGTCCCAACCCCGGTCTTGCCGTGTGCGCAGGAAAGCGCACGCGAGCAAGCGGCGACCAAGCCCCCATGGTGAAGTGACCCCCGAGACTTGGACGGGGTCAGGTGGCCGATTGGGCCTGCTCCCGATACTTTACCGGGCTCAGGCCTTTCAGTTTCAGTTTGATGCGCTCTTGGTTGTAGTACTGGATGTATTCCACCAGCCCAGCCTC
>NZ_JAUTXR010000118.1 GCF_030658505.1 Stenotrophomonas raiganjensis (SeqCode) | reverse complement strand
CAGGACCGTTGGCGCCATGGATGGCGCCATCGAGCCCCCATGGACGGGTTTACGGCGTGTCCTGACCACCCACAGTGCCCCGCCATCCCACGAAATGCCCGCTTTGGCTTTGGCTTTGGCTTTGGCTGTTGCCGTTGCATTGAGCAGGGTGCAGGGCTGCAAGCCCTGCAACAACACCCTCACTTCACCCAGCGGTCGATCTCGCCGTGGGCGAACGGTCCCAGCTTCGCTTTCACCATTCGCCCCTGCGCATCGAACAGCACGCTGTAGGGCAGCAGGCCCTGCGCGTTGCCCAGCTGCACGCTGGCATCGCGTGGGCCGGGCGTCTCGATCACGATCGGATAGTCCACCGGCACCCGCTGCAGGAAGCGGCGCACGTCTTCCGGCGTATCCAGCGCCAGCCCCAGCACCTGTACGCCCTGGTTGCCCTGGTCACCGGCAAAGCGGGCCAGCTCGGGCATCTCTTCCACGCATGGCGCACACCAGCTGGCCCATACGTTGATCAGCAGCGGGCGGCCGGCGAAGCGAGCGCGCAGGTCCAGCGGCTGTCCCGCCAGGTCCGGCAGCGTCAGCGCCGGCAAGGGATCACCCACCTGCAGCGTGGGCGTCACGGCCGTCGCCGTGGAAGCCGTCGCTGGTGCGGCCGGTGCAGACGGGCCGGGTGACAAACGATGCCCGGCCCACAGGCCGAGGCCGGCGGCCAGCACCGCTGTCCACAGCAGCGCTGGCCGTTGCCACTTCATCGTGCGGTGCGCAGCAGTGCTTCCTCGACCACTGCCTGGGTCAGCAGGGTCGGCAGCACCGTCGGTGGGGCGCCGGGGCCATACACCACGTACAGCGGCACGCCCACGGCCTTGTGTTCTTCCAGGAACGTGGTGATCTGCGGGTCGACATTGGTGTAGTCACCGCGCATGTACACCGCGTTGGTGCGCTTGAGCAGTTCCTTGAACTCCGGCCGCGACAGCACGGCGCGTTCATTGGCCTTGCAGCTCACGCACCAGTCGGCGGTCATGTTGACGAACACCACGCGGTTGTCGGCGCGCAGGCGGTCCAGCAACTGCGGCGAATATTCGACCACGTTGTCAGTGGCCGCCTGCGCGGCGCGTGCGGGTGGTGCCAGCTGGGTCACGCCCCAGGCGGGCACCAGTGCGCCGATCGCCAGCAGCACACCCAGCAGTGTCACTGCGCGCGAGCCGGTCCAGCGATGGCGTTCGAACAACCACAGGCCGAAGGCGAGCAGCAGCAGGCCGCCCAGTACCAGCGCCATGCCGTCCACGCCACGCTGCTTGCCCAGCACCCACAGCAGCCACAGCGCAGTGGCATACATCGGGAAGGCCAGCACGTGCTTGAGCGTTTCCATCCACGGGCCCGGCTTGGGCAGGCGGCGCGCCAGCGCCGGCACGAAGCCGATCAGCAGGAACGGCAGCGCCAGGCCCAGGCCGAGGAACAGGAACACGGTCATCGCCTTCAACGGCGGGGCAATGAAGGCGTAGGCGATCGCGCCCCCCATGAACGGACCGACGCAGGCACTGCCGACCACGCAGGCCAGTGCGCCGGTGAAGAAGTCACCGGCCGGACCACTGCGGCTGGCCAGCGACTGGCCGAGGTTGCCGATGCCACCGCCAAGGGTGAACACGCCGGACAGGCTCAGGCCCACCGCGAACATGATGTAGGCCAGCGCGGCCACCACGCCCGGGTGCTGCAGCTGGAAGCCGATGCCGACGGCGTTGCCGATCGCGCGCAGGCCGACCATCAAGGCACCGATCACCGCGAATGCAGCCAGCACGCCCAGCGTGTACCAGAGTGCATGGCTGCGCGCGCGCTGCGGGCTTTCGCCGCTCTGCGCCAGGCTCAGTACCTTCAGCGACAGGATCGGCAGCACGCACGGCATCAGGTTCAACACCAGGCCACCGGCCAGCGCCAGCAGCAGAACCCAGACGAATGAACGGTCCGGATTCGGCGTACTTGCCGGCGGACGCGTGCGCAGCGCGTTGTCGCCGCGCGCGTCGGCGGCGAATTCATTGCGTGCGCCCTCATTGCCGACGGTCGCCTGTGCCGCCGCGTCGTCGTTGGGCACGGTCGGCAGCAGGCGCAGCGGGGCGCCATTGGCGGCCTCGCGCGGCGCATTGGAGGCACCGGCCAACGGGGTGATCATCTCACTGCGCGGTGGCACCTGACCGGCATTGGCGGTGACGTTGCCGGCCGGGATCGACAGCTTTACCCGGCGCGTCATCGGCGGGTAGCAGATGCCATCGGTCTGGCAGCCCTGGAAGGTCACCACCAGGGTGCTGTCGACGGCGTCGGCGACCGAGCGGCGCAGCGGCAGCGGCACTTCCACCTGGTTGAAGTACACCGAAACATCGCCGAAGTGCTCGTCGCGGTGTGACTGCGCAGCCGGCCAGCGCGGCTTGTCCACCAGCACGCCGGTGCTGCCCTCCAGCTTCAGCGAGGTGCGGTCGCGATACAGGTAGTAGCCGGGCGCCGGGCTGAAGCGCAGCAGCAGGGTGTTGCCGTCGCTGGCAATGGCATCGAAACCGAAGGCCTGCTCGGATGGCAGCGGCAGTGCCTGGCTGTTGCTGGCCGCGCCCGGCAGGCGCAGGCCGCTGTTGCCAGCGCCGGCCAGCGGGTTGTTGAACGGGCTGGCTGCGCCGGTACGCACGGCCGGCGCAGCCGTTTGCGTACCGCCGCCGGGCAGCGTGACCTGCACCACGCGCTTCTGCGGCGGGTAGCAGACGCCGGCATCGGCGCAGCCCTGGTAGCGTACTTCCAGGCTGATGGTGCCAGCGGCGTCGGTCGGCGTGCCGGGCAGGGTGGCCTGCAGGCGCTCGCGATAGGTTTCGACTTCGCCGAAGAAATCGTCGTGGTGCCTGTCACCCTTGGGCATCTGCAGCGTGCCGGCATTGAAGGCCGGATCCGCCTTGACGCTGGTGCGGTGGCGATACAGGTAGTAGCCCGGTGCAATCTTGAACTGCAGTTGCACCTGGCCACGTTCGGGGGCGGTGGCGGTCAGCGCGAACGCCTGGTCCACCGGCAGCAGGTCCTTCTCATCCAGTGCAAAGGCTGGCAGCGAGAGCCACAACAGGGCGCACAAGGCAGCGCCACGCGCAAACAGAGTCTTCAATCAGTGTCCTCCCGGGTCTGTGCCCGGATCCAGTCCAGATACGCCGGCAGGCCGGCCCGGGTTTCGACCGCGATGCACTCCGGGAGTTCATACGGATGCAGTTCGACGATCCGGGCAATCGCGTCATCGACGCGGCTTGCGGTGGTCTTCACCAGCAGCTGTAGCTCGGCGTCGGTGGTCACCTCGCCCTGCCAGCGGTAGGTCGACTGCGCGCCCTCGAGGCGGGTCACGCACGCGGCCAGGCGCTCGCCGACCAGCGCGTGCGCAATGCGCTCGGCACTGGCCCGGTCCGGGCAGGTGGTCAACAGCAGCAGGACGGGATCGACGGTCGGCATGACCGTCGAGTATAGGGCCGCCGCCGGGTCAGGGTCCGGCGGCGGCTGTGGACCGCTGCGTTGCGCGGTCAGTTGGCCAGCTGGCAGCTGGCTGGCTTGGCCGAGGTGAACAGGGCCGGGGTCGCCCACTCGGGATGGTCGATGAACGGATTGCGATTGCCCTGGAAGCTGTAGACCACGTCGTTGCGGGCGCGCTCGGCATCATCCGGCGGGTCGGACAGGTGCCAGTCGATCAGGGTCGACAGCAGGCCCATGTAGGCCGGCGAGCTGCTGGTCTTGACGATCTTGCTGCGGTCGTCGGTCAGCTCCAGGTCCGGCTCGGACTGGCCGGTGGCCGCATCCTTGCCGCCCTCGTAGCGGATCGCCATGTACATCACCGCACGCGCCATGTCGCCCTTGCGCTTGCCCCACACCTCGAAGGTGCCGGTGTTGCCGTCCGGCGTGCGCACCCAGTTGGAATTGCCCGGGTAGCCGCCGCTGCCGCCGCCCTGGCCGTTGTTGGCTTCGGTGGCGCGTTCGCCGCAGCTGGCGTCGCACTTGCCGAACGGCTTGTTGCCACGGTCGGCGTTCCACTGCGCGTCGGTCAGGTACAGCATGTGGGTATCGGTGTACGGCGCATACGGCAGGCCCTTGTCACCGGTGGTGCTGGCAAAGCCCAGCGAGTTCGGCCAGGTGTGCTCGCGGTTGTACTTCAGGCCACTGCCGCTGCCGGCGCGATCGGTCACCTTGGCGTAGCTGCGGTTGCGGTACGCATCCAGGATCCTGCCGCTGTTGTTCGGATCCTCGTCGGCGATCTCCAGGATGGTCCAGGTGCTGGTGCCCGAGCCGCTGTACGGGTAGGCGGTGTGGCCCTTGATGGTGGCGTGCAGCGAGCAGCGCAGCTGGCTGGGGCTGGAGGTGTTCACCTTCGAGTAATAGCCGGCCGGCACGCCCGGGTTGCCCGGGTCGGGATTGCCGCCGGTGCTGGCCACGGTGAAGGCGATGCGGCTGTCGGCCGCGGGGTGTGCGCCCTGCAGGTCGGTGATGCGCGCGGCGCGGATGTCGAAGCGGCAGGCTTCACCGGCCACCAGCGCGGTGTTGGTGGACAGCTTCACGCTGCGGCCGCTGGCCGGGTGGCTCAACGGCACGCTGCCGGAGGTGCCGCAGCTGAGCGCGAAGGCGCCGCTTGCGAGGTTCACGGTTTCGCTGAACACCACTTCCAGATCGGCGGCGGCCGGGAAAGTGCTGCTGCCCTGCGCCGGGGTGGTGGTGGAGACGGACGGCGGCGTGTTCGGGCCCGGAGTGCCACCGCCGCTGAAGGTCTGGCCGTTGTTGCAGCTGCCAAATGTCTGCTTGGCCGATTCGGCCCAGGTGAAGTGGGCGTACTGGCTGCCGCTGCCGGTCAGCTGCAGCGAGGTGCCGGGGGCGGTGCTGTTGGTCTCGGCCACTGGAATGTTCTGGCTGGTCATCCCGGCGGCGGGGCCACCGGAGGCGGTGATGGCGCCCTCGTAGCTGAGGAACTGGACCACCTTGCCGCTGGCATCGACCAGGGCGATGCCGTCGTTCGGGCCGTTCTGGATGCCGTTGGTCGGATAGTTGACCACGGCGATGCTGGCGCTGCCGCAGCCGGCGGCGGTGCCGGCCGGGACCGGGTTGTTGGCGTAGACCACGGCGGCCGAGGCGTTGGCGCCGTTGTACAGGTACAGGCGGTAGCCGGACAGGTCCTCACCGGCAGTGGCCACGACTTCGATCGCTTCGCCGACGTCACCGGCGGCGGTGCTGTCGTCGTAGTGCAGTTCGTTGATGAAGACCTCGGCCTGGGCCGGCGCGGTGGCCAGCGCCAGCAGGCAGGCGGCGGCAAGCGGGGACAGCAATCGCATCGACTACTCCTTGTGATTGGGAATGCGCGGCCGAGCCTAAGGCCGATCCAGTGACACTTTGTCGTAAATGAACGTCAGATATCTGACAGTGGGACATTGGTCACCAAATGTCACCCGTTCCCCCCTTGGCTTGCCGCGTTGCATCCCTATACAGGCGTCCACGCAGGGAAGGAGGTTTCCGGGTCCGGAGAAAAATTTCGGGATCGGCCCTTGAAAGGCCTGTGGAGGTCTCCATCTCTGTCGTGCTCCCGACTTGTCGGGCTTTTTCACGCGCGTTGCTGGCACTCGCCTGGTGTGACTGCTAACATCGCCGGACTTTTTCAGACCAATCAATAACTTAAGAGGTCTCTCATGAGCATCAAGCCGCTGCACGACCGCGTTGTGGTCAAGCCGATCGAAGCCGACGAAATCTCCGCCGGTGGCATCGTCATCCCCGACTCGGCCAAGGAAAAGTCCACCAAGGGTGAAGTCGTGGCCGTCGGCCCGGGCAAGCCGCTGGACAACGGCAACGTGCGCGCTCCGTCGCTGAAGGTCGGCGACAAGGTCATCTACGGCCAGTACGCCGGCAGCTCGTACAAGAGCGAAGGCGTCGAGTACAAGGTCCTGCGCGAAGACGACGTGCTCGCCGTCATCGGCTGAGCCTCGGCGCGACCTGTTCCATCCCCCTGATTCCAACACCCAGCCGCCGGGTATGACCCGGCGCTACCAATGAGGTAATCGCAATGGCTGCCAAGGATATTCGTTTCGGTGAAGACGCCCGTTCGCGCATGGTGCGCGGCGTCAACGTTCTCGCCAATGCCGTCAAGGCCACCCTGGGCCCGAAGGGCCGCAACGTCGTGCTGGAAAAGAGCTTCGGCGCGCCGACCATCACCAAGGACGGCGTCTCCGTCGCCAAGGAAATCGAACTGGCTGACAAGTTCGAGAACATGGGCGCGCAGATGGTGAAGGAAGTTGCTTCGCGCACCAATGACGACGCCGGCGACGGCACCACCACCGCCACCGTGCTGGCCCAGGCCCTGATCCGCGAAGGCGCCAAGGCTGTTGCCGCCGGCATGAACCCGATGGACCTCAAGCGCGGTATCGACAAGGCCGTTTCGGCCGCCGTCGCCGAGCTGAAGAACATCTCCAAGCCGACCGCCGACGACAAGGCGATCGCCCAGGTCGGTACCATCTCGGCCAACTCGGACGAGTCGATCGGCCAGATCATCGCTGACGCGATGAAGGAAGTCGGCAAGGAAGGCGTCATCACCGTTGAAGAAGGCTCGGGCCTGGACAACGAGCTGGACGTGGTCAAGGGCATGCAGTTCGACCGCGGCTACCTGTCCCCGTACTTCATCAACAACCAGCAGTCGCAGACCGCTGACCTGGATGACCCGTTCATCCTGCTGCACGACAAGAAGATCTCCAACGTCCGCGACCTGCTGCCGGTGCTGGAAGGCGTCGCCAAGGCCGGCAAGCCGCTGCTGATCGTCGCTGAAGAAGTCGAAGGCGAAGCGCTGGCGACCCTGGTGGTCAACACCATCCGTGGCATCGTCAAGGTCGTGGCCGTCAAGGCCCCGGGCTTCGGCGACCGTCGCAAGGCGATGCTGGAAGACATGGCCGTGCTGACCGGCGGGACCGTGATCTCCGAAGAAGTCGGCCTGTCGCTGGAAAAGGCCACCATCAAGGACCTGGGCCGCGCCAAGAAGGTGCAGGTCTCCAAGGAGAACACCACCATCATCGACGGCGTCGGCGACAAGGCCAACGTTGATGCACGCGTGGCGCAGATCAAGACCCAGATCCAGGACACCTCCTCGGATTACGATCGCGAGAAGCTGCAGGAACGCGTGGCCAAGCTGGCCGGCGGTGTTGCCGTGATCAAGGTCGGCGCCTCGACCGAAATCGAAATGAAGGAAAAGAAGGATCGCGTCGACGACGCCCTGCACGCCACTCGTGCGGCCGTTGAAGAAGGCGTGGTCCCGGGCGGCGGCGTTGCGCTGGTCCGCGCGATCACCGCGCTGGCCGGCCTGAAGGGCGCCAACGAAGACCAGAACCACGGCATCCAGATCGCCCTGCGTGCGATGGAAGCCCCGCTGCGCGAAATCGTGGCCAACGCCGGCGAAGAGCCGTCGGTCATCATCAACAAGGTCAAGGAAGGCACCGGCAGCTTCGGCTACAACGCCGCCACCGGCGAGTTCGGCGACATGCTGCAGTTCGGCATCCTGGACCCGACCAAGGTGACCCGTTCGGCGCTGCAGAACGCGGCCTCGATTGCTGGCCTGATGATCACCACCGAAGCCATGGTTGCCGAAGCTCCGAAGAAGGACGAGCCGGCCATGGGTGGCGCCGGTGGCATGGGCGGCATGGGTGGCATGGGCGGCATGGACTTCTAAGTTCCTGCTCTACCGATGCACCGAAAACCCCGCCGCAAGGCGGGGTTTTTTCTTGTGTGCCGTGCGCCGCCAGCAGTCGACGGGGTCAGCGCACGAAGGCCTTGTCCGTGCCGTATTCCCACTCCCAAGGCACGCCCGTATCGCCCAGCACGTACGTCACCAGCGCCGGGAAGGTGGCCTCTGCGCGCACATCGTTGCCCAGGATGACCAGGCAGCGTTGCCACCGCTCCACGCATACCAGCGTATTGCCCACCGCATCGTCATGACCGCCCTTGTAGAAGCCTGCGCCCTGAGGGCCGAGGAACGTCACCACGCCCAGGCCTGCCGCCAGATCCTTGCGTTGCTGCGCCTTCGGCAACTCCGGTTGCAAGGTGGGGAACTGGCTGGCCGTGGTGATCGGCAACTGCGGCCGCACCAGCTCCCTGCGCATCGCTGCTGACAGCCCATCGCCTCGCATATAGCCCGCAGCGAAGCGGGCCATGTCGGCGATGGTGGTGTCCATCGAACCGGCCGCACGCACGCGGCTGCGTTCATCGTGGGGCTCGGCGGTACCCTCGGCGGTCCAGCCGTCGGCCAGGTTCCCAGCGAAATCCTCGCGCCACGTCATGCTGGTGCGGGTCATGCCGAAACGCCCGAACACCTGCTGCTGCATCAACGCGCCCACGTCCTGGTGCAGCCGGCCGCGTTCGATCACGAACTGCAGCAGGATCAGCCCCTCGCCGGAATAGCCGTAGCGGCGGCCGGGATCGAAGTGGAACCTCAGCCGGCCATCCGGTTCGAGAAAGCCGAAGTTGGCGAAGCCACTGGAATGGTTGAGCAGCAGGCGCGGGGTGAGCTGGCGCCAGCGCGCATCATCGGCCAGTACGCTGTAGTCGGCGTACTTCTTGGGCTCCGGCGGGTAGTCCGGCAGCGGCTTGTCCAGCGCCGTGGCGATGCTGGCGTCCAGCTCGATCTTCCGGTCCTGCGCCAGCTGTGCGACCAGGTGGCCGAACGCCATTTTGGTCAGCGAGGCGGCGTACATCACGGTATCGGTGCGCAGCGGTGCACCTGCGGCGTTGCGTTCACCGTAGGCGGCGACGTGCACCACCTTGCCGCCATCGATCACTGCCAGCGCCATGCCGCGCGCGTGGGCGGCATGCATCAGGCGCTGTGCTTCGGCGTCGATGCGCGCGGGCGAGGGTAGCGGCGGCGGCGCGGCCAGCACCGCCAACGGCAACAGCGTCAACAACAACAGGGCAGCACGGCGCATGCGTGGACCTCCTGGCGGGACGTGGCGCGATGCTACGCCAGCCCGCCGGCCGCGTCATGACCCACCGGGGTCAGGTCACCGCCGGCTGGCGCAGGCAGATCCGGGCGGCGCCAGCGCTGATGTCCACCTGACTGGCGACCATGGCGTCGGCGCCGAGGATCAGCGCTGGGCGAGCCTCCAGTCCGATGGACCTGAACACCGACAGTTCGCTGATCCTGACCTCCATCGCCGGGTGCTGCCAACCGGTGCCGGACATGCCGGACAGGGTGTACAACCACGTCGCCTGCGGCTGGCCCCCCAGGCCCTGCGTGCCTTTCTCCCGCACCCGCAGGCGCTCATCGCTGCCGTCGATGCGCAGGCCCAGTGCGCGGGCGGCTTCGGCATTGAGCACGGTCTGCGCGGCACCTGTGTCGACCACCGCGATGGCTTCCACTCCCGCCTCACCCAGTTTCACGGTAATGAAGGCGAAGTGTTCAAGGCCATCGCGCCGATCAGGCAGTGCATTGGCCTGGCACTGGCGACCATCGACGCCAAGCTGCCCGGGCTTCCACAGCGACAGCTCACCACGGCTGAAGTCCCAGCGGGTATCCCAACGGCCGGTCAGGTCGTTGCCGATCAGGCCGTCGACGGCGGGATCATCGTCCTTCTGCAGATTGGACAGGTCGGCCTGCACACCGCTGACGCGCAGCTGCCACCCACCGATCTTCCAGGAGGTCGTGTGCATGCGCTGCAGCGGCGCGCTCTGGGCGCTGGCCCCCTGCGCATGCGTGGTGGCCGCGCTGGCATCCTCCAGCCCATGGCGGCGGGCTACCCGACTGTCGACGAGGGTGGCCCCGGCCGCGCTGTCGACCACGAAGCGCAGCGGTTCGGCGCTTCCGTTCAGTGAGACGGCCACTGCCGGATGGTTGCCCTGCATCCACATCGGCAGCACGTGTACAGGCGGGGCGGCGGCCAGCACGGGGAATGCAGCGGCAAGCAGGGGCAGAACGGACAGGCGCACGTTGGATCTCCGGAGTAGAAGTGGAGGCCTATTGGCGCGCATCGGCCTATCCCGCGAATATCGGCGTTGATATCGTCCTGATACACGCCTGCGGGATACTGGCTGCATGAACACTCCTGCCCGGGTCATCGTCGTCGATGACGATGCCAGCATCCGTGACGCCATCGCCGACTGCCTGCTGCTGCATGGCTTCCAGGTGCGCGTGGCAGCCGACGCTGCAGGCCTGGATCTGCTGCTGCTGAACGAGCGTCCGGACGCCATCATCCTGGACTGGATGATGCCGGGCGAGGATGGCCTGTCGGTGTGCCGCCGGCTGCAGGCGCGGGCCATCCCGATCCTGATGCTGTCGGCGATGGGAGCCACACCGGACCGCGTGATCGGCCTGGAAATGGGAGCGGACGACTATCTGGCCAAGCCCTTCGATCCACGCGAACTGCTGGCGCGGATGCGTGCCCTGCTGCGCCGGCAGGACAAGCTGCGCGCCCAGGTCGCCAGCGAGCTGCGGTTTGCCGGCTGGCGATTGCTACCCGATCAGCGCCGCCTGTTCACACCCGATGGCCGTGAACTCGCGCTCAGTCGGGGGGAGTTCGCCCTGATGCTGGCGTTGGCCGAGCGCCCCGGTCGCGTGCTGGGACGGGAGCAGCTGCTGCAGTTGACCCATGGCGAAGACAGCGACAGCGTCGACCGCGCCGTCGATCTGGCGATCAGCCGGCTGCGCCGCAAACTGGGCCAGGCGTCTCCCGGTGCCGAGGCGCTGGTGCAGACGCTGCGCGGCGAAGGCTATCGCTTCGGCGCCGAGGTGCATGTGCTGTGAGGGCTCGTTGGTCCACTGCACGCTGGATCGCGATGGTGGCCCTGGCCAGCCTCCTGCTGGCCACGCTGGTCAGCGTCGCGGTGGTGGGCTGGATGCCACGACCCGCACCGCCCCCCATGCGGTTGGACCAGGCCATGCAGGTCGTTCGTGGCGAACGGCCCGCCAAGCCTCTGGGGCTGCATCTCGAAACCCGTGCGTCGCCGCCGCAGGGCAGCAGCAATGGCTGGCTCACCCACCTGGTTGCGTCGCAGATGGGCCTGCCGCTGGAACACGTGCGGTTGGTCTGGGGTGGCCGCGGCAAGGCGCCTGATGTGAAGGTCATCGAAGGCGGCATGGAACTCGATGGAAATGCACGGACGGACGCGTTGCAGGCGCAGGTGTCAGTGCTGACCAAGATGCAATGGTCACCCTTTGAACTGGCGGTGCGCCAAGCTGATGGCCGATGGCAGGTGGTCGGCAGCGACCACAGCGATCTGGCGGCGTGGCGCCGGCAGGTCGTGCTGGCGCTGGTAGCGGGGACCGTGCTGTTGGCACCCCTTGCCGCCTGGGCATCGGTCCGCCTGGGACGGCCGCTGCGGCGGCTGGCCGAGGCCAGTGCACAGGTCGAACTGCAGGACGGCACACCGCTGCCGGACGACGGTCCACGCGAAGTACAGATGCTGGCCGCAGCGATCAGCACCGGGCGCGAGCGCCTGCGCGAACAGGCCCAGGACATGACGCGCATGCTGGCCGCAGTAGCGCACGACCTGCGCACGCCGTTGACCGGCCTGCGCCTGCGCGCGGAGTTCGCACCGCCGGCACAGGCCGCGCGGATGGTGGCTGACATCGAACGCATGGATACGATGATCGAGCAGGTGCTCGGTTACGCACGCGGCGAACTGCAACCACTGCAGTTGCGGCCGCTGGATCTGGCAGCGTTGCTGGAGGAATGCGTGCACGCAGCCCTGCTGCGCGGCGTCGAAATCTCCATCGAGGGACCGGATACCCTGCCGTGGCAAGGTGACGCGCTCCTGCTGCGGCGGGCGATCGACAACCTTATCGACAACGCAGACCGCTACGCCGGTGCGGTCGACCTGCACGCCGCCATGGCAGGCAATCGGATGCAGCTGGATGTGATGGACCGCGGCCCGGGCATCGCCGAGGACGATCGCGCACGCCTGCTGCAGCCCTTCCAGCGCAGCGAGAGCTCGCGCAGTCGCGCCACGGGTGGGACCGGCCTGGGCCTGGCGGTGGCGGCCAACGTCGCACGACGGCATGGCGGCGAGCTTCTGCTGCTGCAGCGTGATGGCGGCGGACTGATCGCACGCCTGCTGCTGGGGCCGGTTTCCTGATATCACCGGGATATTGACGTAATGCCTATGCTCCAAAATATAATTAGGCGCCTAATTATGTTGGATGGAGCCATGCTGGAAGCCAAGCACAGTGCCCTGCTGGATGAAGCGCAACGGCGCGGCCATACTGGCGTCGCGCAGCTGCGCCTGTGTTTGCAGTTGCTGTCGCTGTCATCGGCCATCGATCGCGACTGCGCCACACGCCTGGCGCCGCACGGGCTCAGTGAAGGGCGATTCATCGTGCTTTTCCTGCTGCACGGTGCCGGTGGCACGCTGCCACCGCATGAACTGGCCGAGCGCGCAGGTGTCACCCGCGCCACGATCAGTGGCCTGATCGATGGCCTGCAGCGCGAAGGGCTGCTGCAGCGGCGCAGTGACGCCGAAGACGGCAGGCGCCTGCAGATCGTGCTTACCACACAGGGGAAACGCCTGGCCGAGGCGCTGTTCAACCAGCACACGCAATGGATAGGCGGCTTGTTCAGCGGATTGGACGCGGAAGAACAGCAGCAGTTTTCGCAGCTGCTGCACAAGGTCTGGCAGCACACCGATACAGGTCGTGGGGCATGAGCAGGATCCTGCCGGCCGAGCGATTGCAGGCACTCAACAATGGCAGCGTTGCTGCGACCCATCTGGCCGAATGCCTGGCGGTGGACTTCGCTGCGCTGCTGCACGCGGTGGCGCCTGCACTTCATGCGGACGCGTTGCACCGCATGCGTGATGCCGAAGGCGCGGGCATCACCCAGCGCATGGCATTGGCTGCCCGATTGCTGCGTGAGAGCGGGCAGGGCGATCCTGCGCAATGGCAGGACCATGCGTCCGATTCCGTGCGTGGTTGGGCCTGCTACCTGATTGGCGGCGATGTCGGCGCAACGTTGCCGGCCAAGCTGCGTGCGATGCGACCGCTCGCCGATGATCCGCACTTCGGCGTGCGTGAGTGGGCGTGGCTGGCGCTGCGTGCTGATGTCGTTGCCGCGCCATTGCAGGCGCTGGAATGCCTGCAGCCATGGACGCAGCAAGCATCGCCCTATCTGCGTCGTTTCGCCTGCGAGGCGCTGCGCCCGCGTGGCGTCTGGGCGACCCATATCGCGCTGTTCAAGCAGCACCCGGAACATGCCTTGCCGATGCTGGAAGCACTGGCCAACGACCCGGAGCGCTATGTGCAGGACTCGGTGGGGAACTGGCTCAATGATGCCGGCAAGACTCAACCGCAGTGGCTGCAGGCGCTGTGCGCGCGCTGGCAGTGCGAACACCGCAGCGACGCCAATGCCTACATCCGCAAACGCGCGACGCGCTCGCTGCGGTAGTGCCGGCCGCTGGCCGGCAATCCCATCAACCTCAAGGAAGAACTTCCATGTCCCACATCCTCATCGAGCTCTACACCGCCACCCCGGCCTGGACTGCGCTTCCGCCTGACCAGCGCACCGCCTTCTTCGCCCGCATCGGTGCAGGCATGCAGCAGTTCGATCCGGCCCGCATCACACCGGTGGCGATGGGCCGTGTTGCGGCGGGCGCAGCGCACGGCGGCAGCGAGCAGTTCTACGCTGTCTGGAGATGCGCGAGCCGGGAAGACGCCGACGCCCTGGTGGATGGCATTGCCGCCACCGGCTGGCATCAGTACTTCGCCACCACCAATGCCGTCGGCGCAGACGATGGGATGGGAAAGCACCTTGCCGATCTGGCCGCCTTGTAGCAGCGCCTCCGGACGCGCATGGCACATGCGCCTGTCACCCGAACACGGTAAACAGTGCATTGCCCCTGTCCATCCGCACGGAAGTCGACCATGCAGAGCACGCTCCAGGTAATGCTGTACGGCCCGCAGGGCGATACGCCGGCACTGCAGCTGCCGCAGGTGGAAGGGCCGTCGGTGGCCATCCCTGAGCCCGTCCTGCGGCGGCTGGTGTCCGATCTCTACACCGCCCGTTCCCTGCTCAATCCAGAGCAGCTGGATGAGGCGCGGCAGGAGCTGGGCCGCGTGCTGGAGCGCTGGGCCGACATCCACGAAGGCCTGCTGCTGGATGTGGAAGTGCATGGCAGATGAGCGACTTCACCTGCGTTCCGCTCCAAGCGGGACCTGCGTGCGCACATCGCTGAACCGCGTCCCCAGTTGCGGATGAAACATTTTGCACTGCGCAAAAGCTGTGCTATCAATACAACCCATGAACGCAGCCGCCACCCGCTTTTACTGGTATTACTTTCCGAAGCCACTGGCGGAGGAAGGACTGCGCTCACCCTGAAGAAAGCTTCAGACGCATTCCCGAAAGCCGCCAGCGAACCTGGCGGCTTTTTTCATGCCGCCACGCTGGGGACCCCCAACGTTCCGGAGATCTCCTGCAATGCCCCCGCACACCGACGACCTGCGTATCCGCACCATCGAACCGCTGACACCGCCTGCCCAGCTGCTGGCGATGCTGCCGTGTGACGATGAAGCCTCCGACACCGTCAGCGCCTCGCGCGCGGCCCTGCACCAGATCCTGCATGGCCGTGACGACCGCTTGGCAGTGGTGGTTGGCCCATGCTCGATCCACGACCCGAAGGCCGCCATCGAGTACGCCCAGCGCCTGAAGCCGCTGCGTGACGCGCTGGCCGGGGAACTTGAAATCGTGATGCGCGTGTACTTCGAGAAGCCGCGCACCACGGTGGGCTGGAAGGGCCTGATCAACGATCCGGACCTGGACGGCAGCTTCAGGATCGACAAGGGCCTGCGCATCGCCCGTGGCCTGCTGCGCGACATCAACAAGCTCGGCCTGCCGGCCGGCGTCGAGTTCCTCGACGTGATCTCGCCGCAATACATCGCCGATCTGGTGGCCTGGGGCGCCATTGGTGCGCGCACCACCGAAAGCCAGGTGCACCGCGAACTGGCCTCGGGGCTGTCGTGCCCGGTCGGCTTCAAGAACGGCACCGATGGCAACGTGAAGATCGCCGCTGACGCGGTGGGTGCGGCGTCCAATCCGCATCACTTCCTGTCGGTCACCAAGCAGGGTGGCACCGCCATCGTGTCGACCACCGGCAACCCGGACTGCCATGTGATCCTGCGCGGCGGCAAGCAGCCGAACTACGATGCAGGCAGTGTCGCCGAGGCCTGCCAGGCGCTGGCCAAGGCCAAGCTGCCGACGCGCCTGATGATCGACGCCAGCCATGCCAACAGCCTGAAGAACCCGGACAACCAGCCGAAGGTGATCGAGGACATCGCCGTTCAGTTGGAAGACGGTGAACAGCGCATCGTCGGTGTGATGATCGAGAGCCATCTGGTCGGTGGTCGCCAGGAACTGGTGGAAGGCCAGCCGCTGGTCTACGGGCAGAGCATCACCGATGGCTGCATCGACTGGGACACCACCGTGACGGTGCTGGAGCGACTGGCCGCGGCCGTGCGCGCCCGTCGCGAAGTGAAGGTGTCCGAAGCCGCTTGAGTGCGGCACGTGTGTGGATGGCGGCCAGCGCCTGCGGGGGTGCGGCCGCGATCAGGGCCGGTCGGAGTTGGAGACCGGCCCATCTGCACCGGCGATGCGCCTGGCGCTGCGCATGAGCGACAGCGCCAGGTACATCGCCGGGGTGGTGCGGATTCCGCCGCGCGAACCTCAATGCACTTCGTCGTGGTACACGAACTTCGGCATTTCCCAGCGGTAGTGGATCGCCAGCAGGCGCAGCGCGAAGCCGCCGCCGAGGCAGCACAGGATCGCGGTGGCGTCGGCCACGCCCCAGTGCAGCAGCAACAGGTAGGCCGCGCCGGTCAGCAGCGCGATGATCGCGTACAGCTCCTTCTGGAAGATCAGCGGCACCTCGTTGCAGAGGATGTCGCGCAGCACGCCGCCGAACGCGCCGGTCAGCATGCCGGCGATCAGCACGATCGGCATTGCATGGCCTGCCTCGCGCGCGATCGAGCAGCCGATCAGGGTGAAGGCGATCAGGCCCAGGCCATCGAGCACCAGGAAGGTGCGGCGGAAGTGGTGCATCCAGCGTGCCACCCAGGTGGCGATCAGCGCCGCACACACGGTGAAGCCCAGGTACTCGGGATGCTTCACCCAGCCCAGCGGGTAATGGCCGAGCAGAATGTCGCGCAGCGAACCGCCACCGAGGGCGGTGACGCAGGCGATCATGACTACCCCGAACAGGTCCATGCGGCGGCGGCCGGCGGACAGTGCGCCGGTCATGGCTTCGGCGGAAATGGCGATCAGGTAGATGATGGACAGCAGCATGGGGCAGGCTCCGGGCGCGGTGGGGCCGGCCATGCGCCTATACCGCCACTGCCTGCGCAATGACGGGATGACGATGACCGGTGCCGCTCCCGCTGTCCTTTTGCCTGAGAGTTCAGCGGCATGGGCCGCGTGCCCCTTCGGCGGATCGTCCCGGGCATGCCCGGTGACCTCTCTCCAGCTCGGCGAGTCGAATGCATGGTTGGTGGGATTCCAGCCCACCGGCCTGAGCGATCATGGGAGCCTGCGCCTTCGGCGGACGCCAGCGCGGCGCCTCTCTCCTGCATTCGGGCGCCAGTATATCCGCTGCAGTGCAGCACGGCATAATCCGGGCATGACCCCGTCTCTTCGCCCGTGGTTCCTGTACCTGCTCGAATGCCGCGATGGCAGCTATTACGCCGGCATCAGCACCGACGTGGACGCGCGTTTCGCTGCCCACCAGGCCGGCAAGGGCGCGCGCTACACCCGGGCGCGGCCACCGCTGCGCGTGCTGGCCGTGCGCGAGTACCCGGACCGGGCCGCAGCCTCGCGGGCCGAGTGGCAACTCAAGCAGCAGCCGCGCGAACGCAAGCTGGCCTGGCTGCAGGCGCCGGATCCCGCACTTCTGTAGCGCCGAGCCCACGCTCGGCGCCACAACGTCGCCGTAGATCCACGCCACGCGTGGATGGGGTGCGCTGCCCATGCCATGATCGCCCAGCCCTCAGCGCTGGAGACCCGGATGTCCATGATCGCCCTGCTGTTCGCTCTTTCCGCAGCAACGAGCCCTGCCGCCGACCCGGCCACCCTCGCGGCCATCGAAGCCACCTGCCACGACTACGTCGACGGCCAGCTGGAGGCCGACCCGCAGCGCGTCGCCCGCTCCCTGCACCCGGACCTGGCCAAGCGCGCGGTCCTCGGCGATACGCCGGACGAACGCCTGGGCCTGCGCCGCATGTCGAAGGAAGAGCTGGTCTCGTTGACGAAACAGGGCGCGCTGAAGACCCCGAAGGATCAATGGGACCGCCGCTGCACGGTGCTGGACGTGACCGGCAATGCGGCCTCGGTGCGACTGGAAACCCCGTGGTTCGTCGATTACTTCCACATGGGACGCTTCGACCAGCGCTGGGTCATCGTCAACGCATTGTGGTACCCGAAGCCCAAGACGCCGTAGAGCCGAGCCCATGCTCGGCTGCACTCCGCGCGAAGTGCAGCCGAGCATGGCTCGGCGCTACAGGAACTTGCGCGCGGGTCCTAGCGCCTCGGCCGCCGGTCTTCCTGGTCATCCCCGAAGATGATGCGCGCGCTGCGCTGGTAGCTCCAGTACGCGACCGCCCAGTTCAGCAGCACCACGATGCGGTTGCGGAAACCGATCAGGAAGAACACGTGCGCGGCCAGCCAGAACCACCAGGCAAGCACGCCGGACAGCTGCAGCCGGCCCAGGTGCACGATCGCGGCCATGCGGCCGATGGTGGCCAGGTTGCCGTAGTCGGCGTACTTGAACGGGCCGGGCTCGGGCTTGCCATGCAGGCGTGCGCGGATCACCTCGGCCACGTATTTGCCCATCTGCTTGGCAGCGGGTGCCACGCCGGGTACCGGCTTGCCGTCGGCCTGGCTCAGTGCGGCCAGGTCACCGGCCACGAACAGCTCCGGGTGATCGGGCAGGGTCAGGTCCGGTTGCACCGGCACCCGGCCGGCGCGATCCAGCGGCACGTCCAGCGTGCGCGCCAGCGGTGAAGCGGCCACGCCGGCGGCCCAGACCACGGTGCGGGCCGGTACGAACTGATCGCCGAGCTTGAAGCCCTGGCTGTCGATGTCGCTCACCGGGGTGCCGGTCAGCACTTCGACGCCCAGCTTTTCCAGCTGCCGGCGTGCCTTCAGCGAAAGCACGTCCGGGAACGAGGACAGCACGCGCGGGCCGGCCTCGACCAGCCGCACCTTGGCGCTGGCCGGGTCGATGTGGCGGAATTCGTTGCGTAGCGTGTGGCGCGCGATCTCGGCCAGGGTGCCGGCCAGTTCGACGCCGGTAGGTCCACCGCCAACCACCGCGAAACTCAGCCACGCCGCCTTCTTCGCCGGGTCCGGTTCGGCCTCGGCGCGCTCGAATGCCAGCAGCAGCTTGCGGCGCAGCGCGATGGCATCGTCCAGCGTCTTCAGGCCGGGGGCATCATCGGCCCACTGGTCGTTGCCGAAGTAGGCGTGGGTGGCGCCGGTGGCCAGCAGCAGGCTGTCGTAGTCCAGCGTGCTGCCATCGGCCATGCGGATTTGCCGGGCCTGCTTGTCGATGGCCACCACTTCGCCGAGGCGGACTTCCACATTGCGCTGGTGGCCGAGGATGTGGCGCAGCGGCGCGGCGATGTCCGGCGCGGACAGGCCGGCGGTGGCCACCTGGTACAGCAGCGGCTGGAACAGGTGATGGTTGCGGCGATCGACCAGGGTGATGCGTATGCGCTCGCGGGCCAGGGCACGGGTGGCCCAGAGGCCGGCAAAACCGCCGCCGACAACGACCAGGTGGGGAACGCGCTCGCGACTCATCGACTTACTCCAGTGGGGGCATTGGGGGAAGCGCCTGGCATCTTCGCACGGCGACCGCCTGTCACGTCAGCGCCCACGTGGATCGGCGATACTCGGGTTCAGGCAACCGCCCGCGAGGAGTCCATGAGCGAACCGGAAAAGCGCATCGCCCTGTTGATCGACGCCGACAATGCGCCGGCCTCGAAGATCGACGAAGTGCTGGCCGAAGTGGCCCGCTACGGCGTGGCCAACGTCCGCCGCGCCTACGGCAACTGGAAGAGCCCGCGGTTGAAGGGCTGGGAAGCCGTGCTGCACGAATACGCGATCCGCCCGATCCAGCAGTTCGCCTACAGCAAGGGCAAGAACGCCTCGGACATGGCGATGGTGATCGACGCCATGGACCTGCTGTACGCGCGCAACCTCGATGGCTTTGCCATCGTTTCCAGCGATGCGGACTTCACCCCGATGGTGATGCGCCTGCTGACCGATGGCGTGAAGGTGTATGGCTTCGGCGAGAAGAAAACGCCGGAACCGTTCGTCAACGCGTGCTCGAAATTCACTTATCTGGAAGCGCTGGGCCAGACCCATGCCAGCGTGGCGGATACCGAACAGGCGTCCAGCGAGCAGGCATCGAACGAACCTGTCGCCAATGATGATGCACGGCCGCGCAAGAGCGGTGCGGAAATGCGCAGCGATACGCGGCTGGTGAAGATGCTGCGCCGCGCGGTGTCCTCGGCCGAGGGCGAGGATGGCTGGTCGCACCTCGGCCCGGTCGGCAGCCAGATCGGCAACCAGGCGTCGTTCGATCCGCGCAACTATGGCTACGGCAAGCTCAGCGATCTGCTGGCGGCGATCGGCCTGTTCGAGCTGAAGAAGGATGGCAAGTCCTCCTACGTGCGCGCGCTGCCAAAGAAGAACCGGTAGTGCCGGCCGCTGGCCGGCAAGCCCCAGATGCCAGATCCTGCATCCGGCACGCACATCACCACCCGATCAGGCGTATCGTTGCCGCTCGCATTGCCAGCAAGGAAAAACCCGCATGTTGAAGATCTGGGGCCGCCGCAATTCCAGCAACGTCCGCAAGGTGCTGTGGTGCGCCGAGGAAATCGGCCTGCCGTATGAGTCCATCGAGGTCGGTGGCAGCCACGGCGGCACGCAGACGCCGGAGTACCAGGCGATGAATCCCAACAGCCTGGTGCCGGTGATCGAAGACCACGGCCTGCCGCTGTGGGAATCGAATGCCATCGTGCGTTACCTGAGCGCGCGCTACGCACTGGGCACGCTGTACGCCGAAGACCCGATGGAACGTGCCCAGGCCGAGAAGTGGATGGACTGGAGCACCTCGCGGATGGCGCCGCTGTACACCGACCTGATCTGGGGCATCATGCGCACCGCCCCGGCCGACCGCGACGAAGCGCGGATCAATGCTGCCATCGTCCGCGCCGGCGACTACCTGGCGATGGCCGACGCCACGCTGGCCAGACAACCGTGGCTGTCGGGCGAGACGTTCGCGATGGGCGACATCCCGTTGGGCTCGCTGATCTACGCTTGGTTCGAACTGCCGATCCAGCGCCCGGAACTGCCGCACCTGGCCGACTGGTACGCTCGCCTGCGCGAGCGCCCGGCCTACCAGCGTGGTGTGATGTCGCCGCTGACGTAAGCGAAATCGTTCGGGGCCGGAGCCCACCCGACGGGTGGGCTCTGACTCCTCAATAAAGATCCGTCGGATCCACATCCAGCGACCAGCGCACCTTGCGCGCTTCCGGCAGCGCGTACAGCTGCGGCACCAGCTGCGAAAGCACGCCATGCAGCGGTGGCCGCTGCGCGGCAGACAACAACAGCTGCGTGCGCTGGTAGCCGGCCCGCCGCGGCATGGGCGCCGGCATCGGGCCATACGCCTCCACCACGTTCTGCTCGCCCAGCAACTGCCGCGCAGCCAGCAGGAACGCATTGGCGTGCTCGACCTGCTGCGCTTCGGCACGCATCAGCGCCAGGTGCGCGAATGGGGGGAACCCTGCGGCTTGCCGTTGGTTCAATTCGGCCTGCGCGAACGGGTGGTAGCCGCCACTCACCAGGGTTTCCAGCAACGGATGCCCAGGGTGATGGGTCTGCAGCCAGACCTCGCCGGGATCACGTGCACGGCCCGCACGGCCGGCCACCTGGATCAGCTGCTGCGCCAGTTTCTCGCTGGCGCGGAAGTCGGCGGAGAACAGGCCTTCGTCGATGCCGACCACCACCACCAGGGTCAGCTTCGGCAGGTCGTGGCCCTTGGCCAGGATCTGCGTGCCGACCAGGATGCCGGGTTGGTCGCCCAGTCTCGCCAATTGCTGTTCCAGCGCGTCGCGTCGTGAAGTGGTGCCGCGGTCGATGCGCACCACTGGGAAGTCGGCGAAGGCTGCGGTGAGATGCTCTTCCAGGCGTTCGGTGCCGATGCCCTGCGGTTGCAGCGCCAGGCTGCCGCAGGCCGGGCATGCCAGCGGCGCCGGTTGCCGCGCGCCGCAGTGATGGCACTGCAGGCGACGGCCGCCGCCATGCACGGTCATCGGTGCATCGCAGCGGTTGCACGGCGCGGTCCAGCCGCAGTCGTGGCACAGCAGCACCGGCGCGTAGCCACGGCGGTTCTTGAACACCAGTACCTGTTGGCCGCGCTGCAGATGTTCGCCGATGCCGGCCAGTACGTCGGCCGACAGACCGTCATGCAGCGGCCGCTTTCGCACATCGAGGATGCGCACGCGTGGCGGCCGTGCATCACCGGCGCGCTGCTTCAGGCGCAGGTGGGTGTAGCGCCGTGCGTAGGCGTTGTGCAGTGTTTCAAGGGAGGGCGTGGCGCTGCCCAGCAGCACCGGAATGCCCAGCGCCTTGGCCCGGACCAGGGCGAAATCGCGCGCGTGGTAGCGGATGCCATCCTGCTGCTTGTAGCTGCCGTCATGTTCCTCGTCGACGATCAGCAGGCCGGCCTGCGGCAACGGCGTGAACACCGCCGAACGGGTGCCGACGATGACCCGCGCTTCGCCGCGGGAGGCCGCCGCCCAGACGCGCGCGCGCTCGTTGTCGTTCAATCCCGAGTGCAGTGCGTGCACGGCGATGCCGAGGCGGCCACGGAAGCGTGCCAGGGTCTGCGGGGTCAGGCCGATTTCCGGCACCAGCACCAATGCCTGCCTGCCCTGCGCCAGGCAATGGATGATCGCCTGCAGGTAAACCTCGGTCTTGCCGCTGCCGGTCACGCCATCCAGCAGGAAGGGCTGGAAGCCCTCGGCGGCGTTGATCGCGGCCACCGCCTCGGCCTGGTCCTGATTGAGCGTTGGACCGGGCAGTGGCTGCGCATGTTGCGGTGCCACGCTCAGGGCGACACGTTCGGCCAGCTCGCGCTTGGCCAGGCTGCGTGCAGCGGTGCGCCAGTCGTCCATGCGTTCGCCGAGCACGTCCTCATCCACGATCGCCTCGGCCAGCAGCTCGGCCAGTTGCCGTGGGCGGCTGCCGGCGCGCAGCTTCTCACGCTGGGCGTGGCCTTCGGTGGTCAGCTGCCAACCCCAGTGATGAGTGTCGGGCAAGGCGTCGCCATGGCGCAGCGGGCCGGGCAGGGCGGTGCTCAGCACCTCGCCGAGAGGGGCATGGGTGTAGCGTGCCAGCCACTGCAGGCTCTGCCACAGCTCACCCTGCAGCAGCGGCTGCGGATCGCACCAGGCCAGCGCCTGGCGCAGGCCCTGACCGTCGTCGGCCTGGCCGTGGCCGACCACCACGCCGACCAGTTCGCGGTTGCCGAACGGCACCTTCACACGGCAGCCGACCGCCGCCGTGGGGGCCTCGCCCTCCGGCGACAGGTAGTCGAACAGGCGGGGCAGGGGGACGGGCAGGGCGACCTGCAGGGTCGGAATCGGTGAAAGCATCGGGCCAGTGTAACGGCCCATGCGGGCGCGAATGGCGGGGTGGGCGTGGCCGGGCGACGCCCGTTGAATCATAAATGTCACCTAAATATCGGTGTCCATTGGAGATTCAGTCTTATCCACATGTTCTGTGGATAACGTTGTGCGTTAACGGTCAGCGGAAACGCAGAAGGCCGATGGCGACGGCCTCACACTCGGGTTGGTCAAAAAATCGCCACATAGTAAAAACATTCAAAATCAACAACTTAAGTGTGAAACAATGCTGAAACAGAGTGAATTCAGCTGGATGCCCCAGTTTTCCGCCGCAGGGCCTTGGTGCTGTGCACAACCTGCAGCACGAAGTGCCTGTGGGCGCAAGTCCTACGGGTGCCGATGGGCTGCCGCTATCATGCCGGCAGACCTTTGGAGTGATCGATGACGGCTGTGCCCGCCCCTGTTTCCTCGACCGCGGCCGGCGCGCTGTCGGCGTTCCTGCGTGGCGTCGAACGCCGCGCCCTGGTGGTGGCTGAACTGCAGTGCGGCGATGCCGCGCGTGCCGAGCAGACCCTGGTGGCGGTGATGCGCGCGTTTGCGGCGGTCGCCAGCGACCTGCCGATGGCGCAATGGCCGACTCGCTTCTGGACCCTGCTGGGTCAGCGCCAGGTACTGCGCGAACCGGTGGGCGGCCAGTGGGCGCCGCCATTGGCTGCGCTGGGCGGGATGGGGCCGCTGCCGCGCCTGGCGCTGCTGCTGCGGGTAGGCGGCAGCCTGGACGAGGGCATCGCCATGCGTGTGCTCGACCAGGACGAAGCCGGCTACCAGCGCCTGCTGGCCGATGCCTGCCCGCGCGATGCGCACGGCCAGCCTGATGCATCGGCCTGGCGCCAGCTGGCCGAGCAGGTGCAGCTGCGCATCCGCGACCTGCCGGCCAAGCGCCTGCAGCAATTGCAGCAACCGGCCGCACCGGCGGCGAACAATGAGCTGCCGACCTCCAGCTGGCGTGCACCGCAGCGGGACGAGCGTACGGCAGCCAACGGCAAGCGTCGCCGTACGAATGCCAGGCCGCGCTGGCGCGGCCCGGTGATCCTGCTGGTGACGGTGGCGGTGCTGTTGGCCGCTGCACTGGGTTGGCGCTACTGGCAGGGGCATTCATCCGGCAGCGACGCCGCTCTGCCGGAAGGCGTGGTCGGTGAAGCGGGTCCGGTCACGGTGGAAGCGCTGCCGCCGAGCACGGTCAACGCCACGCCGGATGCGACCCCTGCCCAGGCTACGGACGACGCCACGATGCTGGCCGACCGCGACTATCCGCTGGTGGCCGATGCTGATCTGTATGCGTGGACCGCCGCGGGCGGCCCGCTGCCGGTGGACGAATCGCAATCCAGGCCGAGCCGGCCGGAGCCGGCCAGCGCCACGCTGGAAACCGCTGCTGCCGATGAATAAGACCCTGTTCGCCAGCCTGCTGCTGGCCCTGCCGTTGTCGCTGTCCGCCGCGCCGCAGACCTTGAACGTGCCGTTGCCGCCGCCAGTGCCGGGCAGTTCACCGACGGCCCCGCCCACCACAAGCACGACGCCCGCTGCGTTCAACCAGCTCGACGCCCAGCAGCAGCGCCAGCGCCGCGCCGACTACGCAGCCTGGCGCGCACTGCCGGAAGGGGAGCGTGAGCGCATCCGCCAGGCCGCGGCACGCTTCAATGCGCTGCCGGCTGATCAACAGCAACGTATGCGCCAGCAGTTCCAGGCGCAGGACCAGGCGTTCCGCGAAGGCTGGAGGCTGGGCCCGCAGCTGGGCCTGGAATTCCCCAAGCTGCACGGCTTGTTCGGCTTCGTGCCACCGGAGCAGCGCGAGGCCGCCCTGGCCGTGCTGCGCCAGCTCAGCCCAGCGCAGCTGGCGCAGCTGACCCTGGTCGCGCAACGCACACCACCGCAGGAACGCGACACGGTACGCAGCGCGTTCCTGGCCGTGCCGGCCGCCGAGCGCGACGCCTGGCTCAAGCGCCAGGCCGGGCAGTAAACCCAAAAGGGGACGGAGGGGATTAAGCCGTATTCGGCACGGTCGGTCCCGAAACGACTTAATCCCTTCCGTCCCCTTTTCGTGGGTAACCCGATCGCAACGCGGAATACCGGGGCTGCCGGAACCCAGCATTCACGCGATGTCATGGGAATGCGCGCGCTGCACGCGTAAGATGACCGGCCGCAACCCGGTGCCTGTGCCCTTCGCGCGCAACCGTAGTTCGCGTCAAGCACCTTATGTCTACTGCAACCTCCACGCCGCGCTTCAGCAAGGAAGTCGGCGCGACCGGTCTGCTCGCCCTGCCACTTGTGCTCGGGCATGTGTCCACCGGTCTGATCTCCTTCGTCGACAACGTGATTGCCGGCCACCACGCCACTGCGACCCTGGCCGCGGTGACCATCGGTACCGCCCTGCTGTGGCTGCCGATGCTGATCCCGATCGGCACCCTGATCTCGCTGACCGCCTCGGTATCGCAGCTGCATGGCGCCGGCCGCGAGCGCGAGATCGGCCCGCTGTTCCGCCAGGCGCTGTGGCTGGCGCTGGGCCTGGGCCTGATCATGTTCACCTTCCTCACCGTGGTGCCGCCGCTGCTGCCGGCCTTCGGCATCGCGCCGGACATCGTGCCGGGGGCGACCGCATTCCTGCATGCGGTGCGCTGGGGCGGCCCGGCGCTGACCCTGTACTTCTGCATGCGCTATCTGAGCGAGGGCATGCACTGGACGCTGCCGACCATGCTGCTCGGCTTCGGTGGCCTGCTGGTGCTGGCACCGATGGGCTATGTGCTGGCCAATGGCAAGCTCGGCTTCCCCGAACTGGGCGCCGAAGGCCTCGGTATCGCCTCGGCGGTGATGATGTGGCTGCAGGCGATCGCCTTCGCTACCTATCTGTGGTTCACCAAGCGCTTTGCCCACCTGCAGCTGTTCTCGCATTTCGAAGGGCCGCGCTGGAGGGCGATCTGGGAGCTGCTGCGTACCGGCCTGCCGATCGGCATCACCGTGCTGATGGAAGGTGGACTGTTCATCGTCACCGCGCTGCTGATTGGTCGCCTCGGTGCCAATGAAGCGGCCGCGCACCAGATCGCGATCAACGTCGCCCAGCTGTGCTTCATGATCCCGATGGGCGTGGCCGAGGCCACTACCGTGCGTGTCGGCCATGCGGTCGGCCGCGGCGATGGTTTCGGCGTGCGCCGTGCGGCCTGGGCCGGCTACGCGATCATCATGGGCACGCAGACGCTGTCGGCGGCGGTGCTGCTGTTCGGCCACGATGCCATCGTCGGTGTCTACACCAACGATCTGGCGGTGGCTGGCCTGGCCTCGACGCTGCTGCTGTACGCAGCCACCTTCCAGTTCCCGGATGGCATCCAGGTGCTGTCGGCCGGCGCGCTGCGCGGCCTGAAGGACACCCGCGTGCCGATGTTCATCGCCATGTTCGCGTACTGGGGCCTGGGCATGCCGCTCGGCGCCGGGCTCGGCCTGGGGTTGGGCATGGGCCCGCAGGGCATGTGGATCGGCCTGATCGTTGGCCTGACCGCCGCCGCCATCCTGATGGGCTGGCGCCTGCGCCGCAGCAGCCTGCGCATCGGCCAGTCGATGCTGTCCTGACCTCCCGCGCCCGCCCTGGTCACCTGTGGCGGGCGATCCCCTGACTTGTGTCCGATGCCGCATCACGCGGCACCGGCTATGCTGGTACCACGGCAAGAAGCCATCCGGAGCGCTCCATGAATCAACCCGTGCCCCCGCTGCCCCCGGCGCGTCGCAATCCCGTCGCCAGTTTCTTCATCGGGCTGTGGGACGTCATGAACTTCACCCGCCGGTTGATCCTCAACCTGGTGTTCTTCGGCCTGCTGTTCCTGCTGCTGGTGATGTTTGTCATTGCTGCCGGCATGGGGGCCGGTGCCAGCAAGTCGCTGCAGGACCGCACCACCCTGGTGATCGCGCCGGAAGGCCGCCTGGTCGAGCAGTTCAGCGCCGATCCGGTCAGCCGCGCGCTGGCCAAGGCGATGGGTGACAACGGTGCCGAGGAAATCCAGCTGCGCGACCTGCTGCGGGTGATCGAGTCGGCCAAGGACGACAAGAAGATCGAGCGCGTGGTGCTGGAGCTGGACAAGCTGCAGCCATCCGGCTTCGCTTCGCTGCGTGAAGTGGCCGCCGCACTGCAGGACCTGCGTGCGTCCGGCAAGCAGCTGGTGGCCTACAGCGAAAGCATGGGCCAGTCGCAGTACCTGCTGGCCGCACAGGCCGACGAGGTCTACCTGGACCCGATGGGGTCGGTGGTGCTCGAGGGCCTCGGCCGCTACCGCCAGTACTTCCGCACTGGCCTGCAGGACAAGCTGGGCGTGGACGTGCACCTGTTCAAGGTGGGTGAGTACAAGTCCGCGGCCGAGCCGTACGTACTCGATGCTGCCTCGCCGGCCTCCAAGGAAGCCGACCTGTTCTGGATGAACGACGTGTGGCAGCGCTACCTGGGCGACATCGCCAAGGCGCGCCGCCTGGATCCGGCTCAGCTGGCCGCCGGTATCGACACGCTGCCGGAAGGCATCGCCGCCGCCGGTGGTGACCTGGCCAAGTTCGCCCTGCAGCAGAAGCTGGTGACGTCACTGAAGACCCGCGAGGAGTTCGAGGATCTGATGATCGAGCGCGGCGTGGCCGACGACGATGCCGACGGCGGTTTCCGCAACGTCGACTTCGGCACCTACCTGGGCCAGCTCGATGCGCGCCGCAACCCGGTGGACTCGCGTCCACAGGTGGCCGTGGTGGTGGCGGAGGGCGAGATCAGCGGCGGCGACCTGCCGGCCGGCCGCATCGGTGGCGAATCGACCTCGGCACTGCTGCGCGCCGCGCGCGACGACGAGAACGTGAAGGCGGTGGTGCTGCGCGTCGATTCGCCGGGGGGTGAAGTGTTCGCCTCCGAGCAGATCCGTCGCGAAGTCGTGGCCCTGCAGGCCGCCGGCAAGCCGGTGGTGGTGTCGATGGGCGACCTGGCTGCTTCCGGTGGCTACTGGATCAGCATGAACGCCGATCGCATCTATGCCGATCCGTCGACCATCACCGGTTCGATCGGCATCTTCGGCATGGTTCCCAACTTCAGCCGCGCGCTGGACAAGATCGGCGTGCACACCGACGGTGTCGGCACCACCCGCTTCGCCGGCGCCTTCGACGTCACCCGCCCGATGGACCCGGCCGTGGGCCAGGTCATCCAGACGGTGATCAACAAGGGCTATGCCGACTTCACCGGTCGCGTGGCGGATGCCCGCAAGAAGCCGGTCGAGGCTGTCGACGAAGTGGCCCGTGGCCGCGTATGGAGCGGTGCGCAGGCCAAGGAACGTGGCCTGGTCGATGCCTTCGGTGGCCTGAAGGATGCCGTGGCCGATGCCGCCAGCCGCGCCAAGCTGGGCAAGGCCGACGCCTACCGCGTGCGCTACATCGAGAAGGCGGCGACGCCGTTCGCGCAGTTCGTCAGTGGTTTCGCTGGCAGCCGTGCCGGTGCGTGGATGCTGTCCGACTCGGGCATCGCGCGGATGATGCTGGCGCGCACGATGCCGGAAGTGGATACGCAGCTGCGCTTCGTCGAGAACGCGGCGCGCGAGAAGGGTAACGGCGCACCGGTGAAGGCGCTGGCGTACTGCTTCTGCGGGTTCTGATCGGAGCGCCATCCACGCAGGGCGTGGATGTACTGGAAACGCCCGGCTTCGGCCGGGCATTCTCGTTCATGGGGTCCGATCCCTTTGCTTCGCAAAAGGCTCTGACCCCACAGGCCACCCGTCATTGCGTCGCGTCGGCCTCGGCCTTGCGTTCGCGTGCGGCGGCTTCATCCACGGTCTTCTGTACGCCCTTGGCGCGGTCCAACGGTTCATGCAACGCGCGGGCCATTGCCTGCGGTGCCGGTGGCTTCTCCGGATCCGGCGTCGGTGGTCGCTGGCAGGCCGGCAGCAGCACGCTGGCCAGCAGGGACGAGGATAGGATCAGGATGCGCATGGCGGCTCTCCGCGGTGGGCGTGCGTGCAGTGTCTCATCCCCGGCAGGGCGCTGCCGTGAGCGCGTATCCTTGCCGCATCGAGACACAGTGGGCGCGGCCCCGGAGGACACATGACCCAGCAACGGTGGCGCCTGGACGGCCAGACTGCCCTGATCACCGGCGCCAGTGCCGGCATCGGCCTGGCCATCGCGCATGAACTGGCCGGACTCGGCGCTGACCTGATGATCGTCGGCCGCGATATCGACATGCTGGAGACGGCGCGCGACGAACTGCTGGATGTGCATCCGCAGATGCAGGTACACGCGCTGGCTGCCGATGTCTCCGACGACGAGGACCGCCGCCAGATCCTGGATTGGGTGGAAGACCACAGCGACGGACTGCACATCCTGGTCAACAACGCGGGTGGCAACGTCACCAAGGCGGCCACGGAGTATTCCGAGGACGAATGGCGGAAGATCTTCGAGACCAACCTGTTCTCGGCGTTCGAGCTGTCGCGCTACGCGCATCCGCTGCTGGCGCGCCACGCGTCGTCCTCGATCGTCAATGTCGGCAGCGTGTCCGGGGTGACCCACGTGCGCAGTGGCGTGGTCTACGGCATGACCAAGGCCGCGATGCACCAGATGACCCGCAACCTGGCCGTCGAGTGGGCAGAGGATGGCATCCGGGTCAATGCGGTGGCGCCGTGGTACATCCGCACGCGGCGCACGTCAGGGCCGTTGTCGGACCCGGACTACTACGAGGAAGTGATCAACCGCACGCCGATGCGCCGCATTGGTGAACCGGAGGAAGTGGCTGCTGCCGTGGCCTTCCTGTGCCTGCCGGCGGCCAGCTATGTCACCGGCGAGTGCATCGCCGTCGACGGCGGCTTCCTGCGCTACGGGTTCTGAGCGCTCTGCTGTAGTGCCGAGCCCATGCTCGGCTGCATTCCGCCAACGGCAGCCGAGCATGGCTCGGCTCTACAACAGATCCACCCCATGGGCAGATGCGGCTATGCCGCCGCTGTCACTCCGGCACAGGGCAGCTGCTGGCCTCCAGCACGCCCTGCAGCCGTTCGCGTTCGCCACGGGCGTTGTCGCGGTTTTCCGGCGATGCGAAGCGCTCTCGGCCGCGTGCATCGCGGAAGCGCTGCTGCCAGCTGCCGCAGCGCTGTGCTTCAGGCAGTTCCTCGCAGCGGTCGCGTACCACTTCGCAGCCGGCGGCATTGACCGGCGTGGCGCCGCCCAGGCCCTGCACGGTCATCAGTTCGCAGCGCCCGGGGGCGGCTTCGTACTCGTGCAGATAGCCACCGCCCTGGCTGTCGGTGCACTGGAAGATCGGCGGCAGCGGCGGCGCATTGCTGTCCGGCATGGCATCGGCCTGGCGTGGCAGCGATGCACTGTCGAGTATCAGATCGCCGCCTTCGCGTTCGACCATGCCGGCTTCCATGATCGTGCGTCCTTCGCCGGGGCGACGGGGGCTGGGCGCGGAAGCAGGCGGTGTACTTGTCGTCGCAGGTTCGGATGGCGAAGGCGCCGGGTCCGGTGTGGCCGGCGCAGGTGGCGCACTGGCGGCCGCCGGAATCCGCACCACCTGCTGCTTGTTGCCAGCAGGGCAGGGCGTACGCTGCAGGGTGGGCACATCGCTGTTGCTGGAGGTGCAGCGGTAGATCACCCCGTCGTCGGCCACTGCGTTGCCGGTGAACAGGCCCAGGGCCAGCCAGATCAGGTTCTTCATGTGCACAGCGTACATGCCACGGCAGGCACTGCGCTCAGCGTTCGCAGTCCCGCGACAGGCGGGCGTCGATGCCACGCTGTTCGTTGCTGATGGCGGTGCGTTCGCTCTGCAGCGCGCTGTTGTAACGGCGGTCCAGTTCCCAGCGGCGGTCACGCAGGCGGGCGCAGACTTCCTGTGGCGGCAGCGCATGGCAGCTGTCGCGGACCAGCACGCTGCCGGCCGGAACCTGCACACCGACACCCACTGCGGGCGGCCGGTAGCCGGTTCCTTCACCGATGGGGGTGCCGACCGGCGTGCCGAAGGCCGGGCGTGGGCCGGGATGGACCGGGCCGTGGTGCCCGTGCGGGAGCCAGACGCTGGTCCACAACGGCACCCAGCGCGGATTGCCCTCGTTGTTGTCGCTGGTGTAGCGACGACCGTCGTCGCTGACGCACTCGTACAACGGCTGCGGCGGCTGGATGTAGACGTGGCGGATCTCGCGTTCGCGGATGACCGGCGTTTCGCTGGGCGGGGGAGGCGTGGCGTCGCTGCGTACCACCCGGGGGGCTGGATCGCGCGGTCGCTGCAGGTCCCGCACTTCCTGGCGGCCACTGTTGCAGGGCTTGTCCTGCAGGGCGACGGCACCATTGCTGGCGACGCAGCGGTAGACACGCACGTCCTCGGCCTCGGCGGCGGGTGCCGTCCACGGCAGCAACAGGCACAGGCCCAGCGAGGTGCGCAGCAGGTTCATGGCGGCAGGGTGCGTGATTGTCCGCGGCAGCGCAATCGCCGGCTCAGGAACGCAGCACGTTGCCGCTGAGTGCGTCGCGGATCGGGGTGGGCTGGGCCAGGCCACCGGTCTGGCCGTCGAGGATGCCATCGAGCAGGCGCAGCAGGCGTGGGTCGAGTTCCTCGCGGCTCCGGGCCGGCGGTTCACCGGCCAGGTTGGCACTGGTGGAGACCAGCGGACCGCCCCAGGCACGGCAGAGTTCGGCCACCAGCGGGTGGGCGCTGATGCGCACCGCGATGCCGCTGTGCTCGCCGGTGACCCAGGGCTGCGCGCGGGGGCCGGCCGGCAGGATCCAGGTGTTGGCGCCCGGCCAGCTGGCCAGCACCGCGCGTTGGCGCGCATCGGGCAGCGCCTGCATGCGCACCCAGCCTTCCAGCTGGGGCAGCTCGGCGGCCACCAGGATCATGCCCTTCTCGATTGGGCGCTGCTTCAGCCGCAGCACCATGTGCACGGCCGCTTCATGCGAGGGATCACAGCCCAGGCCCCAGACCGCTTCGGTCGGGTAGGCGATCACGCCGCCCGCACGGAGCGCGGTGACTGCAGAGTCCAGGGTGAGTTCTTTCATGGTGGCGACCGGCCCGGCGTGGGCCTCCATTATCCCCCTGCCGCGTGCAGATGGGGTGGTGGGTGCGGACGGTAGGTGCGGACCGTTGGTCCGCACACCCTGACCCTCATCCACGCATGGCGTGGAGCTACTTCTTGGCGGCCTTCTTTACAGCCTTCTTCGCCGGTGCCTTCTTCGCGGCAGCCTTCTTCACCGCCTTCTTGGCCGGTGCTTTTTTTGCTGCAGCCTTCTTCGGCGCGGCTTCCTTCTTCACTGCCGCCTTCTTGGCCGGCGCCTTCTTCGCCGCAGCCTTCTTGGCACCGAAGCCCTTGCGCACCGGCTTGCCGGTTTCTTCCATCAACTGCTGCACTTCGGCCAGGGTCAGCGAGGCCGGCTCGCGATCCTTGGGGATCTTGCCGTTCATCTTTCCATCGCTGATGTACGGGCCGAAGCGGCCGTTCAGCACCTGGATGTCGCTGCCCTCGAACTCCTTGATGATCCGGTTGCGCGCGATCTCTTCCTTCTCTTCGATCAGGAACACCGCGCGGGCCAGGTCGATGGTGTACGGGTCGTCTTCCTTCTTCAGCGAGGCATAGGTGCTGCCGCGCTTGGCGAACGGGCCGAATCGGCCGATGCCGACACTGACCGGCTCGCCCTTGTCCTCACCCAGCGCACGCGGCATCAGGAACAGTTCCAGCGCGTCTTCCAGGGTGATGGTGTGCATCGACTGGCCGGGGCGCAGCGAGGCGAACTTCGGCTTCTCCTCGGCGTCCTCGGCGGTGCTGCCGATGGCGGCATAGGGTCCGAAACGGCCCAGGCGCACGCTGACCGGCTTGCCGGTCTTGGGGTCGGTGCCGAGCTCGCGCGCACCACTGGCCTCGGCGCGATCAACCGATTCCTTCTTGTCCTCGACCAGTTCCTTGAACGGTTCCCAGAAGCGCGACATCAGCGGGATCCACTCTTCCTCGCCGCGCGAGACGGCATCGAGCTCGTCCTCAAGCTTGGCGGTGAAGTCGTAGTCCACGTACTGGGTGAAATGGCTGGACAGGAACTTGGATACCGCACGGCCGACGTCGGACGGACGGAAGCTGCGGCCTTCCATTTCCACATACTTGCGGAACAGCAGGGTCTGGATGATCGAAGCGTAGGTCGAGGGACGGCCGATGCCGTACTCTTCCAGCGCCTTCACCAGCGCCGCTTCGGTGTAGCGCGGCGGTGGCTGGGTGAAATGCTGTTCGGCCAGGATGCGTTCCAGCGGCACGCGGTCGCCGGGCTTCATCGCCGGCAGCTTGCGGCCTTCGTCCTCGTCCTCGGCGCTCTTGTTGTCCTTGCCTTCCTCGTAGACGGCCAGGAAGCCGGGCACCACCACGGTGGTGCCGCTGGCGCGGAACACGTGCTCGCTGCCGGCCGACAGGTCGACGCTGACGGTGTTGAGCGTGGCAGGAATCATCTGGCAGGCCACCGCGCGCTTCCAGATCAGCTCGTACAGGCGGCGCTCGTCGTCGGTGAGGAAGCGTGCGACTTGGGCCGGCGTACGCAGGGCCGAGGTCGGGCGCACGGCTTCGTGCGCTTCCTGGGCGTTCTTCGACTTGGTCTGGTAAGTGTTCGGCTGGTCCGGCAGCGACGCGATGCCGTAGTCGCGGGCGATCACGTCGCGGATCTCGGCCAGCGCGTCCTGCGACAGGTTCACCGAGTCGGTACGCATGTACGAGATCAGGCCGACGGTGCCTTCGTCGCCGATCGCCACGCCTTCATACAGCTTCTGCGCCACCTGCATGGTCTTGCGGGTGGTGAAGCCGAGCTTGCGCGAGGCCTCCTGCTGCAGGGTGGAGGTGGTGAACGGCGGTGCCGGGCGGCGCTTGCGCTCCTTGCTGGCCACGTCGGTGACGTGCAGCGAGCCCTGCGCGGCCTGCTGGATGCGCAGGCGGGCGGCCTCGGCGGTGTCGCCGTCGGTGACGGTGAACTGCTCGAACTTCTGCCCGTCCAGCTTGATCAGCTTGGCGTTGAAGTGTTGGCTGGGGTGCGCGCACTCGGCGGCGATCGACCAGTACTCGCGGGCGATGAAGGCTTCGATCTCTTCCTCGCGCTCGACGATCATGCGCAGCGCCGGGCTCTGCACGCGGCCAGCGGACAGGCCGCGCTGGACCTTGCGCCACAGCACCGGTGACAGGTTGAAACCGACCAGGTAGTCCAGCGCGCGGCGTGCCTGCTGGGCATCGACCAGGTCGCTGGCGATCGCTCGCGGCTGGCTGATCGCTTCCTTGATGGCGCGCGGGGTGATCTCGGTGAACACCACGCGCTGCATCGGCTTGTCCTTGACCAGCCCGCGTTCCTTCAGGATCTCGGCGATATGCCAGCTGATCGCCTCACCCTCGCGGTCCGGGTCGGTCGCCAGCAGGATGTCGTCGGCGCCCTTGGCGGCCTTGGCGATCGCATCGACGTGCTTTTCGTTCTTGTCGATCACGTCGTAGTGCATGGCGAACCCGTTGTCCGGGTCGACTGCGCCTTCCTTCGGAATCAGGTCACGCACATGCCCATACGAGGCCAGGACAGTGTAGTCCTTGCCGAGGTATTTGTTGATCGTCTTGGCCTTGGCCGGCGATTCGACGATGAGCAGGTGCTTGGGCATGGCAGCAGGGTCTGTGGGGCGAACCGTGGGGAAGGGGCCGCTAGGGTGGAGCAAACGGCCGCATTAGTGAAGCGGCCACGGGCAAATCCATAAACTGAACGCCCGGTAATGTGCCGGGCGTTCAGGTTTCACCTTGCTAGAGGAATCACGCCCGGCCAGCCCCTGTCAAGCAGCCAGGCGTGAGGATGGCCGTTCAGGAGGCCATCTTGGCGATGAAGCCGACCGCGAACACCAGCAGCGCCAGGCCCACCAGCGACAGCAGGCCGGTCAGCACCAGCACCAGCACGGTGACCGTTCCCAGCTCGCGGCGCTGCAGCTGCGGCTGGTCGGTGTAGGCCCAGCGGTCGACCACCAGGGTGTCGCAGATCATGTCGTGCAGGCCCTGCTTGCGCTCGGTGAAGGCCGCCATCAGGAAGCCGATGCCGAGGGTGAAGCTGCTCAGCAGCATGGCCCAGTAGCGACCAAATGCGCGGCCCTTGGTCAGGCGTTCGCCATTGCTGCGCACGACCTTGATGCCGACCGCCATCTTGCCCAGCGTGGCGCCACCCTTCGAGGCATGGAACCAGGTGTAGTACGCCATGCCGATGGCGAAGTTGATCAGTGCGCTGGACAGCTGGGCGACCACTTCGATGGCCGATTCGCCGCTGCCCACCGCGCCCATGCTGGCGCCGAGCACCACGCCGAGGATGGCGCCGATGATGCTGCCCGGGATGACCAGCACGAAGTAGTCGATCATGTAGGCCGCTACGCGCTTCCAGAAGCCGGCGTAGACCACCTCGCCCCCCATCACCGGCTGGGCATGGCCGCCGCCGCCGAGCGCCGCCGGGGCGCTGTAGGGCGAGCTGCTGAGGGCGCCGGTGCCCGGCAGGGGGGCGGTGCCGTTGTCGATGGCGGCATAGTCGCCACGCAGGTCGAAGCCGCCGCTGGCGGTGGCCGTGCTGGCGTCAGCCAGTGTCTGCAGTCCGAGTTCGTCGACCACCTGGCGCAGCGCAGCCCACTGCGCCATGCCTTCGCGCCAGACCAGGGTGTCCAGGTTCAGTTGGCCGCGCTGGAAGCGCTGGCGGATCTCCTGGACCGGCAGCGGGCCCTGGCGTTGTTGTCCTTCGGCGTAATACCACTCAGTCATTGCATGTTCCCTGTTGGGTCTTCCTTGGAGGTGCCGGTGTGTGCGCGGTTCAGCCGCGGCACGACGGCGGCAGGTACTTGTCGTCGCTTTCGCCGCTGCATTCCCAGCGGCCGCTGTCGCGGTCGTATTCCAGCCACAGCAGGTCGCCATCCAGCTTCTTGCCGGGTGCGGCCAGGGTGGCCTCGATGCCGCAGTGGCCGTTGTTGAAGCGGCCGATGTTCACCGCCGACAGGCCAGCCTGGGTGAAGTCGCCCGGGGCGGGGAAGCCAGCATCGTTGGCGCCCGGGCAGCGGCCTTCGTCATCGGCGAAATGCTGCACCTGTTCCTTCAGCGGCTGCAGGGCATTCACCGCGGTGGAGACCTGGGCGCGCACGGTGTAGTCCTTGTAGGCCGGCAGCGCAATGGCGGCCAGGATGGCCAGGATCGGCACCAGCACCAGCAGCAAGCCACCCGCGATGATCGCGGTGAGGGCGCAGCCCGACAGTTTCTTCTTCGGTGGGGGCAGCACGCCGGCCGACGGAGTGGTGGCATAGGGCGTGGACGGCGGCAGCACCGGCGGCTGCGGCGGAGGCGGGGCCAGCGGTTCCGGTTCGGGTGCCTGTTCGGCTGGCGCTGCGGGAGCGTCGAGCGCGGGTACGATCAGGCCGAGTTCGTCGACGACGGTGCGCAACGGCTGCCATTGCGGCAGGCCGTCGCGCCAGACCAGGGTGTCCAGGGAGATCTGGTTGTTGCGGAACAACTCGACCAACTGTTCCGCCGGCAGCGGACCCTGCTGCCGGTTGCCTTCTGCATGGAACCACTCGCTCACGGGGACGCTCCTGAATGCGCTATGCCCCCAAGTGTACGGTCAGTGCAGGGGTTCTGGCTCGTCCATGAACATCTGCGTCTCCATCCAGGCATAGGCCGCTTCGGAGCCGGGCTGGTTGAACAGCACCATCAGCACGACCCACTTCAGGTCGTCCAGGTCCAGTTCGTCCTGGTCCAGGGCCATCGCCCGGTCCAGCACCAGCTCGCGCTGGTCGGCATCGAGGATGCCGTGCTGTTCCAGGTACAGCAGGAAGCCGCGGCATTCCACGTCCAGCTTGTCCAGCTCGGGGCCGTGGTAGACGCGCACGGGGCCATCGACCCTTGCCTGGGCCACGCTCGGCCGCTGCGCGGCCAGGGCATCGAGCCAGTCGAATGCCTTGTTGATCTCGGTTGGGCTGAAACCGGCCTGGATCAGGCCGTTCTGGAGCGAATCGCGGTCACGGATCAGGTCCGCGTCTTCGCTGAAATAGTGTTCAAACAGGTACAGCAGTACGTCCAGGATGCTCTCTTTCATTGCCCCTCGGCCTGCGTCGCGCGACGCTGTGGAGGTGAAGAAACTAGGGAGTTCGACAGTAGCGGCCGTGTACGCACACCACGATTCCCGCCAGTTCCATGGCCAGCAGCATGGAGGACACCTGGGGCGCCGTCAATCCGCAGCGCGTGATCAGTGAATCCATACCGCTTGGGTTGTGGTCCAGGGCCTGCCACAAGCACTGGTAGTCAGGGTCGTTGGCCCAACACGCCGGCAGGAGCGCCGGCGGTGCCTGTTCAGTGGGGGTGGCCAGCCGTGATTGCAAGCCCGGCAGCTGCTGGCGAAGGGCCGGGGCCAGTAGTTCCAGCACCTCCTCGGGACGCTCGACCAGCGCGGCGCCTTCACGGATCAGCCGATGACAGCCCGCGGCGCGTGGGTTGAGCACGGAGCCGGGCAGGGCACAGACCTCACGACCGGCTTCGGCCGCCAGGCGTGCCGTGATCAACGCGCCCGAGCGCTGGGCCGCCTCGACCACCACCGTGGCCAGGGCCAGCCCCGCAACCAGCCGGTTGCGGGCAGGGAAGTGGCCGGGGCGGGCCGCAGTGCCGGGCAGGTACTCGCTGAGCACCGCGCCGTCGGCGGCGATCCGGGCCTGCAGGCGGGCATGGCTGTCCGGATAGGCGCGGTCCGGGCCGGTGCCGATCACCGCCACCGTGCTTCCGCCGGCCTCCAGCGCAGCCAGGTGGGCCGCTGCGTCGATGCCTGCGGCCAGCCCACTGGTCACGGCCAGCCCGGCTTCGACGAAACAGCTGGCAAAGCGGGCGGCCAGTGCCCGCCCACCTGGCGTCGGTGAGCGGCTGCCGACCAGCGCCACCGACGGGCGCCAGGCCTGGCTTGGATCACCGGCGACGAACAGCGCCAGCGGTGGGTTGGGCACTTCCAGCAGGGGTGGGGGGAAAGCGGGGTCGGTGAAGGCCAGCAGATGGTGGTTGTCGTCTTCCAGCCAGCGCCATGCGGCCGCCGATGTGCGGGCATCAGTGCGCTCCAGTGCAGCGCACTGCTCCGGCGTGCATCCCTGCGCGCGCCAGTTTGCTACGCCCTGGGCGATGGCAGCCTGTGCACTACCGGCGCTCTGCAGCAGCGCCCGTCGCGGCGCCAGCGCACCGCCTGCCATCACCAGGCGCAGCAGCGCCTCATCAGCTTGCTTGGTCATTCCCCACTATCAATCACATGCAACAAAGGCGCCCTAGGGCGCCTTCGCATGTGATTGTCAGGTTTTCCCGGAGCCGGCCGCTGCAGAGTCGACTGCCCGTCGACTCTACTTCGCGTCCGGATGCAGGGCGTTGTAGCCCACGCGTACCGGCTTCACGCCCTGCATCACCAGCGCGTAGCTGACGTTGTCGAAGGTGCGGAACACCATCGCGTGCGCGGCATACTCGTCCGGCAGCGAGACCCGGCCAGCCCCGGTGCCGAGCGCGTCGTCCATGCGCGAGGAGGTCGGGTACTTCATGCGGTGCGCCACATGGCGGCCCGGTCGCCACAACGAGAACACGGTGCCGTTGTCCACGCCCTGGGCACGGCCGGCCGAGATTGCGATCACGTCGCGCGGGCCACCGGCGGTGAACATGTCGGTGACCGCCAGCACGCGCACGTCCACGCCCTCGACACCCGCGGCGGGCACATGGGGTACGAACTGCAGGTCGTAGGGCCTGGCCTCTACCGGCACCAGGCGGTCGCCGGCGCGCACTTCGCGGCCGCCGACGTTCTTGTCCAGCACCAGCGTGGATGCCTCGACCTTGCCGCCGGCGATCCGGGTGATGGTGCCGGTGGCGACCTGGGCCAGCTCGTAGCCGAGCACGCCACGGCGCGCGTTGGGCGCGTTGTAGGCCTTCCACAGGTTGCCGCTGCCCGGGGTGACGTCGCCATTGGCGGTCAGGTCCTCGGTCGGCTTGGGTTGGGCATAGCGCACGGTCGGCCGGACCACGGCCCAGCGCTGGCCGACCTGGGCCTCGGCCAGGCGCACGTAGACGGTATCGCCGCCGGACGCACGCAGGCGGCTGTCCTCCAGGCCGACCACGTAGGGCAGCTGCTTGATGCTGTCGACAACGCTCAGCTGCTTCAGGAACGGCTCGACCTGGGCCAGCGGAATGGCGTCGATCGGGGCTTCCTGGCGCGGGCCAGGCTGGGCCGCCACGGTCACCCGGTCCAGATAGGCCAGGCTGAGCACGTCACCGGGATAGATGAGGTGTGGGTTGGCGATCTGCGGATTGGCCTGCCAGATCTCCGGCCACAGCCACGGCTTCTGCAGGAAACGTGCGGCGATGTCCCACAACGTATCCCCTTTTCGGACCACATAGGTGTCCGGGTGCCCGCCATTCACTTCCACGGCGGTAGCATAGGCAGCCACGGTCAGCATCGCCGCGGCGACGACCGTACGAAAACGAAGCAACATAGGTGTGAAGCCCTGATTCCCCAACAGGTCCGCGCACTATAGTCCAGAAACCGGGGCGCAAGGCAAGCGTTGGAGCTAGAATCTGCGACGTATGCCGGCGTGCCGGCCCCCTATCCGGAAACAGCCATGGCCCTTCTCCCCATTCTCGAGTTCCCCGATCCGCGCCTGCGCACCAAGGCCGCGTTGATCGAAGCTGCCGAAGTCACCACGCCGGCCTTCCAGGAACTGATCGACAACATGTTCCAGACCATGTACGACGCCCCGGGCATCGGCCTGGCCGCCACCCAGGTGGACGTGCACAAGCGCTTCATGGTCATCGACGTCAGTGAAGAAAAGAATGAACCGCATGTGTTCATCAACCCGGAAATCGTCGCCAAGGACGGGGGCCGGGTGTACCAGGAAGGCTGCCTGTCGGTCCCGGGCATCTTCGCCGACGTGACCCGTGCCGACACCATCACCGTGAAGTACCTGGACCGCAACGGCCAGGAACAGCAGCTGGAGGCCGGCGAAGTGCTGGCCACCTGCATCCAGCACGAGATGGACCACCTGGACGGCAAGCTGTTCATCGACTATCTGTCGCCGCTCAAGCGCGAGATGGTGCGCAAGAAGCTGGCCAAGCAGCGCAAGCACGTGGCGTGATCGCCCATCCGGGCCGCCCTCGGGGTGGCCCGTGCCCGCGCGGCGCGCGGGCTGTACGGCGCCGGCCGACGGCGCCGTTTTCTTTCCTGCACGAATCCATCCTGCAAGTGGGGTAGCCATGAGGATTGTCTTTGCCGGTACGCCGGAGTTCGCGGTGTCATCGCTGCGCGCAGCGGCGCGCCATCACGAGGTGGTGGCCGTTTACACCCAGCCTGACCGCCCGGCCGGCCGTGGTCGCGGCCTGGCACCGTCGCCGGTCAAGCTCGAAGCCGTGGCCCGTGGCATTCCGGTCTACCAGCCGGAGTCGCTGAAGGACGACGCTGCGCAGCAGCAGCTGCGCGACCTGCAGCCGGACCTGATGGTAGTGGTGGCCTATGGCCTGATCCTGCCCAAGGCGGTGCTGGCCATTCCGACCCACGGCTGCTGGAACGTGCATGCCTCGCTGCTGCCGCGCTGGCGCGGTGCCGCGCCGATCCAGCGTGCGATCCAGGCCGGCGATGCGAAGACCGGAGTCTGCCTGATGCAGATGGAGGCCGGCCTCGACACCGGCCCGGTGCTGCTGCACCAGGAGCTGCCGATCGCTGCCACCGATACCGGTGGCCAGCTGCACGACAAGCTGGCCGAGCTGGGCGCGCAGGTACTCTCCGATGGCCTGGGCCTGCTGCGCGCCGGCATCAAGCCGATCGCACGGCCGCAGCCGGAGCAGGGCGTGACCTACGCACACAAGCTGGACAAGGCCGAAGCGAAGCTGGACTGGGCGCAGGACGCGGGCGCGCTGGCGCGCACCGTGCGCGCGTTCAATCCGTGGCCGATCGCCGAGGCGATGCTGGCCGGTGAACGCGTGCGCATCCACGGCGCGGTGGCGCTGGAGGCGGACCATGGCCAAGCGCCGGGCACCGTACTGGCCGCCGGCCGCGATGGCATCGACATCGCCTGCGGGCAGGGCGCGCTGCGCCTGCGTACGCTGCAGCGTGAAGGCGGCAAGGCGATCACCGCCGCCGACTACCTCAATGCCCGCCGCGATCTGCGCGCAGGAGCGTAAGCGGTGTC
Organism: Stenotrophomonas raiganjensis (SeqCode); assembly: GCF_030658505.1. GTDB lineage: Bacteria > Pseudomonadota > Gammaproteobacteria > Xanthomonadales > Xanthomonadaceae > Stenotrophomonas. The sequence goes on along the minus strand of NZ_JAUTXR010000118.1, from coordinate 55,168 downwards.
GAAGCAGAATGATGTCTCCGTTGCAAAGGCGGCGCCGGGCGCAGCGACGCGCATGCTGGCTGCACGCGTGCTGGCTCAGGTGTTCACCCGTGGCCGTTCGCTGAAGGCCGAACTGGCCTGGGCGCTGCCCAAGCTGGCCGACAGCCGCGACCGTGCGCTGCTGGAGGCACTGTGTTTCGCGGTGCTGCGTCGTCGCAGCACCTATGACGCTGCGCTGCAGTCGTGGATGCAGAAGCCGCTGTCGGCGCGTGACGCCGACCTGCGCACGCTGCTGATGGTCGGCTTCGCCCAGCTGGATGTGCTGGCGCTGCCGGCGCACGCGGCGCTGTCGGCCACGGTCGATGCCGCGCGCGCGCTGGGCCGCGAGCGCCAGGCCGGCCTGGTCAACGCGATCCTGCGTCGTGCGCAGCGCCAAGGTTTCCCGGAGCAGCCCGCGCGCGAGGCCTTCCCCGAATGGCTGGCCGACGCCATCGAGCACGACTGGCCCGCCCAGGCCGAGGCGATCTTCAACGCCAGCCTGCAGCCGGCACCGCTGTGGCTGCGCGCCAACCGCCAGCACGGTGGCCGCGACAAGGCGCTGGCGGCGCTGGCCGAGGCCGGCATTGCCGCCGAACCCAGCGCGTTGTGCGCTGACGCGTTGCGCCTGGCGGCGCCGATCGCCGTGAACCAGCTGCCCGGCTTCGCCGAGGGGGCGTTGTCGGTGCAGGACCTGTCTGCACAGTGCGCCGCCGACGCGTTGGCGCCGGTGCCCGGCGCACGCGTGCTGGATGCCTGCGCGGCACCCGGTGGCAAGTCGGCCCATCTGCTGGAGCGCGACCCCAGCCTGCGCCTGCTGGCGCTGGATATCGACGCGCGCCGGCTGGCCCGGGCACGCGACACCTACGCCCGTACCGGCGTGGGGGGGCAGGCACAGACGCTGGCCGCTGATGCCAGCGATCCGGGTTCGTGGTGGGACGGTGTGCCGTTCGACGCGATCCTGCTGGACGCACCGTGTTCGGCTACCGGGGTGATCCGTCGCCAACCGGATGTGATGTTCCACCGTCGCGCAGAAGACATCGATGCACTGGTCGGTGTGCAGGCGCGCCTGCTCGAAGCCTGCTGGTCGATGCTGCGCCCGGGCGGCGTGCTGCTGTATGCCACCTGTTCGATCCTGCGTGCCGAGAACATCGATCAGGTGCGGGCGTTCCTGAAGTGGCATCCGGACGCCGTGGCGCAGCCGCTGGGCGACGCATTCGGCGTGGACTGCGAGGGTGTGGCACGCCAGCGACTGCCGGGTGACAACGATGCTGACGGTTTCTTCTACGCCCGTCTGATAAAAGCAGCCTGACCCCCGCTGCCGTTTCGAGTCCCATGCTGAAAACCCACGCGTCGCGCCAGACGTGGTTGTTCGTGGTGATGGCCCTGCTGGTGCTGGGGGCCGGTCTCGGTCTCCGCGATCCGTGGCCTTCGGACGAGCCACGCTTCGCGCTGGTGGCCAAGCAGATGGTCGACAGCGGGTACTGGTTGTTCCCGCACCGTGGCACCGAGCTGTATTCGGACAAGCCGCCCATGCTGATGTGGTGGCAGGCCACGCTGTACGGCGTGATCGGCCACTGGCGCGTAGCCTTCCTGCTGCCATCGCTGCTGGCGGCATTGGGCACGCTGTGGTGCGTGGTCGATCTCGGTCGCCGGTTGTGGACGCGGCAGGTGGGGCTGTACGCGGGATGGACGCTGCTGTTCGCGCTGCAGTTCACCTTCCAGGCGAAGAAGGCGCAGATCGACCCGCTGCTGGTGCTGTTCATCACCCTGGCCAACTATGGCCTGCTGCGCCACCTGTTGCTGGGCCCTGCCTGGCGCTGGTGGTGGCTGGGTTGGTTCTTCGCGGGCATCGGAGTGATCACCAAGGGCGTGGGCATGCTGGCGCTGCTGATGATCGTGCCGGCCGCCATCGCTGCGGCCCTGCAGTGGCCCCGTGTTTGCCTGCATGTGCGCGATGCCCGGTTCTGGCTTGCGCCGTTGGCGTTCCTGCTGGCGGTGTCGTTGTGGCTGGCCCCGATGCTGCTGGCCGGACTGGGCACCGGGTCGGAAGAGTACCGTGCCTATATCAACGACATCCTGTTCCGGCAGACGGCGCGTCGCTACACGCACTCCTGGGATCATCATCAGCCGTGGTGGTACTTCTTCGGTGTGATGCCGTCGATGTGGATCCCGGCGTTCCTGGCGCTGCCGTGGGCGATTCCGGCATGGCGCCGGCGCCTGCGCCGTCGTGATCCCCGCTATCTGCTGCCGCTGGCCTGGTGGGGGCTGGTCGTGCTGTTCTTCTCGATTCCGCAGGGCAAGCGCGATGTCTACATCCTGCCAGCGTTGCCGATGTTCTGCCTGGCGCTGGCGCCCCTGCTGCCCGGTCTGCTGAAGCGCAGGGATGTGCAGGGGGTTCTGTGGGGATTCGCCGCTGTGCTGGCAGGGGGGCTGAGCCTGGTCGGGGTGCTTGCGCTGCTGGGCGATCCGCACTTCGAGGTGAACCTCACCCATGGCCGTGGGTTGCCGCCGGGTGCGACCGACGCGTTGGCCTGGGCGATCCTGGCAATGGGGCTCTGGGGGGCGCTGGCCCTGTGGGTGGCTGGGCGGCGTCGCAGCCATCTTGCACTGGCCTCGGCCCTGAGCGTGGTCTGGGTGCTGTACGGCCTGGTCGGATATCCGTTGCTGAATGATTCGAGTTCGGCCCGTGGCCTGATGCGTGAAGTCAGCGAGCGCATCGGACCGGACGCCGAGCTGGGGCTGGTGGCGTGGAAAGAGCAGAACCTGCTGATGGCTGATCGCCCGGCGGCCACCTTCGGTTTCGAGGACCGCTGGCATGAGCAGCTGCAGGCCGCTGTGCGCTGGCAGCGCCTGGTGCCGCAGCGGCGCTGGCTGCTGGTGAACGAGGATGCGATGCTGGCCTGCATTGATCGTGCGCGGGCCGGGATGGCGGGCATTTCCAATCGTCGCCGCTGGTGGCTGGTGCCCGCCGATGCGGTCGTCGGCAGCTGCCAGCCGTCGGCGGCGGAACGTGAGCGCGAGCGCCGCCTGCAGGGGCCCGACTTTGTCGACTGAACGCGCGGAAAGCGGAGCTCAGCGCCCGGCCAGTGCTGCCTGGTAGCTGGCCAGAGTGGCTTCGGCGAACGTCTGCAGGCCGAACTCGCGCTCGGCATGCAGCCGTGCCGCGCGGCCGTATTCCGGCAACACATCGCGCTGTGCGTACAGCGCCGCTACCTGCCGGGCAATGGCGTCGATGTCACGGGTGGCGACCACCCAGCCGTCGACGCCCTGTTCGATGTTCTCCGGCAGGCCGGCATAGTCACTGACCAGCATCGGCTTGCCGCTGGCCATCATTTCCCGGCACGCGAAGGAGATCGTCTCGACGTCGTGGGACAACACGAAGCCGGCGTCGCCGGCGGCGATCAGCACGCGGGTATCTTCCAGCAGGCCGGTGAAGTGAACCCGTGTGGCGACCTCTCCCAGCGCCTGCACCTGTTCGAGCTGCTGCTCGCTGGGCGGGTGGCCGGCCACGGCCATGTGCACGTGCGGACGTACGTCCGCCGGCAGCCGCGACATGGCCCGGGCCAGATCGATCCAGCCCTTGTAATCGTCGGTGCCGGCATTGCTTACCAGCACCAGCGCCTGTGGATCCTGCGTCCACTGCCGCCGCAGTGCGAGCCCGCTGCCGGCCGGCAACGGCGAGTAGTGCCCCAGGTCGACACCGTTGCGCACCACATCGATGGGGCAGCGCCTGTACGGACCTTGTTCCAGCAGGCGCCGGGTATCGGCCGACACGGCGATCACGCGGTCGGTGGCCAAGCGGGCACGGAAGGTGTTGCCCAGGGTGTTGGTCGGCTTGCTGTTGTGCTTGGTGAGGATGATCGGCGGATGGTGCATGCCGAGCAGGCCCTGCATCACGAAGCGGTGATCACGCGCGCCGTTGACATGGACCAGGTCGATGCCCTCCTCACGCACCAGGCGCCGCAGCGTGCGCTGTTCGGCCAGCTGCTGCGGCAGGGTCGGCAGGCCGCTGCCGAAGGCCATCGGCAGCACGGTCGCGATGCCCTCTTCGGCAACGGTGCGCAGCAGGCGGCTGTCGGCGGGGGCCGCGACGTGCAGCGTGTGCCGGCCATGCAGCGCACGCGCCAGGGACACGATGTACGTGGTGTGGCCGCCACCGTCGCCGTAGTGGAAGTTGGTGTACAGGATTTTCATGGGGGATCTTCGGGCACCGCGCGGTCAGTGTGACACAGCCGGCTCAGGACCGTTCCGCAGGCGCCGTCGGGTCCGCCACCGCCTGGCCGTTGCCCAGCATCCACAGCATGATGGTTTTCTGCCGCACATAGTTGGCGCGCACATAGGCATAGACCAGGCCATGCCAGCCGTCGCGGAATCCGCCCCGGAACACGAAGCCGCGCCAGAATCGCCAGGCCGGGGCCAGCACCAGTTTGCCCAGCGTGGCCCGCTTGCCGCGCGCGAACTCGTGCTCGGCCATCATCCGAGCGTACTTCTCGGTTTTGGCCAGCTGCTGCTGCAGCGAGCGGTAGGGGTAGTGGATGAGGTCACCGCGCAGGGTGCCCACGCTGCCGTCGACGCTGGCCGCCTCGTGGATCTCGCGCTTGCCGCGCCAGCCTCCCTGGCGGCGGTCGAACAGGCGCATTACCCGGTCCGGGTAGGCGTTGCCGTGGCGCAGGAACTTGCCGAAATACTCCGACAGGCGGGCGAAGCGGTAGCCGGCGTGGCCGGCGAAGCCACCGTCACGTGCCTGTTCAATGGCCGTGCGCAGCTCTGGGCTGATCCGCTCGTCGGCATCCAGGCACAGCACCCAGTCGTGGCTGGCCTGCTCGACGCAGAATGCCTTCTGGCTGCGGAAGCCCTCGAACCGGCGCTGCAGCACGCGGGCGCCGGCAGCCTCGGCGATGGCCACCGTGGCGTCGGTGGAATGCGAGTCCACCACCACGATCTCATCGCAGAAGGCCAGCGAGGCCAGGCAGTCGCCGATGCAGCCGGCCTCGTTGAACGCGATAATGCACGCCGAGATGCGAGGCCGTTCGATGGGAGCGGTCGTGGAGGACATGATGGCCGGGTACCTGTTGTTTGCGACGGAGCGCTATGCGCTGCCTATTCTCGCCCCGTTGGCGCAGGCCTTGCACGCCTCCGGGCAGGAGGTGGCGGCCTGGTTCGAGGGTGGCGCGGCCGGCAGCAGCCTGCCGGGGGTGCCCAATGCCGGCCTCAAGCAGGCCCTGGCAATGCGCCCGCGGGCGGTGTTCAGCGCCGCCAACTGGGTGCCGACCTTCCTTTCGGGGGCCAAGGTGCAGCTGTTCCACGGCTTCAACGTGGAGAAGCGGGACAGTGCGCGCGGCCACTTCCGGGTGCGTGGCATGTTCGACCTGTACTGCACGCAGGGCCCGGCCACCACCGCACCGTTCCGCGAGATCGCGGCGCTGCAGGGCCACTTCGCAGTGGCCGAGACCGGCTGGCCGAAGCTGGACCCGCTGTTCCGCGATGACGGCGGAGAGAGTGCCACGCTGCGTGCACCGGCCGCTGGACGCCCGGTGATCCTGTTCGGCTCCACCTTCACCGAGCGGCTCAGTGCGGCCCCGCACCTGCATGCGCAGATTGCCGCTGATATCGCCGCCGGCAACCATTACTGGTTGCTGACCCTGCATCCGAAGTGCCCGCCGGAACTGTTTGAACGCTATCGCGCGCTGGCCGGTGCCAATGCCCGTTTCATCGAGCCGGAGCAGGTGATGGCCGCGCAACGCGCCGCCGATGTGCTGCTGTCGGACACCTCGTCGATCGTTTCGGAGTTCATCGTCCAGCACAAGCCGGTGGTGACCTTCCGCAACCGCGTGCCGAAACCGCACATGATCGACTTCGATGACCCGGTGCAGCTGCCGGCGATGCTGCAGCGCGCGCTGCACCCGGATGCCACGCTGCAGGCGGAGATCGTGCGCTACGCCGATGCCATCCATCCGTATCGCGATGGCCGGTCCAGCGAGCGGGTGATCGCGGCGACCGAGGACTTCCTGGCCGGTGAAATGGGCCCGCTGCGGCGCAAGCCGTTCGGCAGCTGGGTACGCGACCTGCAGATCCGCAAGGACCTGGGGTATTGGGGCCCCTCGCGACGTTGATGCCTCGCTGATCCCGCTCGCGGCAGTGCCGGCCCGCGGCCGGCACTACCTGCAGGGCTCACCAGCGCAGCCTGCGCCGTGCCAGCGCCGCGGCCAGCCGCTCCATCACCTGCTGGGCCTGTGCCTGCGGCAGGTAGTGCAGGGTCAGCGCCACGTCGCCGTGCGCACCCGCGGTATCCAGTTGCAGGCTGCTGGTGCCGAGCAGCTTGTCCAGCGGCGAGCGCTGCAGGCGCAGCCCCTGCACTTTGTCCAGTTCGGCCCAGCGCCACCAGCGTTTCCACCAGCCGCCCCGCACCGCTACGTAGTGGTCGTCCAGGTACCAGCCCATGCGTGCCATCTGCCGGTGTGCGACCCACAGTGCGACCGGCAGCCAGGCCAGCACGAGCAGCCCCCACGATGCCCAGCGCCAGTACGCGGCGGCGGCCAGCAGCGGCACCAGCACCAGTGCGCCGAGGCACAACCGCCATCGGCCGCGCTGCGGAATGGAGTGCCACTGCGGAGGTGGCCATTGCAGGTGTGGCACCAGGTGCTGCACCAGCTGCGTGCAACGCTCCCGGGTTGCCAGCGGCGCCAGTTCGCGCAGGGCGCGCTCCGCCTCGCGTGAGGGGCCACCGGCAGCGCTGTCGACGCCCAGCTGGCGCAGGCCGAACCAGCGATGCAGGGTGCCTTCGCGCAGTGTCCACGCCTGGATGCGACGACGCGCCACGCTGCTGCGGGTTCGGCTGAGCAGACCGGCCGAGACGGTCAGGCGGCGTTCCTGCTCGCTGAGGATGAAGCCGTGATAGCGCAGCAGGGTCAGCACCACCGACAACACGCGCAGCGCCAGCCAGCCCAGCAGCAGGGCGGCGGCCAGCAGCAGCACCGCGCCCGCCACGCCGGGGTGCAGGTGGCTGGCGTAGCCGAAGGCCTCGCGGCCACCGCGCTGCAGGGCATCGTCCATGATCGACCGTGGCACGGTCTGGAACAGGACACCGATGGCGGCCACGGCCAGTGCCCAGCCGCGGTTTGAAAGCAGGCCCATGCGCACCACGTCCCAGCTCGACAGGCGCAGCAGCACGTGCCCGGCGTCGATATCGGTATCGGTGATCGAGGGCGCGGCGATGCTGCCGGCAGCGTCCGCTGCCTGCCCACGCTGGCGCACCAATCGTTCCAGTGCCAGCGCCTGGTCCAGCTTCAGCACCCGCATTTCGGCTTCCGGACGCACGCCGCCGGCCGATTCCAGCCGCAGTTCGGCGACGCCGAACAGGCGGTGCAGCGGATTCTGCCGGACCTCCACGTTGTGGATGCGGGCGAACGGGATCTCGCGCCGGTTGCGCGCGAACAGGCCGCTTCGCACGGTGATCGCATCCTTGCCGATGCGGTAGCGGTAGCTCAGGTACTGCAGCACCGATACCAGTACCAGGGCCGCAACCGCCAGCAGCGGGACCAGTTGTGCCCACATCGGATCGCGATCGCCGCGCTGGCCGAACACCAGCAGCGCGACCAGTGGCAGGAAGTAGTGGCGCAGCTGCATCAGCAGCACGAACAGCCACGACCACGGGTGCAGGCGATGGTCCTCGCCACTGGCGGGCAGCGATGCAGGCAGGGGCGGTGGCAGGCTCACAGGGCGTCGGCGTCCTGGTCGAGCTGATGGGACAGGGTGTCACGCAGGCGTTCGGCGTCGGCTTCATCCAGGCCGCTGACGGTGACCGCGCTCATGCGGGTACCGGCGGTGTGCACGATCAGCGTAGCCAGCCCGGCGCGGCGCTCCAGCGGGCCGCGACGCAGATCCAGGTGCTGCACGCGCGAAATGGGGATGCGCGTTTCCAGTTGCCACATCAGGTCACGGCGCAGGCCCAGGCCCTGTGCATCCAACCGCCAGCGGGTGCGGGTCATGCGCCGCCGGCCCAGCCACGCACCGAAGGCGATGCCGGTCAGCAACCCCAGGGCAGCGGTCCACAGGTCGCCGGGAAGATCGAAGAACCAGGCGGCCGCGGCCAGTGGCAGGCCCGGCACGAACAGGCCACCGAAAGCGCCTTCCAGCGCAGCGAGGCGGGCGGCGCGTTGCGGCAGGGACTGCCAGGCATCGCTGGGTGGGGAGGTCAGGGGGGCTTCAGTCACGCGGGCTCCGTCAGGCGGCAGGGCGGGCGGTGGTGGCCGTGGCCGCACCGCGCCGACGGTAGCAGGTCGGCTGCGTTACTGCGCAGCCTGGATCAGCGCGTCCACATCCAGCAGATGGCCGGCGCGGTCGGCCTTGGTGCGCAGGTAGTTCTCGTTCTCGGCGGTGATCTCGCCGGTGACCGGAATGCAGTCCAGCACTTCGATGCCGGCATTGCGCAGGCGCTGCGCCTTGGTCGGGTTGTTGCTGAGCAGGGCCACGCGCGAAATGCCCAGGCCGCGCAGCATCGCCACCGCGCTGCCGTAGCGGCGCTCGTCGGCACCGAAGCCCAGCTGTGCATCGGCATCGATGGTGTCCAGGCCGTCGTGCTGGTAGCCGTAGGCGCGCATCTTGGCGGCAATGCCGGTGCCGCGGCCTTCCTGGTCCAGGTACAGCAGCACGCCACCGCCCAGTTCCTTCAGCTTGCGCAACCCGCGCCGCAGCTGGTCGCCACAGTCGCACTTGAGCGAGCCGAACAGGTCGCCGGTCAGGCACGAGGAGTGCACGCGTACCGGTACCACCGCCGACAGGTCCGGTTCGCCGACGATGATCGCGACCTGGTCGCGCTGGGCCACGCCGCCGCGGAACACCGCGAAGGTGGTCATGCCCACGTCGCGCAGCGGCACTGGCGAGCGCGCCACCAGTTCGTAATCGTGGGCCGCATGCGCGGCGCCCTCGGCGAGGTCGCACAGGGCCACGTCGGCGGCGCCGTCGAAGGTGGTGTCACCGGCGTCCAGGCGCACCGCCACCATCGCCGGCAGCAACAGGCCGAGGCGGGCCAGTTCCACTGCGCCGGCATCGAAGGCGTCACCGGCGCTCCAGCCCTCTGGCATCGGGCCCGGCTCGCGCAGGTAGCCCAGCGAGGGCAGGGCATCGAAGGCAATGCCGGCCAGCGGCAGGCGCGCGCCCTCGGGGGCCTCCACGCCGAGCACGCGGGCACGGGTGGCGGTCAGGAACAGGTAATGGCGTTCACGCGCGGCAGTGGCGAAGGCCGCGAAGCTGCTGGCGGTGGCGCTGTCCAGCGCGATCACCGCCAGGCGCTGGCCCTGGCCATCGTGAAGCAGTACCGGGCGACCGGCACGCAGTTCGGCCACCGCGCGCTCGCAGCGGATCGCGGCAGGGTCGCCGAACAGGGAAGAAGCAGCAGGCATGGCAGGACCGGGGGAGGCGGACATCGCAGTCTCTATGGGGGCGCCGGCGTCGTATTCAACGTGGTGCGGCCGCCGGTCGCAGGGGCCGGACGGGCCTGCGTGGTGCGACCGTCAGTGCGGATGCTCTTCGGTGGCGTAGGGGTCTTCTTCGCCGCTGCCGGGGGGGCGCAGCGTATAGCGCTTGTAGGTCCACTGGTACTGCGCGGGATCGCGGCGGGCGATGCGCTCGATGCCGGCGTTGAGCGCGGTCGCCGCCACCTGCGGGTCGGGGTCGGCCACGGCGGGATCGGTCGGCTCGATGTGCAGGGCGAATTCCATGTCCGGCCCGATGCGCTCGCACCAGCCGTACAGCACGGTGGCGCCGGTGCGCTCGGCCAGGCGGTTGACCAGGGTCATGGTCAGTGCCTGCACGCCGAAGAACGGTACGAATACACCGTCGCCGGCCTTGGGCTGCTGGTCGGGCAGGATGCCGGTGGCGCCGCCGTCCTTGAGTACCTTGAACAGTTGGCGCACGGCCGGGCCTTCGGCGCGCACCTGCTGCACGTTCTGGCCGCCCCGCACCAGCTGCAGGAAGGCATCGCTGGCCTCGTCCTCCGGTGGCTTGTAGACGATGGCGATCTGCCCGCGCGAGGCCAGCCACTGGTTCAGCAGCTCCCAGTTGCCGAAGTGGGGTGCGGCCACGATCACGCCCTTGCCGCTGGCCAGGGCGGCGTCGTACAGGGCTTCGCCGTGGCGCTGCTTCAGGTGCAGGCGCAGGTTGTCAGCCGGCCTCTGGCTCCACAGCCGCAGGGTCTCGATGGCCTGCAGGGCGGTGGAGCGCAGCAGTTCGCGGTGCAGGCGGTCGCGCGCCGCCCCATCCAGCTCGGGATAGGCCAGTTCCAGATTGCGCCGGGTGACGCGACTCTCACGGGCATTGAGATTGATCCACGCCCACGCCAGCGCACGCGCGAACCCCCGCAGCAATGGCCAGGGCAGGCGGGCGAACAGGGTGGTGGCGCGGTAGACCAGCCGGGCTTTGCGTTGCGGATTCATCGGCGCCAGTTTAGCCAAGGGCGCTGCTATCGTGGCCGGCCCCGTTCATTGGAAGCCCACGATGCTTGTCCTGATCCAACGCGTCAGCCAGGCCGCTGTCCATGTCGACGACGCCGCCGTGGGGCAGATCGGCCCCGGCCTGCTGGCCCTGGTCGGCATGGAACCGGGCGATACCGAGGCCCAGCTGCGACGGATGGCCGAGCGCCTGCTGGGCTACCGGGTATTTGCCGACGAGGCCGGGAAGATGAACCGCTCGCTGCGCGACACCGGCGGCGGCCTGCTGCTGGTCAGCCAGTTCACCCTGGCCGCCGACACCCGTTCGGGCATGCGCCCCAGCTTCACCACGGCCGCACCGCCGGAGGAGGCTGAACGCGGGTTCAATCGATTTGTCGAGATCTGCCGTGAAAATCACGCACCCGGGGTGGAAACGGGCCGATTTGGTGCCCATATGGTCGTCAGCCTGGTCAATGACGGTCCCGTGACCTTCCTTCTCCGGCCCTGAGCCTGCGGGACCACCGCCCGGCAGGCGGGGCCCCGGGCTGGTATAATGCTACGTTCCCTATTTCTCCCTAGCCGGTGGCGCGAGCACTACATGGCCAACGAACGTCCTGCCCAATCCGAAATCAAGCAACTGATCAGCAAGGGCCTGGAACAGGGCTACCTGACCTACGCCGAAGTCAATGACCATCTGCCGGACGACATGGTCGACCCGGAACAGATCGAAGACATCATCGGCATGATCAACGGCATGGGCATCGATGTCCATGAAGTTGCGCCGGATGTGGAAACCCTGCTTCTCAACGACGGCAACACCGGCAACCGCGAAGTCGATGACACCGCGGCCGAGGAAGCTGCCGCCGCGCTGAGCGCGCTCGACACCGAAGGTGGCCGTACCACCGACCCGGTGCGCATGTACATGCGCGAAATGGGCACCGTCGAGCTGCTGACCCGCGAAGGCGAAATCGCCATCGCCAAGCGCATCGAGGAAGGCCTTTCGCAGGTCCAGGCCGCCCTGGGCCAGTTCCCGGTCTCGGTCGAGTCGCTGCTGAACGACTACGAAGCCCACAAGGAAGGCAAGAAGCGCCTGGCCGAAGTGATCGTCGGCTTCAACGACCTGGTCGACGAAGAACCGGCGCCGCCGGCGGCCGCTGCCGATGACAGTGCCGACGCGGACGCCGAAGGCGACGAGGACGAGGACGATGATGTCGACGGTGGCGAGGAAGAAGCCGCACCGACCGGTCCGGACCCGGAGGAAGTCGCTGCACGCATGCAGGCGCTGAGCGATGCCTTCAACGCCTTCAAGAAGGCCGCGACCAAGGGCGACAAGAAGAACCTGCCGCGCCTGCGCGAAGAAATGTCGGCGGTGTTCGTCACCCTGAAGCTGCCGCTGCCGCTGACCGACGTGCTGACCAAGCAGTTGCGCGACACCATGGCGTCGATCAAGGCCCATGAGCGACGCGTGCTGAACCTGGCGACCGTCACCGCCCGCATGCCGCGCAAGGATTTCATCCGTTCCTGGGAAGGCAACCAGACCAACCTGGAGTGGGTGGAGGACGCACTGAAGCGCAAGCAGAAGTGGTCTTCGGCGCTGCGCGAAGTGAAGGACCAGATCATCGCCGAACAGCAGGCGACGATCGACATCGAGACGCTGACCCAGCTGGACCTGGAAGAGCTGAAGGAAATCAGCCGTGCCATGGCCTACGGTGAAGCCAAGGCGCGCAAGGCCAAGAAGGAAATGGTCGAGGCCAACCTGCGCCTGGTGATCTCGATCGCCAAGAAGTACACCAACCGTGGCCTGCAGTTCCTCGACCTGATCCAGGAAGGCAACATCGGCCTGATGAAGGCCGTGGACAAGTTCGAGTACCGCCGCGGTTACAAGTTCTCGACCTACGCCACCTGGTGGATCCGCCAGGCGATCACCCGCTCGATCGCCGACCAGGCGCGCACCATCCGTATTCCGGTGCACATGATCGAGACGATCAACAAGTTGAACCGCATTTCCCGCCAGATGCTCCAGCAGTACGGCCGCGAGGCTACGCCGGAGGAGCTGGCCAAGGAAATGGACATGCCGGAAGACAAGATCCGCAAGGTGATGAAGATCGCCAAGGAGCCGATCTCGATGGAAACCCCGATCGGCGACGACGAGGATTCCCATCTGGGCGACTTCATCGAGGACACCAACGTGGAGTCCCCGATCGAGAACACCACCAACATCAATCTGTCTGAGACCGTGCGCGACGTGCTGGCCGGCCTCACCCCGAGGGAAGCCAAGGTGCTGCGCATGCGCTTCGGCATCGACATGAACACCGACCACACGCTGGAAGAGGTCGGCAAGCAGTTCGACGTGACCCGCGAGCGCATCCGCCAGATTGAAGCGAAGGCCCTGCGCAAGCTGCGTCACCCGAGCCGCTCGGAGCAGCTGCGCAGCTTCCTGGATATCGATTGATAGCCAGCGGCTGTTGAAGCGTTGAGAAAAACCCCGCCTGGTGCGGGGTTTTTCTTTGGTCGTTCCCAGCCATGCTGGTCGGATCCTGACGATGTCGCGTCCGCCATTTGATTACTTCCTGCGGTGGCCGCGCGCTGACCGTGCAGATGCTCAACACATCGCGTAGGCAGGCCGGTCTCCATCGGCGCTGATGCAAGCGCGCAGCAGGTCACGTACATCACATGCGGCCTGCGGCACTGATTTGCCATGCATCCGGAGTAACGCCATGAATGATGTGGAGCACGATCTGTCTGATTCCCGGGAGACTGATTTTTCGTCGCTGCTTGATTGGGATGAGGTGATGCAGGATGAGCGTGAGGATCGGCTGTGGTTTGCCCGCCGCACGACGTATGCGTTGCTGACGCTGTCTGGTGCGGAACTGGTCGAGGGCTTTGACGGCGGCAACCAGAAGGCACTGGAAGAGGCCAGGCGGACGGTGGCGCTGTTCCAGGCACATCTGCGGCGGCAGATGTGGTTCGCGGACGTGGCGGAGAAACGGTTGGGGCGTGTTGCTGAGGCTCTTGCTGCTGCCGGGTAGCCGATCGAGCGTGGCCTCCACTACACTGTGGCGCTGCGCAGGGCCTATAGCTCAACGGTTAGAGCAGGGGACTCATAATCCCTTGGTTCCAGGTTCGAATCCTGGTGGGCCCACCAACCGACCTCGCATGACCGGTCGCAGGTCTCATTGCCCCCGCCCCCCGCGCGACCTGCAGCGTCGGTACCATCTGATCCGCACACAGGGATCGACCATGCCCAACACCGATACGCCGGTGGAAGACTTCACCACCGAAATCGAAGACAGTCGGCACCTGTTCGCCTGGTGCCTGGTCCACTATGGCCAGGTGCCCGAGGCGCAGGCGCTCGAACAGGCACGGAAGCGCTATCCCGACCAGAGCCCCGGCCGCGAATACGAACACGCGCTGATCTTCCACGACGAGCCCTGGCATTGGGCGATGCTGCAGGTGGAGGGTGAAGGCTACTGGCACCGGCGCCCGGAGCTTGCACAGCCGTCGCTGCACTATGAAGCCGAATCGGACGCACTGTGCCTGGCCCGCGGTGAGCAGGTGCCACTGCTGGATGAGGACGAGTACCTTGGCGCGCTCGCGCATGCGCGCCACATGCGTGCATGGACGCTGGTCCATCAGGCGGGTCGTTCGCCGGACGAAGCGCGCCAGGAGGCGCTTGGTCACTACGCGTATCATCCGCGCCATCATCGCGGACGACTTCAGGTTCACGATCCGCGTGACGGCTGGTGCCATGTGATGAGCGCATTGCATGGCAACGATTACTGGTCACGACCAGAGCTGCGGGAACCGTCACAGGCCTATTGGAGCGAGTCCCGCGCCTTTGTTTCGGCGCAGGGAATCCGCTTGCCGGACCCTCCGGGCTGAGGCCTGCTCAGCCAGCGAAGGCGCAGCTCCATCGATCACCGCACTCTGTGCCGAATGACACATGCCCCGCCATTTCTGCTGGCGGGAAGATGGCGGCATCCTGAAGTGGAGTGATCTGATGCCTGGTACGCTCAGTCGTCGCACCTTCCTGGCCAATGCCGCTGCCGTTCCGGCGGCCACGCTCCTGCCCACCGGCGCTGCCACGGTGGCGCAGCCAACCGTCACCACCGGGAGCCTGATCGACGCGGAACGCGGCGTGATCCGCTCCGCCATGAAAGGCAGCGGCATCGGTGCCGCTGCCGTCTGCCTGGTCGAAGGCGGGCAGGTGCGCTGGACTGAAGGCTTCGGTCACGCATCAGGCCAGGGCAGCGTACCCGTAGACGCCAGCACGATGTTCAGCATCCAGTCCACCTCGAAGAATTTCGCGGCGGTGGCGGTGCTGTTGGCCGTGCAGGACGGCATCCTTGATCTGGACGCGCCCATTACCCGCTATCTGCCGTCGTTCACGGTGCGCAGCCGCTTCGAGCATGCTCCACAGGAGCGCATCAGCCTGCGCCTGCTGCTTGCCAATCGCGCGGGATTCACGCACGAGGCGCCCCTGGGCAACAACTACGAACCGGCGTCGCCGGGCTTTGATGCGCACGTCCGCAGCATCTCGCAGACATGGCTGCGCTTTCCGGTGGGTACGCGCTATCGCTACTCCAACCTGGGCTTCGACCTTGCCGGTCATGTCCTTGAGCAGGTTGCGGGCATTGGCTATCCGGCATGGCTGCAACGCCGGATCTTCGAGCCGCTGGGAATGCACGACAGTACGGCCGATGCGTCGGTCTACCTGGCAAGCAAGGGTCGGGCACTGGGAACCCAGGAGGGCTATGCGCAGGTGCCGCCAGTGACACCGCTGGTGGTTTCGGGAGGCGTCTGGACCAGTGCCGCCGACATGGCGAAGTATCTTGGCTTCCTTCTCGGCGGCGGCCAAGCCGGTGCGCAGCAGTTGCTTGAGCCCCGTTTCTGGGACGAGATGCATGGTTTCGGCCTGGGCGGTGACTACGGGCTCGGTGTAATGCGCAGCGAACGCCTCTACGGTAGTACACCGGTGCGGCTGCTGCACCATCGCGGCGGAGGATTCGGATTCGGGTGCGTGTTCACCTACTGCAGGCAGGCCAACGCTGGATTTGCCGCGATGTTCAACCGCGCGACGTCTGCGGGGTACGGCATCGGCGAGCGTCTGCTCGATCAATTGCTGTCGGCGCGTTTCGGGCCCCGTCAGCCGCGTGTGCCCCTATCGTCCCTGGCGCCGATCAGGTTGAACCAGGACCAGATGCAGCAGATGGCGGGAGACTGGATAGGGCGCAGCGGCAAGGCGAAGATCGTGGTTGCCGGACACGGCGAACTGCAACTGCATCGCGCGGCGCAAGCTGTGGGCAGCCGTTTTGCGGCCATCGACGGCGATCAGTTGTTCACCGTGGACACCGATGGAGAGGTTGCGACGTACCGCTACCATGCGGCGACGGACTTGCTGTCGGCGCACCTGGAATGCAGCAACGGCGAGGATGGCCTGGACCAGAACGATGCCATCGATGGGGCCACTGGGCCGCAGGCGCCCCATTGGCAACCCTGGCTGGGACGCTATCGCGTCGACCAATGGGGGAAGCCGTCGATGTCCGTTGTGCTGGAGCAACGACAGGGCTGGCTGTACATCGATGGCATCCGCCTGGTTACTGAAGTGGAACCAGGCCTGTTGTTCACCAGCGATGGCGAAGCGGTGGATTTTCGCGGCTCCCAGCCGACATGGCGCAACCTGCGCCTGCAGCGCGTCGCGCCCTTGGGGTGATGGCGGCATGCCGCGTGCTCATCCGCGCCGCCCACGCCCATCGATGCTGTAGCGCCCCGCCCCGGTGCAGGCCAGCAGCAGGAAGCCACCGGCCAACCCCAGGTTCTTCAGGAACATGATCTGCTGGGTCTGGTCGGCGAAGTTGTGGTGGAATATGAAGGCAGTGACCAGGCTGAAACCCACCAGCACGACCGACACCAGCCGGGTCTGGAAGCCCAGCAGGATGCACAGTCCGCTGCCGATCTCGAAAGCGATGGTCGGCCAGAGCAGGATGCCGGGTACCCCCATGGCTTCCATGTAGCCCTGGGTACCGTTGAGGTCGCCGAGCTTGCCGATGCCGGATACCAGGAACAGCGCCATCAGCAGGATGCGCGCAAGCAGGTAGGCGAGCGAATGCGATGAGTTGCTCACGTCGAGGCCCTCGGAGATGGCTGGCGAAGGCGATCGGAGCCCACCGGCTGTGAAGCCCGTGTCTACGCGCCGGGCAAGGCGCCTTGACAGCTGGGCGCCCGCAGGAGACCTTTCTCCCATGACGATTGATATTGAATCGCTCAGCCTTCGGGAGCTGGGCGCCTTGGTGGTTGCCGCTGAACAGCGGAAACAGCTCATTTCCAGCCGCCGCCCGGCCAGCGCGGTGCGGCGGATGTTGAAGGCCGCCGCGGCCGAAGCCGGTTACACTCTCGAAGAACTCTTCGGTGGCGAAGCCTCGGAAACACCTGCGCCCGCCCGCAAATCCGCCCGCCGTAAATCCGGCAAAGTCGCGCCCAAGTATCGCGACCCGGAATACAAGCGCCTGACCTGGACCGGTCGCGGGCGCATGCCGCGCTGGTTGGCGTCCAAGGTGTCGATGGGCCACAAGGCCACCGATTTCCTGATTCCTGGCTTGGCCAGGCCGACCGCTGGCAAGACCAGCACCATCGGCAAGCGGACCGTCATCAAGAAGGGATGAGGCTGCGGCACTGCTACCCTGCCCGGGTCTTTCAACCGAGGAGCACGGGATGGCACACGAAGGTGGCATGACGATCACGCCGAAAGTGCTGTACACAGCCGCAGGCGCGGCCGTGCTGGTCAGCCTGCTGGCCTGGACGGTGGAATGGAGCGGGATGGCCTATGTCTGCCCGTATTGCCGCGTGCAACGCACGGTGATCGGCGTGCTGGGCCTGCTGACGCTGTTCGCGCGACCGGGGAGTCTCATCGTGCCCTGGTTGTCGTACACCGCGGGTGGCTTCGCGTTCGTGGTCGCAGCGATGCAGCACTTCAACGGCTGGAAGCGCATTTCCGGCGGTGATTTCAGTATCAACGCGCAGTGGTACATCGATCCGTGGCTGCTGTCAGGCTGCGCGATGCTGATCCTGGTGGCGCAGCTGATGCTGGTGCAGGCCGCGTGTCGCCGCAGCCTGCACTGATGGGCGGCTACGGCGCGCAGCGCGTGGCGTTCTGGAACACCGCCAACTGCGCGGCGAACGCGCGCTGGTAGGCGGGCCGCTGGGTGGCCCGGGCCACATAGGCGGCCACCTGCGGATACTCGTCGAGCAGGCCGCTGCTCTTCAGGCGCAACAGCACCGAGGCCATCATCAGGTCGCCCACGCTGAAATCGCCGTCCAGACACGGCGCCTTGGCCAGCCATGTCGACAGTTGCGCCAGTCGCGCCCGAACCCGCTCATCCAGCATCGGCAGGCGCTGCGCATACCACGGCTGCTCGCGCTCCAGCACCCAGGCCATCGAGCGCTCGACGATGGGTGGTTCCACCGTGTTCAGCGCAGCGAACACCCACATGATCGCACGCATGCGCGCATCCGGATCGGCTGGCAGCAGGCCAGGGTGCTGTTCGGCCAGGTGCAGCACGATCGCGCCGGACTCAAACAGGAGCCGGTCGCCCTCCTGCCAGGTAGGAATCTGCCCGAAGGGATTGCGGGCCAGGTGCGCAGGCTGCTTCATCTCGCTGAAGCTGAGCAGTTGCACGTCATAGGCTACGCCCAGTTCCTCCAGTGCCCAGCGCACGCGCATGTCACGGTCCAGGCCCTGGCCGCGGTCGGGGGGGGTGGCGAAGGCCGTGAGGATGGGGGGCATCGGGACGCTCCTGCAGGCGGGAAGGCCTGTCTCTCCTGTTCCGACGAACGACAGGGCGGGAAATCGACAACGCCAGGCGCGCCCCTCAGCCCGCCCGATGCAGCTTCCGGTACTGATCCGGTGTGCACTGCGCGTGCCGCTTGAACATCTCGGCAAAAGCACTGACGCCGGAGTAGCCCAGCTCCTCGGCGATCCGGCTGATCGGCTTGCGAGTGCACAGTGCGTCGGTGGCGCGAACGAACTTCACGCGTCCACGCCAGTCACCGAGTGACATGCCCAGTTCGCTGCGTGCCAGGCGCTCCAGCTTGCGCACGCTCATGTGATGCCGCTGCGCGATCTCGGCGACCGATTCGGCGGCCGAGAGGTGCTTTTCCATATAGGCCATCACCTGCTTCAGTGCTTCGCTGCTGGCGATCGGCAGGAAACTGGGCAGTACGGCGGCATTGACGATCAGGTCGATCACCACGGCGGCCATGCGCCGTTGGGCGGGCGTCCGGGGATCGGTCACGCCCTGTCGCGCCAGCTCGTGCAGCAGTTCGCGCAGCAGCGGGCTGACTTCCAGTGCGCGGCATTGATCGGGCAGCCGGCGCGACAAGGCCGGTGACAGGTAGGCAGAGCGATAGGCCAGCTGCGAGCGGTTGCGCGAATAGTGCGCCATTCCGGGCGGAATCCAGATCGCGTAGTGGGGCGGGGACACCATCCACTCACCGTCGATCTTCATTTCCATCACGCCCTGCGCGACGAAGTTGAACTGGCCCCAGGGATGGCTGTGCGTGCCCCAGTCGGTGGGTTCCATTGCACCCTGCCGGAAGTAGATGGGCCCGGGCAGCTGGCGGAAGGTGGGAATGGGCTCCATCGGTTGCCGCAACCCGGGGTCGGTGTGGCGCATTTTCAGGATGTCCTCGATATACGCCAAGCGTACGCTGGCCATTCCCCCACGTACACCCACCCTCGTGAACTATCTCTTCCCGATTCTCGCCTGCCTGCTGTGGGGCGCGAACACCATCGTGACCAAGCTGGCCTCGGGCGCGGTCGGTCCCATCGATATTGGCTTCTTCCGCTGGCTGGTGGCGGCCATCGTGCTGTTGCCCTTCGCGCTGCCGCGGCTGCGCAACAACCTGCAGACCGTGCGCGCCAACCTTGGCCGCTTCCTGGTGCTGGGGTGCCTGGGTGGGGTGATGTATCAGTGCCTGGCCTACTACGCGGCGCACTTCACCTCGGCGACCAACATGGGCGTGATCCAGGCACTGATTCCACTGATCGCGCTGGCGCTGTCCCGCGTGTTCATGGGCCATCCCATACGCGGTAGTGCCATTGTCGGCGCGGTGATCTCCACCGCTGGCGTGGTGGCGGTGGTCTCGCAGGGCGACCTGGCGCGGTTGGCAGCGCAGGGCCTGAACCGCGGCGATGCCATCATGCTGATCGGTGCCTTGGCCTTTGCTGCCTACAACGTGCTGATGCAGCGCTGGAAGATTCCGTTGTCGGTGCTGGAATCGCTGTTCCTGCAGGCCACGGCGGCCTCGCTGATCCTGTTGCCGGTGCAGTTGTGGGTTGGCAGCGGGGTGAACAACCTGGCTGCGGTCGGCTGCATCGGGTTCGCGGCGGTCTGTGCGTCGATCCTGGCGCCACTGACCTGGATGACCGGGCTGTCACGGCTGGGCGCCGCGCGCGTCTCGGGCTTCTTCAATCTGGTGCCGATCGTGACCGCTGCGTTGGCCGTGTTGCTGCTGGATGAATCACTCAGCGGCTGGGTGCTGGGCGGTGGCCTGCTGGCGGTGTCCGGCGTGGTGTTCGCCGAGTACAGTGCCAGGCGCGCCGCTGCTGTGCCCAGCGAGCAGCCCGCATAGGGCTTCGGTCATGCGGGGTATGTGTCTCCGCTCAGCGCCTGTTCCACGCGCTGTTCCAGCGCGTCTGCATCATGGCCGCGTTTGCCCTGCAGGCTGAGATACAGCGAAAGCGGGTCAACCACATCGCCGATGCTGGTGAATGCCGGCGGATAGGCCCAGATCTGCAGCCGTGCGCTCTGGGCGCAGTCTGGGCCGGGCATGGGAAGTACACCCAGCAACCGCCACGCATCGATGTGCAGCGCGCGGGTGCCGCCGATCGCGGGCGGTGACGTGTCAGCAAGCGCATCGAGGCCCGCCGTCGGCGCCGGGTGCCCGGCATCGCGGAGCGCGTCGGCGGCCGGGCCCCAGCAGACATCCACTTCCTTCAGGATGGGGGAACGCAGGAACGGCTGTGCCCTGGCCCAGACCTCGTCGCGGTTGCCGGCGAGCTTCAGGAAGCGCTCGCGGCCACCGGTGGAGCGTTCAACCAGGCCGCGACCAACCAGTTCGGCAGACAGGCGCGACGCCGTCATCGAGGTGTAGCCGGCGGCGGCACTGATCTCGCGTGGTGACCACCAGCGCGACTTGCCGCTCAGCAGTACGTGGATCAGCACAGCCTGCGCCGAAGGCAGCAGCGAGATGGCTTTCTTCTCATGATCAGGGGCGTCGCGGAACTCAATGGCCAGGCTGGGCGCGAACAACTGGGTGTGCGGGACCACGAAGTCGATGTGGTTCTCGACCAGGAAGCGGCGCTGGGTCGGCGTGAGATAGGGCGAGACGTACAGCACCAGTGCATTCGCAGCAGAGCGCAGGCAGCGTACATCCTGGATCACGCGGGTGCTGGATTCGCTGGGCTCGCGGGCCACGGCGAGCATGGCGGGGGTTTCCCCGTACAGCATCAGTCCGGCGAGGTGGTAGCGCGATGCCATTGCGTGGGGAATGGCATGCAATGAAGCAAGTGGATGCACTGCCGAGGCGAGCCCGGGGAGAATCCTGCGCAGGTACCGCTGCGCGTCAGCGACCAGGTCGGTCAGGCCGGTGCGAACTGCCGTCGTCATCTCGTACTTCCCTTGCGGCGGCACGTCCGGAGAGTCGGAACCCGGCCACATCGCCACATTCAGTGGTGAACCTGGAGACGGGTGTGCAGTGTCGGGGCGCGTGGCCATCCATGCGGTCCTGCTCCTCAGCCGTCATGACATCAAGTGTTGCCGGGAACCTTGGAGATTCCGTCGAAAAACGATGGAGATTGGGTGGAGGTGGTGTGCATCGTGGCCGGCGGACTCCCCTTCCGCCGGCCACGAGCACGGACATGCCCGTCAGAAGCGCTGGGAGTACTTCACGTACACGGTGCGGCCGATATCGAAGCCGCCGTAGTAGGGGAAGGAGCTGGACGGCTTGGAGAACATGATCGGGCCCTGGTGGTTGAACACGTTGTTCGAACCCAGCGCCACGGTACCGTCCCACGGCAGCTTGTAGCTGACCTGGATGTCATGGAAGGCATTGGAGCCCACCTTGCGCAGGGCATCCGGTTCTCCGTAGGCGTAGCGATCGGGCAGCGAGCACGGACGGTTCGGCACGCAGCTTTCGGCCATGCCGGAGTAGTAGCGCACCGTGTACTGCGTGCTGAAGTTGCCAAGCTGCCAGTTCACACCCAGGTTCGAGCGCAGGCGGAAGATGCCCGGCCGGCCGATCCGGCCCATCATGATGGTGTCGCCGGCCGAGTTCTGGTTCTCCTCATCGTACTTGGAGACATAGCTGTTCTGCAGGTCGAGGGTGAAGCGGCCGAAGGAGAACTCGGGCAGGCGGTAGTGGATGCCCAGATCCCAGCCTTCGGTTTCCATCGAGCCCAGGTTGGCCAGGCCGTAGAACATGCTGGTGATGTGGCCATCGCCAGCGCGCTTGATGCTGCCACAGCGCGAGGAATTGCCCAGCACGTAGCAGTCACGCAGAATGCGGTCGACGCTGTCCTCGATGATCATGTTGGTGATCTTGTAGCTGTACCAGTCGAGGTTGATGTCCAGGCCATCGACCCAGCGCGGGCTCCAGACCACGCCCACGGTCTTGCTCTTGGACTCCTCCGGTCGCAGCTTCGCGTTGGAGCCGGTGGTGAATTCGTCGGGCGTGGCACACGGATAGCTGGCACAGGGCTTCAGGCTCTGGTTCAGCTGCTGGTAGCCCAGCGGGACGCCGGCAGCGTTGCAGGCAGCGTTGCCGTTGACGCTGTTGGTGGCGCCGGTGCCGCAGGGATCGACATAGGTTTCGAAGCTGGTCCCCATTCCACCATACAGGTCGGAGATGCTCGGTGCGCGGAAGCCTTCGGCGAAGGTGCCGCGGATCATCAATTCCTCGATCGGGCGCCAGGCGAAGCTCGCCTTGGAATTGGTGGTATTGCCGAAATTGCTGTAGTCGGAATAGCGCGTTGCCAGGTTCACGGTCAGTTCCTTGGCGAACGGCAGGTCACGCAGCACCGGAACGTTCACTTCGGCGAAGAACTCATTGAGGCTGTACTCACCCGAGGTGGTGGACGCGCCCAGCGCCGTGCTCTGGCGCGACTGGGCAAAGGCGTCGGGCACGAAGCGGCCTTCTTCCTTGCGGTATTGGTAACCCAGAGCGACGGACAGGTCACCGGCAGGCAGTTCGATCACTGGCCCGGAGATATTGGCGAAGTAGCTGCGGGTCTTGGTGATGCCGGTATCGTTGAACGTCGGGAACAAGAAGCGCTGCAGTTCGGGGTCGGAGAGAGAGCCAGCCCCTGCGACACCGTATGGCAGCAAAGGATTCCAGGCCAGGCAGCCCGTGACCGGCGATGCCGCCGTGCCACACCGGGCCACACCGTTGGCATCGAGGTAGGAGGGCCCCAATGCCTGCCGGGAAGCGATCAGGCTCATGTCGCCACGGCCTGTTTTTGTGACTTCATTGCGGTTGAACAGCGCACCGACTTCCCAGTCGTACGTCTTGGCGCCCAGTTCGAAGTAGCCGGACAGGCTTGGTGCAATGCGCAGCGACTTCAGCTTGCTTTCGGTCGTGCGCGGCACTTCCCACAGGCGGCGATTGAACGCGATGCTGTGGTCGAGCGGATTGAATACGCTGGTTGCGTCCAGGGGCGTGCCGAACTTGGTCGACTGGTACGGGTAGCCCGCGATCTGCTGGTCGGTGGTGCGCTCGTTGTAGCCGATGTCGGCGGCGAACTTGATCTGGTCGCTCAGCGCGTAGTCCGTGCTGAGGAACAGCGAGCGACGCTCGATGCCGGTCTGCAGGTGCATCTGGTCGTTGCCGTTGGCGAACTCGGCCGGCGTGATCGGGTGGTAGTCGTTCGGATTCTTCGGGTCGCCGCCACGGTTGAGCGTCTTGAACACCGCGTCACCGGTGTTGCACTTGTAGAGCGCCGGGTCGCACCACGAACCGTTCTGGCTGATGTTGCTCCAGTCCGCGCCCGGGTAATTGGGGCCGGCGCCGCCGTACCGGGAGAACTCGCGGTCGCGGGCAAATACCGGATCCGACTTCTGGTATTCCAGTGCGAGGGTGTATCCGCCACGTTCTCCACGGGCGCCGGTCACCAGCGAGAACGTGCTGTCCTTGCCATCGCCCTGGCTGAACTGCCCGTGCTGCATGGACACTTCCAGCCCTTCGTAGTTCTTGCGGGTGATGATGTTGACCACGCCAGCGATCGCATCCGAACCGTACAGCGAGGAAGCGCCGTCCTTCAGCACATCGATGCGTTCCACCGCGCTCATCGGAATCTGGCTGAGATCCTGCAGGCCGCTGGTGGTCGCGCCCAGGCGCTTGCCATTGACCAGCACCAGCGTGCGCGTGGCGCCAAGATTACGGATGTCGACGTAGTAACCGCCGACATTTTCACCGGACGACAATGCGCGTGCGCGGGAGATCGCCGGCGCGCCCGTAGACGTCAGGTTCTGCAGCAGGTCGGCGATCGTGGTGAAGCCCTGCTGCTCGATCATCGTGCGGGTGATGGCGATGATCGGCTGCTGCGTTTCGATATCCACGCTGCGGATGGCAGAGCCGGTCACCTGGATGCGATCGAGGTTCTTCGGCGTCTTGTCGCCGTCATCCTGCGCATGCGCGGCCGGTGACCAGGCGGCGGCCAGGGCCGTGCCCACTGCCAGGGAAAGCAGGGTGTACTTGTAATGCATTTGGCTCTCTCCAAATCCAGTTGAATGGGTTTCCGCATTGCTGTGTGGAAACCGATCTGAAACTCCGCTGCGCGGAATCGGAAGGAACCTAACACTCCGTTTACAACTCGATTACGTTATGGACGCGTTATCGTCGCGCACCAAACACAGCGTTCATGCACGGGCCATGCACGAAATCGCGACGCGAACCGAGGACGCTCTGCTTCAGTCTGGCTGCGAGCCAATGACAGACTCCAGGAGAGGTCCAATGAATACTCCCGGTAAACCAAAACCCACGTGGAAGCAGTGGCATGTGCTGTTGCTGGTGCTTGCCATCGCACTGCTGGTGACGCTGATCATCGTCATCGCGCCATGGTGAATCGTCGGCGTTCTGCTCAGGTGCCGTGAACGCGGAAATGCGATGGGATGAAGGAGTCAGGACGCGTTGAGGGTGGTGATGCATGCATCAATTCGTACTCACCCAACCGGCACATTCAAACCTCCACAGTGATCCCGAAGGCAACGCACTCGCGCTGTCATTCTCCATAGACCATCGAGCACACAGGAGCGATTCCATGAGCACCCAGTCCACCATCGAACATCGCCTCAACGACCTGATCGAGATTGCCCGGGACGGAAAATCGTTCTACGAAGAAGCGGCGACCAAGGTGAAGGATGCCGAACTGTCGGCCCTGTTCACCCGCATTGCCGGCGTCAAGGGTCGCATCGTCGCCGCGTTGAGCAGTTCGGTCGCCGCCAGCGGCGGCAAGCCCGCCGAGCACGGCACCATGGTCGGGTCGATGCAGCAGTTCTACGGCAAGGTGCGCGCTGCATTCGGCGACACCAACTATGGTTACGTGGCCGAGCTGGAAGAGTCAGAAGACCGGCTGCTTGGCGCGTTCAAGGACGTGCTGAAGGACAACGAACTGCCGCCGGCCGTGCGCCAGGAAGTCACTCAGCTGCTGCCTGAAGTGCAGGAATGCCACAACGTGATGCGGGCGCGCAAGCACGCCATGAAGGCGGCCTGACGATTATCGGCGGTCTTCTCCCCGGGGCCGCCACGGTCGGGGCAGCGTAGCTGCCCCGGCCAACTTCGTAATCCGCGCTCCAGCGTCATCGCTGTGCGGGACTACGGCCCAGCAGCAGCACCCCAAGGCTGGCCAGCAGTGCGGCAATGGCCGACGTCCACAGTGCACTGGCAAATCCGTGGCTGTAGATCGCCTGTGCGAAGGCGGTGATGCGCGCATCGGTGAAGGTGCCGGTAGCGATCGCATCGGTCATCGGCAGTACATCGCGGGCGGGAACCAGAGCCGAAAGTGCGTTGCGGATGCCCAGGCTCAAGGCACTGGACAGCACGGTGAATCCGAGCAGGATGCCGACAAAGCGCGTGGTCGCGCTGATGCCGGAGGCCATGCCGGCCCGCTCGCGCGGTGCCGCGCCGATGATGGCTTTGGATGTCTCGCCATTGAGGATGCCGCCGCCGGCACCGATCACCACCATTGCGACGAATGCCAGCCACGGCAGATGCTGCCACGCGGCCAGTCCGGCCACGGCATTGCCCGCGGCAGTGATCGACAGCCCGATCGCCAGCACCGCCGCACTGTTCAGATGGCGACCGAGCCGGCGGCCCACGCTGGGAAACAGCAGCATCGCCGTAGCGAACGGGAGCATGCCGGCACCCGCAGCCAGTACGCCCAGGCCGATGCCGTTCTGCAGGTACTGCGGCAGCATCGACGCCATCACCTGTGCGCTGACCGAATAGCCGACCATGGCAATGAGTGCGCCGACGAAACGTGGACTGGCCAGCAGCCCGAGATCGACCATGGGATGTGACCGTGCCCGTTCAACGATGACGAAGGCGGCGGCCATGATGATGGCCAGGCCCAGCCCGCTCAGCGCCGGCGCCGATGACCATCCTTTTGCCAGTCCTTCCACCAGGAAGAACACGATGCCGAAGATGGCAGCGCTGAACGTGATGATGCCGGGCGGATCGAGCGGGCGGACCGCGCTGTCGGACGACTCGGGTATCCAGCGCAGCGTGCCGTAGCCGAGCAGGCCCAGGAACGGCAGGATCGCAATGAACACCGCGCGCCAGCCCCAGAGCGCGGACAGCAGGCCGCCGATCAGTGGCGAGAGCACCATCATCACGCCCATGGCTGTGCCCCAGAACGCCCATGCAGTGTCTTTGGCGGCCCCCTGGTGGTAGGTGTGGCCGATGATCGACAGCGAGGGCGCCAGCAGGAAAGCAGCACCGATGCCCTGCAGTGCCCGCGCCAGGTAGAGCAGGGTGGCACCGGGCGCCAGTGCACAGAGCAGAGAAGTGAGGGCGAACAGGCTGATGCCGATCAGCAGCACCCGGCGGCGGCCGTAGCGGTCGGCGACAGCACCGGCGGGCAGCAGCAGTGAGGTGAAGGACAGGATGTAGGCACTGATCACCCACTCGATATCGGCGAATCCGGCGTGCAGGTCGCGCGCGATGCTGGGCAGTGCGACCGCTACGGCATTGGTCTCCAGCACGGTCATCGTGCAGCCCAGCGAGGCCACCAGCAGGATCGTGTCAGGCAGCGTGTGCCGTGCAGGCGAAGAGGGGGGGGAGGGCGGCACCGGTCACTCGCAGGAAGGGAGGACCGCCATTCCAGCAATGATCGGTGTTTGTTTCATTCTCGGTGTTTTCTGGTTACGTTAGTTTGAACCTAACGAAATACCGCCCATGGAACGCCGTCACCTAGAGTACTTCGTCACCCTGGCCGAGGAACTGCACTTCGGTCGCGCGGCCATGCGGCTGGGGATCGCCACTCCCACGCTGAGCGTGCAGATCCAGGACATCGAGCGTCGCCTCGGCACGCGCCTGTTCGACCGCGGCCGGCGCGAAGTGCTGCTGACCTCCGCAGGCGAGGTGTTCCTGGCGGAAGCCCGTGATGTGCTGCGCCGGTTCGAACAGGCCGAAACCATGGGCCGGCGCGCCGGGCGGGGGGAGATCGGCAAGATCGAGATCGGCTACGTCGGCTCGGCGCTGTATGCCGGCGCGTTGCAGGATCAGCTCAGCCGGTTCCGCAGCCGCTACCCGGGCGTGGACCTGCAGGTGAGCGAATGGCCGATGGGCGAGCTCCCGCAGTTGCTGCAGGAAGGACGGGTGGATGTGGTGTTCTGCCGGCCTCCGATGGATGTACCCGATAGTTTCGGCGAACACACGCTGGTCGAAGACCAGTTCTGCGTGGCCCTGCCGGAAACCCATCCGCTGGCGCAGGCCAGGGCGCCGGTACAGCCGGCATCTTTGGCCCGGGAGGGCTTCGTCATGCCGGAGCAGCCGGTGGGTGCAATGGAAGTCGGGCGCCGCGGCGGTTTCATTCCACGTATCCGTTCCCAGCCCGGGCATCTGGCGGCGGTGTTGGCCGAGGTGTCGGTTGGCGTTGGTTCGGTGGCGATCGTTCCATCGGTGCTGCAACGCACGCTGGTGCTGCCCGGGATGATCTATCTGCCACTGGCCGGTCCCACCATCGTCTCGACCATCGCTGTGCAGTACCGGCGGGCGGAGTCCTCGCCCGTGGTGCGACGGCTGATCGAGCAGGTGAAGGAAACGCCGTGCAGGCGGATCGACATGCTGCCCCTGGCCTGAAGGCCGCGCGGCAGGCGGACGATTGCTACACTTGCGCCACCTGCATTCGCATTCGATGGACACCATGAACAACGGGAACGGTCCGCAGACAGTTCGCTGAGCCGCAACAACGATGCAGACGTTGTTGCGGTGATCACCCCTGCGATGCACGCGAGGTGGATGGATCACCGCCGGTTTCACTCTGGGCGGAGATTCCCCATGTTCAATCGTCAGGCCCCGCGTTGGGCCCACACCCTGCCATCGGCCATTGCGCTGATGGCCCCGTTCGACCTCCTGGCCTCGCTGGCCATGGATATCTATCTTCCCGTGGTGCCGGTGATGCCGCAGGCGCTGCAGACATCGCCAGCGGTGGTGCAGCTCACGCTGAGCATCTACCTGCTGGTGCTCGGCTTGGGCCAGTTGCTGTTCGGTCCGTTGTCCGACCGCATCGGGCGGCGACCGGTCCTGTTGCTGGGGGCGTTGCTGTTCGCGCTTGCGTCGCTTGCGCTGGCCATGTCCAGCAGCGGCGCAGCATTCCTGGCCTGGCGAACCGTGCAGGCGGTGGGAGCGTCAGCGGCATTGGTGGCGACCTTTGCCACGGTGCGTGATGTGTATGCCGATACACCCGAAGGCGCGTCGCTGTATGGGCTGTTCGCCTCGATGCTGGCCTTCGTGCCGGCGCTGGGACCGATGCTGGGTGCGCTGGTGGCCAAGGCAGCGGGCTGGCGTGCGATCTTCGTGTTGCTGGGTGTGCTTGGCCTGATCGCCTGGCTGCGCGCGCAACGCCAGTGGCAGGAAAGCCGCCCAGCATCGGGTGCAGAAGCGAGACCAGCACTGCAGAGGGTGCTTCGCAGTGGCGCCTTCTGGGTCTACACGCTGGGATTCAGTGCCGCGATGGGCACGTTCTTCGTGTTCTTCTCGATTGCACCGCGCGTGCTGGTCGGGCGCATGCAGTACTCCCAGATCACCTTCAGCCTGGCGTTCGCGACGGTGGCACTGGTGATGATCCTCACGTCGCGCGTGGCAAAGGTGTTCATTTCACGCTGGGCGGTGCGTGGCACATTCCTGCGCGGCCTGTGCGTGATGGTGGCGGGCGTGCTGCTGATGGCGCTCGCTGCGGCGTTGCCACTGTCATTGGCCAGCGTCGTGCTGCCCATGTGGGGCATCGCGGTGGGGCTGGTGATGGTGGTTTCGGTGGCCGCCAATGGCGCCTTGCGTGATTTCGCCGATGCGTCGGGTACGGCGGTGGCGCTTTACTACGCCGTACAGAGCGTGATCGTGGCGGGCTTCGGGACACTGGCCACCATGCTGCTGCCGGGGGACACGGTGTGGCCGCTGGTGGCCTATGGGCTGTTGTTGCCGGTCGCCAGCCTGATCGCCGCGGCGATGTTGCGCGACCGCGCCTAGCTTCCGGCCGTGGACAAAAAAGGGGCGGCCGTGAGGCCGCCCCAAACCGTCAAGAGAACACGTGGCTGGAACTAGAAGCGCACCGACCAGCGCACATTCGCACTGTGGTCGCGGCTCTCGCTGCCGTACTGGCCGCTGTAGCCCAGTTCCAGCTGCTGGCGCTGGGTCAACCAGGCCGACAGGCCCAGCTCGGCCACCACCGCATTGTCGGCAATCGGCGCGCCTTCCACCGCGAACGTGGTGCTGCTGTTGGCGAAGGCGAGGTTGGCGACCTGGCTGCGGTCGCCGGAAGCACGGCGATAGCCCAGGCCACCGCGCAGGTGCAACCAGCTGTCCTGCTGGAACGATGCCTTCAGGCCTTTGTCGAAGCGGACGCCGGCGGTGGCGACCGTGGTGCCGGTGTCCTCCACCTTGCCGTACAGGGCGGCGGCACCGCCGCGTTCGTTGATCTGCTTCAGGTCCACCTCCACGCGCGCGACCTGCAGGTAGGGCTCCAGCCCGGCCTCCGGGCCGCCAAAGCGGTAGCCGGCTTCGAGGAAGGCCTGGCGGGTATTGGCGTTGTAGCGTGCGCTCAAGCTGTCGCTGAAGCCCGCGAAGTCGACATCACGGCTGCTCTTCACCTTGTGCCTGCTCCAGGCGACGCCGCCGCGGAGGCCGAAGCCTCCCCAGTTGTGGCCCGCATAGGCACCGAAATGGGTGTTGTCGATCTTCGACTTGGCTCGACGCTCCTGCTGCTTCACGTCGGTACGGCCGGTGCCGGCCAGCACGCCGACCTGCCAGCCGGAGAACTCGCGGTCGATGCCGATCAGCAGGCCGTTGCTGTTGGCTTCGGTACGTGCGGTGTTGACGTCACCGTCCAGCTTGCTGTTGCCACCGATCGCCTGCACCCATGCGCCGGTGGCGTCGGCCGTGTCGGCACCTGGTGCCGCTGCACCGGCACGACGTGACAGTGCGGCGTCGCGTACATAGCGGCTGCCTTCGACCAGCGCCAGCGCGGTGGCCGCATGCAGCTCGCCGCTGAGGCCGTCGAGCACGCTGCCGACCTGCTGCGGGAACAGCTGGGTCAGCGGCTTGGGCAGGCCCTGGTTGATCGCCAACAGGTCGGCAGCGGTCGCCACTGCACGTTGGTTGCGCGTGTTGGCGGCACTGGCCAGCGAGGCACCGCGCGCCACGTCGATGCGGGTGCCGTTGGCGCCGTAGGCGAGGCTGAACTTCAGGAACGGAGAGAACGCACTGAAGTCGGTGCTGGCGAACTGTCCGTTGACGCCGCCGTCGGCACGGATGAAGTTGAACTGCTCGCCGAGGTAGTAGGTGCCGGGCTCCGGCAGCGCGACCAGCGTCCCGCCCAGGGTGGCGGTGCCGGTCACATGCAGTTGGTCGCTGCGTCCGCCTGGCGCAAGTTCAGCAGCATAGGTGCCCGTTGCACCCTGCACATAGTCGCCGTTGATGGTCAGCGTGCCGATCGAGTTGCCCGGTGCGATGATGCCGTCCACGCGGGTGTTGCCGAGCGTGCCGATACCCTTCAGCAGGCCGTTGGCGCCGACCGTGGTGGTACCGCCGGTCTGCGTGCCGTTGAAGGACACCACGCCGCCGTTGACGGCCAGGTCGCTGTTGTTCAGCACGCCACTGGCGCTGACCGTGCTCACGCCACCGCTGGTGGTCAGCGCGGTGGAGACCAGGCTGCCATTGAGCAGGAACTGGCCTCCCTGTACCTCGACCGCCGAGGTAAGGGTGTTGATGCCGTTCAATTCCAGCGTGCCCTCGCGCAGCACGGCGCCATTGAAGCTGTTGTCGCCGCTCAGGCGCAGCCAGCCGATGCCGGATTTGGTCAGCCTGCCGGGGCCGCCGATGTCGTTGGTCCAGTCATCCCAGGCATCGCCTTCCCAGACCTTCAGGCCGCCAGCTTTCTGGTTCATCACCACGTTGGTGTCCACGCGCAGCGAGCCGTAGCCTTCGATGGCTTTCTTCAGATCCACCATGCCCCAGCCGTAGATCGGATCGATGCCTGCGGCCCCCAGGTCGCGTGCGGTGGTCAGCAGCACGTCGCGGACCTGGGCATTGTCCAGATAGGGGAAGCGCTCCATCAGCAGGCCGAGCGCGCCGGTGATGTGTGGCGCCGCCATCGACGTGCCCGTCTTGGTGCCATAGACGTACTGGGTGTTCTCGCTGTCGATGATCAGGCGGACATAGGCGGAAGTGTTCTCGACGCGGCCCTGGATATCACCGGACACGATGGTGCTCAGGATGTCGGTGCCGGGTGCCGAGATGCACCAGTTGGCGGCAACGCCGCAGATGCTGGAACTGCCATCGATCACGTAGTCGGTTTCGCCCGCGGCGGCGTTGGGCCGGCGGACGTTGGCCACGGCCAGCCAGTACGGTTCCAGTTCGGGCTTCCAGCGTGGCATCGAGGCGGTGATACCGGCAACAGCACCGCTGCCGTTGCCGGCCGACCACACCTGGATGAGGGTGGAGCCGGAGGCATCGCCATTGCTGGCGTAGATGCTGCCGTACACGCCGTAGTCGGCACCGATGTCGGCGTACTGCTGGTCCAGCGCGGCGGCGGTCATGTTGCGCGTGGAGATGCCCCAGCTATGGTTGATGGCGCGCACGCCCTGCGCCTGGATCTGCGCATACATGTCCAGCGTGGCGGCGTCGTCCGGATCGGTTCGGTAGACAGCACGCGGACGATAGTAGTTGTCCGGATCCAGGCGCCACTCATAGTAGGTGTCGCCGAACACGCGGGCGGCGGTGAGATCCGCACCAAAGGCCACGCCATGCATGCCGGTGCCATTGCGGTTGGCGCCGATGGTGCCAAGCACATGCGTTCCGTGGTCGGCGTAGCTGAAGCCATAGGGCTGGCCGGCGGCGATGAGGCGTGCCGCGAGTGCGGCCGGAACGCCGGCACCGAGGCCGTAGTAGTTGTAGCCGGGCTGTTCGCCGTGGGTCTGTCCGCAGGCGCCGGTACCTGCGACAACGCCCGGTGTCGCGCAGTCGGCACCGATGGTGATGCTGGAGGTATTGCGTCCTGCAAACTCCGGATGCGCCAGCGCGGAGCCCGAGTCGAACAGCGCCAGGCGTACGCCCTGGCCGGTCAGGCCACGTGCGTAGGCGTAGTCCGCGCCCATCGCGCCCAGGCCCCAATCGGCGTTGAATTCATCGCTGCGCCAGCTGGCCGGATCGCCCGGGTTGCCAAGAACAGCAGTGCTGCTGGCGGCAGCTGTAGTGGCCGTGGCTGCAGGGGCCGTGCTGGCGGCGGGCTGCGCCCATGCGGCCTGCAGCTGGCGCTGCTGCTGCCATGCCTCGAGTGATTCGCTGGCCATGGCCGGCAGTGCGGTGGCCAGCAGCAGCGAGCTGGCGACGGCCAGGGCCAGCGGGCGATGCGACAGGGAGCGGGACGAACGGCCGTACAGCGGGTGATTCATCGGACAACTTCCTTGGTTGACGGACAACAAGGCCGTTAACGCCAAGGCGTGGCGATATCCCCCAGCAATGTGAAGGGAATTTTATGAACGCGTTAATGTTCTGTGATAGGTGCATGGCGTGGCTCTGCCGGGCCGGGCACTGTGACCTTTCTTCCCCCGAACCCTGGACCCGTCCATGCGTACCGCATTCCGTAAACCGCAGTTGGCGATATTGGGTAGTGCCGATCCTGGCAGTGACGCGTTCGAGCGCGCAGCTGAAGCAGGGCGTTTTCTGGCCCTCCAGGGCATCACGGTCGTCAGTGGTTGTGGCAGTGCCGCTACGCGGGTGGCCGCCGAGCAGGCGATCGCCGCCGGTGGCCAGGTGCTCAGCGTCATCCCTGAAGGCAGCATGCCACCGGCCGATTGGCCGGCCACGGTGGTAGTGCCCTGTGGCATGGGGGATGCGCGCAACCTGATCATGGCCCTGGCCGGCGATGCCTGCATCGTCATCAGCGGCCGCGCCGGTACGATCTCGGAGGTGTGCCTGGCGTGGCTGCACAGGCGGCCGCTGTTGCCGCTTGTGGGGGCCGGGGGCTGGTCCGAAACGCTGCCGGACAACCCGCCGGACGAGCGCGGCAATTCGCCGATACTGCCGTGGCGCAACGTTGATCAACTGGCCGAGCAACTGCGTGTCCTGGGGTTGCTGCAGCACTGAGTGGAGCCGCATCCGTCTTCACCCAACGTCCCGTGTGCAGCGCTAAGGTGGCTCGGCCTGGGCTCACCAGGCCTATCAAGGAGTGATGCAATGCGAGTTTTCAGGAAAGTGATCGCAGGGGCTGTGTTCGCGGCGGCCTGTACCGGTTCGGTGGCGGTGGCGGGGCCGGTCGAACCGTGTGACAAGCCGTGCTGGCGGGCCTACCAGATGTGCGTGGCCAGTGGTGCCGATGCCGGCGAATGCCAGCAGGCGTACAACACCTGCGTTGTCGACCTGTGCATGGGGACGTGAGTCGCGCCGCTTGAGCATTGCGTAGTGTGGAGCCCCGTCATCGACGGGGCTCTTCTGTTTCAGAGCAACGGGTGGGTGCCTGTGTTCAATGCGGGCGCGCGGCGCGCATTCGGCGTGATGAGCATTCCGACCATGGTGGTGGTGCGCGATGGCAAGCCGGTGGCCCGCAGCGTTGGCGCGTTGCCAAAGAGTGGAATCATTCAACTGGCGATGAGCCATCTGGCCTGAGCGCGCTTGCGGGTCGGGTAAGCAGCGGCGAGGATGTGGAATCTCATCGGAGCCGCTGCACATGGCCGTCAAACGCGTTGTCGCCAACATCGCCACGCCGGAACCGCAACGGGCCGCCGCCTTCTACGGCGAGCTGCTCGGGATGCCGGTGGTGATGGACCACGGCTGGATCGTCACCCACGGCGGGCAGGGCAGTGCACTTGCCCAGGTCAGCTTCGCCAGCGAAGGAGGTTCGGGCACTGCAGTGCCGGACCTGTCGATCGAAGTGGACAATCTGCAGGAAGTGCTGGATCGCCTGCGTGCAGCCGGCATTGCGCTGGAGTATGGCCCGGCCGACGAACCCTGGGGCGTGCGTCGCTTCTTCGTCCGCGATCCGTTCGGGCGGTTGCTGAACATCCTCGCCCATTGCTGAGCGACGTCGAGGCCTTCAGCGGCGCTTGCCGCCCTGCTGCGGGGCTGGCGACACGCCGACCATGCGCAGGCAATCTTCCACCACGGCGCCGATGAAGGCCTCGGCATCCTGCGCCGGTGCGGCGATCAGGTCGTCGGTGGCGCCGTGCACACCGGCATAGATCAGCGAGGCGGTGACCTGCGGTGCGGGCAGCTGCCAACGTCCAGCGGCGATGCCCGCTTCGAGGATGCCCAGCAGCTGCTGCTGGATGGCATTGCGTTCGGCGTTGCCGCGCTGGTGGTGGTGGTGGTTGGCGTACACCACGTCATGCAGCGCGTGGGTGCGCACATAGAGCTCGATGTTGGCACGGATCCAGGCACGCAGGCGCGCCACGGCATCGCTGGCCGGATACTGCTGCACGGCGCGCTCGACGTCTTCCATGAAGCGCTGGGTATAGCGCTGCGCCAGCGCCTGCAGGATCTCGGTGCGCGAGGCGAAATAGGTATAGAAGGTGCCCTTGGCCACGTCGGCGGCGGCGACGATGTCGCTGATGGTGGTGGTCTCCACACCCTGCGACAGGAACAGCGCCTGCGCGGCATCCATCAGTTCTTCCTGACGGGTTTCAGCCGGCTTGGTGCGAGGCCTGGCGACAGCGGGGATCTGCATGGTGGGCAAGGTTCGGGTGCGACGGGCGCCATTCTAGCCGCGTTTCGGCATTGACTGACCGCCAGTCATTGACCGACGGTCAGTCAGTGGCTACGATGCGCGCACAGCCTTCCCCCGGGATCCACACATGCAGCGTTTCCAGCGCCCGGCCCTGGTGCTTGCGGCCTACCTCGGCACGTTTCTCGCCTCGCTGGACATCAGCATCGTCAACGTGGCCCTGCCGACCCTGCAGCAGGCGCTGAATACCGACATGGCCGGCCTGCAGTGGGTGATCAATGCCTATGCGATCGCGCTGTCGGCGCTGATGCTGTCGGCGGGGCCGCTGGGGGATCGCTACGGTCACCGGCGGATGTGGCTGACCAGCGTCGCCACCTTCACTCTTGGTTCGTTGCTCTGCGCCTGCGCCGGCAACCTGCCGATGCTGGTGGCCGGGCGTGCGATACAGGGCATCGCCGGTGCATTGCTGATTCCCAGTGCGATGCCGATTCTCAGCCATGCATTTCCCGATCCGCACCAGCGCGCACGCGCGATCGGTGGTTGGTCGGCGTTCAGTGCATTGGCGCTGGTGCTTGGGCCATTCCTGGGCGGGCTGCTGGTACAGCGCGCCGGGTGGCCGAGCATCTTCCTGATCAACCTGCCGCTGGGCCTGCTGGCGCTCGCACTGGGCGCCTGGGGGATTCCCGAGCGACGGCACCCGCAGCACGCCGCGCTGGACCCGGCCGGGCAGCTGCTCAGCATCGTCGCGCTGGGCGCGTTGAGCTACGGCCTGATCGCGATCGGCGAGTACGGCCTGCTGGCGCCGCTGACCCTGTCGGCACTGGGCATCGCGGGCGTGGGCCTGATCCTGTTCGGCCTTGTCGAACGCCAGGTGGCGCGCCCACTGCTGCCGTTGGACCTGTTTGCCGATCGCCGTTTCGGCATGCTCAATCTGGCATCGTTCGTGCTGGGCTTCACCGCCTACGCGAGCCTGTTCTTCCTCTCACTGTTCTTCCAGCAGGCGCAGGGACACAGCGCAGCACTGGCAGGTGCACAGCTGGTTCCGCAGTTCCTGTTCATGGGCGTCGTGTCGCTGTGCTTCGGGCGCCTGGTCACGCGCGTGGGCCTGCCCGCTGCGCTGGTGTCGGGCTATGTACTGTCCGGCGTGGCGCTCTGTGCGATGGCTACGTTCGAACCGTTGACCTCACGCGGATACGCCAGCGGCTTGCTGATGCTGCTCGGTATTGGAATGGGGCTGGCCGTTCCCGCGACCGGCATGGCGGTCATGGCCGGCGTGCCGGCCGAGCGTGCGGGCATCGCTTCAGCCACGATGAACGCGCTGCGCCAGGCCGGCATGAGCCTGGGGATCGCACTGCTGGGCAGCCTGATGAGCCTGCGTGCCGTCTGCCACTTCACTGCGTCAGCGCACGCCGCGGGGCAACAGGGGCTGGCCGCACAGGCGCGCGAACTGATCCTGCAGCCGAGCTCGATGCATGGCATGCCGCAGACGCTGGCGTGGTATCGCAGTGCGATGGCCAGCGGTTTCGGATGGGCGATGGCCGTGGCC
The DNA here is from genome assembly GCF_030658505.1 of Stenotrophomonas raiganjensis (SeqCode). Lineage (GTDB taxonomy): Bacteria > Pseudomonadota > Gammaproteobacteria > Xanthomonadales > Xanthomonadaceae > Stenotrophomonas. The sequence goes on along the minus strand of NZ_JAUTXR010000118.1, from coordinate 18,747 downwards.
GGTGCGCTGGCCCTGCTCGCAGCCTTCGGCCTGCATCGGCGGCACGCGCCGGCCTGACGGCGCTGCATTCATCCCTGCTGGGGGCGCGCATCCTCTGCGGTCTGCTTGTTCTGCTGCTGTTGCTGCCGCGCATTGGCGTGGCGCGCGTGTCCCCCCTCCCGTCCGATCGCGGCCATGTGCTGGCGATTGCGGCTGATGGCCTCGCCGCCCTTGCGGCCGGCGACACGCGCTTCGGCCGGACTGAATTCATGCGCGTTTCCCGATGCATGCGCGGCGCGCCCGCCCTTGGCGGCGATCGCGCGCTGCTTGTCCTGGTCCATCGAGGCGAAACCCCGGTTGGAGCTGCGCGGGTTCTGCTCAGTCATGTGAAACCTCCTGCGGTGTGGACGCCGCTTTCGTGGACGACGGCATCCATGCTTGGCCATCGCACGCTAAGTCCAGGTCGCCATCTTCGCCACGGTTTTCACGCGCCCTGCGCATGGGGTTGACCATGCCGCCATTCAGGCGAGCGCTGCCTTGGCTGCAGCCAGTGCCATGCCACTGACCACCGCAGCGATCGTCTCTACGTCTGCCAAGGGGGCTCCCTGGTTCAAGCGTGCCTGCAGAGCCCCATGGGAAACGGCGAAGACGATCGCCTGCCCGAGCAGGGCGTGGGTACGCAGCAACGTCTCGACGCTGGATGGTTCGCTGCCACGCAGGCACGCCACGCATGCGGCCAGCGTGGTGTGCAGGGGTTCGAACAGCGTCCGGTGGGCGCTGGCGAACGCGGCTGTCGGCTGGATCTGTTCGCGTGCCAGCAGCAACGTGCGTGGACCCGCATCCGGTGCCGACAACAGGGCGTGGACAAATGCCCGCATCAACTGCTGCAGCTGCTGCGCGGCCTGGCGCGTGCCGGTCGGCGGTGCTGCCGGCAGCGGCAGTTGTTCGGCGATGGTCTGCGCGCAGCGCTGCAGTACCGCAGCATACAGCTCCCGCTTGCCGCCGAAGTGATATGGGATGGCCGATTGGCTGCAGCCAGCCATGTCCACCAGCTGGCGGGTGCGCACGCCCTCCACGCCGAACGCGCTGAACAGCTGCAGCCCAGCGTGCAGCAGCCGGGCTCGGGTCTGCCCGCTGCGCGTCTCGGCGGCGCGCCGACGTGCCGGTGTCTGCAGGTGGGCGATGAACTCAGGCATCGGCCTGCATCAGCCGTGTCGAGTTTTCATTGAGCGCGGTACCCGCGTCCGCGCCGACGATGACCGTACCGCCGATGTTGGCCATGTGCCGGCCGAATGCACAGTTCGGTTCGAAGGCGAAGCACATGCCGGCCTGCAACGGCAGTTCGCGCCCGACAGTCGGCAGCGGCGCGATGTGGGCATATCGCGCGGCCTCCGGCAGCGCTTCGATGCCGGGTGCACGGCCAAAGCCGATCGGTCCATAGGGGTTGAGGCTGTGGACCAGCGGATGCACGTGCCAGCCGCCCGCCTCCAGCAGGGGCGCTTCCATCGCGTCGACGACATCACCGAAGGTATTGCCCACGCGCAGTGCGGACAGGCCTGCTTCGTAGCTGCTGCGGGCAACGGCGGCGGCGCGATGGATGTCGTCGTGTACCTCGCCGATGGCAACCGCGGCCTGATGCTGGGTTTCCATCAGCCCGTACAGTGCGAAGATCTCCGACAACACCAGGTCACCATCGCGCAGGATGCGCGGCGGCTGCGCACGGTACTGCCAGGCGGGCGGTCCCCAGCCTACGTACTCGGGACCCGAGCCGAGCAGCACCTCGGCGGTGTAGCCCCCCAGTGAGAAGCAGGTGGCTGTCACTGCGGCAACCAGGTCGGCTTCGGAAACACCTGGCCGGGCAGTGGCACGCAGCGCCTCGCTCATGGATTCACCAATCCAGGCGGCATGCGCGATCAGCGCCAGTTCCTCCTGGCTCTTGACCGAGGCGCGCTGGAAGAACGCACGGTACACCGGTACGAATTCTGCGCCCGGTACCGCCGCCTGCATGCCCTGCAGGGTGCGCGCGGGCATCGCGCCGTCGAAGTAGAACGGCGGATAGGGCTCCAGCCCCAGCACGCCGATGCGTGCCGAGTGCAGGCCACATTGCTGCAGCCAGCGGCCAACCTCCTGACCGGATTTACCAACCCACAGCTGTTCGGGGGCGATCCACTGCAGGTCGCCGCGCAGGCCAGCCTGCAGGTGGTCTGCAATCATCAGTGAGGCAAAGGTGAACACCCGGGGCGGCTGGTCGCCGACGAACACCACGATCGAGCCGGGCCGGTCATTGGTGAAGTAGCAGTCCGGCGAAAAGCCGGCGGGCGCGGCGGCTTCCCGGTCGCCATGCACAACCAGGGCATCGAGGCGTTCACTGACCATGATGTCGTTGGCCAGGGCCCAGCGGCGGTCGCGTTCCATCAGGCTGAGCGGTGCGGGCGGCGTGCGCATGAAGGGGTACTCGAGGGGAAGGAGCGCGCAGGCTCGATCACGCAGATGAATGAATCAACCGCTTGAATCGGCTTTGCAGGTTCGCTGCTGCAGGGGCAGCGGAAATCGGCGATTGCTCAGTGTGGCCGATGATCGTGATGGGGCCACCGCCGCTGTTGATAGGATGCGCGACAACGCCACTCGCCTGGCCACGACAGGGACGTAGAACATGAACAGGATTGGATGGATCGCATTGCTGGCCTGTGCCGCCCCCGCCCATGCGGCCAGCCCCTTGCTGTCCGGCAGCTTCGTCCACGTCGGCTATTCGGCCAGCGACGAGCAGCTACCCGCCGCGCAGTTGCCGCTGTTCCTGGATGAGCTTCAGGACCTGGGCAATGACACCCTCATCCTCGGCCAGACCCGCGTCACGCGTGCTGGCGTGGGATGTGCCAGCGGCGTCCAGGATTTCGAATGGATCGCCGGCTTCCCCGGCAAACTGGGCACCGTCCTCGATGCGGCGGCCGCGCGCGGCATGAAGGTCGTTGTCGGTACCACCTACAGTTCGGGACAGTGCAGCACCTTCTGGCAAGGCCAGAACGCAACGGCAGTGGCCCAGGATGCAGCGCAGTCGCTGGCCCAGCTGGGCCAGCAGTACGGCGCGCATCCGGCCTTCGCCGGCTGGTACATCACCGACGAGCCAGCACAGGTGCCAGCGGACCGTGCGCCTTTTTATCGCGCGATCGTGATGGCGCTCAAAGGCAGTACCCCTTCCAGGCCGGTGATGGTCGCCCCCTACCTGGCGTCATCCAGCGTGGATCCGGCAAGTGTCGCGCGTGCGGCGGCGCAGTTCCGCACGGCAACCGGGGTGGATGTGCAGATCTGGCAGGACGGAATCGGTGCCGCCTCGCATGCACGATTGTTCCAGTGGGATCGCCCGGGCCATTCCACCGAGGAGTACTACGAGGCACTCTCGGCGACACTGGGCGCCAGCGGCCTGTGGGCCGACATTGAACTGTTCAACCACGGCAGTCCGTTGTTCCTGGAGACCGGCAACGGGCTGTCCGGCGCCTATCGACCTGCTTCGGTACAGCGCATCAACCAGCAGTTGTGGAGTGCGCGTTCGGCCGGCAAGCGCGTGGCCTGGCTCAACCAGTACCACATGTCCGAGGTGGTCGGCCCCGGCCAGGGCTATGGTGAATCGCCACGGCTGATGAACACCTACCGCGGGCTGTATGGGCTCGGCGCGTCCTACCTCGTTGATCCGGTGCAGACCACGTACAGCTACAGCGTGGCACCGGATGCGAACTATCCGGACAGCAGCGGCCACGAGCTGTTCGATCGCCGGGTGGGGGATCCGCGCAATCCGATGGATGCCGGCTGGGTGGGCGTGCACGGCAATGTCAACATCAGCATCGACCTGGGACAGCGCCGTCAGGTGGACTGGATCGGCCTGCACACGATGACCCGCCCCGGCTGGGGCATCGTCACGCCGACAGCCGTGGAGGTGATGTGTGCCGAGCCGGGCGCCGCTGCCGTGAAGATCGGCGTGCTGTCGGCGCCATTCACCCAGGCCGGGCTGAATGGATCGAGCGAAGAGGAATACGTGCTGGGCAATTCCGCGCCGCTGGCCGCGCAGTGCCGCACGCTGGAGCTGCGGCTGGCCAATGGCAGCTGGACCTTCCTCAGTGAAATCGAGATGGCAGCCGAGCAGTAAGCGCCTCAGCGCTGGGGTGTGTCGCGCAGTCGCTGCGCGAACGGCCGCTGCCCGAGCGCCTGCAGTGCGTCGCGCAGCACCTGCTCCAACGACTGTCCAAGGTCGGCATCGAGGCTGCGCGCCGCGCGTGCCGTGGCCTGCCACTGCGCCTGCAGCGCCGGCAGCGCCTGCAGCGCGCGCGGGCTCAATTGCAGGATGCGCTCACGGCTGTCTTCACCGACCGCAGCGTGCAGCCAGCCGTCGCGCACCATTGCTGAAGCCGTCTGGCTGAGCGCCGAATGGCTGAGCCCGCAGGCCAGTGCGAGGTCCTTGATGCGGCAGGGGCCCTGCGCCATCAGCGTGCGGAGTACCGGGGTGTAGCGCGGCCGGTAGTCCAGTTTCAGGTCGCGGTAGGCCTGCTCAACCGCCGGGTCGAGCTGGTCGAGCAGGGCGCGCAGCAACGTTCCCAGGGTGGCGTGTTGGAGATCCATGTCCACGATGATATATAAGCACTTATATATCAGCAACGCAGGGTGGGGTCATGGTGGTTTCGTGGATGCTGGGCGCGCTGCTGGCAGCGTCCTGCCCGGACCAGGATGCAGTGCTGCAGGCGGCGGCCGCGGCAATACAGGCGCACTACCTGGACGTCGCCGAAGGCGAGCGCATTGCCGACGCCGTGCGCGGCTGGTCCAGCCAGCAGCGCTATGTGGACAGCTGCGCGGACCCGAACACTTTCAGTGCGCGCCTGAACCAGGACCTGGACGTGTTCGACGGCCATTTCCATGTGGAACGGGTGGATGCCCGAGCCGGCCAGGACGATTGGCTGATGGCCTGGCGCGCGGATGCCCGCGGCACTGCTGCGGGCGTGCGTGAAGTGCGGGTGCTGGAGGGCAACATCGGCTACCTGCGCCTGAGCACCTTCTATCCGCTGGATCTGGCCCGGCCAAAACTGGCGGCGGCGTTCAGCCTGCTGGCCGACACCGATGGCCTGGTGCTCGACCTGCGCCAGAACGGGGGCGGCGATGATGGCAGCGCGGACCTGCTGGTGCGCACGCTGCTGGAACCCGGCGTCAGCGCAGTGCAGGCGCTGGAGCAGCGTGGCCGTCGTACCCCTGTACCGCTGCCGCCGGCGAGCCTTCCGCAGTACCTGAAACCGTTGGTGATCCTGATCGATCGCCGTACCGGTTCAGCCGCCGAGTTTGTCGCATACTCGCTGCAGGCGCTGGGGCGAGCGCGCATCGTCGGCAGCCGCAGTGGCGGCGCCGCGCATATGTTCGATGATCCTGTGCTGCTGCCGGATGGCTATCAGCTCAGCATCCCGGACCGGCAGCCGATCAACCTGCGCACGGGCGGCAACTGGGAAAGGACTGGCGTCCTGCCCGATACGCCGGGCGGGGATGATCCGCTGTTCATCGCGCGCCAGCTGCTGGCCACGATGAAGTCGTCAGGATGAACGCATATTTGCATGGCCTCCTATCGCGGATGCGCTGCTGCATGCCTAGAATCGAAGCATCCCGGTAGTTCCCGGGCGCTTCGAGTGAATGGACTCAATGAAGATTCTGTTGACCGGCAGTTCCGGGCGCATCGGGCGCGCGATCTTCGGTGCGCTGGCGGCAGCCCATGAAGTGGTGGGGCTGGATCGCAGCCCGTTCGCCACCACGCGCATCATTGCCGATGTCACCGATCATCAGGCGGTCGAACGCGCGGTACGGGGCGTTGACGCGGTCATCCATACCGCAGCGCTGCACGCCCCGCACGTCGGGCTGGTGCCGGACGCGGTGTTCCAGCAGATCAACGTGGATGCCACTGCACACCTGTTGCAGGCTGCACGGGAAGCGGGTGCCCGGCGCTTCGTGCTGACCAGCACCACGGCGCTGTACGGCCATGCCGTGGTAGCCGGTGGGTGCCGTTGGATCGACGAGGATACCGAGCCCCTGCCGCGCACGATCTACCACCGCACCAAGCTGCAGGCCGAGGCCCTGGTCGAAGCCGCCGCCGCGCCGGATTTCAGTGTGCGCGTGCTGCGCATGGGCCGTTGCTTCCCGGAGCCGCCCGAGCGCATGGCGATGTTCCGCCTGCACCGCGGCATCGACGCACGCGACGTGGCCAGTGCGCACGCCGCGCTGCTGCACGATGAGGGCGCGGCCTTCGCACGCTACATTGCCTGCGCACCGACGCCGTTCCGGCGCGAGGACTGCCTGGAACTGGCGACGCAGCCGCGCAATGTACTGGCCCGGCGTGCGCCACAGCTGCTGGCCGAGTTCGAGCGCCGCCGCTGGCCGCTGCCGTTGAGCATCGATCGTGTCTATGACAGCGCCCGCATGCGCGCTGCGCTGGGCTGGCAACCGCGCTTCGGCCCGGACGATGTGCTGCAGCAGTATGCCGCTGGCAGCATCGAGGTGCTGCCACGCGCGGAATGGATCACGGACCGCGTGGCCGAATAGGACGGCCGCGGGGCGGGTTCCTGACCCGATCCTGAGCGGGTTCAGGAATGTGCATGCGGGCCGCCTCAACCTCGTTGGCAGGCGGCCGCTAACCCGGTGCGCTTCCAGCGCCGGCGTACCCGGCGAACAGGGGCGTGCGCGACGGATCGCGCGCCTGCGCGGTGCCCTCGCGGTGCCGGTCGTCCTGAACTGCCTTGCGGATCCTTCCATGCCTTCTTCCCGTTCCGCCGCTGCCCGCCGCCCTGGCAGCATCGCCCACAAGCTGATGCTGGGTACCGCCGTGATCGCACTGCTGTGCTTCGGCCTGACCGCGTTCCTGATCTACCGCCAGGCCAGTGCCAGCCTGATCAATGCCTCGCGCCAGACCCTGTCCAGCGAAGCGACCGCCGAAGCGCGCCAGGTCTCGGCGGACCTGAGCACCGCTTTCGCCAGCAACGATGCCATGGTCGAAGCCGTGCTCGCCCAGCGCGCCCGCGGCGACGTGCCCGATCGTGCCAGCCTGGCGGCAGTACTTGGCGAACAGCTGCGTACCCATCCGGAGTGGTTGGGCAAGAGCACCATGTGGGAGGCCGACGCCTTCGACGGCAAGGACGCCGAGTTCGCCAACACCGAGGCGCACGACGCGACCGGGCGCTACATGAGCTACTGGGCCTGGCATGACGGCAGACCGCAGCAGTCGCCGATGACGGACTACACCGAAGCCGCCGACGGCTCGGCCGACTGGTACATGGATCCGAGCCGCGACAAGTTGCCCAAGGTCAGCGAGCCCTATGCCTATGACATCGCCGGCCAGCAGGTGCTGATGAGCACCCTGAGCACGCCGATCATCGAGAACGGCAGGTTCCTGGGCGTATTCACCGTGGACTTCTCGTTGGCGGCACTGCAGAAGCACCTGGCCACCCTGGCGCCGATGGGCGCCGGCCGCGTCGAACTGCTTTCGCCCAAGGGCGTGGTGCTGGCGTCGGCCAATGCCGCCGAGATCGGCAAGCCGCGCAATGATGCCCTGACCCGCAGCATGCTGGCCGACATCGCCGCCGACCGTCCATTCGAAGCCTTCAGCCCCGATGCGGCCGGCAATGTGCGCGTGTATGTGCCGCTGCGCGTGGGTGACGCCCCGCAGCGCTTCGCGCTGGGCGTGGTGATGCCGCATGCCGTGATCGTGGCTGAAGCGCGCCAGCTGCTGTGGCTGACCCTGCTGGTCGGCGTGCTTGCCGCGCTGACTCTCAGCGCCGGTGTCTACGTACTGCTGCGCCGCCTGGCCATCCGTCCGCTGGCCGAAGCGGTACGCGTGGCCGGCGACGTCGCCGCCGGCAAGCTCGACAGCACCCTGCCGGCGCGTAGCAATGACGAGGTGGGGCGCCTGCAGGAGGCGATGCAGGGCATGCGCGAGCAGCTGCAGGCAGTGATGGCCGCGCAGGCGGAGATGGCGCACCGCCACGATGCCGGCGAGCTCAGCTACCGCATGGATGCCACGGCATTCCCGGGCGAGTACGGCCGCATGGTGGCCGACAGCAACCAGCTGGTGGCGTCCAGCAACGCTGTCACCCAGCGCCTGGTCGAGGTGATGCAGCGCTACGCCGTGGGTGACCTCAGCGTCGACATGGAGGCACTGCCGGGCGAGAAGGCGGCGTTCACCGCCGCGATGGCGACCACCAAGAGCAACCTGTCCGCGATCAACGAGCAGATCCAGCAGCTGGCCGCTGCCGCCGCTGCCGGTGACTTCGCTGTGCGCGGTGACACGCAGCGCTTCGACCACGACTTCCGCCGCATGGTGGAAACCCTCAACACGATGATGCAGGCCAGCGACCACAACCTGGCGGCGCTGTCGACGCTGCTGCGTGCAATCGCCGCCGGCGACCTGAGCGCACGCATGCACGGTGACTTCCATGGCGTGTTCGCGGTGATGCGTGACGACGCCAACAGCACTGTGCAGCAGTTGACCGGGATCGTCGGCCAGATCCAGCAGTCGGCAGCCAGCATCCGCCTGGCGGCAGGTGAGATCGCCGCCGGCAACAGTGATCTGTCGCGGCGTACCGAGCAGCAGGCGGCCAACCTGGAAGAAACGGCGGCGTCGATGGAGGAGCTGACGTCCACGGTGCGCCAGAACGCCGATCACGCGCTGCAGGCCAATACCCTGGCCGGGTCCGCCGCCGGTGTCGCCAGCGAAGGCGGGCAGGTGGTCAGCCAGGTGGTGCAGACCATGGAACAGATCGAAGCGTCCTCGCAGCGCATCGCCGAGATCATCTCGGTGATTGATGGCATCGCCTTCCAGACCAACATCCTGGCGCTGAACGCTGCTGTCGAAGCGGCACGTGCCGGTGAGCAGGGCCGCGGATTTGCTGTGGTCGCCAGCGAGGTGCGCGCGCTGGCACAGCGCTCGGCCGGTGCTGCGAAGGAGATCAAGGCGCTGATCGATGCCTCGGTGGCGCAGGTTGGTGCCGGTGCGCAGCTGGTGCACGGTGCCGGACGCACCATGCAGGAGATCGTCGGCCAGGTCGGCCGGGTCAACGAGATCATGGCCGAGATCTCGGCCGCGTCGCGCGAGCAGTCGGCGGGCATCGAGCAGGTCAACCAGACCGTGGTGCAGATGGACGAGACCACCCAGCAGAATGCCGCACTGGTGGAGGAGGCCAGCGCCGCGGCGCGGGCGATGGAGGAGCAGGCCGAGCAGCTGGCGGTGGCGGTTTCGCGCTTCCGCCTGCAGGCCGAGCCGATCGCCGAGGGACGGCGCGCGGCCTGAGCCTGGGCCGGAATGCACATGAAGACGCCCGGCCAAGGCCGGGCGTCGTCGTTTCTGTTCGCCGCTGTGCCAGTCGAAGCCGGCCGCAGTTGCGGTTTAGAACATGCCCTCGAAGGGATTCCAGCTGACCTTGCCCTTCACCTGTTCCAGGTAGTAGCTGTAGTTGGTGCTGGAGGCCACCAGGAAGTTCATCGCGATGAACAGCGCACGGGCGACGATGTCCGGCAGGAACAGGGTGACGATGGTCAGCACGATGTTGATGCCGAGCACCACCAGTGCCTTGCGCCACATGCCCAGGATGAGCAGGTAGATGAAGCCGAAGAAGAAGGCGAAGAAGTTGATGTTGACCTTCAGCCGGTCGCCGAAGGACAGCGCCTTCCAGGCCTGCTTGAAGCCTGGCTCCTTGGGGGCACCGTGCTGCTGGAAGAAGTTGAAGCGGAACTGCCACTTCGGGCTGAAGCGGGAAAGGTCGACTGCGTTCATTGACGTATACGTCCTTGTAGGAAAACGGTTTCATGATAAATGTCGCAGATCCTGGAAACCACCCTCTGGCGTCAGAAATGTGACGCGGAATGCCGTGTGAAGCTGGGCCTGGATGCCGCACCGTCACCCGCCCGCCTTGTTTTTAGGATAGGGTGCGCAGTTCCGCTGCCGCCCCCGCTGAATCCGGGCGGTGGCGGGATGTCCATGGAGGTTGCATGACCACACCTGCTACACCGGAAAACGCACCGGGACCGGTGCTCCTGCCGACACCTGAAGTGGTGCAGGCACAACAACTGCTCGCACGCCAGCAGCTGGCGGTGGCGATGGACCGTGCACGCACGGCCGCCACGCAGAATGCGGCTCCGGCCGCACTGGAAAGCGAGTAACCCGCAACACCGCCGATCGCGCTGGCCCGTCGCCAGCGCGATCGCGGCGCGCCGCCGGTCAGAACCGTGCGGTCATGCTGAGGAAGTAGCTGCGTCCTGCCACGAAGTAGTCGGTGGAACCTTCGGCATACAGCTTCTTGTCGGCCAGGTTGCTGACGCCGCCGCGCAGGGTCAGCACCTCGTTGACGTTCCAGGCGGCGGTCAGGTCATACAGGGTGTAGGCCTTGAGGAAGGTCGTCGCCGTGCCGGTCTGCTTGCCGGTGTACTGCGCCGACAGGCTGCTTGAGAACGCCGCGTCCGGGGTCCAGTCCAGCGACGAATAGCCGGAGAATTCCGGAGTATCGATCAGGTTCCGGCCGGTGGTCAGGTTCTTGGCTTCCTTCATCCAGGTGGCCGAGGTGCGCCAGCGCCAGTGCTCGCCGAATCGGAAGTTCAGGTTGCCTTCCATGCCGCTGGTGCGTGCGCGCTGCACGTTGCTCATGCGTGTCCACCAGATACCGTTGAACCTGCCCAGCGGTGCGTACTCGATCTTGTTCCTGAAGTCGGTGTGGAAGTAGGTCAGGCCGGCATCGACCAGGTCGTTGTCGAAGCTGATGCCGATCTCGCGGTTGGTGCTGGTCTCCGGGTCCAGGTCCGGGTTGCCGGCCATGTAACAGCCGCCGCGGGTATAACCCAGCGGAATCAACGAGGTGCAGCCACGACCACCGGACTGGGTGGCGGCAGTCGCGGAGTTCTCTGTCAGGCTGGGGGCGCGGAAGCCCTTGGACACGCCGCCGCGGATCGTCCATTGTTCGGCCGGGTGCCAGACCAGGTAGGCGCGCGGGCTGACGTGGCCGCCGAACTTCTCATGGTGGTCCAGGCGCGCGCCCAGGGTCAGTGCCAGCGTACGGTGCAGTTTCAGCTCGTCCTCGACGAACAGGGCCCAGGTATCCACTTCCAGATCGGAGCCGCTGACGGCATTGCCTGCATAGTCGATCGGCGCGCGGCCGATGGTGTCGGTGTTGGTCAGCTCCTGGCGCTTCCATTGGCCGCCGACGGCGAACTGGTGTTCAACGCCGAGGGTGAACGGCGTGGTCAGGCTGCCCTCGATGATGGTATCGGTCGCCTCGGAGCGGCCGGTGGCGCCGATGTCGTTCTTGTATTCGGTCCAGTACGCGCTGATCTTCGAATTGCCGAAGCGCCACGTGCCATCGTGGTTGAGCGCCAGCGAGCTGCGCTTGAGTTCGCTGGCCCCCCAGGCACCTTCGTCCTGCTTTTCCAGCGACGCATCGATGAAGGCCTGCTGCACGCCGTGGCCGGCCTCCAGCGACAGCGCCTGCGCATCGCTGAGCTTCCACTGCAGCAGTGCGTCGACATTGCGGTCCTTCTCGCCGGCATAGGCATTGCCGTAGACACCGCCGTTGGAGCGGTCCGAATCGCGGCGCATGCTGTTGGCGCCGATGCGCAGGCCGAAGCGTTCGCCCAGCGGGCCGGAGAAGGTGGCGCCGATCTGCTGGGTGTCACCGCGCTTGCCATCACCCGGGCGGGTGTAGCTGTGCGTCGCGCTGCCGTTCCACGCATCACCGATGCGCCGGGTGATGATGTTGATCACGCCGCCCATCGCATCGGAGCCGTACAGCGACGACATCGGCCCGCGCACCACTTCGATGCGCTCGATCTGGTCGGGCGAAATCCAGTTCAGGTCCTGGCGGCCCAGGTCCGGCCGGTAGTTGGTCGACGCCGAGCTGCCCATGCGCTTGCCGTCCACCAGCACCAGCGTGTAGTTGGATGGCATGCCGCGCAGCTTGATCTTGGACTGCTCGCCGACGGCGCTGAGGCCGCCGGTCACGCCGGGCACGCGGCTGAGCAGGGTGGCCAGGTCGTGCACCGGCTGGCGCGCGATGTCCTCGCGGCTGATCACGCTGATGCTGGCCGGCGCATCCTTGATCCATTGCTGGTTGCCCGAGGCAGTGACCACCACGGTGTCCAGATCCTTGGTGGAGGCATCGGCGCTGGCCTCTGCGGCGGCAAGGCCGGGCACGGCCAGCAGGCAGGCGGTGGCCAGGGCACTGGCCAGGGGGGTGCGCGGCAGGCGCGCGGAACGGGTACGGGACGGCAGGGACATGACGGCTTCCATCGGAGGAGGGGGACCCGGTGGAAGCAGCAGGCGCACATGCACAGCAGGCAGCTCCCTTCCCTGGGTCGTTGGGTGCGCGGTTGGTTGGAACCGGCGCAGCTGGGTGGGTCTCGGCCGTGTGGAAGACGGTGACCTGCCTGGTTAATGAAATGATAACCGTTCGCGTTTGTTACGATCCAGTACTCCCGGTGACAATGCGACGACGTTGCGCATGCCCCGCCATCGCCTGCTGCTTGCTGAATGGGGATAAATCCCGGCGTAGGCCTTCGCACTCGGCTTACATCCGGCACCCTAGACTGGGCCGCATTTTCGATTCCGCCCCGTTGGAGATCGTGTGGGTTCCGGTAGTGACAGACAGCGACTGTGCGGCCAAGCGCCGGCACAGCCAGGACAAGTGCGGGCGCCGGGAAGGCGCGCCGGGAACCTTCGTGCATGCAGCCTGGCCCGGATGGCCGGCCATGCCGACCGTGGGGAGTAAGCGCTGATGGGGGGTCAAACCATCCACGCGGAAGCGGATGCGCCCCGGCTCGACGCCGGCTGGGCGCTGCTGCCGGCCGAATCGCCGCTGCAGATGCCCGAACAGACCCTGCGCGAAGGTGAACTGAAGGTCCGCCGGCACCGTACCTCGCCGCGCCTGATCGGCCTGCGCCGGTTCTACATCTTCGGTGGCACCCTGGCCATGACCGCCATCGCTACCCGCATGATGTGGCGGGTGCTGTCGGCCAATGGCATCAGCGTGCTTGAGGCCTGCCTGCTGGTGCTGTTCGTCGGCCTGTTCGCCTGGATCGCGCTGTCCTTCGCCAGTGCCCTGGCCGGCTTTCTGACCGCTGTGTTCGACCGTGGCTACCGCCTTGGTATCGATCCGGACAAGCCGCTGCCGACCGTGCACAGCCGCACCGCGTTGTTGATGCCGACCTACAACGAAGACCCGCGCCGCCTGCTGGCCGGCCTGCAGGCAATCTATGAGTCCGTGGCCGCCACCGGCCAGCTGGAGCGCTTCGACTTCTTCGTGCTCAGCGATACCCGGCGTGAGGACATCGCACGCGCCGAGGAGCAGGTGTTCGCCGAACTGCGCGAGCGGGTGCCGGATGGGCAGGCCCGCCTGTTCTACCGCCGTCGTGGCGACAACAGTGGGCGCAAGGCCGGCAACATCGCCGACTGGGTTCGCCGCTTCGGCGGCGCCTACCCGCAGATGCTGATCCTGGACGCCGACAGCCTGATGACCGGCGACAGCATCGTGCGCCTGGTCGCCGGCATGGAACACAACGCTGACGTCGGCCTGATCCAGACCCTGCCGTCGGTGATCGGCGGGCGTACCCTGTTCGCGCGCATGCAGCAGTTCGGTGGCCGCGTGTACGGGCCGGTGATCGCGCGCGGCGTGGCCTGGTGGCATGGCGCCGAGAGCAATTACTGGGGCCACAACGCCATCATCCGCACCCGCGCCTTCGCCGACCACGCCGGCCTGCCGGCACTGCCGGGACGCAAGCCGTTCGGCGGTCACGTGCTCAGCCATGACTTCGTCGAAGCGGCGTTGATGCGGCGTGGCGGCTGGGCCGCGCACATGGTGCCCTACCTTGGTGGCAGCTACGAGGAAGGCCCGCCGACGCTGACCGACCTGCTGGTGCGCGACCGCCGCTGGTGCCAGGGCAACCTGCAGCACGGCAAAGTGGTCGGCAGCCGCGGCCTGCACTGGATCAGCCGCACGCACATGCTGATCGGCATCGGCCACTACTTCACCGCGCCGATGTGGGCGATGCTGATGCTGATCGGCATCGCCATTCCGCTGTTCCAGGAAGGTATCGACTTCAACGCCCTGCTGCACCTGTCGCCCAGCGTTTACTGGCGCGCACAGGACGAAGAGCAGGTGGTTCGCCTGTTCGCCGCCACCATGGCGGTGCTGCTGCTGCCGAAGGTGCTGGGCTACCTGGCGATGCTGCTGGAGCCGGTCGACCGCCGCGGCTGTGGTGGTGCAATCCGTGCCTTCGTGTCGATGCTGGTGGAAACCGTGCTGGCCGCGCTGATGGCGCCGGTGGTGATGTACGTGCAGTCGCGCGGCGTGGCCGAAGTACTGTCCGGCCGCGATTCCGGCTGGGATGCGCAGCAGCGTGACGACGGCGGCATTTCGTGGATGGCGCTGATCCGCGGCTACGGTGGCCTGGGTGTGTTCGGCGCCTTCATGGGCGTGCTGGCCTGGGCGGTGTCGCCGTCGCTGGCGGCCTGGATGGCGCCGGTGGTGATCGGCATGGTGCTGGCCGTTCCGGTGGTGGCGTTGACGTCCTCGCGTGGTCCCGGCGCCTTCCTGCACCGTCTTGGCCTGCTCGACATCCCCGAAGAGAACATCCCGCCGACCGTGCTGGTGCGGGCCGCGCAGCTGCGCCGGGAAGCGGCCGAGCAACCGCCGCTGTACTGATCGCCGCGCGCCAGCGGCATAATGCGGCTCGAACTTGAAGGAGCCGCATCATGCTGCAAACGGTGGAACAGGAAACCGGCACTGCGCCGCAGTGGTCGGTGATCTGGCTGCACGGCCTCGGCGCCGACGGCCACGACTTCGCGCCGATCGTGCCGGAACTGGTGCGGCCGCACTGGCCGGCACTGCGCTTCGTGTTCCCGCACGCACCGGTGCGGCCGATCACGATCAACAACGGCGTGCCGATGCGCGGCTGGTACGACATCGTCGGCATGGATTTCCGCTCGCGCGCCGACATGGCCGGCGTGCAGGAATCGGTGCAGCAGCTGGATGGGCTGATCGCACGCGAGGTCGAGCGCGGCATCGCGCCGGAGAAGATCTTCCTGGCCGGTTTCTCGCAGGGCGGGGCGATCATCCTCACCGCCGCGCTGTCGCGCACCGCGCCGCTGGCCGGACTGATCGCGCTGTCCACCTACCTGCCCGAGGCCGACAGCGCCACGCGTGCTGAAGGCGCGGTGCAGGTGCCGGTGTTCATGGCCCACGGCAGCAGCGACCCGGTGATCCCGCAGGCGGTGGCCGCACACAGCGCGCAGGCGTTGCAGGCGCTGGGCCTGGGCGTGGAGTGGCACAGCTACCCGATGGCCCACCAGGTCTGCGCCGAAGAGATCCAGGCGCTGGGTGACTGGCTGCAGGAACGGCTGGGCGCTGCCTGAGCCATGCCGCCGGCCAGCACACCGCCGTGGGTGCCGGAACTGTGCCGCCTGCCGCGACTGGCGGCGATGCTCGGCCTGGCCGAGCTGGTGGTGGTGGTGCTGGCACTTGCGCCCGACGGTAGTCGTCACTGGACCTTCGGCGAACTGCTGTCGGCCAGTGGCTTCGCGCTGTGGCTGGCGCTGGCGGTGACCGCCAGCCTGTGCCTGCTGCGCCAGGCGCTGTCGAGGCTGCCGCCGGTGCTGGGGGCCGTGGCGGCGATCACACTGGCGACCCTGATCGCGGTGGTCTGTGCCGGCATCGTGCATGCGCTGTACGCGGTGCTGGGCGACAACTTCGCCAGCGGCATCAGCTTCTGGCGCTTTACCCTTGGCAGCGCGGCAACGACGGCGCTGATCACCGCGCTGGCGCTGCGCTACTTCTATGTGAGTGACCGCTGGGCCCTGCAGATACAGGCCAATGCGCGCGCGCAGGCTGATGCGCTGCAGGCACGGATCCGCCCGCATTTCCTGTTCAACAGCATGAACCTGATCGCCAGCCTGCTGCATCGCGACCCGGCGGTGGCCGAACGTGCCGTGCTCGATCTGTCCGATCTGTTCCGCGCCGCGTTGGGTGCGGGCGAGGGCGACTCCACCCTGCGCGACGAATGCGAGCTGGCCGAGCGCTACCTGTCGATCGAATCGCTGCGCCTGGGCGAGCGCCTGCAGGTGCGTTGGCAGCGCGACGAGCCGCTGCCCTGGGACCTGCCGTTGCCAAGGCTGGTACTGCAGCCGCTGGTGGAAAATGCGGTGCTGCACGGCATCTCGCGGCTTCCGGAGGGCGGCACCATCGAGCTGCAGCTGGTCCGCGACGGCAACGAGCTGCAGATCCGCGTGCGCAATCCCGCACCCGACCCGCAGGCGCCGGGGCTGGCCCTGGCACGCGGCGCCGGCCATGCCCAGCACAGCATCGGCCATCGGCTGGCCTGGCGCTTCGGCAGCGCCGCGCGGATGACGGCTGGCTGGAGCGAGGGCTACTATGCCTGCCAGGTGACAGTGCCGATCCAGTGAGGGAACGATCGTGAGGGTAGTCATCGCCGATGACGAACCGCTGGCGCGCGAGCGCCTGCGCAGCCTGCTGGCGGCGCAGGACGGCGTGGACGTGGTGGCCGAGGCCGGCAACGGCGAGCAGGCCCTGCACGCGTGCGCGGAGCTGCAGCCGGACCTGGTCCTGCTGGACATCGCGATGCCGGGGCTGGATGGCCTGGAAGCGGCGCGCCACCTGGCCAGCTTCGAGCCGCGGCCAGCCGTGGTGTTCTGCACGGCCTATGACGCGCATGCACTGTCGGCATTCGAAGCGGCTGCCATCGATTACCTGATGAAGCCGGTGCGCGCCGAGCGCCTGGCGGCGGCGATCGCTCGTGCCCGCACGTTCTTGGCCGGCCGCGATGGCCAGCCGCAGGAGCACAGCGGGCAGCAGGCGCGCAGCATGCTGTGCGCGCGCCTGCGTGGCAGCCTGCGGCTGATTCCTCTGGACGACATCCACTACCTGCAGGCCGAAGAGAAGTACGTGGTGGTGCATCACGCGCGCGGCGAGGACCTGATCGAGGAGTCGCTGAAGTCGCTGGAAGAGGAGTTCGCCAGCCGCTTCATCCGCATCCATCGCAACTGCCTGGTGGCGCGCCACGAGCTGATCGAGCTGCGTCGGGGCACGGGCGGGCAGGTGCAGGCGGTGCTGCGGCATGGCAAGCAGCCGCTGGAAGTCAGCCGCCGCTGCGTGGCGACGCTGAAGCAGGAATTGCGGCATCTGTGAGTGTTCCGCGCGGCCTGCGGCCGCGACTGCTTTCAGATCAACATCAAGATCAACAGCAACAGCAACAGCAACAGCAACGGCGGGTTGGTCGGCTCGTTGGTGCTACGTACTGGGTCGGGCCCGGGGTGGGGTGGCGGGACACGCTGCAAGTACATCCCTGTAAGCTCGATGGCGCCATCCATGGCGCCAACGGTCCCGCCACCCCACCCCGGCCCAACCCTCTCGTTTTTCCCGTGTCGGACGGCAAAGGCATTGTTGTTATCGGGTGGGGAAAGAGGGGTCAGATCCCTTTTCCTGCGGAAAAGGGATCTGACCCCGGAAGCCGTCGGCTGTTGCTTTTGCTTCTGCTTTTTTCTTTTGATCTTCCGTGGCTGACGCGCCCGGCCAAGCGCGGCTGTTGCTTTCACGCCCCCCAGCCAGCCACGAGGGGCTCCGCCGTTGGCCGTATCCGCGCCGAAGGCGCGATAATGACCGGATGGAAACCGTCCGCATCGCCACCCGCAAGAGCCCGCTCGCCCTCTGGCAGAGCGAACACGTCGCCGACCGCCTGCGCCAGGCCCATCCCGGCCTGCATGTGGAACTGGTGCCGATGAGCACCCGCGGTGACGAGGTGCTCGACCGTTCGCTGGCCGCCATCGGCGGCAAGGGCCTGTTCCTGAAGGAACTGGAGCTGGCGATGCTGCGCGGTGAGGCCGACTGCGCCGTGCATTCGTTGAAGGACGTGCCGATGGAACTGGACGCGCCGTTCGCGCTGCCGGCGATGCTGACCCGCCACGATCCGGCCGATGGCTTTGTTTCCAACCTGTATGCCTCGCTGGACGCGTTGCCGATCGGCGCGCGCGTCGGTACTTCGTCGCTGCGCCGCCAGGCCCAGCTGCGTGCGCTGCGACCGGACCTGGAACTGCTGGACCTGCGCGGCAACGTCAATACCCGCCTGGCCAAGCTCGACAACGGCGGCTACGACGCCATCGTGCTGGCCGTGGCCGGCCTGGAGCGCCTGGGCCTGGGCGAGCGCATCGTCGCGCGCCTGCAGCCGCCGCAGTGGCTGCCGGCCCCGGCACAGGGTGCGGTGGCGGTGGAATGCCATGGTGGCAATACGCGTCTGATGGCGCTGTTCGCCACGCTTGATGACGCGGCCACGCGCGCCTGTGTGGAAGCCGAGCGGGCGATGAACCGTGCGTTGCATGGCAGCTGCCACGTGCCGGTGGCGGCGATCGCGCAGTGGCAGGGGGATGACCTGCATCTGCAGGGCCTGGTCGGCAGTGCCAGCGATGGCCGCGCGGTGCGCGCCGAGGCGGTCGGACCGGCCAGCGATCCGGAAGCACTGGGCCAGCAGGTGGCCAAGCTGCTGCTGGATGCCGGCGCCGGCGAACTGCTGGACGTCTGAGCCGTCGCAGGTAGTGCCGGCCGCTGGCCGGCAACCGCGTGCCGCCGATTTTATTCAGTTGCCGGGCCGCGGCCGGCACCACCCAAAGAAGAACCGGCGCCAGGGCGCCCGAACGTCTTACTTGAACGTGTAGACCACGTTCATCGTGGTCAGCGTATCGGTCTTGCGCTTGTCCTCGGCCACGTC
>NZ_JAUTXR010000011.1 GCF_030658505.1 Stenotrophomonas raiganjensis (SeqCode) | reverse complement strand
CGTTGGCGGAGTTGTCCTTGGAGTGTTCGATCTTGCTATTCATCCGGCTGTGTCTGCTTTAGCGGCCCAGGCCGCTGGATCAGGTGGGCAGATGGCACGCCAGGAGGGACTCGAACCCCCAACCTGCGGTGTTGGAGACCGCTGCTCTGCCAATTGAGCTCCTGGCGTACGTTGAAAACTTGCCTTCCCTTAGACGGCGAAGGCGGACCGAGGGTCCCGGCCCGCCATTCGCGTAACCTGCGGCGCTATGCAACCACCGTTACTGCAGGCTTACTCGATGATCTTCGAGACCACGCCGGCGCCGACGGTACGGCCACCTTCGCGAATGGCGAAGCGCAGGCGCGGGCCGTCAAGCAGCAGCTACGGGCAATCCGCAGCGCGAT
>NZ_JAUTXR010000025.1 GCF_030658505.1 Stenotrophomonas raiganjensis (SeqCode) | reverse complement strand
AACGACCTTGCTATCTAAGCATATCATCTCCCCTTTGGGAGTTAGCCTATACAGACTCTTCTAAGCATCATTTCTTTCAATTTTATGGTTGGAGCAAGTAATGAGTACGAGATTTAGACTCATTTAGGGCTTTGTTTATATGGATTTGGTGTCCTCACATGCCTTATTTGAGCCAATAACTGATGTAAAACCCTTGATTTCCAGGTATATGGATTGAGGAACAAAGCATGGACACTAACGAGCAAAAACAAAGAAAGGAAGGCATGTTGATCGCCTAATCCATTGGGAGAATCGCCGAGTGGCTATTACCTCGCTTAATGTTCCAGTGTGCCAAGCCCTGAATGAGAAAAACAAGTCGGCGAGAGAA
>NZ_JAUTXR010000148.1 GCF_030658505.1 Stenotrophomonas raiganjensis (SeqCode) | reverse complement strand
TTCCCGTGTGCTGCGAAGTTTCCTTCGTAGCGAGCCGCCCATTATGCCAGACTTTTTCAGTCCGTCAACACCTTCGTTCGATCATCTCGTTCGGCGGTGGTGGGCGCCCTGTTGTCGCTGAAGCCCCTTGGTGGCGACCCTGCGACGGGGGAGGAGAAGTATGTCCCCATTCGCATCATTTGTGAAGGGGGTGTGGCGATTTCTTTCAACGGATGTTGCATCCGTGCATCCGGCGCGCTGCGGTAGGGTCCCGCGAAGAGCAGCCAAGCGTGGGCTTGGCTCTACAAGAGCAGGAGGCAGGGCCGGCTGGCGCCGGCCCGTCCTTCTTCTCAGGCAGCGACCAGGCGCACGCGGGCACAGGTGCGCTTGCCGACCTGCAGCAGGCC
>NZ_JAUTXR010000147.1 GCF_030658505.1 Stenotrophomonas raiganjensis (SeqCode) | reverse complement strand
GTCATGCTTTCGCCGCCATTGCTCGATCCAGCGCCTCAGCGCCGTCGGGCCGACATCCATCAGCTGGCAGACGTCCCTGACTGTCTGCCCCTCCACAACGACAAGGCGAACCGCCTCGTCCCTCATGCCCTGAGTGATCTGTTTTGCCATGGGTCTACCTCGATGCTCGAAATTGATCCTATCGAGTGTCCAAGTTGATTAGACCACCACAACCCGTCCATGGGGGCTTGGCCGCGGCATCCATGCCGCGGACACCCCGCACTACCCACCCACCCGGCCGCTGGCAGATTCCGTGTTCGTCCACCCACGGAAAAGAAAAAGAAGATCAAAAGCAAAAGCAGCTTGGCCGCCCGCTTCATTGCTTCCTGTAGAGCCGGGCCATGCCTGGATCACGAGCAAGCGCAGCGCCGCGATCCGCATTTGATCTTCTTTTTCTTTTCCGTGGGTGGCAGACCTCCGAAATCTGTCAGAGGACGGTGGGGTTGGGTACACGGGGGTGTCAGCCGCATGGATGCGGCTGCCAAGCCTCCATGGACGGATTCACGGCGTCCCCCGCGTACCCAGCCCGACCGGCCCACCCGCGGCTTCTGCTTTCCGCGACCACCCAGACACCACCCACGAGGGGCTGCGCCGTTGGCTGGAAACGTCCTGACGCTGCGCAATGCCTGTTGTGGAATCGTTCTCAGAACGACGCACAGCAGCATGCGCTCTGACCAATTTCCAGAAAAAATGTTATCTGGTTCACACTTTTACAGCGCGTTGATCTTGATCAATGGACTTGTCGTAATCGGCCTGCACAATGGCGGCCCGTTCGGCACGGCGCGCCGTCAATCGTTGCAGCGCGAGGGGGCGTCGGGCGGGAGCAGTACTGATCCAACGGGTACAGGGAGCGCGGGGAACTGTCACTGGGGAGCGGCAGCCGCGTAGGTACCGACCGGATCCGGTCGCCGGTTGCGTCTGCGGGGATGGGGACGCAACCGGCAACCTCTATCTGAATGGGCAAGGGTGATCACGACGCCTTCACATTTCCCGCTGAACGCGGGCAAATCGTTGTGATTCATGGTGTTAGGGGTTTTAATTCATCCATGACCTGCTAACCTGCGACGATGATTCGACGCACTCTGGCCTGCATGCTCACCCTCGGCCTGGTCGCCTGCGCGACCCAGCCGAAGTCCCCACCGTCTTCGCCCCAGGCCAGCAGTACGCCGCGCCAGCCCGCCACCAAGGCCCACGGCCCGGCCGAGGCCGCGCCCGAAGCGACCGCTGCGTCCGCGCCGCCGGTCGATCTCACCCCGGTGCCGTTCGAGGTCGCACGGGCCCGCTTCATTGCCGATACCGCCAAGCGCTATGGCCTGAAGCCGGAGCAGATCAGCAGCGTGCTCGACCAGGCGCAGGTGCGCCAGCCGATCATCGCCGCGATGTCGCGCCCGGCCGAACGGGTGAAGCCGTGGAACGAATACCGGCCGATGTTCATCAGCAAGGCACGCATCGATGGCGGCCGCGCGTTCCTGGCCCAGCACCGTGCCGAACTGGATCGCGTGCAGCAGCGCACCGGCGTGCCGGCCGAAGTGATCGTGGCGATCATCGGCGTGGAGACCAGCTACGGAAAGAATGCAGGCAGCCATCGCGTGCTCGATGCGCTGTACACGCTGGCGTTCTATTACCCGCGCAGTGGCGACCCTGCCAAGCTCGAACGCGAAGTGCGCCGCGAGCTGTTCTTCCGCGATGAGCTGGCCAAGCTGTTCGAGCTGGGCCGTGAGGAAAAGCTGGACATCACCACGCTCAAGGGCAGCTATGCCGGTGCGATGGGCATGGGCCAGTTCATGCCATCCAGCTATCTCGATTACGCGGTGGACGGCAACGGTGATGGCCGTCGCGACCTGTTCACCAGCTACGACGATGTGTTCTCGTCCATCGCCAATTATTTCGTGAAGAAGGGTGGCTGGGTCCGTGGTGGCCAGGTGGCCGTGCCGGCCACGCTGGCGCCAGGCCGCGAGGAGTTCAATCCGACCGAATGGATGCCGACCTGGTCGATGGCCGACTTGGCCCAGCGCGGCTACCAGCCCAGTGCTGCGGTGCAGCCGGGCGCCACCGCCACCCCGATCACGCTTGAAGGCAGCACCGGCAAGCAGTACTGGCTGGGCTTCCAGAACTACTACGCGATCACCCGCTACAACCTCTCGAAGATGTACGCGATGGCCGTGTTCCAGTTGTCCCAGGCCATCGCCGGACAGGAGCTGCCCCCGGCATGAACATCAGATGGCTGGTCCCAGGCTTGATCATCCTCGCGCTGGCTGCCTGCAGCAGCGCGCCGAAGAAGCCGGCCACGGCCGGTCATGGTGGCAAGTCGGGCGGCACCCTGGTGCAGGGGCGCGGCTCGCGCCCGGCACATTGCCCGGAAGGTTCGCCGTATGCGGCGGCCAAGGAAGACCTCAGCACCCGCGGCAACTACACCGCCGGTGGCCTGTACAAGCCGGGCGTGCGTGACAGCACGCCGGACTACGTTCC
This sequence comes from Stenotrophomonas raiganjensis (SeqCode), assembly GCF_030658505.1. Classification (GTDB taxonomy): domain Bacteria; phylum Pseudomonadota; class Gammaproteobacteria; order Xanthomonadales; family Xanthomonadaceae; genus Stenotrophomonas. The sequence continues at coordinate 21,386 of NZ_JAUTXR010000147.1, read as the reverse complement.
GAACGTGGCCTGCATTCCCGAGCCGGAAGTGACCGCCGAGGAACGCTCGGCGATCGGCAACAAGTCGCCGTACGTGGTGCTGGGCAAGTCGTACAAGGTGCTCGACGACACCCATGACTATGTCGAGCGGGGCACTGCGTCGTACTACGGCGCCAAGTTCCATGGGCGGCTGACCTCCAACCGCGAGGTCTATGACATGTACCAGTTCACCGCCGCGCACAAGACACTGCCACTGCCCAGCTTCGCCCGCGTCACCAACCTGGACAACGGCGAATCGGTGATCGTGCGTGTCAATGATCGAGGCCCGTTCCATGATGGCCGCGTGGTCGATCTGAGCTACGCCGCCGCCGTGCGCCTGGGCATCACCCAGCGCGGCACCGGCAACGTGGAAGTGCGTGCGCTGCAGCCGGGCGAGGGCAACCTGCTGGCGCAGAAGCCGTCGCGCCGTGAACGTCGTGCTGCCGAAGCGGCCGCTGCCACTGCCGTGGCCAGTGCTCGCCCCGTAGCGGCCACGCGTGCCACTGCCGACAGTGACATTGATCGCCTGGTCAAGCGATTGCCGGCCGATGGCACGCCTGCGCGTGGCCAGCCGGCCACGACCCAGGGCGTAGCCAGTACCTTGCCGGACGTAGCGGTCAGCAGCCTGCCGCCGACTGCGCTGCCGGTGCGCAGCGCCAGCTCCGTGCCGCCTGCGGCGGTCGTCGCCAGCCCCCCTGCACGTGCCGTTGCCCTGGCACCGGCCCGCGCCGCGCAAGCCCCCCCGAGCCTGTCGCAGCAGGTGGTCGGTGCGGTGATGGTGCAGGTCGCCAGCTTCTCCAACCGTGACAACGCCAACCGCGCGATGGGCCAGCTCAATGCCGCCGGCATCGTCGGCGCCACCATCAGCGACATCGCTGCCGGCGGCCGTACCCTGTTCCGCCTGCGCGTTCCGGCCAGCGACCATGCCAGTGCCGCGGAACTTGTCGGCCGTATCGCCGGTCTGGGCCTGGGTTCGCCTCAGATCGTCAAGGATTGATCCACCCGGGCCGGTGCTGCCGGCCCATGCTCCCCCGGCCTTACAATGGCCGTTACGTTCCACCCTCCATTCCCGGCCGTCCCCTGGAGCCTGCTGTCCAATGAATTTCCGTTCCGCCGCCACCGCCCTGGCCGCCACCCTGGTGGTGGGCCTGGCTTCCGCCCAGACGCCGCTGCCGACCCCGGCCACGCCGGCGCCTGCCGCCGCTGCTGCTGCCCCGGCTACCGTCGCCACTCCGCCGGCCCCGGTGCCGAGCGTGTCCAAGGCCTGGGTGCTGATGGATTACGCCACCGGCCAGGTACTGGCTGGCGAAAACGTCCACGAGCAGCTGGCTCCGGCCAGCATCACCAAGGTGATGACGTCCTACGTGATCGCCGCCGAGGTCAAGAACGGCAAGGTCCGTGCGGATGACCAGGTGATGATGAGCGAGCGCGCCTGGCGCGAAGGTGGCGCCGGCACCGACGGCAGCTACAGTGGCTTCCCGGTCAACCAGACCGCTCGCCTGGAAGACATGGAAAAGGGCATGGCGATCCAGTCCGGCAACGACGCCGCGATCGCCCTGGCCGAGCACGTGGCTGGCAGCGAAGAAGCCTTTGCGTCGCTGATGAACAGCTACGCCGCCAAGATCGGCATGAAGGACTCGCATTTCGTCAACGCCCACGGCCTGACTGCGCAGGGCCACCACAGCACCGCCTACGACCTGGCGCTGCTGGGCCGCGCGATGGTGCGTGATTACCCGGAAACCTACGCGTACAACAAGATCAAGGAATTCCAGGTCGGCAACATCAAGCAGCCGAACCGCAACCTGCTGCTGTGGCGCGATGGCAGCGTGGACGGCATCAAGACCGGCCACACCTCCGAAGCGGGCTACTGCCTGATGAGTTCGGCGCAGCGTGGCGACCAGCGCCTGATCGCCGTGGTCCTGGGCGGTGCGTCGGAGAAGCAGCGTGCCGATGACAGCCTGGCCCTGCTGAACTGGGGCTTCCGCTTCTTCGAGACCCACCGCCTGTACGAGCCGGGCAAGGCCGTGGCCGAGCACAAGGTCTGGAAGGGCACCACCGACAAGGTGCAGCTGGGCGTGGCCCAGCCCATGCTGGTGAGCGTGCCGCGCGGCCGCTACAACGACCTGAAGCCGAGCATCGACGTGCCCAAGACCCTGGAAGCACCGTTCACCGCCGGCCAGCAGATCGGCACGGTGAAGGTCACCCTGGATGGCAAGGTCATCGCCGAGGCGCCGCTGGTGGCCGTGGCCGCCGTCGAGCAGGCAGGTTTCTTCAAGCGCCTGTGGGACAGCTTCTGGATGTGGTGGGAATCGGAATGATCCACGCCCCGGCGCGGTGAACGAAAAGGCCGGCGAATGCCGGCCTTTTCTGTTTCGGGATGTCGGATGCGGATATGGGGAGTGCCGGCCGCTTGCTGGCTACTCATGAACCCATCCGGATGTGCCAACAGCCGGCCAGCGGCCGGCACTACCACCAGCCCCTCGCTTACAGCGATCGATGCAAACCGGTGTGCCGACCAACGGTCGGCACCTACCCGCTTCACCACCAGCCCCTCGCTTACAGCGAGCGGCTGATGGTGAAGCTGCCGAACACCGGGGCCTCGCGCTGGCCGTAGAACTCGCGGGTGCTGTGGTAGCGCGCCACCGCGAACTTCCAGCGGCCGTACATCAGGGCCATGCCGTAGCCGCCCTGGGCCACCACGTGGCGCTTGTCCACGCTGTGGCTGCTGCGGAACGTGTTGCCGTCCAGGGTGATGTCGCGGATCATCCACGCCGCGTCGGTGGTCACGAACATGTGCCATGACCAGCCATTGGGGCGGCCGCCACGGGTTGGGGCGGTGTTCTCACCCGCCGGACGCAACGGCGTGCTGCCGAAATCATCGGGCAGCTTCCAGCCGAAACGCACTTCGCCACCGGCGTTGGCCTTGGTTTCCAGGTTGCCGATCGCACCGCCGTAGTGGCTGATCGCATCCCAGCCCCAGCCGCCAGCATTGACGCTGGCATCGGCCGGCCAGCGGCGCATGCGCTCGTGGGTCAGCATGAACACCGGTTCGTTGTGCAGCTGGTTGTCCCAACCCTCGAACTTCTTGTCGTTGAGGATGTTGTGCACGGCATCCTGCACCTGCTTGCCCTGGGCCCACGGCCCGACCACGCCCACGGCCAGCTGGGTGGTCTGCAGGCGGTCGCCGCTGCGTGCATTGAAACCGAAGCTGGCCAGCAGCACGCCGGCATACGGGCGGTCATCCTCGATCAGATCGCGACGGGTGGGATCGGTCGGGGTGAAGATGCCCTGGCCGATGCTGAAGATCATGTTCTGCTGTTCGAACCTGCCGGGGTGCAGGCCTTCCAGGTACTGGTTCACCCAGCGCGCCATGCGCGGCAGGCAGGGGTCGTCGGTGTAGTCGACCAGATTGGGCGAGACCAGGGTCAGCTGCGCGCCGTTGGTGTAGCCCTGGTCCTGGTGGCGGCCGCCGAACAGGTCGTTGTCGACGCGGAAGTTGATCTGTGGCGGGTGGTCGCGCATTGCGTCCGGGCCACATTGTTCGGCCGCCTGGGCGGCAAGGGGGAGGGCAGCAGCCAGCAGGCCCGACAGCCCGAGGGCTGTGACGCGGCGTTTGGAAGGGGGGCTCATGGGGGGAGGTTCTATCTGTCTGTCGTTATATGCCGCGACACGGTACTCGTGCGGGAGTGACGGAACGAGCGCGTCTGAATCACTTGTCTGTTCCGAAAACGACATTGTCTCGTGAAGACAATCCTGCACTGTCCTGCGGCCCCGCGCGGCCAAGCGTTCATGCTGAACGGCCGTTCAGCTGCAACGCAGCGACTCACCGGTGCGCTTTTTGACTTTGATGAATACTCTTGGGTTTGTTGCCTTGCGGCCCGATAATGGGTCCATGGAAATCAAGTCCGACAACCCCGACCACGGCTTCCAGTTCCCCGGCCAGTTCGAGCTCAGCGCCATGGGCCCGGCCAACCGCGGCCTGGAGCATGAGCTTCCCCGCCTGTTGCTGGCTGCCGGCATTGATGTCGTCAATGAACGCATCAGCTGGAAGCACTCCTCCAACGGCAAGTACGTGTCCGTCCGCATCGTGTTCAAGGCCGAGAGCCGCGAACAGTACGACCTGGCGCACCAGGCACTGCGTGACCACCCGGAAGTGAAGTGGACGCTGTAGCCGACAGCTGCCCGGCCGGCGCCGCCCCGGAAGACCGCGCGCCGCGTCCGGCGGTGGTCCGTGACCTTGGTCGCCAGGCCTATGCGCCGGTATGGCGTGCGATGCAGCGTTTCACCGACCAGCGCAGCGACGCCGATGCCGACGAACTCTGGGTGGTCGAGCACGACCCGGTGTTCACCCTCGGCCAGGCTGGCAAGGACGAGCACGTGCTGGCGCCGGGCGAGATCCCGGTGCTGCACGTGGACCGCGGCGGCCAGGTGACCTATCACGGCCCAGGCCAGATCGTGGTCTACCCGCTGCTGCGCCTGCCGCGGCTGGGCATCGGTGTGCGCGACTACGTGTGCCGCATCGAGCAGGCCATCATCGACACCCTGGCCGAGTGGAACATCGGTGCCGAACGCCGCGAGGGCGCCCCGGGCGTCTACGTCGGCGGCGCCAAGATCGCTGCACTCGGCATCCGCGTCCGCCGCGGCTGCACCTTCCATGGCCTGGCCTTCAATGTGTCCATGGACCTGGAACCTTTCCACCGTATCAACCCCTGTGGTTACCAGGGGTTGCAGGTGACCTCGGTAGTAGACTTGGGCGGGCCCTCCGGGATGGAGGCCGTCAAGCCGGTGCTGTTGGACCACCTGGCCCGCCAGTTCGGCCTGCTGCTGCAGCACACGCCCGAACTGCCCGATCTTTCTGCGGCCGCCTGACCGCCCCCCGGAACTGCCATGACTGAAACCACCGCCCGTTCCATTCCCCTGCAGATCGTGCAGGGCGACTCTCCGTCCGCCGCGCCGTTGCAGGCCGGGGTCAAGCAGCTGGGCGGTGACAAGATCAACCGCTCGCCGGTGCAGTTCGCCGACGCGCCGGTGCTGCGCAAGCCGTCCTGGATCCGCGTGCGCATTCCTTCGGGCAATGCCGTGCAGAACCTGAAGGCCAAGCTGCGCGAAAACCGTCTGGTGACCGTGTGCGAGGAAGCCAGCTGCCCGAACATCCATGAGTGCTTCGGCCACGGCACCGCCACCTTCATGATCCTGGGCGAGGTCTGCACCCGTCGCTGCTCGTTCTGCGACGTGGCCCACGGCCGCCCGAAGCCGCCGGATGCCAACGAGCCGGCCAGCCTCGGCCAGACCGTGGCCGACATGGGCCTGAAGTACGTGGTGGTGACCAGCGTCGACCGCGATGACCTGCGCGACGGTGGTGCCCAGCACTTCGTCGACTGCATCACCGCCATTCGCGAGAAGTCGCCGGGCACCCGCATCGAGGTGCTGACCCCGGACTTCCGCGGCAAGGGCCGCATGGAGCGCGCGCTGGAGATCCTGGCGCAGAACCCGCCGGATGTGTTCAACCACAACATCGAGACCGTGCCGGACCTGTACCGCAACGTGCGCCCGGGTGCGGACTACCAGTGGTCGCTGAACCTGCTGAAGAACTTCAAGGCACAGCACCCGGACGTGCCGACCAAGAGCGGCATCATGCTGGGCCTGGGCGAAGACTTCGAACAGATCAAGGCCACGATGCGTGACCTGCGCGCGCACGACGTGGACATGATCACCATCGGCCAGTACCTGCAGCCGACCGCGCATCACCACCCGGTGCTGAAGTACTGGACCCCGGAAGACTACAAGGCGCTGGAAGACTACGGCTACGAGCTGGGCTTCAGCCACGTGGCCTCCGGCCCGATGGTGCGCTCGTCGTACCACGCTGACGTGCAGGCCAAGGGCGCAGGGGTCTCCTGACACCCTGCCGGTGGCTGGGAGCAGCATCTCCTGTGGGGGCGGACCGATGGTCTGCACACCTCTGCCTGCCGCATCGCCGAGCACATGCTCGGTGGCTTGCTGGCGGCCTGCCGGGCAAGGGTTCGGCCCTGCCTTCGCCTGCATTCACAATTTGCTACACCGGCCCCGCTAGGCTGGTTTTCCACCGAACGCGGCCGGGTGACAAACCCGGCAACTTTCGGCACTGTCGTGGTGTCTGAGCACCCAGCAGTCTCCCCCTTGGCAAGGCGCCTTCGAGCACGTCAATGAAATTCAAAGCCCCCGCATTCCTGATGGCCCTGGCGCTGGTCGCGCCGCTGGCGCTGGCGGCCAAGGCCGACTCGCCCGCATTGCCTGCGGCGGCCACCGCCGATCAGGTGACCACCTCCAAGCTGGTCTACGGCCTGCTTTCCGACAGCCGTTACGCCTACCGTCCGCGCGCGCTGGACGAGGCCACCTCCAAGGACGTGTTCAAGCGCTATCTGGAAACGCTGGACGGCGGCAAGCAGTACTTCACCCAGGCCGACGTGGCGCGCTTCGCGCCGTTCGAGGCCAACATCGCCACGGCCATCCGTGGTGGCGAGCTGGAGCCGGCGTTCCAGGTGTTCGCGGTGTACAAGCAGCGCGTCGGCGAGCGCGTGGCCTATGCGCGCAAGCTGCTCAAGCAGGAGCCGGACTTCACCACCGATGAGCGCTTCGAGTACGACCGCAAGAAGGTGCCGTGGGCGGCCAGCAGCGCCGAGCTGGACGAGCTGTGGCGCAAGTCGGTCAAGAACGATTGGCTGCGCCTGAAGCTGGCCGGCAAGAAGCCGGACGACATCCGCAAGACGCTGGACAAGCGCTACGCGACGCTGGAGAAGTCGGTCAATGAGCTGAAGGGCGAGGACGTCTTCCAGTTCTTCATGAACTCGTACACCAGCGCTGTCGATCCGCACACCGATTACTTCACCCCGCGCACGGCCGAGAACTTCAACCAGGCAATGTCGCTGTCGCTGGAAGGCATCGGCGCACAGCTGCAGCGCCAGGACGACGTGGTGGTGATCCGCGAGATCATTGCCGGCGGCCCGGCAGCGGTGGATGGCACGCTGAAGCCGGGTGACCGCATCGTCGGCGTCGGCCAGGGCAAGTCCGGCCAGGTCGAGGATGTGATCGGCTGGCGCATCGACGACGTCGTCGCCAAGATCCGTGGTGCCAAGGATACCCAGGTCAAGCTGGAGTTCATTCCGGCTGCTGAGGGTGCCGACGGCAAGCACCACACCCTGGTGCTGACCCGCCAGAAGGTGCGCCTGGCCGAACAGGCCGCCAAGGGCGAGACCATGACCCTCCCGGCCGCCAATGGCGGGCCGGCACGGAAGATCGGTGTGATCAAGCTGCCGACCTTCTACCAGGATTTCGAAGGCCGCCGCCGCAACGCCGCCGACTATGCCTCGGCGACCCGCGACGTGGCCAAGCTGCTGGCCGGCTTCAAGAACGACAAGCTGGACGGCGTGGTGCTGGACCTGCGCAACAACGGTGGTGGTTCGCTGGATGAGGCCATTGAACTGACCGGGCTGTTCATCGAACAGGGCCCGGTGGTGCAGGTGCGCGAGTCCGGTGGCCGCGTCACCGTCAACAGCGACCGCAACCAGGGCGTGGCGTGGGACGGCCCGCTGGCGGTGCTGATCAACCGTGGTTCGGCCTCGGCCTCGGAGATCTTCGCCGGTGCCATCCAGGACTACGGTCGTGGCCTGGTGATCGGTGAGACCAGCTTCGGCAAGGGCACCGTGCAGAACATCGTCGACCTTGATCGTTGGCCGAGCGGCGAGACCCAGCGCTTCGGCCAGGTCAAACTGACCATCGCCCAGTTCTTCCGCATCAGCGGCAGCAGCACCCAGCACAAGGGCGTGGTGCCGGACCTGGCATTCCCGGCCAGCGTCGATGCCACCGAGTTCGGCGAAAGCACCTACGACAACGCGTTGCCGTGGACTCGCATCGCCGCCGTGCCGCACACCCAGTACGGCAATTTCGCGCCGCTGCTGCCGAAACTGGAAACCCGCCACGACGCGCGCATTGCGACCGACAAGGAATTCCAGTGGTGGAACGAGGACGTGCAGCAGTTCCGCACCGAAGCGGCGAAGAAATACATCTCGCTCAACGAGGCGACCCGTCGCGCTGAGCGCGAGCGCCAGGATACCCAGCGCAAGGAGCGCCAGGTGCAGCGCAAGGAGCTGGGCCTGGCCTTGGACCCGCTGGCCGATGACAGCAGCGATGACGGCCTGACCGGCAACGAGCGCGACATCGTCAAGGATGCCGCGCGCGAGAAGGCTGCCGAAAAGCGCCCGGACCCGCTGCTGCGCGAGTCGGCCTCCATCCTGGCCGACGCGGTGAACCTGCTGGCCAACGACCGCCCGCTGTCGGCGCAGGTGCTGCCGCAGTCCACCGGTGCCGGCCGTTGGGCGGACTGAGCCGGCGACGGCATGTGATACCCGAGGGGCCGGCATTGCCGGCCCTTTTTTCGTTTGGGGGACCTCGTTCACGATAGCGCCGTGCCATGCGTGGCGGGGCGAAGTGCCACAAACGACTTAATCCCCTCCGTCCCCTTTTCCCGTCCCCTTTTCCGTGCATGAACCGGCAGCAACGGCGGGGGCTGGCGGGCGCACTTTCGACCTGCCGCACACGGCCGCAGGACTACCCTTGGCGGTACCGTCCTCGCAGGAGTACCCATGCGGGCCTCCCGTCTTTCCAGTGTTGCCGTGGCGCTCGCCAGCGCCCTGATCCTGTTGGCCTGTGGTGGCCGCGCTGCTGACAGTACCCTGCTGCGTGAATCCTTCGATTCCGGCGATACCTTCTCGCGCACGGTCGATGGCCGTCCGGGCGAGGCCTGCGAAGCGGCGCGGCGCACCCTGCTCAGCCAGGGCTATGCGATCACCCGCTCCGATGAGGCACAGGTGGAGGGCAACAAGAATTTCCAGCCGCGCGAGGATGACCACGAGCAGCTGGTGCTGCGCATTGCCTGCGCACCGCGCGGGAGCCAGGCACTGGTGTTCGTCAGCGCGGTACAGGACCGATATGCGTTGAAGAAGAGTCCGACCTCGGCCAGTGTCGGGGTGGGGGCGCTGGGATCGGTATCGCTGCCGTTCGGCAGCAATGACGACTCGCTGGTGAAAGTGGCGAGCAGCACGGTCACCGATGCCGAGTTCTATCGTCGCTTCTTCCAGCGCCTGCAGCAGTACCTGCCGGCGGATGCTGCCCTACCCGCGCCGCCTGCTCCGCCCGAGCCTGCACCGGCCCACACGGACCAGCGGTGATCGTGCGTGGCAGGCTGATGGGCGTGGCACTTCTGCTGATGCCCGCGCTGGGCGCCGCGTCCGCAACGCCGGATTGCACGCAGGGCCTGCTGCAGCGGCTGGGGTGGCGCTTCGACGAAGCGATGGCCAGTGCAGCGCAGGTGCACCGCGGTGCGGTGTGCACGCGAGCCTCGCTGGCTGAAGCACGGGCGGCGGGCGATCTGCGCGTGCAGTGGCCGGCCGGAATGCCCGCTGCGGCCCGCCAGTCACTGCTGCAGGCGTTGCTGGACGATCCGGCCACGGTCTGCGCGTACGCCTTCGAGCTGGGCGCGGCTACGCAACGCGCCGCTACGGCGCTGCAGGGCAATCCCGGCTTCCGTTTCTCTGGCCTGCAGCTGGGCTGGGTCGGCTTCGGCCTGCGGGGCCCGCAGGCACAGGGCTGGCAGCGCACGCGCAGCTTCGGTCGCGGTTTCGTGCCCACTGCGGGCAACAGCCAGGCGCTGCAGGCGTTCTACAGCGGTCGTGTACGTGCCGAATGTGGCGTCGGTCGCCAGGTCGCACAACTGGCCACCCAGCGAGAACTGTACGGTGACGCCGCATTCGATGCGGAGTTCGCGGCCGATGAACTGTCGATCGGTACGTTCCTCGCGTTGCACACGACCGACAGCATCCTGCTCGGCACGCATGCCGGCGATTTCTTCGCCGATGGCAAGGCGGTGCGCACCTCGGCGATGGGGCGGCAGGCGTTCGTCGGCGTTCCCGGCTTCATCGAACATGTGTATGACAAAGGGACGCTGGATGACCTGAGCAACCAGGCCGAGAACTTCGTGGTGGTCGAGGTGGGCGAGGGCGCTGCGCGGGCGCTTGCGATGCACGGCGGCCTGGCCTGGTACGACCAGCGCAATGCCGAGCTGTGGAAACTGGCGCAGGCGATCCCGCGGACCGGCCTGCGCTTCTTCGAGCGCCTGCTGTTCGAGCGCGATCCACGCCTGCGTGACGCGCTGGAGCCGCGCTACCACGACACGCTGGCACGCATGGACCAGTTGCTGGACGATCCGTTCTACCAGCAGTTCGTGATCTATGTGCATCCACGCGGTATACGTCCCATCGGCTACCACGTCGCCCGCCTGCTCGATCGCAATCCGCGAACGCCGTTCTCGATCGACCTGGCGGTGCACAATCTGCATACCACGCTCTACCGGCGTTGGCGCGAGGCGCAGCTGCGCCACTGCGCGGCTACCGGCAGGCCAGGCAGCCTGACCCTAGACCCCAACTGAAGGTGAAACAATGGATATCGCAATGATCGGCCTCGGCCGCATGGGCGCCAACATGGCCCAGCGCCTGCATCGCGGCGGCCACCGCGTGGTTGGCTACGACCCGGGCGAAGCTGCCCGCCAGCGCGCCGCCGAGGCCGGCCTGGAGGTGGTTGATTCGCTGGCCGCTGCCGTGGCCGCGCTGCCGGTACCGCGTGTGGTGTGGCTGATGGTGCCGGCCGGCGAAACCGTCGACCAGACCCTGGGCCAGTTGACCCCGCACCTGGCCGAAGGTGACATCGTCATCGACGGTGGCAACTCCAACTACCAGGACTCGATCCGCCGCGCCAAGGCGCTGGCCGAGGATGAACTGGGCTACGTCGACTGCGGCACCAGTGGTGGCGTGTGGGGCCTGCAGGAAGGCTACAGCCTGATGGTCGGTGGCGAAGCGTCGGTGGTGGAGCAGATCGCACCGCTGCTGCGCACGCTGGCCCCGGCCGAGGATCGTGGCTGGGCGCGTGTCGGCCCGTCTGGAGCTGGCCACTTCACCAAGATGGTCCACAACGGCATCGAGTACGGAATGATGCAGGCCTACGCCGAGGGCTTCGCGCTGATGGAGCGCAAGCAGGAGATGGAGCTGGACCTGGCCCAGGTGGCCGAAGTCTGGCGCCACGGCAGCGTGGTGCGCTCGTGGCTGCTGGACCTGAGCACCGAAGCACTCAAGCGCAATCCGTCGCTGGATGGCATCGCGCCATACGTGGAGGATTCCGGCGAAGGCCGCTGGACCGTGGCCGAAGCGATCGCACTTGATGTGCCGGCACCGGTGATCACCCTGTCGCTGCTGGAACGCCTGCGTTCGCGCGAATCCAATTCGTTCACCGACCGCCTGCTGTCGGCGATGCGCAATGAATTTGGCGGCCACGCCATCAAGAAATCGTAAGCCCAAAGCCGAGTCGGATCCCTTTCCTCAGGAAAGGGCACCCACCAACAGCACCCACCATCAGCGGCAGGTTCCAACAGCCCGCAGGAAACTGTCGAAGGCGGGGTGGCTCAGGTTGCGGGGTCGTGAGCGCCATGGGCCCGAGGCATGCCTCGGGCGGGTTGGGCAGGACGCCCAACCCCGGTCTTGCCGTGTGCGCAGGACAGCGCACACGAGCAAGGCGCGACCGAGGCTACATGGACGTACTTGCGCCGTCCCCCGCGGCCTGAGCCACCCCGCCATCTCACGGATAGCTTGCTTTTGACGTTGACGTTGACGTTGACGTTGACGTTGTCGTTGCCTCGGCAGGTGCAGGGCGCAGCCCTGCCGATCATCCCAACTGCACCCGCCGCCCCTCGCGCGCGCTGTCCATGCCAGCCTGCAGCAACCGCATCAGCTGCAATGCCTGCACCGCGCTGACCGTCGCTTCGCCGTCGCCGTGCATCGCCGCGGCGAACTGTGCATACAACCGCCGGTAGTCACCCGGCAGGTTGTCGATCGTTGTCCGCTGCACGTTGTCTTCGGCGTCGCAGCGCACCAGCTCGCCATGCCGCGGGTCGATGCCCCAGCCCGGCGCACCGGGGGCGACACCGCGCCGCAGCTGTGCTTCCTGCACGTCCAGCCCATGCTTGATCCAGCTGGCACGACTGCCGTGCACACTGAAGTGCGGCGCCGGTGCCGCCACCAGCGAACCGGCATGCACGATGGCGCGGTGCCGTGGGTAGTGCAGCACCGCGTGGAAATAGTCGACGCCGCTGCCACCGTCGCGCTGCACGGCCAGATCCGCATCGATCGCCTCGGGCCAACCGAACAGCACCAGCATCTGGTCCAGCAAGTGCGGCCCGAGGTCGTACCACAGGCCACTGCCGGGACCATCCTGTTCGCGCCAGCGGTCGCGCACCTGCGGGCGATAGCGGTCGAAATGCGCATGGCACTCGGCTACGTCACCCAGCGTGCCTCCGGCCAGCAGTGCCTGCAGGGTGAGAAAGCCGGCATCGAAGCGCCGGTTCTGGAACACGGTCGCAATGCGTCCAGCATCGCGCGCCGCAGCCAGTACCGTTTCCGCTTCGGCCGCATCCAGTGCGAACGGCTTGTCGACCAGCACATGCTTGCCTGCCGCCAGCGCCGCGATCGCCAGCGGCGCGTGCTGTTCATTCGGTGTGGCGATCACCACGGCATCCACCGCTGGATCGTCGAACACCTCCTGCGGTGTGGCGCGCACGTGCACGTCACTGAACGCGCGCAGCAGCGCGTCGCGTTGTGAACTGACGATGCTGTGCAGTACCAGCCCGGGCGTGTGCTGGATCAGCGGTGCGTGGAAGACACGGCCGGCGAGGCCGTAGCCGATCAGGGCCAGTTGCAGGTCGGGGCGCATGGCAGGGCTCCGGCAGTGGGAAGGGCAGGGTAAACGACAGGTGATCGCAGGCCAAAACTGAACCGTTTCCGTTGGAAACGCTTCGATTCACGGCGGCATGACCGCATCGCCACGCCTGCTCTACGGCGGCCTGTCCAGACTGGCAGCACATTCCGAAGGAGTACGACACGATGAGCAATACCACCCGCACGCTGATTGCTTCCGCCCTGACGCTGGGCCTGGCGCTGTCCTCCTCGGCTGCATTTGCCAAGGACCCGGCCGCGAAGAGTCCACCCAAGACCGACCATGCGGCGATGACCCATGCTGACCGTCATGAATCCAACGAGCCGGTGACCGACAGCTGGATCACCACCAAGGTGAAGGCTGACCTGCTGGCCAGCAGCAACGTCCCGGGCACCGAGATCAAGGTGGAAACGGTCAATGGTGTGGTCAGCCTCAGCGGCACCGTGGCCACCCAGGCCGAGCATGACAAGGCGGTCACCACCGCCAAGGGCATCAAGGGCGTGACCCGTGTCGATGCCGCCGCACTGAAGGTCAGCGCTGCCGCCAAGCGCTGAATCCGATGGGCGCCCCCGCGTGGGGCGCCTGCTGGCCTGTGGAGCCGGGCCCATGCCCGGCTGAACTCCAAGGCAGCCGAGCATTGGCTCGGCTCTACAGGTCCGATTGCCAACCCGTTCAGCCAGCCGGGCCGGAATGCCCGCCAGTGTGACCGCCTGCGCTATATTGCCGGTTCCGCCGCAGCCGGGCTCGTCCCGGCCAACGCTTCGCGGCTGTGCTGACGAGGATCTATGGCGCTGGTTTTCAGTGACGACATCTGGGACCGCTGGCGGTTGCCGGCCCTGGCGCTGGCTGCTGCCGCGATCATCGTGGTGCCGTGGTTGACCCTGCGCAAGTTGCAGCAGGACAGCGAACAAGCGATGGCCTGGGTCAATCACACCCAGGCCGTCGGCGTGGCCCTGCAACAACTGCAGGCCGATGTGCGCGATGTCGAATCGGCCGCATTGACCCTGTCCAAGGGTGTAGACGCGCCTGGGCTGCGCGTGCGCATGGCCAAGGCCAACGACATTCCCGGGCGGCTGGCCGAACTGGGCCGGATGACCCGCGACAACCCCGATCAGCTGATCCGCATCGGCCGTATCGAATCGATGCTGGAAGGGCGCATGGCGCTTGCCCGCGAGCTGGCCAGGTCTGAACCCAACAGTGACCAGCGCGAGCTGGTGAAGGACCTGAGCACGCGCTATCCGATCCGTGGCCTGGTGGAGGAACTGCAGGCCAGCGAGCAGAAGCTGTTGACGCTGCGGGCCGAGCAGGCCGCGCGCCAGCGCAAGCAGACCGAGCTGGTGTCGTGGAGTTCGCTGGTGATCCAGCTGGCGCTGCTCGGCCTGGTGTTGTGGCTGCTGCAACGGCAGATCGGACGCCGCCTGCACGCCGAACGGCAGTCGCTGCGCTCGGCGGCACGTGCGGCATCGGTGCTGCAGACGGTGCGCGAACCGATCGTATTGCTTGACCGTGACCTGCGCGTACAGCTGCACAATCCGGCATTCGCCGAGCTGTACGGCCTGCAGGACGAACGTGCCGATGGCCTGCTGCTGGAATCGGTCGGTGACGGTGCCTGGAAGGATGCGGTGGTGCGCCAGCGCCTGGCCGATGTGCTGTCGCGCGGTCGCGAACTGTGGGACTTCGAGCATGAACAGCGCACCGCCGATGGCATGGCGCGCTACATGCTGCTGAATGCGCGGCGCATGCCGCTGCCGGATGCCGATGACGAGGTGGTGCTGCTGACGGTCAGCGATGTCACGATGCAGCGCGCCGTGCAGATGCGCGTGGAAGAGCTGAACCGCCAGTTGGAGGGCAAGGTTGCCCAGGTATCCGAAGTCAACCGCGAACTGGAAGCCTTCAGCTACTCGGTTTCGCACGATCTGCGCGCACCGCTGCGCCACGTGGCCGGTTTCTCCGACAAGCTGTCGCGCCACCTCGGCGACGCCGCCGACGACAAGAGCCGGCACTACCTGGAGGTGATCTCCGGCTCGGCGCGGCGCATGGCGGCACTGATCGATGATCTGCTGGTGTACTCGCGCCTTGGCCGTGCGGCGATGCGCCAGCAGGCGGTGGACATGCAGTCGCTGGTGGCAGATACCCGCGCCATGCTCGATTCCAACCTGCAGGCCGAGGCCGAGAACAGCGGCCATGCGCACCAGGTGGAGTGGAGCATCGCGCCGCTGCCGATCGTGGTAGGCGACGAGAACATGATCCGCCAGGTCTGGCTCAACCTGCTCGGCAACGCAGTGAAGTACTCGGGCAACCGCGAGCCGGCGAAGATCCGCGTTGACTACCAGCAGCAGCCCGACGGCGGTCATCAGTTCACGGTCAGCGACAATGGTGCAGGCTTTGACATGGCCTATGCCGGAAAGCTGTTCGGCGTATTCCAGCGCCTGCACAAGGCCAGCGACTACCCGGGAACCGGTATCGGCCTGGCCAGCGTGCGCCGCGTGCTGACCCGCCACGGTGGCCGCATCTGGGCCGAGGCCGAACCGGACGTCGGCGCTACCTTCCACTTCTACCTGCCTCCCGCGACCGACGCGGACAAACAAGGTCCCTCTGCATGACGACTCTGCGCACCATTCTTCTTGCCGAAGACAGCCCCGCCGATGCCGAGATGGCGATCGATGCCCTGGAAGAGGCGCGTCTGGCCAACCCCATCGTGCACGTCGAGGATGGCGTGGAAGTGATGGACTACCTGCTGCGCCGCGGCGCCTTCGCCAACCGCGAGGAAGGCCTGCCGGCGGTGCTGCTGCTGGACATCAAGATGCCGCGCATGGATGGCCTGGAAGTGCTGCGGCAGATCCGCGAGCACGAAGAACTCAAGCGCCTGCCGGTGGTGATCCTGTCGTCCTCGCGCGAGGAAAGCGACCTGGCCCGCAGTTGGGACATGGGCGTCAATGCCTACGTGGTCAAGCCGGTGGACGTTGACCAGTTCTTCGGTGCGGTGCAGACCCTGGGCAAATTCTGGGCGTTGATCAACCAGGCGCCGGAGCTCGAGTGAGGCCATGCCCTTGACCGGTCCCGCCCTGGGGGCACTGCGCATCCTGCTGGTGGAGGATTCACCGGAAGATGCCGAGCTGATGTCCGAACAGATGCTCGATGCAGGGCTTGAAGCCCGCTTCGAGCGGGTCGAGAGCGAGGCTGAACTGCGCCAGGCATTGGCGGCGTTCCAGCCGGACATCGTGCTGTCCGACCTGAGCATGCCGGGGTTCTCCGGTGACGACGCGCTGCGCATCGTGCGCGAAACCTCGCCGGAAGTACCCTTCATCTTCGTCTCCGGCACGATGGGTGAGGAGAATGCGGTGGCGGCGCTGCAGAAGGGCGCCAACGACTACATCATCAAGCACCAGCCAGCGCGCCTGCCGTCGGCGGTGGCGCGTGCGATCCGCGATGCACGCAGTGCCGTCGAGCGTGCGCGGGTGGAAACCGAACTGATGCGCGCGCAGCGGCTGGAAAGCCTGTCGCTGCTTGCCGCCGGTCTCAGCCATGATCTGCGCAACATCCTGCAGCCGCTGCTGATCATGCCGGACCTGCTGAAGGCGCGTACCGAAGATCCGCAGCTGCACCACCTGGCCGATGTCATCGCCGAGTGCGGCCGCCGAGGCCATGAGATGGCCGAATCGATGCTGTCGTTCGTGCGTGGCTCGCGCAAGCCAAGCGAACGCATCGAGATCGATGGCCTGTTCGATGCGGTGGCGCTCCTGCTGCGCAGCAACGTGCCCGATGCGGTGAGGCTGGAACTGCAGGTGCAGGATGAAGGCCTGGTGGTCGACGCCAACTACACCGAACTGCAGCAGGTGATGCTGAACCTGGCGCTCAACGCGATCCAGGCGATGCCCAATGGGGGCCGCCTGAGCCTCACTGCCAGCCATGCCGGCCAGCGCGATGGGGTGGACTGGATGCATATCCGGGTAGCCGACGAAGGCATCGGCATGGATGCGGACACCTTGTCGCACCTGTTCAATCCGTTCTTCACCACCAAGGCCGATGGTACGGGCCTGGGGCTGATCTCGTGCAAGCGCATCGTCGAAGGTGCCGGCGGCAGCATCCACGTCAGCAGCCAGCCGGGGCAGGGCACCTGTTTCGAGCTGCGGCTGCCGATGCATGAGGCCATCGATGGCAGCGAGCCGATCGAGCAGCTGGTGGCCCTGGGCAGCGGCCAGTCGATCCTGGTGGTCGATGGCGAAGCCACGCGCCTGTCGCTGCTGGGCAACGCGCTGTCCAGCCAGGGGTACCAGCTGCAGCTGGCCTCCGACGGCCCCGCGGCATTGCGCTGGATGCAGCAGGAGGCGTTGCCGGCCCTGGTGATCGCCGATGCCGGTTCCAGGTTGTTGCCGGCCAGCCAGCTGCTGGATGAGATGGCCACGCTCGGTTATCGCGGCCCGGCGCTGGTGCTGGAAGACGCAACAGTGGAGGTCGCGGCCGATGCCTTCCCCGAGGGCGTGGAAGTGCACGTACTGCGCAAGCCGCTGCAGATGCAGCAGGTGTTCCGCGCGGTGGCCGAGGCGCTGGGCTGATGCCGCTGGGGTTCTGTAGAGCCGAGCCTATGCTCGGCTGCTGTTCGCATTGACCTCGAGCATGGGCTCGGCTCTACAGGACGGGTTCCCAGGGGAAGCGTGGCAGCGCATCCACCGCCTGCTCCAGCCGTCGCGACCAGTTCTGGTGGATGTCCGCATACAGCGCTGAATCCGCGCCGAGCCGCAGCTGCTGGCCGATGCGCAGTTCACCATCGCGCAGCAGCGCCAGGTCGATCGGCAGGCCCACCGACAGGTTGGAGCGGATGGTGGAATCCAGCGACACGATCGCCGTGCGCGCGGCATCCTCCAGGTGCGTGGCGGGGCTGAGGATGCGGTCGAGGATCGGCTTGCCGTACTTGGATTCGCCGATCTGCAGGTAGGGCGTCTCCGGCGACGCGGCAATGGCATTGCCGAGCGGATAGATCATGTACAGCCCGGGCCGTTCGCCGGCGATCTGGCCGCCGAAGATCAGTGTGGCCTGGGTGTTGACCCCGTCATGGCCGTGCTCGCTGTGGCTGCTGTGTACCTGGCTGTCCACCAGCAGCTGGCCGACGTACGCGGCGGCTTCGAACAGATGGCCCATGTCGCGCAGGTTGGGCGCGCGCCGTTCGCCGGCATCGCGCCCCAGGCGCGACACCAGCAGCTGGGTGGTGGCCAGGTTGCCAGCCGCCATCAGCACGTAGGCTGCCTGGCCGGGATATTCGAACACGTGCAGCTTGCGATGCACGCGCACATCGTCCAGCGAGGCATTGGTCCGGGTGTCGGCGGCGAAGACCAGGCCCTCGTCCACCTCGATTCCAACGCAATAGGTCATGTCGGTGCCCTATCATGTGCGTCCCGGATTGTAGGCAGGCCGCCGTGACGACGGCATGTCCACGCCCCCCCCCAAGTGCCGTCACCTGAACCGCATGACCACCGTGCTCCTGAGCCTGGGCAGCAACGTCCAGCCCCGCCGCTACCTCCACGCCGCGGTGACGGCCCTGCGCGAGCGCTTCGGCGCACTGCAGGTGTCGCCCGCCTACCGTACCGCCGCGGTCGGCTTCGATGGCCCGGCCTTCCTCAACAACGCGGTGGCGATCGAGACGGACCTGCCGCTGCAGGAACTGGACGACTGGCTGCATGCGCTGGAAGACGCGCATGGCCGCGACCGCAGCGGGCCGCGCTTCTCCGACCGTACGCTGGACATCGACGTGGTGTTCTACGGTGACCTGGTGGTGGAAGGCCCCGGCCACCTGCGCATTCCCCGCCCCGAACTGAAGCATGCCTTCGTGCTGAAGCCGCTGGCGGACATCGCGCCGGACTTCATCGACCCGGTCAGCGGGCGGGACCTGGCCACGCTGTGGCACGCGCACGCGCAGTTTGGCGAGGCGTTCGAGGTGGTGGACCTGGATTGATGGAGGTTGCCGGCCAGCGGCCGGCGCTACCGGTAGTGCCGGCCGCGGGCCGGCAACATCTCAGCTGACCGTACGCCCGCCATCCACGCGCAGGGTGTGGCCGGTGACGAAGCTGGCTTCGGCCACCAGCCAGTAAACCGCTTCGGCAATCTCCTCGACCGTACCGATCCGCGCCAAGGGCGTGCGTGCCAGCAGGGCTTCGCGGGCGAAATCGTCCTTGCCCTGTTCCGGCCACAGGATCGCGCCGGGCGCCACCGCATTGACCCGCACCTTCGGCGCCAGCTCCAGCGCCAGCGAGCGCGTGGCCATTTCCAGCGCGGCCTTGGCCATGGTGTAGGCGATGTGGTCGCGCATCGGGTCGGTGCCGTGCAGGTCGGTCAGGTTGACGATGCAGCCCTGCTGGCGGCGCAGGTAAGGTGCCGCCGCCTGTGAAAGCAGCAGCGGTGCGCGCGCGTTGACCGCGTACAGCTCGTCCATTGCCTCGGCGGTGACCTGGCCGAGCGGGGTGGGGTAGAAGTTGGAGGCATTGTTGACCAGTGCATCCAGTCGGCCGAAGTGGGTGACGGCCTGTTCCACCAGGTCGGGCAGGGCATCGGCGTCACGCAGGTCGGCCTGCAGCGCCAGCACGCTGCCCGGGCGCACGTTGTCGAAATCGAACGCGGCCTGCTGCAGCTCGGCGCTGGAGGTGTTGGCGTGCAGCACCACCGACCAGCCACAGGCGTGGAACTGGCGGGCGATGGCTGCACCGATCCGGCGCGCGCTGCCGGTGATCAGGACCACGGGGTGGGTGTCGCTCATCGAGGGTCCTCCAAGGCTCGGCTATCCTGTGCACCATTGTCACCGCATTCGAAGACGCCATGCAGCCCACCTTCCCCCTGCCCGAAGCCGATGCCCTGGCCCACAGCGACCAGCTGGCGGCCGCCCTGCGCGCCGAAATCCTTGCGCAGGGCGGGGCGATGCCATTCTCGCGCTTCATGGAACTGTGCCTGTACACCCCTGGTTGGGGCTATTACAGCGCCGGTGCCAGCAAGTTCGGTGGCAGCGGTGACTTCACCACCGCGCCCGAACTTGGCAGCCTGTTCGCTGGCAGCGTGGCCAATGCGCTGGCGCCAGTGTTCGCCCAGCTGGGTGCGCAGGCCCGCATGCTGGAACTGGGGGGCGGTACCGGCGCCTTTGCCGAGGCCGTGCTGCTGCGCCTGGCCGAACTGGATGCGCTGCCGTCGCGCTACGCCATCCTCGAACCCAGCGCCGACCTGCGCGAGCGCCAGCAGCAGCGCCTGCAGCAGAACCTGCCGGCCGAGCTGGCCGCGCGCGTGGACTGGGTCGACCGCCCGTTCGAGGAGGACTGGGAAGGCGTGGTGTTCGCCAACGAGGTGATCGACGCGCTGCCGACCCCGCGCTTCCTGATCCGGGATGGCGAGGTCTACGAGGAAACCGTCGAGCTGGATGGCGACGGTAATTTCATCCGTGGCGCGCAGCCGGCTGACATCCTGCTCAACGGTGCGGTGCGCCACATCGAGCGCTACCTGGAAAAGCCCTTCGCCGACGGTTACCGCTCCGAGGTGCTGCCGCAGCTGCCGTACTGGCTGCAGGCAGTGGCTGGCGGCCTGCAGCGTGGTGCGATGCTGTTCGTCGATTACGGTTACAGCCGCAGCGAGTTCTACCAGCACGACCGCGACGATGGCACGGTCCGCGCGTTCTACCGCCACCACGTGCACAACGACGTACATCGTTGGCCGGGCCTGCAGGACATCACCGCGTCGGTGGATTTCACCGCGATGGCCGAGGCGGGCATGCACGGTGGTTTCGAGCTGGCCGGCTACTGCAGCCAGGCCAGTTTCCTGCTCGGCAACGGCCTGGACCAGGTGCTGCTGCTGGCCGAAGAGCGTACGGATGAGGTCGGCCGCATCCAGCTGCGCGACCAGGTGAAGAAGCTGACCCTGCCCACCGAGATGGGCGAACGCTTCCAGGCGATCGGCCTGCAGCGTGGCGTCGATTTCGAACCGGCCTTCGAGCTGGGCGACTTGAGCTGGCGCCTGTGAGCCACGCGTTGCCGGTGATCAAGCCGCTGCGCCGGCCGCGGTTGTGGACCGTGCTGTGGGTAGCGGCCGTGCTGCTGGTGATCGTGGTCTGCCTGATCCCACCGCCGCCGATTCCGCTGCCGGAAAACAGCGACAAGGGCGAGCACTTCCTCGCCTACTTCATCCTGGCCGGCAGCGCAGTGCAGCTGTTCCGTCGGGGCCGCCCGCTGCTGTGGGTGGGCGTGGGGCTGGTGCTGATGGGCATCGGCATCGAGTTCGCGCAGGGCGCGCTGACCAGCAACCGCACCGCCGATCCGATGGATGCGCTGGCCAACACCATCGGCGTGCTGGCCGGCATGGCCACGGCACTGACGCCGCTGCGCGACCTGCTGATGCGCTGGCGCGGGTAAGGTTCCTGTAGAGCCGAGCCCTTGCTCGGCTTACTCCCAAAGGCAGCCGAGCATGGGCTCGGCTCTACAGTAGATCCACGCCATGCGTGGATGAACTGCCCGAGGTGCCGACCACGATCGGCACCCACCAGGACATGCCTGCCGTTACTTCTGCAGTGTCACCTCATCCAGCACCCACATCGCCGGACGCGTGTC
>NZ_JAUTXR010000135.1 GCF_030658505.1 Stenotrophomonas raiganjensis (SeqCode) | reverse complement strand
GACAGCCACACCACGATGATCAACGGCATCGGCGTGCTCGGCTGGGGCGTGGGCGGCATCGAAGCCGAGGCGGCCATGCTCGGCCAGCCGTCGTCGATGCTGATCCCGCAGGTGGTCGGCTTCAAGCTGACCGGCAAGCTGACGAGGGCGCCACCGCCACCGACCTGGTGCTGACCGTCACCCAGATGCTGCGCAAGCTGGGCGTGGTCGGCAAGTTCGTCGAGTTCTACGGTGACGGCCTGCAGCACCTGCCGTTGGCCGGCACCCCTGGATCAGCCGAGAATCCCCGGCAGATCCAGCCCCTTCTCCTTCGCGCACTCAATCGCGATCTCATAGCCCGCATCGGCATGGCGCATCACCCCGGTCGCCGGGTCGTTCCACAACACGCGGCCAATCCGCTTCGCCGCTGCCTCGGTGCCATCGCACACGATCACCATGCCGGCATGCTGCGAGAAGCCCATGCCCACGCCGCCACCGTGGTGCAGCGACACCCAGGTCGCGCCGCTGGCGGTGTTGAGCAGGGCGTTCAACAGCGGCCAGTCGGAGACCGCATCGGAACCGTCGGCCATCGCCTCGGTTTCGCGGTTCGGCGAGGCGACGCTGCCGCTGTCCAGGTGGTCGCGGCCGATCACCACCGGCGCCTTCAGTTCGCCGTTGGCGACCATCTCGTTGAATGCCAGGCCCAGACGATCGCGATCACCCAGACCCACCCAGCAGATGCGCGCCGGCAGGCCCTGGAACTTGATCTTTTCGGCGGCCATGTCCAGCCAGCGGTGCAGGTGCGGGTTGTCCGGAATCAGCTCCTTCACCTTGGCATCGGTCTTGGCGATGTCTTCCGGGTCGCCGCTCAGCGCGGCCCAACGGAAGGGACCGATACCACGGCAGAACAACGGGCGGATGTAGGCCGGCACGAAACCGGGGAAGTCGAACGCGTTCTCCACGCCTTCTTCCAGCGCCATCTGCCGCAGGTTGTTGCCGTAGTCCACGGTCGGTACGCCCAACGCGTGGAAACCGAGCATGGCGCGGATGTGGTTGGCCATCGACGCGCGCGCAGCCTTCTCCACGTCCTTGGGGGCGGAAACGCGCTTCTCGTCCCACTGCTCGACCGTCCAGCCCTGCGGCAGGTAGCCGTTCACCGGGTCGTGCGCGGAGGTCTGGTCGGTCAGCAGGTCCGGCTTCACGCCGCGCTTGAGCAGTTCGGCCAGCACGTCGGCGACGTTGCCGAGCAGGCCCACCGACTTCGGGGTGCCTGCCTTGCACGACTCGTCGATCAGGCGCAGCGCTTCGTCCAGATTGTCGGTCCAGGTATCCAGGTAACCGGTGCGCAGGCGCATGTCGATGCTGCTCTTGCGGCACTCGACGGCCAGGCAGGAGGCGCCGGCCATCACCGCGGCCAGCGGCTGTGCGCCACCCATGCCGCCGAGGCCGCCGGTGAACAGCCACTTGCCGGTCAGGTCGCCACCGAAGTGCTGGCGCCCCATTTCCACGAAGGTCTCGTAGGTGCCCTGCACGATGCCCTGCGCGCCGATGTAGATCCAGCTGCCGGCGGTCATCTGGCCGTACA
This sequence comes from Stenotrophomonas raiganjensis (SeqCode), assembly GCF_030658505.1. Taxonomy (GTDB): domain Bacteria; phylum Pseudomonadota; class Gammaproteobacteria; order Xanthomonadales; family Xanthomonadaceae; genus Stenotrophomonas. The sequence continues at coordinate 38,731 of NZ_JAUTXR010000135.1, read as the reverse complement.
TGGCCAGGCCCTTCTTATCCAGCTCGTTGAAGTGGTCCCAGTTGGCCCAGCGTGGTACAAGGTTGGAATTGGCGATCAGCACGCGCGGCGCATCGGCATGGGTGCGGAACACGCCCACCGGCTTGCCGGACTGCACCAGCAGGGTCTGGTCATCGTCCAGGCGCTTGAGCGTTTCGACGATGGCATCGAAGCTCTCCCAGTCGCGCGCGGCGCGGCCGATGCCGCCATAAACCACCAGTTCCTGCGGCCGCTCGGCCACGTCCGGGTGCAGGTTGTTCATCAGCATGCGCAAAGGCGCTTCGGTCAGCCAGCTCTTGGCGTTGAGCGTGGTGCCGGTCGGCGCGGCAATGGTGCGGGTCGGGTCGTTGCGGGTCATGCGGCGCTCCGGTTCGTAGCGAATTCAAGGCAGGCGTTGAGCACCTGCGCCAAGGTGTGGCGCAGCGGTGCGGCGTGATTGGGGTCGAGCGGGGTGGGCCAGCTGTGTTCGTCCACCTGGCCGGGCAGCGGTTCATGCATGTAGCCGCGGCAGGCAAGTTCCATCTGCAGGCTGTGCACGCCACCGGCGATGTTGCTGTAGTGGCGGGTGATCCAGCCGCCCTTGAAGCGGCCGTTGCGTACCTGGCTCATGCCGCTGATCTTCAGCAGGTTCTCCACCACATCGCTCAAGGCGTTGTCGCAGGACGTGTCCGGTGCGCCGGACGGGCCGGCGGTACCGAGGTTGAACTGCGGCAGTTCGCCGTCGAACAGGTGCGGAATATGTGAGCGAATCGAATGTGCGTCGTACACCACCACGGTGCCGAACTTCGCGCGCAGGCGGGTGATCTGCGCGGTCAGCGCATCGTGGTAGGGCAGGAAATACGTGTCGCGCCGCCGCGCGATTTCGGCGTCATCCGGTTCGCGTCCGGCGTGGTACAGCGGCTGGTTGTCGAAGGTGGTCAGCGGGCACAGGCCGGTGGTGTTCTGGCCGGGGTACAGCGACACGCCGCTGGGATCGCGGTTGAGGTCGATCACTGAACGTGAGATCGCCGAGCGCACCGTGGTCGCGCCCATGCCGCGCACGAAGTCATACAGCTCGTGCACCCACCAGTCGGCATCGCGGCGGGCCAGCCACGGCGAGTGGTAGTCGCCCATCAGCTCATGCGGCAGCTCGCTGCCGGTATGCGGGAAGCTGACGATCAACGGGGCATCGCCCTCGTGCACCGTCAGCCATTCAGGATGGGCACTCATGCCTGTGGTTCCACAGTCGGCAACAGATCGGCAAGGCCCTGCGCCAGCGCGCCGCTGCGCACAAGATTCGTGGCGGTCACCATGTCCGGGTGGAAGTAGCGATCCTCTTCCAGCGTCGGCACCTGCGCACGCAGGGTGGCGCGCACGCTTTCCAGCGCGGCACTGGAGCGCAGCGGCGCGTGGAAGTCGCAGCCCTGCGCAGCGGCCAGCAGCTCGATGCCGATCACGTTGGCGGCGTTCTCGGCCATCTGCATCAGGCGGCGCGCACCGTGCGCGGCCATCGACACATGGTCTTCCTGGTTGGCGGAGGTCGGGATCGAATCGACGCTGGCCGGGTAGGCGCGCTGCTTGTTTTCCGATACCAGCGCGGCGGCGGTCACCTGCGGGATCATGAAGCCGGAATTCAGGCCCGGGCGCGGGGTCAGGAACGCCGGCAGGCCGGACAGTGCCGGGTCCACCAGCATCGCCAGGCGGCGCTCGCTGATCGAGCCGATCTCGCATACCGCCATCGCCAGCATGTCGGCGGCGAAGGCCACCGGCTCGGCGTGGAAGTTGCCGCCGGACAGCGCTTCGCCGGTGTCGGTAAACACCAGCGGATTGTCGGACACGCCGTTGGCTTCGATTTCCAGCGTGGTTGCGGCCTGGCGCAGGATGTCCAGCGCTGCGCCCATCACCTGCGGCTGGCAGCGCAGGCAGTACGGGTCCTGCACGCGCACATCGTTGTCGCGGTGCGATTCGCGGATGTCCGAGCCCTGCATCAGCGTGCGCAGCGTGGCCGCAGTGGCGATCTGCCCGCGCTGGCCGCGGATGGCGTGGATGCGCGGATCGAACGGAGTGTCCGAGCCCTTGGCCGCTTCCACCGACAACGCGCCGGTGATCAGTGCGGCCTGGAACACGGTCTCGATCTCGAACAGGCCGGCCAGCGCGTAGGCGGTGGAGAACTGCGTGCCGTTGAGCAGCGCGAGGCCTTCCTTCGCGCCCAGCTCGATCGGTTGCAGGCCGGCACGTGCCAGCGCATCGGCCGCCGGCAGGCGTTCATCGCCGATGAAGGCTTCACCCACGCCCAGCATCACGCTGGCCAGGTGCGAGAGCGGCGCCAGATCGCCCGAGGCACCCACCGAGCCCTGTGCGGGCACCACGGGCAGCACGCCCTTGACCAGCATTGCTTCGAGCAGCAGCAGGGTTTCCTCGCGAATGCCCGATGCGCCCTGCGCGAGGCTGACCAGTTTCAGCGCCATCATCAGCCGCACCACGCTGGCCGGCATCGGCTCGCCCACGCCGGCAGCGTGCGAGAGCACGATGTTCCGCTGCAGGGTAGCCAGGTCTTCGCGCTCGATGCGCACGCTGGCCAGCTTGCCGAAGCCGGTATTGATGCCATACACCGGCGCGCCCTTGGCGACGATGGCAGCGACGGCTGCGGCACTGGCGCGCACCACCGGCAACGCGGCCGGGCCCAGCGCAAGCGGCGCACCGCGATAGACCTGCCGCCACTGGGCGAGAGTGACATGGCCGGGGCGAAGAACCAGGGTGTTGCTCATGTGTTGCTCCAGGAGGCAGGCAGGTCGGGCTGTCCGCGCACGACGCGCGCGTGCAGCGGGTTGAATCCAATGCGATAGACCAGGTCGGCGGGGGCGTCGATGTCCCAGATCGCCAGGTCGCACTCCAGGCCCACGGCGAGGCGGCCGATGCGGTCGCTGCGTCCGAGCGCGCGCGCCGCTTCACGGGTGAAGCCGGCGATGCATTCGTCCACGGTCAGGCGGAACAGGGTGGCGCCCATGTTCATCGCCAGCAGCGGGCTGGTCAGTGGCGAAGTGCCGGGATTGCTGTCGGTGGCCAGTGCCAGCGGCACGCCGGCCGCACGCAGCGCGGCGATCGGCGGCAGGGTGGTATCGCGGGTGAAATAGAAGGCGCCGGGCAGCAGCACGGCGACGGTGCCGGCCGCCGCCATCGCGGCGATACCGGCGTCATCCAGATGCTCGATATGGTCGGCCGAGAGTGCACCGAAGCTGGCGGCCAGTTCGGCGCCATGCTGGTTGCTCAGCTGTTCGGCATGGATCTTCACCGCCAGCCCGTTGGCGCGCGCCGCTTCGAAGACCTGCCGTGCCTGCGCCGGCGAGAAGGCGATGTTCTCGCAGAATACGTCCACCGCTTCGGCCAGGCCTTCGGCGGCGATGGCCGGAATCATCACGTCGCACACCTCGTCGGTGTACTCCTGTGCTTCGCGGCCCGGCGGAATCGCGTGCGCGCCGAGGAAAGTGGTCACCACATTGACCCGGCATTGCTCGCCCAAGGCACGTGCCACCTGCAGCTGCTTGCGCTCGTCGGGCAGGGTCAGGCCGTAGCCGGACTTGATCTCGAGGGTGGTCACGCCCTCGGCGCGCATCGCCAGCAGGCGCGGCCGGCTTTCGCTGGCCAGCTGTTCCGGGGTGGCAGCACGGGTGGCGCGCACGGTGGAGACGATGCCGCCGCCGGCACGGGCGATCTCGGCATAACTGACGCCCTGCAGGCGCTGCTCGAATTCGTTGGCGCGGTTGCCGGCGTAGACCAGGTGGGTGTGGCAGTCGATCAGGCCGGGCGAGATCCAGCGGCCTTCGCCATCGATGCGGGTGGCCGGCTGCAGGTGGGCATCGCTGCCGGCCGGGCCGACATGGACGATGCGGCCGCCAGCGCAGGCCAGTACGCCATCGCGGATGACACCCAGCCCCTCGCCATCGAGGGTCATCAGGTGGACGTTGGACCAGAGGGTATCGACGTGCATGGCATCCACAACGCGGCTGTGCTTATATGTCTATACAATATAGGCGTCCATTTCGGGTTGTCCAGCCATGTCCGATTCGCGTTCCCCGCTCTGTTTCCATGCCGCACACGCCCTTCTGGCCGACGGCTGGGCCCGCGATGTCCGCCTGCAGGTGCAGGACGGCCGCATCACGGCGATCCACACGGGGCAGGGCGCCCAGCACGGCGACACCCGGGTCGGCATCCTGGTGCCGGGCCTGCCCAACCTGCACAGCCATGCCTTCCAGCGCGGCATGGCCGGGCTGACCGAGATCGGCGGCGGTGACGGTGACAGCTTCTGGAGCTGGCGCGAGCTGATGTACCGCTTCCTGGCCCATCTGCGCCCGGACGCGGTGCAGGCCATCGCCGCCCAGGCCTACATGGAAATGCTGGAAAACGGCTTCACCCGCGTCGGCGAATTCCACTACCTGCACCACGACGCCGATGGCCATGCCTATGCCAACCGCGCCGAAATGAGTACGCGGATTGCCGCCGCCGCCGATCAGACCGGCATCGGGCTGACCCTGCTGCCGGTGTTCTATGCACATGCCGATTTCGGTGGCGCGCCGCCGAATCCGGCGCAGCGTCGCCTGATCCACGATGTGGATGGTTTCGCGCAGTTGCTTGATGCTGCCAAGCCGGCATTGACCGCGCTGCCTGATGCGGTGCTTGGTATCGCCCCGCACAGCCTGCGTGCGGTCACCGGCGAGGAACTGAGTGCATTGCTGCCGCTGACCGACGGCCCGGTGCACATCCACATCGCCGAGCAGGTGCGCGAAGTCGACGCCTGCCTGGCCTGGAGCGGCCAGCGTCCGGTGCAGTGGCTGTACAACCATGCGCCGGTCGACGCGCGCTGGTGCCTGGTGCATGCCACCCACATTACCGATGACGAGCGCGCGGCCATGGTTGCCAGCCAGGCCGTGGCCGGCCTGTGCCCGATCACCGAGGCCAACCTGGGCGACGGCCTCTTCCCGATGCGGGCGTTCGCGCGCGAGGGCGGGCGCTTCGGCGTCGGCTCCGATTCCAACGTGCTGATCGATGCCGCTGAAGAGCTGCGCCTGCTCGAATACGGCCAGCGGCTGACCCTGCGTGGTCGTAACGTCCTGGCGCCGGATGCCACCCGCAGCACTGGCCGCTTCCTGTTTGAAGGCGCACTGCAGGGTGGAGCGCAGGCGCTGGGCGTGGCTGCTGGCCTGCAGGTCGGCGCCAGCGCCGACCTGGTCGAGCTGGACGCCGCGCACCCGGCGTTGCAGGCGCGGCGGGATGACGCATGGCTTGACAGCTGGGTGTTCGCCGCACGTAATGGCGCGCTGCGATCGGTCTGGCGGCATGGCCGCCAGTGCGTGGCCGAGGGCCGCCACCTGCAGCGCGAGGCGATCACCACCGCCTTCGCCGCCGCCCTGAAGGGCGTGCTGGGCTGATCGCCTCCCGCCACCGAGACCCCATCACGTGAAGGCCAGCAAGTCCGCCACGCTCAACCAGCGTATCCGCAGCGATCTGGAAAGCCGCATCCTCAGCGGGGAGTGGGCGCCGGGCTTCCGTATTCCCTACGAGCACGAGCTGATGGAACAGTACGGCTGCTCGCGGATGACGGTGAACAAGGTGCTGACCGCGCTGGCCGAGAGCGGCATGATCGAGCGCCGCCGCCGTGCCGGTTCATTCGTGGCGCGGCAGCCACCGCACCTGGAGCAGGTGGCGCTGGAAATTCCGGATATCGCGATGGAGGTCGGTTCGCGCGGGCATCAGTACGCGTACCGCCTGCTGCAGCGCGAACTGCGCCTGGCTGACGTGGGCAATGCCGGCGAAGTGGAGCTGGCTGGCAGCGAGGAGCTGCTGGCGATGCGTTGCCTGCACCTGGCCGATGGCCGACCGCTGGCGCTGGAGCATCGCCTGATCAGTCCGGTCGGCGTGCCCGAGGTACTGGAGGTCGACTTCAGCACCACCGCGCCGGGCAGCTGGCTGCTGCAGAATGTGTCGTGGACGCGGGCCCAGCACCGCATCAGCGCCTGGGGCGCGGATACCGCCACCGCCAAGCTGCTGGAGGTGAAGCCCGGCACCGCCTGCCTGGTGATCGAGCGCCTGACCTGGCGCGGTGAACAGCCGATCACCCGCGTGCGGCAGGTGTTCCTGGGGGATGCCTGGGACCTGGTGGCGCGCTTCGCGCCGGGCGCGCGATAGGGATTCATCCACGCATTGCGTGGATTTCCTGGTCCGGAAAGACTGTCGCCTTGAACTCTGTCGGCGCGTGTGTACGATGTGTATCGTCCCTGCATGAAGAGCAGGGACCTCATCCGGGATCTGGAGGCGGCGGGTTGGACCTGTTGCAGGATCCGCGGATCCCATCATGTATTCGTGCACCCGCAGCGGCCTCACATCATCACCGTGCCTCACCCAAAAAAGGATCTGGGCAAGGGGCTGGTGCAGGCATTGCGGAAGCTGGCAGGACTGACGTAGGAGGTCCCATGCGCTATCCAGTCTTGATTGAGGCGGGCGATGAACGCACCGCGTGGGGCGTTGTCGTTCCCGATCTGCAGGGGTGCTTTTCGGCGGCCGACACGCTTGACGATGCGCTCGGCGCTGCCGAAGAGGCTGCGCTTGCCTGGATCGATGCGGCCCTGGATGAGGGACGCTCCATTCCCAGTCCTTCTGCGCCACAGAAGATTGTCGCCGAGGCTCCCAGTGGTACGGCCTGGATTCTTGCCTACATCTGCATTGATCCATCCCTGCTGGACGACACCATCGAGCGGGTCAACATCAGCCTGCCGCGTCGCATCCTGGCGAGGCTGGATGCGCAGGCCAGGGCGGCCGGCGAATCCCGCTCCAGTTACATTGCGCATCTCGCGGCTTTGGGCTGAGCGGGCGCCATGTAGAACCGAGCCGATGCTCGACTCTGCAAAGGCATCCACGCCATGCGTGGATGTTGGTCCCGATCAATACGTGGCGCACTGCCGCCAGCGCACCGGCTCGTTCACGCCGGGGCGGGCATTGAGCTGGATGCGCACGTTGCGCAGGGACGGGTAGTGCAGTACTTCCTCGCAGACCTGGGGCCACACCGCGTCCAGTTCGCCGGTGCGGTTGATGGCCAGGGTCTGCCGGGTCAGCCAGACGCCGCTGGCAATGCCAGGCTTGCCGGCCAAGGCGCGGGCCAGGTCCGACTGGAAGCGCTCCAGCGTGGCGGCATCAGGATTGGGGTTGCTGCGCGCGTCGGTCGCCGCGGCGACGGCAGCCGCGGGTGCAGGGGCGGTCGGGAGCACTGCTGCGATGTCGGCAGGTTCGGCCGCGGGTGCGGCCGAAGGCGTCGCTACCACCGGCGCTGCGGCAACGGGCGCGGTGTCCTCCACATGCAGGCCCTGCAGGCCGAGCCCGACCAGCAGGCCCAACGTCACCGAACCCAGCGCGGCGATAGCGATGCGGCGCAGCGCCTCATGCCGGGCACGGGTGCGCACGCGCGATTCGATGTCCGCCGGCAGGTAAGGTTGCAGCAACGGCCACAGGCGGGGGCCATCAAGGACTTCCACCGCTTGCTTCTCGGCAGCGCTGCGGCCATCGCGTTCGATCCGGCCTTCGGTCAGCAGCACGCCACCCTTGGCGCCGGCCAGGCGCGCGGCGGCGCCCAGTTCGTTCACCGCGGCGGTACCAATGCGATAGGCCAGGCCGTGCTTGCACGACACCAGCCAGGTGTTGGGGCCATCGCTGAGCAGGAAGTCGCTGCTGGGCTCGCGTGATTCTTCGGTGGTATCGCTGAGTTCACGCAGGCCACGCTGTTCGCGCAGCATGCGCTTGACCAGCACCGAGAACTCCCGCCAATGCATGCCGGCCAGTGCCTGCAGGCCCAGTTGCATCTCCTTCTGCCGCCGCTTGATCCACCACAGATAGACAACGGCCAGGGAACAGGTAAACAGGGCCAGCAGCAGGGCCAGGATCCAAGGGAGCATGCAGGAGGTGCGCGGAAGGGGCGAATGCGGAAGGCGACAGTGTAAAGGTCGTACCGTGTCGCTGGGTCAGGAGGTTCCTGACAGGAAACGTGATGGCGCGCGCAGATCGGTATACCGCGGGCACGAAAAACCCGCCAATCCTGAAGCCGTGAGGGGAGGGAACAAACGGCAGCCGAAGCGATTGGCGGGTTGCTCGCGATTGTCAATCAAAATTTATTGCATTGCAACAATCGTTGTTCAGGGAACGCTGTCCGGGGACTGATGGCTGCCCGGTGCGGGGGCATCGGCACCCGAGGCCGCACGGTTTTCCAGCTTGGCCAGCCGCGCGTGCAGGGCGTCGATACGGGCTTCCAGCGCGGTCACCTCGTCGGCAGTAGGCACGTGCAGGCGCTTGAGCACGCCCTGCACCTGGTCATCGAAGGCCTTTTCGACCTTGTTCCAGGTGCCGGAGGCCTTCTCGCGGGCCTCATCCAGTGAGGTTTCCACGTTGTCGCGCCAGCCCGGGCCCTGTTCGCCATTGCGCTCACGGCGGCGGGCTTCCCAGGCTTCGCCTTCCTTCACCAGGCCATCGAAGAAGCGGCTGCCCTCGGCCTGTGCGCGGCCCAAGGCCCCCAGGCCCGCCAGCCAGACCTGCTGGGCCGAGTCGCTGAGCTTGCGCGAGAAGCGCTCGGCTTGGTCACCGAACGAGGCGTCGTCGTTGCGGCGGTCATCGTTTTCGTACTGGTTCATCGCACTTCCCGTGGACGTTGGGCCTGGCCCGAGAGTAGCGCGCGTTGCCGTTGCACGGCCGTGACGGCCGCCGCCGGGGTTCAGCCCAGCTTTTCCTTCAGCACGCGCTGGATCTCACCTTCGACCATGCCCTTCATCGCCGACAGCAGGAAACCCAGCTTGGCGGTCACGCGCACGGCGCCCGGCTGCAGCTCGATCGCGCCGTCCACGCCGCTGCCGGAGAAGTTCAGAACGTCGGCGGTCCAGGAGGACTTCAGGCCGAAGCGCTCGGACAACTTGGCGGCGACCTGTTCGATCGCGGCGCGCGCCTGTGCGTCGGGCAGGGCGTGGGCGTGGCGGACATCGATGCTGGACATGCAGGCTCCTGGCGCAGGGCGGGGATGATCTATGAGGGCGAGCATTGTGCGCATCGAGGGCCTTCGCGCCAAGCACTCATCGTGGGTTCTTCTTCGTTGGCGGCCAACCTGCTAGGCTGCGCCGCGTGCAGAACCTGCTTGTTCACTTCAGTCAACAACAACAGCCCGACCAGCCCCTGCGGCCCGGGGTGCAACGCATCGTGCGCCAGGCCAACGGCAGTGTGCGGCTCGGCGATGCCGGCAACGGAGCGCTGTTGCTGGCGCAGTTCTGCATGGATGATCGCGGCCTCTGGCTGCAGGTCGGCAACGGCATCCGCGGCATCCACGTGAACGGTCGCCCGGTGCGCCGGATGGCCCTGCTGCGTGCAGGCGATGCGGTGTATGTGGATGGCGTGGAGATGGTCCTGCAGGGGGAGGTCGAAAGCCTGCTGCAGGCGCCCGCACCGAAGCACGATGACGCCTCCGATGAGCAGCAGCGCCTGCTGCGCGGCGTCGGCGGGCTGCATCATGGCCGCAGCTTCACCCTGTCGCGGGCCCGGTTGATCGGCCGCGGCAGTGAGGCCGACATTGCCATCGACGATCCGGCGTTCGCTGAACAGCATGCCCGCGTGGAAGTGCATGGCGAGCGCGTGCTGCTGCGCGACCTGGGCAGTGCCGACGGCACCCGGGTCAATGGCGTGGCCGTGCGCCATTGCTGGCTGCAGGCGGGCGACCAGGTGGTGTTCGATGGCCAGCACCGTTTCGTGCTGGAAGTGCCGCACGACCCGCGTCGGCGTCCGCTGCCGGCTGACGATGGGGCCGGCCAGGAGACCGAACAGGCCACGGTGCTGCCGGCCGCGCCGCGCAGGGTCCGGCGTTGGCCGTGGCTGCTGGTCAGCGCGCTGCTGCTGGCCGCACTGCTCAGCCTGCTGCTCTGGTTCGGCGCGCGCTGAACCCAGCGTCCGCCGGGCCTGGCCCGGCGCTACCCGCGTGGCGCGTGCCCACCCGCTTCCGGTAGGTGCCGACCTTGGTCGGCACGCTCCTTCGGCGGGCATGACGCCTGACGGCGTACGCCGACCAGGGTCGGCGACTGCCAGAGTGTCAGCCGCCCTCGGCGTGGTACCGCAGCGTCATCCGCACCTGCGTGTGCCAATGGATTCCAATGAAACCAAATTTCCCTTGCCGCACAAGGCCGCAAGGCTGGTGCACTGCGGCATACTAGGGGTCTTGCCCCACAGGTGTGACATGACGCGCGCGTTCAACTTCAGTGCCGGCCCTGCAACCTTGCCGGAATCGGTCCTGCGCCAGGCGCAGGCGGAAATGCTGGACTGGCACGGTTCTGGCGCCTCGATCGTGGAAATGAGCCATCGCGGCGCGGAATTCATGTCCGTGGCTGCCGAGGCGGAAGCCGATCTGCGCCGCCTGCTCGACATCCCCGACGACTATGCGGTGCTGTTCCTGTCCGGTGGCGCGACCACCCAGCAGGCGTTGATCCCGCTCAACTTCGCTGCCCCCGGCCAGCGTGCCGACTACGTGGTCAGTGGCCACTGGGGCAAGACAGCGGTCAAGCAGGCCGGTGTCTACGTGGACGTCAACATCGCCGCCAGCAGCGAGGCCGATGGCTATCGCACGCTGCCGCCGCGCGCCGGTTGGCAGCTCTCGCCCGATGCCGCTTATGTGCACATCACCGCCAACGAGACCATCCACGGCGTCGAGTTCCGTGATGTGCCGGATACCGGCAAGGTCCCGCTGGTGGCTGATTTCAGTTCGTCCATCGCCAGCGAGCCGCTGGATGTGCGCCGCTATGGCGTGATCTACGCCGGTGCGCAGAAGAACCTCGGCCCGGTCGGCGTCGCGGTGATGATCATCCGCCGCGACCTGCTCGAGCGCAGTGGCCAGCCGCGCGCGGACATCTTCGATTACCGCTCGCACGCCGCCCGCGATTCGATGCTCAACACCCCGCCGACCTGGAACTGGTACTTGGCCGGCCTGGTGTTCAAGTGGATGCTGGCCGAAGGTGGCGTGGCCGAGTTCGCCAGGCGCAACGCCGCCAAGGCGGCGCTGGTGTACGGCGCCATCGATGGTTCCGGCGGCTTCTACCGCAACGAGGTCGCACACGCGGCTCGTTCGCGGATGAACATCCCGTTCTTCCTGCCCGATGCCGAGCTTGATGCTCGCTTCGTCGCCGAAGCCAAGGCCGCCGGCCTGCTGGCGCTGAAGGGGCACAAGGTGGTCGGGGGCATCCGTGCCTCGCTGTACAACGCCATGCCGCTCGCCGGAGCCGAGGCGCTGGTCGCCTTCATGGCCGATTTCCAGCAGCGTCACGGTTGAGCAATGAACGGCGCGCACCGTCGGGTGCGTGCCCCCGTAACAAGGAATTCCGATGGCAAGCAGCAAATCCAGCAAGAAGGCGCCGAAGAAGGCCGAACCGGCCAAGGAAAGCGCGCCCACCAAAGCGAAGGGCAAGGCCAAGGCCGCCTCGAATCCGGCACCCACCCTGGCGCCGCTGGCGCTGGCCGATGTGCGTTCGAAGATCGACCAGATCGATCGTGATATCCAGAGCCTGATCGCCGAGCGCGCGCGCTTCGCCCACCAGGTCGGCAAGGCCAAGGGCAAGCTCGCCGCTGCCGTCGACTACTACCGCCCCGAGCGCGAAGCGCAGGTGCTGCGCATGGTGGTGGACCGCAACGAAGGCCCGCTCAGCGATGAGCTGCTGGTGCATGTCTACCGCGAGATCATGTCGGCCTGCCTGGCCCAGCAGGAGCCACTGAAAATCGGCTACCTGGGCCCGGAGGGCACCTTCAGCCAGCAGGCCGTGCTCAAGCACTTCGGCCGCTCGGCGCTGGGGCTGCCGATGGCCAGCATCGAAGAAGTGTTCCAGGAAGTGGAAGCGGGCAACGCCGATTTCGGCGTGGTGCCGGTGGAGAATTCGGGGCAGGGCACCATCCAGATCACCCTGGACATGTTCCTGACCTCCAACCTGAAGATCTGTGGCGAAGTCGAACTGCGCGTGCAGCAGTACCTGATGTCGCGCAGCGGCCGCATCGAGGACATCGAGCGCATCTACGCGCATCCGCAGTCGTTCATGCAGACCTCGGCGTGGCTGCGCGCCAACCTGCCGAAGGCCGAGAAGATTCCGGTGTCGAGCAACGCCGAAGGCGCGCGCCGAGCGCGCAATGCCGACGACGCGGCGGCCATCGGTGGCGAGAGCGCCGGCCATGTGTACGGCCTGAAGAAGGTGGTCACCAAGCCGATCCAGAACGACGCCGACAACACCACCCGTTTCCTGGTGGTGGGCCGCAACATCTTCCCGACCTCCGGCCACGACCGCACCTCGGTACTGGTGTTCATCCATGACAAGCCCGGTGCGCTGTTCGACGTGCTCAGCCCGTTCGCCCGCCACGGCATCAGCATGAACCGCATCGAGTCGCGCCCGTCGCACCACGGCAAGTGGGAATACGGCTTCTTCATCGACCTGGCCGGCCACATCGACGACGCGCCGATGCAGGCCGCGCTGGCCGAACTGGAAGCGCACTCGGCGCAGATCAAGGTACTGGGCTCCTATCCGGTGGCCGTGCCCTGATTGCTGCTGCGGCGGCAAGCGCCGCCGCTCCCTGATGCATCGCCGGCGCTGCCGGTGTTTACGGAATGATCGAACGATGAGCAACGCGCAACACTGGATCGCCCGCAAGGGCCAGCCGCTGCAGGGCAGCCTGACCATTCCCGGCGACAAGTCGGTCTCGCACCGCTCGGTGATGTTTGCCGCGCTGGCCGATGGCACCTCGCACATCGAGGGTTTCCTGGAAGGCGAAGACACCCGTGCCACTGCGCGCATCTTCGGCCAGCTGGGCGTGCGCATCGAAACCCCCAGCCCGTCGCAGCGCATCGTGCACGGCGTCGGCATCGACGGCCTGAAGGCGCCGGATGCGCCGCTGGACTGCGGCAACGCCGGTACCGGCATGCGCCTGTTGGCCGGCCTGCTGGCGGGCCAGGCGTTCGACTGCACGCTGATCGGCGATGAGTCGCTGTCCGGCCGCCCGATGCGCCGTGTCACCGGCCCGCTGTCGCAGATGGGCGCGAAGATCGACACCCAGGACGACGGGACGCCGCCGCTGCACGTGCATGGCGGGCAATCGCTGCACGGCATCGACTTCGCCTCGCCGGTGGCCAGTGCGCAGATCAAGTCGGCGGTACTGCTGGCCGGCCTGTACGCGCAGGGCGAAACCCAGGTGACCGAACCGCACCCGACCCGCGACTACACCGAGCGCATGCTGTCCGCGTTCGGCGTGGACATCGAATTCTCGCCCGGCAAGGCACGCCTGCGTGGTGGTCAGCGTCTGCGCGCGACTGACATCGTGGTGCCGGCCGACTTCTCGTCTGCGGCGTTCTATCTGGTTGCGGCCAGCATCATTCCCGGCTCCGAGCTGCGCCTGAAGCAGGTCGGCCTGAACCCGCGCCGCACCGGCCTGCTGCACGCGCTGCGCTTGATGGGTGCGGACATCACCGAAGAGAATCCGGCCGAGCAGGGCGGTGAACCGGTGGCGGATCTGGTGGTGCGCTACGCTCCGCTGAAGGGGGCACGCATTCCGGAAGCACTGGTGCCGGACATGATCGACGAGTTCCCGGCGCTGTTCGTGGCCGCCGCGGCCGCCGAAGGCCAGACCGTGGTCAGCGGCGCCGCCGAACTGCGGGTGAAGGAATCCGACCGCCTTGCCGCGATGGCCACCGGCCTGCGCGCGCTGGGCATGCAGGTGGACGAAACCGAAGACGGTGCCACCCTGCACGGCGGTGTGCGCCTGGGCAGCGGCACCATCGAAAGCCACGGTGACCATCGCATCGCCATGGCCTTCGCCATCGCCGGCCAGATCAGTGACGGCGAAGTGCGCATCAACGATATCGCCAACGTCGCTACGTCCTTCCCGGACTTCGACGGGCTGGCCCGCAGCGCAGGGTTCAACCTGGCCTGAGCGGCATCGCGTTCGCCGGGGCAGGCCTGGCGGATCGCATTGCACGGTAGGTGCCAACCTTGGTTGGCACGCTTTCCGCATAAAAGGACGGAGGCCGAAGCCTCCGTCTAAACATCACGAACCCCTCGTCCGCGATCAACGCTGCTCGGTACGGAAATCCACCGGGACCCGCACCACGCTTGCTACTGCGCGGCCGTCATGCACCGCCGGCTGGAACTTCCAGTTCTGCACGGTGCTGAGCACCGCACGATCCAGGTCGCGGCTGCGCTCGCCACTGCGCGAAACGATCGCAGCGTTGGCAACATTGCCGCGGGTATCGACATTCAGGCTGGCAATCACGCTGCCCTGCACCCCACTACGCAGTGCGGCGGCCGGATAGGTGGGCATGCGGTTGCTGGCCAGCGGGCGCGCTTCACGATTGCGTACCGCGGGCGCGGCCTTGCGCTGGCTTGAGGCGGGAACCGCCTGGCGCTTGGCGGGCGCTGCTGCATCGGTGGTCGTCGCCTGCTCAGGTGCCGGCAGCAGGCGTTCACCCACCGGTGCCGGTGCCACGTCTTCCTGGTTCGAATGACGCAACCAAAGCAGCGCGGCGGCAAACATGGCCACGATCAGCGCGATCCACATCCAGGGCGACGTGGGCTTGTGCTGCACGCCTGAATCCTGGTGCAGCTGCGGCGAATGAAGGTCTTCGTGGGTGGTGGCGGTCATCGCAAACTCCTTCCGTCAAAAGACGACGTGGGCAGTGTTGCCCGAGCCACGGACGAGAAGTGTCAGCGTTGCGTCAACGCCACCGGCAGGGTTCAGTTTGCCTGCCGGCAAGCGTTCAGTTACTGCGTCTTGAAGTCGAACGGCACTTCAATGCTGCCGGGCACGGCCTGGCCATTGCTCTGCGCGGGGGTGAAGCGCCAGCGGCGCACGGCATCGGTGGCGGCACGGTCAAGCTCGCGTGAACCGCTGCGCTGGATCACGGTGGCGTTGTTCGGATAACCGGTGGCGTCCACGTCCACGCGCACCACCACGGTGCCGGTTTCACCTGCGCGCAGGGCGGCGGCCGGATACGACGGCGGCGGCGACTGGCCGGCAATCGGCATCGGCTGGCTGTTGCCGGTGGCCGCCGGCGCAGGGCCAGGCGCAGCCGGGGCCGCTTCAGCCACGGGGGCGGGCGGTGGCGGGGCGGTCTCGACCAGCTTCGGCGCTTCTTCCTCCACCGGGGCTGGCTTGGCATCGGGCATGTCGCTGGAGCCCGCCGCAGCGGCCAGGGGTTCAGGCAGGGGCTCCACCTGGGCGGTCTCCTGCGGGGTCTGCGCAGCCGGATCGGCGCGGAAGAACTCCTTGTCGCGGCCGGTCAGCCAGACCAGCACGAACAGCAGTACGCCCACGCCGAAGGCAATGCCGGCGATCTTCAGCGCGTTGCGCGGGATATGCACAGTGAACGACTTGGCGGACGACGAGCGGGGTGCAGACATGGACCGGACCAGTACGGAATGGCTCGATTCTGCCACGCCGGGAATGAACCGGGCGGCAGAAATCCGTATAACAGGCGATAATCTTGTCCCTGACACCCACCACGACACCTGCCATGCTTGATCCAGTCCTGCTCCGCCACCAGCCCGCCGACCTCGCCGAACGCCTGCGCACCAGCCGCGGCTTCGAGCTCGACGTGTCTGCGCTGGAGTCCCTGGAAGCCGATCGCAAGCGCATCCAGGTGCGGACCCAGGAGCTGCAGAGCCTGCGCAACAGCCGTTCCAAGGCCATCGGCCAGGCCAAGGCAAAGGGCGAGGACGTGTCGGCCATCATGGCTGAAGTTGCCGCCTTCGCCGACGAGCTGAAGGCCTCGGAAGTGGCGCTCGACGAGCTGCGCGAGAAGATCGAAGCGATCTCGATGGGGATTCCGAACCTGCCGGCCGATGACGTGCCGGCCGGTGCCGACGAGAACGACAACGTCGAGCAGGCGCGCTGGGGTACCCCGCGCCAGTTCGATTTCAAGGTGCTGGACCACGTCGAACTGGGCGCCCGCAACGGCTGGCTGGACGGCGAGACTGCCGCCAAGCTGTCCGGCTCGCGCTTCACCGTGCTGCGTGGCCCGATCGCGCGCCTGCACCGTGCGCTGGCCCAGTTCATGGTCGACCTGCACACCGGTGAGCACGGCTACGAGGAAACCAACGTGCCGCTGCTGGTCAACGCCGATTCGCTGCGTGGCACCAGCCAGCTGCCGAAGTTCGAGGACGACCTGTTCAAGACTGCCGTGGGCGATTCCACGCGTTACCTGATCCCGACCTCGGAAGTGCCGCTGACCAACATCGTGCGCGACGAGATTGTCGATGCCGAACGTCTGCCACTGCGCATGACTGCCCATTCGATGTGCTTCCGTGCCGAAGCCGGTAGCGGTGGCCGCGACGTGCGCGGCATGATCCGCCAGCACCAGTTCGAGAAGGTCGAGCTGGTCTCGATCAGCCGCCCGGAAGACAGCGACGCCGAACACCAGCGCATGACCCGCTGCGCCGAAGTGGTGCTGGAGAAGCTGGGCCTGCCGTATCGCAAGGTCCTGCTGTGCACCGGCGACATGGGCTTCTCGGCCATCAAGACCTACGACCTGGAAGTCTGGCTGCCGTCGCAGGAGACCTATCGCGAGATTTCCTCGTGTTCGAACTGTGGCGACTTCCAGGCCCGCCGCATGCAGGCTCGCTGGCGCAACCCGGCCACCGGCAAGCCGGAGCTGGCGCATACGCTGAATGGCTCGGGCGTGGCGGTTGGCCGCGCGATGATCGCGGTGATGGAGAACTACCAGAACGCCGACGGCAGCATCACCGTGCCGGAAGCGCTGCGCCCGTACATGGGTGGCCTGGAAACCATCGCCTGACAGCCGGCGCTTTGCGCCGCCGCCCGAGCGTAGGCTCGGGCGCTACAGATCCATGTAGAGCCGAGCCTACGCTCGGCTGCTTCTGCCCATCCCGGGCCGCATTGACCATCGGCGCTCGGCGCCGCCGCCTGAGCATGGGCTCGGGTCCTACTGGGTTTCTGTTGCCCGCAACTTCTCCAGCGGTACCCATCCCGGTTCGCCGGTCTCCGGCACGCACCACGCCCAGCCGTTGAGGGTGCGCAGCCCGCCCAAGATCTGCCCCGGATCCACATCCAGCTCCCGCGCGCAGTAATCTTCCGTGGCAAACGCGTCACCCTGTGCATCGCGGCCGATCACTGGTGCCGGCACGAACCCGGGCTGCTGGCCCTCGGCTTCGCACAGGAACCAGTCCTCCCAGCCCTCCGGGCCTTCATAACGTTCGCCCACCACCAGTGCCTGGCCTCGGCGCAGGGTGATCGGGTGCGGAAATTCGCTGCGGTGCGCAGTGGTCA
The DNA here is from genome assembly GCF_030658505.1 of Stenotrophomonas raiganjensis (SeqCode). Classification (GTDB taxonomy): domain Bacteria; phylum Pseudomonadota; class Gammaproteobacteria; order Xanthomonadales; family Xanthomonadaceae; genus Stenotrophomonas. Next base: position 21,412 of record NZ_JAUTXR010000135.1, on the reverse strand, counting down.
CGATGTAGTTCATGGCTCACTGTATCGTTTCCGCCGGGCATGGCCCGTCGCTACCATCCCGCTCGGGTAGCGCCGGGCCATGCCCGGCGGGCGGGAATCGGTCCACAAAAGACGGCCCCGCAGAGCGGGGCCGCCAGGGTGGGCCAGGATGGGGGAGGGGATCCCGGCCCGCGTTCAGCGCCCAGACGAGGAGAGAGGAGCGCCGAACGGTGGAACGCGTTACGCCGCGACGGCTTCGGCCGCTTCGTGCGACGGCAGGGCTGCCAGCGCGCCAGCAATGGCGTCTTCACGGTGCTGCGGCGAGTAGGCGATGCCTTCGGCGCGCACGAATTCGACCTCGTTGATGCCCATGAAGGCGAACACCTGGCGCAGGAACGGCTCCTGGAAATCGGCCGGTGAATCGGTGTAAATGCCGCCACGGCTGCTGGCGATGATCACCCGCTTGCCACCGGCCAGGCCCACCGGGCCGTTCTCGGTGTACTTGAAGGTGCGGCCGGCCACCGCCACGCGGTCGATCCAGGCCTTGAGTGTGGACGGAATGCTGAAGTTGTACATCGGCGCGCCGATCACCACGATGTCGGCCTCGAGGAACTGCTGCATCACCTGTTCAGCATCGGTCGCCTCGGCCGCGTCGGTCTTGGCCAGCGAGCTGCTGCGCAGGTGCGGTACCGGATTGGCGTCAAGATCGCGATAATCGACCTGCAGGCCGTCGATCTGGCCCGTGAAGCGGGCGACCACGGCGGCCGACAGCTGGCGCGAGACGGAGTTGTCGCCAAGCACGCTGGCGTCGAGATGCAGAAGCTTCATGGCAGTCACCTATGTTCTGGGAGGAAGGGGCGGGGTGGCCCCGCCGACGGAGAGAACGATAGGTTGTTGCAAAGACGGAATAAAGGTGATTGAATGCCACGTATTGTTCTAGATATGGAACTCGGGCATGCATGACCTGAATGATCTGTACTACTTCGCGATGGTGGTCGACCACGGCGGGTTCGCCGCCGCCGAGCGCGCGCTGGGCATTCCCAAGTCGCGACTGAGCCGCCGCATCAGCCAACTGGAAACCGACCTGGGCGTGCGCCTGCTGCAGCGCTCCACGCGTCGTTTTGCCGTTACCGACGTGGGCACCAGCGTGCACCGCCATGCGCAGACGATGCTGGCCGAAGCACAGGCCGCCCGCGAAGTGGTGGACCGCCTCAGCGCCGAACCGCGCGGCGTGGTGCGCGCCAGCGTGCCGGTGTCGCTGGCGCAGATGCAGCTGCCCAAGCTGCTGCCCAAGTTCCTTGAGCAGTACCCGAAGGTGCGCCTGCAGTTGAACATCAGCAACCGCCGCGTGGACATCATCAATGAAGGCTACGACGTGGCCCTGCGCGTGCGTTCGCGCCTGGACGACGACGGCAGCCTGGTGATGCGCAGCTTCGGCCAGGTGCAGGAGCTGCTGGTAGCCAGCCCGAAGTACCTGGACCGCGCCGGCCGCCCGAAGGACCCGGAAGAACTGACCCAGCATGTCACCCTGAGCATCAGCGAAGACGAAGCGCGCCAGCGCTGGGAGCTGCATGGCCCGGAAGGCGAAGTGCGCCGGGTCGACCTGCAGCCGCGCGTGGCCGGTTTCGACTTCCCGCTGCTGCAGAGCATGGTGAAGGACGGTTTCGGCATCACCATGCTGCCGGAAACCGTCTGCGCCGACGCCGTGCGCAACGGCGAGCTGGAAGTGGTGCTGCCGGACTGGTCGCTGCCGCAGGGCGTGTGCCATGCCGTGTTCGCCTCGCGCCGCGGCCTGCTGCCGGCGGTACGCGTGTTCATCGACTTCCTGGCCGAGCATCTGCCGCCGCAGCTGGAGGCGTCACGCCTGCATTGCGATGGTGCCTGCGAGAAGGCCAAGGAACGGATCAAGGCCAGTGCACTGGGTGCGCTGGCGGTGGACGCCGGCTGAGAGCGCTGAACGGTAGCGCCGGGCCATGCCCGGCGTTGTTGTTTCCGGAAGTCGACTACGTCCGCCCGAACAACCGGTCCCAGACGCTGCGGCGTCGCGGTGCGGCCGGTGGCGGTTCGGCCGCAACGACCGGCGCTTCCAGCACCACCATCAGTTCCGCGCTGCGCGGCTTCTTCAGGAAGCGTGCATAGTCGAGATAGCGGGTGACCCTGCTCATGTGCAGGCGCTCGGGCATGGCCGGCAACGCGCCACCCTGCAGCAGCACTCGCAAGGCCTGTGGTCGATCCAGGCGGATCGCCTCGTAGAGTGCGGTGCCGCCGCAGCCCGGTTCGATCTGGTTGGCGCGCTGCGGCGCATCCTTCAGCAGGTCCTGCAATGCCTCCGCGTCGTCTCGTTCGACGGCAGCCACCAGTCGCGCCAATGCCTCCGCTTCTGCAGCTGGCAGGTTGTCGCGATAGGCCTGGTCGGCGATCTCGCGTTCGTCACGCCCGTCACCGCCCTGGATGCACAGGAAGTCGGTGACCAGCGCCACCGGGGTACCGGAGGTGTCCAGCGCCCAATAGCTGGGATAGACGCCATCACCCCAGCCACTGGTGAATACGACCAGGCCGTGCGGCGAGTCCTCGCCCCAAGGACGGTACTCGGCGCCTTCATCCAGCCCGTCATGGTCGATCAGCGCATCGGACCACTCGTCATCCCCGTCGCCGTCGGCCTGTTCGATCAGGGCCAGCAGCGCCTGCTGGGTGTCGGTATCCATGAAGCAGCCGATGCCGGCGTCGACCGGGTAGCCGATGAAGCTGTCCTCATCCAGTCCGGTCAGGTCCTGCGTGGTCCAGCGCGCCATCTGCCAGTGCAGGGCAGACGCAGTGAGGGCCTCGCGGGGCTTGAACCAGACCACGGCCAGTGCCGGGCGGCCGCTGTGCACGATGATCTCGACCGGGTGCCGGCCCAGCGGGGCGGTGTAGTCGGCCAGCGCGGGGGCCTCGGCCTGGACCAGCGGATCGCAGACCACCAGGTGCCCGCTGCTGACCGGCAGCCGCCCGGCGAAGGTGCGGTGCAGGGCCACTGCGGCCAACTGGGTGTCGTCCAGCAGGGTGGTGCGCAGGTTGGCCAGATCGAGATGCGCCATGGCGGCTCCGAGTGCGGTGAAGGCCCCCACCGTGCTGGATGCGAAGGGTAGGGGCAAGGTGGTCTTGGGCAAATGCCGTTCACGTGCGAGAATACGCCGCTGCCCGGGCGACCGGGACCCGATTGGAGAGATGGCCGAGCGGTTTAAGGCACCGGTCTTGAAAACCGGCGAAGGGTTAAACCTTCCGTGGGTTCGAATCCCACTCTCTCCGCCAGGATTTCAGAAGGCCCCTAGAGATAGGGGCCTTTTTGTTTGCTCAGGCTTTTCTACCTGCGCAGCTCTCCTCAGCTGAGGACAGGGATGGATGCTGAAACTCCTGGCAGAGCATCAAGAAATCGATTCAGACCATTGCTGCATTGGAAGTGATACCGCTGTTTCACCTGGAGTTTGCTTGCGCCGTATCCCTGTGTCCTTGCTGAGCCGGCGGATAGGAAGCGCCTCCAGTGGATCGGTGGAATGTTCCGACGGGCGCCAGCACAGAACGCCATTCACTGAGCTAGTATTCAGGTTTCACGGAAAGGACTGATCATGAGTGAAATGGATGCGGTGGACACGGCGTCGGCAGAACGCTCACGAGTAGAGAGTGAGACGCTGCCGCTTGCGGAGGTTTGTCGGCCGCAGTCGGCGTCATCAGCGTCGTGCTGGCGCTTACTGGCGTCGTTCCCTGGCTGTTGGGATCAGGCGTTTCCGCGCTTCTTGCTGCGCCCTTCCTTTATGGCTTTGCGGACATCGTTCTCAGCTTGAGAAAGCTGTGCTCAAAGCGTTAAAGCGTTGATGCAGGTGCTGGAAACAGACCCAAAAGCCGGCCCAGTGCCCTTTCTTCTTGTGGGAATACGGAAGCAGGGGGGGCTGGCGCTAGCTACCGCCAACTGTCCACCGTTGCGCTGTTGTGTCCGCTGTTCGAACGAGTGGCAGGTCCCGGACGGCTACCCACGCCGCCCACCCTTCGGCTTGTTGTGGCACAACGGGTAACTGGAGCACGATCGGAAGGCTCCATGCGGCCCATTCCGGTCCACAAACACACCTACCCTGCACACCGGGCAGCGCTCTTCGTGGATGGCCGCGCCTGAAATCGCGGTCACTTCCACCGCACCGTCCCGCACCAGCTCATCCAGGAACGGCGAGTGCCTGCCCTGCAGGGTGAACATGGCCACCGAGCGGCGCGCACGCGTCAGCGCGACATAGAACAACCGCCGCTCTTCGCTCAATGGGTAGGTATCCCCCTCCGGCATTGCCAGCGAAAGCACCGGGTCATCCGCGCGCAGGCTCGGGAAACTGCGGTTGATCATGCCCGGCAGGATCACGTAATCCGCCTCGCGCCCCTTTGATCGATGTGCGGTCAGGAACTCGACGTCCATCGTGCTGCCGAAGGCCGTCTTCCAATCCGAAGGCACTGTGCCGCGATCCGCGCGATATCGTCCCAGGATAAAGACTGTCACGCGCCCATTACGGCCCTGTGGGATGGCCCCGGACAGCAGCTGCTGGTGCAGCCTGGCGAGGTACTGGCGAACACCATCCTGCACCTCCTCACGCCGATTCATCTGGAACGCCTGCAGCACCGGGCCCATTGCCGGCGCAGCAGAGCGAACTTCCTTGGTGATCTGCGCCGGATTGCGGCCGATGAAGCGGCTGGACACCTCACACAGTGCCTGCGGGCAGCGGAACGTCTGCTCCAGTTTCAGCACCTGGCCATGCCCCATCCACTCGCGGAATCCGGTCATCACCGAAACGTCGGCGCCAGCGAAGCGATTGATCGACTGCCAGTCATCGCCCACCGCAAACAGATAGCGGCCCGGTTGGCTGACCAGCGCACGGCAGAGGCGCGCACGGGCGCGCGAGGCATCCTGGAATTCGTCGGCCATCACCAGATCGTAGGGTGACTCATAGTGGCCCTGTTCCAGCAGCCCGGCGGCCATGTTGAGCATGTCTTCGAAATCGATGCTGCGCTCGTCAGCCAGTGCATCGTCCCAGGCCTGGAAAACCGGCCCTGCGATCTCCAGGAAGCGCCGGTAGCGTTCCTTGAACTGGTCTTCGGGCATCTGCCGCAGGCGTGCGGCCATAGCGTCCAGCGTCAGGCAGTTGCTCTTGGCATGGGCAATGAAGGTGCGCATCAAGCCGATCAGGTCGGCATCCGGCATCGGCTTGGCGCCCTGATCAGGCAGTTCGCGGTCCGGGTTGGGATCGAGTTCGACATCAGACGCACCAAGCCGTTCCGCAAGATCCTGCAGGGCCTGTCCACTGCGCAGGCCAAACGAAGTCGTCTCGACCAAGGCAGTGTCGCGCGCCGCATGCTGCTGGCGCTTCCAGTGCATCCCTTCGCTGTAGTTGGCAAAGTGCTTCGGCGGCTGTCCATCGGCATCCAGCGCAAAGTGCTCGTGATACAGCCGGGCGTCCGGATAGTAGAAGTCCGGACGATACTGGCGGTGGGTATCCGTCGCGGTATCGAACTCGTAGCGCCGCTCGTAGTCGTACGCCACGCCGTTGTAGAACAGCCAGTCGGCGATGACGCACTCTTCCAGGCTTTTCACCCGCTCACCCTGCAGTGTGCGGATATAGGGCGTGCCATCGCGGTCGTAGCCATCGGCCATCATGTCGGCACCGAACGGCGGAAGATCGCGCCCGAACACCAGGCGGAACATGTCCCACTGGGTGCGGAAGTGGGTCGAGCGATCCTTCAGGTCGTCCACCAGCTCGGCAAGCTTGTTGAAGCCCTGCGTCGCGTCGATGGCCCATTCCGGAATGTCGGGCTTGCGTCCCGTTGCCTTGGCGATGATGGCCAGGCCCAGGGCATGGAAGGTCCGGGCCTCAACCACGATATCGCCCATGCCGAGCCGGTCGAAGGATTGCTGCGCGCGTTCCTCCAGCTCCTTGGCAGCGTCCTTGTTGAAGGCGAGCATCACGATCCGCTCGGGTTCGACGAAGCCGCGGTCGATGGCATACGCGGCCTTGGCGACCATCGTCGATGTCTTGCCGGAGCCTGCCGCGGCCACGACCTGCACGCGGTTGTCGAAGCAGATGACGGCGCGGGCCTGTTCCTCGGTCAGGGGCTTGCTCTCGACCCGGTTGAGGAAGTCCTTGGCCAGCACCTGCTCACGCGTTGCCATGGTCGCGTTGGCGTCGGCCCAGATGGCGGGCCAATCCAGATGCCAGTCATTCAGTGCCTCAAGCGCGGCCAGATGGCGGCTGGAGCGCAGGTCGTCGTGCACGCTCGCATCGAGGAACAGACTCTCCAGCTCATCCGGGGAAAGCGGCAGGGCAGGCCGATCAGCCAGCAACGCCTGCTGCTGTTCATGGGTGATCCAGCGTCGGCTGGCGTGACCTCGATCAGTCAGTGCGTCCGCCGCGCTCAACCAGGCTTGGATCTGCTGGAGGATGTCCTCGAACAGGCCCTTGCGCCCACGCGTGCTGCGCGCGAAGAGCAGGCCCCGCACAGCCGCTGCAAGCTGGGACGCTTGCCCGTTGGGCAGGCCGCCCACGGACACGGAACCGCTGTCGGTCTGCAATGAAACACGGGCCCAGAAAAGCCCTGGAATGACCTGCACGCCGTGATCGTCATCCACGTGCTGCCGGTACTGTTGGCCGGCGATGTTCAGCTCGATGCATTCGCCATCCAGCCGCAACCTCCAGTGTGGCGAGCGTGTCACACGTTGGCCCCAGCCCGAGGGGCGCCATTCCATAGACATCCAGGTACTGCCTTGCAAGCGTCAACCGGGCATGTAGAGCCCCTAAGCCCGCATGATAAGGGGCCTTGACGTTGCATGGGCTCTTTCACTAGAGGGCAGGGCGCATCCAGATGCCGCCTATCTCAGCTCGCCCAACCACCCGGCGCATGGCATCATGAAATGCCCGAATCCAAGAGCTGGCCATGGAAATTGATTGGAACCAGATCGGAACCTTGAAGCACATCGGTGGCGGCTACGATATCCGGACGGATCCATTGAACATCCTGGTGACCACTGCGAAGCAGGGGCACGAGGGCGAAGTCTCTGACATGCTTATCGTGATGGACGATGGCACCGTCATTCCACCGGACGGGATCATGCGTCTGGCACGGGCGCCGGGCCGGATCCGTTAGGCGATCCGGAACCTGCTGCGTCAGCAGTAGTGGCTGAATCACTCAAGCGTACGAGACCCTCGGTGCTGCAAGATGCGCTCCGTCACAGGCTATCGTTCCTTGGCGATCTCCGTCACTGTCACGCTCGCGATACGAAAGTGCGGTGGAGGTAGGCAGCCACCTCCCCCTGTCATCATGGTTCGCAGCCCTGCGTCAGAAGCTGTATGCCGCCTGCACATACACCCGCCGCGGCTCGCCCGGGAAGTGCCCGTTACGCTCGATGAAGCCGCTGGCGGCATACACCTTGTCGAACAGGTTCTTGACGTTGGCCTGGAACTGCCATTGCTTCCACGTGGTCTTCCAGCTCATGTCGAACACGGTATGGGCCTTCACCGTCTGTCCATCCAGGCTCACGCGCTCGTCCACATGATCGGCACCAAAGCCGATGGCGGAGTTGATCGCCGGCAGGTCGTAGCGGGTCCACAACCCCAGCTTGTTGTGCGGTGCATTGGCGAAGCGGCCACCGGAGGCATTGGTGATGCCGTTCGGGCCGGCGTCCTTCACCCGTGCGTCGTTGTAGGCGTAGGTCAGGTTCACCACCCAGCGCTCGGTGACGTCGGCCAGCAGGTCCAGTTCCATGCCGGTGCTGCGCACCAGCCCAAGCGCGGCCAGCTGGTTCACCCCGCCCATTACTTCACCGGTGGCCTGCACGATGTTGCTGCGGTCGATGCAGTACGCCGCCATGTTCAAGGTCACGCGATCGGCCAACAGGGATTTCATCCCGACCTCCCACTGCTTGCTGCGCTCGGCATCGAACGGGCCGCCGGCAGCGGGATTCTGGTTGGCCGCGCTTTGCGGCACGAAACCGCTGGCCACGTTGGCGTAGATGTTCAAGCCGTCGCGGACGGTGAACGTGCTGCCCAGGCGCCAGCTGAGGTCGCTGCCATCGACACTGCTGCGGCCAATGCGGTCGTCGTCCTTGAAGCCATCCCAGCGCAACCCGGCCAGCACATGCCAGCGTGCGGTCAGCGCCAGTTCGTCCTGCAGGTAGGCACCGTGGCGCGTGCTGCGGGTGGAGGTGCTGCGCCAGGGCAGGGCGCCCAGGTTGTAGTCATGCCGGGTGCTGGCCCCATAGATCGGGTGGAACAGATCGATGCCGCGTACCGGCCCGGCGCCGCGCGCAAGGTCGGCGCTGTTGGCGGTCTGCGCAGTGAAATCTGCATCCAGTTGGTACACATCGGCGCCAAACAGCACCTTGTGCTCGACCGCGCCGGTGTTGATCCTCCAGACCGCATTGGCGTTGGCGGTGAACGCCTCGTTGTCGCGGATCTGGTTGCGCAGCTGGCGCGTCATCCACTCGGCCACACCATCGCGGTCACGATCGATCAGTCCCATCGGCTCGTGGTACATCTGGTGTTCGTTGTTGCTGAACCAGCGGGCGGCGAAATCCACGTCCAGAGTGTCGCGTGGCGCGAAGCGATACTGTGCCAGCGCCACCTTGGCCCGCATGTCGAGAAAGTCGCTGGCCTCGTTGTGGTTCCAGCGGCGATCGGTGAAGAAGGTGCCTGCATCGTTCACCGGCACGCCGCGCAGGCGGTTGCCGCCCAGGTCCTGGGTGATGTTGGTGAACTGCAGCACCAGCTCGCCGGTCCGGCCGATGTCGAAGGCCAGAGAGGCATCGCCGATCACGCTCTCGCTGTCGTCATTCCAGCGCAGCCCCTGTTCGCCGTCGGCATACAGGCCGGCACGGTAGCGAACGGTGCCGGCGGTGTTCAGCGGGCCGGTTCCTTCGATCGAGCCGGCACGGAAGTCCTTGTTGCCCAGCTGCACTTCAATGCGCCGTTCGGCGGTGGCCCTGGGCTTGCGGGTCACATAGTTGATGACACCCCCGGCATCGCCGCCGCCATACAAGGCACCGGCCGGACCCTTCAGTACTTCCACGCGCTCGATGTTGAACAGCTGCGGCACCGAAAAGCCGGCATACGGGTCACCGCGCAGGCCGTCATAGAGCACGTTCTCCTGGCGGAATCCGCGCAGGGTCACCCCGGCATAGCTGAAGAAGCTGATGCCGCTGATGCTGCGGTACAGGTCGGTCACCTGGCGCGCGGCCTGGTCGTCGATCAGCTCGCGCGGGATCACCTGGATCGACTGTGGAACCTGCTCGAGTGGTGTATCGGTGCGGGTGCCGACCGCCGCATCGTCCACCCGGTACAGCGTCTGGGCGCGGCCGCGGACCTCCACTTTGTCCAGGTCCCTGGGAGCGGCAGTCTGGGGCTCGGCGGCCTGCGCGAGCGGGGCCAGGGGCAGGGTCAACACAAGGCACAGGGCGCGCTGCAAGGCTGTCGGACGGGGCATGGTGGGAGTTGGCATGGCTGCAAATGAGAAAGATTAGCATTTGCAACACTTCGTAACCTATCCCCCGGATGCGCTATGGACGTGCGTGCGGGTCCGTGTAGGGGGTGCCGGCGAGGGCCGCCAGCACGCCGGTGGCACCACGCACGATCACCTGCACCATGGCCTCGCGCGGATCCTCGCCCTGCAGCTGGCTGGCCAGTCCCTTCTCATAGGCGGCCACCATTGATGCCATCAGCATGGCGGCGCCCAGTCGGGCTTCGGCGTCATTGGTGTCCCGGCCTGCGGAGGCTGCCATCAACTGGGCGAGGTCCTCGGTCAGCTGGGCCTGCAGCCGGCGTGCATGCGCGACCAGCACCGGGCTGCCGGCCACGGTGGCCCAGAAGGCGGCCGCGCCGGCATTGATCCGCAGCAGGGGATGGCCACGGTCCAGCAGTTCGCGGACAAGTCCCTGGAAGGCGGCCAGCGGAGTGAGGCCGCTGCGCGCCGCCATGCCCTCGCGCAGCAGCGCCCGCGCTTCCTCGTCGCGGTCGAACACCAGGTCTTCCTTGCTGGCGAAATAGTTGAACACCGTCTTGCGCGAGACGCCCGCAGCCTCGGCAATCCCGGACATGGACACGGCTTCGAAGCCGTGCCGGATGATCAGTTCGGTGGCGACGTCCGAAATCAATTGGCGGGTCTCGGCCTTCCGCTGTTCGCGGCGGCCCGGAGGCGGGGTCATGGGCGGTTCACTTGTTGAAACGTACACCGAGTGTAACATTCGAATCAACAGAGCGCCGGCCCGGTGCTCACAAGGAATTCCCATGGTGTACGACGTCGTGATTGCCGGCGCTGGCCCGGTCGGTCTGTTCCTGTCCTGCGAACTGGCCCTGGCCGGGTGTTCGGTCGCGGTGCTGGAGCAGGCCGCGGTGCCCGAATCACCGCTGAAGCGGCTGCCCTTTGGACTGCGCGGTTTGAACGCGCCCACGCTGGAAGCGCTGGACCGGCGCGGTCTGCTGGACGCGGTCGCCGCCAGCCAGGTGCTGAAACCGGACAAGGGCGCACCGCCGCCCGGCACGGCTCACTGGCTGGCGCAGCCGCGGCCGCTGGGTGGCCATTTCGCTGGCATCCCGTTCGCGCTGGACAACGTGGACATCGAGCGTTGGCGCTGGCGACTGCCAACGCCGGTGGGGATGCAGATGGCGATTGAGCTGCAGGCGCTGGAGGCGGTGTTGGCTGAGCGGGCAAGCGGGTTGGGCGTACGCATCGACCGCGGTTGCGCAGTGCAGGCGGTGACAGCGGAGGAGGCGCAGGTTGCGGTGCAGACCGGACGCGGCAGGGTATGCGGTCGCTGGCTGGTCGGTTGCGATGGTGCCCGCAGCACCGTGCGCAAGCAGTCGGGCTTCAGCTTCGCTGACACCGAGCCGGAGTTCACCGGCCATTCGCTGCGGGTCGAGCTGGCAGATCCGTCGGTGCTCACGCCGGGGCGCCAGTACACCGCGCACGGCATGTGCAATTTCAATCCACCGGATGTGCTGGCGCTGGCCGATTTCGACGGTGGTGCCGGCCATCGAACCGTGCTCGACCAGGATGCCGCGCAGGCGTTGCTGCGTCGGGTCTCCGGCCGCGATGCAACGATCACCGCGCTGCATCTGGCTACCACCTGGACCGATGCCGCGCGCCAGGCCACGGCCTATCGCAACGGCCGCGTGCTGTTGGCCGGTGACGCCGCGCACATGCACTCGCCCTTGGGCGGGCAGGGGTTGAACCTCGGTATCGGTGACGCAATGAACCTCGGCTGGAAGCTGGCCGCCGTGGTGCGGGGTGATGCTGATGAGGCACTGCTGGACAGCTATCAGGCCGAACGCCATCCGATCGGCGCCAGGGTGCTGGACTGGTCACGCGCGCAGGTTGCGCTGATGCGTCCGGGGCCTGGCGCGCGCGCGCTGGCGACGGTGATGGCCGATCTGGCCGACACCCGCGATGGTGCGACTTATCTGGCCGAACGGGTCTGGGGCGTTGCCCAGCAGCTCGATCTGGGCGATGGCCAACCGTTGGTCGGTCGCAGTGTGCCGGACGTCCTGCTGGCCGATGGCCGCCGCCTAGGGGAGGTGCTGAGGGCGGGACAGGGCGCGCTGCTGGTGTTCGAGGCAGGGGCTCCGTTGCTGCAGGCCGTTGAATGCTGGCCGCAATGCCCTCCCTGCATCACATCGGAGCAGGAGGGCGTGCCGGGGCTGGGCGCGGTTCTGGTCCGCCCCGATGGCATCGTCGCCTGGGCCTGCGACGCGGGCGGTGATCAAGCAGGGTTGCCCCAGGCGTTGCAGCGCTGGTTCGGGATGGCCGCCTGACCCTCACGGTGAAGGCGCAGCCGTGCAGGCTGCGCCGGCCACGATTACAGATCCTTCTTCTTGCCGCTCAGGTCGATCGGCCGGTCACTGCCCTTGCGCTCGCTCGACCACACCTCCATGCCCTTGTTGCAACGGCTCTCGCGGGCGGCCACGTCGCGCGGCAGATCCTTCAGGTGCGGCGATTCCTGGCAGGCTTGGTGCATGTTGTTGTCGTCGTAGGTGGCGCACGCATTGAGCGATGCAAGGGCGAAGGCAGCGAATGAGGTGCGGAGCAGGGGCTGCAGGTTCATGGGCGGTCTCGGGGTGGTGCCGGAGTGGCCATGACATTCAAATGCGTGACACCGGGCACGCACAATGCGACCGAATGCACTTGTTATTTTGTAACAATTTCGCGATAGTCGGGCACTGGCTGGTCAGGCGATGCAGACCACCAGCACCGCGCACAGTGCCAGCATCAGCACGAATACGCGGCGGCTCAGCGCGAGGCAGGCGAGATAGGCGGCCAGGGCCCATGCGCCCAGCAGGGCGCAGGCCAGCATCCACAATCCGAGCACCATCAGTGAACCCGTCGCCAGCACCGACAGCGCGATGGCCTTGAACAGTGCCACGCCCAATACGCTGCCGACGACGCCGGCCTGCAGGGCGATGGCATCGTGACGGGCCGGGGCAGAGGGGTGGAGCATGGTGGGCGTGGCAGCAAGGGGCATGGGGTGATGGCGGCACTGTGCCCGAACGCATATCCACGCCGTGTGTTCTTCGCGCGCCGTGCGCCTCAGTCGAACTCGCCCTCGGCCGACTCCAATCGTTGCCGGTACGCCGCCCTGTGCTGGTACAGGCGCTGGCACTCGGCAGACCTGTGGATGCGGCTGGCGGGCTCGTTGGCCACCGAATCGCACATCCGCGCGATGTGGTTGTTCTCCGCCAGTTCGGTCACGAAGAACACGGCGGTGATGCCGGTACCGAGCAGCACGACATAGAGCAGGCGGCTGAGCCAGCGCGTGCGCTTGCGCTCGAAATGCTGCTGGAGGGTCAGGTCGAAGCGGATGATGCTGAGCACGATCCAGATGATGGCGACCAGGAAGCAGATCGTGGGCAGCAGGCCGCGCCAGATTCCTGCTTCGTACACCGACTCGCTGTAATGGACCGCTGCCCCGGCACCGGCGATGGCGATCGCCAGCGCCCAGTTGCGGCCCAGCGAGAGCAGGTCATCGAGCAGCTTTTCGCGGTTCCTGGTTGGTCCTGCTGCCACGGTGGTTCCTTCTGCGTGCTGCGACCGGCGACGGATTGCCGCCGATCGTGCAGATGGTGGAGCATCGCTTCGACGATGAGAAGCCTGCCCGCTCAGTAGCCGCCCGCGCGTGCACCGATCCAGCGCCGGTAGCGGCGGGTCCGGCATTTGCCGGCGGCCTGTGCCAACAACAGCGCCCATACCGGTGAGACACCCGGCGCGGTGGGGCGGTGCCGGCTCAGCCGAGCCAACTGGTATTTCACCGCCGCCATGTGTGCGCTGGCTGCCAGCGGTTTGCTGCGCCAGTTGATGTTGCGCAACGCGGGCACCTGGTCGCGGCCCTGCTGCCAGTGGTGTGGCAGATCCGGCTCGATCGCCAGCGCGGTGGCAATGCCGACCATCGCAACGCCGCTGTCCAGTACCTGCTCGGCCACCGCGCGGCGGCGGATGCCGCCGGTGACCATCAGCGGCATCGTCGCCACCGTGGCGATCTCACGCGCGAACTCCAGGAAGTAGGCCTCGCGGGCCAGGCTGCGCTCGTCGCGCGCGGCACCGGTCATGGCCGGTGCTTCATAGCTGCCACCGGACAGCTCGACCAGATCCACGCCGAGTGGCGCCAGCATCTCCACCACGGCGCGCGCATCCTCGGGCGAGAAGCCGCCGCGCTGGAAATCGGCGGAGTTGAGCTTCACCGCCACTGCGAAGGCGGGCGACACCGCCGCGCGCACGCCCTGCACGATCTCCAGCAGCAGGCGTGCACGGTTGTCCAGGCTGCCGCCCCAGCGATCCTCGCGGCGGTTCGACAGTGGCGACAGGAACTGGCTGAGCAGGTAGCCGTGCGCGGCATGGATTTCCACACCACTGAAACCGGCACGTTCGGCCAGCTCGGCGCTGCGGATGAAGCGGGCGATCACGTCTTCGATATCCGCCTCGGTCATCGCCCGCGGCGGCGCGAACTGTTTGGACAGTGCGCCCATGTCCAAGGGGACCGCCGAAGGCGCCAATGCCGGTTGGCCAAGGGCGGCTGGCATCTGCCGCCCGGGATGGTTGATCTGCATCCACATCTGCACCCCGCGCGAGCGCGCGGTGTCGGCCCAGGCGATGAAGCGCTTCAGGTGGCGATCGTCTTCCAGTACCACGCCGCCCGGGCCGGTCATGGCGCGGCCATCGACCATCACGTTGCCGGTGATGATCACGCCGGCGCCGCCGTCGGCCCAGCGCTGGTAGAGCTCCAGCAGCGCGGCCGATGGCGCGTGATCGTCGTCGGCCATGTTTTCCTCCATCGCCGCCTTGGCGATGCGGTTGCGGATGACGGCACCGGAGGGTAGTACCAGGGGCGAGAACAGCGACATCGGACAGCTCCAGGACAGGGGAATGGCGCTACGCTAACCTTCAAGTCTGATTGAAGGTCAACGGGTTCCAATGTCGAGGATTCAGGCAGATGAAGATCGGTGAGCTGGCCCGCCTCACGGGCCTGGCAGCGTCGCGGATCCGCTTCTATGAGGACGCTGGACTGCTGACAGTGCAGCGCCAGGCCAATGGGTACCGCGATTACCCGGAGCAGGCGGTACTGCTGCTGGAGCTGATCACCGGTGCACAGCGCGCAGGCTTCAGCCTGGACGAGATCCGCGCGCTGCTGCCACCGGACATGGGCCAGTGGCAGCACGATGCACTGATCACGATGCTGCAGCAGAAGGTGGTCGACATCGAGGCGCTGCAGTTGCGGCTGGCACAGAGCCGGGCGCATCTGCTGGCCCTGATCGAGGACATCCAGGCGCGGCCGGAAGGCATTGATTGCGCCGCCAATTCGCGGCGGGTGCTGGACCGCGTGAAGCGTGGTGAGCTGGCGCGGCCGACGCTGGCGGCGGGCGATGTGGCGATGCTGCGACCGGATCGCCGCCGCCGCAGGGGTGGCGACTGACGACCCGGCACGGTAGTCAGTGGCTGCCGGCGACGGCGGCCTTGCGCTTCTTGTCCAGCATCACCGCCACGCACCACAGCAGCAGGCCGCCGATGGCGGTGGCCGCGCCGACGTAGCCGGTGCTGGCCGGGCTGAAGCCGGCGCTGATCGCCATGCCGCCCAGCCACGGGCCGAGTGCATTGGCGGTATTGAAGGCGGCATGGTTGGAGGCGGCGGCCAAGGTCTGCGCCTCGCCGGCCACGTCCATCAGGCGGGTCTGCAGCACCGCAGCCAGCGCGCCCATGGTGCCGACGGTGATGATCATCGGGCCGATGGTCCACACTGACTGTGCGGCCAGCGGATACAGCAGCAGCATCACGATCGACCACAGCAGCACTACGGCGGCGGCCTTGAAGTGGAACTTGTCCACCAGCCAGCCACCGGCGATGTTGCCGATGATCGCGCCGATGCCGAACACGCCCACCGCCAGCGGCATCCACGATTCAGCCACGCCGGTGACCTGCACCAGGGTGGGTGCCAGGTAGGTGAACACGCAGAACATGCCGGCGAAGCCGACCGCGCCGATCGCCAGTGCCAGCCACACCTGGGGGGTATTGAACGCGCGCAGTTCGCGCATCGGCGAAGTTCGCACCTCATCCGGGTCCGGCAGCAGGAAGCGCGCGATCATCGCCACGGTGGCAATGGCCAGCACGCTGACCAGGGCGAAGGCGGTGCGCCAACTCAGCTGCTGGCCGAGCCAGGTGGTCAGCGGATTGCCGACCAGGATCGCGATCGACAGGCCCAGCAGCACCCGCGACATCGCCTGGCCGCGCTGGCCGGCGGGGCTGATCGCCGCTGCGACCAGCATTGCCACACCGAAGTACGCGCCGTGCGGCAGGCCGGCCACAAAACGTGCCACCAGCATCGTGCCGTAGTTCGGGGCCAGCGCACTGGCCAGGTTGCCGATCGCGTAGAAGCCCATCAGCGCCAACAGCAGCCTGCGGCGCGGGAAGCTGGCGCCGACGAAGGCGAGGATCGGGGCGCCGACTACCACGCCGATGGCATAGGCGCTGATCAGGTGGCCGACCTGGGTTTCGGAGATGGACAGGCCGCGGCTGATCTCCAGCATCAGGCCCATGCTGGCGAACTCGCTGGTACCGATGGCGAAGCCGCCCAGTGACAGGGCGAGGATGATCAGGGTGCGCTGACGGGGCGTCAGCCGCGCAGCCAGGGAAGAGTTGGGGCTCATGCAGGGGCGCGATGGGGGCGGGGAGCAGGTCATTGTACTGCTGCACCGCAGCAGTGATCAGTGCCCGTTGCCAAGAATCAGCGTTTGGCAGGTGGTGCCCGCGTCGGCCCCGGCCCTGCTCAGGGCTGCACGTACATGTCGCTCCAGATGACGAAGGTCTCCGGTGTCATCTGTGCCTCCAGTTCGGCCAGCACGATGTCGCGCACCTTGAGCAGTGCCGTTTGGCGTGAGTGCGGTGCCTCCTGGCGGCTGTAGGCGCTCACGCCGGCTTCGTTTGCCAGCGCCTTCAACGTGTGTGCCGCGTCCATCAGTTGCAGCAGCCGCGAAGGTGCGGGATCGGCTGCGGCGGTCGGCCCGACGCGGCCGCCGAGTGCGACCAGCGCGGCGGCGTACTTGCCGCGCAGGCGGTCGGCGACCGCCGGTGCCAGCTGCAGCAGCCGGCGCGGATGGGCATTGTCGGCGATGTCGGCCAGCTTCACCTTGAGGGCCAGGGGATGCTGGCGGATGCGCGCGTAGTACTGGTCGGCATCTGCGGCGCTGTGCCGGCTGAGCAGGGTCACGGTGTCGCGGACCGGCGCCGGAAAGGCCTGCACCCGCGCCGCATGCTGCGGGCAATCCTCGACCACATCGTGCAGCCAGGCCGCGGCCTTGGCCATGTCGTCGTCATGGATTGCCGCTGCCACGCGGGCCACATGCTCGATATAGGGATGTCCGGCCTTGTCCTGCTGCCCGGCATGGGCCTCGCTGGCCAATGCGCGCGCCTGGGCTACCCAGTCCATCGTCGCCTCCTGCAGATGTAGGGATGAATTATCGCCCAAACACCGTCGCAACGAGGTTGACCTGGCGCAGGGGGCTGGGTAACGTGCCCGGGCCTGCAGCACGCAGGCGCCTGCCGAGTGTGGTTTTTCATGTTGGAGATTGTCGTCATCGGATAACCCCGCCCGTGTGTCTGCCGGGTGTGGTTATCGAATGCGTGTTCCCTTGGCCGGGTGCCGTTGGCTGCCCGTGTCGTCCGCATTTCCGATTACGCAGGATCTCATCCATGAATATCTCCCGAGCGGAGCAGAGGACGCTGCACGTCCTCGCCCAGGGCGGCTGCATTGCATTCAGCCGTGATGGCTCAGGCCGCGTCCGCAGCGTCGAGTGCTTCAACCGTGAAGGCTTGTTGCTGAGCGATTGCACGCTGGCCGTCTTCAAGAAGCTGAAGAACAAGCGCCTGATCAGTTCGCATGACGGTCGTCCCTACCGGATCAACCGCGCCGGACTGGTCGCGGTGCGCCCGCAGCTGGACAATCGTTGATGCACGTCGTATCGACTCTTTTCACCTTCTTCGGGCCCGCTCGCCGGGTCCGCCGCACTGAACGAGGTGCCTTTTGAATTTCATCATCCGCACTGAAACCCCGGCCGATATCGCCGGCATCCATGCCCTGACGGCAGCAGCCTTCGCCACGGCCGAGCACAGCAGCCACACCGAACAGTTCATCGTGGACGCACTGCGCGCCCGCGGTGAACTGCCGATCTCGCTGCTGGCCGTGGACAACGGGCAGCTGCTCGGCCACGTGGCGGTGTCGCCGGTGACGGTCTCCGATGGCAGCACTGGCTGGTATGGGCTTGGCCCGATCTCGGTACTGCCAGCGCGGCAGGGGCAGGGCATCGGTGCCGCGTTGATGCGAGCGGCCATTGACGCGCTTCGCCAGCAGGGTGCGCGCGGCTGCGTGCTGCTGGGCGAGCCGGCGTACTACGGACGCTTCGGCTTCCGCGCCGAACCGGGCCTGGTGTTGCCGGGCGTGCCGGCGGAGTACTTCCAGGCACTTTGCCTGCAGCCTCCGCTGGCACAGGGCGAGGTGCAGTACTCACCGGCGTTCGAGGCGACGGCCTGATCCACGCCTGGCGCGCTCCTGCTCAGGGCGCGCGCCAGACGGTCGGTTCGGGTTGCGGCTTTGGAATGCGATAGCCGCCGATATGCTCGAGTAGTGCGTTGGTACGGCGCTGCTCGAGCAGTACCTCGCGCAGCAGATTGCGCACGGCGAAGATGGCGAATGGCACCAGGATCCAGACCAGGCTGATGCCCAGCGCAAACAGCGTCAACAGGGCTTTTGCACCATCCATGCACGGCGTTCCTTGATCGAAAGCAGCCACGCTAGCACGCGGCCGCTGCCGATGGATGTCAGGTTCTGTGCCGAAGATGGATCAGGGGATACGGGCGGCCCTGCGAATCCAGTGGCGAACGACCGGTTTCGACGAAGCCCATGCGCAGGTAGAAGCCTACGGCCTGCGCATTCTGTGCGTTGACGTCGGTGCTCAGCTGCGGGTGCAGCGCCAGTGCGTGCTGCAGCAGCTGCCGGCCGATACCAGTGCCGCGCACGTCGGGATCGATGAACAACGCTTCCATGTGGCTGCCGTCGATCAGCATGAAGCCCTGTGGCTGGTCCCGTGCATCGACAGCGACGGTCATCGGCGCCTGCGGCAGGAAGCCTGCCACTTCGGCATCGATGGCCTGGCGGTCTTCGGTACTGAGAAAGTCGTGGGTGGCGTCGACGGCGCGACGCCAGAGTGCGACGAGGGCGGCGCCATCGTCGGCGCGCGAGGGGCGCAGGGTGGTCATGTGTTCACCAAGGTGCTTGACAGGAGCGTGCAGTATGAGGCTTTCCGGTAGCGCGTGCAGGCGCGGCGTCATCCCGCATCGCGATGGCGGATGAAGGGGCTGAACGCAGGTGCTTCCGCGCGCAGCACCACGCCTTCTTCGAAATCCTCGCTGTCATTGAAGGGCACGGTCGGCCACTGCGACCACCGGGCAAGCCGTTCGCGGTAGTCGCGGGCAGCCGTGGCGAGTGCCTCGTCGTGCGCCTGCACACGGTCTGGCGGAAGCCCGGAACGCACGCCATGCACCACATGCGGTTCCATCACATCGAAGCCAACATAGCGCAGGCTGTACATCAGCGGCCAGAGCAGCAGCCGGGTATCACCCTCGCGGCCATCCACCGCGCAGGCCCGCGCCGAAGAGCCGGTGGTGACGCTCAGCAATGCGCGCTTGCCACGCATCACGCCGTGTTCGTGGCGCTGGCGGCTGTTGTACATCGGCCCGTAGACCAGCACGCGGTCCAGCCAGCCCTTGAGGACGGCCGGTGCCGCGAACCACCACAGCGGGAACTGCAGTATCAGCAGGTCGGTGCCCTGCAGCAGTTGCAGATGGCGTTGCACCTCGGCAGGCAGCTGGTCGTGTTCGGCGCTGTAGCGTTGTTCGCGCTGGGCATCAAAGCGGCCGGGCTGCAGGCGACCTGAATGATGGTGGGCCGCTTCCAGCGGATCGAAGCCCTCTGCATACAGGTCGACCACGTCCACCTGCAGCGCGTCGTGCCGCAGCTGCTCTGCGGCCTGCATGGCCAGGTGGGCGTTGAATGAGCGGGGTTCGGGATGGCCAAGCAGGATCAGGGCGCGCATGGGGCGAGGTATTGGTGGAGTGTGCGACCATCCTCGCGATGCCGGAATGCCCCGGCAATTACGTACCTTGAGGTAACCATGGCCTATCCGGGCGATGTCTATGCCGCCGATTGCTCGGCACGCGATGCGCTGGCGCTGATCTCCGGCAAATGGGTGATGCTGCTGTTGCCGGCGCTGGCGCAGGGGCCGCTGCGCAATGGCGCGCTGTTGCGGAAGATCGAAGGCATCTCGCAGAAAGTGCTGACCCAGACCCTTCGGCAGCTGGAGCGCAACGGCCTGGTGGAGCGCTGCGATCTGGGCAGCAAGCCGCTGCATGTGGAGTACCGGCTGACCGAGGTCGCGCGTGGCCTGGTTGACACGCTGTCCGCCCTGGACCGTTGGGCCGAGCACAACTTCCCGGCGCTGGATGCGGCCCGCGAGCGCTTCGACGCGCGTTAGCGACGCCTGCACGGCCCCAAGCGTACAATGCGGCCCCGGCGGCCATCCTGGCCCTGCAGATACGCGAGAACCGCCATGACCGATGCCCTGGGTGTACCGGTGCACGACGCCGATGAGCACTGGATGCGCCATGCGCTGGCACTGGCTGAGCGTGCGCAGCGCGAGTTCGATGAGATTCCGGTGGGCGCGGTGCTGGTGGGCGCCGACGGCCAACTGTTGGGCGAGGGCTGGAACTTCAACATCGCCTCGCATGACCCCAGCGCGCATGCCGAGATCGTGGCCATGCGCGCAGGCGGCAAGCGGCTGGCCAACCATCGCCTGCTCGGCAGCACCCTGTACGTGACCCTGGAGCCCTGTGCGATGTGCGCGATGGCGATCGTGCACGCGCGCGTCTCGCGCCTGGTCTACGGCGCAAGCGATCCCAAGACCGGGGCCTGCGGCAGTGTGTTCGATCTGCTGGGTGATGACCGCCACAATCACCGCGTCGAGATCCACGGCGGGGTGCTGGCCAAGGAAGCCAGCATGCGCCTGACCAACTATTTCCGCGCCAAGCGTGGCAAGCCGCCGCTGCTGCTGGAAGACCATGCTGGCGAGGGCTGAGGGACGAACGGGTATGATGGGCGCCACATTCCATTACCGGTAGGCCGCGCGCCTGCCCAGCAACGAGGCGACACATGGCGGACAACGGCGCGGCCAACGAGCGACTGATCTGGATCGATCTGGAGATGACCGGGTTGGATACCGACAACGATTCGATCATCGAGATCGCCACGGTCGTCACCGACGCCCAGCTCAACGTGCTGGCCGAAGGGCCCGAATTCGCCATCCATCATCCGCTGGAAACGCTGGAGGCGATGGATGAGTGGAACCGCAACCAGCATCGCCGATCGGGCCTGTGGCAGCGCGTGGTGGACAGCACCGTCACCCTTGGCCAGGCCGAAGCGCAGACGGTGAACTTCCTGGCGCAGTGGATCCCGGCCGGGGTGTCGCCGATGTGCGGCAATTCGATCTGCCAGGACCGCCGCTTCCTGCATCGCCAGATGCCGCGCCTGGAGAAGTACTTCCACTATCGCAACCTGGACGTGTCCACGGTGAAGGAACTGGCCAAGCGCTGGGCACCGACGGTGGCCGCTGGCGTGGGCAAGAACAGCAACCACACCGCGCTGAGCGATGTACATGATTCGATCGCCGAACTGCGCCACTATCGCAAGTTCATGGGCGCGCTGTCGGGATTGCCGGTTGCCTGAACGACGCCGCGGCGCATGGCCCGGCGCTGCCGGATGGCACACGAACGGGTAGTGCCGGCCGCTGGCCGGTAGTTCGGCGGCTTTCGTGAGGTGTATCGGGTTGCCGGCCAGCGGCCGGCA
>NZ_JAUTXR010000125.1 GCF_030658505.1 Stenotrophomonas raiganjensis (SeqCode) | reverse complement strand
CTCGGCTCTACAGGAAAAATCATTCCCGCGTGGCTGAAAACCCTCATCCACGCATGGCGTAGATCTACTGTGTCGACCAAGGTCGACACCCACCAACAGCAGTGCAGTACGCAGTCCCGGCAGATCGCGGGAACCTGTCGAAGGCGGGGTGGCTCAGGTTGCGGGGGCGTGAGCGCCATGGATGGCGCGACCGAGCCTACATGGACGTATTTACGGCGCCCCCCGCAGCCGGACCCACCCTGCCATCCCTCAGCAACCCTGCTTCTGCTCTTGCTTCGGCTGTTGCCGTTGCTTCGGCCTCTGCGGGTGCCGGGCGCAGCCCGGCCGAAACCCGTACTTTTGCCGCATAATCAGCACATGACCGACGACCGCATCATCGGCGCCGGCGCCACCCGCGAGGATGACGCCGCCGACGCCAGCATCCGCCCCAAGCGCCTTGCCGACTACCTCGGCCAGGCCCCGGTGCGCGAGCAGCTGGAGATCTACATCGAAGCGGCCAAGGCCCGTGGCGACGCACTCGACCACGTGCTGATCTTCGGCCCGCCGGGCCTGGGCAAGACCACGCTCAGCCACGTCATCGCCAACGAACTGGGCGTGGCCCTGCGGGTCACCTCCGGCCCGGTGATCGAGAAGGCTGGCGACCTGGCTGCGCTGCTGACCAACCTGCAGCCACACGACGTGCTGTTCGTGGACGAGATCCACCGCCTGTCGCCGGTGGTCGAGGAAGTGCTGTACCCGGCGATGGAAGACTTCCAGATCGACATCATGATCGGCGAAGGCCCTGCAGCCCGCTCGA
Source organism: Stenotrophomonas raiganjensis (SeqCode) (assembly GCF_030658505.1). Classification (GTDB taxonomy): domain Bacteria; phylum Pseudomonadota; class Gammaproteobacteria; order Xanthomonadales; family Xanthomonadaceae; genus Stenotrophomonas. The sequence continues at coordinate 104,352 of NZ_JAUTXR010000125.1, read as the reverse complement.
TCAAGATCGACCTGCCGCCGTTCACCCTGATCGGTGCCACCACCCGCGCCGGCCTGCTGACCGCGCCGCTGCGCGACCGCTTCGGCATCGTCCAGCGCCTGGAGTTCTACAGCGTTGAAGAGTTGACCCGGATCGTGCGCCGCTCGGCCACGATTCTCGGCATCGACTGCACCGCCGATGGAGCAGGGGAGATCGCGCGCCGCGCGCGTGGCACCCCGCGTATCGCCAATCGACTGCTGCGCCGCGTGCGCGACTACGCGCAGGTCAAGGCCGGCGGCCACATCGACGAGGCCGTCGCGCAGGCCGCAATGAAGATGCTGAAGGTCGATCCGGAGGGCTTCGACGAGCTCGACCGGCGCCTGCTCAAGACCCTGGTCGACTACTTCGATGGCGGCCCGGTCGGCATCGAATCGCTGGCTGCAGCACTTTCCGAAGAGCGCGGCACGCTGGAAGACGTGGTCGAGCCGTACCTGATCCAGCAGGGCTTCCTGGTGCGGACCGCGCGCGGCCGCATGGCCACCCACAAGGCCTACCGGCACATGGGCCTGAAGCCGAAGAACCCGCCGCAGGACCTGTTCGCGGAGGTTCCCGATGTCGGTTGAGCCACTATTCAGTTGGCCGACACGCATTTACTGGGAAGATACGGACGCAGGCGGGGTGGTCTACCACGCCCGCTACGTGGCCTTCATGGAACGGGCCCGGACCGAATGGATGCGAGCGCTGGGCTACGGCCAGGAGCGCATGCGCGCCGAGCACGGGATGGTCTTCGCAGTGCGCTCGATGCAGATGGATTTCATCAAGCCGGCACGGCTGGATGACACCCTGCTGGTGAGCGCCCGCCTGGTCCAGCTGAAGAAGGCCAGCATGGTCTTCGACCAGCAGATCCTGCGCGATGGCGAACTGCTGCTGTCGGCGCGGGTCCGCATTGCCGCACTGGAAGCGGCCAGTTTCCGCCCGCGCGGCATGGACGAGGCCGTCCTTGCCGTGCTGCACCCCCACCTCCACCCCGAATCCGAACACTGAGGAACAACGGATGATCGCAACGCTCCTGGCCCTGCAGGCCACGGTCACCGAGGCACTGCCGGCCGACGTCAGCAACGCCGCGACACAGACCCTTGCCCAGGCCACCACCGGCGGCGGCATCAACTACCTCGAACTGATGGCCAAGGCCAGCCTGCCGGTGAAGATCATCGTGCTGCTGCTGCTGGTCGGTTCGTTCGTCAGCTGGGTGATCATTTTCCGCAAGGCCCGCGTGTTCAAGCAGGCCACCCGTGAAGCCGACGAGTTCGAGAACCGCTTCTGGTCCGGCGCCGACCTGGGCAAGCTGTACAGCTCGGCCACCGACCGCAGCCGTAATGTCGGCGGCCTGGAAGCCATCTTCGAAGCCGGTTTCCGCGAGTACACCCGCCTGCGCGACAAGCGCCGCCTGGATGGCCGCGCGCAGCTGGAAGGCGCGCAGCGCGCCATGCGCACCACCTATACCCGCGAAGTGGACCAGCTCGAGCGCAACCTGGAACTGCTGGCCAACATCGGTTCGACCGCACCGTACGTGGGCCTGGTCGGTACCGTGTTCGGCATCATGGTGACCATGCACGACATGATCAGCAGCGGTGCGCAGGCCGGCATCGCCGCCGTTGCGCCGGGCATCTCCGAGGCATTGTTTGCCACCGCCATCGGCCTGTTCGTGGCGATCCCGGCGGTGTGGGCCTACAACCGCTTCACCACCCGCGTAGAGCGCATGTCGGTGCGGTTCGAGACCTTCGCCGAAGAGTTCAGCTCCATCCTGCAGCGCCAGAGCGCTGGCGACGAGTAAGCGCCTGACCCGGGAGTCCAAGCCATGTCCGCTGCCATCGGTCGCCGCAAGCGCCGCAAGCTGAAATCGGAAATCAACGTCGTTCCCTACATCGACGTCATGCTGGTGCTGCTGATCATCTTCATGGTCACCGCGCCGCTGCTCACCCTGAGCTTCGACGTCGACCTGCCGCAGTCCAACGCCAAGGCGCTGGAGAGCAAGCAGGACCCGGTGATCGTCTCGGTGCGCCAGGACGGCCAGCTCAGCCTGAAGCTGCCCGATGCCAAGGAACCGACCGCCGTGTCGGCCGAGGAACTGGAGGGCCGCCTGGCCGGCATCGCCGCCCAGGACAAGGGCGTGCGCGTGATCGTCGCCGCAGACCGTGCCGTGGCCTATGAAAAGGTCATCGCCGCGATGGATGTGATCAAGCGCGCCAAGGTAGACAAGGTAGGCCTGGCCACCGATGCACGCTGACGCCCTGCCACCCCCGCATCAGCGCGAACCCGGCTGGGGCCTGCCCCTGGCATTGGCGTTGCTGGTGCACCTGCTGGTCGCGCTGGTCTTCATCGTGGCCTGGTTCTGGTCGCCCGAGCGCAACACCGACGCCGCCGCCGGCGATCCGTCGGTCGAGGCCAGCCTGGCGCTGTCTGCGTCGGAGGCCTCCGCTGCGCGCCAGGCCCTGCGCCAGTCGGAAAAGCTGGAAGACCTGCCGCCGCCGGTGGCCGAGCCCATCCCGGTGCCGGAAGACACCATTCCGCCGCCGCAGCCGATCCCGGAACCGCGCCCACAGGACGCCCCCACGCCGCAGCAGCAACAGGCGCAGGAGCGTGTCGCGCAGCCGGATACCAAGGATCAGGAAGCGGTGAGTGCGCTGGCCATCTCGCAGGAGAAGGCCAAGCAGGAACAGGAAGCCAAGCGCCGCCAGGAGCAGATCGACCTGACCGAACGCAAGCGCCAGGAAGAAGCCGAGCAGAAGCTGCGCCTGGCCAAGCAGCAGGAAGCGGACGAGAAGAAGAAGCAGGCCGAGCAGGAGCGCGTGGCCGCTGACAAGGCCGAGGCCGAGAAGCAGAAGAAGATCGCCGAGATCCGCGCCCGCCGCGAGCAGGCCGAGAAGGAAGCCAAGCTGGCCGAGCAGAAGCTGCGCCAGGTTGCCGCCGCGCGCAACGCCGCCGGCAGTGCGGCGGCCGGTGCCAGCGGTGCCTCCCAGCCGGCCGCCGGTGGAGGTGGCAACAGCGACGATCTTTCGGCCAAGTACGCCGCCGCGATCCAGGCCAAGGTGCTGTCGCAGTGGGTGCGTCCGGATACGGTGCCATTGGGGCAGCGCTGCCAGATCACCATCACCCAGATTCCGGGGGGCACGGTGATGCAGGCCAAGGTCAGCCCGAGCTGCCCGTACGACGAGGCCGGCAAGCGTTCGATCGAGGCCGCCGTGCTCAACGCGCAGCCGCTGCCATATCGCGGCTTCGAGTCGGTGTTCGCGCGCACGCTCAACTTCACCTTTACCGCCCAGGATCGCTGAGGCGGGCAGGGCAGGGGGGCTTCGGGTCCCCTGCGCCATTGGATGTCGCGCTTGCCTCTGGCAGGACCGGTTCTGGCCGGTCAGGCTGTAGCTTGCTGTCGAACACCGCCGCATCGGGCGGCGTGGCCGGGGCAAGCGGGCGCGATGTTAGCCACGACGTTAACGGTGCGTGAGAGGCCGGGCTGGAACTGACCCGGAATTCACGTACCCTTGGTTCATGATTGCGAAGCGGTTCACTCCCGCTTTGCTATCCCTCGTTCCGGTTTCCCCCTATTGAGCGCTCCATGAAAAAGATGCCTCGCTGGCTTGCCGTGTTTGCGGCCCTGTTGCTGCCCTTTGCTGCCGTCGCGCAGCAGAAGGGGCTGGATATCGACATCATCGGCGGCAATGCCTCCGCGCTGCCGATCACCATCGTGCCCATGCCCTACCAGGGCTCGGCGGCTGCACCGCAGACCGACGTCGCCGGCGTGGTCCGTGCCGACCTGGAGCGTTCGGGCCAGTTCCGCACGCTGCCGGAAGCGCAGATCGTGGAGAAGCCGGTCCGCGGTGGCGACATCCAGTTCGCTACCTGGCGCGCGCTGAAGCAGAACTACATCGTGGTCGGCCGCGTGCTCGATGCCGGTGCCGGCGCGTATCGCGTCGAGTACGAACTGTTCGACGTGCCCAAGGGCGAGCGCCTGCTGGGCCTGGCGATGACCGCCCGCGGCAACGCCATGCGTGATGTCGCCCACCAGATGGCCGATGCCATCTACGAGAAGATCACCGGCATCCGTGGCGCCTTCTGGACCCGCATCGCCTACGTGACCGCCAGCGGCAAGGGCGATGCCATGCGCTATGCGCTGATGGTGGCCGACTCCGACGGCTTCAATCCGCAGACCATCGTGCGCTCGGCCGAGCCGCTGCTGTCGCCGTCGTGGAGCCCGGATGGCAGCAAGCTGGCCTATGTCAGCTTCGAACGTGGCAATTCGGCGATCTACATCCAGAACATCGGCACCGGTGCGCGCGAGCTGGTCACCAGCTTCCGTGGCATCAACAGCGCCCCGGCGTTCTCGCCGGACGGCCGCAAGCTGGCCCTGACCCTGTCGCGTTCGGGCAACCCGGAAATCTATGTGATGGACCTGGGCAGCAAGCAGCTGACCCAGCTGACCAATCACTTCGCCATCGACACCGAGCCGACCTGGGCACCGGACGGCAGCGCGGTGTATTTCACCTCCGACCGCGGCGGTCGCCCGCAGGTCTACAAGGTCGGTGCCGGCGGCGGCAGCGCCGAGCGCGTGACCTTCCAGGGCAACTACAACGCCAAGCCCTCGGTCTCCTACGACGGCAAGAAGATCGCCGTCGCCCAGGGCTCGGGCAACAGCTACAAGATCGCGATGATGGACAGCTCGCTGGGCTCGCCTCGCTGGAGCACGCTGTCCCCGGGTTCGCTGGACGAATCTCCGAGCTTTGCGCCCAACGCAAGCATGGTGTTGTACGCCGCCCGCGAGGGTGGCCGTGGTGTGCTGTACGCCGTTTCCGCCGATGCGCGCGTGCGCCAGCGGTTGGTTCTGGCTGACGGAGATGTGCGCGAACCGGCATGGTCCCCATACCGTACCCAGCGCTAAAAGAGTGTTAATATTTTCGCTGTCTTGAACCCCTCATCGGCCTAGGAGCCACAAAGGTATCGCCATGAACAAGTCCACCCGCGTTCTGCTTGTTTCCCTGCTGTCTGTGGCCGTCCTGGCCGGTTGCTCGAAGAAGGTGAAGGAAGAGCCGGCAGCCCCGGTCGACACCGGCACCTCGACCACCACCCCGACCGCTCCGTCGACCTCCGGCCTGTACGGCCCGGGCGACCTGGACACCGACGCTTGCCTGCGCCAGCGCGTTGTCTACTTCGACCTGGACAAGGAAGACGTGAAGCCGGAATTCCAGGCGATCATGGCGTGCCACGCCAAGTACCTGCGTGACCGTCCGTCCTCGCGCATCACCCTGCAGGGCCACACCGACGAGCGCGGTTCGCGCGCGTACAACCAGGCACTGGGTGAGCGTCGTGGCAACGGCGTCAGCTCGGCCCTGCAGGCCAACGGTGGCTCGGCTTCGCAGCTGACCGTCGTGTCCTACGGTGAAGAGCGTCCGGTCTGCACCGAGTCGAACGAGTCCTGCTGGTCGCAGAACCGTCGCGTCGAAATCGTCTACACCGCGCAGTAATCCATGCGCATTGGCATCAAACTGATGCTGGTCGTTGCGGCAGCCCTCGTGGCTGCCGCACCGGCGCATGCACAGCGACAGAGCCTGGCCGACCGGGTCGGCGCGCTCGAGCAGCAGATGTACAACAACAGTGCCAACCAGGACCTGTTGAACCAGATCAATCAGCTGCGGCAGCAGGTCACCAGCCTGCAGGCCTCGATCGAGCAGTTGCAGCACGACAACGCCCAGCTCAAGCAGTCCGCCCAGGACCAGTACCTGGATCTGGACAGCCGCCTGAACCGGTTGGAAGGGGGCAATGCTGCCCCGGCCCTGCCGCCCGTTCCGGCGAGCGCGCCGAAGGCCGCTCCGGCCCCGGCAAAACCCGCAGCGGCGGCCACTTCCGAGCGGCCGCCCTCCGTCCACGGTGATGCGGGCAGCCTTGCCGCCACCGGCGACGAGCGCACCTCGTACAACGTGGCCTTCGATTCGCTGAAGGCCGGCAAGTACGATGATTCGGCGCAGCTGTTCCTGAGCTTCCTGCAGCTGTACCCGAACGGCGTCTATGCGCCGAACGCGCTGTACTGGCTGGGCGAGAGCTACTACGCCACCCGCAATTTCCCGATGGCCGAGACCCAGTTCCGTGAACTGCTCTCGCGCTATCCGACCCACGACAAGGCCGCTGGCGGCCTGCTCAAGGTTGGCCTCTCGCAGTACGGCGAGGGCAAGGTCGACCAGGCCCAGCAGACGCTGGAGACCGTCGTGGCGCAGTACCCGGGCTCGGACGCCGCGCGCACCGCCCAGGACCGGCTGCAGTCCATCCGCCTCGGCAAGCAGATCCGCTGATCCGCTGACCGGGCGTACAATAGACGCCCTGTAGAGCCGAGCCCACGCTCGGCTGCTTTCGTTTCCGGACCAGCAAACCCGTCCGGTTGCTGTTGTAGAGCCGAGCCATGCTCGGCTGTTTTCGTTACCGGCCACGGTAGCCCACCCGCCACGTGTCCCACCAAGAAGTACCCGCCATGACCGCCGTTACCCCGTCCAACGCCGTCGCCACCCCCAGCGACATCGTGCAGTCGCCCCTGCCGCGCCTGAAGATCACCGAGATCTTCACCTCGCTGCAGGGCGAAGCCGATACCGCTGGCTGGCCGACCGTGTTCGTGCGCCTGACCGGCTGCCCGCTGCGCTGCCAGTACTGTGACACTGCCTATGCCTTCCACGGCGGCACCTGGTGGGACATCGACGACATCGTGGCTGAAGTGCTGGCCCAGGGCGTGCGCCACGTCTGCGTGACCGGCGGCGAGCCTTTGGCGCAGAAGCGCTGCCTGGTGCTGCTGCAGAAGCTGTGCGACGCCGGCATGGACGTCTCGCTGGAGACCTCCGGCGCACTGGACGTCAGCGCGGTGGACCCGCGCGTATCGCGGGTGGTCGACATCAAGACCCCGGGTTCGGCCGAAGTGGCGCGCAACCGCTGGGACAACCTGCCGTTGCTGACCGCCCGCGACCAGATCAAGTTCGTCATCTGCAGCCGCGAAGACTACGACTGGGCCAAGGCCCTGCTGGCCGAGCACGGTCTGGTCAAGCGCTGCACGGTGTTCTTCTCGCCCAGCAAGGGTGAGATCACTGCGCGCCAGCTGGCCGACTGGATCGTCGAAGACCGGTTGCCGGTGCGCTTCCAGATGCAGTTGCATAAAATCCTGTGGAACGATGAGCCGGGCCGATGAGCCCGGGCAACGTTCCCTGATGTAACTCCGGCGCGGGACAGCGTGCTGGCTTTCCCCTCCCAACCGGATGTTTTACCCATGAAGAAGGCAGTCGTGCTTCTCTCCGGCGGCATGGATTCAGCCGCCGTCATCGCCATGGCCCAGGAACAGGGCTTCGCCGTGCATGCCCTGAGCGTGCGCTATGGCCAGCGCCACACCTCCGAACTGGACGCCGCCGCCCGCGTGGCCAAGGCCCAGGGCGTGGTCGCGCACAAGACCGTGGACGTGGACCTGCGCAGCATCGGCGGTTCGGCACTCACCGACGACATCGACGTGCCCGAGGCTGGCGGGGCCGGCATCCCGGTCACCTATGTGCCGGCACGCAACACCATCATGCTGTCGCTGGCGTTGGGCTGGGCCGAAGTGCTCGGTGCCAATGACATCTTCTGCGGCGTCAACGCCGTGGACTACTCCGGCTACCCGGACTGCCGCCCCGAGTTCGTGGCCGCGTTCCAGGCGCTGGCCAACCTGGCCACCAAGTCAGGCGTGGAAGGTGCGGGCATCAAGGTACACGCGCCGCTGCAGTTCCTCAGCAAGGGCCAGATCGTCAGCGAAGGCGTGCGCCTGGGCGTGGACTTCGGCCTGACCGTGTCCTGTTACAACGCCGACGCCAACGGCGCCGCCTGCGGCCACTGTGACGCCTGCCGCCTGCGCGCGCAGGGCTTCGCCGAAGCCGGCGTCGCCGACCCGACGCTGTACGCCTGATTGCAAGGTACTGCCGGCCGCTGGCCGGCTTCCCCGATGGGTGCGAATTCCCGGATGGTGGGTGCGAACCGTTGGTTCGCACTGCCTGACGCGTCAGCCACAGCCCGGCGCTACCGCTGCTGCAACCACCCCGACGCCTCGATAAACGCCCGCACCGCCTTCGGATCGGCATAATCCAGCTCGATCATCCGCGCGATCCCCGCCTTCTCATCGGCCTGCTGCCGCATGTACTCCTGCGCGATGCGATAGCCGGTGTAGTACCCCACATCACTCACCCCGAACGTATTGCGGGCGCTGTTGTACAGCCAGTTGCCCAGATCCTCGCCATCCATTTCAGCGACGAAGCGCGCGCGGATTTCCGCCTCGTGCGCGGGCCCGTAGACATACAGCGGCAACGCCGGCCGACGCCCACTCAGCCGCTCGGCCACAAACTCGGCCACACCCTCGCGCACCGCGTACTGGGCCAGACTGCCGGTGGTCTCGCGCTGCTGGGTATGCACGTACTCGTGCAGGTTGTTCTGCGCGTTGTTCGCACCCGGCCGGCTGTCGTAGAAGATCCGCAGGCGGTCGCGCATCTTCGCCGGCAGTTCGCTAACGTCCACGTGCTCATCGCCCAGCGCCATCTCCGCGCCGATCAGCACCTTGTCGCCCAGCGTGGTGCCGCCGGTGCGCAGCACGCCCACCGCGTAGGTGATGGTGGCCGGGCGCAACGCCGGGTAGAGCGCGCCGAAGGCGGCCAAGTCGCGCTCCAGCGAGGCACTGGCCCGCTGTGCGTTGGTGGTGAGCGGACGTATCGAAGACCAGAAACGCGGCCACGCTTGCATGGCCTCGGCGTACTCGCGGGCGGTGTAGTGGCGTACCTGCATCAGCGCATGCAGGCCGGGGCTGCCGGGATCAATGTAGCGCTGCTGGACCAGCGCCACCTGGCGCTCGGCATCGGGCTCGGCGCGCACCGCATCGTAGGTGGCCCAGAAGCGGGCGATGTCGTCGGTGACGACCTGGGGCGGGGCGGCCAGGGCCGCACAGGGCAGCAGGGCGGCAAGCAGGCTGAAGGGGAGGCGCATCCGGAGTTCCGCGGTGGGATCACAGCTGGGATGCGACGTTGGCCCGGAAGGTTTAAGCCCGCGACCCAGATGGAGGTAGTGCCGGCCGCTGGCCGGCAACCTCGACACACCAGGGTTTCACGCGACCGGCCAAAGTAGGGTAGAATGCCCACCCCGCCGAAAGGCTGGGGCAGTGCAACGGGCCGTTAGCTCAGTCGGTAGAGCAGAAGACTTTTAATCTTTTGGTCGAAGGTTCGAATCCTTCACGGCCCACCATTGCTACATAAGGGTTTCGGAGCAATCCGAAGCCATTTTTGTTTTTCCGCAATCGCTGGGCTTTTCCGCAAAATCACTTCGTAGGGGTTACCCGATCGCCCTTGCGCTTTCGCGTGTAGGTCTCGGTCATCACCACAGACGAGTGGCCCAACTGTCGCTGCGCCTGGCGAATGTCCGCCGCCGCATCTGCCTTGTCCGTGCCGGCCTTGGCCCGCAGATCCCGGAACTGGAATGCCGCCTTGGCAACGCCTGCACGTGCGCGCGCTGCATCGAATCGGCTTCGAAGCTGGCCCTTGCTCAGCGGCTGCCCGTACTCATCCAGCAGAAGCGCCGTGTGCACAATCACCGCACCTTTTTGCTTTCCGCGCCGCTTGAACGTCCTGGCGCCGAAGCGCACCAGCAGTTCGGCCAGCTCCCCCTCAATGGCAATGCGCAGCTTGTGCTTCGTCTTGCTCTGGCTGATATGCAGGAAGCCATCGCGCACGTCCCGCCTGTCCATGCTGAGGGCGTCCGAAGGGCGTTGACCTGTTAGATAGGCCAGATCCAGCGCGTCACGCAGCGGCTGATCTGCTGCATCCCACACTGCCCGGTATACGTCGTCCTCGACGTACACATCGCGGCCTGCTTCGCCGTAACCACGCACGCCCTTGCAAGGGTTCTCCGCGTCGGTGAAGCCCCATTCCCTGCACTTGTTCCACAGATGGCTCAGCAGCGCCTTTTCTCGATTGGCGCTGACCATTGCGACCGCCCCGTTCTTGGTTCGCCAATCAAGGTACTGCCGAACATGTAGTGGCCGAATCTTGGCCAGCGGCGCCGGCGGATTGCAGAAGAATTCCTCGAGCTTTGCTAGTTCTGCCAGATTGACCTTGGCCGTTGATGCGCGCTTCTTGGGGATCACCAACTGCTTGTATCGTGCGGCGGCGTCCCTGAAGGTGACAATTTCCGGTACAGCTGCTTCGGTGGCCATCAGCTCCGCCCACTTGCGCACCGCCTCCGGGTAGCTCTTGCCCAGGGGCGTTTCGCGGCGCGGTCTTCCGCCGTGGTCGAAGAAGTAATACGTGGTCTTGCCCCGCACACGCTTCCGCATGTGTGGGATGGCACCAGGATCCTTAGAGCGTCGTCCCATTACGCTGCGGGCCTCATAGCGTTGCTTGACCAGCCACCGTCAACATCGGGCGCCTTCTTCGCAGACCCATCGACAGCCGACCACATCACCACGGGCCAACCGGCTGCGTTGATGGTATGGGGGATGCCATTCCGGGCCAGGTTCTGGATCTGCCTGCGCTTGGTGTGTGCGCCTGTCAGCTCCGCCACATCGCCGTGCGCGCCAGGCCGCATGATCTTGTCAGCCGCTGACACGGCGCACCTCCCGCGGCGAGCCCAGCAGTGGAAGCTGCAGCACATTCTCTGGCAAAGCCGGTTCCGCCTTGCGCGCGCTGCGCGCGGGGCGGTTGAGCCTGCGCCATGCAGCAATGGCCGCGTCGGGCTCCGCGTGCTTGCTGGTCGACCTGCAGGCGCACTCGACCAGGTGGCCGCCGCCGGCAGAGGCGCAGCGCTTATCGTGGATATGGCGCGCGCGGTGGCCAGCGGCGCAGTTCGGCAACCCTTCCGGGTGGCTGATATGTTCCTGGGTCATGGCTTGTTGCACTCCTCGATGTGGGCCTGGAGCTTTTCCAGGAGGAAGGCGGCTTGCGCTGCACGGTGGCGGCGGTCGTAGGCGTTGAGGTTGGGCGGCGCATCCCTGAGCCACTCCAGTGGCTCGACCAGCCATTTCGGATCGAACGGGAGCAGGGTTCGCGGATCGACCTTCTTGACCAGCGGCGAACAATCGGGGCCGGCCCAGTCCTCGGGATCGCCGCACCTGATGCACACGCCTGCCTTGAACGCGTGGTCGCGCTCCGGCTGGATGACGCGCGGGGTTTCCCACAGAGCGCGCACGACCCATCCGCGCTTCGCAGCGTGATAGAAGTGCTCAGGGGTGGCAGTCACCCAGCAGCCGGGCCCCACGTCGTTCTTGTTGCGGTACTCCCAGCGCACGGGCGGTTGCGAGTACAGCTCCTGCAGCAGGGTGTCGCTCCACTCGCGAACCTGGTCGGCGGAGATTGGCGCGCCGGCGGCGCCCAGGCGGCGCATGGTGGTGACGACCGCAGCGACAGGCGACGATGCCTTGGTGGCCTCGACAGCCGTGGCCGGGGAAATGGGCAGTGTTGCGGTCATGCGAACAGGTCCAGTTGGTCCGGCAGCGCCGGCAGTGGTGCGGGTTCATCACGCAGGAGGTCAGCCATGCGGAACGTCACGGCCCACGCGTCGGTATGGCGGATCAGGTACTGGTTTTCCTGGCACACCGAGATCTTTCCGGCCGAGATCAGGTAGCCGGCGTGCGCCGGTCCCGTGAATCCCTCGTATTCGATTCGCAGGATCTGGTCCCGACGCCAGCCGGCACGCAGCTTGCGTTCGAGGATCGAGCGCGCGAACGCCCGCAACTGATCGGGCGCCATCACGCTGCGCATCTCCGCCAGCACCAGCGCAGACCATTGCGCGCGGCGCGGCATGCGCGGCTGATAGCCCACAGGGTGGCGATGCCGGCCGCAAACCCGGCCAGGGCGAACACGTGGGCCATTGCAGCGGTGAGCAGCTGGTCAGCCATGGGCGGCACCATCGCGAGAATAGTGTTCGGCACGTGCGTAGGCGCAGCAATCAGCCTCTGGGAAAGTGCAGGTGCATCCACGGTCGCCAAACTGGTGTACAAGATCCGAGATCATTTCCTCGCACTTTTCCAGCAGCTCGGTGGGGACCGTCCCGAACTGGCTCGGCTGGTTTTCCGGGTCGAGAAGGATCTGTTCCAGATCAGCGATTCGAACTGACTTCCCATTGCCAGCCGCCTTGCCGTCGATCAGGGCCAGCAGTTCGCGCAGCTTGCTCCCTATTTCCACGTGGGTAGCGAAGTCGGCCGAACGAGCGGCATATGCAACCGCCTCCCGGAATTGCCCCAGGTCCACGGCCTGCGCGGGTGGGGCGATCCATGCGCCGTTTCGCCACATGAAGCCCAGATTCAGCAAGGTTTCAACCGCGGTCTGCCTGCGCCTCGTGGGCTTCTTCTGATCAGTAGGCCCAACGGGTAGCTCATAGTAGTTGTGCTGCCAGAAGATCCGGTCGCAGTGATCCGGAACCGTCTGCGTTGAGGTGGTGGTTGCTTCAGCCGTAATTGGAGAGGGGCGTGCAGCGAGAGCCGCGCTGATTGCTGCCCGCATATCCGAGATGAAGTCGGCATGATCCTCAGAAGCTACGACCTGGCGCCATGGCGATGCGTTGTTCGCCACGGTGGACTGAAGTGCGGCCTCAACCATTGCGTCGGTTGCATCCACCGGCTCCACCACCGGCTGGCGGGCGGCGAGGGCGGCCACGATGGCGTGGACGTCCGGATCATTGTCGTACTGCCCCTTCCGAGCACGATCAGCGAAGACCCTTTCGCCGGCCTTGTCGTACTCAGTGGCCAACAGCTCGCGTGCAGTTGCCAGCGCATCCTGACCACCCGGGGAGGGCTGGGCGTGGAGGGCGAGCAGCTGCTTGCTCAGGGTGACGCGTGCGATGACCAGTGCATTCGCTACCTTGTAGTTGCCAGCGTGCCGAGCATCGTTGGCTGCTTCGTTCACAGTGGCGAGGGCTCGGGCCACGGCTTCCGGCAGCCTATACCCCAGCCTCACCCTCCCACCGGGCTGCACGTCCGCCAGGGTTGTTTTGTCGTTGCTCATACGTGCTGCTCCTTGTGCTGGTGCCACTTGATCGAATGGATGCGCCGTTCTGCCCTGTGGCTGAACCGGCGCGGACGGGCTGCAGAACGCAGCCAGGGGAATCGGGCATGGACACGGCGCATCAGCCGATGGCTGCTTGCGTGATGTAGGTGGCCGGTGAAGCTGGCAATGCGGTTGGCCAGGTCGCGGAAGTTGGCCGGTATGCCTCGCAGCTTGCCGCCCTCGACGTGCTTCCCTTCCCACTCGGCCAGCGCGGTGTGCAGGTGTCCGACCACCCGGCGGCGAGCGAGGGTGTGGGTCGGGTAGATCACGTAGCCAAGGAAGTCCAGTCCGTCCGTGAGGCGGCAGAGCTTCTGCTCGGCCTTCAGGCGCAGCCCGAGCTGGTCGCTCAGGAAGGCCTCGATCTGGTCGCGCCAGGACGCAAGCTGCTCGCGGTCCTGATGGAACAGCACGAAGTCATCGACGTAGCGCAGGTAGCGCTTTGCCTTCAGCACGTGCTTGGCGAACTGGTCCAGCGCGTCCAGGTAGACGTTGGCGAAGAACTGGCTGGACAGGTTGCCTATCGGCAGGCCCCGCCCGACCGGCGCATTGGCGAGGCGCTTGTGCGCCGGCACCTGAGCCTGCTCGGCGACCGTTGCCCGATACTGCACGCCCGCGTGCAGCGGAGAGCGGCGCAGCAGCGCGTGAGTGGCCTGCTGGACCACCTTGGGTGCGCCTTGGCGCTGCAGCCGCGTGCGCAGCATCCGCCACAGGGTGGGCCTGTGGATGCTGTTGAAGAAATTGGCCACGTCCAGCTGCAGATACCAGCCGCCGCCTTGGCCGCTGTGCACCTGGCGCACGAACTGCTGGGCCCGGCGCACAGCCGCGTGGCTGCCGCGGCCCTTGCGGTTGGCGTAGCTGTCGTGGATAAACGTCGGCTCCCACAGCGCCTCCAGCTGGGGCACCAGCCAGTGGTGCACCACGCGGTCGGCGAAGTCCGGCGCGTGGATCTCGCGCGCCTTGGGCCGGGTTGCCACGAAGCACGTCGACGGGCTCGGCGCCCAGCTGCCGGCCAGCAGCTCGCGCTGCAGCTGGAGCAGGCCGTCTGCCCAGCGGTGGTCGAATCGCAGCTGGTTGAAGCTAGGAACCTTCTGGCGGCGTGCGCGCCGCCATGCCTGATACAACTCCTGCAGGCCTACCTCTCCCTGAAACTCACCGGCACGACGCACGGCCAACGCGAACCCGTTGTTGTTGCGGTGGTTGTTGTTGACGTTGCCGTTGTTGAAATTGACGTTCCACGCGGACGCCGAGGACCAGGCGGCCGCCTCCCCATACACTTTCGACCAGGCCGCGCAGCCCGGATGCGGATAGCGCGGCTTCGTCATGAGTTGGCCCCCGCGAGGGCGGTACGGGTACTCAGTTTCTTGCCACGCTGCGCGGCGCCATCGGCTTGCGCATTCTGGGCATGGGAGGAACCAGCCAGGTGGCGGCGCCAGCCGCCAGCCTGGGAGCCCAGCTGTTCTGCCAGGCGAATAAGCACTTCGAACTGGCGGAAGCTGGCGAACGCGCCAACCCCCTTGCCAATCTGCAGAAGCTGCTTGAGGGCATCGATATCCCGCACCAGCACCGTCACCCATCGCGCCTGCTCGGCGCGTTCGCGCCAGGCGTTGTTGGCGTTGATGAACACCTGCTGGGCACGCGCGCGGAGGTCGCTACCGATCTGATAGCGGTGGTAGCGGGCGAACCGGCGCACGGCGTTTTCGATCTCGACCGCCATGCGTTCGGCGGCCTTGATGATGGGTGGGGGCTGGAAGCGGGAAGTCATCGAGAAAGCCTCAGCAGAAAATCAAATCACTGACCGGCACGACGCACGGCCAACGCGAACCCGCTGCCGTCGCGGTGGAGGTAGCCGACGTAGCCGTCGCCGAAATAGACGCCCCACGCGGACGCCGAGGACCAGGCGCAGGGCGTGCTGGTCCAGTGCCAGCGGGACAGCACGCCGGGGAACAGCGCGGTATCGATGGCTGGCTCGTGGCGGGTTTCATCGACCAGTGCGGACAGCTCGGCGCGGGTGGGCGGGCGCCAGTCGTCGTGGCCGAGCAGGCGCAGCTCGCTGCAGGCCTTCTCGCAGTCGGCCTGGCTCATCGGATCGCCATCGTTGTCGCCGATGGACTTCACGGCCCACATCAGGCCCGTGGAGTGATCGATCAGAGCGACATGATCGGTGCGCGGATCGGTGCCCGCAGCGCTGTTGCCGTCGGCGAACAGCTTCGTGTGGCCGGTGGCGTACTGGTGGATGGACTGATCGGCATCGAGCTCGATCAGGTGCCCAGGGCGGAGGGTTTCGCCGGAGATGAAGATCTCCGCTTCACCCTTGGTGCGGATGGTGATGGCGTTCAACGTCATTTCCTCGCGTTGCTGTGGTGACCGCCGTCAGGCGGCGCGGGTTGGACTGCAGAGAGCTGCCAGGGCTTCCAACCGCTCCGCCTCGGCGGTGTAGTGGGCTGCTCGTTCCTGGCGGACCTTGTGGGAGAACTGCACGTCAGTCAGGGCATGCTCGGCTGCGTCGCGGTTGGCCTTTGCGAGGCGCGCCGGGTCGTGGTCGAAAATGTCGAGTTGGTTGCGCATGCGGTTCCCTGTGATGGGTTGCCGGCTGTGTGGAAGTCCCGCCGGCGTGGGAGGCCGGTTGCGCCGGCCGGGCGGTTGCTCAGTGCGTGTCGTCGGCGGGCATGGCCCGGCGGCGGCGCTCATCGGTGCGGCGCTGCATTTCGGCGCGGAAGGCGGGCCAGCCGCGGCGGGCGTCGTTCCAGCCGTGCCAGCCGAAGTAGGCGATGCCGGCCAGGGCGATCAGGATGAAGGAGGCAGCGCCGGTGTAGATGGCGCGCGCGAGCAGCGCCATCAGGAGGCCGACGACGACGGCGCAGTAGAAGGGCAGGGCCAGGTGGCGCATCACTCGGCCCCACACAAGAAGCCGGGCTCGGCTTCTGCCAGCCATGCACGCATTGTGGTCATGACGCCAGTGGGCTGCTCGTTCTCATCGGTCTCCGGCACCGGCATGTCCAGATCCTGCTCCGATGCCTGATAGGGGTAGCCATCTGCGGGCGCTTCGCCGCAATCGGTTTCGTACAGTTCGGCGGCGTGCTCGATGGATTCGGCGGCGTAGATGGTCGGCATATCGTCGACGTAGAAGGCTTTCAGCTGGGTCATGGGGATTGCTCCTGGCGGGGTGATGGGCGGGATGCCGACGGCCATGGCGGCGAAGAAGTCTGGGTCGGTCATGGCTGCTCGCCGTTGCCCTTGGCGATGGCCGCTCGCGCGAAGGCAATTCGGGCCTCAACCTCCACTGGCAAAGGATCTGCCCCTGCTTCGAGTACGTCGCAGAGCATCTGCAACTCGTCGCGCATTTCCGGCGCGGCAGAGATTAGGCGTGCGGTTCTCTCGCTCTCGCCCGAGCTGTCTTGGGAAAGCTGGCAGATGAAACGGTTGTTGGGTCCGCGCACGATGTGCGTGTAAGCATCGCTCTGCTCCTGGTATGCCCAGGGCCCTTGCGTCCGAACGGTCATGCGGCACCGCCATTGACACGAGCCAGCGCGGCCATCAACCGCGTATTGGCGTTGATCTGGCTGGCACCCGGAGTTGCCTGCAAGGCATCGCCGGATGCCTCGATCAGCTCGGCGACTGCGGCGCGGGCTTGTCGCAGGTACGCGACATTGCCACCGCTGTGCTCAATGGAGGTTGCGGCAATGTCCATCACCGCCAGCACATCGACATGGGCGCTCATGCAGCACCTGCCTGTGCGCGCGCTGCGCGGCGAGCGTCGGCGACGGCGCCTGCAGCGCTCTTGCCCTGCCGCAGGACGGCATTGGCGGCGAAGCTGGCGGCGGCGATGACCTGGTTGGGGAGGAGGCCCCAGCGGCGCCCGGCGCGGTCGACGATGCCGGCGGCAGCTGCCGCGCGCTGGGCGAGCGGGTAGGTGGCGGCAGCGATCATGCGTGAACCTGGCCGCTCAGAGCATCGGTGCACTGCTGCGCGGTGGCGGCGCCGACGCGCAGCTGCTGCGCCTTGCGCTGCAGCTCCTGGGCCAGCTGGTCGGCTTCCCACGGGGTGAGGTGCAGCTTTGCGCTGCCCATGTGGGTGATGACGCGGCCGCTGGTGCCGTCGGCGGTGACTGCGATGGCTGCCTGGCTGCAGCCGAGGACGAGGGTTGCCATGAATTCTCCGTGCTCCGACCCGGATGGGTCTTTCTTGGGGCGACGGAGTGAAATTAGCCTAAAGCTATGATGATGGCAATAGCCAAAAGCTAATCATCTAATGCAAAGTATGAACGAAACTGAATCCATTCATTAATTGCTGGCTATTGCGCGCTTCGGATGGCCTGCGACACGGCGCCATTGAAGACCGAGCCGAGCTCCCAGGTTGAGCAACCGGTTGGAGAGCCGCATTCCGCAGCGAACTCAATACGGGTTTTTCCCGCGGCGTCCGTTGCGTAGGTGACAGTCATTGCGGGAGCGGATGCGCCGTGTAGTTCCGGGTTCGGGCGCTGAGTGCGCAGCAACACGGGGAGATCGGTCTGTATGGGAAGGACAGTGTTGCTGGTCACCCAATGCCGCGCTGCGTTCCTGGCGGCTTCGCACTCTTCTGCAGTCACGCAGACGGGGACGCTGGCCTCAAATTCTGCGCGGGCGTTGCGCTGGCCAAGCGACCAATAGCCGACTGCCGCAATGGCTGCCGCAGCTCCCACGACGGCAATGCTCGTCTTCCAATCCATTCGTAAAGATTCGCTGTTCAAAGATTTCGGGGGGTGAAGCTATCAGAACTTCCGCACGCCGGCATGCAGCAGAGCCTTGCCTAGCACGGTTACATCACCAGGATCGGGTCGATAGGCCGGGAAGTCAGAATTGACACTGACCACATACAGACCATCCCCGCGCTTTTGCAGCATCTTTATCTGGGTTTCGCCGCCGATGTTGATCAGGTAGTAGTCATCGCCGTCGAAGTAGTCACAGCTGGTGTCGATCCAGACTATGTCGCCGTCCTCCAGCTTCGGTCGCATCGATGGACCGCGACCAGTGATGAGCTGGATTCGACCGGGCCTGGGGAGGTAGCCGAGCTTCCTGCGGACTTCCCATTCGGCCAGCTCAATGGTCTTAACCACCTCTGGGAAATCCTGATTCACCAGTCCCGCACCCATTCCCGCGCCCCCTTCAAACAGTTCGAAGCGAACGTAACCCGGGGTCGTCTCAGGTGATGGGACGGGAGGCGCTTTGACCTGGTCAGAGTCGTGTTCCGTATCAAGCCAGCCCAGCGACAGTCCCAGAGAGGTCTCGATAGCCCGCGCGGTTGCGCCCGACATGACGCGCGGCTTTCCCGTCGCAGAGTTCTTGGAGCCGTTCACCCACTGGCTTATCTGGGCAGGGCTCTTGATGCCGGCTGCATCGCCAAAGGCTCTCTGGCCGCCGTGGCGGGATATCAGGGCGCGCAGGTTGTCCCTGCGAATTTCGTCGACTGGTCGCATGTGTGTATTGAAAAGCTGATGGCTAATTTCGCCAACTAGCCATTGGCTATTGCATGACCGATAGCTTTAGGCTAATTTGGCTCGCATGGACATGACCGCTCTCGATAAAGCCGTTTCAGCAGCCGGCAGCCAGCTCGCGCTGGCCAGCCTCCTGGGCATCAAGGCCCCGTCCGTTTCTGGCTGGTACGACCGCAAGAGGGTGCCGGCCGAGCGCTGCATCGCCATTGAGAAGGTGACTGGCGTCTCCCGGCACGATCTTCGACCCGACGTGTTCGGTCCTGGCGCGGCCTCTGAAGCGCAGGATCAACCCCAGCCGACCGTGGTTGAGCAGATCCGTGGCGAGCTGGACTGCCGCATGAGCAAGCGCGCTCTGCGCGCTCGGCTGGGCGTGGCGAACGACAAGCAGCTGGCCAAGGTGCTGAAGCTGCCAGTGGAGCAGGTTGAGGGCTGGCCGGAAGAGGGCGCCTTGCCGGCGCTGCCGGAGATCCAGCGCCTGCTGGGTGTGCAGGAACAACCGCAGGCGCAGCCCGCGCCGCACGACCCCGACGAGAACCGCTACGCCCCCCTGGAGGTGGCTTGATATGCGCGCGCTGTCCGATAAGTGGAATTTCCGTGTGTGGTTCCGTGACTGGCTGAACGCTCCTTCCCGTGCAGAGAAGGAGCGGGCAGCTGCAGCGAAGGCCAAATCAGACGCCGCCTGGGCTGCGTTCTGCGCAGAGAACGACGAAGTGAAAGCCCGTCGCGTGGCCGAAGAGGCCCGGCTGTTGACCGAATCGACTACTGGTCGATGAGCATCTGCGCTGCGATCCGCAGGTCCTCGCCCTCCTTGGGCGTGAGCTCTTTGGCCATGTGGTTCACCAGCTTGATGACCTCGTCCCGGAACTGTTCGTCGTCGGCCTTCGCACGCGTGAGCACTCCGACCACCGCCTGCAAAGCCCTGACTTCCGTAATGACCTGCTTCAACGACTCCATGTCGCCCTCCTTGTGGGCTTGGTTGTTGGCACATCCAGCGTAGCGCAAGGAGGGCGGCGCCAGTCGTCCCTGAGTAGTTGTCCATGGCGCACATGATGCGCCGCCGCAATGCCCCGAAAAACCTTGAAACACCTGTCTCCCCAAGGTGACCCATGACTTGCCGAACCTCTTCTTTGAACTGGCTGGACGTGCTCTACAACTCCGTGCGCAAGACGCCCGGCGGCGTGGCCGATGCAGCTGCCTACCTGGCCGACCGCCGCGGCAAGTCGATGCACCCGGAGACGCTGCGCGCGAAGCTGCGCGGCCTTGAGGGTGAGTCGCTGACGATCGAGCACGCCGAACTGCTGACCGAGTGGATGCAGGAGAAGGCGGGCGGCTGCGAGTACGCGCTGGAGTGGATGCAGGCGCTGGCCGGCCAGTTCGGCATGGCGGTGGACGTGGTCCCGCCCCCGCCGGAAGGCGGCTGGTCGGACGAGATCGGCGCCATCCAGACGAAGCTGCTGGAGATTACCTCGCGGGTGGGCAAGCTCTCGGGCACGGCCGTGGAGGCCATGTCCGACCGCTGCATCGACAGCGACGAGGCCGAGCTGATGGTGAGCGAGGTCCGCGCCCTGCGCACGATGGCGCACCGCCTGGAGCGCAACGTGGCTCGCGCTGCAGGAAAGGGGAGGGCGAAGCGATGAACAGCCTCCCGGCGCGCAGCGCCGATATCGACACCAGCCACGCTGCTGCCGCGCACGTGGTCAGCAGCGGCCTGCAGGCCGTGCAGCAGGACAAGGCCGCCCGTGCGGTGGCGCAGAACGCCGGCATGACCAGCAACGAGCTGTCGCAGGCCACTGGCCTGGACCGCTACATGCTCGCCCGCCGACTTCCTGAGCTGATGAAGGAGGGCAGGGTGTATCGCGGCCCGAACAAGCCGTGCGCGGTCAGCGGCCGCACGGCGTGCACCTGGTGGCCGGTCGCACCGGGCCAAAACCTGGCCTTGGGGATCTGACGTGAGCGCACGAGTTACAGGCATGGTCTTCGACCGCTATCCGAACGGTGGCGGCGAGATGCTGCTGGCCCTGGCGCTGGCCGACCACGCGCACGACGACGGTACGCACATCTTCCCGTCGATCGCACGGCTGGCCGAGAAGACCCGGCAGTCGGAGCGTTCGGTGCAGTACCAGCTGCGCCGCATGGAGCAATCCGGCTGGCTGCTGCTGGTAAACGCCGGCATCGGTGGCCGTCGCAGCGGGTTCGGTGAGGGCGGCCGTACCCGCCAGTACCGGATCAACCCCGAATGGATGAAGGGTGCAGAAATTGCACCCTTTGCAAAGGGTGCAAAAAAGGCCTCCGAAGGGTGCAAAACGACGCAGGAAAGGGTGCAAAACGGCGTCGAAAAGGGTGCAACAGCTATTGCACCCGAACCAAGAGCAACCAAAAGCAACCAAGAGCAACCCTCACCCCGCGAGTGTGAGCGCGAGGCCGATCCGCTGGCCCTGACCGGCGAGCAGGTCGACCGCGAACTGGCCGGTTTCGGCAGCACGCCGACCGGCGTCGACCGCGAGCAATTGGCCCGGTTCGTCCGCCACCGCGCCGCGATCCGCCGCCCGCTGTCGGTCCAGGGCTGGCTGCAGGTGCGCCAGCAGCTGCTGGACCTGATCGCCGCCGGTCACGACCCCAACGAATCCCTGAAGCAGACCATGGCCGCCGGCCTGTCGCTGCCCGTGATCCCTGTCGCCCAGCCATCCGCAGGAGCAACCCATGCAAGCCCTCAACACGGTTCTGCCGACCGCACCGAGCAGCTCGAGCAGCAGTTCTACGCCCAACGCCGAGGCGGTGGCCACGGTGGCGGCGCTGGGTTCGAGCCAGGCGATGTCGTCGACGCCGAGTTTGCCGTCGTCGGCTGAGCCGCTGAGCGAGGCGCAGTCGGCCTACCTGTGGGAGTTCTGGAAGCAGATGACGGCCATGTTCCCGGGGAAGTGGGAGCGCGAGAACGGCGCTGCGCCGTTCAAGAAGGACGGAAGCCTGACCATCGCGGCGGGCACATGGTTCCAGGTGTTGAAGGGGCGCAGCCGGGCACAGCACGCGCGCGGCATGGCCTGCTGCCTGACCGAGGGCCGGGAGTGGCCGCCGAACCCGCCGCGGTTCCTGACGATGTGCCTGGACATTCCGGTCATGGCGGCGGTGGAGCGTGAGATGGCGCCGGGCCGGCCGCAGAGCGGCTTCACGGTGCTGGTGCGCTCGCTGCTGGACCTGCACGTCTATGCCTCGGCCGACCATGGATCGCAGCAGCGCCGAATGCTGGAGGAAGCCTACATGCGCGCTGTCCAGCACGTGGTCGCCGGCAAGCCGGTGCCGGAGCCGGTGCTGGCGATCGAACAGGAGAAGCACGGCGTTCGGCCAGTGCGTGATCGGGAATCGGCGCGCGCGGCGATGGAGCGGGCAGCGGCCGAGCTGAACTTCGATGGTGACTGAAGCGGAGCTGGCCCTAGCCGAGCAGGCCGGGCGCTGGGCGCGTGATGCCTGCCGCAGCCGGGAATCGGCACCGCGGTACGAGATGGGGCAGGACGGTGTGACGCGGCGTCGCCGCTGGCAGACCGGGTGGGACAAGCGGGACCAGGAACTGAGCGCCGCACGGCGCAGCACGACGAGGAACAGACGCTGATGGACTTCACCAACTACAGCACGCGCAGCAGGTTCGCCAAGGAGATCAACGCCGGTTACTCGGCTCGGCTCAACGGCCTGCGCCTGAGCGACAACCCGCACTTGGTCTGGATCGAATGCGAGACCGAGGACGGCGCCAACCGCCGCGCCGGCCCGCTGAGCGAGAAGGCCGAAGCTTGGCAGCACGGCTGGCGCCTGGCCGACGAGGCCGCGCGCTGATGTGGTGGTCAATGTCACTCGGGCCGCCTCCTACGAAGGAGGAAAGGGCCCGGATGGAGCTGGCAAAGACGGGCCCTTGCATGGCCTGCCTGGCGTTGCAGATGCAGGAGCTGCTGGAGCCCGAGCTGGTGGTCTACGGCTGCGACTACAACCACGCCAAGAGCGGGAACCTGCGGCGCGGTCACATGTTCGGCTACGCGCTCTGCAAATGGCACCACCAGCGCTACCCGATGGAGGGGAACACCTTCGCGACGATGCGCCAGATCTACGGCCCGAGCCTGATGGATGGCTCGCGGACCTTCCACGAGACGTACGGCTCCGACGACGAGCTGATTGCAAACCAGACCTACATCAACGAACTGAGGGCAGCAGCATGATGGACAGGGCCAACACCTACGCAGGCTCGGTGCGCCGGCTTTTCGAATCCCATCCCCAAGCACGGCTGAGGATGCGCGATCTGTGCGCGCTGGCTAAGGCTGACACCGTGGAGCTGCGCTCCCGGATTCGAAGCGCCGTCCGCGACCTGGTCGCGTCAGGCTTCCTGACGAAGGAGGGCAGCGGCCAGCGTGCCGAGTACCGGAATTCCGGGCAGGGGATGCGCCGCACCTTCGTTGTCACCGACGAGCAGCGGGAGCAGTGCAGGGCAGACAAGGCCGTGAAGCAGGCGGCCTATCGCGCATCGAAGCGTGCTGGCACCAGCCCTCGCGCGCCGGACAAGATGACGATCAACCGGGCCAAGCTGGAGCATCGCCCCCCTGGCGCCGGCCAAGCCGTGGGGCAAGGAGAAGGGCGGCCAGCGGCTGGCCGAGACGGTGGAGGAGTTCGAGGCGCGGGGCGGACAGGTGCAGCGCCTGACGGCCAGCTGGGAGCAGGCAGCATGAGCGGCCCGGCACGCGTGTGGGTTGTGCTGAACGCAAAGGGTCGAGCGTTCGCTGTGGCAACATCGGAGCCGCCCAGCCAGGTGTTCAAGGATGGCGAGAGGGCCATCCCCTATTGCCCCGCCGCAGCTGCCGTCGACTGGAAGCCAATCGCTGGCGCGCCGGAGGATGGGCGGCGGCTGCTGCTGTGGGACTCGGTGAGCGAGCGGCCGGTGTTCGGCAGCTGGCGGTGTGATAACCCCAAGATCACGCACTTTGCGGCCGAGCCGTCCGGCCCGGAGGTGCCATGAACCGTCAGCCAGCTGATCACCACCACAACCGCGAGCCCGGGTGGCCGGACTGGGGCCGGCAGAACCTTACGCTGACCGTCGCGCTGCGGATGGTCCGCATGTACGGGGACCGCATGCCTTCGGTTGTCCAGTTGCGCACGGACTTCGGTATCAGCCGGGCGACGGCGTTCCGATGGCGAGCCGCATTCAGGGAATCACTGCAGATGCAGGGGCAGGCCGAGGTGAGCGCGTGAGCCGAGATCAGCCGTATACCTACACCCAGCGGCAGCCAGGCAACTTGGATGCGTGGCGAATCGGCGAGGCCTGCTCGACAGCCTCGAAGGCGTCGGCAGGGGACCACATCGACCGTGGGCTTGTCCTGCTGAGAGAGCTGGAGAGCAGGGGGTTTGCCATCCTTCCACTGGACCCGAATCGCAATGGCTACTGAGTCGCGCGTACCGAAGCTGGTACTGCCCTGGCCGAGCAAGGACCTGTCTCCGAATGGACGGGTGCACTGGAGCAGGAAGGCCAAGGCCACGAAGCATGCCCGGCAAATTGCGGTGGTGCTGGCGCACGAGGCGGGCTGGCGCGCGCTGCAGCTGCCGGCGGGGAAGCTGCACCTGTGGGTGAGCTTCCACCAGGCGCCGGGGAAGGCGCTGCCGGACGACGACAACATGCTGGGGCGATTCAAGGCGTACCGGGACGGAATTGCCCAAGTGCTGGGCATCGACGACAAGCGGTTCATCAGCCACCCGGTTGTGAGCAGCGAGCGCCGGCCCGGCGGCCAGGTGGTGGTGCGGATTACGGGCGGGCCGACGGCGGCCGGCGAATCAACGACAGGGGAACGGGCATGAATCCACGTGAGGCGATGGGACGGCTTGGGCCGAGCACGGTGAAGTTCGACATCGGTCGGGGAGGCGGGAAGCCCGACCTGACGAACCAGGACATTGCCGCGGCGCTGGGCATGGTGCCGGCAGGGCTTGGCCGGGAGCTGCTGGAGGCGTGCTGGTGGCCGGACGGCGCCGCGCTGCGCCGGCACAAGCTGCGGGACGCGGTCATCGCGCTGGTCACTCCGGAGCTGCAGCGGCAACAGCGACGGCTGGCTGAGGCGCGCACGGATCTTGGCCTGGCCGAGGTGTGCATCGGATGGGGCGGCGCGGCGACGGCGGAGCAGCGGGCCAACCGCGATGCGGCCCAGCAGCGGCTGGGCCGGGTGAAGGCTCAGTGCTGGCCGATCAGCACCTTGGAGTCGCTGCCGACGTTGGCGATGGCAGTGATCAGCGAGATTGCGCACCGGCCGCACTGCGCCAGCTGCGAGGGAAGGGGCCAGACGGTGTCGGGTGAGCTGCTGATGACGTGCAAGGGCTGCGGCGGGTCGGGGCTCGGCCAGGTCAGTGACCGCCGGCGCGCGGCGGCCATTGGCCGCGATGAATCCACCTATCGTTCGAAGTGGCGGGGCGTCTACGAGTGGCTGCTGCAGCGTATGACCGAGGCAGAACAGGAGGCTTGCTGGGCACTGTCCAGCGCCTTGAGCAGAGCGGCGTGAGGCTAAATGGTTAGAATCATGTGAAAGCGCGCCATGTCGGCGCGCTGATCATGGAGGAAAGAATGAAGTTCACCGACGAGCAGCGTCTGATCGTGATCATGCTGGCAGATATCCAGAAATCGATGAAGGTCCGAGGAGAGTTTGATCCGGATTTCATCAAGAAGGTGGCTATCGACGGGCATGAGTTCGCAATTCCCTTTGAGCATAGCGGCGCGTTCCGTTCCTCTGACGATGAACTGCCGGAGGATTTCAAGTTCGTCATCGACGTGCTCGACATGTGGTCGTTCGTTGAGGATGGTCTGAAGAACCTCGATGCGACTGGCCGCGCCGCGCTCGAAGCTGCTGCTGGCAAGTTCGCGTTGACTGCCAAGTTCGATGGGTTCGATGGAAATGGAGAGACCGAGCTCATGGCTTACACGCGCCTGCTGGTGGACGATCTGAATCGTTTCAGCGAGTTCAAGGGCCGGAGCTTCAATTCCCATTCGATGCGAGCAGCTCGCTACGCGTCGATGCACTCTGTGTTTGAGCCCATTCGCGACGATCTTCTGGGTGCTCGGGAGTTGAATGCGGACGAGCTCGCAAAGATCCTCACCGCGAAGTAACTGCGGGAGTGACACTCCCGCACTTTTGAGGGTAGATTCACTACCATCGCGCACGACCCGACCCCGGCCAACCAGCCGGGGTTTTTCATTTCCGGACCGACCATGATCCTGACCGCCTCGACAATCCAGCAGGCGGTCGGCTGCAGTGCCGCCGTCGCCGCCCAGTGGGCCCAGCCCCTGACCGACGCCTGCACGGCGTTCGGCATCTGCACCCCGAAGCGGGTGGCGGCCTTCCTGGCGCAGGTTGGTCACGAGTCGGCGAGCCTGACTCGGACCGTTGAGAACCTGAACTACGGCGCGCAGGGCATGGCCGATACCTGGCCCGGCCGCTACGCGGTTGATCCCAAGGCAAAGCCGAGGAAGCCGAACGGTCTGGCGCGCGCGCTGGAGCGGAAGCCGGTAGCGATCGGTAACAACGCCTACGCCAACCGCCTGGGCAACGGCTCCGAGGCGAGCGGCGATGGCTACCGATTCCGTGGGCGTGGCCCGATCCAGAACACTGGCCGGGCCAACTACGCCGCGATCCGGGACGCGCTGCGTGCCAAGGGCATCAAGGGTGTGCCCGACTTCGAGGCGCAGCCCGAGGCTCTGGAGCAGCCCAAGTGGGGCGCGCTGGCGGCCGGTGCCTTCTGGGATGCCCGATCCCTGAACAAGCTGGCTGACGCCGGGCGATTCGACGAGATCACCGAACGAGTGAACGGCGGCCAGACCGGTGCCGCTGATCGCAGGGCGCGCTATGCGCGCGCGCTGAAGGTGCTGGCCGCGTGACTGAGCCCGTGAGCACCCTCAAGACCATCGTCGGCACGTTCACCGCGGCAGTCGTGGCCCCGGCTACCGCCGACGCGTTGCGTGCAGCAGAGCGCATCATCCTGGGCGTCCCCCAGTCGGTGCTTCTGGTGGCCATGGCCGGCGCGCTGATCGGCGTCCTGCTGCTGCCGGAAAAGGATGCGGAACGCGTGGCAGCGGATGCAAGCCGTCGCCGCGGCCATCGCCTCCTGCAGACGGCGGCCCGGTGGGCGGCCCTGGGTGTGGCGGTCCTGGCGTACGCCATCGTTGCAGCTTGGGTAATCGCCGTTGCCGCGTCGATCTGGCCGACCCTCGCTGGCGCGCCGCAGCTGCCGCTGGCTGGCCTGTCCGGCGTCCTGATCCGCCGGCTGCTGCCCGGCTATGTGCGCCTGGTCGAGAAGGCCACTGGCGCAATCGGAGGCGACAAGCCATGAGCGTTCTGCTGAGGTTTCTGCGCGCGGTATGGGAGATGGTCATCGGCGCCGCGGCTGATGCTTTCCAGTGGCTTCGAAAGCCGGGCAGCAAGATCAAGCTCGTATGCGCAGTGTTGGCCTTCGGCTGTTTGGTCTCTGGCCTCTCGGCCTATGAGAAGGAGCAGCGCATCCGCGATCTGAGTGCGCAGGTGGTAAGGGTCAAGGCTGATTGGAAGGCTGATGCCGAGCGCCTGCAGGCCGATGTGGATACCCGTGACCAACGACTGGCCGAGGTCGCTGATGCTCTTCGCGATGAGGCCGTGAAGCTGGAGGCGTTGAAGGCTGAAAGCGCGGCAGCTCTGCAGGCGCTGGCTGGACGCATCGAGTCATCCGAGAAGGACGCAGCTACCTGGCGCGGCCGCTACGAGCAGCGGCCTGATACATGCAAAGCCGCCCTGGAGCTGCTCGACTCTGCCTGCCCAGCCTTGAAGGGGTACTGACGTGCGACTGATCGTCCTGGCTACGGCCTTCTGTCTGGCGTCGTGCCAGTCGTCGGTGCCCAAGCCCAGCCCGCCAGCACCGGCTGTCATCCGTGTCCCTGTTGCCACGTTCGTTCCCATCGATGCGGCGCTGACGAAGCGCTGCAGCTGGGCCCGTGCCGGCAAGCCGTCTGTTGTGTTCGAGGTGAGCAACGGCAGGAAGCGGTGCCTCGATCTGTACGAGGCTCAGTTCGATGCCATCGAGCAGGTGCAGGGGAAGCCGGTCCCAACTGGTCAGCGTGGATCGTCCGATGAGTAGGCACGAGCACACTCCTGACGATGGCCGTGGCCGGCGGACTGTCCTGGTAGATGGCAAGAAGATCGACATGGCCTTCTACGCCAACACCCTCACGGGCGAGGTCCGCTTCCACGAATTGCCTCTTCGTGTCGAGAACGGCGAGGTAGTGCACAAGACCATTCACGGCCGAGTCGAGGTAATTCCAATGCGGGAAGGGTCATGAAGACCTGTCGAGTCCGCGTTCGCTTGGCCTGGTGGTTGAGGTACTACCTCGGCGCAGTGGTTATCTGTTCGCGGGTCACTGGCCTGGAGCCTGACTGGGAAAAGCTTGATGCCTGGATCAAGAGGGGCATCGTTCTCGATGTGAAAGATGCCTAAGCGAGCACCGAAGCACAACGCCATGCCACGGCAGGCGGTCGTGCACGTTCCTGCTGCAGCGGTGAGGCAGACCACAGCCGAGCGCGGCTACGGCAGCCGATGGCAGCGAGCGCGCGCGACCTACCTGCTGAGGCACCCGCTGTGCGCTGAGTGCCATCGGTCGGGGCACGTCACGGTCGCGACGGTGGTCGACCACATCACCCCGCACAAGGGCAGCCAGGCGCTGTTCTGGGACACCGACAACTGGCAGCCCCTCTGCAAGCCCTGCCACGACCGCAAGACCGCGACCGAGGACGGCGGGTTCGGCAACTGGCACCGAGGTGCCAAGGCGACCCCGAAATGCGCGCGTGGACGCGAATGAATCGCAACAACGGCAGATCGGGCGGGGGGAGGGTCAAAAGTTGGGGCGGTTCGCCTCCCTGACCGTGCGCCCAGGCCTTTTTTTGCACCGTCAGTTGAGAAAAACCATTTTTTCGCGGCCAGCGTGCCGCCCCTGGACTACCCATGGCGAACCCGCGCAAACCGACATCGCTGAAAGTGGTGGCCGGCACGGATCGCCCCGACCGCGCGCCGCCGGCGCCAGCTGCTGATCTTCCGCTGGTGTCGGACGTTCCGCCGGCACCGGACTGGCTGCCGAACGCCCACGCCATCAAGGAGTGGGACCGGTTGGCGCCGATTCTCCACGCAAACAAACTGCTCACCGAGGCTGGGCTTTCGGCGTTTGGGCAGCTATGCGCGCTGCACGGTAACACCGTGCAGCTGTACGCCGCCGGGCTGGCGCCCGTGGCGTCGATGGTCTCCCAGCTGCGAGGGCTGATGAACGACTTTGGCCTGACGCCGGTTGCCCAGGGCAAGGTGAAGCCAGCCAGCGAGATCGAGAAGTCGGGGAACGCGTTCGCCAGCAATGGTGCGAAGCGGAAGCCCCGTGCGTGATTACGTGGGCATCGCCACGGCCTATGCAGAAGAGGCCGTAGCTGACAAGAAGGGCCGGAAGTTCGGGAAGTGGGTGCGTCTGGCCGCGAAACGTTTCCTTGCGGACCTGAAGCGAGCGAGGCGGAAGCGGCCGCCGTTTGTCTTCGACGAGTGGCATGCGTGCGACCCGTGCGACTTCATCGAGAAGCTGCCGCACGTCGAAGGGAAGTGGGCGCGGCCTGAGATCGAGCTACATCGGTCACATGTGTTCTTTGTCGTGCAGCTGTTCGGGTTCCGCAACCTGGACGGCAGCAGGCGCTTCACCTCCGCTCTGTTTGCGGTGGCGCGCAAGAACGCCAAGTCAACCTTGGCGGCGGCGATCCTGCTGTACTGCCAGTGCTGTGAGGAGGAGGAGGGCGCCCAGATCATCTCGGCTGCCACCACCGGCAGCCAGGCACGCATCATCTTCAACGTCGCCAAGCGGATGACGGAGAAGACACCGGACCTGCAGGAGGCTTTCGGCTTGGCCTGCTGGGCCAACTCGATCAGCCGGATGGAGACCGGGGCCAGCTTCAAGCCGATCAACGCCAAGGCCAGCACGCAGGACGGCCTGAATCCGTCCCATGTGGGCTTGGACGAGATCCATGCCCACAAGTCTGCCGACTTGCTGAACGTGCTGACCTCAGCAGCCGGTGCTCGCAGCAACCCGCTGTGGCTGTACACCACGACAGAGGGGTACACGAACCCCGGCCCATGGGGAGAAATTCGGCAGTTCGCCAAGCAGGTGCTGCGGGGCATCCTCAGCGATTCGGCCGACCACTTCCTGGTGGTGTTCTACGCGGTCGACGAGGAAGACGACGAGTTCGACGAATCGGCGTGGCCGAAGGCCAACCCGCTGATGGACGCCAACCCGCACTTGCTGAAAGCCATCCGGAAGGAGGCTGTAGAAGCGCGGCAGATGCCATCGAAGCTGGCCGAATTCAAGATCAAGCGGCTCAACCGCCCGGCGTCCTCTGCAACCGGCTGGGTCGACCTGACGAAGTGGCAGAAGTGTGGTGGGGAGGTCGATCTGGATTGGCTCGCCGGCCATCCCTGCTGGGCGGGTCTGGACCTCGCCAGCAATCTGGACCTGACCTCTTGGCGGATGGTGTGGAAGGTTGACGAGATCTACTACACCTGGGGCCGCAGGTTTGTTCCAGAGGATGCAGTTCGCGCTCGAACAGAGCGTGGGGTCGTGCCCTACGCGGGCTGGGTCGCGGCCGGCCTGATCGAAGTGACTGAAGGCGAAGTCACCGACTATCAGGTGGTAGAGGCGCGCATGAGGGAGGACATTGCCAGGTTCAATCCCCTGGTGATCGGCTTCGACAAGTGGAACGCCCAGGAGATCACCCAGCGGCTGCTGGCGGAGGGGCATCCGCTGATCGAGTTCGGCCAGACCACGAAGAACTATCACCCGGCGATGCAAGAGCTCGAGCGCGCCTACATCAGCAAGAAGATCCGGCACGGAAACGACCCGGTTCTGAACTGGTGTGCGTCGAACCTCATTGCTGTGAAGGACGGAAACCTGAACATGAAGCCTGACAAGAAGCGCTCGCCGGACAAGATCGACGACATGTCGACCCTGTTGATGGCCATCGGGCTTAGCATGCCGGCGGCCTCGCAAGGTGACGATGTCGGTGATTTCATTGCCAGCCCGGTGATCGGATGAAGCCCGCGGCGAAGAAGCCCGGGCGGCTGCGTGCAGCGGCGCTCAAGTGGCTTGGCGTTCCCATCCATCTGACTGACGGCGATTTCTGGTCGGATTTCTTCGGTTCGAACTCGGCGGCGGGTGTGCCGGTCAACCATCAGACCGTGCTGAAGTTGTCGGCGGTCTGGTCCTGCGTTCGCTTGATCTCGGAGACCATCTCCACGCTGCCCCTTTCGATGTACGAAAAGACGAGCACGGGCAAGCGCGTGGCGAGCCACCATCCGCTGCAGTTCATCCTGCACGATCAGCCGAACTCCGATACCACTGCCGCCGTGCATTGGGAAGCCAACGTGGCAGCGATGCTGCTGCGTGGCAATGCGCGCTGCGAGAAGCTGATGATCGGAGGCCGGGTGGTTGGCCTACAGTTCCTTCATCCCGACAGGTTGACCTGGTTCCGCCGCGACGGGGTGAAGGTGTGGCGGTACACGGATGAAGACGGCCTGCAGAGGGAGATACCAAACGACCGCGTTTGGAACATCCCAGGCTTCTCCCTCGACGGGAAGGAGGGCGTCTCTGTCATCGGCTACGGTGCCGAGGTGTTCGGCGCCGCCATCGGCGCCGACATGGCGGCAAGCTCAACATTCTCCAAGGGGCTGATGCCGACCACGGCGATTTCCTACCCGAGCACGCTTAAGCCCGATCAGCGTAAAGAGGCGCGAGAAACGCTGGAAACACTGAGCGGAGCCGTGAATGCCGGCCGTCCGGTCATCTTGGAAGCAGGTTCTGACATCAAGACGATCGGCATCAATCCCGCCGATGCCCAGTTGCTTGAGTCGCGCGCGTTCTCGGTGGAGGAAATCTGCCGGTGGTTCCGTGTTCCTCCGTTCATGGTTGGCCATGCCGAGAAGTCGACGAGCTGGGGCACAGGGATCGAGCAGCAGATGATCGGCTTCCTGACGTTCACCCTCGGACCTTGGCTTCGTCGAATTGAACAGGCGATCAGTAAAGATCTTCTGTCGCCGTCTGAGCGCACCAAGTACTACCCGAAGTTCGCGGTAGAGGGGCTCCTTCGCGCGGACAGCGCGGGTCGAGCGGCCTTCTACGCAGCTATGGTCAACAACGGCATCCTGACCCGCGACGAAGTGCGTGAGCTGGAGGACCGCGAGCCCATGGGAGGCAACGCCGCGGTGCTGACCGTGCAGACCGCACTTGCACCGCTGGACAAGCTTGGCCAGTCCGAAGACGGCAATGCCGCTCGCGCGTCGATGCGCGCATTTCTTGGCGTTTCCGACGCCGCCAGCAAGGAGTAATCGATGACCATCCGTGCAACCCCGGGCGTTCCGAGCGGACGGCCGCAGATGGATGTGCGCAGCTACATCGCACCGTCGGCGTTTGATCGATGGGATTCCAGTATCCGCGCGGCGGCTGAGGATCAGGAAGACCGGACCATCGGCATCTACGATGTGATCGGCGAGGACTGGTGGACCGGTGGCGGCTTCACTGCCAAGCGCATGTCTGCGGCACTGCGTTCGCTGGGTAAGGGGCCGGTCACCGTCGCAATCAACTCTCCGGGCGGCGACATGTTCGAAGGCCTGGCCATGTACTCGATGCTTCGCGAGCATCCGGGCGAGGTCACGGTGAAGGTGATGGGTATCGCGGCCTCTGCCGCCTCCATCATCGCCATGGCCGGCGACCACGTGCAGATTGCACGGGCGGGCTTCCTGATGATCCACAACTGCTGGCTCCTGGCCGCAGGAAACCGCCACGAGCTGCGCGAGATCGCTGACCAGCTGGAGCCATTCGACCAGGCAATGGCCGACGTGTACGCGGCCAGGACTGGCGAAGACCTCAAGGCCATGCAGAAGCTCATGGATCGCGAGTCCTACATCGGCGGCAGCGCTGCCGTTTCCCAGGGCTTTGCAGATTCGCTGCTCGATTCCGACGAGATCGGCAAGGCCGATGACAGCAAGAACGCCTCTGCGGTGCGCCGTATGGAGGCCGCTCTGCGGGCCTCTGGCATGCCGAAGTCCGAGGCCATGCGGCTGATCAGCCAGTTCAAGTCCAGCGCGGGTGATCCCGCTGGCAGCGGTGAGGGCGATCCCACCGATCCTGGGGCGCCATCGGCGCCGCAGACCAAAGCAAACGCGGCACTCGCCGCCTCCCTCACCAACCACCTCTGAAGGAAATCCACATGGCTCAGATCGACGAAGACATCAAGAGCATCAACTCCAGCCTGGAGAAGGTGAACGAGCAGCTGAAGAAGCACGCGGAGCAGGCGAAGGCCGATATCAGCGCGCATGCGCAGCTGTCCGAAGAAACCAAGGCCAAAGTCGACCAGCTGCTGGTCACCCAGGGCGAGCTGCAGGCCAACCTGCAGGCTGCCCAGCAGGTCATTGCCAAGCTGGAGCAGGGTGGTGGCGCCCCGGCCAAGGCCCTGACCATCGGCGAAGTGGTTGCCGCGTCCGATGCCTGCAAGAACTTCAACCCGGGTATGCAGGGCAGCTTCACGGTCAAGGCGGCTATCACCCGCGAAGACGCCTCGGCCGGCACCCTGATCCAGCCGCAGCGCGTGCCCGGCGTGGTTGCAACGCCGAACCAGCGGCTTTTCATCCGCGATCTTCTGACTTGGGGCCCCACCTCCTCGGACAGCATCGAGTACGTCCGCGAGACCGGCTTCACCAACAACGCGGACGTGGTGGCCGAGAACCCGACCAATCCGAAGCCGGAATCTGATCTGTCGTTCGAGCTGGACTCGGCCAAGATCGCCACCATCGCCCACTGGATCCGCGCATCCAAGCAGGTGCTGCGCGATGCCAGCATGCTGCAGGCCTACATCAACGGCCGCCTGATGTACGGCCTGAAGCTGAAGGAAGAAGCGCAGCTGCTGAAGGGTTCGGGCGTAGGCCTGAACATCAACGGCCTCTACACCCAGGCCACGACCTATGCGAATCCGGGCGTGACCGTGCAGAACGAGACGGCCATCGATCGTCTGCGCATCGCCATGCTGCAGGTGACCCTGGCCGAGTACGAAGCCGATGGCATCGTGCTGAACCCGATCGACTGGACCACCATCGAGCTGTCGAAGACCACCGAGAATGCCTACCTGTTCGCCACGCCGCGTGGCTTGGCTGTCCCCGGCCTGTGGGCGCGTCCGGTTGTGGCCACCAAGGCTATGGATCTGGGCGACTTCCTGACCGGTGCCTTCAAGATGGGCGCCCAGGGCTGGGACCGCGAGCAGGCGAACATCACGGTCTCCAACCAGGACCGAGACAACTTCGTCAAGAACATGGTCACCATCCTCTGCGAAGAGGACGTGGGCCTGACCGTTTTCCGCCCCGAGGCATTCGTGAAGGGTGGCTTCGACGGTCTGCCGGTCACCGACGGCGCTGGCGCCGGCGGCTGATATCACGTGGCGCCCGGCACTGCCGGGCGCTGCCCATGACGAAGGAATCAGATGATGGCCAAGGTCATTGCACTCACCTCGTTCGAACACCACGGAAGCCGTAGCCGCGGCGCGGAGTTCGATGTATCCACCCAACACGCGGACTTGCTGGAAAAGCGCGGTCTCGTGAAGCTGGCTGGCCAATCTGCCGATGCTGGCGGTGGCCCGGTCGTGCCTGCTGGCGGGACCAGCGATGGCGCTGACCTGGTCCGCCAGAAGGCTGCCGACGCGATCGCGGCGATTGCGTCGGTGACCGACCTCGCATTGCTGGGTGCTGCACTGAAGGCAGAGACCGCCAAGGGTGAAAAAGCCCGCGCCACCGTTATCGAAGCCATCGAAACCGCTATCAAGGCGGCGACGCCGGCCCAGGCCTGAGCCATGCAGCTGATCACCATCGAGCAGGCCCGGCAGCACTGCCGGGCCGATAGCGCCGACGACGCCATGCTGGAGCTCTACGGTGGCGCCGCCGAGGAGGCTGCACAGGAGTTCATGAACCGGAAGGTGTTCCCTGATGCCGCCAGCATGGCCGCCGCTGTGCTGGCCGGCACTGCAGGGTGCGACCCGATGGTGGTTACCGACGCCGTACGCGCTGCGGTTCTGCTGATGCTGGGACACCTCTACATGACTCGCGAGGACGTGCAGTCCAGTGCAGGAGCCACGGTGAAGATCCCGATGGGTGCGCACAGCCTGCTGTGGCCGCACCGGGTCGGCCTCGGCGTCTGACGTGGCCTGCTCCGGCTGCGCGCGCCGGCGCGCCTGGCTCATGAAATGGATGCGAGAAGCGAATGAACGAGCAAAGCGAATTGCTGGCCGCCCTGCGCGCCCAGACCGAGGCGACGCACCAGCTGGTGGCGGCGCTGCAGGAAAAGACCAAGGCCGACCAGGAGAACGCCAAGGCGGTTAACCGGCTGGTGGACTACCTCTGTGACAGTGAGGGTGGCAACGTGGAGCCGGACAGCCCGAGCAACTACCTGAGCGGGAAGCCGCGATGATCGCCTCCGGCCGCCTGCGACATCGGGTGCAGCTGCAGCGTCAGGTCTACGGGCAGTCGCCTGCGACCGGTGCTCAGACCGTCAGCTGGGAGCCGCTGGCCGATGTGTGGGCCGAAGTGGCGCCGCTGTCGGCCCGCGAATTCGTGGCAGCCAAGGCAGTGGACAGCGAGGTCACGTTGCGGGTGACCATCCGTCACCGCGACGACGTGACCGACAAATGCCGGGTGCTGTTCCGCGGCAAGATCCTGAACATCCATGGTGTGCTGCCCGACCCGGTGAGCGGCCTGGAATACCTCACGCTTCCGTGTAGCGAGGGTGTCAACGATGGCTGATGGCATCCGATTCGACGTGAGCGGCCTGGACGGCATCCGCAACAAGATGGCGCAGGTGAAGCGCGAGGTGAACTACAGGGGTGGCCGGGCCGCGCTGCGCCGGGCGGCCAACGTGCTGCGCGACCAGGCGCAGAGCAACGCCCGCCGGGTGGACGACCACGAAACCGAGACAGCCATCTGGAAGAACGTCGCGGTGCGCTGGAATGGCCGCGCGTTCAAGCAGGATGGCGTGCTGGCGTTCCGTGTTGGCGTTCTGGGCGGTGCCCAGGCCGGCCGCGCCGCTCAGCAGGGGACGAGCAACCCCGGTGGCATCACCTGGTACTGGCGCTTGCTGGAGTTCGGCACCTCGAAGATGGCTGCGCAACCGATCTTCCGGCCGGTGCCGGACCAAGCCGGCCAGAAGGCCGTCGACGTGTTCGCGCGAAGCTTCAACCAGGCGCTCGACCGCGTGCTGGCAAAGCAGGGGGCAGCATGATCCCGCCCATATTCCCGCTTTGCATCGCATCACCAGCGGTGCTGCTGGCCTTTGGCGACGCTCCGACCCGTGTCTATCCGTTCGGACTGATCGAGAAGCCGCCTGCACTTCCCTATGCGGTCTGGCAGACGGTCGGTGGTAGCCCCGAGAACTATTTGGCCCAGCGCCCTGACGTGGACGCCCTGACCACGCAGGTGGACGTTTATGCAAAGAACGAAGCATCCCTGATTCAGGGGGCCGCCGCACTGCGTGATGCCTTCGAACCCCGTGGGTACATCACCCGCTGGGGCAGCCAGATGCTTGATCCCGAAACGAAGCTGCTGCGCCTGTCATTTGATCTGGACTGGCTGGTCCCTCGGTAGCACCTTCTACATCCCCACCCACGCCCCGCACTGCGGGGCTTTTTATTGCCCGCAGGAGAAACGATGAGCGCCCTGACCCAAGGAACCCAGCTGTACGGCCTGATCAACGGCGTTGTCCGCGAGATCGAGTGCATTACGGCCTTCAACCCCGGCACCGCGCCGGCGGACCAGATCGACGACACGTGCCTGTCCGAGACCAACACGCGCACCTACAAGAAGGGCCTGCGCACGCCCGGCCAAGCTTCTGTGAGTATCAACGCCGACCCGAAGAACGACAGCCACTACCTGATGTGGCAGCTGGCCGAGCAGGTGGACGGCGGCGAGCCGATCCAATGGGCCATCGGCTGGTCCGATGGCGTGGACATCCAGCCCACCGTGCAGCCGGTCGGCAGCATCTCGAACATCGAAGTGACCAACGGCGGCACCGGATACACGTCGGCGCCGACCGTGGCCATCACCGGCGGCGGTGGCAGCGGTGCAACGGCCACGGCCATCGTCGATTCTGGCTCGGTGATCGGCGTCAACATCACCAATCCTGGCACCGGCTACACCGGCACGCCGACTGTCGCTTTCACCGGCGGCGCTGGCACCGGCGCCGCGGCTACGGCCGAGCGCTCCACGGTAGACGAGCTGGTCCTGCCGAACACCCGCACCTGGTACACCTTCCAGGCCTACGTCAGCGACTTCCCGTTCGACTTCCAGGGCAACACCGTCGTCACCACCGCGGCCACCATGCAGCGCAGCGGTCCGGGCGTCTGGCTGCGTAAGGCGGCCACGCCGTGAGCCGGGCTGCCAAGAAGCCGGCCACCGCGCGTGCGGTGAGCCTGAGCGTGGCCGGCCTGCAGAAGGCCGGTGCGTTCACTGGCCGGCCAGTGGAGAAGGAGATCCGCTGGAAGCAGGGCGACGAAGAGCTGACAGCCACTGTCTATGTGCGGCCGCTGGGCTTCCAGGCGGCGGTGTCGGATGTGCTGTCGGCCACGAACAAGCACGACGGCGTGGCCGGCCGCATCGCGGCCAGCATCTGCGACCAGGATGGCAACGCGGTGTTCACCGTTGCTGATATCACCGGCGAGGCCGATCCGGACCGCGGCGCCTTGGACGGCAACCTGTCGGTGGCGCTGCTGATGGCCATTGGCGAGGTGAACAACCTGGGAAAAGCTACGAGCTGACCCCGGAGGATGAGCTGTGGTGCGAGCTGGTCCTGAACGGGATCGGCGGCCGCAGCATCGGTGAGGCGAAGGAACGCCTCTCCATCCGGGAGTTCCAGCTCTGGAGCGTGTACCGCGCCAAGCGCGGCAGCCTGAACTTGGGCGGGCGGATGGATGCAGCTGCAGGGATGCTGGCCGCTTTGTTCGTCAACGCCAACAAGAAGCCTGGCTCGACCCCATTCAAGCCTGCCGACTTCATTCCCTACGCGGACGCCGAGCCCATCAGCCTCGAGGAGGCGATGAAGCAGTGGTAGCTGGCGCCTAGGGTACGGATCAACCTGGCTGGCCACCGGCCAGCCCCTGCAGCAGAGAGAGCTATGTCCCGGTCCCTTGGTACGCTGACCATCGACGTAATCGCCGAGGTCGGCGGCTTCGCATCCGGCCTGGACAAGTCCGAGCGCCGGGCGGAGAAGTGGCGCAAGAAGGTCGAGGCCGAGGCAAGAATGGCGGGCGCGGCGCTTGCCGCTGGTGTTGCTGTCGGTGTCGCCGCGTTGTCCGCAGTTGCGGTGAAGTTCGGGCGCAACAGCATTGCTGCCGAGAAGGAGGTGGCTCAGCTCGACGCCATTATCCGCTCAACCGGCGGTGCTGCCGGTTACACCCGCCAGCAGTTGCTGGACATGGCCGATACGCTTGCCGACAAGTCCACCTTCAGCGGCGGGGAGATTGTCGAGGCGCAGACCCGGCTTCTGTCCTATTCGGGAATTCTGTCCTCCAACATTCCTCGCGCGATGCAGGCAGTGATTGACCAGTCTGCCCGTCTCGGGATCAGTGTCAGCCAGTCGGCGGAGACCATCGGTCGAGCGCTGGAATCGCCGAGCAAGGCAGCAGCTGCGCTAGCGCAGCAGGGCTTCGGCGCGGCTTTCACTAAGGAGGTGCGCGGCACGATCGACGAGTTGGTGAAGGCCGGCAAGGAAGGCGAGGCCCAGGTGATGATCCTGGAGATCCTTGAGGAATCGTATGCCGGCGCCGCACTGGCGGCGCGCGACACCTTCGGAGGTGCGCTGACCGCACTCGGCCATACACTGGATGACATCACCACAGCCAAAGACGGAAGCCTCAAAGGGGCAACCGCTGCCGTCAACGACCTCATCGACACACTGAAGGACCCGAAGGTCAAGGAGGGATTCGACAGCATTGTCACGCTGGTGGCCAATCTGTCCAGTGAGCTTGCGAATGGTGTTGTTCAGATCTCCGGTTTCATTACCAAGGTCCGGGATCTCGCGAATCTAGACGCTGGCGGCAGCGTACAGGATGCCGGTGAGGCTGCTCTCAACGAGCAGATGGCCCGACTGAACGGGTTGATCAACTACGCGAAGCAGAACAAGACAGGTCTCCTCGGGATCCCCCTGACTGATTCCCAGGAGGCTGCCAGGCTCAAGCAGATCAACGATCTGACCCAGCAGCGTATCGGCATCCAGCGGGAGCTGACTGAGCGCTACAAGTACCAGCGGGCGGCGGAGGCATTCAAGGGCGTCACCGGTTCAGTAGATAGCACGGCCAAGTCCAGCGACAGTGCGGCCAGAGAGGCTGCCGCCGCCGCAGCCGCGGACGCAGAGAACGCCAAGAAGCGTCTTGCCACACAGAAGCAACTGCAGCAGGCGTACAACACTGAGCTCCTGAAGTACCAGCGCCTGGCCGCTGTTACGAACACCGAGTCGGGAAAGCTCTCACTGACGACGAAAGAGCAGGAAGCGATCTTCGACACCACCAAGGGTGCGTTGAAGGGATTGAACGACGAGCACAAACGCACCTTGGTCGAGGCCGCTAAGGCTGCTGATGAGGTGTTTGCGCTGAAGCGAGCGAACGAAGAGGAGGCAAAGTCGACTGAGTTCTCGGCAAACCTTAAGAAGCAGCTCCGCAACGCCCAGGATACCTTGGACGTCGATTTTGTTGGGGCTGGTGCCGGGGAAGAGGCACGTAGGCGCGCGCGAGATCTGCTGTCGATTCAGCGCGACTATCAGTCGAAGAGGGATGACCTCCTAGCTCAGATGCAAGCGGCTGATATTTCGGAAGAACTCTACTCAAAGGAGACGCAGGCTCTTGAGTCAGCTCTAGCCGAGCGCTTGCGAATGCAGGAGGAGTACTACCGAAAGACGGACGAGCAACGAGACAACTGGCGCGATAGAATGTCAGATGCCTGGGCCAACTACGCTTCCGATGCATCCGACTACAACAAGCAGGCCTATGAGGCCACTACAGGGTTCCTGGATTCAACAACCGGCGCGGTGGCGCAGTCGATCGCAGATCTGGTGAAGGGTAACGAGTCGCTGTTTGATTCTGTGAAGAACCTTGCGGTATCGATGGGCGAAACAGTGATCAACACACTTGCCCAGATGGCTGCGCAGTGGTTGGTGTATCAGGGCGTCCAGTTGCTTGTAGGAAAGAGCACTGCGGGTGCCGGCGCAGCGGGCTTGGTCGGCAATGCGATTGCAACGCAGGCCCAGGCGTCCTTGGCGGCCTTCG
Organism: Stenotrophomonas raiganjensis (SeqCode); assembly: GCF_030658505.1. GTDB lineage: Bacteria > Pseudomonadota > Gammaproteobacteria > Xanthomonadales > Xanthomonadaceae > Stenotrophomonas. Next base: position 64,483 of record NZ_JAUTXR010000125.1, on the reverse strand, counting down.
CCTCTACGGCTGCGATCCCAATCGTTGGTCCGGCTCTCGCACCGGCGGCCGCCTCCGCAGCTATGGCCGCGACTGCGCCTATGGTTGCGATGGTCACCGCGGGATCCATCGCTGGTATGGCCCATGACGGCATCGAAAACGTCCCCGAGACGGGCACCTGGCTACTGCAGAAGGGCGAGCGGGTCACCACCGCGGCCACCAGCGCCAAGTTGGACGCAACGCTGGACCGCGTGTCACGCGATTCTGGCGGTGGAGGCCGCGGCGACAGCTTTGAGATGCATTTCAACGTGAATGGGTCCATCAGCGAGCGAGAGCGGTTGATGCAGGAGCAGACGGTGCGGCGCGCAGTGACCCTGGCGCGGCAGGACCGCGTGGCGGACACCACGTCCGGCACCGGCCCGCAATCACGCGCGATGCGATCGAACTGGAATGTCAGAAGGAAGGTCGGGTAATGGCGCTCATCATGCAGCCGAAGTGGTTGCCCGAACCGCTGCGCGAGGGCTATGGGCTGCGCCACGTGTCACCGCAGACGCGGTCCACCTTCGTTAGCGGACGGTCCCTTCCACGCCGGGCCTACACCGCCACCCCGAGCCAGACCGAGGTGCGATGGCTGCTGAATGATCAGCAGGCTGCTCTGTTCGAGAAGTGGTTCCAGGAGAAGCTATTCGATGGCGTGTCCTGGTTTGCCTGCCGCCTTCGCAGCCCGCTGGGCATGGACTACTACAAGGCGCGGTTCACCGACATTTACGACGGTCCAACGTTGACCAACGGCAATCTGTGGATGTTCACCGCGCAGCTGGAGCTGTACCTCCGGCCGCTGCTGGCTGATGGTTGGTCTGAGTACCCGGAAGGCTTCCTGCAGGCCAATGTCGTGGACCTTGCCGCAAACAGGGAGTGGCCTCAGCCATGAGCATCCTTGAACGGCTATATGCTTCCGGTGGCAGCGAGATCGAGCACGACACGCTGGCCATCACCGTCGGTGGTGAAACCCACTACCTGACCAAGGGTTGGGAGGACCTGACTGCGGTTCTGGAGACGGGCCAGACGGTGACCTTCAAGGCCTGCGGCATGGACGTGGCCAAGCCGGCTCGCAATGCCGACGGCGTACAGGATCTGCGCTTCGCGCTGACCAACATTGATGGCGTGGTGAGCACCAAGATCCGTGCCGCGCTGGCCGCGCGGCAGGAGATGACGGTAACCCTGCGGGTCTACCTGAGCAGTGATCTGCTGGCACCCATCAAGCGTCCGCTCTCGATGGTCATCAAGGGCGGCCAGTGGTCGGCCACAGAGGTCCAGATCACGGCCGGCTTCATGAACATCCTCGACACGGCCTGGCCGCGCGATCGCTTCAATCTCTCCAAGCACCCCGGACTGCGCTACATCTCATGACGATCGACCTTGAAAAATACCTGGACGTTGTCTGGGTCAGTGGCGGCCGCGTGTTCCCCGAACTGGACTGCTATGGCGTGGTCAATGAGGTGCGGCGGGACCTTGGGTTGCCGCCGTGGGATGAGCACCCTGGGGCTACCCGTGACGATCTGCCCGAGCTGGCACAGCAGGCGGTTCTGCAGCACGCCGGCAGCGACCTGGTGGAGGGTGCCGTGGCGTTCTGCTACGAGGGCAGCATGGTGACCCACGTTGCCGTGCTGGTAGAGGTAGATGGCCGCATGTGCACGCTCGAATGTAACGACGGCCGCAACGTGACCGTCCTGCCTGTGGCGCGCTTTGAGCGCCGCTTCAATCGTGTGGAGTACTACGCGTGATCCGCGTGTTTCCTTCCCGCATGCCGGGTGAAGCGCTGGAAACCCACCAGCATGGCCGGATGACGGTGGATGGATGGCTGCGGGCGAACGTGCGTGGTTACACCGGAGAGGGTGAGCAGCCAATCGAGCTGGAGGTGGACGGCGCGCCGGTTGCGCCAGGTGCGTGGGCAACCACCTGGATCGACCACGGCAGCGACGTGCGCATCTACCCGGTCCCTCATTACGAGGGCATCGCCGCAGTGATCTACTGGGTCGTGGTTGCGGTGGTGGCTGCGTATGCCATCTACATGGCCAACAACCTGCCCGGCAGTCGAAACGGGCAGGGAGATAGCCTCAGCCTCGACACGGCGCGGGCGAACACTGCGCGGCTCGGAAGCCCCGTGCGCGAGGTTCTGGGGCGGTGCCGCGTTTGGGCCGACTACCTGGTGCAGCCGGTGTCCCGCTTCGTGGGGGAGAAATCCTATCGAACCCACATGTTCGTGTGCGTGGGCAAGGGGCGGCACATCATCCCGGTGGGTTCGGCCCGGCTGGGGAACACGCCCATCAGCTCGTTCGGCAGTGACGTGCAGATGACCATCTACCCACCGGGCGCCGATGTCGGTGGCGACGTGCGCTCCGAGAACTGGGTGAACTCCACCGAGGTGGGCGCTACCGCCTCTGGCACAGCCGGCCTGGACCTGAGCGACACGGCAGACGTGTCTACGGGCATCAACGCAGACTCGGTGACGGTATCGGGGAATGTGATCACCCTGAACAACGCGACAGTCACCGACGCGAACGGTAACGAGCGGCCGACCAGCTCCGTGCCCAGCAGCTGGGTTGTCGGCGCCGTGCTCACGCTCAAGGTTGCGGCTTCCTTCACCGCGACCACCAGCGGCCTTTACTCGATCATCGCCGGCAGTGCTGTGGCGGAATTGGCACCCTACGTGGGCATGCCGGTTCTGCTGACCTACAACGGAGCCGATTACGCGTTGTTCGTGGCCAGCTACGTCCCTGGCTCGCCCGCAGTGCCCGGTGTTGGTGGCAGCGCTGCCCGTGTGACGGGATCGGCCGCTGCGAGCAACTTCGACTTCAGCGGTTCTCCGGTCACCTTCGGGATCAGCTGGCGGGGAACCACCTACAGCGTGGCGCTGGTGGCCAACTACATCACTTTGGGCGTGCTGCTGACTGCCATCAACGACCAGTTGGTGGATAGCGGCTTGGTGGCGACCCAGTCCGGCGGTGTGGTGACGATTGCTGAGGCGGCCAGCCCGTTTGCTGGCGGGAGCATCACCTACAGCGGACTGCCGGCGTCTGTCTTCGGTAGCAGCCCAACGTCCACGGTGGGTGTGGCCACGAGCGGTGGAACACCTGCGACGCAGCCCCGTGTGACGTTGGCCTATGACGGCCCGACCGGAACTGCTTTTGGAGGCCTGCCGCCTGGTGTGGTGTCTCTGGCAATGTCGCGCGGCCAAAGTGACTATCGGATTGCGGCCGTGTCCGGGCTCACCTTGGCGGTGGAACGGCTTACAGAGGCTGGCGTGGTCGATACGAGCTGGCCGGGCTGGACCAGCCGGACGGCCACTGACTACAGCGCCACCGGGTTCCAGGAGGGCGAGGAGTGGTTGGGACCGTTCCTGGTGTGCCCGAACGGCGAAACCACCGATGCGTTTGAATACGACTTCAACTTCCCCAGCGGCCTGATCTGGTACACCAGCAAGGGCAACAAGCGCACGTTTACGGTCAGCATCCGCGTTGGATATCGGGTGTATGGCTCGGGCGCGCCCTGGACGGTTCGGACCCACACGTACACCGGATACTCCGAGGATGCGGTGGGCTTCACCGAGCGCATCACCCTCGGCGCACCTGGGCAGGTTGAGGTGCGGATCAGGCGGGTGACAGAGCGCGGGGGCAATTCGGCACGGGATGCCTGCTACTGGCAGGGCCTGCGCGCGCGCCTGTCGCAGCGGCCGACACGCTACGACGACCTGACGACCATCGGCCTGACGGTTACCACCGGGACGAAGCTGGCAGCGCAGACCGACCGCCGGTTCAATGTAGAGGCTACACGGCTCTACGACCAAGGCACTGCACGCAGCATCAGCGGCGCCATGATCCACGTCATGCGCTCCCTTGGCCTGCCGGCGGACCAGATCGATACGGACACGCTGCAGCATCTGGAAGACACCTACTGGACGCCACGAGGGGAATTCTTCGACTTCAGCGCGGAGAAGTCCGGCACCAGCGCACTGGACATGCTGCAGATGGCGGCGCAGGCGGGCATGGGTTACTTCCTGCTGATCGATTCGATGTGTTCGGCAGGCCGCGAAGGGGTGAAGGGGTGGCGAGGCGGGATCTCGCCGCAGCGCCAGCTTGAGCCGCTCAGCACGTCGTTCATTTCGCCGGGCCCGGACGACTACGACGGCGTGGACGTGACCTACGTCGACGAGGTCACGTGGGCGGCCGAGACGGTGGAGTGCCGACTACCGGGTGTGACCGAGCCGTGGAAGGTGGAGACCTACGAGCTGCAGGGTGTCGGCACGCGCGATCGCGCGTACCGGATCGGCATGCGCCGGCTGATGAAGCACCAAGGCCAGCGCCTGACCTATAAGACCAAGACCGAGATGATGGGCCTGGTCTACCAGTACGGCGACCGGGTGAAGCTGTTCGATGACATTCCGGGTTCGAGCACCACCAGCACCATGATTGAGTCGGCGCGGCTGGATGGAACCCGGCTTCTGATCGAGGTGGGCGAGTACCTGGACTGGAGCCTGCCAGCGCCGCGGTGCCTGGTCCGATTTCAGGACGGAACGCTGTCCGGCGTGATGGTGCCCACCCGTGTGGACGACCATCGTCTGACTATCGCCGCCTCGGCACTGCCCGGCGAGCACGCGTTCAACACCTGGATCATGGACGACCCAACGATTGACCCGCCCGAGCTGATCTTCTGCGACAGCACGCGCGCTGGGTACGACGCAGTGCTGGCCGAACTCACGCCCGGCGAAGACGGCTCGGTGGAGCTGACCGCCCTGCAGTACGACCCCGCCTTCTACCAATACGACGACGCGACCGCGCCGTAGCACCACTGGAGACGCACCAAGATGACCAGATACAGCACCGGCAACCCGGTGGGGTCGAGTTCACCCCTTGATCTGTACGACAACGCCGAGAACCTTGATGCCGGCATCAACGGGGCTGGGCCCACCTGGAATGATCGGCTTGGCCGGTCTCGACGTAGCTGGAACGGGATCCTCACGGAGTTCGATCAGTTTGTCGGCGCCAACGGGCTTAAGCGCTATCCATCGTGGGCCGCACTGCAAGCTGATACCAGCCGTGGCGTGGGCTTTGCTGCAGACGTGATCAGCGATCCGGGCACGCATGTAGATCCTGTCTCAGGTCAGTCCGTGAGCAACAGTGGACAGTACCGTTGGAGCGGCACCGGCTGGCAATGGCTACGCGCGGATACGATCACCGAGAAGGCCAGTCGCGATTCCGTGGCTGCGCTGGGGTATTTGCTTGGTGACACGGGAGAGCTTGAAAGTGCAGTGCTCGGCTCCACCACCGCCGCCGGTGGCCCCGCCGTAGCTGCGTCCATGTTCGGCAATGCCGTGACGCTTCCATTCCGCGCGCTGTTGCTACGAATCTCCGCGCGCTTCTTGGGGCCGGCTGCTGGGCAGTTCCATGTACTGTCGCCTCGCGCGAATGGCGCCGGCACGTACACTGCCGCCATCTTGCCCGTATCGATCACCTCCGCAGGCGTTGTGACCATCTCGCCTGAGTACACGGCAGAGGCCGGCTCCTACATCGTGTACAAGCCGATTTCAGGCGTGAACATTTGCTTTGACGAGCCAGGTGGAACCCCTCCGGGCTCGGCCCGCTGGCTGGTAGGTGACTCGGTGAACATTGGAGACATTCAGGGCTCTCCTGTCATTGGTCCGGCAATTCGAATATCGCTTCGCGTTGACTATCAAGGGCAAGACTCGCCGCCGTTGGCAGAACGTGTCGAGCGCGCGGAGACTGCGGCATCAAGTGCCGAAGCAAATGCAACCCTTGCATCCCGCTATTTGGGGCTCGAGGATGTGGACGCCAGTATCGTGCCGTTGGGATCCGTCTCTTCCACCTACACCGGCAATGCCAACGTTGCGAACGGATACGGCATCGCGCAGCCCTCGCCGGGTGGGTACATGAGCCAAGTACAAGCGGTCTTCGCCGGCGCCGGGCAAGCCATCATTGAGGCGCAGGATGCGAACAAGGTGGTGATCGCGCGTCATCAGGTAGAGTTCGGAAACGGAACCAATACGTGGCTGGCGGGCGAGAGCTTCCCACAGACATTCGTTCCTGCCGGCGGCCACGTGTACATGCGATCGATCAGTGGCAATAACGTCAGGTACGACGGGTCAGCGGGCGCCGGCCCGGGCCTCTCGACCTCCGGATTCACGCAGGCGAACGGGCTGGGTCAGGTCCAGGACTGGCAGGTGTCGCCGATCAACGTGGCGATGCGCGTGGAGTTCCAGGTTCTGTCGAAAACCATCGCAGATGTACTCGATCCTGTCGTGGCCCCCGCGCTTATCGACGAGCGCTTCAATGGCTCGGCCGCAGGCTGGGTGCTCAATGGCTCGACGCTGGCTGATGGGGCACTGGTGAGCCAGGTATCATCCACTTGGGCCAGCAAGAGTTACCCCGCGTCCTACGGAAAGTCGCAGCTGAGCCGGCGCACCCTGTCGGCAGTAGCGGACATCGTTGCTGCCGACCAGGTTTGGGGTCTCGGCTGGATCCGCGAGACCAGCGGCACCGTGCTGGACACGCCTGCTGCGATCGTAGACGGGGTGACCGGGCAGCTGCGGGTCTATCGCTGGGATGGCACCACAACGCCGCCCGCAGCTGTCGCCGAGATTTCGATTCCTTGGCCCTTGACCGGCTCTCGAGTTCGTCTCGATGTGAAACGTGTGCGGTTTGCCACCTACATAACCTTGACCAACTTGGTCAGCGGCCAGAATGTGCAGCTTGTGCTGGACTATGGGGCCGGCACTGGCGCGAACAGTGGTAGGCCGTGGGGCACGCCGTGCGTGGTCTTCCCCGGCACCACCGCCGGCGGCGTGAAGGTTGACCGCGTCCGGATGGTTGCTGACTACCCGTTCCCGACCGCGCGTGCTGCCCGGGTGCTGTTGATGGGCGACAGCATCACCGAGGGCTCGCAGATCGGCGCCGCCAACTATGGCAAGACCTGGTCCTACATGCTGGAGGATGAGCGGGTCGAAGCCGGCGCGATCGATACCGCAATCATCGCCCGTGGTGGGCAGCGCTCTGACCACCTTCGGGCGGCCGGAAGCGAAGCGTTGGGCCTGTGTGATAGGAACACCGTGGTGGTGATCTTGATCGGCACCAACGATGCTCTTGGTGGCATTACCAGGGCAGCATGGAGGGCGAACGTCGAGGCATTGCTGAGCCAGTTGCGCGGTCGCACGTCGAGAATATCCCTGGCCTGTTTGCCGCCTCTCCCAACGGCGGCCGCGCTGCGTGCCCAGTACAACGATGACATTCTTGCCGGGTACTTCGGTGCTGACCTGCTGCCTCCGGTTCGGTTCGACCTGGCGCTTTCTGATGCAAACGACGGTGCGGCCTGGGCACCGAGCATGCAGGTCGGAGACAACGTCCACCCCAACGTAGCTGGCAATGCGAAGATGTTTGAGAGGATAAGAATCGATCTGCCAGAGTCGTTTGAGTGAACTGCAAGCTAGCTGGCCGCATTGTTCGACGCTAGTCTATCGACTACAGTGTGAGCAGCATTCAAAAAACACATGGATGGTTTGTTGTGAATGAGCTACTGGACCAGATTGAGAATTCTCTAGAGCACAAGTTTTACTTTCTTTCTTTGTACGCCACCCTCACTGTTCCTGACGCGGCAGGAGCGCTCGAGTCCGAGAATTTTTGGGCGACTCAGGATAAGTATGTTGCTTGGTTCGATGCTTGGGTGCGTCCTCGAATGGGTGACCAAGTTCTTGCGCGTCTTCCCTTGGATGTGCGGGAGAGGATGGGGCCTAAGATACTTGGGCCATTGGATGGGGCGGCTTGCTACCAGTTTCGCTGTTCTTTGCTTCATCAAAGTTCAACTATCAGAAAGTCGAGCCCGTTTGATAGGATAATGTTCATCGAGCCGCGAACAAGTAGTGTCACGATCCATAACTCAATGTCGGACAATAGTCTGATATTAGATCTTCCGATGTTCTGCTCGGAAGTTCTGGAGGGTGCAAGGGCATGGTTGAAGAGCATGGAAGGTAACGAAATATTTGCACGGAACATCGCCTCGTCCGCACGGCGCTACGCAGAAGGCTTGCCGCCTCATATTAGCGGGGTCCCAGTTATTAGTTAGCTATTTTGAGTGTCGCTATGTTTGCTCGATTGCTGGTTTTGCAGGATATTGGTTGCCCGGGATGGGGTTGAGGTAGTTAAATCAGGTGCTCAGTTAATAGGCTCGAGTATCGTCCCGGAGTTGTTGCGCGGCGTGTTCACCGCCCGGCTGACCCTGTACGCCTTCATGGATGGGGGCGTGCTGCCCAGCAGCATCGTCATCGCTTCGTCTGGGCCGGCGGCCATCCAGTCATCGATCTGGCCGGCCTGCAGCCACACCGGCATGCGGTCGTGGATTTCCGCCGAGACGCCGCTGCTGTCGCCGGTGATGATGGTGAAGGTGCCCAGGTTGCCGTCGGGCAGCAGGGGGCTGGTGTCTTCCCACAGGCCGGCGGCCAGCAGCGGGCCTGTGGCGTGGATGAACCACGGATCCTTCTTCCCGTCCTCGGGGCTCACCGACCACTCGTAGTACCCGGCCATGGGAATGACGCAGCGGCGCTTCTTGAACGCCGTCCGGAAGGCGGGCTTGGAGGCCACCGTCTCGATGCGGGCATTGATGGTGGAGCCCTGCAGCCCCTTGGCCTTTGCCCAGAAGGGCAAGAGGCCCCAGGCCATGCGGGTCACTTGGCGGCCTTCGCCGCGGTCGAGGATGACCGCGGCGCGCTGAGTGGGCGCCAGGTTGAAGCTCGGCTGGATCTCGGCAAGGCCCGGGGCGAGGTCCGCCAGGTCGGGCAGGCCGAAGTCGACAATGGGGAGCTGGACGAATCGGCCGCACATGGCCGGAGGGTAACCCTGCCGCCCGTGGCTGGCGCGTGTAGGGGCATGCTGACCCGGTGTCGCGCGGTTGCCCGATGGCGGCCGGCGGCAGGCCGGCGCACTCTGGTCGTGCCGGACCCGGGGCCACCGGCCGCTCTGCCCGGGTGGCGCCTGAGCAGCGCCGCGCAGGCAACGATTCAGCCAGGTGCTGGCCGTGTTCGCAGGATCTGCGACGACCGCGCGTATGCTCCCGGGCATGCTCCCGTCCTCCAGCTACCAGGGTTTCCGCGTTGCACCTATCCCATCGGGGTGGGTGCAGTCGGGCGAGCGCTGGTCGCTTTGGTACAACGGCCGAGAGACGGCCAGCGTCGCGCCTGATGGCCGGCCGGGGCTTCGCCTGTGGATGCAAGGCCAGAAGATGTGGCAGGTGAAGGAGGCGAGGGTGGCCAGCGTGCGCCAGGGAAAGCGCTTCGCTGAGCGCTGGTGCGCGGTCCGGCTCTACCCTGGCCTTCCGCTGCGCGAGGCCGTGGACCGCCTGACCGATAGCACGCCCATCGAGCCGACTGCGCCGCTTCCAGCCTTGCCCCCGACCCGCGAGCAACAGCAGCAGGCCCAGCGGCTGGACGAGGCGGCTGCTGCCGCGTCCGCCCGGGTGATGGCGGCGCTGGAGCCGATCCGGCCGCCGGCGGAGATCAAGCCCAGGCCGAAGGATCCGAGGAAGGGGCGGTTGGTGCCGGGACGATGGAAAACTGGCCCTACCGTGTGACCCTTTCGGGCCTAGAACCCGTTCCGCAATTTCTCCGAACCCCTTGCGGCGCATAGGTTCTAGGGCTCAGTTTCGGGAACCCATGCGGAACGGATTTCCGCCTAAGCCTTTGAAATGAAAGAATTGTTCTCTTGACTTTTAATCTTTTGGTCGAAGGTTCGAATCCTTCACGGCCCACCATATGCACCAAGGGTTTCAACCCTTCTCCCTCGCTCCGCAAAATATAGACCGCTCCGCAATTCACTTCGTCGGGCTGGTCAACGCACCGCGGCGCTTCCGCACATAGATCTCTGTCGTGGTCACCGACTGGTGGCCGAGCTGCTGCTGTGCTTTCCGAATGTCGCCTGCCGAATCGGCCTTGTCGGTGCCGGCCTTGGCTCGCAGATCCCTGAACTGGAATTGGTCCTTCGGGATGCCAGCACGTTCGCGTGCCCGATCGAAGCGGTAGCGCAGCGCGTCCTTGCCGATCGGAAGCCAGTCTTCGCCCAGCAGCAGGCGCGTGCTGATCGGCGCATCGTCCGGCCGCTTCCTGGACAGCAGGCGGTCGATCAACACCTTCAGCTCGCCGGTAATGGCGATGCGCATCTGCATCTTCGTCTTGCTCTGGCGCAACACCAGCACTCCGTCCTTGATGTTGCGGCGGTCCAGCTCGCGCACGTCCGCCGGCCGCTGGCCAGTCAGGTAGGCCAGGTCCATCGCGTCTTTCAGCACCTGGTCGGCGGCGTCGTACACGCGCTGCAACACGTCATCCTCCACGTACACGTCGCGGCCGTCCTCACGGTTGCGGTTCACGCCCGCGCATGGGTTCGGCAGGTCTGTGTAGCCCTTCTTGCGACACCAGTTCCACAGGTGCGACAGCAGCGATTTCTCGCGGTTCGCGCTCACCGGCGCAGCGCGGCGCCACTGCAGATAATTGAACACGTGCGTCGGCCGGATGGCATCGAGCGGTCCCGGTGGATCGTCGAAGAACTTCAGCAGCGTGTCCAGCTCGCGCAGGTTCGCCTTGCGCGTGCCCTCGGCCTTGGTCGGAATCACCTCGATGCGGTAGCGCTCGGCGGCCTGCCGGAACGTCAACTTCGCATCGGTCGGGATCGTCGCCGCGCGCTCGAGCTCGGCCCACTTCTGGATGGCCAGGCCGTAATCACTGCCCAGCGCAGTTTCCTTGCGCGGCTTGCCGCCGTGGTCGTAGTAGTAGTGCACCACGCCGGATTTCTGTTTGCGCGGGCGGAACCGGGGGATAGCCCCCGGCTTCTTCGGTTTCCTTCCCATTACGCTGCTGCCTTGTTCGGTTTCCAGTCCGTCGCCGGCGGCGTCTTCGGCTCCGGCTTGCCCTCGATCGCGGACCACAGCACCACTGGCCACCCGTGGGCGTCCAGATAGTGCCGGATCCCGTTGTTGCGCAGAAACTCGGCCTGGCCCTTGCGCCGCGGTGTGCGGCAGAGCGCCTTGATATCGTCACGGGACAGGTAGGGGCTGTCGGCCATGTTGTCCTCCTTCAGTTCGTGGCCAGCGCAGCGCGCAGCTGCTCGGTGGCCTGGGTTGCTGCATCGCGCAGGCGCAGAACCTCTGCGCGCAGGCGGATCACTTCATCGGCCGCGACCACCAGCTGCTCGCGCAGCACGTCCTTGGCCGGCTGCTTCATGCGGCGCGGTTCGCGGGGGAAGAGCTGGGCGTTCATCGCGGCTCCCCGAAGTCGTGAAGGCAGCCGAGGCAGCGCTTGCTCGGGTCCGTCTCGCCGCAGCCGCCGCACATCCGGGTTGCCGGCTTGAACTGGCGCATCACCTTCTCCGCCTCGACCTTGTCGCCACGTGCCAGAGCCATCAGGGCGAGGCCACGGGCATCCCACAGGCGCAGCGTTGCCGGCGAGGCGGATTCCAGGTTCACGCCTTCGATGCTGGCCAGCTGCCGGCCGACCTCGCGGTGGTCGATTGCCTCAGCCATGAGCGCCCCTCCGCCAGCACCAGCGCAGCCCATTGCGCGCGGCGCGGCATGCGCGGCTGATCGCCCACAGGGTGGCGATGCCGGCCGCAAACCCGGCCAGGGCGAGCACGTGGACCATTGCAGCGGTGAGCAGCTGGTCAGCCATGGGGCGACTCCTTCTGCTGGAAGTGGTGCACGACGATGACCGCGCCGGGTAGGCCGCTGTCGATCAAGGCGCGGCGGTTTGCGTCGCCATATGCGATCAGGCAGATCGGTCCCCCGCTATTGCCACGTGCGCGGGTGCCGTCTGGCCGGTGGAAGTGAGGCCGGTTTGCCAGCATCAGAACGGCACTGGCGCGACGCCACACGTAATGCTGGAACATGGCCGTCTCGGTGCGGGCGAACGCCAGCGCAATCCCGTTTCCGTGGTCCGCCATGCGCGCCAGCCATGCCTCGGTGTGACGACCGAACGGCGGGTTGCACCACACCCGGCCATGCCACTCCGCAGTCAGGCCATCTTCCGGCAGTTCAATGTGTCGGATGGCGGTCGGCCACGGACGCGGTGATGGCGCAGCGCACGGGTCCAGGTCGAACGCGCCGAGTGCCGCGATGATCTCTGGAGGAGTCAGCCACGTGTGAGTGACTGCCTCCGGCCGGGCAGCATATGGATGGGCGGGGCTCATTCGCCCACCGCCTGGCTGTCGATCAGGGCCAGCAGGCGGCGTGCCTGTGCATAGATCACACGGGACTGCGGCTGCTTCTCGGCACTGAGCGCGAACTCCTCGCCAAACTCGGCGAGCGCACGGAACTGCCCCAGCTCCACGGCCTGCGCGGGCTTGTACTCCTCGGCTGCCTCAATGGCGTTCTGCCACGGGCAGTTGGCGCTGCTGTGCTCGCCGATATCTACGCCAGTGATCCGAGCGATGTGGTCGGCCAGCTCGTCGGCTACTTCTTCGCAGCGGTCGCGCTGGTCGATGACACCTTCCAGGGCGCGATCCAAACTCTCCAGATATTCCTGATCGGCCTGCGCGGGCGGGGCGGTCCATTCGTCGTTGCGCCACAAGTAGCCCAAGCTCAGCACGGTTTCCACAGCAGCCTGCCTGCGCTTCGTCGGCTTCTTTTGGTCAGTGGGACCAATGGGGAGCTGATAGTAGTTGTGCTGCCAGAAGATGCGGTCGCAGTGATCCGGAACCGTCTGCGTTGAGGTGGTGGTTGCTTCAGCCGTAATTGGAGAGGGGCGTGCAGCGAGAGCCGCGTTGATTGCTGCCCGCATATCCGAGATGAAGTCGGCATGATCCTCAGAAGATACGACCTGGCGCCATGGCGATGCGTTGTTCGCCACGGTGGACTGAAGTGCGGCCTCAACCATTGCGTCGGTTGCTGCCACCGGCTCCCCCACCGGCTGGCGGGCGGCGAGTGCACGCACCTTCTCGGGCAGATCGTGGTAGCTCCATCGAGTGCCAGCGGGCTGCGGCCCGTTGATGATCACCGCGATTTCAGCCAGCAAACCCGACAGCCTTTCGATGACATAGGCATCCTCGTCCGAATCGCGCTGACCACCCGGGGATGGCTGGGCGGAGAGGGCGGCGACGGCTGCACGCACAGCATGGCGGCGCGCGACGCCTTCGAATGGCAGACCCACTGCGCCTGCGGAATATGCATCAGCCAGGATGGCGTCGATCTCCGGCCAGGGCGCATCCCCCAGCCTCACCCTCCCACCGGGCTGCACGTCCGCCAGGGTCTTCGGGTTCGCGTGCTTCTTGATGGCCTCGATGATGGCCACCTGCAGGTTGGCGCGCTGCTGGCCAACCACGTCCACCGGGATGAATGCTCGCGCGATTTCCAGCGCGGTCTGGTCGATATCGTTCATGCAACCTCCTGCAGTTGGGAGGCCTGTTCGGCCTCGATCAGGGCATAGCCGATGGCTTCGACGCGGTCGCGCAGCTGGCGGCGTGCGATCAGCAGCTGCAGCGCGATGTGCCGGCGGTGGTCGTTGAGCTGAAACGTCCGCGTCTCGATGTGCAGCTTTCCGGCCAGGTCGCGGCGGAACAGGCGGTAGGTGAGGACGTGGCCGCCCAGCACCTTGTCGATGGACCGGCCCCAGGCGAAGCCCTCGGTGCGCTTCGGCAGCCGGCGGTCGTAGCGGTGGTGGGTCATACGACCTCCGGTGCTACTGGCAGCGGCTGCCAATGGGTAGGGTCCGGCTGCATGCCGCCATCCCAATCGAGCCAGCCTGCGTAGCCGTCGCTATCCGTCTGGCCGATGTAGCGGCCATCCAGATCCCGATACTCAGTGGTGCCGCCTTCCTCGAAGTACCAATGTCCCTCAGCCACGTCCTTGCCGTTGGAAAGGAGGATTCCGGTTCCGTCCTTCGGCGCCGTGCTGATTGGCAGCCAATGGGAAGTGAGCGCCGCGGCGATAGCGCGCAGTGCGCGGTTGTCTTCTTCGGTGAGCGACTTGTGCGCGATGCGGATGGCCTTCGCCTTCCGTCCATAGCCCCGGTACTGCGCGGCCAGCAGCTCGCGCGCCCACTTGTCGATAACGTCGATGGTCATGCGTGGCTCCGAAGCGGCACGCGGCGCACTGGCCCGTGCCACAGGTTGGTGAGGTTGTTCAGGCGGACCTGCAGCGGATCGCGGCGCAGGGGCCGGAGCGGGTCGTGCAGGCGGCGCTCGGTGTTCCGGCAGGGCGCGCACGCGGCGGTTGCCTTGCCGTTGATCAGCGGGAAGAACCGCAGCGGCAGCCGGGCCGCGCACTTCGTGCAGGTCTTCATGGCTGCTCCAGGCGCGACTTGCTGAGGTTCTCCCAGGTGAGCGGGTAGGGGCCACGCTTCACCCGGCTGTCTGCGGTGGTGAGCGAAACGCCCAGCTGCTCGGCGATCTGGCGCATGGTGTAGCTCTTGCCCTCGACCACTCGGGCGAAGAGCGCCGCCTTGGCCTTGCCACCACGGATCGTTCCCCGGTGCGGGTAGAAGTAGTTCAGGCCCTTCATGCCGCCTCCTGGTGGTCGTCAGCGCGCAGGCTCTGCTCGAACCCGACCACCATTTGCCGGAATGGCTCCAGGTCGGCGCGCAGCTTGGCGATGAACGCCTCGTCGCGGTCGAAGCGGCGCCACCACAGCTGCTTGCCGACGGCGGCCAGCGCCGGGCAGTACAGGCCGATGTGCCACCACTGCCGGCCGGTCAGCCACATGCAGCCCTGGGCCTGCTCGAACACCTCGCTCGCATCGTTGTCGATGTGGAAGGCACGCAGCTTCTCGGGGTTGATGAAGCACTTGTATTCGCTGCCGCCGTCCTCGCCGATGAAGCCGTCTGCCGAACAGCCGTAGTCGCCGCAGTCGCTCAGGACGAAACCTGCGCGCTTCACCAGCAGCCCGGACTGCACCTCATGCTCGGCGCGTGCCTGCGGTTCCAGCTCATGACCCCGTCGCATGGCGAACGTCTCGAATCCCTCGTCCAGCGGCTCGCCGCTGATGCGTTCGATGGCAAGCCGGAAGGCGTAGTTCTTCGAGGCCTCGCTGAAGTCGCCGATGGGCTCGCCGGCGATGGCCTTCTCGATGATGGCCGAGCGCGGCACGGCCTTGTAGCCGGCGCGCTCCATGGCGGTTCTCTCGGCCAGGCCGGACAGCACCGCGTCCACATAGGTGCGTTGCTGGTCGGTCAGCTCGCCCACGCGCGAGCGCGCGGTGGCGAACATGCTGGCCGTGATGATGCCGGCGCGGGCGCGGTGCCACGCCTCGCTGCCCTGGTCGCACCCGATGACGATCACAGCGGCACCTCTTCATCGGCTGCGGTCTGCTGGCCGCCTTCTTCAACCACAGTGGCGCTGGCGCGGTCGGCGATGCCCTTCAGGGTTTCGTGGCCGGCCGTGCCGATCAGCTGCCGCTGTTCCTTGGTCAGGCGGCCCCATGCGCCCTGGTATTCCTCCATGCCGCACTCCGCGAACTCCTGCAGGCTGGCGTACAGGGCCTGCCGCTCCGGGGTGTCCTGCGGCTCGGCCTGCTGCTGGCGGGTGATGGCGCCAGCGGTCGAGGGGCGGCGATCAGCGCGCACAGATTCGGCATCGATGATGTCCTTGCCTTCCATTTCCTCGGCGGTGGGCTGGGAGCCGACCGCTTCCGGGAACGCCTTGCGCAGCGCCTGGGCCTCAGCGCACTTCGCCAGCTGGCCGAAGGCGCGCTTTTCCCACATGGCGTTGGGACTGCCATCGCTCTTGGACGCGTAGTTCTCCAGCCAGTATTCCTTGGCCGAGAACTCGACCACCTGGCTACCCAGCAGCTTGCGTACCGTGACGCGGCACCATTCCGGGTAGTGCAGCTGGAAGGCTTTCTGCGTCTTCTGCCTGCGCCCATTGGGTCCATCCGACCACACGTCCCGCACCGACTCCATGGTGCAGGTCGGCCCGAACTCGGGTTCGCTGCAGCCGGCGTACTGGCCCGTGCGGGAGGCGTTGATGCGGTACAGGCCGATGCCGGGCATGACCACGTCGCGCATGCCGTTGACGGCGGTGCCGTCGGGGTTCTCGCCGATCTTCACCTTCATGGGCACGATGTGCACCGGCTTGGTCATCGGGTCGAGCCCGGCCGCCTGGCAGTAGCTCAGCACCATGTCGATGGACGCATCACTGGCGCCCGGGTACAGGCTCGACTTCAACGCGCCGCGGATGGCTTCGGCCTGCTCGCTGGTCATCAGGGCGCCGGCAGCGGCGCGGCTGGTCATCTGGTTCATGGGTGCCTCAGTAGCGGATGGCCACGGCCGGGACCTTGCCCTGCACGATGGCGGTTATGACGGTGGCGGCATCGTCTTCGCTGATGCCCTGTGCGATCAGTGCGGCCATGGCGGCGCGGTTGATCGAACGGCGGTGTTCGACGTCGGCGGCGCGGGCCTCGTCCGCCTTGCGCTGCGCATCGGCCTGGGCCTGGCGCTGGCGTTCGGCGCGGTCGGCTTCTTCGTGGGCGCGGCGCTCGGCAGCGGCGACGGCCTCGGCCTTTTCGCGCTCGGCCTTGTCGGCGGCATCCTTGGCGCGCTGCTCGGCTTCGGCTGCCTCACGGGCCGCGCGCTCGGTGGCTTCGCGCGCCTCACGTTCGGCACGCTCCACGGCAGCAGCTGCCTCGCGCTTCGCGTTCTCTGCGGCCTCAGCCTGCAGGCGGGCCTCGCGCTCGACGCGCTCACGCTCGGCCTGCTCAGCTGCAACGCGCTGGCGCTCTGCCTCTTCAGCGGCGCGCACGGCTTCCTCGCGGGCGCGGATCTCTTCTTCCTTCCGGGCGATCTCGGCCAGGCGGGCCGCTTCGGCCTCAGCACGGGCACGTTCCTCGGCCTCGGCGCGCTCGCGCTCGATGCGGGCCTGCTCTTCTTCCCAGTCGGTGAGCGGCTTGCGCACTTCGTCGCGCAGCGCGTCCAGGGTGTCGCGGGCCTTCTTGCGGGCCGAGTCGATGTCGCCGGTCTGCTTCTTCAGGTCGGCCACCAGCGCCTTGCCGGCGTCATCGATGGCGGTCTTGGAGCGCGACACCTTATAGGCGATCGAGGCGATTTCCTTGCGGCCGGCAACCGTCTTGACGTTCGGTACCAGGGTGACGGCCTCAGCGCGGATGCGGGCCAGCAGGTCGTCCAGTCCGCCGCCGGTGAAGACCTCGACGGCGTTGACGGATTCGAGTGGAATCAGGGCTTCGGACATGGCAGTTCCTTTGTCGGATGGGAATAGATGCCGGCGTCGTGGAATCCCGGCCGGCGCGGGGCCCGTGAGGGCGGGGGAATGCGTTACGCGGCCAGGTCGGCCTGCTGCGCGGCAGCGCTCGGCGGCGTGAGGGTCAGACGCACCTCGCCGCGGATCCATGCCGACAGCAGCTCTGCCGCTTCGTCTTCGTCCAGCAGCACCGAGCAGGTGAAGCCCATGGCCACGCTGCCGCCTTCGAGCGGCTTCCAGGTGATCTTTTTCACCTTGGCGTCGGCGAAGAACACCGGATCGATGTGGTCCATCAGGGAGCCGATCGACAGCTCGTAGCCTTCGAACTTGCCGGTGATGTCCTGCTCGCCCAGCAGCGGCAGATTCAGCGCCACCAGGTCCGTGCTGCCTTCCATCGGCAGGTTCTGCTGCTGGCCCTTGTCGGCCTTCTTCCAGAACGCCGGCAGGATGGCCGGGTCGATGGTGTTGAGGATCGTGTTCGGAGCGTTCAGCGAGAACTTCAGATCAGCAGCGGCCGCGTCTTCGTCGCCGTGCCTTTCCTTCCGCAGGTTCAGATGCGAGAACACCGCATCGTGTTGATCGAGTTGGAACATCGGTGGTGCCTCTCGTAGGAGCCGGCCGCGCCGGCGGGAAGTCAGGACCAGGCCAGCGGCCAGCACATGGCGGCTGCGAGCAAGGCGGTGATGGCGTAGCAGGCGAGGAAGGCGGCGAAGTCGCGCCAACTGCTGCAGCCGAGGAAGGTCAGGAGGCGCATCAGGCGCGGCCTTCGATCTGTGCGACCAAGCTGTTTGCCAAGTCGACTGCCTCTTCCAGCGCATCGGACAGCCCTTGCAGATCCATCGGATCTGGACCGCCTTGGCGAAGCGCACGCGAGAGGCCGCCGATGGTGTCCAGGGCCTCAAACATCTCCGGCGCGGCAGCGATCAGGCGGGCGTGACCCAGTGCTTCGCTGACGGTGATTCCGTGCAGACCATGAGCGTTGGGATCACGCTGGATGGCGATGGCGACACTACTCCCGCCTTCCTTGGGAATGATCCGAAAGCCAGCCACGCATTCGACTTCGCCGACTTTCCAGTGCTTACTGCTCATCGTTGCTTTCCTCCACGCACAGGCCGTCCACGGCCTCGCGGTTGTGATCGGTGTCGGCGGGTTCGCAGGCCGCCAGAGCAGCGTCCAAGCGATCGCCGGTTGTGATCACGTCGACCAGGTCGCTGGAGTCGCGGTAGGCACGGGCAGCGGCGCGGACGTTGGCGAAGGCCATGCGCACGGCGTCGATCTGTGCAGCGGCGTCAGCCAGGCCCTGTTCCTCGCGCAGGTAGTGCGCGCAGTTGTCGAGGGCGGCATCCACGCCGATTGCCAGCAGACCGGCGCTCACGAAAGCACCGCCTGCGCCAGCACAGCGGCCAGCACGCCCAGGCAGAACGCCAGGGCATTCGTGACGACAGCGGCCACCACGTGGTGGCGATGATCGCGTTCGGCGGCGGTCATGCGGCGTCCTCCATGTGCCCGGCCTCGAAACCGCTCATCGAGGCGTCCACGCGGCGGGACATGTCGCGGACCAGGTCGGCCAGCTCGCGGAAGTGGGGCAACAGGTGAGCCGGAACCTCCTGCGTCAGGAGGTGGGTCATCACGTGCCGGGCCTGGCTCAGCTTCTCGACCAGCGGGGCGACGTCGCCCTCGCGCTCCAGCTCCGCCGCCACGTGGTCGCAGGCGAATTGGAAGGCCTCGTCGTTCGGTTCGGCCGGTGCGCGGCCGTCATGGCTGCGCTGGGCAGCGCGGGCCAAGTCGTTTGCGGTGCGGACTGCCATGGTGAACCCCGTCATATGGCCCGGGTGGGCCGACGAGGATCATTTAAACACCGCGTTTATTTGAAAGTCAACACGATGTTTAATGTTGGCGTGTAAAATTTCGGGGCCGCCAACAAAAAACCCCGCCGGGGCGGGGTCTTGGTCTACCGATGAGCCGGTCAATCCTCGAGGAAGTGGTTCGCGGCAGCGGACGCTCCAAGGTAGGCCGCTATCAACAGCACTGGGACAAATCCCCCATACCAGGGTTCGGTCAGGAAACCGGCAACGACGCCCATGGGGAGGATGCCCACGCCGAAGAATAGAAGCCCGACGATCGTAACGGTCTTCCCCCATTTGGCGAAGGTCAGTGCAATGCAGAGAACCCAGAGCGTGAAGCCGAACAGGCCTTTGCCCACGGTCATCCCACCACCAGCGAAGCGC
Source organism: Stenotrophomonas raiganjensis (SeqCode) (assembly GCF_030658505.1). GTDB lineage: Bacteria > Pseudomonadota > Gammaproteobacteria > Xanthomonadales > Xanthomonadaceae > Stenotrophomonas. The sequence continues at coordinate 45,042 of NZ_JAUTXR010000125.1, read as the reverse complement.
CTGGTTCCGCGGAATGCAGCGAGTGGCAGCAGCACGATCAGGCTGAAAACCACATAGGCGATCGACGCGAGCAGCAACCAGCTAGCACCGCGGCTACTCAGCCATAGCAACAGATTGAGAAGGGCGCCGGTAAAGAAGAGTGCTGCGATTCCCACGCCCACGAACAGCAGCGTTCCCAAAACCATCCATAGCTTTTCCTTCACAACTCCCCCTTTGTGTCGCAAAACCCCTAGTTGAACCGCTCGATCCTATTTCGCAGATACACCTTCCCCCCAATTAACGTGCCATCTGGCATCGGGAAGGGATCGCCGTAGCTCTTGTTGTCGCTGGCGACATGGATTACACCCCTGTCCAGCAGTCGTTTGATCTGCTGGCCGTTGCCCATGTTGATCAGGTAGATGCCATCACCGTCGAAAGAGGTGATTCCCGTATCCACCACCACCGCATCTCCGGGTTGGATCACGGGTTGCATGGAGTCTCCGTTACCCGTGATGAGCCTCAACCGACCTGGTGCTGGCACGAAGCCCACGATGCTCCGGATGTAGCCGGGTTCGAAATCGATAGCCCGGATCACCTCCGGGTAGTCGACGTTTTCCACTGCCTCGCCCATGCCTGCCTCCGCGTCCAGTTGCTGAACGCGAACATAGTCACAGTTTGTCGCAGAACTGGAGACCGGCGAGGGGCCACCAATCAGCATCGGCGGTTGGGCTTCAAGGATCCAAGTGGAGCTGATGCCGAGCATCTGCTGCGCCTTGTTCGCGCCAGCGGCAGACACTCCGGTCGCCCGGCTCTCCCAGTTCTTTAGCGTTTGCGGCGACTGGCCCAAGGCTCGCGCCACAGCCGACTGGCCTCGGATCGGCGAATCGAGGTGAGCGGCGGCGGCGTAGAGCCGTTTCATCGAAGGGTGCATTTCAGCCATAGGGGCATTGTCCTGTGGCTAAACATGGCGTTGTTACACGCCATGTTGACTGTCGAATAAACATGGCGTTTAATCTTTGGCATGAACCAGCCAACCACGACCATGCACAAGGATTCCGAGCTGATCGACCAGCTCGGTGGCCCCGCCGAAGTGGCCCGACGACTGGGCTTCGCGATGCCCAAGGGCACCCAGCGAGTACAGAACTGGAAGTACCGGGGCATCCCCCCTTACACGCGGGTCACCCGAACCGATGTGTTCGGTCCGGCGCCGACCGACATCGAGCAGCAGACCCCGGAAACCGGGGCCGCCGCCTGACATGTGCGCCTCCCGCGCTACTGCAGGGGCGCAAGCACGCGCTGCACTGTTGCGAGCAGTTGCCTCGCCTCTGCCGGCGATCCGTTCTTGGCAACCCGGCGAAGTTCCTCCAGCAGCTGTGGCTGCGTGGGGGCGCCAGTGAACATCTGTTCGATCTCGGCCAGCTGCTGCTGCAGCTCTTGGCGTTCCCGCTGGGCGCGCTCTACGGCGCGGGTCGATTGGGCTTCTCGCATTGGTAACTCCTGTGTGGGTTCGGCGGGTGTTGCAGGCCGACCGTACACAGGTTGGGGAAGCGTTCAACGGTCAGCCCCGACCGCTCGTCGGGCAGGGAAGGGGATCACGACCCCGGGCACCTTCCGGCGCCGCCGCGGCCGCACCGCCTGGCCGACCGGCCGCACGTCGACCCGCTCGCCGACCCGCTTCAACACGAACCACTTTCCACCCATTCGCATGAGCGTCAGGACGTTGGCTCCGGCCAGCTGATTCGTTTTCGCCACAGGGCTGCACTCCGATTTGGGGATGCGGCCATTTTCAGAACCAGTCAGGGGAACGCAGGGGAACACGTTGACCCCCGCATTCCCACCCACGGGATAACTGCATGAAAAGCCTAACAATTACCTACGATGACGGCATCGCGCGCAACAGGTCGTTGCGTGAGCACATCGCGGCCCAGGTGTACGCCGGCGCGGGTGTGACTGCGATTGCCGGTCGGCTCGACATGGCCCCTTCGAAGTTGAGCGAGAAGCTGGCCGGCAGCGATAGCGGCGGCAAGCCGCGCGGCCTGTCGATCGACGACTTGGAGCGCTACATCGCCGAGACGAAGGACGTCACCCCGATCCACTACCTGGTCGAGCGCTACCTGATTTCTCCCGAGGCACAGCACGCCGAGGCGCTGGCCCAGTTCGCGAAGCTGGCCGCGCTGATGGAGCCGCTGGCCAAGAGCCTGGGAGCGAAGTGGCCATGAACGCTACCGAGAAGGCCATGCTGGCCGTTCGCTCGCTGTGGTTCATCGCTGGCTGCCTGCAGCTGCTGCGGGGTTCCTGATGGCCAGGATCCGCTCTATCAAGCCCGAGTTCTGGTCCAGCGAGCAGGTGATGGAATGCTCGCCGATGGCTCGGCTGCTCTTCATCGGCCTGTGGAATTTCTGCGACGACGCCGGTAACCATGTGGCCAGCGCCAAGACCGTGAAGGCCGAAATCTTCCCCGGCGACGACATTGGCTCGTCGGATGTGCAGCGAATGCTCGACGAGTTGTCGTCGAATTCTCTGATCGCCTTCTACACCAACGGTGACAAGGAATATCTGCACGTCACTGGCTGGCGCAAGCACCAGAAAATTGACCGTCCTACGTTTAAACATCCGCCGTTTTCGGAGGATGCTCGACGAGGGCTCGACGAGTCCTCACCCCCGGAAGGGAATGGAGTGGAGGGGAGTGGAGAGGAAGGGAAGGGAGAAGATCTATCCTCGCTACGCTCGGATTCGTCCAACGCCGCTGGCGTGGACCTGCTCGGCGACGCCGCAGGCCAGGGCAAGGGGCAGGGGCAGGACGCCAAGGCTGACCTGAAGGCCCGCAAGGCCGACCGCATCCGCGAGATCGCTGCCGATGCGCAGGCTGCGTTCAACGCGACCATGGCCAAGCCGCACGGCCTGCTGTCCAAGTGCACCGTGCTGAACAAGCCGCGGCTGAAGGCGGTCGAGAACGCTCTGCCGACCGTGCGCCAGCTCTGCCAGCAGCTGTTCGGCAGCGAGCGGGTGACGCCCCAGTTCTGGAAGCTCTACTTCGAATCCGCGGCCGATGATGATTTCTACTCGGGCCGGGTGAAGGGCGGCCCAGGTCATGAGAACTACGTTCCCGACTTCGAAGTCCTGCTGCGCGAGAAGACCATCGCCAAGCTGGCCGACCGGGCGTTGTCCGAGGTGGTCCAATGAACGCGGCCCGTGACGAAGTGAGCCGCCTGTCGGGCCTGTACGGCGACCAGCAGGCCCTGCGCCTCCCGCCGCACAGCATCGACGCCGAGCAGTCAGTGCTGGGCGGGCTGATGTTGGTCAACCGGGCGCTGGTCGAGGTGCAGGACGTCCTGGTGGAAGGTGACTTCTACCGCCGCGACCACCAGCTCCTGTGGCGCTGCATCCTGCAGCTGGCCGAGAAGCGCCAGCCGTTCGATGCGGTGACGATCGGAGAATGGTTTGAGGCCGCAGGACAGCTGGAGCTGGTGGGCGATGGCGCGTACATCATCGAGCTGGCCAACAACACGCCGTCGGCTGCCAACGTGCGGGCCTATGCCGAGATCGTGGCCGAGAAGGCGAAGCTGCGTGCGCTGATCGATGCCGGGCACGACCTGATCGACGCCGCGTACAGCCCCGAGGGCCGCAGTGCGCTCGACCTGATCGGGCACGCCCAATCCCGCATCGGAGGGCTGCTGGACAGCGAGCCATGCGACCTGGAGCCGGTGGCACCGGTGATGGCGCGCGTTTTCGACCAGCTTTCCCACGCCGCCGAAACGGTCGATGGCATCACCGGCCTGTCCACCAGCATGGAAGACCTCGACCAGATCCTGGACGGCTTGCTGGGTGGACGCCTGTACGTGCTGGCCGCTCGACCCAAGATGGGCAAGACGACCCTGGCGCAGAACATCGCCGAGCAGGTCGCCCTACGTGCGGGCAGGTCGGTGGCCTTCTTCAGCTTCGAGATGAAGCCGGAGGAACTGGGTAAGCGCATGCTGGCCAACCTGGCCGGGGTGAGCGGCGGCAAATTGCGGTCGGGCAAGCTCGACAACGCCGACTGGCAGAACGTCACCCTTTGGACCCGCAGGATCGGCGAGGCGGCAATGCGCATCAGCCGGCCGCGCATCGCCAAGGTGCAGCACGTCTGCGCCCAAGTGCGCCGCATGAAGGCGCAGGACGACAACCTGGTCCTGGTGGTGATCGACTACCTGCAGCTGATGCACGTCTCGGGGGACAACCGCGCCGCAGGCATCGGCGACATCACCCGTGCGCTGAAGCTCCTGGCCAGCGAGCTGGACATCGCGGTGCTGCTGCTGAGCCAGCTCAACCGCGACTTGGAGAAGCGCACCGGCGACAAGCGCCCGATCGTGGCCGACCTCCGCGACTCCGGTTCCATTGAGCAAGACGCAGACGCGGTGATTTTCATCTACCGCGACGAGATCTATCACCCCGACAGCCGTTGGGCTGGCACGGCCGAATTGATCGTGGCCATCCAGCGCGACGGTGCGCCCGGCATGGCACGCGTCGCCTATGCGCCGGAATATTTCCGGTTCTCCGACCTGCCCGAATGGTGGGAGCCGAAGCAGACCAGCGCGTCGGCACCTGCTGCTGGGGCCGCGCCGAGGGCTCGCCGAGGGCTCGCCGCCGCGTTGCCGATGGGTGATCGAGAATGACCCTAACCGCTGCAGCAAAGAAGATCCGCGCCAAGCGCGCACGCCGGCCGATCTACCTGGTGGTGGCCAAGCTGATCGACCCCAACACCGGGGAGCTGGTGGGCGCCCTGGTGCCGGCCAATGCCGTCGACCAGCGTCTGCTGCGCGATCGCAAGTTCCGCGTGGGCCGGGAGATCCGCGGCGAGCTGAAGCAGCCGCGCGAGGAATGGCAGCACCGCCTGATCCACAAGATCGGGCACCTGATGGTCGACAACGTCGAAGGCTGGGAGCAGCTGGACGCGCACGACGCGGTGAAGCGCCTGCAGCTGGACGCCGGCGTGTGCTGCGAGACCGTGGAGATGGACGCGACCCCGGTCATCGCGGCGGTGCTGGACGCCTGCGAGGCGCTGCTGGGTGCAGGCGCCCGCAAAGTGCTGGCCGGCGTGCTGCCGGAGATCCGCACGATCCCTGTAAAGCGCGCCGAGAGTCTGTCATTCGACGAAATGGAACAGGCCCGATTCCAGGAGCTGTTCGACGGCCTGACCGAGTACATCGGCAACCACTACACCCACGTGATGCTCGACGACGTGCGCGCCGAGTTCTGGAACATGGCCGGGCAGAACAGGAGGGTAGCCTGATGCTATTTGAACTTAATTTCTGGCTCGATCGGCGCCTTGCTGATCTTCCGTTTCCGGCGCAACCACTTCCAGTATCCGGGAAGCCCGAACACAACGAGCTTGCGTTCGTAGTCGAGGCCGACTTTTACCGCCTGTGCGTTGAACGTCCACATCAAGGTCGCATGATCGGCGCACTCCTTTGCTTGCTCGGGGGATGGAGGGACCATCCGCCGGCCACGCATTTCGACGTCAATGAATACCGCTGCGGATTTTTCTGCGGTTCTCGCGATTCCGGCGACGATGTGGGTCAATCGCCCGTCAGGCAGTTCCTGAAGCGGAACCTGTTTCAGCGTCTGCACCAACTGGCTGAAATACTCAACGTCAGAAACGAAGGTTCTTCCCTCGCGCGCGCACTGACCAATATGGGCGCTATTCGCAGCGGAAACGGAGCAGACTATGCTGAGCAGTTGTTTGACCACCGACACTCGTTGGAAGAGGTCTCGGCGGTGCTGCTGCGTCGCGATGCGTGCAGCCCAATAGATTGCCAATGCCGAAAGGATCGCCTGGGCCCAAGAGGCAGCGGAGGCCCACCAAGTAAGCGGCTGGCAGAGAATCTGCAGGGGGTAGCAGTAAAGCGGCTCGGCCATTTTGATCGCCTGTCCATGGTGGAGAGCGAAGCATGAAGCGCGGCCGCTCTACCGGCAAGCCGACCGTGGCCCAGCAGCAGCGGATGGATGTCATCACCGAAATCGGCTGCATCGTGGCCCATAGCTTGGGCATTGACCTGGGCGACAGGCCTATCCCGGCTGAAGTGCACCACCTGACGGTCGGCGGCAAGCACGGCGCCAAGCGCCGTGGCCACGATTTCACCATCGGGCTGAACCCTTGGTCCCACCGCGGCGAGCCATTCGGCGGCATGTCCGCTGCGCGGTGCGAGGAACTGTTCGGCCCGTCCTACGCCCGTCAACCCCGCAAGTTCCGCCAAGAGGTCGGCAGCGACGACTACCTGCTGGACCTACAGAACACCTTGATCGAGAAACACATGAAGGAGACCCGCCAATGGCAAGCCGCCTGACGTTTGGCATCGACCCCGGCCTGACCGGCGCCATCGTGACGCTGATCGATGGCGAGCCCGGCCCGATGGTCGACATGCCGGTGATGGACGGGGAGGTAGACGCACGCGCCGTTGCCGCATTCCTTCGCCAACAGCGGGACGCCCATCCTGGTGCGGTGATCGCCGTAGCTCTGGAACGCATCCACGCCCGTCCGATGCGCAACGACGAGGGCAAGGCCATCGAGGGATCAGTGGCCAGGCACAACCTGGCCGAGGGCTTCGGGCAGCTGAAGGCGACCGTGCGCCTGTTGGGCCTGCACCTGGTGCTGGTGCAGCCGTCGGTATGGAAGCGCCGATTCGACCTGTCGGGGAAGGGCAAGGACGCCGGCCGCGTGCTGGCTATCCAGCGATTCCCGGCCGCGGCGACGCAGCTGCAGCGTAAGAAGGACAACGGTCGAGCCGATGCACTGCTGATCGGCCTGTACGGGGACAGCCTGATCAGGGGCGGCGCATGACCACTGCCGAGGCCCGCACGCGGAAGCGATACAACGCCCACCTGCGCCGGCACGGTCGGTGCGCGGTCTGCACCATGCGTGCGGCCGGCAGCAGCCCGGCGCACTGCAAAGGCTGGCCCGAGCGGCAGGGCAGCTGCGACACCGACGGTCTGCTGCCGGTGTTTCGATTCGACGAGAACGTGCTGAAGGGGATGCGCGATGGCGACTGATGACTACCTGGTGCAACAGCTCCGGGCCTGGGGCCATGCGCAGGCCAACCGGTTCGCGCTGACGTACGCCGACCGCAGCACGCACGTGCTGGAGAAGGCCCGCGACATGGCGCCCGGAACCCGGGAACGGGCCCTGCGCGACCTGGTGGGCCGAGACGGTTCCAGCCGCCGGCGCTTCATGGCCGACCGCAGCGGCGTGGAGGGCATGGGCATGCTGCCGACGTGGGCGGTGGACCCGGTGCGCTCAACGAACGATGCAGACAAACCGCACGACAACCCCGAGATCGCGGTCGACGTCGGTATCCCCGACGACCTGAGGTGGGTGGAGCAGGCGCTGGCGTCGATGATGCGGCAGTATCCGCTGCGCGCCTTGGTGTTGCACACCGAGTACACGGTGTCGGCCAGCCAAGCAGTGAAGGCACGCATGGTGGCGGAGAAGTACGGCGGGACGCTGTCAGTCTGGCAGTACCGCCGGGAGTTGCAGCGAGGGGTAGACTGGCTACTGGGAAAACAGGCAGCGTAGTGCGATGGACCGACACACCTTCGAAGTACTGAACATCGTCAACGAGATTAAGGCAGGCGCTTTTTCCGAAATGAAGGAGCGCAGAGTCTTTTCTTCCGCCTGCTTGTTGTTCGTAATGATCGATGTTTGCGCGTCATTGGCGATGCCTGCAGACCTCAGCAATTCGAAGAGGTTTGTCCAGTTTCTAGACGACTATTCCGGCCAATATCCAGGTATCTCGAACAGCGACCTTTGGTGGGCCCGAAGCTCAATGCTGCATTCGTTGGCACACATTGGCCACGGGCATGAGAAGGGCAAGGCAGTTCCCATCTACTTCTACTGCTTCCCTGACCGGGCGGAGGATCTCGAAGCGCAACTGAGAGCCGACGGCCTGGAACGGTTTCACGTGATGGACATCCTGCAGCTCAAGTTGATTGCAGTGCGGTGCTACAACGAGTTCACGGATCGTCTGGAAGAGGACGCGGAGCTTTCTGCGAAGGTCGCGGTAGTCGCGAAGAACCTCGGGAAGGACCTACTGTTTCGACGCTTCCTCGCAGCCTTCCCCGCAACCCTGGGAAATGGCGCTTGACAAGTTGCACAAGCAGATGCCCTAATTCTGCAACTGTCAAGAATTGTCCCTGAAGCCCCGGCCCTGCGTCGGGGCTTCTGCGTTTCCGGGACTGCGCTTCCTGCGGGCGTAGGCCAGAGGTCCAGGCTGCCGGGCTCATAACCCGGAGATTCGCCGGTTCGAATCCGGCCCCCGCAACCATCCACGCCCGTCCACCCTCACCGGACCAATTCGCCGAGCCTGCCGGGCTGCGGTGACGGGCACCTATCGACCAATCGGGGAGGGCGTCATGCCGAACCGGACCAACCATGGAACCGACATGCGGGGAGAAATCATTGACGCGGTGGGGACCGCAGCCCTGAAGGTCACGCCGCCGGTAACGGTGGCCACGGCCGTCGCATCGGGGTTCACCCTGGACAAGGCGGTGCTGGTGCTGACGGCCATCTACCTGGTGGGCCAGATCGGCTACCTGGTGTGGAAGTGGATACGCGAATGGCGCCAGGCGCGCCGAGGCGGGGTGATCGGATGAAGGGCAAGGTGATCGGCGGCAGCGCCGCAGCTGTCATCGCACTGGCCGCCGCGGCGCTGGTGAAGCCATGGGAGGGCTACTCGCCCACGCCGTACATCGACATGGTGGGCGTCGCCACCCACTGCTACGGCGACACCAGCCGCCCGGACAAAGCGGTCTACACCGAGCAGGAGTGTGCCGAAAAGCTCAACAGCCGCCTGGGCAGCTACCTGACCGGCATCAGCCAGTGCATCAAGGTCCCGCTGCGCGAGCGCGAGTGGGCCGCGGTGCTGAGCTGGACCTACAACGTGGGCGTGGGTGCTGCCTGCCGCTCGACGCTGGTGGGGCGAATCAACGCTGGCCAGCCTGCCGCGAGCTGGTGCCCGGAGCTGGACCGCTGGGTCTACGCCGGCGGCAAGCGCGTGCAGGGGCTGGTGAACCGCCGGGCCGCCGAGCGTCGCATGTGCGAGGGCCGGTCGTGACCCGCATCGCCATCGCGGTCGCCGCCTTCGCCCTGTGGTCCGGTGCCATGTTCGGTGCTGGCTGGGCCTGGCGGGGTGATCGGGCAGAGGGTAGGGAAGCCGACCAGCGCGCCGCCGGCGCCGAGGCAATCACAGCCCAGGTGAACCAAACCCGTGCCGCCGAGCATGCCCAGGCCGAGACACTGGCCGCCATTGGAGCGAAGCATGAAGAAGACCGCACTGCGGCCGCGACCGTCCCTGCTGCTGTTGTGGCTGACCTGCGCGCTGGGCGTCTCCAGCTGCGCGACGACCTCGCCACCTGCAGCACCAGCCTCCTGTCCCAAGCCGTCGCCGGCGCCGTCGAACGTGATGCGCACGCCGAACTACGAGCAGAGGTTGCGGGAGCTGCTGTTCAAATCGGCCGCGACGCCGACGACCACGTCCGCGCCAGCCAAGCCGTGATCCGGGCGGACAGGGGCCAACCGTGAGCAACGTCCTGCAGCTCGTCCCGAACAACGCGCTGGCGGTGGACCAGCACCAGCTTGCCGCGCGCATCCGGGAGTTCGCCGACCGCATCGAGGCCGGGCAGTTCGGGGACGTGGAGAAGGTGGCCCTGGTGGTGGATTGCGCAGGTGGCGTAGATCACCGCGTCTATGGGCGGCAGTGCAGTGCCGCAGAGCTGGTCGGGCTGCTGGAGTGGTCGAAGGCCCGGATCATCAGGGGCGACTACTGATGGCACGCCCCAGCAAGTACAGCCAGCAGCTGGCCGACGCGATCTGCGACCTGCTGGTGGATGGCAAGAGCCTGCGCACGATCTGTTCCACGGCGAAGATGCCGAGCCGTTCCACGGTCATTCGTTGGTTGGCTGAGAACGAGGCGTTTCGAAACCAGTACGCGCGTGCACGCGAGCTGCAGGCGGACACGCTGGCCGAAGAGATCCTAGACATCGCCGACAAGGCGGTGCAGGGCGAGCGGCTGAAGAAGGATGGGAAGGGCAAGGTGCTGGAGCGGCAGACAGGCGACATGGTCGAGCGCTCCAAGCTGATGATCGATGCCCGGAAGTGGTACGCCGGCAAGCTGCAGCCCAAGAAGTACGGCGAGCGTGTTGCCCTGGACCACGGCGTGCAGGACAACCTGGCCGACCAACTGAGGGCCGCCCGTGAGCGCGCAGCTGGCCGCGAGTCCTGAGCAGCAGCTGGTCGAGGCCATCGGCTCGTTCCAGCACGACCCGCTGGGCTACGTGCTGTTCAACTTCCCGTGGGGCGTCAAGGGCGGCCCGCTGGATGGCAAGAAGCTGCGCGCCTGGCAGCGCCGGCAGCTGGAGAAGGTTGGCAGGAAGCTGCAGGCCGGGGCTGCTGATGCTGGCGAGGTGATCCGCCAGGCCGTCGGCTCGGGTCACGGCATCGGCAAATCCGCCCTGGTGGCGATGCTGATCAAGTGGGCCTTCGACACGTTCGAGGACACCCGCGGCGTGGTCACGGCCAATACCGACATCCAGCTGCGCACCAAGACCTGGGCCGAGCTGTCGAAGTGGCACGGAATCAGCCTCACCAAGGACTGGGCAACGCTGACCGCCACCGCGCTGATCAGCAACGCCCCGGGCCACGACAAGACCTGGCGCATCGACGCGGTGCCGTGGTCGCAGAACAACACCGAGGCATTCGCGGGCCTGCACAACGAGGGCCGGCGCATCCTGCTGGTGTTCGACGAGGCTTCGGCCATCGCCGACAAGGTGTGGGAAGTTGCCGAGGGCGCGCTGACCGACCAAGGCACCGAGATCATCTGGGCTGCGTTCGGCAACACCACCCGCAACACCGGGCGGTTCCGCGAGTGCTTCCGCCGGTTCAAGGCCAGCTGGGACACCGAGCAGATCGACAGCCGCACCGTTGAGGGTGTGAACCTGGTCGAGGCCGAGCGCATGGTGCGCGACTACGGCGAGGACAGCGACGTGGTGAAGGTCCGTATCCGCGGCCTGTTCCCCTCGATGTCAGCCCGCCAGTTCATCGCCGAGGCGGATGTGGCTGCAGCCTACGGGCGACACCTGCGGCCGGAACAGTACAGCTGGGCGCCGAAGATCCTCACGCTGGACCCGGCGTGGGAAGGCGACGACGAGCTGGTGATCGGCCTGCGTCAGGGCCTGGCCTATCGGCAGCTGCGCACGCTGGCCAAGAACGACAACGACATGGCGGTGGCGGCGATCCTCGCCCAGCTGGAGGACGAGCATCAGGCCGACGCTGTGTTCGTCGATGGCGGGTTCGGCACCGGCATCGTGTCCGCAGGCCGAACCATGGGCCGCGACTGGCGCCTGGTGTGGTTCTCCGGAGAGTCGGGCGACCAAGGCTGCCTCAACAAGCGCGCCGAGATGTGGAAAGCCTGCCGCGACTGGCTGAAGGAAGGCGGCGCCATCCCTGAAGACCCGCAGCTGCGCGACGAGCTGCAGGCACCCGAAACCGTGCCGCGCCTCGACGGCAAGCTGCAGATGGAATCGAAGAAGGACATGAAGCGCCGCGGCCTGCCGAGCCCCAACCGGGCCGACGCCCTGGTGCTGTCGTTCGCATACCCCGTGATGCCCCGGCCGCGCTTCCCCGATGGGTCGCCGATGGAGCATCGCGACCACGCCGACCAGCAGGCCGGCGAGCCCTACAACCCGCTGTCCTGAAGGAATCTCCATGTGCAACTCCGCCCCAAAGGTGAAGCCGGTGGCCGCAGCGCCTGAAGTGGCGCCCGAGTCCATCGACGACGCTGCCGTGAACGAGCGTGACCGCGAACGCCAGCGGCAGCGCCAGCGCTTCGGCGCGCGGTCGACCATCCTGGCCGGTGACACCAGCTCGGCGATGCCGACCGCGTCGGTCAAGACGGCGCTGGGTGCCTGACGCCATGTGCACCTCGCGCCAGATCATCGATCCGGGTGGCCTGCTGTTCGGCGACAAGACCGGCAAGTACGCCGACCCGCTTGGCATCACCAAGACCGCGGTAGGCGATCCGACTGGCCGCGTGCGCCGCGCTCGCAAGGAAGCCGAGGACGAGCGCCGCACCTACGCCAGCAGCGGCGCGTCCTCTGTGGCGTATCGATCGCTGGCGCCGACGACAACCGCGCTGGGTGGAACAGCTCCGCGCAACACCGTGCTGGGGGGAGGCTGATGGACATGATGGAGCTGCGCGCGCACTGCCGGCGCCGCAAGAAGGCAATGAAGGACAACCAGACGGACTGGAACACAGACTGGCGCCAGGTGTCGGAGTACGTGGACCCAACCCGCGGCCGCTTCTACGGCGAGACCGACACGAAGCCAAGGAAGCGCAACCGGGCCAAGGTCATCAACAGCACCGCCACCGAGGTCCTGCGCACGATGTCGGCCGGCATGATGTCCCACATGACGCCGAAGGCGCAGCCGTGGTTCCTGGTCAAGACGCCGGACCCGTCGCTGTCTGAGCAGTTTGGCGTCCGGGTATGGCTGGACGACGTCGCGCAGCGCATCCGGGACGCCTTGGCCAGCAGCAACTTCTACAAGGCCATGCCGGTCGTCTACACGGAAGACGGACTTTTCGGCACTGCGCCAATGCTGATCCTCGAAGATCCGCGCGAGGTGGTCCGGTTTTACTCGCTCACCGCAGGCACCTACGCGGTGGGGCTGGACGACCAGCAGCGTGTCGACTCGCTGTGGCGCCGGTACACGAAGACTGCCCGGCAGCTGGAGCAGCGCTACGGTGCAGACCGGCTGCCGAGAACCGTTCGGGACTGCCTGGCGAACAATGGCGACCGAGAGTTCATCGTGGAATCGCTGATCGAGCCGAATCCCAACGAGCGCCCCGGTATCGGGCCGCTGGGGCTGCAGGCGCCGCAGTTCCGACCCTACCGTGAGGTGGTCTGGATCGATGGGGTGGGCACTGCCGACCACGGGATTCTGGACATCGGCGGGCACTACGAAGCGCCGTTCGTGGTGGCTCGCTGGAATCCGGTGGCTGAAGACGTGTACTCCACCAGCCCGGCGGTCGACTGCTTGGGAGACATCAAGCAGCTGCAATATCTGGAAGGCGAAAAGCTGCGTCTGATGGAGCAACTCTCCGATCCCACGCTCGGAGGGCCGGAATCGCTGAAGCGGTCCGGAGGCGCGCGCCTGCGAAAGGGCGGCATGGTTTACCTGCCACAGGACTCGGTCAACGCCACCGTTGCGCCGGTCTACACGCCCGACGCCAGGGCGTTGCAGCAGATCCGCGAAGAGATCGCCACCATCGAGGCCCGGATCGAGCGGGCCTTCTTCTATCAGCTCTTCCTGATGCTGGAAGCGCTGGGTGACAAGACTGACCGCACGGCCACCGAGATCGCCACCCGAAAGGAAGAGAAGGCTGCCGTGCTGGCCCCCACGCTGGAGTCGATCACGGACGAAGTTCTCGACCCGGTGATCGTCCGCGTGTTCCGCCTTCTGGAACGCGCCGGCCGCATCCCGGACCCGCCGCAGGTGCTGGCGGACCTTCCCCTGAAGATCGAGTACACCAGCATCCTGGCGCAGGCGGCCAAGGCCGCAGCAGTCGGCTCCATCGAGCGCACGGTGCAGTTCGTTGCCGGCGTCGCCCAGGCAACCGGCGATCCATCGGTGATGGACAAGCTGGACGCGGACCAGGTAGTCGACGAATACACCACTGCGGTCGGCGGTCCTGCTTCGATCATCCGCAGCGACGATGCCGTGGCCAGCATTCGTGCCGATCGCGCCCAGCAGCAGCGCCAGCAGCAGCTGGCAGCGTCTGCCCAGCCCATGAAGGACGCCGCGCAGGCGCTGAAGACGGCCAGCGACACCGTGCCCGAGGAAGGCTCGGCGGCCCAGGCGCTGATTGACGCCATGCAGGGTGCCGCATGAAGCGCCCCGGCATGGACCCACGGGAGGAAGAGCAGCGCCGTGTGGCCGAGCGCATCGCCGACCTGCAGGACAGCCAGCTGCGCGAGGACGCGCGGGCAGTGCTGGCCGATCCAGCCGGGCGCCGGCTGGTGTGGCTGTTCATTCAGGCCATGGATGTGGATGACAGCGCGTTCAACACCAACGCGATGGCGCAGTCCCGAAAAATCGGACGTCAGGAGGCCGGCCAGTGGTGGCTGAGCGTCGTCCGTGACAGCTGCCCGGAGCGCGAAGCTCAAATGCGCGCCGAGGCCAACAGTGCACTGAAGCGGCTGCAGTCGCAGCTGCAGCAACCCGAGGAAAGTGAACATGTCGACTGAAACCGCCACCGAGACCAGCACCCAAAATTCTGGCGAAGGCGAGGGCAAGACCACCACCAGCACCACGGAACAGCAGGTCACCGGCGGCAGTGGCCAGCCGGCAACCGAGGGTACGGGGAACGGAGGTGATGCGAAGGGCACCACCAGCACGGACACCAAGGACGAAGGCGGCGAGGCCGGCAAGTCCAAGGGCGACACCAGCGATGGCGCACCGGAGCAGTACGAGGCGTTCAAGGTGCCGGAGGGATTCACCCTCGAAGGCGACCGCCTCGGGCAGGCCACCGAGTTCTTCAAGGCCAAGGGTTGGACGCAGGAACAGGCCCAGGAGGCCGTGGACCTGTATACCCAGATGGCCGGGCAGGACGCGGCGGCACTGCAGCAAGCCGTGGAGGCTCAGCGCCTGCAGCAGCTGGAGCAGTGGGGCGTGGATGCCAAGCAGCAGCTGGGCGCCAAGTACGACGAAACTGTCGGCCTGGCCACCACCGCGGTAAAGGCCATCAACGACCCCGAGCTGACCAAGGCGTTCAACGAACTGGGCTGGGGCAACCACCCGACCATGATCAAGGCGTTCGCCTTCTTCGGCGAGTTCCTTCGCGACAGCAAGGTGGACGGTCTGGGCGGTACCACCACCAGTGGCACGCAGAGCACCGGTGACCGCATGTACCAGTACGCCGACCGCCCGGCCGCACGCCAGCGCGACTGAGCCAACACAACAACCCATCCCACGGCCGCCGATTGGCGGCTTTTTCGTATCCAGAGGACTGAACAATGGCAACTCTGACCCGTGATGTTCCGAACATCACCGACATCTCCACCCGCTACACCCAGGACGGCAAGCCGCTGCCGATCGCAGAGATCCTGACCAAGCGCAAGCCGGTCTTCCAGGACATCCCGTGGGTTGAAGCCAACACCACGAACGGTCATCGCATCGGCGTCGAAACGCAGCTTCCCGAGGCCGTTCTGCGCAAGCTCAACGCTGGTGTGAAGCCGTCGACCGGTAAGGCCGCCGACATCACCGAAGCCACTGCCGAGTTCGCGTCGCTGGGCCAGGTCGACAAGGTGCTGGCTGAGCTGTCGACCAACGTCTCCGACTTCCGCGTGAAGAAGAACGGCCGCCACATCGAGGCGATCGGCCAGAGCTTCGAGTCGCAGTTCTTCAATGGCTCCAAGATCCAGTCGGCCGGATTCGTGGGCCTGAAGGAGCGCTACGCCGACGCCACCGGTGACCTGTCGCGCCAGATCATCAAGCTGTCGGGCACTGGCAGCAACCTGACCTCGATCTGGGTCGTTGGCTGGGGCGATGACTCGGTGTATGGCATCTACGCCAAGGGCACCAAGGCCGGCATCCAGCACACCGATTACGGCGACGAGCTGGTCGACGACGGCAACGGCGGCAAGTACCCGGCCTACCGCGACTGGTTTGCGCTGCAGGCTGGCCTGGCGGTTGAGGACCCGCGTTGCATCGCGCGCGTGGCGAACATCAAGGTCAGCAATCTGAAGGTCGATCCCGAGCCGAACACCGAGCTGGTGCTGATCAACGAGCTGATCAAGGCGACGCACCGCATCGAGCGCCTGGAGAGCTTGAACACGGTGATCTACGTCAACCGCGACATTTACGAGTGGCTGGACATCCAGGCCAACAACCGCCGCATCCTGGCCCTGAAGCAGACCGAACTGAACGGCCAGCCGGTGAACACCTTCCGTGGCATCCCGATCCGCGTCAGCGACGCGCTCGCCTGGGACGAATCCGCCGTCGCGTAACTGACCGACCCCGCTTCGGCGGGTGCCGAAAGAAAACCCACAAACCTGGAGCAAGATCCATGTCCCACATTGACGCACGCGCCGAGTTCTCCTCGGCGCAGGCGGTCACCGCGACCGCCATTTCGACCAACGTGATGAACCTGAAGGGCACCGGCCTTGCGCCGAATGCCACCGAAAACTTGGGCGCTCCGGCGATTACCTATCTGGTGATCGTCGCCACCCAGGCTGCAGCAGCGGCAGGCGCTGCCACCGTCGTCGCGTCCCTGGAGTCGGCCGACAACGCCGCTCTGTCCACCAACCCGAAGGTGCACTACGCCACCGGCGCCCTGGCACTGGCCGACATGACCGCCGGTGCGGTTCTGGCGGTCGTGCCGCTGCCGGCGGGCGACTACAAGCAGTATCTGGGCGTGCGCTACACGGTGGCGACCGGACCGCTGACGGCTGGTGCCTTCAACGCGTATCTGACGCTCGACCCGAGCATCTGGCGCGTGTACGCAGACGGCAAGCCGGCCACCCCGGCGTCCTGATCGCACCACTGGCAACACAAGGCCGCCTTCGGGCGGCCTTCTTCTTTCTGGGTGAGCCATGACCTCCCAAGTTGAAATCTGCAACCTGGCCTTGGGCAAGCTGGCCCAGGACATCACGATCACCTCGCTCACCGAGCGCTCCAAGGAGGCGCGCGTATTCTCGCGCCTGTGGGAGCCGATGCGCGATTTGGTGCTGGCCGACCGGCTGTGGCCGTGGGCGATGAAGGCCCAGCGCCTGGCCGTCGCCGCTGAGGCACCGATGCCGGGTTGGGAGATCCGCTACGCCCGTCCGGCGGATTGCATCACCGTGCTGGCCATCACCGACGACCAGGGCATGCGCGCTGGCCGCCGCCTGTCGCGCTGGTGCGAGCCGCAGTTCCGCCGGTGCCATGGCATCCAATTCGAGCAGGCGATGGGCACGGACGGCACGTCGCTGCTGTGCGATCGGGCCGAGGCCTATCTGATCTACGTCGCGCGCGTGGAAGACCCGGAGCGCTACCCGGCTCACTTCGTCGACGCGCTGGCCTGCAAGTTGGCTGAGGAGGGCGCGCCGACGATCATCGGTGCCAATGGGTTCTCCAACAAATCCGGCCTGAAGCAGCTCTACCAGCTCGCGCTCAGCCAGGCCGCGGCGCATGACTTCAACGAGGCCGACGAGGACGAGCGCCAGCCGTCCATGGCCCAGATGGCGAGGGCCTGACCATGGCACGTCTGCTGCAACCGAGCATGTCCGGCGGCGAGCTTTCGCCCGGGCTCCAGGGCCGCGTCGACATGGTGCGGTACGCCATCAGCCTGAAGCGGTGTCTGAACGTCATCACCAAGCCCACCGGCGGGGGAGAGAAGCGGCCGGGCTACCTGTTCCGCGGCGGCACCAAGCACAACGACCGTGCCACCCGCTTCATCCCGTTCATCTACTCGACAACGGTCAAGTACGCGATCGAGATGGGCGACGGCTACATGCGTTTCTGGGTCGACGGCGCGCTGCTGCGCAATGGGGCAGGGGGCATCGTCGAGGTGGCCACGCCTTACACCGGCGAGGACATCTACAAGGTGCGGCACACGCAGTCGGCGGATGTGCTGTTCCTGGTGCACCCGTGGATTCCGCAAAAGGAGCTGCGCCGCCTGGCCGTGGATCAGTTCGAGCTGCGCGACTTCGAATACCGGCGTGGACCGTTCCGCCCGTTCAACAACGACGAGGCTGCGCTGCTGGCCGTGTCCGGCACCCAAGGCGTGGTGACGGTGACCACCAACGTGCCGACGTTCACCGCAGAAATGGTCGGCTCGCTGCTGTATGCCGAGGAAAAGGAACTGCGCTCGGTGAAGCCTTGGGTGGCGGCGGAGAAGAACGTGCCGCTGGGTGCCCTCCGCCGGAGCGACCAGAAGGTCTACCGCTGCGTGAGCGTCCCCGTGGTGACCGGACTGGAAGGAACGCCGTACTACGTCTGCGGCAGCGTGCGCCCCGTGCACGACAGCGGCCGAGCGTTCGACGGCCCGCAGGACGTGAAGTTCGACAACGTCAACGACTACGCCGTCGGGGTCGAATGGGAATACGTGCACGGCGGGTTCGGGATCATGAAAATCACCGCCTTTACCAGCCCGTTCGAGGTCACCGCCACGGTGATCGAGCGGATCCCCGACAGCATCGTGGGCAACGCACCGCCGCCGGTGGCAGGTCCGTGGACCTTCAGCGGCGACGGCACCACGAAACAGTTCTCCATCCCTGGCGCGACCAGCAGCAGCTACCTGGACTACCAGGTCAAGATCGACGGCGTGCCGGTGCAGTCGAATCCGTATTACCCGGGCGGCAGTGGCACCGGCGGCACCAGCGGTGGTGGCATCGGCCGCGGCGGCAACGTCGCGCAGGAGGTGCAGTGATGGCGCAGGGCTGGACGATTGATCCCGGCGCGGACCTGATCAACTTCTACGAGGCGCCGCCGACTGGCACTGACAATATCGTGGTGACCCAGTACGCCGCGGGGGCCTATGGCGGCACCGACGTGTGGGCCGTGGGTGCCTGGTCCTACCGCTACGGCTATCCCGGTGAGGTTGAGTTCTTCGGCGACCGCCTGTGGTTCGCCGGCAGCCCCGGCGACCCGCAGACGGTGTGGGCGTCCAACATCGGCGACTATCCCAACTTCGGGCGCAGCTCGCCGATTGTCGACAGCGACGCGGTGTCGTTCACGATCAACGCGCGCCAGGTGAATGCGATCCGCGACCTGGTTCCACTGGACAGCCTGCTGGTGCTGACGACCGGCGGAGAGTGGAAGGTCACCGGCGGCCAGGACTCGGTGGTGACGCCCAGCACCATCGGGATCAAACCGCAGTCGGCCTATGGCACCGGCGACCTGCAGGCCCGCGTGTTGGGCGAGTCGGCGGTGTTCCTGCAGGCACAGGGTCAGCGCGTGCGCGATCTGGCCTATCAGTTCGAGAAGGACGGCTTCCGCGGCAACGAGATCAGCATCTGGGCAGATCACCTGGTGCAGGGCTATACCTTCCGCGGGATCGAGTACAGCACCGCGCCTTGGCCGATCCTGTGGATGCCGCGCACCGATGGCGTGCTGATCGGCTGCACGTACATGCCCGAGCAGGAGGTCACCGGCTGGCATCCGCACGAAACCGATGGCCAGGTGCTGGACGTGTGCTGCCTGCCGGGCGAGATCGAAACCGAGGTCTACCTGCTGGTGCGTCGCTTCATCAACGGCGAATGGGTCCAGTACGTGGAGCAGATGGCCCCGACCCGGTACGACGATCCGCTCGACTGGAAGTACGCCGATAGCCTCCTGACCTACGACGGCCGGCGCCCGAACGGCTCGCCCATGACCCTGACTAGCACGGATGGGTGGAACGAGGGTTCCGTGATCACCGCCACCACCGGCGCCGCGATCTTCAGCGGGGCAGGCGACGTGGGGAACATCCTGCGGCTGGCAATTGGCGACGAGCACGTCCGCGTGCGGGTAGTGGCGTATGTGTCGCCCACGGTAGCGACGGTGGAATCGATCGGCTCGGTGCCGCTGGCGCTGCGCGGCGTCGCTGTGCAGGACTGGACTTATCAGCGCTCGACGATCGCCGGCATGGGCCACCTGGAGGGCAAGACCGTGGTGGCCCTGGTCGATGGCAACGTGCAGAAGGACCTGCTGGTGGTCGACGGCAAGGTGCAGCTGCAGCGCCCGGGCGGCGTGGTGCACATCGGCCTGCCTTACACCGCCCACATCGAGACGCTGGAGGTCAACGCCAATGGCGGCGACCCGCTGCGCCCGATGAAGAAGCTCGCCTTCGAAGTCGCGCTACTGGTACGCAACACCCGCGGCGTCTACGTCGGCACCACGCTGGACACGCTGGACCCTATCGCGCAACGTGATTTTGAGGACTACGACGAGCCCACGGCCCCGTACACGGGCGTCCTGCGCAAGAACATGTCCTGCCGGTGGGGCGTGGACAGCGGTCATTTCCACATCGTGAGCGACGACCCGCTTCCGATGGAGATCCTTTCTCTGATGCCCCAGGTGGTGGCGTCCGAATGAAGGTCACCGCAGAACTGGTACCGGCCGAGGCTGGACACATTGAAATGATCGCGGCTGCGGCACGGCCCGCAGACGTAGTCGAGCTGTGGGCATGCGCCCACACCACGCCGGCGGAGGCCCTGCAGCGTGGCCTGGCGGGCAGCGCTGAGGCATGGACTGCGATGGTGCGCGACGTGCCGGTGTGCATGTTCGGGGCCACCCCTTACTCGATCCTCGGCGGCATTGGTACGCCCTGGATGGTCGGCTCGACGGGGCTCAACCCGCTGTCGGTCCAGAAGGAACTGCTGCGCCTGTCTCGCCCGGCCCTGCACCGAATGCAGCAGGCATTCCCTTCGATGCTGTTCAACGTCGTCGACCAGCGCAACGAGGCCGCGCAGCGCTGGCTGCATTGGCTGGGCTTCCACTTCCTCGCGCCGGTGCCGGTCGGACCGGACAGCGCCCCTTTCCTTCCGTTCTACTGGAGCGCATAACGTGTGCAATCCCGCAATCGCCCTTCTGGCGGCCACCGTTGTAACCGGTGCATACCAGGCTGATCAGCAGCAGAAGCAGGGCAAGGCCAACGCGCAGATCGCCGAGAACAACGCGATGCTGGCGCAGCAGGACGCCGACGCCAGCAACGCCCTGGCCACCCGCGAGATGGAGCAGCAGTCCTGGCGCACGCGCATTGCGCTCGGCCAGCAGCGCGCCGCGATCGCTGCCAACAACATCGACCCGACGCTTGGCACGCCGGCGGAGATCCTCGGCGAGACCGCAATGTTCGGTGAGGTCGATCAGCAGACCATCCGCATGAACGCTGCGCGGCAGGCCTGGGGCTTCAACGCACAGGCCCAGAACCAGCGCACCCAGGGCGAGCTGGCCCGCTGGAGCGGCAACGCTCAGGCGACCGGCACGATCCTGGGATCGCTCGCCAGCGCCGCGAGTATGGGCATTGGTGGCATGAGCCGGGCGGGCGTGGCTGGCGGCGGTGGGAACCTGTCGTCTCAGGCCAACAGCATCACCGTGCGCAACAACGCGCGCATCTCGCGCGGCTGGGGGCTGTGACATGGCGACCCTGATCCCCCGCACCAGCGGCCCGCAGGTCGAGGCCCAGCTGGGTCCGCAGGTTCGCAACACCGCCCAGGTCGACCTGTCGCCGCTCAGCCGTACCGCAGGTGCCGTTGGCCAGGCGGCGGCCGACCTGTTCCAGCAGCAGAAGCAGCGCGCCGACCTGACTGCGGTCATGGAGGCACGCCGCGAGCTTTCGGACTGGGAGGGCGCCACCTTCAACCCAGCCAACGCCGACGGCATCGCCAAGTACCAGGGTAAGAACGCGCTGCAGGCGCACGACGCGCTGCTGGGCGACCTCGACCAGCGGGTGTCGGCAATCCGCAGCCGGCTGTCGCCGGAACAGCAGCAGCGATTTGACCAGGTGTCGTTCTCGTTCCGCGACTCCATCCAGGGCCGCCTCAACAGTTACGCCGATCGCGAGTACAGCGCCTATGAGGCCAACGAGCGCAAGGCGACGATCGACAACATCGGCCAGGACGCCGTCAGCGCCGGCATGGCGGGCGACTTCGGCCTGGCGGACGTCCGCCTGCAGGAGGCCGTCGGCATCGCCAGCGCTGCCTACCAGACGCAGGGCATGGGCGCGGAAGCGATCAAGGCCAGCGAGCGCGGCATCGTATCGTCCGTGCGCAAGCAGACGGCTGCGGCGATGGCTACCCGTGACCCGTTTGCGGCAGAGGACTACTACCACCGCTACGCGGACCAGATGACGCCGGAGGACCGCGCGCAGATCGAGCGCACGCTGTACCCGGTGGTGAAGGACCGCGCGGCCTATGAACTGGCCCAGTCGCTGGCCGATGGCCGCGGTGCGGTCGAACCGTTGCCGGCGCCAGCGGCAAGGGGCACACCCTCTGCAGCAATCGCCAAGGCGATCGATGATGCCGCGAAGGCCGAGGGGCTGGACGCAGCAGGTCGCGCGGATCTGTATGCGCTGGCCGAACAGGAATCGGGATTCCGCGCTGACGCCGTCAACCCTGAAGTGCTGGACGACGGCGACCAGGCCACCGGCCTGTTCCAGTACCGCGCCACCAGCGCTGGCGGCATCGACCGCAAGGACGCTGCAGCGTCTGCCCGGCGCGCAGCTCGTGAGTACAAGGAACGGCTGGCCAAGGGCGGCCGGGCGTTCGCCATTGCCGCTCATTTCGCTGGAGAGGGTGGGGCCGATGCGGTGGTGAACCGCGGCCGCTCGGCGCAGAACCCGAAGACCGCCCTGTACGTGCGGCAGGTCATGGGGCGCTCTGCGCGGTGGGCGTCATCCATGGGGCAGGGCGCAACATCTGGAGCGCCGGTCGCTGTCGCTGCAACTGCCGCACCCTCGACGCTGGCCGATGCCATTGCTGCGATCCCGCGCACGATGCCGCCGGACCAGCGCTCTGCTGCCGAGGGCTACCTGCGCGACATCTACGCGCAGCGCAAGGACAAGCTCGAGCAGGCGAAGAAGGCCGCGGCCATGTCCATCTACGACAAGGTGGCTGCCGCCGGCGCGAGCGTGCCGCTGTCACAGGTTCTGGCTCCGGCCGAGCTGGCGCTGGTTGGTAAGGATTCCAGCCTGTCCGAGTCGATCAACCGTTACCGGAAGCTCGTCGCCGAAGGCGCTGTGGTCCAGGACGATCCCGCGACACTGGAGACCATCCAGCGCATGCAAGCGCTGCAGCCCACCGAGTTCGCCAAGCTTCCGCTCGGCCAGTACGCCGACAAGCTCAGCGGCAAGACCCTGAAGTCATTGGCTGAAGACCAGACGAAGGCGAACGACCCGTCGAAGCGCGCCGACTGGATGACCGACAACGAGCGCCTGGAACGCGGGTTCCAGATGCTCGGGTTCGGCAAGGACACGGATGTATCGGGTAGCGGGTCGCAGGGCAAGAACGCTCCGCGCGACGCCCTGCGAGGTGAGTTCCGCATCGCCTACCAGAACGCCCAGACGGCGTTCGTGCAGTCCACCGGAAAGAAGCCGACGCCTGAGCAGGCGGACGTGCTGCTGTCGGCGACGGCCAAGCAGTTCGCCCAGAACCTGCAGGCCGGCCGTCTCGGCGCGATCCAAGAGAAGGACGGCAAGTTCAAGAACAACCCGAAGGTGAAAGTGGGTCTCTACAGCAGCGCCGCACAGTTTGACCTGCAGGTCAGCCAGGCAGACCGCGACGCGGTGCGGGGCGCATACACCGACAAGTACGGCCGACCGCCGACCGATGCCTGGGTTACGCAGTACCTCGCCCGCAAGAGCCAAGGAGCCAAGAAGTGATCGAAAACGTGCTGGAAGGCTTCGACGAACTGTCGGATGAGATCGAGAGCAACCGGCGGGTGACCCTGCGCAGTGCCTACACCGGCACCCGCCAGAAGCCAGAAGAAGCCGCGCGCGCGAACCAGCTGTCGGACCAGCTTGGCCAGCCCTTCGGCGTCGTGGCGGCGAACCTCGCCGACTACGAGCAGGACGCGCGCCGGCAGGAGATCGACGACGCCGGCCGCGCGTCGCCCCACGTAGGCGATTTCCTCAGCGATCCGCGCCGCATGGCGCTGGCCAGCGATGAGGCCCCGAAGCTGGCCACCTATGCCAACTCGCTGGTGACCGGCGAGGCCCGCGCGACTGCAGAGCCGAACATTCTGGAGCAGGTCATCGGCGGCATCGTCAGCGGCTGGCAGCGCGGCAAGGCCAATGCACTGTCCCTGCTGCCTGATGGCCCGGCTGTGATGGATCCAGCGACCGGCCGCATGACCACGGATCGCTCGGCGGAGGAAGCGGCACTACGTGCAGACCAGGAGCGCCGCGCGCAGGCCGCGGATGTGACCAGCGCGAGCACCGACCGTGGGTTCCAGGCGTTCGACCGTGCGAACAACGCCGGCAGCTTCGGCGGTGCCGTGCGCGAGCTGGCCGGCGGCGGCACCGACACGCTGGGCGCGATTGCGGTCACCCTGGGGCAGTCGATCGGCATGGGCGCCCCGGGCCTGGCGCTGACGGCGGCCACGGGCGGCGGTAGCCGCGTGGTGACCGCGGCCTCGGCCGGTACCGGCTCGGGGCTGACCGAGTTCGGCGCCAGTATCGCCGACGCCATGCAGGACGCGAAGGTCGACCCGACCGACGCCTATGCGGTAGGCCAGTTCCTGCGCGATCCGCAGAAGATGGCCGCCGCGCGCGACAAGGCGGCCAAGCGCGGCGTGGCGATCGGCGTGTTCGACGCGCTGACTGCCGGCGTGGCGGGCCACTTCATCAACAACGCCCGACGCAGCGCGTCCTCGGCGATCCTGCGCACCGGCGCCGAGGCCGGCGTCCAGCTGGGTGGCGGAGCGGCCGGCGAGGCCACGGCGCAGCTGCTGACCGAGGAACGCCTGAAGTGGGGCGACATCATCATGGAGGGCCTGGCCGAGGTCCCCACCGGTGCGGTCGAGGTGCACGCCAACTACCGCGCTGCGCGCGCGTCCGGGCAGGTGCGGTGGATCAACGAGCGCCTGGACCAGGTGATGCAGTCGGGCCAGAGCAACGACCGGCTGCGCGCTGCCACCGAGCTTGCCGGCGAGCTGAAACTGGGGGAGCGCTCGCCGGAGGACATGAAGGCGCTGACGGCGCAGGTGGCCGGCGAAGACGCGCGCGTGTATCTGGACGCTGACCAGGCGCAGACGCTGTTCCAGTCCGCACCGCAGGTGCTGCAGGACATGGTTGGCGGCGAGTCGGCGCTGGCCGAGCAGCTGGCGACCGGTCAGGTCGTGATCCCAATGGCCGAGTGGATGGCTGCTGTCCCGCGGCTGCCGAACCGCGACGAGATCCTGCGCAACGCTCGCACGACCGCAGAGGGGTTGTCGCCGGCGGAGCTGGAAACGCTCGACATCGACGCCATGGCTCGCGAGCTGGGAGTGCCGCTGGACGCGCCGGCGCCGGATGCCACGGCAGCGAATGCCCGCGCGCAAGTGCAACAGTCGGTCATGGCGCAGCTGGTTGGCACCGAGCGGTATACCGCGGCGCAGGCCGAGAGCCAGGCGCAGCTGTGGGGAGCCATGTTCGGCCGGCTGGGCGAGGTCACCGGGCAGGATCCGGTGGCGCTGTACGAGCGCTATGCGGCCGGCATCGATGCGGCCGAGGCGCCGGCAGAGGGCGCAGAGTCCCAACCGCGCACCCTGATGCAGCGTGGGATGGATGCCCTGCGCAGCCTGTTCGGCCGGCCGCAGGTGGCCACCGATGGCCGTGGGCAGCAGACCATCGAGCGCGAGGGCAGCGCCTATGTTCAGCGCGCGGGCCAGTGGTTTCTGGCCGACGAGCAGGGCCAGGCCCGCGACTTCCTGACCTTGGACCAAGCGCGCACGGAAGCAGAACGCACCGGCGGCGAGATCGTGCAAGACGACCCGATCGAAGGGCAGCGGCAGACCTGGAGCGTGGCGCTGCCGGACGCCGCTGCGCGCGAGGTGCTGGCCGGCGACATCCTGTTCCAAGGCGGCGCCGCACCGCGTGGTCAGATTCAGATCGGGCCCGATCGTGCCATGCAGATCAGCCTGTTCAAGGGCGCCGACCTATCCACGTTCCTGCACGAATCCGGGCACTTCTTCCTGGAGGTCTACCGCGACCTAGCCACGGCGGAGGACGCCTCGCCGCAGATCCGCTCCGATCTGGATGCCCTGCTGAAGTGGTTCGGCGTCGAGTCTGCTGACCAGATCGGCGTCGATCAGCACGAACAGTTCGCCCGCGGCTTTGAGGCCTACCTAGGCGAGGGCAGGGCGCCGACGCCGGAGCTGCAATCGGTGTTCAGCCAGTTCAAGCAGTGGATTCTCGGGGTTTACCGCAGCCTGCGGAATCTCGATGTGGAGCTGACCGACGAAGTGCGCGGCGTGTTCGACCGCATGCTGGCCAGCCAGGAAGAGATCGAAGCGGCACAGGTCCGGGTGGGGTTCGAGCCGATCGCGCGAGACCTGGCCGAAGCGCAGGCGCTGGGCATGACCGAGCGCCAGTTCGCTGACTACCAGCAGCAGGTCGCGGCGGCGCGTGAGCAAGCTGAGGCCGACCTGATGGCGCAGCTGCAGGAGGCGGATGCACGGGCGCGCGAGCGCTGGTGGAAGGACGAGCTGGCCACCATCCGCGACGAGGTCGAGGCGGAGGTCGAGGCCACGCCGATCGTGCGCGCCTACCGCGTGCTGACAGGGCGGAAGGAGGCGGGCGGCGAGCCGGTGCCCGAGCAGCTGCAGGGCCTGAAGCTGGACCGCGCCGTGCTGGCGGCGACCTACGGCGACGGCCTGCTCGACAAGATGGGCCGGGTCTACGCCCGCAAGGGCGGCACCCATCCCGAAGAGGCGGCCACCCTGCTGGGCTTCAGCTCCGCCGACGAGCTGGTGCAGGGACTGTGGACGGTACGGCAGACCCTGGCGGGTGTGAGCGCGGAGGCAGATGCGCGCATGCAGGCCCGGCACGGCGAGCCCATGACCGACGGCACGCTGCCGCAGCGAGCGTTGGACGCCGTGCATGGCAGTCGCAAGATCCAGCTGCTGGAGCGCGAGCTGGGCGTGCTGGCCGACCTGGCCAAGGAGCCGCGGCCGAACCGACGCGAGTTGAAGGCCGTGGCGCAGGCCGTGCTGGCCGAGAAGACTGCGCGCCAGATCCGGCCCAATGAGTACCTGGTCGCTGAGCGCAAGGCTGCGCGCGCGGCGGCGCAGGCGGCGGCCGCGGGCAAGTATGCCGACGCGCTGCAGACGAAGCGGCAGCAGGCCCTGAACGCTGTGCTGTTCGCTGAGGCCCGTGCGGTGCAGCAGGAGGTCGAGTCGAAGGTCGGCTACATCCGTCGGCAGATGACGCCGCAGGCCCGCGAGCGGCTGGGCAAGGCCGGCGCCGACTACCTGGAAGCGATGGACACCATCGCCGATACCTACGAGTTCCGCGACGTGTCCGGCCGGGCCGTTGCGCGCCGCCAAAGCCTGCGGCAGTGGGTCGAAGCTCGCCAGGCCGAGGACGATCTGACCGCCGTAAGCGACGCGCTGCTGGCCCGGGTCGAGGCGGAAAGCGTAACGAACTACGCCGACCTGCCGATTACCGAGTTCCGCGAGCTGCACGACGCGGTGACCAACATCGCGCGTCTGGCCAAACTGAAGAACAAGCTGCTGAGCAACAAGGACCAGCGTGACTGGGAGAGCGCACAGGCCGAGCTGGCCGGCGCCATTCGTGGTGCGATCGCTGAAGGAAAGCCGCTGCCGCTCTCCGATGCGGACCTGACCGCGATGCAGAAGGTGGGCGCGACCTACACCGGCCTGATGGACTGGGTACTGCGCCCGGAGACCGTGGTCGAGTGGCTGGACGGTGGCGAGACCGGCCCGTGGCACGACTTCCTGTGGAACCAGGCAGAGGCAGCGCAGCAGCAGCGAATTGAGCTGCGCAACCGCGTCGGCGGCATGCTGGAGCAGACCATGAAGGCCCTGACCCCGGCACAGCGGGCGGACCTGAACCGACTGGTCTACGTGCCGAGCCTGGGGCGCGCTCTGTCGAAAAACACGATCGTGGCCGTGGCACTGAACATGGGCAATGCCGGCAACCGCGACAAGCTGATGCGCGGCGGGTTCATCGGCAAGAACGCCGAGGTGGTCCAGGTCACTCCGCAGAACATCGCGGAAATGCTGGGCCACCTCACGCCGGCGGACGCACAGATGGTGCAGGGCATCTGGGACGCGGTGAACAGCCTGTGGCCGGACATCGTGGAGCAGCAGCGCCGGCTGTCGGGCGTTGCACCCGAGCAGGTCGAGCCGATGCCGCTGATCTTCACCGCGGCCGATGGCTCGATGGTCAGCCTGCGCGGCGGCTACTACCCGGCGGTGTACGACCCCCGGGCGGGAGCCGGCGGCGTCAAGCAAGCGCGCGCAGCGGAGGAACAGATCATGGGCGGCACCTTCAGCCGTGCCATGACCAGCAAGGGCCACACGAAAGAGCGCACCGAGTACGCAGCGCCGATGCTGTTGGACTACCACCGCGTGCTGTCGCGGCACTTGAATGACGTGATCACCGACGTCTCGCACCGTGGCTACGTGAAGCAGGCGCTGCGGGTGTTGGAAGATCAGGAGCTGAAGAACCTGATCCAGCAGCGGCTGTCGGTTGGAGCGTACCAAGCGCTGCATGGCAGCGTTGGGAATGCCGTGCGGGGCGCTTCAGTGTCTGAGCCAGGTTCCAGTGTGTTCGAGAAGATCGGCGACGCGGTTCTGACCAACACGGCTGTAGCCGCGCTGGGCTTCAGACTGCCGCTGGTATTTGCCAACACAGTTGTGGCGCCGATCCAGGCGGCGGCGCGCGTTGACACGAAGTACCTCGCCACCGGCTATGCGGCGTACTACCGCAGCCCGGGCAAGATGACGGAGATGATCCACTCGCTGTCGCCCTTCATGGAGGAACGCTCCAACTCGCTGGATTCGTCCTATCAGGTGGTGCTGGGCAAGCTGTCGGGAAAGCGCGGCATCCGCGCGGCGGCCATGAAGATGGCCATGGAGGTCCACCGCTGGACGGTGCCGCTGGCCGAGCGAGCCATCTGGTTGGGCCGCTACCAGCAGGCGCAGGCGCAGGGCGCCGGCGTCGACGAGGCTGTACGCCTAGCGGACAAGTCGATCCGCGCTACGCAGCAGGCAGGCGCCCCGAAGGATCTCAGTGCCGCAGAGCGAGATCCCAAATACAAGTGGGTGCGCATGTTCATTGGCCCGATGATCATCATGAACAACCGGCTGCAGGAATCGGGTCTGCGCGGCCTGTACCTGGGACGCGTGCAGTCCCCGGCCCGAGCGCTGGGCACCTGGCTGTCGGCTGGCGTGTTGTCCAACGCGGTGTTCGAACTGCTGATGATGCGTGGCCCCGACGGTGGCGATGACGACGAGAAGGGATGGGATGACTGGAGCGCTTGGCTCGCCCGGAAGACCTTGCTGTTCCCGTTCCAGACGTTCCCAGTTCTACGAGACGTGGCTGGCGCGATCGATGCCTCGATCGAGGGCAAGCCCAGCACGGGGCGCCCGAATCCCATCGCCGATGCGGGCATTGCCTTGGCAAAGTTCGGCAAAGCCGCATGGGATGAAGGCAGGGACTGGATCGAGGACGACGAGGATCCGGACACCGAGAAGCTGATCAAGACCGGCGTGCGCGCTGCCGGCCCGCTGACCGGCATTCCCAGCAATCAGATGCTGACCACCGGCGAATACCTCTACGACGTCGGTACCGGCCAGTACACCCCGGACAACCCCGCGGAGGCGGCCGCATACCTCATGTACCGCCGACCCAAGGACCAGCAGTAATCGACCACGCCCAGCCCCGCAGATGCGGGGCTTCTTCTTTCTGGAGCCGATGCACCCATGACCATTTCCGCCAATGACCGCCGCAAAACCTACGTGGGGAACGGCGTCGCCACCGCGTTCAACGGGCCGAGGGCGTTCCTGTCGAGCCACATCCAGGTGTTCACTGGCACGCACCCGGTCTATCAGCTTGTGCCGCCAGCTCAGTACACCGTGACCGGGCTGCGGGCGAACGCCAGCACGATCACCTTCAACACTGCGCCTGCCTTGAACCTGGACATCTTGATCCTGCGTACGGTGCCGCTCGATCAGCCAGCCGACATTACCAACCAGGGTGCTTTCCTCCCGGAGATCCACGAAGACGCCTTCGACTACCGTGTGATGCAACTGCAGCAGCTGATGGATAGCGGCATGCAGCTGGTGCAGGACCCTGACACCGGCGAATTCGTGTGGGATGCGAAGGGCAGCCGCATCATCAACGTGGGCGACGCAAGCCTGGACGGAGACGCAGTCAATCTGCGGACGCTGCTGGCAATGATCGAGGGCATCCAGAACGGCGGTGGGACGGTCGGTGTTACGCCCAAGCTGTGGACTTTCACCGGTGACGGAGAGGTGACCGACTTCCCCCTGACAGGCGCAGACGTTCTGGATCCGCTGTTCTATGACACCGCCGCCGAGATCACCGCGGGCGCGGGCAATTACAAGGTGTCCAGGCCGGTCGACGCCAACGGCGTCGGCGAGTTCATGATCGTCCCGGGCACTGAAGGGGCGCCGCCGGCCATTCGCTTCAATCCGCCGCTCGGCGACGGCGTGCGGGGCTTCACGACCCTGCGCGGCTACGCCCGCCCGTGGATCGGCCAACCCCCGGTCTACACGGTTGCGCCACGGATCGTGAGCGTCACCGGCAGCACCATGCTGGCCGGCGACATGCACAACACCCTGATCCTCGCCAACTCGGCCACGCCGATCACTCTGACCATCCGGGCGAACACGGGTGGCAGTGCGGACTGGAAGGAAGGCCAGTTCTTCTCGGTGCTGCAGGTGGGCGCTGGCCAGGTGATCCTCGTTGTGGAAGGCGGAGGCCCGATCACGATCCCGCCGAGCTTCCAGGCCAAGACCCGTGCACCGGGCTGTGTCATCAGCGGCACCTGCCTTGCGCCTGACGCCGACGCATGGGTGGCTGCCGGTGACCTGCTGCGGGTGTCTTCAACGCCCGACCTGCAGTGCTTCGACCTGGTCGACCGTACCGTGCTACTGGGGACGAACATCGCCACGGGCACCGGCAAGGACAGCTTGATCCTGCCCTACGGGCTGCTGCTCGACACCGTGGCCAACGGGGGCATCTACGCCACCCTGTCGACGGCGCAGGCCACTGGTGTGGTGCTGACCGTCGACGTGAACCGCAACGGCATCAGCATCCTTTCCACGAAGCTGACCTTCGACAACAACGAGCGCAGCACCCTGACGGCTGCCATTCCGGCAGTGTTCGAGGCTGGCGGCAATCTCCTGGCCAAGGGTGACGAGATCACTATCGACGTGGACCAGGTGGGCACCGCGAACGCCAAGGGACTGCGCGTGTACCTGGTCGGCCAGAGGGCAGGCTGATGACCGCGCGCATCTACGATCGACCTGACCTCGACCAGCGCGAAGGTATGCTGGCCCTGTATGTGGCCGGGAGGTTGGGCAACGCCTTCCCTTCGCAGGCCTATGAGGGGCGCCTGCAGATCAAGAACGCGGTCGGTGCTTGCCAGGTCCGGCAGATCGATGGCGACAAGCTGCCTGATGGCTACCAGCTCTACGTGGATCAGGCCACGCAGGAGGTAGTGCTGGCCTGGCCTGCCTATGTGGCCGGAGCTGCCCCGATCTCCAACCCTGGGTTCGAGTCGGGACCGACCGGCTGGGAGTGCGGTGCCGGCTGGAAGGTTTCGACCTATGGGCCAATCGTTGGCCAGTGGTCGGGCGAGTACAGCAACAACGGTGGCATTTCACCGCTTTCCAGCACCTCGCGCTATTCCGTGTACCCCGGTCAGCGGACTTCGGCAAAGTGCAAGGTCCGCCAGGGCGCATCTTCAGAGGGAAACGCTGGCGCGTCGGTGCTGCTGGAGTACCGCGACGAAGCGGGAGAGGTCGTGCTGACCAGGGAAGGAAACCGGGTCATGTCAGCCAGCAAGGGCGCTGTCTACGATTCCACGGTGAACGGCGAGGCGCCTGCAGCTGCGAAGACGGTCAACATCGGCAGCAACGGCATCCGTTTCCGTGAGAACAAGCCACTCTTTGTCGATGATTTCGAGTGGGACCACACCGTCGCAGCTGCCGGCATCAACCATAACGCGACCTTCCAGCTGACGCTGCTGGTGAGCGATTCGCGCGGGCGGAGTGCTATGTGGGCTGGGAGCGTGATCGTTGCCGACTTCGTCGACACGAAGTGGGCGTTGACCTTCGGGCGCACTTTGTGGATCGCCGAGGATTCAAACTCGTTCCCCACGGCTCAGGCCAATGTGTTCGGTGCAGAGAACACCGAGGTGTCGCAGCTGCAGGTCAACGGACTCATAGCCTGTGCAAACACCCCAAGCGTGTTCCAGGCGACGTACTACGCCGACATGCCGGGATTCAACGTCAAGGGCGTGCAGGAGCTTCCTACGAACTCGAAATTTGCGCTGGCCGGGCGCTACATCGTGAGCGGATCGCCGGACAACTGGCAGAACAACCGCCTGAACACAATCGACGGCAGTGTGCTCTCACAGGGCTTTGTCGGAGGCGGTGACATCTTCGGCGACGAGGTGGTGCTTGCGCAGTACAACCGAGGCAACAACAACACTTTCACGTTTTCGTACAGCTTTGACCAAGGTGCGAGCTGGACGTTGGTAGGTCCGACCGCGATTGATTTCCCTGTGTCGTTGGCCGGCGTAGGCAACATGGCAGTGACCGCGTTCGGGGGAACCAAGAATGGGGTGTTCCGCTGCCAGTTCCTTGGGAAGCCACGGTCCGGCGTGAATGAAATCATCTCCTACCCGATGACCGCTGAGGTTGTCGACATGGCGTACAGCCATGACGGGTGGATTGCCGTGTTCCGAGACAACCGGATCCTGACCCGGGTTTGGGATCGGAGCGATGGATGGGTGGAAAAAGCACCCGTCCCCACGGCTGGCTTGGTTCGGACGCTCGCTGCAAACACCAAGTACATCCTGGCCGGGACCAGCCTTGGCGAAATCTTCAGGACAGTCGATTTCTGCGCAACGTGGCAACAGGTCCCAGTCGGCCCTATCACCGGCGACTTCCGTGCAATCAGGGTCTGGGGTGAGCAGGTTGTGAGCAGGGAGACCTTCCCAGATCCGCCAATTCCCGGGCCGCTGGACCTGTGGAACGCAGCGAAGGCACGAGGCGCAAGCAATCCGGCCAGGCTGATGGTCGTCGGTGACAGTAACGTGGAAGGTGTGGGCAGCGGGGCTGGAACGCTTGGCCTCACCGGGGCGTCTGAGACCTCGTTCCCAGCGAGGTTGGCGGAACTGTTTGGCTATCAGCGATCCAGCTGGTTCGGTGACCAGAACACCAAGGAAGCAGGTGTACCCCTCAGTACCTTCAACCCCGCGATCACGCTGGGCAGTGGTTGGGCTCCCGACGCTGCGGTGTCTAGCATCTTCGGCGCCAGTTTCATGGTCGCGGCTCCCGGGGCCGGCCCGCTCACGTACTCTCCGGTAGGCAGCGTGACCAAGTTCCGTCTGTGGTATGCCACGTTCACGGGATTGAACAACGCTCTGCAGGTTCGGATAGACGGGGTCCTGGTGGACACAATCAATACGTCCGGCTCTGCGCTCCTGACCTTCCGAGACTATAACGTGGCAGCTGGGAGCCACAACATCGCGGTAACCCCCACCGGAAGCGGCAGTGCCTTTGTGCAGGGCATCGAGGCATTCAATGGGACCGCAACCCCTGTGCTGCTGCAGGGAGGTTGGGGGGGCGCGCGAGCTGCCAACCTGGCCTCTGCAGCGAATCCCTGGAACAGCCTGCCTGGGATGAAGACCATTGCTCCTGACTTCGTCATCTACTACTGCACGATCAATGACGCAGGGGCTGGCACTTCGGCTGCCGCTTACAAGGGCCAGGTGGAAACGGTCATAGAGCAGCTCTACCCCAAGGCGAACGGTTGCCTATGCGTGGGATTCCCGGCGAACGTTTCGGGTGTGACAAACGGCCTTTACGACGCCTACGCAACGGCACTGAAGCAGTTGGCAGTGGATCGGGCCTGGTTCTTCCTTGATCTCCGCGATGTGTTCGGCAATACCTGGAGCGAAGCCAATACAAGGGGGCTGGCATACGACAGCCACCACCCCAACGGGGATGGTCATCAAGCTATTGCGGCAGCACTGAAGGGGTTCTTGCCCCTGTAGCAGTAGAGGGCAGCATCGGCGGTATAGTGCCGGCTATGGACTCCAAGACCAAAGCCGCCGGCTATACCGCCCTTGCTTGCTACATCAGCGCGATGGCGCTGAGCGCCTTCGACGGCGAGTGGGTGAAGTACGTTGGGGGTGGTTTATGTGTCACGGGAGCCATTGCCCTGGGGGTGTGGCTCTTCCGTGGGGCGCCCCATATCTCCGACGAGGACTGATCGAAGTCGCGGCGGAACCGCCTTCCCGGCCGTTCAGGTAGGTGGCCGACCCGTTCGCAGGATCTGCGACGGCTGGCCGTATCCTTCCGGCCATGCCGCTCCCCGCCGACTTCCGCTGGACAACCAGGTCCGCCAGCTTACCGAATGACCCGCTCACCGTGATCGCCTGCCACAGCGTGTGGGTGGTGGCCATGGCCGAACGTGTGGGCGACGGGATCTGGATCGCCTCACTGGACCGGCATCGGCATGGCCCCGGCGGTCCGTTCCGCTGGTGCAGCAGCTACGAGCAGGGCCGGGCAGGGGCCGAGCTGTGGGTGGCCAGGCACGAGGACCGGCTGCGCGAGGACGTGGCCAAGATCCGGGAGTACCGGGACGCGATCGCGGAGAACCGCCTGCTGAGGGACAGCCTGAAGCCGCCGTTCGAGTGGATGGAGTAGGGTGCTTGGGCGCTCCGCAACGAGAAACGGCGCCAAGCCACACAAGGGTTTCAGGGCGCCGTTTCAGATGGTGTTGCGGAGCGGGAATCATGGCGAAAGCCTTGTGCCGCAATGGTTCTTCGTCAGACTTTTAATCTTTTGGTCGAAGGTTCGAATCCTTCACGGCCCACCATTGCGATCAATGACCCAGGTCATTCAGAAAGGCACCGCAAAGCGGTGCCTTTTTTGTTGTTCCCGGTGCCAGGCTGCTACTTCGTCCGCGCTCCGTTTGCCGTTGCGGCTGCTGCGTCAGCAGCCTTCTGTGCAGCTGTTGCTGCGGCATTCGCAGAGCGCTCGATCGCGACGCGTTCCGCCTCGAAAGCGGCCAGGCGCTGTGCACTCATCCTGCGCTCCAGTTCCATCGATGCGACGAAGCTCTCCGGATGCTTGGAGGCACAGGCCTGCTGCACCAGCTGCACCGCGTGATCGGACAATCCCGGCTGAATATGACCCAGCAGGCAGTCGGCATACGACGCAGATGTGGATTGGCTTCCCGTGGGTTGCGGTGAGCCTGCAGCTAGGGCAACAGCAATCAATGCACTCAACATCGAAACCTCCTTGTAGTGGTCAGCTGGGGCGGCTGGGGCTGCCAGCTTCGAGCATAGCGCCGTCCCCGCCCGTCGTCGCTCGGCGGGCGCGTCATGGTTCAAGCAGGCATGGACCAGAATCGAGCATTCGGCAGGGATGTGCCTTCGCGTGAATCCATCGTCTTGCAGTGCGACCCACCTGGCTCGAGGCCCTGACGCTATGCTCGGCATCTTTCCCAGGGTGGGTTTTCCCATGCGCCTCATCGTGCTGTCGCTGTTGTTGTC
The DNA here is from genome assembly GCF_030658505.1 of Stenotrophomonas raiganjensis (SeqCode). Classification (GTDB taxonomy): domain Bacteria; phylum Pseudomonadota; class Gammaproteobacteria; order Xanthomonadales; family Xanthomonadaceae; genus Stenotrophomonas. The sequence continues at coordinate 9,816 of NZ_JAUTXR010000125.1, read as the reverse complement.
CGCGGTCTCCGTCGCGCCGTTGATGGCTGCCGAACCGGCCTCGTCCGCACAACCAGCGGCCGCCACCCCGCTGGTCATCGGCGAAACCTTCACCATCGAATCGAAGGCGCTGGGCGAGACCCGCCGCATCAACGTCTACCGCCCGCAGCCGTGGGGCCTGGACCCGAAAACGCCATTGCCGGTGCTCTACATGCCCGACGGCGGCATCGGCGAGGACTTCCTGCATGTGGCCGGGCTGGTGCAGGTGCTGAGTGGCAACGGCAGCATGCGCCCGTTCCTGCTGGTCGGCATCGAGAACACCGAGCGCCGCCGCGACATGACCGGCCCCAGCAAGGACCCGCAGGACCAGAAGATCGCGCCGCGCATCGGTGGCTCGGCGGCCTACCGCACCTTCCTGCGCGATGAACTGATGCCGCAGGTGCGCCAGCGTTACCCGACCACCGACGAGCGTGCGTTGATCGGCGAATCGCTGGCCGGCCTGTTCGTGGTGGAAACGTTGCTGCAGGAGCCGACGCTGTTCAACAGCTACATCGCGCTGGACCCGAGCCTGTGGTGGAACCGGGGCACGATGCTGGCAGGCGCGGCCAAGCAGCTGCCGGCAGTGACGCGCACACAGCCGCGCGTGTTCCTGGCCAGCAGCGGGCAGCCGGAGCTGGCTGCGTCCGCTGCACAGTTGGCCACGCTGCTGCAGCAGGTGTCGCCGTCGCCGCTGGTGAAGTACCTGCCGCTGCCGGAGGAAACCCATGCCACGATCTATCACCCGGCCGCATTGCAGGCGCTGCGCACGCTGTTCCCGGCACCGCCGCCGGCCTCGCCCTGACCGCACTGGTACCCGGCTGCACGCCATGCAAGGATGCGGTAGCGGCGCCATCGGGTGCGCCGCCCGCAAAGGGAGAGTGTGGATGCAGCGCGTGCGTGGATGGAGTGTGGCGGCCTGCTTGGCTGTAAGTGGCTGTGCGATGTCGGTGGCACCGCCGGCAGCGCAGGGTGAAGCGAAGGAGAGCCCGGCCGCCGCTGTGTCGGGCGTGGTATTGCCGGATACCGAAGCGCTGCGCGTGCACGATCCGGTCGGCCGCGATTACCCGGTATGGGTGGCGCTGCCGGCCGACTACGCCGCACATCCGGAAAAGCACTACCCGGTGCTGTACGTGACCGATGCGCTGTACAGCTTTCCGCTGGTACGCAGCGTGCGCAACATGGTGGGCCAGAAGGGCGTCAACCTGGAGGATTTCATCCTGGTCGGGCTGCCGCCGCAGGAGGGCCTGACCTCCAAGCAGAGCCGCTCGCGCGATTACACGCCCAGCGACCCGGCGCGTACCGATCCGCGTGACTACAGCGATGACATCAGCTACGGCGGCGCGGCGCACTACCGCGATTTCCTCGCTGAGCAGGTGCTGCCGATGATCGATGCGCGCTACCGCACTGATCCGGCGCGGCGCGCCTATGCGGGTCATTCCTATGGTGGCCTGTTTGGTGCCTATGTGCTGACCACGCGCCCGGACATGTTCCGCACCTACATCCTGTCCAGTCCGTCGCTGTGGTTCGACGACCATCGGGTGCCGCGCATGCAGGCCGAGGCCAAGGCGCCGGCGCAGCCGACCACGGTGCTGCTGTCGGTGGGCAGCTTTGAAACGGTCAAGCCCGAGCCGCGCTATTTCACCCGCAATGACATGCTGCGCCACAATGCCGAATTCGCCGAGCAGCTGCGCAGCAGTGGCCGATCGTTGAAGGTGGAGAACATGGTGATCGATGACGAGGATCACTTCACCGTCTACCCGGACATGATCACCCGCGCGCTGCTGAAGGTGTTCCCGGGTACCGGACCTTACAGCAGCGGTTGATGGCAGGGGCCATCCGCGCCAGGCGTGGAGGAATGCCTCATGCCGCCTGCATGTCCGGCCCAGTCAACACGCCCACATCGGCGTGGCGGAAGCACAGGCGGATGGCATCGAGCAGCTCGCTCATGCTGTAGGGCTTGGGCAGGAAGTGGATGCCGGCACGCAGCTGCGGCAGCACGCGATGCTGATCCATGCCGGAGGTGACCAGGATCGGCAGCTGCGGCAGGTGCTCGCGCACGCGGTTGGCGGTTTCGATGCCGCTGATGCCGCCCAGGCAGACGTCGGTGAACAGCAGGTCGAACGGTTCACCGGCGTTGAGCAGGCCCAGCGCGGCCTCGGCGCTGCTGACAGCGGTGACCTGGCAGGCCTGGCTTTCCAGGGCGAGACGACTGAGTTCCTGGGTTTCCTCGGCGTCCTCGATCAGCAGGACGCGCGGTTCCACAAAGCGCTTGGACAGCAACATGACGCGGCAACTCCGGACAACAGGGGGAGCGAAAGGCGCGCAAGTATGTGCAAGCCGGGGGTGATCCCGGCGTGCACGGCAGGCTAAGTGGGCGTTACAGCCGACGCTGTCGCCGGCGGCGTACCTGCCAGGCCAGGACTGCCACCGCCAGCAGGGCCGTGCCGATGCGCAGGCTGGTGGCCTGCCAGCCCAGCGCGGCGGCGTCATCGAGGCTGAACACGTTCCAGGCCAGGTTCATCGATACATGCAGGACCAGGCCGCACCACAGGGTGTCGCCGTCCAGATGGTCCAGCCAGGCGAAGATGAAGCCGCCCAGTGCGATCACCGCGCCGACGAACAGGGCGGTACCACCGCCGTCGAACCCGCCGAAACCCAGCCAGTGCACCCAGCCGAACAGCAGCGCCTGCGGCAACGCGAGCAGTGGCCACGGACCTCGGACGATCTTCATCAGCAGTACGAAGCCGAGACCGCGGAACAGGACTTCCTCGGCCAGCGGAAACAGCACCGCCAGCATCGTGGCGTCCAGCACGGTCAGCGCCGTGTTCGGCGTGCCGAGCAGGGCGAGGCCCAGCCAGCATGCCAGGCTGGCCAGCAGCACCCACAATGGGCCGCGCCAGCCGTTGCCGCGCAGCCCAAGGCTGGCCAGCAGTCCCATGCCACGAGGCCGTAGCAGCGCGGCCAGCAGCAGCGCCAGCAGCACGGCCAGCGCGTTGTCGAGCAGGCTGCCGCCGTAGGACATGGGCAGGGCCGGAATCGGTGTGCCGATGGCTGCGGCGATGTCGCGCAGGTTCAGGCCGAGGGCGGCGCCCAGCAGCACCAGCAACAGGCGCACGGCGTTGGGCAGGCGGGACAACGGGGTCATGTATGCACTCCATGCAAGGCCGGGCGCCAGTGTGGCGGACTGCTGCCGCACCGGGCACGCGTCGGAAGTCCCTGTGCCATCGGTCATGCGTTGCCGCATGGTCATCGCCGCACAGGTAGAGTCGTGGCCAGACCGACAGGAGCGATGCCGATGCTGTGCCCCGTGTGCAAGACCCAGACGCTGCAGATGTCCGAACGCCACGGCATCGAGATTGATTACTGCCCGAGCTGCCGAGGTGTGTGGCTGGATCGAGGCGAGCTGGACAAGATCATCGAGCGCGCGGGTGCGGGGGCGGCCGTGCCACCCCCTGCACCTGTGCAGCAGCCGGTATCTTCCCCGCCACCGGTGATGCACCGCGACACCCGGCATCTGGGCCAGCGCTATGAGGACAACCGTGGCCAGGGCTACAGGAAAAAGAAGAAGGACAGCTTCCTGTCGGAGCTGTTCGACTTCTAGGCGCTTCGCTCTCAGTAGCGCCGAGCATGCCCGGCGCTAGGGCCGGCGCAGGATGAACTCGCGATCGTGGGTGTCACCCACGATGAAGTCGTACTCGCCAACCTTGCTGCAGCCATAGCGCGCGTAGAAGCGCTGTGCGCCGAAGTTCTCCTCCCACACGCCCACCCACAGGGTGCGGCGCTGCGGCTGGTCCAGCCAGGCCATGAACGCGTCCATCAGGCGCGCGCCGTGGCCACCGTTCTGGTGCGCGGCCAGGATGTAGAACCGCTTCAGTTCGATGTCGCCCTCGCGCGCCTCCGCATGCGGCAGGGTGTTGGCGCCGGCGGCCAGATAGCCGACCACGCTGTCGCCGTCCATCAACAGCCAGACCGCGCTGCGCGGATCGGACAGTTCGGCGCGCTGCGGTTCGCTGCTGTAGTGCGCCTGCAGGAATTCCTGCAGCTCCTGCGCCGGGTACGAGTCGCCCCAGGTTTCGTTGTACGTCGTGATCGCGATCGCCGACAGGGCGTCGACATCGGCAAGGGTGGCGCGGCGGATCTGCAACGACATGGCGGGGCCTGCAATGGAACGAGGCGCAGTGTAGCCGGCCCCGGCGGCTGCCGGGGCTGGCGGTTGCTCACAATGCGATGCTCAGAACCACAGGCGGACGCCGGCCACCCAGCGCGTGTCGCGCGCGTGGTCACCGGCATAGTCGGCGGTGTCGCCGAAACTGCGTTCGTGGCTGATGCCGATGTACGGCGCGAAGCGGCGGCTGAACTCATAGCGCAGGCGCAGCCCGGCTTCGACCTTGTTCAGGCCGCGACCGATGCCGTACTCCGGTTCATCCTTGGCCGCCACCGTGGCTTCCAGCAGCGGCTGCAGGATCAGCCGGTTGGTCAGCAGCACGTCGTACTCGACTTCGGCCTTGGCCAGCACCTGGCCACCGGAGCCCATGTACAGCGTGGCCGAGCTTTCGAACTTGTAGGGCGCCAGGCCCTGGATGCCGATCGCCGCCCAGGTACGCGAGTCGGCCGGCCGGAAGTCCTGGCGCACGCCGACCAGCACGTCCCACCAGGGTGAGACACTGCGGCCATACAGGGCTTCCAGCGACGACGACTCGGTGCGGCCACGGCTGCGTTCGCCATCGGTGCGCAGCCACAGCCGGTTGATGTTGCCGCCGATCCAGCCAGTGGCCTCCCAGGCCTGGCCGTTGCTGCTCTTGCCGTCCCAATGCTCGAGACGGTCGATCAGCAGCAGGCTGTTGATCTCCGGCGCGTGTTCCATCGCACCGTGGGCGATGGGCGGGAAGGCGGCGGCGCGATCGGCGTCGGTCGGGACCGGGATCGGTTCGCGCGGTTCGGTCGGTTCGGTCGCGCCGTGACCCATGGCGGCGTGGTCCATCGCGGAATGATCCATCGTCGCCGGCTGCATCGCGCCGTGGTCCATCTTCGAGTGGTCCATGGTCGAATGATCCATCTTCGAATGATCGACCGGTTCGGCCGGCGTCGTTGCGGTCTTCGCCGGCGCGTCCATCGTGCCCATGTCATGCCCGGCATGCGACTGCGCGAACACCGGCAGTGCGGTGGCCAGGCCCAGCGCCAGCAGGCTGGGCGAAAGCAGTGAGCGGCTCATTCTTCGATCCTCACTTCGCGCATCATGCCCGCTTCCATGTGGTACAGCAGATGGCAGTGGTAGGCCCAGCGACCTAGTGCATCGGCGCGCACGCGGTAGCTGCGTCGGGTGCCCGGTGGCATGTCGATGGTGTGCTTGCGGACCTGGAATTGGCCCTGCGCGTTTTCCAGATCGCTCCACACGCCGTGCAGGTGGATCGGGTGCTGCATCATGGTGTCGTTGACCAGCACGATGCGCATGCGCTCGCCGTAGTTCAGCCGCAGCGGTTCGGCGCTGGCGAACGGGATGCCGTCGAACGACCAGGAGAACTTCTCCATGTGGCCGGTCAGGTGCAGCTCGATCTCGCGGCTCGGCTCGCGGCCATCCGGGTCTTCGAACAGGCTGCGCATCGCACCGTAGGTCAGCACTTGGCGGCCGTTGTCGCGCAGGCCGATGCCGGGGTCGTCCAGCTTCGGTTCGGAGGCCGAACTCTGCATGTCCACCAGCGGGTTGTTGCGTTCGCTGGCCGGATGCTTCGGTGCCTTGCTGGCGGTATCGCCGCCGTGCGCGCCATGGCCCATGCTGGCGCCGCAGCCGCCTTCCATGCCCTTCATCGCGGCCATGTCGTGGCCGCCATGACCGCCTGCACCCATGTCATGCCCCATGTCGCTCATGGTCAGCAACGGGCGCGGATCGCGCGCAGGGATCGGTGCCTGCAGGCCGTGGCGTACCGCCAGCGTGCCGGCGGCAAAGCCGGTGCGGCCCATGTCCTGGCAGAAGATGGTGAATGCGTCCTGGCCGCTGGGTTCGACCAGAACGTCGTAGGTTTCGGCCGGGGCGATGCGGAACTCGTCGATGCTGACCGGATGGATATACTGGCCATCGGCGGCGACCACGGTCATCTTCAGGCCGGGGATGCGCACATCGAAGTAGGTCATCGAGGCGCCGTTGATGAAGCGCAGCAGCACCTTCTCGCCGCTGCGGAACAGCCCGGTCCAGTTGCCGGCCGGGGCGGTGCCGTTCATCAGGTAGGTGTAGGTGTGCGCATTGATGTCGGAGATGTCGGTCGGCGTCATCCGCATCCGGCCCCACATGCCACGGTCCGACAGCGCGGCCGACCAGCCATCGCGCTTCACGTCGCGCAGGAAATCCGGCAGCGTGCGCATGTAGTAGTTGTCGTACGCCGCCAGCTTCTTCATGCGGCGGAACAGGGCGCCTGGGTCCATGTCGGTCCAGTCGGACAGCATGATCACGTGCTCGCGGTCGTGCCGGTACGGCGCCGGCTCGGCGGGGTCGATGATCAGCGCGCCGTACAGGCCGGCCTGTTCCTGGAACATCGAATGGCTGTGGTACCAGTAGGTGCCCGACTGCTTCAGCTGGAAGTGGTAGTGGTAGGTCTCGCCGGGGCCGATGCCGTTGAAGCTCAGGCCGGGCACGCCGTCCATGTTGGCCGGCAGCAGGATGCCGTGCCAGTGGATCGAGGTCGGGTGGCGTTCCAGCGTGTTGCGCACGAACAGGTCCACGGTCTGGCCCTCTCGCCAGCGCAGGATCGGCGCCGGCAGCGAGCCGTTGACGGTGATCGCCGGACGGGTGCGGCCGGTGAAGTTGGCCAGCGATTCGCCAATGGCCAGTTCAATGCGGGTATCGCTGAGCACGGCGGGGGCGCCGGCCAGGCGTGGCGTGGCACGGGCGGCGGCGAGCGCGCGCTGCGGTACGCCAGCAGCGGCGATGCCGGCAACCACGCCACCGGCGGCTAGGCCCTGTACGAACAGGCGGCGCGACGGCATGGGCACAGCGCTCGGCCCGGGGGAAATGCGGGTATTCATGGTGGTGACTCCAGACACGGAAAGACGCCGGCAGGCGGCCGGCTGTGGTGCGCAGGGCGCACGGTGCGTGTGGAATCAGACGATGGGAGGACGCGAGATCGGCGGCAGCGGCGGTGCCGGGCGGCCGGTGGCCGGCATCGGTTGCGGGGCCAGCGACAACGCTGGGCCAGCCATGAACGGCAACGGCTGCACCACCAGCAGCGGGTGCTGGGCGCAGCTGCGCACGCAGTCCTTGATCTGGCAGTGGGCGTCGTGGGCGGGGGCCTTGGCCTGCGGGGCCTCGTCGGCCTGCATGGCGGCGTGGTGGTGGCAGTCGGCATCGCCGCCTTCAACCGTGGCGGCCACGGCATGGGCCATCCGCCCCATTTCCTCATGACCGCTGGCCATGGCCGCGTTCAGCCCGTTGAGCAACAGGCTGAGCATGAGCACGACACGGAGCAGGGTCGAGGCGAGGGACATGGCGCTAATCTAGCCGCAAGCGGGCGTGGATGCACTTCCGGCTGAATGGCCGGTTCAAGGTTGGAGCCGCACCAATGTAGCGCCCAGCCCGCCGCTACCCCTCTTCGCGCACGATCTCGACCAGGCGCGGGCCGTAGCGGCTCAGCTTGGTGCCGCCGATGCCGCCGACCCGGGCCAGTTCATCCAGGCTGGTCGGGCGTTGCTCGGCGATGTTGCGCAGGGTGCTGTCATGGAAGATCACGAAGGCCGGCACGTTCTGCTCGCGGGCCAGTTCGGCACGCAGGCCGCGCAGCGCGTTGAACAGGGCCAGGTCCTGCGGCAGTACCGACAACCCGGTGCGCTGCGCACTGCGCTCGCGGCCACTGGTGCTGCTGGCCGGGTCGCGGCGCATGCTGATCTGGCGGCGGCCGGTCAGCACGTCACGGCTGGCATCGGTCAGGCGCAGGCCACCGTGGCCCTCGCTGTCCACTTCCAGCAGGCTGGCGGCGACCAGCTGGCGGAACACACTGCGCCAGGTGCGCGCATCCAGATCGCGGCCGATGGCGTAGGTGCTGAGCTTGTCGTGGCCCTGCTGCTTCACCTTCTCGTTCTCGCTGCCACGCAGGACGTCGATCAGGTGGCCGACGCCGAAGCGCTGGCCGGTGCGGTAGACACAGCTCAGTGCCTTCTGCGCCGGAATGGTCGCGTCCCACGAGGCCGGCGGCGTCAGGCAGTTGTCGCAGTTGCCGCAGGGCTGGGGATAGGTCTCGCCGAAACCGGCCAGCAGCACCTGGCGGCGGCACTGCATGGATTCGCAGTAGCCCAGCAGGTGATCGAGCTTGCCCCGCTCCAGCTGCTTGCGTTCTTCGCCGGCCTCGGATTGTTCGATCATCTGCTTGAGCAGTACCACGTCGCCCAGGCCGTAGCACAGCCAGGCCTCGGCAGCTTCGCCATCACGACCAGCGCGGCCGGTTTCCTGGTAATAGCCTTCCATCGACTTGGGCAGGTCGGTATGCGCGACAAAGCGCACGTCCGGCTTGTCGATGCCCATGCCGAAGGCGATGGTGGCGCACATGACGATGCCGTCCTCGCGCAGGAAGCGGCGCTGGTTGCTGGCGCGCACTTCCGGCGGCAGGCCGGCGTGGTAGGGCAGGGCGTTGAAACCCTGGCCGCAGAGGAATTCAGCGGTCTCCTCGACCTTGCGCCGCGACATGCAGTAGACGATGCCGGCCTCGCCACGGTGGCCGCGCAGGAAATCGGTCAGCTGCTTGCGTGCGTTGTCCTTCTGCACCACGGTGTAGCGGATGTTGGGGCGGTCGAAGGAGCTGACGAAGTGGCGTGCTTCCTGCAGATCCAGGCGCTCGGCGATCTCGCGCTGGGTCGGCGGGTCGGCGGTGGCGGTGAGCGCGATCCGCGGAATCTGCGGCCAGCGCTCGTGCAGTACGGTCAGCTGGCGGTATTCCGGGCGGAAGTCGTGGCCCCACTGCGACACGCAGTGCGCTTCGTCGATGGCGAACAGGGCGATCTGGCTGCGCGACAGCAGCGACAGGAAGCGGCCGGTCAGCAGCCGCTCGGGGGCGACATAGAGCATGTCCAGTTCGCCGGCGAGCAGCTCGCGCTCGACGCGGCCGGCAGTCTCGGCATCCAGGGTCGAGTTCAGGTACTCGGCACGCACGCCGAGCTGGCGCAGGGCTTCAACCTGGTCCTGCATCAGCGCGATCAGCGGCGAGATGACGATGCCACATCCGTCACGCAGCAGGGCCGGCACCTGGTAGCAGAGCGACTTGCCACCGCCGGTGGGCATCAGCACCAGGGCATCGTGACCGGCAGCCACATGCTCCACGATGTCCTGCTGCGGACCACGGAAATCGTCGTAACCAAAGACGCGTTGGAGCAGGTCGTGCGCGGGACGGGAAGCCATCCGGCTAGTTTACTCCGGAGCGAGGGGTAGGGGTTCGGCAGGGCTGCGCCCTGCACCTGCTGCAAGCCAGTGCAACGTCAAAGGCAACAGCCGGCTCTGGGCTGTCTGCTTACTGGGCGGGGCGGGGGGGGGGGTGGGGGCGCCCCCCGCACACCCCCGCGGGGGGGGGCGGCCCGGCGGGGGGGGGTCCCGGCCGCCCCCCCCACCCCCCCCCGCCCGGCCCACTCACAGGAAGCCAGCTTTCAGCGACCAACCCACCCCACCACGGAGGGGCTCCGCCGTTCGCCGCCCCCCGCCGAAGGCACGCTTTCCGCGGAAAAAAAAAATTTCTTACAGACGTGTCGATTCCCAGCCCCCTGGTTCGTTGTACCCAATGAAGGGAACGCACCACGCGTCCCCACGGGAGACCGCAATGAAAGTGA
>NZ_JAUTXR010000037.1 GCF_030658505.1 Stenotrophomonas raiganjensis (SeqCode) | reverse complement strand
CTCACTTTATACAATTGATCTTTTTGTATATGTATACCAAAGCAGATTATACAACTGTTTTTTTTGTATATGTATAGCAAATTATACATATATATGTTTGCTATGGAGCGCAATTATATAAACTTTGCTATAGCATACAAATATGAATTTTGTGTTTGCTATATGTGAAAGTTGCTCTTTTTAAAAAGCAACTTTCACATATAGCAAATGGAGTTGTCAATATGGGTTGGCCCACCTCATCCGAGCTAAACTATACATGCTTTGAAATTTGACGGGTCAGGTCGGGCTAGCCCATTTTTTGTGTGGGCCAGAAAATGGT
>NZ_JAUTXR010000030.1 GCF_030658505.1 Stenotrophomonas raiganjensis (SeqCode) | reverse complement strand
GCGGCCAGAACAGCCGCGGGGGTGGCAACCAGGGCGGTAACCAGGGCGGCGGGCAGCAACAGCAGGAACGCGGCGGTGGCAACAACCGCGGTGGCCAGCAGCGCTGATCGCGGCTGAAGCCAGATGCGCCTCTTCGTGGGGGGGCGGGGTGTGCGCCCACATTGGTACGCCGTGTCGCGGGTGAAGGGCGTCGGCACAGGGGCGCCGCCGGGGGGGGCCCCGCGCGCTTTTGGGGGCTGAAGCCTGTGGCGCCTGTTGGGGGGCGGTGGTTTTGTCCCCCCACTTTCGTACGCCTTGACGCTGATCAAGGGCTTCGCCACTGGGGCGCCGCAGATGGGCGCCCCAGCCCTTTCATGGCTCGCGTGGCGGCAGGTCCAGCGCGCCCGCGCCCGGGCCGGCCCCCAGCTCGGCCCCGGTG
>NZ_JAUTXR010000167.1 GCF_030658505.1 Stenotrophomonas raiganjensis (SeqCode) | reverse complement strand
TTTCCTTCGTAGCGAGCCGCCCATTATAGCCGGCTTTTCCGCTTCGTCAACACCTTTTTTCAAGGCCGCCTCACCGGAGTGGACGTTGTTGCCGATGCCGCTTCGTCGTTGGACCCGAGGGCCTTTCGTCGTTGCGAGCCGCCTATTATGGCAGGCCTTTCAGCTTTGTCAACAACTTGTTTGAGGAACTTGAAGCTCTTCGTGAAGTTGTTGCTGCAAGTCCAGGTCGAAACCGGGTGCCTGCAAAAAAAGGAAAACCCCGCTGCGCAAGCAGCGGGGTTCTCGGGTGTAAACCCTGGCGATGACCTACTCTCGCATGGCTTGAGCCACACTACCATCGGCGCAGCTGCGTTTCACTTCCGAGTTCGGGATGGGATCGGGTGGTTCCACAGCGCTAATTTCACCAGGGAG
>NZ_JAUTXR010000166.1 GCF_030658505.1 Stenotrophomonas raiganjensis (SeqCode) | reverse complement strand
TGGTGGAATACATCCAGTACTACAACCAAGAGCGCATCAAACTGAAACTGAAAGGCCTGAGCCCGGTAAAGTATCGGGAGCAGGCCCAATCGGCCACCTGACCCCGTCCAAGTCTCGGGGGTCACTTCACCTTGGGGGCTTAGCCGCGCCATCCATGGCGCGGATACCCCCCGCGAGCCCATCGCACACGACCCCTGACAGTTTCCGGGTGCGGCCACCACGGAAAGCAGATCAAGAGCGAAAGCGGGTCGCTCGCTGGGCTCGCTCGTGTAGAGCGGTGCTCAGGGCAGTTGTTCGCTGAAGTCTTCGGTGTAGCCCAACAGCAGTATGGTGCGGGTGGCCAGGGTTGCAGCCAGTTTTGACCACATGTCATGCGTTCCGGCCGCGTAGACGCGCTGCAGGTCCGCGACCAACGCATTTGCCTGTGCAGGCGACGGCGCGCTGTCGCGCTGGAAGCCGAGCCACGATGCGCCGAGCCCGAACAAGCGGTAGTCATGGTGTTCCTGCAGGTGCCGGATCAGGGCGTGATTCTGGAAGATGTCCCAGTCCGCGCTGAAGTAACCGTTGGGCAGGGCGGCGATGAGCAGGTCGTCACGGTGCACGGGCACCTGTTGCACGCAGACCACCTCGTCAACGATGAGGTCCGGCGTTGCATTGGCGGCGACCAGCGCCTCGATGTCCTCGTTGCTGCACATCAGCGTGCCCGGCAGCGCGCTCCATTGCAGCCGATGAGAGGAATGCTCGAGCTGCGCGACCACATGCGCCAGCAACCGCTCGCGTGCCGCCAATGCATCTTCGGGGGTTTCCGGATCTTCGTCCTCGTACAGCGCGATGCGCGCGTCGTCGGACGCATGCATGCTGGTGTAGCGGCATTGGCCGACATCATCGAGCGTGCACAGGTAGCGGTACCGGGGATCAGCCGTTTGTAGTGACGCCAGGTATTCCAGCATCTCATCCAACGAGGGTGAATCGCCCAGCAACGCACGGCTGAAGGCATCGATGGGGCCGTCCGACACGGCCTTGTCCGCCGCAATGGAAGTGATCTTCATCGCCACAGCCTAGCCGCAATCCCGAACGAGAAGAGCCGGGCATCGGCCTTACCGTGAATGCTCCATCCACGCATGGCGTGGATCTACAGTGTCGACCAAGGTCGACACCCACCAACAGCAGCGGCAATCTGTCGAAGGCGGGGTGGGTCCGGTTGCGGGGGCGTGAGCCGCATGGATGCGGCGACCGAGCCTCCATGGACGGATTCACGGCGCCCCCCGCAACCGGACCCACCCCGCCATCCCCCGGATAGTCAGCTTTTGCCGTTGAAGTTGACGTTGCCGTTGATTCGGCGGGTGCAGGGCCGCAGGCCCTGCACGCAGAACTCAGCTGCGCATGCCCACGCCACGGCGCAGCAGCCACAGCGCCAGCGCCGTCAGCGCCACCACGAAGCCGAGCATCAACCCGTAGGCCACCGGCAGCGGCACGTCACTGCTGCCCAGCAGGCCATAGCGGAACGCGTTGACCATGTAGAAGATCGGGTTCGCGTGCGTGGCGGCTTCCGCCCAGCCCGGCAGCAGCTTCACCGAATAGAACACGCCACCCAGGTAGGTCAGCGGGGTCAGGATGAAGGTCGGCACGATCGCCACGTCATCGAACTTCTTCGCATACACCGCGTTGATGAAGCCGGCCAGCGAGAAGATCGTCGCGCCCAGGATCACCGTGGTCAGCATCACCAGCGGGTGCGGGATGCGCACCGGGGTGAAGAACATCGCGATGATCAGCACGATCACGCCCACCATCAGGCCGCGCAGCACCGCACCGGCCACGTAGCCCCACAGGATCACCCAGTTCGGCATCGGGCTGACCAGCAGCTCTTCCACGTGGCGGCCGAACTTGGCACCGAAGAACGAGGAACTGATGTTGCCGTAGCTGTTCTGGATCACGCTCATCATCACCAGGCCCGGTACGATGAACTGCATGTAGGTGTAGCCGCCCATGTCACCCACGCGCGACCCGATCAGGTTGCCGAAGATCAGGAAGTACAGGGTCATGGTGATCGCCGGCGGCACCAGGGTCTGGCCCCAGATGCGCATGATGCGGGCGACTTCGCGGCGCACGATGGTCAGCAGTGCGATGCGGTTGCGCTGGCCGTCGGTCAGCTCGGTGGTGCTCATGCAGGCTTCTCCATGTTGCCGGTGAGGCGCACGAACAGCTCCTCCAGGCGGTTGCTCTTGGTACGCATCGAACGCACGCGGATGCCGGACTCGTTGAGCGTGGCGAACACGCGGTTGAGGTCCATCGCGCGCGGCATGTCGATGTCCAGCGTATGCGGGTCCGGCGCGGTCAGCGTCGCGCCTTCGATCACCGGCAGCTGCGCCGGCAGGTCACCGTCGATGTCCAGCAGGAAGCCTTCCACGTCCAGCTTGGCCAGCAGGGTGCGCATTGGCCCCTGCTCGACGATCTGGCCATGGTTGATGATTGCCAGGTGGCGGCACAGGTACTCGGCTTCTTCCAGGTAGTGCGTGGTGAGGATGATCGTGGTGCCGGCGGCATTGATCTCCTTCAGTACGCGCCACATGTCGCGGCGGATCTCGATGTCCACGCCGGCGGTCGGCTCATCCAGGATCAGCAGGCGCGGGCGGGTCATCATCGCGCGGGCGATCATCAGCCGGCGCTTCATGCCGCCGGACAGCGTACGGCTCATCACCTGCGCCTTTTCCCACAGGTGGGCCCGCTTCAGTTCCTCTTCGGCACGCTGCTCGGCTTCCTCGCGCGGCACGCCATAGAAGCCGGCGTAGTTCACCAGGATGTCGAAGGGCTTTTCGAACAGGTTGAAATTGATTTCCTGCGGCACCAGCCCGATCAGGCGCATGGTGGCACTGCGGTTGCGCACCAGGTCGCTGCCGAACACTTCCACCTGGCCCTCGCTGAGGTTGACCAGGGAGCTGATGATGCCGATCAGGGTCGACTTGCCGGCACCGTTGGGGCCGAGCAGGGCGAAGAAGTCGCCCGGGGCCACTTCCAGGGAAACCCCCTTCAGGGCCTGGGTGCCGTTGTCGTAGGTCTTGCGCAGGTCGCGCACGCGCAGGGCGGGCGCCGTATCGTTCTGGGATGCCAAGCTCGAAGCCTTCGCGCCCATGGGCTGGCGCTGGAGAGGGGCGGGGAAGGGCTATTATAGAAGACCCCGAGGGCTTGCCCCGGCTACACACTGTCCCGAAAAGTCGTGCCTGTTCAATTCCCCCTCAAGCTGGTCGGCCGCCGCATGCTGGCCCCGACCGTCGGCCACTACCAGTTCGTGCGTGACGATGGGCAGCCGCTGGACTTCCAGCCCGGTCAGTTCATCCAGGTTCATTTCAGCTACGCCGACGGCACCGAAACCAAGCGCAGCTACTCGCTGGCGACCCTCCATGACCACGCGCTGGGCCCGGGCGAGGCGGTGGATATCGCGGTCAGTTTCGTGCCCGGTGGCGCCGCCACAGCCCTGTTCGAGGCGCTGGAGCACGGCAGCCAGATCAGTGCGTCCGGCCCCTACGGCCGCTTCTGCCTGAACCCCGGCGATCACAACGCCCGTTACCTGCTGATCGCCACCGGTACCGGCGTTACCCCGTACCGCTCGATGCTGCCGCTGCTGGAAAAGGCCATGGCCGAGCGCGGCGTGCAGATCGTGCTGCTGCAGGGCGCGCGCAGCCCGGGCGAGCTGCTGTACAGCGAAGATTTCTACAGCTTCGCCGAAAAACACCCTAACTTCCGCTATGTTCCGTGCCTGTCACGCGAACTGCCCGCCGATCCGCATCCGGACGTGCAGCACGGCTACGTGCAGCAGGCACTGGCCGGCTTCACGCCGGACCCGGCCACCGACATCGCCTACCTGTGTGGCAACCCGGACATGGTCGATGCCTGCGCCGAACTGCTGAAGGCTGCTGGCCTGGGCAACCCGCAGATCCGCCGCGAGAAGTACGTCAGCAGCAAATAAGCCTGGGTAGTACCGGCCGCTGGCCGGCACCCCATGAACCGGAGGCGGCATCACGCCGCCCCCGGTGTCCTGTCTCAGTACGCGATCCAGGCGTCGCGCCAGGCGAAACCGGTGCCCGGACGATAGGCATCGGCATTGATGTTGCACCACGCACCTTCCGGGAACGGGCGGCAGGCGTACAGCTTGCCGTCGGTGCCCTTCACCACGGTCTCGCCCGGCGTGTAGCTGCCGAGGCCTGCCGGGTAGACGAAGTCGAAATCGCCACCCGGCGGATCGATCGGGTCGACCGGGCCCGGCACCTGGGTTTCCAGCTGGAAGCGGTTGCCCGGCTTCAGGTACACGCGGTTTTCGGTGGCCGAGGCGACCGGCGTGATCACGCCGTTCTTCATCACACCCACACGCGCATGCTGTGCGCTGGCATTGACCTTGCGGGCCAGGGCCAGCGGCCACTGCGTCGGACTGGTCTGGCCAGCGGCCAGCTGGGTTTCCACACGCTCCAGGTCGTTGCCGTTGGCATTGAACACGCGCAGGGTCACGGTGCTGTCCACGTCCAGTGCGCCGTTGGCGGTCACCGCGCCGGCATCCTGCCACTGCGGCGGCGGAACCACGCCACCGCCACCTTCGAAGCGCACGTCCATGCAGGTGTAGAACGCCTCCTGCGAATCCGAGCGCTGCCAGGTGTTGTAGATGATGTGCTGGCCACTGCGCTTGGGCAGCGGGCAGTCCAGCTTGTAGACACCGCCTTCGGATAGCGGCACGTTGCCCAGGGTGCAGAATTCCTGCAGGTCGGCCCAGCGCAGCGGGCTGCCCGGTTGCCAGCCGTCACGGGTGACATAGAACTTCCACTCGCGGGTGGCGTGCGGTGCCGGTGCCTTGAACTCGAAGGTGTAGCGGCCACGCGAATCGGCGCGCACCGGCGTGGTCGGCCAGTCGCTGCGATTCAGATCGAGGCCGCGGTACTTGGGGATGCTGGCGCTGCACAGTTCGCCATCACGCACCAGGTCGCGGTGGTTGCCATTGGCGTTGCCGTGGGCGATTGCACTCCAGTCATAGAACGGCTGCGCGCCACCGATGGCCTTGGCCGCGGCACAGGCCGGGTTGGTCGGGTTTTCCGGATTGCCTTCGTGGCACTGCTTCACGCGGCTGAGCGGCTTGGTCATGGTGCCGTGGGCGAAGGCGCTGCCGGACAGGGCCAGGCCGGCAACGACGGACAGAGCGAGGACTGCCCGGTGGGACAGATGCATGCAGGAACTCCTTTGCGAAGTGTGGGGAAACCTCGCGCAGTCTTCACATGCAGGCCGGCGGGCAACATCGGACAAGTTGGAAATCGATGGAGCCCGTGATCGATCTGCAACACGGTGCTCACTGTGTCGCACTCCAGGCAGAAGGCGGCACACTGTGCACCGCCTCCCCCATCACTGCGTCAGTACGCGATCCACGCATCGCGCCAGGCCGCACCCACGCCCGGCCGGTAGGCCTCGGCATTGACGTTGCACCACGCACCTTCCGGGAACGGGCGGCAGGCATACAGCTTGCCGTCGCCGCCCTTCACCACGGTCTGGCCCGGCACATAGCTGCCGATGCCCGCCGGGTACACGTGGTCGAAATCACCGCCCGGTGACGGCGTGCCGGGGTCGGGCACCTGGGTATCGAGCTGGAAGCGGTTGCCATCCTTCAGGTACACGCGGTTGGCGGTGGCCGAGGCCGTCGGCGTGATCACGCCATTGCCGAGCACGCCCACGCGCGCATGCTGGGCACTGGCATTGACCTTGCGGGCCAGCGCCAACGGCCACTGCGCGGCCGCGGTCTGGCCACTGGCCAGGGTCGTCTCCACGCGTTCGACATCATTGCCGTTGGCGTTGAACACGCGCAGCGCCAGGGTGGTGCCGACCGGTAGCTCGCCGCGCGCGGTGACCGGGCCGGCATCCTGCCATTGCGCTGCGGGCGGGGTGCTGCCGCCGCTTCCTTCAAAGCGCACGTCCATGCAGGTGTAGAACGCTTCGGTCGAATCCGAGCGCTGCCAGGTGTTGTAGATCACATGCTGGCCGTTGCGCTGTGGCAGCGTGCACTGCAGCTTGTAGGTGCCATCGGCCGACAGCGGCGTGTTGCCCAGCGTGCAGAACTCCTGCAGGTCGGCCCAACGCAGCGGGCTGCCCGGTTGCCAGCCGTCGCGGGTGACGAAGAAGCGCCAGTCACGCGTGGCATGCGGCGCGGTTGCCTTGAACACGAAGGTGAACTTGCCGTTGGCATCGGCCTGGATCGGTGTGGTCTGCCAGTCGCTGCGGTTTACATCCAGCCCGCGGAAGGTCGGATTGTTGCCGCTGCACAGCTTGCCGTCCGGCACCACGGCCTGGTGGTTGCCGTTGGCATTGGCCTGGTTGATGCCGTTCCAGTCGTAGAACGCCTGCGAACCGCCCACCGCTTTCGCGGCGGCGCAGGCCGGGTTGGTCGGGTTCTCCGGATTGCCCTGGAAACAGGCATAGACGCGGCTGACCGGCGTGGTCATGGTGCCGTGGGCGAACGCGTTGCCGGCCAGGCACAGGCCTGCAGCGGCGAACGAGGTGGCCAGCAACAGCGGTGTGGATTGGAATGACATGGCGCATCCTTGTGGTCGTCGAAAGGGAACGGTGACCGCAGGAGCTGCGCTGCAGGGCGGACTTTCGGCGGCACCACGGCGAGTATCGAGTCGCGATGCATGATGCGGAACCACCGAAGCGCTGATCCGTGACTGGAGGTGTGAAGCCCTTCCCGCAGGCTTCACGTGGGGCTGAACGGATGCGTTGGTGGTCACGGGATCGGCGTGGCATCGATCACGTCATGGAGGTCGCGCTACGTGGCCTCGGCACCGACCCTGTCCGCCTGGCATGAGAAGCAGCCGTGGGCCGCATTGTGCAGCTGCACGAAGGCCACGGCAGGGTCGGCAAACAGTGCGTCCAGCCGAGCGCCGACATCCGTGCCTGCGCTGATCTCGGCGGCCAGCATCAATGCAGCATGGTCATAGGCGCGCAACGAGATCATCCGGCGCTGCACATAGGTGGGTACTTCGCCCGGCGGCAGCACGCAGCGGGTCACGCCACGCTGCACGAAGATCGGGCCCGAGGCGTGATAGGGCGAGTGCAGGGGCAGGTGCACATGGGACAACAGCAGCAGCTCGCTGCCACCGGGCGGATCGCTCAGGCTGATCCGGCAGGGGTGTCCTCCTGTTTCGCCGGCCCAGCGACGCTGGATGCCCAGCGCGGCCAGCGCGGTGTCGCTCTTCTCGAACAGGTGCAGGAACGGGCGGTGGTCGATGCCACCGAGGTACCACGCATGCATGGGCGTCTCCTTGGTTTTCCGCGGATTCTGCGCATGCGCCGGCCGCTGTGCTCGCCGTTTTCAGACCCCGCATCTCCATCGGGCCAGGCAGCGCCACGGGGATCGCACCACAAGGCGCTAAGATGCGCGCGCCGCCCCGGCCGATGAGCGCCGCATGTCCCTGGATTTCCCCACCATCACCGTGCTTGGCTTCCTGCTCTGCATCGGCATTGCGGTGGGCTTCTCGCTGCTGCTGGTCGTGCTGCGCGGACAACCCGTGCTGCGCCAGTGGACCATCAGCCTGTGGCTGCTGACCCTGGGCGTGACCCTGCTGGCCCTGCGGCCCTACCTGCCGCTCGCCCCCGCCGTGCTGGCCGGCAATGCGGCGATGGCCGGTTGTGGCCTGATGATGCTGCGTGGCGTGGCGCTGCATCTTGAGCAGCCGTTGCCGCTGTGGCGGCCGTTGCTGATGGCAGCTGCCTTCATGGCCTGCATCTTCGCATTCCTCGTGCTCTGGCCGGACCTGCACCTGCGCCTGCAGGTGTTCAGCGTGTTCGCGCTGGTCGTCGATGGCTGGATCGCCTGGTTGCTGTTGCGCCATGCGCCTGTGCAGCAGCGGACCAGCTGCCGTCTGGCGGCGGCGGTGTTCCTGGCCGAAGCCGCGCTGTACGCCGTGCGCCTGTTCCTGCCGGTGGCACCGGATGCGGGCGAGGACATCATGCGCACCGGATCGCCGATGTTCGCAACCTATATCGCTGGGGTGATGCTGGAACTGGCGCGTTGCTTCGCGATGGTGCTGCTGCTGGTCGAACGCATGCTGTCCGATCTGCGTCGCGCCGCGCGTACCGATGGCCTGACGGGCCTGCTCAACCGCAGCGCGGTGCTGGCCGACGGCGAACTGCAGTTGCAGCGGTCCCGCCGGCAGGGCCACCCGCTGGCCCTGCTGCTGGTCGATGTCGACCACTTCAAGCAGATCAACGACGGCTGGGGCCACCTGGCCGGTGACCACGTGCTGCGTCACTTCTCCGCCGTGCTGCAGCACAGCTCACGGGGGCGGATGCACCTGCTGGGCCGCTACGGGGGCGAGGAGTTCGTACTGGTGCTGGCGGGAAGTACATCGAGCGACGCGGTGGCGTTGGCAGCACTGATCCGTACCCGGCTGCAGCAGCAGCCGGCATTGCTGGATACGGGGCCCGTAGTCGTCACCGCCAGTATCGGCCTGGCGATGGATGAGGGACAGGGCGACCTCTCGACGCTGCTCGCGGCGGCCGATGCGGCACTGTACCGGGCCAAGGCCGAGGGCCGTGACCGCTTGGCGTGTGCCGGGCCGGTGGCGATTTCGCCTCTGCCCATCGCCGCCGGCGCCATGCCCGTGTAAGTTGGGTCACATCTGCCGCGACAGCCCGTCGTGGTCGACAGGAACGTCCTCCAGGGGAAACGCGCACGATGCAAAGACACCACCTCGCGCTGGCCGGGATGCTGGCCAGCCTGATGCTTGCCGGTTGCGGCCAGCTGCCGTCAGCCGACACCCCAAGCGCTGCGGATGCACCCAGCCGGCGCTTCGGTTCCATCGATTTCCAGCCCTGCACGCTGTCCACCGAAGGCGCCAGCGCCAACGTCGAGGCACAGTGCGCCACCCTGCGGGTCGCGGAGGACCGGGCCCGGCCGGATGGCCGCAGGATCGACCTGCGAATCGCCTGGCTGGAGTCGGGCAGCAGCGGTTCCAGCCAGCCCGATCCGGTGTTCTTCCTGGCCGGTGGCCCGGGCCAGGCCGCCAGCGAGGTGGCGGTCATCGTCGATGCCGCGCTGCGCCAGGTACGCAAGCAGCGCGACGTATTCCTGATCGACCAGCGCGGCACCGGTGGCTCCAACCCGCTCAGCTGCCTCGGCGCGGACGGCAGGGAGCTGCAGATGGACGAGGACGCTGCTCCCACCGAGGCGTCGCTGCGCGACTACGCACAGCGTTGCGCGGCCTCGCTGCGGGGGCGCGCCGATGCACACTTCTATACCACCGCCGAAGCCATCGCCGATCTGGACGCCGTGCGCCAGGCCTTGGGCGTGGACCGGATCAACCTGGTCGGCGGGTCCTACGGCACCCGCGTGGCCCAGCGCTATGCCGGTGCCTATCCGCAGCACACGCGCAGCATCGTCATCGACGGCGTAGTGCCGAATGAGCTGGTGGTTGGCGGTGACTTCGCCACGACGTTCGAGGATGCGATCGCCCTGCAGTCGGCGCAGTGCCGCAAGGACGCCAAGTGCAGCAAGCGCTTCCCGGCCGATACCCGTGCGCAGCTGCGCAGCGTGGTCGAAACCCTGCGCCGTGCGCCGGTTCCGGTCGAGTACCGCGATCCCGGCACCTTCGAAACCCGGAAGGACGTGCTGACCCCGGACAGTGTGGTGGGCCTGGCGTTCGCCTTCTCCTACGTGCCGCAGTACTCCTCGCTGCTGCCGCTGGTCCTCGACGAGGCCGCGCAGGGCCGCTACGCGCCGCTGGCATCGCTGGCACGCGGTGCGAACCGCAGCATGGATTTCCAGATCAACCGTGGCATGCAGTGGTCGGTGATCTGCAGCGAGGATGCGCCGCGCTACCAGGCCCCGGCCGAGGATCCCGAGCGCCTGTTCGGCAACGAGGTCGCCAGCGCGTTCTTCGCCGCTTGCCCGGTATGGCCGCATCGGCCGGCGGCGGCCACTGCCGCGGTGCCGCTGCGCAGTGACGTCCCGGCGCTGCTGCTGTCCGGCGAACTGGACCCGGTGACGCCGCCGCGCTATGCCGAGCAGGTCCTCAAGGGCCTGCCCAATGGACGCGCGCTGGTCGCACGCGGCCAGGGCCACGGCACGCTGACCGCCGGCTGCATGCCGCGCCTGCTTGGCCAGTTCATCGACACGACCGATGCCAAGGCGCTGGATGCTGGCTGCCTGGACACGCTGAGCCATGTGCCGGCGTTCACCTCGTTCAACGGATGGGAACCATGATCGTCGCCGACAACCTGCACAAGGCCTTCGATACCCGCACCGGCCGCATCCAGGCGGTGGCCAACGTCGGCTTCCGTGCCGAGGATGGCCGCATCACCGGCCTGCTGGGGCCCAATGGTGCCGGCAAGACCACCACCATGCGCATGCTGTACACGTTGATGACCCCCGACCAGGGCAGCATCAGCGTCGATGGTGTCGATGCGGCCCGCAATCCGGTGGAAGTCCGCCGCCACCTCGGCGTGCTGCCCGATGCGCGCGGAGTCTACAAGCGCTTGACCGCACGCGAGAACATCACCTACTTCGGCGAGCTGCACGGCTTGCCGGCCGAGCGCATCCGCGAGCGCATCGAGGTGCTGTCGCACGCGCTGGACATGGGTGACATCCTCGACCGCCAGACCGATGGTTTCTCGCAGGGTCAGCGCACCAAGACCGCGATTGCCCGCGCGCTGGTACACGACCCGCGCAACGTCATACTCGATGAGCCGACCAACGGCCTGGACGTGATGACCACGCGCGCGCTGCGGCGATTCCTGCTGGGCCTGCGCGAAGAAGGCCGCTGCGTGATCCTGTCCAGCCACATCATGCAGGAGGTGGCCGCACTGTGCGATCACATCGTGATCATCGCCAAGGGCACGGTGATGGCTGCCGGCAGCGCCGATGAACTGCGTACGCAGGCCGGCGAATCCAATCTGGAAGATGCGTTCGTGAAACTGATCGGCAGCGAAGAGGGCCTGCACGCATGAGCATGATGTCGACCCTGATGACGGTGATGCGCAAGGAACTGCGCGACCTTTCCCGTGATCGCCGCACGCTGCTGCTGACCCTGCTGTTCGGTCCGCTGTTGTACCCGGTGCTGCTGCTGGGCATGGGCAAGCTGGCCGAGAGTCGGGTACGCACCCAGATCGATCAGCCGCTGCAGATTCCGACCATCGGTGCGGACAACGCCCCCAATCTGGTGCGTTTCCTCGCCGCGCAGGGGCTGAACACCGCTCCGGCACCGAAGGACCTGGCCGAGGCCATCCGCAGCCAGGAGATCGACGTGGCGCTGCGCATCAGCGATGACTTCGGCAAGGACTGGGCCGATGGCAAGCCGGCGCTGGTGGAGGTGATCAAGGACAGTACCCGTCGTGCCGCAGAAGTACCCAGCGCACGCCTGGAGGCCGCACTGGCGACCTACAACGGCCAGGTCGGTGCGCTGCGCCTGATGGCGCGAGGCATCGACGCACAGGTGGCACGGCCGCTGGACGTGGCGCGCCAGGACCTGGCCAGTGCCGAGGCCAAGCGCGGCATGATCCTGTCGATGCTGCTGCCGGTGCTGCTCACGCTGACCTCGTTCATCGGCGGTGCCTACCTGGTGATGGACGCTACCGCCGGCGAGCGCGAGCGGCAGTCACTGGAGCCGCTGCTGGCCACGCCAGGCTCGCGCAGTGCGATCGTCAGCGGCAAGATCGCGGCTGCCTGCGTGGTCGGGTTCGTGTCGCTGCTGCTGACCCTGGTGGCGTTCAAGGTGAGCGCACAGATCGCGCCCGGCAACATCGGCCGCCAGTTCAACATGAACGTCGCCTCGATGCTGCAGATGCTGCTGGTGATGTTGCCGATGCTGATGATCGGCACCTCGCTGCTGACCTTCCTGTCGGCCGCGGCCAAGAGCATGAAGGAAGCGCAGAGCCACATGACCTGGCTGATGCTGCTGCCGATGATGCCCGGCTACGCGCTGGTGGCGTATCCGCTGAAGAGCGAGCTGTGGCAGTACGCCGTGCCGTTTCTGTCGCAGAACCAGATGCTGCTGAAGGTGATCCGCCACGAGACGATCACGCCGGCGGTCTGGGCGATCTACCTGGGCGCCAGCCTGGGCCTGGCCGCCGTGCTGTGGTTCGCCGCCGTGCGCCGCTACCACAACGAACGCCTGGCGATCTCCGGCTGACCGTTGAGTGGTGCCGGGCCATGCCCGGCGGATCTGAAACGAGGCTCGGTCGTTCCGGGCCTCGTTGTTCCGGGATCGCTTCATGAGGGTGCCAGTACGATGAGGCCAGGTATGGGCGCCCGCCATGGCCATCGGATCTGTGGCGACCGATGCGGGTCCGCGCATCGGTAAGAAATATTGCAAAAGTGATGGGGTGACGCAGGCTGTCGTTTCTCCCTCTTAATGCCCGGGGCGTCGGGCCGTACCGTGGCATCACACTTCTTCACCGTGATCCAATGGACCTGGACTCACCTCACACCGCCCCCGTCGACATGGGGCACCGCGCGTTCCTCGCGCAGACGCATGGCATCGTCGACCCGACGCAGGTCGCTGCCGCGCAGTTCGCCGATCTTCCGGTCGAACCGCTGAACCCACCGCTGCTGGGCAGGCGTCTGCACAATCCCCCCTTGCTGGTGCCACTGCATGCCCTGCCTTGGCAAGCGCGGCTTGAACTGCTTGAGCGTGCCGATGCCCAACTGCATGATCGCGGGCGTCCGCTGTTCTGCACCCTGCTTGAGAGCGATGCACCCGAACGGGTTCGAAACCACCTGATGAACCGGATGGCGCCCCTGCGTCCGCGTACGGGCAGGGTGCTGTTCCGCGTACACGACGCACGGGTATTCCGTCATCTCCGGTGGATGCTGGCACCCTCCCAGATGGCACAGTTGATGGGGCCGATTTCGTCGTGGACCTGGCATGAGCCACTGGGCAATACCTGGCGCACCCAGCAGCGCCCGGCCACCGAGGGTCCGCCCGGTCCGTTGATCCATCCTGACCAATGGGACGACCTGGCCCAGGTCGCCTGCATCAACGGTTGCCTGAGGGACCTCGCAGAGGCGGGCGCCGGCCACGCGAGCTCGCTGCTGCCCGCCTTGCGGCAGGCGATCCGCGAAGCTCACTGCGCCGGCCTGCACGAGCTGGATGATCTGCAGTGGTACGCCTGCCAACGCCTGTGCGGCGGCGGTGGCGCGGCCGATCAGGCGGTAGTGAGCCTGCGCTTGAAGCGTGTCCATCAGCAGGGAATGTCCTATCGCATGGCCTGCCAGCTGGAACGACAGCACGGTCTGCAGACGGAGGCGGCATGACTGGGCCCGACACCCACTCCGACTACTGCCCGAACTGCATCACATCGGGGTTGCCGCTGCTGCTTACGCGCTACGCGGTGGCTCGGGCAGACGAGGAGGTACGCGAAGCAGCGCCCGTGCTGCAGGCGCCGTTCGACGACATCAGAAGCGCACAGCCTCTGCCAGCGGGTGCAGCCCATTACACGCTTCGCCTGCTGCGGGGCGGCTATGTCTACAGCTACCATCAGGCGCGTGACGAGTGGAAAGCGTGGCAGTTGAACGAATATGGTGACCTCAGTGCGTTCGACATCCGCGACCAGACCCCGCCACCGCAGAATGACACGGAGGCGGCGAGATGTTCGCGCCACGGCGAAACGTTGCTGTCCAAGTGCATCATCGTGCCCGACGCCGCCCAGGCAACCCTGCTATGGCTGGCCTACAGCAGCGCACCGTGGACGCGCAGAGTGTGGCAAAAGCACAAGGATGAGGCCTATCGCCAGCAGCACATGCGGTGCGTTGATATCGCCGTGTGGCGCACAGGTGCTTCTACGCAAGCGCACGTGGCCGGTCTTGAGCATGCACTGAGCCAAGTGGCCGAGCTCCACCTCGCCAAGCCATCCACGGCATTGACAGTCTCACGCGATGACCGGGGCGTGCAGGGCATTCCGGCGATCAATGCGGTTCCCGGTGTGCATGCATTCGAGTACAGCCTGGATCAATGGGCAAACTACTCCATTGCGCAAGTCGACCTGTTGATCGCACAGGCAAACATCGCTGCCGGTCATCCGCAGGTATCGCCGCCCGCGCTGGTGGCGCTGGACGATCCGATCGGCATCATTTCCGATCTCAACCAGCTCGCTACCGAACGCATTCTTGAATGGGAGGCCGAGCCCGAGCGGCAGGAGAGGCTGCAGTCGGCTTCCTCCATTTCGATGATCGAGGGCGCTGTGCGTCAAGGCGCATTCGAGGATGTCGCGTACCGCCGCAGAGAGGCCGCCCTGTTCGGTCGTGGCGTGGTCAGCATCCTGGGCGGAAAAACCAACGCGGAGCAGCTGGCCAGACCTTTGCAAGCTTGGAATCACGACATATTTGCGGTCGAGGATGAGGAGGAGGTGCTGGTCAAAGCCGAGAAGTCCTGGCGCAAGTACAGCCGCCACCTGCCCCAGCGTGATGCACACACGCACTGGCTGGAGCAGGTGTACGCCCCTGCGCAGGCGCGGTTCTATGAAGACACCGTGGCCGATCTGGATCGGGCGTGCATTGCATGGTGGCAGGCGCCGGCCTTCAAGCAGCACATGCAGAGCAACTACGACAGCAGGGACAGCACCAGCGGGGTGCTCTACCAGGAAGTGGTGACCAACCTGCTGCGTGACTCAGCCTCGCGCGGCCTGATCATGGGCTATCTGCTCGAGCGGCTGCAGCAGGATGACGTGCAGGACCCGGGAGCCATCCTTCTGCGAGCGCAGATGTGGAACCAGGATGCGTTGCTGAAGGCATGGAAGGACACCATGGAGAACGCCAGTGTCGCACCGGGCACGCGGGACTGGCTGACAGCGGCCAACGGCCTGTCAAACGCGCTCAAGGCGCTGCTGGATGCAGAATCCGCCGGAAAGCTGGGCGCGATGTTCCAGGGTACGGCCAAGCTGGTGGAGCAGCTTTCCGGTCCCCTGACACATATGATCGGCCGAGGAATGGGGCGGGTATTCGAGGGCGGCGCCATGCTGTTGCCCACCCGGATGCAGGTGGGGATGCTGACCGCACTCGCACAGTCGGCATCACCCGGCAGCGAGCTGGTGGATCTGAGTGGGCACACGACGCCCAAGCGCGCCCGCAATGCCCTGGCGATGGTGGTCAGCGAGCGTGCCGGGTTGAACGCGGCCAGCCAGGCGCGCGCCGTGGCCGCGCACGCTGTTGCCGCGGCCGACGCGGACATGGACGGGAAGCGTTTCAGGATCGGACTGGTTGCCTTGGTCGACAGTGATCAGTTGCGATTGTTCAAGGCACTGAACGCGAAAGCGGTGATCACCGGAACGTCGCGACATGCCGAACTGGCGCGAACGCTGACAACCGTGGATATGTACGATGCCATGCGCGGCAGCTTCGCCAAGCTTGGCAAGACCTCCTTCGCCTATGGCACGGCCAGCCTGGTGTTTGCCTCGGCCAGCCTGTCTGAACTGAGCAGGCAGTACAGCAAGGCACTGCCGCGTGAGCGCTCACTGCTGGGCGCCAACTTTGCCGCTGGCGTGGGTGCGCTGGTGGGAGACTCGGCGATGCTGCTGGGTGAGATCGGATCGAAGTTGCCGTGGTTCTCGCAGAAGCTGGCGGAGCCGATGGGGCGATGGGCATTTCGCGCTAAGACTCGGGCGGCAGTTGTCTTCGCTGCAGGGCGTTGGATGAGTGGGGTTGCTGGGATGGTGTTGGGTGGGCTGGCGGTCTACGAAGGCGCAAGGGACTTCAAACTCGCGCGTTCATATGGGATAGGCATGATAATCAGTGGATTGGCAACCTTCTTTGCGTCCTTTCTGCTCTTGGCGGGAGCGGCACTCCCTTTAGCCATTCTTCTTATGATTGTCGCCGCTGTGGTTGCGGTGGTAGTAGCTTGGTTTAAGCCTGATGAGGTAGAACGCTGGCTTGATAGGACTCTACATTTCGGCATGAATAGCTCGGGATGCTTCCATGATGTCGACGAACAGTCGAGCGTTCTGAAAACTTTAAGGGTCTAATGCTTTGTTGACCGGATGGATTACAAGGTTTCATGTTAATCGTGCCATCAGTGCTGCGGAGCGCGCTGCGAGGCTGGAACTTGGAGGCTGTGCAACTATCAGTCCTGATGACGCTTTTGGACTGATAAGATTCAATTCTACTTTTGCTGAATTTGTGGACAGAACCTTCAAGGTGAAGGGCATGGTCTGCTGCCTTGCTGCGCTCGTGGGATGTCTGCTCGGTGCTTGGGCACTCATTAGTCCCACTATCTCGCTCTCGGAAATGAGTGGCGGTATTGCTGGAAACTTCGGAACACTCGCGATTCTGGTTGCGATTTCTTTTACGATGATTGCCGGGCTATGGTTTGTTTACTTGAAGTACGACCTCTTCCAGTACACCCACTACCCGGTTCGCTTCAATCGCATCACTCGCAAGATCTATTTCTTCAGGCACAACGGCCCCGGCGGCGTGACTGTCGTGCCTTGGGGTTCGCCCTACGCCTTCTTCCACATCGGTCGTGGCGCGCAGAATCCTGAGTTGCTCGACCTCCGATGCCACCTGCTGGATCGCAATCAGCAGGTACAACAGACCTTCACCATCGGCCACTTCTGGGAACATGAGGATGACATTCGCGAACCGTGGGCGCTGATCTGCCGCTACATGCAGAACGGCCCGGAAGGCTGCTACGACGATCCGCGGGACAGGGTCATCACCCTTTCGTCGGATCCAACGATCCGCAACTGCTGGCTGATGGTCATTCTGATGATGGGCACGGCGCTGATGCCGCTGCGTACCAACGTGATGTTCCCGGTCTATGGCGCACTCACGCTCTGCCGGTGGCTGACCTTCAAGACCTGCCGTAAGCCGATCTTTCCGCCTGAGATCGAGGCGGAATGCCAGATTGATCCTGAGGATCCATATCGACTTCCAGAGCCGCGATTCATGGCTGAATTTGCCAGCGATCCGGCGATCTATGCGCGCGCCTTGGAGCGCCACAAGGAGCGGATGATGTGGCGTCCGGAGAAGTAACGCTCCTGGCGTGGTCAGGCACTTTTCCGGTCCTCCATTGCAGGCCTCACCCTGCACCATAGCGTGCGGGCGTCACGCCCATCTGGCGCTTGAACACAGCAATGAAGGCGCTGGGCGTGTCATAGCCCATCGACAGCGCGACGCTGATCACCGGCTCGCCGGCCAGCAGGCGTGGCAGCGCCAGCAGCACCCGCAGGCGTTGCCGCCACTGGCTTGGTGACAGGCCGGTCTCGGCCAGCCAATGGCGGGCAAGGCTGCGGCTGGACAGGCCGCTGCTGGCTGCCCAGTCCTCGATGCTGCGGCCGTCTTCGGGGGCGCGCGCCAGTGCGGCGGCGATCTTCTGCAGGCGTCGGTCACGCGGTTGCGGCAGGGCAAGCGGCAGGGGCGTGCTGGCGGCAATCTCATCGCCGATCACACCGGCCAGTCGTGCCTGTGCAGCATCCAGTGATTGTGGTTGATGGGGCCATCGCAGCGCACGTGTTGTCGCCGCCTGCAGCAGTGCACTGGGCTGGAAAATGCGCGGTGTGGCCGGCAGACCCAGGCAGGCCTCGGTGTTGAAGTACAGGCTCCAGCCATCGAACCCGTCTGCGCTCAGCAGCGCGTGGGGCAGCAAGGGCGGTATCCAGGCGACGTGACCTGCGGGCAGCAGCCAGTGCAGGTCGTCGGCGGCGATCCGCAGCAGCCCCTGGTACGCACCCAGCAGCTGCCCGCGGGCATGCCGGTGGCGGGCCGTGCTACGCATACCGCGCTGGCGCAGCCGGGCCGCCAGCACCACCGGTCCGTCGGCGGCATTGGCCAACGCGGGGTCGAGTAATACGGTGGTTGTCTGATCTGCCATATTGATTGGCAGTTATACGGCAGAAACGTCGCATCCGGGGCCCCGACACTGGAGCCCACTTCAACGGAGCGCTTCCCCATGCAGCCACAGGACATTCTTCCGGACCATCAGAACGAGGTGCAGGTAAATGGCCTCACCGTGCGCAAGGGCAGCGTCGGCGCCTTCCTCGCCAACGTCCGTGACTGGCAGGACCCCGCCAGCGATCACGCTGCCCGTGCCACCGCCGAGGCCGACCTGCGTGCATTGCTGCCGGGCCTGCATGCGCTGGGCCTGTTCCAGGTGCTGGCCGCGCGCGATCCTGCGCTGCAGGACTTGATCGACGGGGCAGTCTGAAACGGCCAAGGCCCGGACATGCCGGGCCTTGGCGTCATTGAGGGGGCGGAAACGACTTAATCCCCTCCGTCCCCTTTTTGCGGTCAGGCGCCGCCCGGGGCGAACACCAGGGTACGGCGGGTGGTGACCGGTGCACTCACCGGCTCGAAGCGCCAGCGCTTCACTGCGTTCAGGGCCTCGCGGTCGAAAACGCGGCCCGGCGTGGCGCGCAGTACGCGGGCGTTGACCACCGAGCCGTCAGTACCCACGGTGATCTCCACCAGCACTTCGCCGGAGGTGCCGGCACGCAGCGCTTCGGCCGGATAGCGCGGCGCGGGTGTGCTGACCGGGCGCAGGGTGGGTGCGGCGGCCGCAGCGGCCTGGCGCGCAGCGCTGGCCTGCTGGGCAGCTGCCTGCTGCTGCTTCTGCTCGGCCTCGCGGCGGGCAGCGGCCTGGCGCTCGGCTTCCTGGCGTTCGTTGTCGCGCCGCGCCGCATCCTGCTGGGCCGCAATCTGCTTGGCCGCATCGGCTTCCTTGGCGCGCTGTTCGGCCAGGCGCTGCTGCTCGGTCTGCTGCTTGCTGCGGTCCTCGGCGTCCTTCTTCGCCTTCTCCGCCTCTGCTTCGGTGCGCTTGGCGGCGTTCTGCACGCCCTTGGCCAGGCCGTCCTTCAGGCGCGGCAGGGCCGGCGCGGATGCATCGACTTTCTCGATCAGCGCCACCAGGCGCTGCGCTTCGGTGTAGTCCTCGCGGCCCAGGTGTTGTTCGGCGGCGATCAGGGTGTAGGGCAGCAGGTCGGTCAGCGCGCTCTTCACCGAGGCGTCGTCCGGGGTCTTGTCGCGCAGGGCGAGGTAGTACTCGATGGCGTTGTCGCCGGCCGGCGCGTACATGCGGTTCTCGCGCAGCGCCTGGCTGGCCGATTCACGCAGCTGCTCGGTGCCCATCGACTGCACCTTGGCGGCGACCACCGGTGCGGCCGGCGCTGCAGCGGGTGCACTGGCAGGTGCGGGTGCCGGGGTTTCTTCCTTGCCCGAGCAGGCGGCCAGTGCCAGTGCCAGGGCAACCGGCAGCCACCGGCGCGCGGCGGTGATCGTTGAGACGTGCGACATCCTGCTCCCCTCTAGAAGACGACGTGACGTAAATCATTGATATGCATGGCCGGGACCAGCGGTCCGGGCGCGGCAGGGTGACGTTTCCCGACGCCACCGCCGGCAACGGCGAGGGAGCAATCTAGCATCCCGGCCACCGCCACGTACAAGGGGCAGTGGCCGGAACGGGCAACGGTGTCATGCCGCTGCTGGCAACGACATCAGTGGTCGTGGGACTTGCTGTGGCTGTTGGACATCAGCTTGTCGGTCCAGGCGATGCCGATCGCCGACAGGATGAACACGCAGTGGATGATGGTCTGCCACAGCACACCGTCGGCGGTCAGGTTGGTGCACTGCGCCGCGGCGATGTTCTCGGCGGCCAGCGCCATGCGGTCCGGCGTGCAGAACGGCATGGCGCCCAGCCCGCCACTGGCGATGAAGGTCTTCAGCAGGTGGATCGAGGAGATGCCGATGATCGCCATCGCCAGCTTCACTTTCAGCACGCTGGCGTTGACGTGGCTCAGCCATTCCGGCTGGTCCGGGTGGCCTTCCAGGCGCAGGCGCGAGACGAAGGTTTCGTAGCCGCCGACGATCACCATCACCAGCAGGTTGGAAATCATCACCACGTCGATCAGGCCGAGCACGATCAGCATGATCTGCTGCTCGCCCATCGATGGTGAGTGCGAGATCAGGTGCCACAGTTCCTTGCCGAACAGGTAGACATAGACGCATTGCGCCACGATCAGGCCCAGGTACAGCGGCAGCTGCAGCCAGCGCGAGGCGAAGATCAGCGTGGACAGCGGGGACAGCGGGGACAGCGGCGGGCGGTTTGCACTCATGCGGGGGATGCTGCGTTGCGGGGGAGTGGCGAGGTTACCGGCCGGCCATGACGGTGCCAACCCAACTCACGCACTAGACTTCAGGTTCCTTTCCGCACCCCGAGCCGCCGCCATGATCGACCTGTATTACTGGCCCACCCCGAACGGCCACAAAGTGACCCTGCTGCTGGAAGAAGCCGGGCTGGAGTACCGCATCCACCCGGTCAACATCGGTTCGGGCGACCAGTTCAAGCCGGAATTCCTTGCCATCTCGCCGAACAACAAGATGCCGGCCATCGTCGATCATGCCCCGGCCGATGGCGGCGCCCCGCAGAGCGTGTTCGAGTCCGGTGCGATCCTGCTGTACCTGGCCGAGAAGACCGGCCGCTTCCTGCCCAGCGACCCGCGCGGCCGCGTCACCACCCTGGAGTGGCTGTTCTGGCAGATGGCCGGCCTGGGCCCGATGAGTGGCCAGATGGGCCATTTCAATGTGTACGCCCCGGAGAAGATCCCGTACGCGATCGAGCGCTACGACAACGAAGTGCGTCGCCTGCACGGGGTAATGGACAAGCGCCTGGCCCAGCATGCCTTCCTGGCCGGCGACGCGTACACCATCGCCGACATGGCCAGCTACCCGTGGATCGGCGCCTACGACAAGCTGCCGGTGGATTTCGCTGCGTTCCCCAACCTGAAGCGCTGGCACGATGCCATTGCTGCACGCCCGGCCACCCAACGTGCCTATGCCCTGCGCCAGCAGGTGAACCCC
This sequence comes from Stenotrophomonas raiganjensis (SeqCode), assembly GCF_030658505.1. GTDB lineage: Bacteria > Pseudomonadota > Gammaproteobacteria > Xanthomonadales > Xanthomonadaceae > Stenotrophomonas. The sequence continues at coordinate 25,212 of NZ_JAUTXR010000166.1, read as the reverse complement.
AACGCCGGCAAGCCGCTCAGCGACGAGGAGCGCAAGCACCTGTTCGGCCAGCGCTGACCCAGTTCGGTGGGTGCCGACCGTTGGTCGGCACTCCTTACCGGCACTCCTTATGGGCAGAAGGTCATGCTGCCTTCCTGCACGGGCTTGGTTAGGATGGGGGGACGACCGCTCCGCGTCCATCGCGGGGGCGGACCTGCCGTTTGCCGGGATCTTCCATGCGCCACCTGTTCGCTTCGCTCGCCCTCATGCTCGCCACCAGTACCGCCGCCCACGCTGAAAAGCTGACCCTGGAAGCCATCACCGGCCCGCTGCCGTTGTCCGGCCCGACCCTGATGAAGCCCAAGGTTGCCCCCGATGGTTCGCAGGTCAGTTTCCTGCGCGGCAAGGACAGCGACCGCAACCAGCTGGACCTGTGGACCTACGACATCGGCAGCGGCCAGACCCGGCTGCTGGTCGATTCCAAGGTGGTGCTGCCCGGCACCGAGACCCTCAGCGATGAGGAAAAGGCCCGCCGCGAGCGCCAGCGCATCGCCGCGATGACCGGTATCGTCGATTACCAGTGGTCGCCGGACGCGCAGCGCCTGCTGTTCCCGCTGGGCGGCGAACTGTACCTTTACGACCTCAAGCAGCAGGGCCAGGCGGCGGTACGCCAGCTGACCCATGGTGAGGGCTTTGCCACCGACGCCAAGCTGTCGCCCAAGGGCGGCTTCGTCAGCTTCATCCGTGGCCGCAACCTGTGGGTGATCGACCTGGCCAGCGGCAAGCAGCTGCAGCTGACCCGCGATGGCAGCACCACCATCGGCAACGGCGTGGCCGAGTTCGTCGCCGACGAGGAAATGGACCGCCACACTGGTTACTGGTGGGCGCCGGACGATTCGGCCATCGCCTTTGCCCGCATCGACGAGGCACCGGTGCCGGTGCAGAAGCGCTACGAGGTCTATGCCGACCGCACCGATGTGATCGAGCAGCGCTATCCGGCCGCCGGCGATGCCAACGTGCGCGTGCAGCTGGGCGTGATCGCACCGGCTGCCGACGCGCAGCCGCGCTGGGTCGACCTGGGCAAGGAACAGGATATCTACCTGGCCCGTGTCGATTGGCGCGATGCGCAGCACCTGAGCTTCCAGCGCCAGTCGCGCGACCAGAAGCAGCTGGACCTGGTGGAAGTGGCGCTCGATTCCAACCGCCAGCGCGTGCTCGCCCACGAGACCAGCCCGACGTGGGTGCCGCTGCACAACAGCCTGCGCTTCCTCGGCGACGGCAGCGTGCTGTGGTCGTCCGAACGCACCGGCTTCCAGCACCTGTACCGGATCGACAGCAAGGGCAAGGCCACCGCGCTGACCCACGGCAACTGGCCGGTGGACGAACTGCTGGCGGTCGATGAGAACGCTGGCAAGGCCTACTTCCGCGCTGGCATCGAAACCTCGCGCGAAAGCCAGATCTATGCCGTGTCGCTGCAGGGCGGCGAGCCGCAGCGCCTGTCGAAGGCGCCGGGCATGCACAGCGCCAGCTTCGCCCGCAACGCCAGTGTCTACGTTGACAGCTGGTCCAACAGCACCACGCCGCCGCAGATCGAACTGTTCCGTGCCAATGGCGAGAAGATCGCCACCCTGCTCGAGAACGACCTGGCCGATCCCAAGCATCCGTATGCGCGCTACCGCGATGCGCAGCGCCCGGTCGAGTTCGGCACGTTGATGGCTGCCGACGGCAAGACCCCGCTGAACTACAGCCTGATCAAGCCGGCCGGCTTCGATCCGTCCAAGCGCTACCCGGTGGCGGTGTACGTCTACGGTGGCCCGGCCAGCCAGACCGTCACCAACAGCTGGCCCGGCCGTGGCGACCACCTGTTCAACCAGTACCTGGCCCAGCAGGGCTACGTGGTGTTCTCGCTGGACAACCGTGGCACCCCGCGCCGTGGCCGCGACTTCGGTGGTGCGCTGTATGGCAAGCAGGGCACGGTGGAAGTGACCGACCAGCTGCGCGGCGTGGCCTGGCTGAAGCAGCAACCGTGGGTGGACCCGGCGCGCATCGGCGTGCAGGGCTGGTCCAACGGCGGTTACATGACCCTGATGCTGCTGGCCAAGGCGTCGAACCAGTACGCCTGTGGCGTGGCCGGTGCGCCGGTGACCGACTGGGGCCTGTACGACAGCCATTACACCGAACGCTACATGGACCTGCCGGCGCGCAATGAAGCGGGTTACCGCGAAGCACGCGTGCTGACCCATATCGACGGCCTGCGTTCGCCGCTGCTGCTGATCCACGGCATGGCCGACGACAACGTGCTGTTCACCAATTCGACCAGCCTGATGAGCGCGTTGCAGAAGCGTGCACAGCCGTTCGAGCTGATGACCTACCCGGGTGCCAAGCATGGCCTGTCCGGCGCCGATGCCCTGCATCGCTACCGCGTGGCCGAAGCCTTCCTGGGACGCTGCCTGAAGCCCTGATGCACAAACGGGAAGGAGCCCGCCGATGACACTGCCGCCGCCGATTCCCACCCATGGCTCGAAGCCTGCCGGCTGGTGGTCCCGTCACTGGCGCTGGGCGATGCCGCTGGCCGTGCTGCTGGTATTGGCCGGTGCCGGTGGCGTGGTGGCCTGGAGCGTGCTGCGCTGGAGCGAGGCGGCACGCGAGAGCCCGCCGATGCGCGAGGCGATGCGCCGCGCTGGATGCAGCATCGAACTGGTGGAAGCCTTCGGCGAGCCGCTGCGTGCCGAGTCGATGCCGCTGGGCAGCATGCAGACCGCGCTCAACGGCCAGCGCGACGTCGGCCTGACCGTGGCCCTGGAAGGCCCGCGCGCGCACGGCCGGCTGTTCGTGAAGGGCACCCGCAGTGACGACGTGTGGGACTACCCGGTGATGTACGTGCTGGGCGAGAACAAGCAGACCTTCGACCTGACCGCACTGGATGACGATGAAGCCGCGCAGGAATGCGAACTGCAGGCCTGTCGCGAACGCGGCGAATGCCCGCTGACCGCGGCGTTGTGACCTCCGGCCGATTGTCGCCACCGCGCTGAGCGCGTAGGGTGCGGGCAACCCTTTGCTGGAGTGTCCCATGAAGCCGATCGCGTTGGCCGTTGCCCTGGCCCTGACTGCCGCCCCGCTGCTGTCTGCGCCGCCGGCGCTGGCGGCACCCGCTGCCAATGCCGTGACTCCAGCCAGCCCGGCCTGGGTCGCCCGCAGCAATGCGCTGGCGCAGATCCTGCTGGATGCGCAGGGCCCGTTCCAGCCGGAGGAAACCGGCTTCTTCGGCGTGCCTGGCTATGATGACAAGGTCGCCGATCTCGGCACCGACAACGGCAAGCGCTACCGCACTGCGATGGCCAAGGCCCGCGACGAGCTGAAGGCGAAGCTGGCCACCGAAAAGGATCCCAATGTCCGCCAGGACCTGGAGATCATGATCCACGCCGCCAACCAGAACATCGAAGGCAGCGAGCTCAACGAGAAGTACCTGCTGCCGTGGAGCGACGCGCCGCAGACCGTGTTCAGCGGCCTCAACCTGCTGCTGTCCGACCAGGTGCCAGCCGAGCGCCGGGCCAAGGCGATCGACCGCCTCAAGGCCTATGCCGGGCTGCAGCCGGGCGGCACCGCGTTCACCACGCTGGCCCGCCAGCGCTACGAAGAGCGATTGAAGGACAGCAGCCTGCTGCAGCCGACGAAGATCGAAGTGCAGCAGTCGCTGGACAACGTCGAGACCTACATCACCGGCATCGAGTCGCTGCTGAAGAAATACCAGATCGCCGGTGCCGATGAGGCGATGAAGACCCTGGCCGGGCAGATGAAGGACTACGCCGCCTGGACGCGCACGACCGTGCTGCCGAAGGCACGTGCCGACGCACGCCTGCCGGCGCCGCTGTACGCCTACCAGCTCAAGCAGGTCGGCATCGACATCGACCCAAAGCTGTTGATGCAGCGCGCGCAGCTGGAGTTCATGGAAACCCGTTCGGCGATGCAGCAGCTGGCGCCGCTGGTGGTGAAGGACAAGGGCCTGAAGGTGGCCGATCCGAGCGACCCGGTGGCGGTGATCCGCGCGCTGAAGGCCGACAAGATCGCCGACGATCACCTGGAAGGCCACTACCGCAAGGTGATCGACGCGATCGATCCGCTGATCCGCGAGCACGCCATCGTCGACGTGCCCAAGCGCGCCATGCAGATGCGCCTGGGCTCGGCCGCCGAGAGCGCGGCCAGCCCGGCCCCGCATTTCCTGCCGGCGCCGCTGGTCAATAACACCGGGCAGCAGGGCACCTTCGTGCTGCCGCTGGGCAACCCGGCCGCGGGCCCGGGTGCGCAGTACGACGACTTCAACTTCGGTGCGGCGGCATGGACGCTGAGCGCGCATGAAGGCCGCCCCGGCCACGAGCTGCAGTTCACCGCCATGGTCGAGCGCGGCGTGTCGCTGGCACGCACCATGTTCGCGTTCAATTCGGTGAACGTGGAAGGCTGGGCGCTGTATGCCGAAGCCGAGATGGTGCCGTACGAGCCGCTGGACGGGCAGATGATCGCCCTCCAGTTCCGCCTGCTGCGCGCCGCACGCGCGATGCTTGACCCGATGCTCAACCTCGGCCTGACCGACCGTGCCAACGGCGAGCGCGTGCTGATGGAGCAGGTTGGCCTGTCCAAGGCGATGGCCACCCAGGAACTGGACCGCTACATGGTGCGCATGCCGGGCCAGGCCGGCAGCTACTTCTACGGCTACACCCGCATCCTGGAACTGCGCATGCAGACCGAGCTGGCACTGGGTGCGAAGTTCGACCGCCTGGCGTTCAACAACTTCCTGCTCGACCAGGGCTTGCTGCCGCCGGACCAGCTGGCCGACGCGGTGAACAAGGTGTTCGTGCCGAAGTACAAGCGCTGAGCATCACCGGGTAGTGCCGGCCGCTGGCTGGCATTCTCCGGGCGTTGGACAGGTTCATGAGGTTGCCGGCCAGCGGCCGGCACTACCCGCGGTGACGCAGCTGCGTCACCGCTGCGGCTGCGGTGTGATCACCTGTGTCGGCAACCGCGCCGGCGGTGCCGGATTGGGCACCCAGATCGCGACGCCGGCGGCGCGCTTCTGCGTGGTCGGAATGCCGATGCCGACGCCACCGCCCACATGCGAGCCGAACGTGCCGGCGCCGACCGACATGCCCACCGGCGAACCACTGCTGCCCACGCCCATCAGTACCACGCCATTGGCGCCGAGCGCGGCGGCCTCACGCTTCAGGCGTGCCACGGCGGCGTCGGTCTGGCCCTGGGTGCCGAAGCCCACGGCCGAAGCCGATTCCAGCTGCGCGATTTCCTGGGAGCCGGCCGGCGGCGTCGAATAGATCTGCACCAGCGCCGGATCGATCGGTGCGCGGGCGCGGCCCAGCATCACCTTGGAGGTACTGGCACAGCCCGCGGCGACCAGCAGGATGGCCGCCAACGCGGCCCAACGGATATTCATGGCACGACCCCTGTAGGACTGGTTGCGATCATCGGCGGGCCACTCTGAATCGGCGCCAACACCCGGGCCAGGGCACGCACGGCAGCAGGCTAGCACGGCCGTGGTGACAGCCCCGCCAATGGCAGTAGGCGGCGGCAACGGGAACGTCTATGGTGGGGCCAGGAACCAACTGCGGGAGAGCGGAATGGGTGTGATCAGTCTGTTGTGGGGCGTGCTGGCACTGTTGTGGATGATCCTGGCGCTGATTCCGCTGCTGGGCTGGGGCAACTGGTTCCTGATTCCGTTTGCCGCCGTCGGCGCAGTGATCGCCGCGCTGGGCATCCTGTTCACCCATCCGAGCAAGCGGGGCCGGGCCTGGGCCGGGCTGGTGCTGAACGGCATCGTGGTGGTGGTCGGCATCCTCCGCCTTGGCCTCGGCGGTGGCGTGGTCTGAGCCCGCACCCGGGTGCGACAGGGCGTCGCAGGCGCACGGCCCATGGCCGGGCAGGGGCGTACAATGAATGGCTGCGCGAGCCCCCCGCGTGCCTGTGAATCCGCGCCCGTCGCGGCTGCCCGATGATCATCCGACCCCGTCCCCACGGCTGGCAACTGCTCTACATCCTGCGCGGCTCGATCGTCAAAGCGATCGCGCCCAAGGTGCTGGCCATCCTGATCCTGTCCATTGCCGTGGCCGCGGTGGTCGAACTGGCGCCGCCCACCGGCATCGAGCGTGTCTCGGTCACGCCGTTCACCCTGCTTGGCCTGGTGCTGTCGATCTTCCTCAGTTTCCGCAACAGCGCCTGCTATGACCGCTGGTGGGAAGGCCGCAAGCTGTGGGGCCAGCTGGTCTACGAATCGCGCTCGCTGGCCCGCCAGGTCAACCTGCTGCTGGCCGATGACGCCGGCCGCCGTCGCCGCATCGCCTACCTCACCACCGCCTTCGCGCACGCCCTGGCCGGTCGCCTGCGCGGGCGCATCGTGGCGCTGATGGCGCTGCCATGGCTGGACAAGCGCCAGCGCGAACAACTCGGGCAGCGTGAGAACGTACCCGACGCGCTGCTCTCGATGATCGCCGCCGAGCTGGCGCAGGCCCTGCGCGCCGGTGACCTCGACCCGATCCTCTACGCCCAGCTGGAGGACCGTCTGCACGCGATGTCGTCGATCCAGGCCGGCTGCGAACGCATCCTCACCACGCCGCTGCCGTTCGCCTACACCCTGCTGCTGCACCGCTGCGCGTGGATGTTCTGCGTGCTGCTGCCGTTCGGCCTGGCCAGTTCACTGGGCTGGGGCACGCCGGTGCTGTCGGCGGTGCTGGCCTATGCCTTCTTCGGCCTGGACCAGCTGGGTGAGGAAATGGAAGACCCGTTCGGCCTGGAGCCGAACGACCTGCCGCTGGACGCGCTGGTGCGCACGATCGAGATCGACCAGCTCGACGCGCTCGGCGAACGCCCCTTGCCCGAACCCCTGCTGCCGCAGGGTTACCTGTTGCAATAGCCACTCCTCGGAGCCTGCCATGTCCCACCCGCTGTACCGCCCGCGCCGCATGCGCCACGACGAGTTCTCGCGTCGCCTGATGCGCGAGAACACGCTGACCACCGACGATCTGATCTACCCGGTGTTCGTGCACGAACTGGCTGGCCGCACCGCAGTGCCATCGATGCCGGGCGTGGAGCGGCTGTCGATCGAAGAACTGCTGAAGGTGGCCGAAGAGGCGCTGGAGCTGGGCATTCCGGTGATCGACCTGTTCCCGGTGATCGACCCGTCGCTGAAGTCGCTGGACGCGTCGGCGGCGTGGGCCGAGGACGGCCTGGCGCAGCGTGCGATCCGCGCGCTGAAGTCGCGTTTCCCGGAACTGGGGGTGATGACCGACGTGGCGCTGGACCCGTACACCACCCACGGCCAGGACGGCATCATCGACGACAAGGGCTACGTGCTGAACGACATCACCGTCGAAGCGCTGGTCAAGCAGTCGGTGTCGCACGCCGAGGCCGGTGTGGACATCGTCTCGCCGTCGGACATGATGGACGGCCGCATCGGCGCGATCCGCCGTGCGCTGGATGCCGGCAACCACATCAACGTGCGCATCATGGCCTACTCGGCCAAGTACGCTTCGGCGTTCTATGGTCCGTTCCGTGATGCGGTGGGCAGCGCGGCCAGCCTCGGCAAGGCCGACAAGAAGACCTACCAGATGGACCCGGCCAACGGCGACGAGGCCCTGCGCGAGATCGCCCTGGACCTGGAAGAGGGCGCCGACATGGTGATGGTCAAGCCGGGCATGCCGTACCTGGACCTGGTGCGCCGGGTGAAGGAGAAATTCGGTGTGCCGACCTTCGCCTATCAGGTCAGTGGCGAGTACGCGATGATGAAGGCCGCCTTCGCCAACGGCTGGCTGGACGAACGTGCCTGCGTGCTGGAGTCGCTGCTGGGCTTCAAGCGGGCCGGCGCCGATGGCGTGCTGACCTATTTCGCGCCACAGGTGGCGCGATGGCTGCGCGAGCGCTGACAATAGCGCCACGATAGACGGAGGACTGCGCGATGGGACCCGAACTGGGATGGATGCAATGGCTGATCTGGGGCACCGGTGTCCTGGTGTTCGGTGCCATCATCGTCGGTGTCTTCATCGCCGCCTGGCGGGCTGGCAAGCGCCCGCCGGAGCAGCTTTCCGCTGCCCGCCACGTGGCCCGTGAGCAGGCCCTGCCGGACAGCGTGCAGGCCGAGCTGGCCGCGTTGAACCAGCGCAAGGACAACGGCCAGCTGAGCGAAGTGGAGTACGAGCAGTTGCGCGCCAAGGTGTTGTCGCGCTGACGGGTGGGTGCCAACCTTGGTTGGCATTTGCCGTTACCGCGCGCCCGGCACGCACCCGGCTACCGCCGCCGCCACCTTCGGCACGGCCAACCGGTACACGTCCACGCCACCGGCACGCGGCGCCTTCGCTGCGCTGCTGGCGACCATCATCTCGCCCGGCTTGGCGTTATCGATCACCGGCGCGCCGGTCCAGCCGCCGGCCTGGTTGAACGACAGCCCCAATGGCTGCAGCGACGCGCCAGTCCACGCACAACCGCTGCTCCACACCTGTGCGGTCGCGCCGCTGCCGCGGCTGAACACCACGGCGCCGTCGCTGCCCAGCCAATCGCCGTCGGTCTCGTCGTCAGCGCTGTTCAATGCGGCCAGTGCGGTGGCCGGGCCACGCCTGCCCTGCGCATCCAGCGTCGCCACGAACAGGTCCCAGCCGGCACCGCGGCCCTGCTGGCGGGCGAACAGCAGCCGCGTGCCGTCCGCGCTCAGCGCCGGTCCACGCTCCTCCCGGCGTCCACCATCACCCGCCAGCGCCTGCGCAGCCCCCAGCCGGCCATCGGCGGCCAGCGCGGCGCGATACAACGCCAGCCTGCCTTCGTCTCCGGCCGCGAACAGCAGCCAGTGGCCGTCGCGGCTGAAGTAGGGGTCACGCGCCTCCCCGGCCACGTCCATCGGCAACGCCTGCGCCTGCTGCCAGCGCCCGTCCACCACGCGCGCCTGCCACAGGCCCCAGCCGGCTTCGCTGCGGCGGGCAAAGACGATGCGCTGGCCATCGGCGCTGATCGTGGCGCGGCCTTCCTCGGCGCGGGTCGAGACCACGCCCATGCCTTCGATGCCGTACTCGTTCAACGCCATCGCCACGGGGGCAGAGAGTAGACTGGCGGCAAGCACCAGCAGGGGCGGGGTGATGCGCATCATCCGGGTCCGTGCACGAAAGAGCATCAGTCTAGCCAGCTTGAGGATTCCATGACCGACCGTTACGCCGTCTTCGGACACCCCGTTGCCCACTCGAAGTCGCCGCAGATCCACGCGACGTTCGGTCGCCAGGAAGGCATCGCGGTGGATTACCGCGCGATCGACCTGGCCCCGGATGCATTCCTGGCCGGCCTGGAAGCCTTCGCCGCCGAGGGCGGTGTCGGCGCCAACGTCACCCTGCCGCACAAGGAAACCGCCTTCTCGGCGTGCACCACGCTGACCGCGCGCGCGCGCCGCGCCGGTTCGGTCAACACGCTGCTGCGCAAGGGTGACCGCTGGCACGGCGACACCACTGATGGCATCGGCCTGGTGCGCGACCTGACCGACCGTCATGGCCTGGACCTGCGTGGCCGCCGCATGCTGCTGATCGGCGCCGGTGGTTCGGCGCGCAGCGTCGCACCGGCGTTGCTCGATGCCGGCATCACCGAACTGGTGGTGGTCAACCGCACGCCGGAACGTGCCGACGAACTGATCGACGCGATGGGCGAACCGGGCCGCGCGATCAGCCGCTACTGGGAAGACCTGCGTGACCTCGGCGACTTTGAACTGATCGTCAACGCCACCTCGGCCGGCCGCGACCGCAACGTCGAGTTCAAGCTGCCGCTGTCGCTGGTCAACTCGATGACCACCGCCGTCGACCTGAACTACGGCGAGGCGGCGATTGCCTTCCTGGCCTGGGCACGCGCGGCGAACTGCCGCAACACCGTGGATGGCCTGGGCATGCTGGTCGAGCAGGCCGCCGAGAGCTTCCTGCAGTGGCACGGTGTGCGCCCGCAGACCGACGAGGTCTACCAGTCGCTGCGACAGGGCTCGGCGGTGTTGGCCGGCGAGGACTGATCGATGGACGGCACAACCCTGCTGGTGACGGTGCTGAGCATGGTGGGCGTGCGCCTGCCGGTGCTGATCGCGCTGTGCGTGGGCCTGGTCTGGGTGGTCGGCGCACCGCGCGATGCCACCCGCACCGGCGCCCTGGTCGGACTGCTGCTGTTGCTGCTGACCAGCCTCGGTGGGATGGCGGCAGGCATCCTGCCGATGTGGATGGTCCGCAGTGGTGATTTCAGTGCCGTGTCGAGCCTGAGCGCCATCCTCGGCGTGCTGCATTTCGCGCTGGCAATGGTCGAAGCCATCGGCGTGGTGCTGCTGGTGTGGGCCCTTGTGCGCCTGCTGCGATTGCGCGGCAACGCAGCGCAATGACCACCGGTGACGGCCTCGGGCCGTCGCCTGTCCTGCCCGGCGTGTTCATCCGGCCGTCGGGCGTCGCCGCCGGCCCGTTCAGGGTCCCAGCGGCGGTGGATGGGGCCGGCCATGCGACAATGGCCAGCCTGATCCAGCTACGGTAGTTCCCGGCGTGACCGAAACCGTCGCCGCTCCGCGCACGCTCGATGACACCTTGAAGGACGCGATCCGCAAGGCGTACACGACGCTGCAGGCCAATACTCCCGGCTTCTCCACCCGCCGCTCGCAGAGCCAGATGATCGGCGTGGTGTCGCGCGCGCTGTCGAAGAGCGGCGGCGTTGGCGTGGTCGAGGCGCCCACCGGCGTCGGCAAGAGCCTGGGCTACCTCACCGCGGGCGTACCGATTGCGCTGGCCACCAAGAAGAAGCTGGTGATCAGCACCGGCACCGTGGCGCTGCAGTCGCAGCTGGTCGAGCGCGATATCCCGAATTTCCTCAAGGCCACCGGCCTGGAAGCAACCGTGGCGCTGGCCAAGGGCCGTACCCGCTACCTGTGCACGCGCAATGCTGCCGAGGCGCAGGGCGAGGGTTCGCAGGGCGGCATGTTCGAGGATGACGCACCCTTGTTCGACCGGCCGCTGGCGCCGATCGAGATGGACATCGCCAAGCGCCTGACCGACGCCTTCACCGGCGGCAGCTGGGACGGCGATATCGACAACGCGCCGGAGACCATCAGCCCCGGCCTGCGCAGCCGCATCACCACGCCGGCTTCGGGCTGCGCCGGGCGCCGCTGCGCCTATTCGGCGCAGTGCGCGGTGCTGCGTTCGCGCAATACGGTGCGCGACGCACAGATCGTGGTCACCAACCACGCGCTGCTGCTGTCGGCGCTGTCGATCGGCGACAGCGACAACGGCCAGCCGTTGATCGCGCCGCCGTCGGACATGCTGCTGGTGCTGGACGAAGGCCATCACATTGGCAACGTGGCGATCGACCAGGGCGCGGCCAGCCTGGCGCTGGATGAAATGGCCAAGCGCACCGGCCGCCTGCAGATCCTGATCGCCGGTGCCTACCGCGCGGTCGACAAGGACCGCCTTGGCAACCTGTTGCCGAACGAGGCGATCGAGGTGGCCAGCAACGTGGCCAAGCAGCTGCGCGCGTTCCGCGACCATATCGAGCGGGTATGGATGCCGGCGCCGGCCGACGAGGAACCGATGTGGCGCGCCGCCAACGGGCGCCTGCCCGAGGCCTGGCGCGAGCCGATCGAAGCGTTGGCCGACGACACCCGCAGCCTCTACAACTGGGCGCATGCCGCCACCGCACAGGTGGCCAAGGGCAAGCCGGACGATGCCGCGCGCGAGCGCCTGCAGCGCAACCTGGGCATGGCGCTGGAAATGATCGAGCAGCAGTACAACCTGTGGCAGGCGTGGCGCCGCGAGGACAAGGACGGCGCGCCGCCGATGGCGCGCTGGGTCACCGCCACCCGCGATGGCGACCTGGTGCTGCATGGCTCGCCGGTGTCGGCCGCGCACGTGCTGCGCAAGCTGCTGTGGGATGAAGTGGACTCGGTGGTGATGACCTCGGCGACGCTCACCGGTGGTGGCGATTTCCAGTCACTGGCGATCGACAACGGCATTCCGGAAGAGGCCGAGATGGTCTCGCTGTCCTCGCCATTCGATCTGCCCAACCAGGCCGAGCTGATCGTGCCGAAGTTCCCGGTCACGCCGGATGACCGCGAAGGCCACCCGCGTGAAGTGGCGCGTTACCTCGACACCGAACTGGACTGGGCCAAGGGCTCGATGGTGCTGTTCACCTCGCGCTGGAAGATGGAGAAGGTGGCCGGGCTGATGTCGGCCGCGCGCCGCAAGCAGGTACTGGTGCAGGGCGAGATGTCCAAGACCCGGCTGATCGACGAGCACCTGCGCCGCGTGGCGGCAGGGGAAGGTTCGGTACTGTTCGGCCTGAATTCGTTCGGCGAAGGCCTCGACCTGCCCGGCGAGGCCTGCACCACGGTGGTGATCACCCAGGTGCCGTTTGCGGTGCCGACCGACCCGCAGACCGCCACCCTCAGTGAATGGTTCGAGGGGCGCGGGCTCAATGCGTTCAACCTGATCGCCATTCCGCATGCGCTGCGCACGCTGACCCAGTTCGCCGGCCGCCTGATCCGAACCTCCACCGACACCGGCCGCGTGGTCATCCTCGATTCGCGGCTGCTGACCCGCCGCTACGGCAAGCGCATCATCGACGCGCTGCCGCCGTTCAAGCGCACCATCGGCTGAGGAGCGGGGTCGTTTCGCCTTTCAGTCCTGCGACTGCGGGCATGACTCGGACGCCAGTGCGTAGGGCTGGTACATGCAGCGGATCAGGTCGTCCACCGCCTTCAGCCGCGGTGGCCATGCGACGTGCTGCAGGCCCTGCGCGCTAGGCATCTCGACCATCCCTTCCCTGAGCGTGGTACCGGGTGGCAGCGGCAGGGCGGCCAAGCGCGCGCGCGCACGTCGTAGTGCCGGCAGGTCGTCATCCAGAAAGGCGATGGTCGCATCCACGTAGGGGTTCCAACCCTCCGGGTCGGCGTCGGCAGGCTTGTACGTCAACCGCATCAGCGCGCTGGCGGGATCGCGTTGCCCCTCGTAGGCACGCAGTTGCGCCTCGTGCCAGGCCAGCTCTGGGTGGCCGCTTGCCTTGGCCTGGCGCCGGTATGCGGCGAACAGGTCAGCCAGTTCCAACTGGCAGCCTGCGCGCTCGACAAGTGCGTCCCAGCCCTCGCCGGGCCCTTGATTGAATGCATCGGGTGGCATCGCCAGCAGTTCGGCGCGATTGTCGAACTGGCATTCGCCGGCGAGTACAGGTGCGGCGATCACCCATGAGAAAAGCATCAGGCCGAAGCGCATCGTGACGTCCATGTACAGGGCTGCACATGATGCGCCCAGATGCCGGCCAGCGGCCGGCACTACCGCATCGGGATCAATCGCCCAGCAGGGCGGTGTTGCGGACGGCACCCTTGTCTGCGCTGGTGGCGAGCAGGGCGTAGGCCTTCAACGCGCTGGTGACCTTGCGTGGGCGCGGTGCGCGCGGTTTCCAGCCGCGTGCATCGGCGTCGGCGCGGCGCTGGGCCAGCGTGGCCTCGTCCAGCAGCAGATCGATGCGGCGGGCCGGAATGTCGATGCGGATGCGGTCGCCGTCTTCCACCAGGCCGATGACACCGCCGCTGGCGGCTTCCGGCGAGACGTGGCCGATCGACAGGCCCGAGGTGCCACCGGAGAAGCGGCCGTCGGTCAGCAGCGCGCACTGCTTGCCCAGCCCTTTCGACTTCAGGTAGCTGGTCGGATAGAGCATTTCCTGCATGCCGGGGCCACCCTTCGGGCCTTCGTAGCGGATCACCACCACCTCGCCGGGTTGCACTTCGTCGGCGAGGATGCCGGCGACGGCGGCGTCCTGGCTTTCGTAGACGCGCGCGGGGCCCTCGAACACGTGGATCGATTCGTCCACGCCGGCGGTCTTCACCACGCAGCCATCGATGGCCAGGTTGCCGCGCAGCACGGCGAGGCCACCTTCCAGTGAGTACGCATGCTGCAGTGAGCGGATGCAGCCCTCGGCGCGGTCCACGTCCAGCGTCGGCCAGCGCGTGGCCTGGCTGAAGCCCTCCTGGGTGGGGATGCCGGCCGGGCCGGCCTTGAAGAAGGTGTGCAGGGTGTCGTTGTCACTGCGCACCACGTCCCAGCGTTCCAGCGCGTCGGCCAGGCTGGCGCTGTGCACGGTTGGTACCGTGGTTTCGAGCAGGCCGGCGCGGTCCAGTTCACCCAGGATGCCGAACACGCCGCCGGCGCGGTGCACGTCTTCGATGTGGTACTTGGGCGTGTTCGGCGCCACCTTGCACAGCTGCGGGACGCGCCGCGACAGCGCGTCGATGTGGGTCAGGTCGAAGTCGACCTCGGCTTCCTGCGCCGCGGCCAGCAGGTGCAGGATGGTGTTGGTCGATCCGCCCATGGCGATGTCCAGGGTCATCGCATTGGCGAACGCGGCCTGGGTGGCGATGCCGCGCGGCAGCGCGCTCGGGTCTTCGCCGCCATACCAGCGATGGCAGAGCTCGACGATCAGGCGGCCGGCGCGGCGGAACAGTGCTTCGCGGTCGGCGTGGGTGGCCAGCGTAGTGCCGTTGCCGGGCAGCGACAGGCCCAGCGCTTCGGTCAGGCAGTTCATCGAGTTGGCGGTGAACATGCCCGAGCAGGAGCCGCAGGTGGGGCAGGCGCTGCGCTCAAAGGCCGCGACCTTCTCGTCGGAGGCGCTGTCATCGGCGGCCACCACCATTGCATCGACCAGGTCCAACTTGTGCTCGGACAGCTTGGTCTTGCCGGCTTCCATCGGCCCGCCGGAAACGAACACCACCGGGATGTTGAGGCGCAGCGCGGCCATCAGCATGCCGGGGGTGATCTTGTCGCAGTTGCTGATGCACACCAGCGCGTCGGCGCAGTGCGCATTGACCATGTATTCCACGGCGTCGGCGATGATTTCGCGGCTGGGCAGCGAGTACAGCATGCCGTCGTGGCCCATCGCGATGCCGTCGTCCACGGCGATGGTGTTGAATTCCTTGGCGACGCCGCCGACCTGTTCGATTTCGCGCGCGACCAGCTGGCCGAGGTCCTTCAGGTGCACGTGGCCGGGCACGAACTGGGTGAAGGAGTTGGCGATGGCGATGATCGGCTTGTGGAAGTCGCCGTCCTTCATGCCGGTGGCACGCCACAGGGCGCGGGCGCCGGCCATGTTGCGGCCGGCGGTGGAGGTGCGGGAACGGTATTCGGGCATGGCTGGCGGAACGGGCGGGCCGTACGACGTGGGGGTCAGCCGATCATGGCCAATTTTTTCGGTTGCTGCTGCAACCACCGGAGATGGTCCGGCCGGGCTGCGCCCGGCACCTGCCGAAGCAACAGCCGAAGCAACAGCGGGCTTCCTGCGGGAGGCGGGGTGGGTCCGCTGGCGGGGGACGCCGTAAACCCGTCCTTGGGGGCTTGGCCGCGGCATCCATGCCGCGGACACCCCCGCCAGCGGACCCACCCCGCCTTCGACAGTTTGCTGCGATCCGTTGGGGCCGGCGCTCTGCCCTTGGTAGGTGTCGACCTTGGTCGACACGATGGATCCACGCCATGCGTGGCTGATGGGGAACGACGAAAATGAAAGGCCGTTCATCTTTCCCACTTTGCCGATTCCGGTTGCTGGCCCGGATTTGGCATCATTGGGGCATTGATCCGTCGACAGGGCATGAGGCCATGAAACGTTCCCGCACCACCGCGCTGCTGCTGATGAGCGCTGCGCCGCTGCTGTTCACCGCCTGCCAGAAGGAGCCGGAGGTGAAGGTGCAGGAAGGCCTGTACACCTCGGTGGAGGCCTGCACCGAGGCCACTGGCGATCCGTCGTCGTGCCGCAACGCCTTCGCCGAAGCGCAGAAGCAGGCCGCCGATGCGGCGCCGAAGTACGCCAGCAAGGAAGCCTGCGAGAAGGACTACAAGCCGGAGCAGTGCGTGCAGCAGCACACCTCGGCCGGTACCTCGTTCATCGGCCCGATGATGATGGGCTTCTTCATGTCGCAGATGCTGAGCAACCGTGGCGGGCTGGCTCCGCAGGCGCCGGCGTCGGCACCGGCCTACCAGGACAAGAACGCTGGCTGGGCGCGCCCGGCACCGGGCGGCACCGGTGGCCTGAACACCGCCAGCGGCATCGGCGCCGGCAAGGCTGGCCTGGCGCCGGTCACCAGCGAGCCGAACCGCGCGGTCACTGCCAGCCGTGGTGGCTTCGGCAACACCAGCGCTCGCCGCAGCACCAGCGGCAGCTACGGCGGCTGATCGACCCATGCAGCGTATCCGGATTGCCGAGCGTGCCCAGTGGCGGGCACGCGCGGAGGAAGCGGGTTTCCGTTTCCATACCATCGATGGCCAGCCCTACTGGGATGAAAGCGCGTACTACGCGTTCACCCTGCGCCAGATCGAACAGGACATCGAAGACCCCAGTGCCGAGCTGCACCAGATGGCGCTGGACCTGGTCGGTGATGTCATCGGCAGCGAACGGTTGATGGACCAGCTGGCGATTCCGTCGCATTACCGCGACTGGATCGCCGACAGCTGGCGCCAGCGCCAGCCGCACCTCTATGGCCGTCTGGACCTGGCCTATGACGGCACCGGGCCGGCCAAGCTGTACGAGCTGAACTACGACACGCCGACCTCGTTGTTCGAGGCCAGTTTCTTCCAGTGGCAGTGGCTGGAGGACCAGCGCAATGCCGGCCGCCTGCCGCAGCACGCCGACCAGTTCAATGCGATCCACGAGGCGCTGGTCGAGCGTTTCGGTGAACTGGCCACGCAGCTGCCGCCGCCGCTGTACTTCAGCGCGGTGGGAAGCTCGGAAGAAGACCGCGGCACCGTTGATTACCTGCGTGACTGCGCTTCGCAGGCCGGCCTGCATGGCCAGGCCATCGCCATCGAGGACATCGGCTTGTCCGAGGATGGTCGCTTCACCGCGCTGGATGATTCGGTGATCGGCACGCTGTTCAAGCTGTACCCGCTGGAAGACCTGATGGCCGAAGAGTTCGGCCGCGCGCTGCCCGGTTCGGGCGTGCAGCTGCTGGAACCGGCGTGGAAGGCGGTGCTGAGCAACAAGGGCATCCTGCCGCTGCTGTGGCAGCGCAACGTCGGCCACCCCAACCTGCTGGAAGCGCACTTCGACGACGGCAGCACGCTGGCCTCGGGCTGGGTGCGCAAGCCGCTGTTCTCGCGCGAGGGCGCCAACATCGAGATGCACCTGCCCGATGGCAGCACCCAGCGCAGCGACGGTCCCTACGACGGCCCGGCGATCATCCAGCGCGCACATCCGCTGACCCGCTTCGAAGGCGGCTACCCGCTGATCGGCAGCTGGGTGGTGGGTGACCACGCCTGCGGCATCGGCATCCGCGAGGACGACAGCGCGATCACCCGTGACAGTGCGCGCTTCGTGCCGCACGCGATCGTCGACGAGGCGCCGACGCGGATCTACGTCTGATGGCGGTGCGGCGTTGGCCCGGCCGGCATGGGCGCGCCACGCCCGTGCCGGGGCGGCATTTCGATGATGGGCGCAGCCTGCAGGCGTTCGCGGACCGCGTCGCTGTCTGCTGCCATCGCTGCGACACCCCCGGTTGGGTGATCGCCAGCTGGGAACCTTATCGATGGACCGCGCGTTTCCGCTGCACCGCTTGCAGCGCTGCATTGGACAGCGGCGACTGGGTGGGTACGGTCTGCATTCTGGGCCGCCAGCCCTGTGGATTCTGTGGGCATCAGTGGCTGCATGTGCGTCGGCGGATTCCCGTTGGCATGCCTGCGCCTGCATCCTTCCCCGCCCGATGCGCGCAGTGCGATCGCAGCACCGAGGTCACGGTCTCGACGCGTCCACTGCGTGATGCGGAGCCTGCCGATCCGCATTTCGGGCTGCCGCTGCGCTTGGTCGAATCGACCCGCGCGGGCCTGCTATGGGCCTACAACGCCGAACATCTGCAGGCACTGCACGCGTACGCGAGTGCGACGCTGCGCGAGCACCGCGGCCACCACCGATCGATGTTCTCGCGCCTGCCGCAGTGGATGAAGCTGGCCCGCAACCGAGTGCTGCTGCAGCGTGCGGTGGAGCGGTTGCAGCGGCGATTGCTGCAGGGGTAGTGCCGGCCGCTGGCAGGCAGCCGAGCATGGGCTCGGCTCTACAGGAATGAGGCCGTCTGTAGAGCCGAGCCCATGCTCGGCTCCGGTCAATCGCAGGATTACAGCAGACCTTCGCGCTTCACCGCCAGGTAGCGCTCCACCAGCGCACCGGGCAGGGCGTCGGCGGTCACGTCCAGCACCATCACCTTCTCGCTGCGCAGTGCCTCGTGCGCCTTCGCGCGCTGCTGCAGGTACAGTGCCGCGGCACCCGCCAGGGTGGCGTCTTCCAGTGTCTGCACCTCGCCCTCCAGCACGCCGTCCAGCTCGCGCTCGCGCAGGCTGGCCACGCACACCAGGTGGCGTTTCTGCAGCAGGCGCACCGCCGCCAGCAGGTCTTCGATGTCTTCGTCGCGCACGTTGCTGACCAGCATCACCAGCGCACGCCGGCGCTGGCGCAGTGACACTTCGGTGGCGGCCGCCAGGTAGTCGGTGGCCACCGCGCGCGGCTGCAGGTCGTAGCTGGCACGCAACAGGTGCTCGACCGTGCCCATGCCGCGCTGCGGTGCCACCCAGCGGCGTTCGCCACCGGCAGCGTACAGGCCTGCAGCATCGCCCTGGCGCAGCGCCAGGTAGGCCACTACCAGCGAGGCATTCAATGCATGGTCGAAGTGCGAAAGCCCGCCTTCGCTGGCTAGCATGCGCCGGCCACTGTCGAGCATCAGCAGCAACTGCTGGTTCTTCTCGTCCTGGTACTCGCGCGAGATCAGCTTGCGCGCACGCGCGGTGGCCTTCCAGTCCAGCTGGCGCAGGCTGTCACCAATGCGGTACTCGCGCATCTGGTGGAAGTCGGTGCCTTCACCGCGGCGACGTTTCACGTGCGCGCCGACCAGCCGCGAGGCCTGGTCGGCACTGAACAACGCGAACCGGGTGAGCGGCACGAAGTTCGGATAGACCCGCACGTCCAGCGCCGGCGGCAGGGTGCGCTGTTGCCACCACAGGCGCCACGGTGAGCGCATGCGCAGGTGCACGCCTTCGAAGCGGAAGTGCCCACGTTGCAGTGGCTGCAGGTGGTAGTGCAGCGTGGAGGCGCTGCCGGCCTGCAACCGCACGCGCTGCGGCAGTGATTCCAGCGGCCAGCCGCCGGGCACCAGGTCGAACACCTGCACCGTCATCGATTGTTCGGCCTGCAGCCGCAGCGCGGCCTCGCGGCGCACGCCCAGCGCCAGCGCCTCGGGCAGCTCGCGGTGTACCTGCGGCGAAGGACGTTGCGTCTGCCGCCACAGGTCGAGCAGCGCAGGCAGCGCGATGGCCACGGCGGCCAGCGCCCAGCTCCAGCGCGGCAGCAATCCGCCCAGCACCAGGCCGCCCAGGGCAGCCCAGGCCAGCAGCAGCGCCAGCAGCAGCGGGGCCGGCCTCATCGGCGCGGCGCTTCCACCTTGGCCAGCAGCGCGCCGAGCACGTCGTCGGCGTCCTGGCCTTCAATCTGCAGTTCCGGTGCCAGCGCGATGCGGTGGCGCAGCGCCGGGCGTGCGATGTCGCGCACATCATCCGGGGTGACGAAATCACGACCGGCCAGCACCGCCTGTGCACGCGAGGCACGCACCAGTGCGATGCTGCCACGCGGGCCAGCGCCGACCGCGATGCCCGGCCACTGCCGGGTCGCCGCGACGATGCGTACCGCGTAGTCGATCACCTCGTCATCGACCGTGATCGCCGCAGTGGCGCGCTGCAGTTCCAGCAGCTCGCCGGCACCGAGCACACGCGGCACCTGGCTCAGGTCGAAATCGCTGGCGGCACGGCCGCTGGTGATCGCGGTGACCATGCGCTTCTCGTCCTCCAGCTGTGGGTAGTCGATCAGCACCTTCAGCAGGAAGCGGTCCAGCTGTGCTTCCGGCAGTGGGTAGGTGCCCTCCTGCTCCAGCGGGTTCTGCGTGGCCAGCGCCATGAACGGCGGCGCCAGGGTGAAGGCCTTGCCTTCGATGGTCACCTGGCCTTCCTGCATCACTTCCAGCAGCGCCGACTGGGTTTTGGCCGGAGCGCGGTTGATCTCGTCGGCCAGCAGCAGGTTGGTGAACACCGGGCCGCGGCGGATCCTGAAGCTCTCGCTCTTCGGGTCGTACACCGCGTGGCCGCTGACGTCGCTGGGCATCAGGTCGGGGGTGAACTGCACGCGGCCATAGTCCAGCTCCAGGGCTTGCGCGAGTGCGCGCACCAGCAGGGTCTTGCCCAGCCCGGGAACGCCCTCGATCAGTACGTGGCCCCCGGCCAGCAGGGCCACCAGGATCTGGTCCAGCACATCGGCCTGGCCGATGAAGGCGTGGCCGACGGCGTCGCGGATGGCATCGACGCGTTCGATCAGGCGGGCATTGGTGGCCGCCGGCAGCTCGGGGACTTCGGTCATAGCAGGGATCTCATCTGGAGCAGCAAGCGGATGCGCTCGCGCAGGGCGGAGGAATCGTGCGGCGGAGGGGGCGTCAGCGCACTGGCGACACGGCCTTGCGGCCAGTTCAGCAGCGCGGCGATGGCCTGGTCGCGCGGCGCGCCATCGAGTGCGGCGGCCACAGGTGCGCGCAGGCGCAGGCGATGCAGGAACAGGGCGAGCACGGCGTCGTACAGGCGTCCGCCGTGGCCGAAGCGCAGCAGCAGTTCGCCACTGGCGCGCACGTGCTCCAGCAGCGAGCGGCGTTCCAGCGCCGGCGACGGCAGCAGGCTGCCAATGCGCTGCGACCGCGCCCACAGCCACCCCAGCAGGGCCAGCAGCAGCGGCACCCACAGCGGCCAGCCCTGGTAGAACATGCGGGCCCACAGCGACGGCGGGCGGCTGGCGTAGACCAGCCAGACAGCTCCCTTGCCGTAGTTCGGGTCGAGCAGGTAGCGGGTCAGGTCGCGGTGGGCAGTATCGTGCAGGCCATCGCTGGCCTGGCCCGCGGCGGCGGCCAGCCGTGCGACAGGCGAGTCGACATCGCCGCGCATGAATTCCATGTCGGCCAGCACGCTCACCTTACCCTGGCCGTGGCGCAGGCGTGCGAACACCAGATCACGCTCACCGCCCCAGCGGCGTTCGGCCTGGGTGGCCGCCGTGAAGCCGAGCGTGAAGCGCCGGCCACCGCAGAATTCACTGTGGCCGGCGTCGTCGTCGATATGGAACGGCTGGCAGTCGCTGCGCTGGAACAGGCTGTCCACGCCCAGCTGGTCCAGCAGCGGCCCTTGCGTGCTGCCAGCGTCGTCCTCGGCCGGAGGCGGCGTACGCACCAGCAGGTGGCCGCCTCCGTCGACCCAGTCCAGCAGCTGGTTCACCACCGGCGCCGGCAGTTCGCTGCTGTCCTGCAGCAGCACCACCGTATCCCGCGGCCCCAGCGTCATCTGCTGCAGCTCCAGCCGCGGTCGCGAATGCACGTCGATGCCATCGGCGCGCAGGGCCTGGCCCAGCACGTAGAGCGGGTTGTAGGCGGCCTCGCCCTGGGGGGGCAGCTGGATCGTCTCGGTCACCCGCTCGTGCGTGCGCAGGTAGAGGATGGTCAGCGGCACGCCGAGCAGTACCAGCACGCTCAGCAGCAGCGACCAGAACAGGCGCGGGCTCATGCCTGCCACCGGTACTGCTGGCGCAGCGTGTCGGCCAACGCATCGAAGTCGGCGCGGCTGGGCAGGCGGCCACCGTAGGCGGCGTACTGCCACATGCGCACGATGCGCGCGAACAGGTCGCGGTCGGCGGCCTCCGGCATGCGCCGCGAGGCACGCAGGCACTGTGCTTCGGTGGCACCGGGTGGCAGTGCGATGCCGCTGCGCTCGCCCACCGTACGCACACTGGCGCGGTACAGCAGGGCCAGCGCCTGCCGCGGCCGGCCCTGGTCCCAGAGCAGGCCGGCCTGGGTGGCCACGTCCGGTGGCAGCACTGCGGGCAGTTGCACCTGCTCCTCCAGCACCTGCGGTGTTGCCTCGACCTTGCGCCGGCCACTGCCGCGCAACCAGGGCAGCCACAACCGCGCGGTCAGCAGCAGCACCAGCAACAGGACGCCCAGCAGGCCCCACAGGCCCCACTCGGCCAGCCGCGCCAGCCAGGCAATACCGTCCTTGCGCGGCTTGCGCTCGCCCTTGTTGCGGCTGTCACTCTGCAGCGGCTTGTCTTCCTTCTTCTTTTCCTCGGCCTGTTCAATCGGCTTCCAGCGGGTGACCTGGCGGGTCGGGCGCTGCAGCGGGTCTTCATAGGCGCGGTTCACGGCCTGGCGGAAACCGGCGGTGTCCACCGGCGCCGTGCCGAAGATCATGGACGGCGTGTTGGCGGGGTCGTTGGCGGCAGTGGCCGGTTCTTCCGCGCTGTCGTCATCCTCGCCGGCATTGTCGGCGTCGTCGGTGATCGACTGCGCGTCCTGCGCCTGCACCGGCGTGGACACCAGCGGCAGTGCCAGGCACAGCAGCAGCGCCAGTGTCGATGCCAACGGCAACAGGCGATCACGCAGGCGGCGCAGGGCGATTTCGACGTCCCAGGCTTCCATCTGCGTGCGCCGGTTCAAGTACAGGCCAAAGCCCGCGCCGACGAAGAACGGGCCGATCATCACCGAAGCCAGCCAGCAGGCCAGGTTGAAGCCCAGCCGCGCCCATGCCGGCGTGTCCTGGCCGATCATGTCCCATGCCGCGCGCCAGGATTCGGACATCAGGTCCAGTGGCATGAACATGAACACTGCTCCGATCACGCCCGAGACCAGCACCGCTTCGAACGCCATGCAGGTCAGCGTCAGCACCATCGCCGGACCTGCGGCGCCGGCCGCCACGGCGCGGCGGCGTGGGCCCCGCTGGCCGGGCGTATTGCCTTCCAGCAGGTTCACCGGCAGGCACAGGCTGCGCAGCACGCTGAAGCGGCGCCAGCCCAGGTAGCCCCAGAAGCCGCTGTTGCCCCAGTGGCGCTGCGCGCGCAGCGCTGCCAGCGTGCTGACCGGCTCGCCGAAGATGCCGCGCGACAGCACGTACAGCGGCGCTCGCTCGAACAGTGGCTTGCACCACCACATCGCCAGCCAGGCCCAGCCGAACGCATCCAGCCACCAGCCCAGCGCGTTGAAGATCACGAACAGCGGTGCACTGGCCAGCAGCCAGCTGCCCCATACCGCACGCGCGTGGCGGCGCGCCAGGGCACTGCCCAGCTCCATCGCTTCCCAGCCACTGCGCGCGCGCAGCACCACGTCCAGGCGGTCAATGCGCATTGCCGCCTCCGCGCCCGCCACGCCACAGCCACAGCAGTACGCCGGCCCAGAGCACACCGGCCACGCTGAACTTGATCCACGCGGGGATGTCGGCGATCGACGACCAGAACGCCTCGATGAATGCCGCGACCAGCAGCATGAAAGCCACCCCCAGGCACAGGCGGGCACCGATGCGGCCGCCCTCGACCAGCGCGTCCAGGCGGCTGCGCCGGCCCGGGGCCAGCAGCTTCATGCCCAGCTGCAGGCCGGCACCGCCGGCAATCACGATCGCGGTCAGCTCGAAGGCGCCGTGACCGACCACGAAGCGCCAGAACGGGCCGCCGTGGCCGATATGCTGCAGATGGCCGGCCACCGAACCGATGGTCACGCCGTTGAAGAGCAGCACCAGCAGCGTGCCCAGACCGGCCAGCAGGCCGCTGGCGAAGGTACGCAGGGCAATGCTGATGTTGTTCATGATGTAGTGGCCGAACATCATCCAGTCAGTGCCACTGTCGCGGCCCAGGCGCTCGGCGGCGGGGTCGTACATGCGCTCGATCTCGGCGATCTGGCGGTTGTCCATCAGCATGTGGATCAGGTCGGGGTAGACCTGCACCAGCACGAAGCAGGCCACCGTCGGCAGCGCGAACATTGCCAGCGCCACCCACATGCTGCGCGCCTGGCTGCGCACCAGCAGCGGAAAGTCGGCAACCAGGAACTCCAGCGCCGTGCGCCAGCGCGTCGGCCGGGTGCGGTACAGCACGCTGTGGCCCTGCTGCATCAGCTGCTGCAGGCGCTGCACCAGCTGCGGGCTGTAGCCGCGCTCGCGGGCCAGCGCCAGCTGCTGGCACAGGCGCCGGTAGCGCTGCGGAAACGCGGTGTCGTCCAATGCCAGGCCGCTGGCCTTGCGGCGCGTGCGGCGCGAGGCGCCGGCACGCAACAGCAGCCACTGCTCCAGGTCCTGCCATTCCTGCTGATAGCGGGCGACGAACTGTTCCTGCTTCATCGCCGCCCCAACAGCCAGTTGGCCATGGCATACAGGCGCAGTACGCCGACCTGGCCGTGGGTGCCGGTCAAGGGCTCGGCGATGCCGGCCAGTTCCTGCTGGCGAGCCGCCGACAGCCGTGGCGCGCGCTCGGCGAAGGCCATCAGTGCCGCCTGTTCCTCGGGTCGCAGCGGTTGTGGCGGCGCCAGCACGCTGTCGATGGTTGGCGGCGGCGGCAGGTACAGCGCGGCTGCGTGCACCACCACGGTGCCGGCCACCAGATCGCCGAGGCGCCGGCCATGCGGGTCGAACAGGCTGCTGACCAGGCCCAGCGCATAGCCGAACGGCAGCATGTCCACGGTACGCAGCAGGTTGCGGGTGATCGACGCCATCCAGCCCACCGGCGCGCCATCGCGCGACAGCACGCGAAGGCCCAGCGCGCGCTTGCCAAGGGTACGGCCCCACAGCGCTTCGCAGACGATCGGGTAGGTCCAGTAGACCAGGAACATCAGCACCAGGTAGAGGCCGGACCCGAACTGGTCCAGCAGTGCCAGCGGAATCGACATCAGTACCAGCACCGCGATGCGCACGCCGAGATCGACCAGCCAGGCCATTGCCCGCGGCAGCGGTCCGGCCGCAGGCAACTGCAGCAGCACGCCCTCCGGCGTCACCACCTCGCGGTAGGTATCGAGCATCGGTGCGGCCATCAGCGCGATGGCCTTCGTTGTGGGCGCCGGAGTCCTCTCCGGCACGCAGCCACAGGCATGGGGTTCTCGACAGGTCCTGGTCGGGCCCAGACTTTAGCAGAGCCGCGTGGCGGCGTTGGCCGCTCAGCCCAGGTATTCGTCCTTCAACCGCACGTAGTGGTCGGCCGAGTAGTGCAGCGACTCGATCTCCTTGTCGCTCAGCGTGCGCGCCGGGCGGGCCGGGTTGCCCACCCAGAGCTCGCCTTCGCCGACCACCTTGCCCGGGCCGACCACCGCACCGGCACCGACGAAGCCATGGCGTTCCACACGGGCGCCATCGAGGATGCAGGCGCCCATGCCGATCAGGCTGTAGTCGCCGA
>NZ_JAUTXR010000162.1 GCF_030658505.1 Stenotrophomonas raiganjensis (SeqCode) | reverse complement strand
GAGGTGACACTGCAGAAGTAACGGCAGGCATGTCCTGGTGGGTGCCGATCGTGGTCGGCACCTCGGGCAGTTCATCCACGCATGGCGTGGATCTACTGTAGAGGCGACCCCCAAGACGGGGGGCGGTGGGGGGGGGCCCAGCGAAGGGGGGGCGCGGGTACGGGTCCGGTAGCGCCGCGCCCCGGCTGGGCTTCCCCCCACTGGCCGCCGTGCTGGGGCTCGGCTCTACAGTAGATCCACGCCATGCGTGGATGAACTGCCCGAGGTGCCGACCACGATCGGCACCCACCAGGACATGCCTGCCGTTACTTCTGCAGTGTCACCTCATCCAGCACCCACATCGCCGGACGCGTGTC
>NZ_JAUTXR010000161.1 GCF_030658505.1 Stenotrophomonas raiganjensis (SeqCode) | reverse complement strand
CAACCGGGCCCACCCCGCCAACCCACGGAATGCGCGCTGTTGCTGTTGCTGTTGCTGTTGCAGTGGCCTCTGCGGGTGCAGGGCGCAGCCCTGCCGTAACCCCTCCCCTCTCAGCAGGCCTCAGCCACCGCAGTGCGGGGACGCCCCAGCCATGCCAGCAGCAACCCCGAGGCCGCCAGCAGGCCACCGGCCACCGGAATCGCGGCGTAGCCCAGGCCCGAACTGATCACCGCACCACCCAGCGCCGCGCCGACGGCATTGCCCAGGTTGAACGCCCCCACGTTGATCGACGATGCCAGGCCCGGCGCCTCGCTGGCTACCTGCATCACCCGGATCTGCAGCGGCGGCACGAGGGCGAAGGTCGCCGCACCGAACAGCAGTACACCGAGCGCCGCGGTGGCGTGGCTCATGAAGGCCAGCGGCAGCACGAACATCAGCACCGCCAGGACGGCCAACAGGATGCGCGTGGCGCCATCCAGCGACCAGTCGGCCATGCGGCCACCGATGCCGTTGCCGAAGGTGAAGCCGATGCCGATCAGTGCCAGCGACATCGCGATGAAGGTATTGGAGACGCCGGTCAGCTCGGTCAGCACCGGTGCCACGTAGGTGTAGAGGGTGAACATCGCGCCCGCGCCGAGCACGGTGGTGGCCATCGCCAGCAGCACCTGCGGTTGCAGGATCGCCTTCAGTTCACGGCGCACGTCCGGGCGCGGCCCCGGCGCAGATGCCGGCAGCGCGAAACCCAGCGCAGTGATCGCGACCAGGCCCAGCACCGCAGTACCGGCAAAGGACAGGCGCCAGCCCAGCTGCTGGCCGACCCAGGTGGCCAGCGGCACGCCGCCGATGTTGGCGATGGTCAGGCCCATGAACATGGTGGCCACGGCGGCGGCCTGCTTTTCCTTCGGCACCAGGCTGGCGGCAACCACCGCACCGATGCCGAAGAAGGCACCGTGGTTGAGGCTGGTGACCAGGCGCGACAGCAACAGCAGGCCGTAGTTCGGGGCCAGTGCAGAGAGCAGGTTGCCGACCACGAAGATCGACATCAGCAGCATCAGTGCAGTGCGCTTGCCGAAGCGGCCCATCAGCAGGGTCATCACCGGCGCGCCCAGCATCACGCCCACGGCATAGGCGGTGATCAGCATGCCGGCAGTGGGAATGCCGACGCCGACACCGTCGGCGATGACCGGCAGCAGGCCCATCGGGGCGAATTCAGTGGTGCCGATGGCAAAGGCGCCAACGGCGAGGGCCAGCAGGGCGGCTCTGGAGTTCATGGGGGGTCCTGGGGGCGGAAACGGGCAGGTGCGTAGCCTGCGCGCTTTGCCGCAGGCGATTAAGCCTCGCCCCGGGAAAACACTGTTGACTCCAGTTCACAAGTGGAGGCTGGGACTTCGCTGCAGATGCAAGAACCGAAGCGCCGGCGCAGAGCCGGGCGTGGGGTCGGCTCCAGATGACCTCGCCCCACAACGAAGAACCCCCGGCAGGGCCGGGGGTTCGGGGTCACGCGCTTACCAGTTGCCGGCGCCCGGCACGTTGTGCTCGCGGGCGCGACGGCGCATCAGCAGGTTCAGCCACTCCACCAGCACCGAGAAGCCCATCGCGGCATAGATGTAAGGCTTGGGCACGTGCACGTCCAGGCCGTCCAGGATCAACACCGCACCGATCATCAGGATGAAGGCCAGGGCCAGCATCTTCACGGTCGGGTTGGCGTCGATGAAGCGGCCCAGCGGGTTGGCGGCCAGCAGCATCACCATCACCGACAGCAGGATGGCGGCAACCATCACCGGAATGTGGTCGGCGATGCCGACGGCGGTGATCACCGAGTCCAGCGAGAACACGATGTCGATCACCGCGATCTGCGCGATCACGTAGCCGAACACAGCCGAGGCCTTGGTGGTGCTGGGATCTTCATCCTCGCCGCCGCTGATCAGTTCCTTGATCTCCATGCAGCCCTTGATGATCAGGAACAGGCCGCCGACGATCAGCACCAGGTCGCGGATGGAGATGCCCATGCCCGCCACGGTGAACAGGTTGGCGGCCATGTGCGCCAGGTAGGCCAGCGACACCAGCAGGCCGATGCGGGTGATGCAGGCCACCGCGATGCCGAGCTTGCGCGCGAACGGGCGGCGCTCTTCCGGCAGCTTGCTGACGGCGATGGAAATGAACACCAGGTTGTCGATGCCGAGCACGATTTCCAGCGCGCTGAGCGTGAACAGGGTCACCCAGGCATTGGGGTCGGCGAGGAACTCAAAGGACATGGAAACTCTTCAAGGCAGTGGGGGAATGGGGGGTCAGCCGTAGTTGCCGGCCAGCGCGTGCGGAACCACGACCAGGGCCCAGCACAGCAGCACGTTCATCATCAGCACGAATACCGCCGCCGAGCCCATGTCCTTGGCGCGGCCGGCCAGTTCGTGGATCTCGCTGCCGTAGCGCTCGATCACCGCTTCGATGGCCGAGTTGGCCAGCTCCATCGCCAGCACCAGCAGCATCGAGCCGATCAGCAGCGCGCGTTCGACCGGGGTCTGGCCCAGCCAGATCGCGATCGGCGCCAGCAGGATCAGCAGATAGACCTCCAGCCGGAACGAAGACTCGTGCAGCCAGGCGGCGCGCAGGCCCTGCCAGGACCAGCGGGCGGCCTGGAAGATGCGGCGCGGGCCGCGGGGCAGGTGGCCGAACTGATCAGCCACGGGTGGAACATCCAGCAACAGGGGCGCGGCGCAGCGACCGCTCAGACGCACGGCAGGGAATCATGGGTGCACAGGAATAGGCAGATGGCGGCCATTTTGCCACAAGGCCGCCAGCCATACCCCCAGCGGCCCGGGCGAATGGCCTGCCGAAGGCAAGCACCGGTCCGGCCCCTGCTCCTATGATGATCTTCCCCTTCCCTGCTGGAGCGCCTGATGTCCCGTCGCCGTACCTGCCTGCTGATGCTGGGCCTGCTGACCGCCGCACCGCTGGCGCAGGCGCTGAGCCCAGCCACGTCGCCCCGGGTGCCCGAACAGGTCTCCAACGTGGCCTGGGCCGGCGACATGGCCCACTTCGCCAGCGCCGACCAGGCCAACCCGCCACCGCGTGGTGGCATCGAGTTCATCGGCAGCTCCTCCATCCGCTTCTGGGAGAGCCTGCCCACCGACTTCCCCGGCCAGCCAGTGTTCAACCGCGGCTTCGGCGGTTCGGAAGTGCGTGACAGCACCTGGTATGCCGACCGCATCGTCGTGCCGTATGCGCCGTGCAAGGTGTTCTTCTACGCCGGTGACAACGACCTCAACAGCGGCCGCAGCGCCGTGCAGGTGCGCGACGATGTGGTCGCCTTCGTGCAGCGCGTGCATCGCGACCTGCCGAAAACCAAGGTTGAGTACCTGTCGATCAAGCCGAGCCCGTCACGCGCGCACCTGCTGCCGGCGATCAACGAAGCCAATACGATGATCAAGGCCGCGTTGGCCAGGCTGCCCAACACCGGCTTCACCGACGTCTACACGCCGATGCTCGGTTCCGATGGCCAGCCGGATGCGACGCTGTTCCGCGAAGACATGCTGCACATGACCCCGGCCGGCTATGCGATCTGGACCAAGGCGCTGGCGCCGAAGGTCAACTGCAACTGAGCCGGACGTGCGCCGGAGGGCGCCACGCGCACGCGCTCCGGTAGATGCCAACCTTGGTTGGCATAGGGCACCTGCTGCCTCGGTAGATGCCGACCAAGGTCGGCATCTACCGAGGCAGCAGGTGCCGCTTCAGCGGAAGATGACCGTCGCTTCGGTGCCCTGCCCCGGCTCGCTGGCCAGGCTGACCTTCCAGCCGAAGCGGTCGCACAGGCGGCGGACGATCGACAGGCCCAGGCCGGTGCCCTGCGGGCGGCTGGGTTCGGCGCGGTAGAACGGCTCGAACGCGCGTGACAGCGCTTCGGCGGACATGCCGATGCCGGTATCGCGCACCACCACCCGATCGATGTGCACATGCACGTCGATGCGCCCTTCGTCGGTATAGCTGCAGGCATTGCGCACCAGATTGCTGACCACGACCTGCAGCACCCGCGGTGGCGCATGCAACTGCACCGGGCCATCGCTGAGCAGGTGCACCGACACCGGGCGCGTGCCCAGCAGTTCGTTGGCGTTGTCCACTTCGTAGCGGACGATGTCGTTGACATCGAACAGCTCGATCTGCGGTTCCACGTCGGCCTCGCGGGCCAGGATCAGGAACGCATCGATCACCGCTTCCATGTCGCGCCCGGCGCGCTGGATGCGCTGCAGGCTGCGGCGCAGGCGCGGCTGCAGAGTGTCATCGCCCAGTGCCATGTCGCTGGCCACGCGGATGACGGTCAGCGGCGTACGCAGTTCGTGGCTGGCATCGCGGGTGAAGTTGCGCTCGCGTGCCACGTGCGCGCTGACCCGGTTGGCCAGCGAATGCAACGCGGCCGCCAGCTGCCGGGTCTCGCCCTGCATGTCCGCCGGCAGCTTGTTCGGCTCCAGGTCGGCCGCCTCCGGGTGGCCCGGGTCCCAGCGCGAGACGCGCCGCGCCAGCCAGTTCACTGGCGACACCAGGCGCTTGGACGCCCGGTAGGTCACCCAGCTGGCGCCATATACCGCCAGCAGGGTCAGCAGTACCGGCACGATGCCGAACCAGAACGCCAGCATCTCCGCGCGCGAGCGCAGGAACACCAGGTACAGGCGACCGGCCGGGCGCACATCGACCAGCACCAGCTGGTCGTCCTTGGGTAGTTCGTGGAAGCCGGGCTCCAGGTTGCGCAGGTTGGCCGGCAGCGACAGGGCCGACTGCCCGCTTTCCAGCAGGTAGCCCCGGATGTTCTGGGTGTTGGGCGGCGGCTGCACCGGCGATGCCTCATGCAGCGTCCAGTAGTAGGCCGCCTCCTCGCGCAGGGCTGCACCGACCAGGCTGTGCTTGATCACCAGCGACACCAGCCAGGCGCCCAGCAGGATGCCCAGGCTGGCCAGCACTGCCTGCAGGATGAAGGCGATACGGATCTTGCGCGGCAGGCCGTGCGGCATTGCGGGGTCCCGGTCAGAGCGCTGCGATTATAGGCAGCGCGCCGCGCCATGCGGGTGCACGGACGATGACCGGTAGCCGTGCCATCCGGTCATCTCCTGCCCCCGTCCTGGGCCGCACCCCGGCCGGGCCAGCTGCTGCACCGGCGCGGGCCCTGCTCAGGCCATCGGCTGGGCGATGTCGGCAATGCGGTAGCCGGCGCTCTGCACGGTGTGCAGCAGCGGACGGTCGAACGGCTTGTCGATGATCTTGCGCAGGTTGTACAGGTGGCTGCGCAGGGTGTCCGAATCCGGCAGGCCGTTGCCCCAGATCTCGCGCTCGATCTCCTGGCGGGTGACCACGCGCGGCGATTCACGCATCAGGATGGTCAGCAGGCGCAGGCCGATCGGCGAAAGCTGCAGCTCGGTACCGGCACGGGTGGCGCGCATGCTGACCGGATCGAGCACGAGGTCGGCGACCTTCAGCACTTCCGAACCGACCTGGCGGCGTTCGCGGCGGATCAGCGCGCGCAGGCGGGCTTCCAGTTCCTGGATCGCGAACGGCTTGGTCAGGTAGTCATCGGCACCGAACCCGAGGCCGGTGAGCTTGTCGTCCAGCGTGTCGCGTGCCGTGAGCATCAGCACCGGGGTGGACTTGCGCGCATCGTTGCGCAGGCGACGGCACACTTCGATGCCATCCAGGCGCGGCAACATGAGATCGAGCACCACGACGTCATAGCTGTTCTCCGCCGCGAGGCGGTAGCCATCCAGGCCGTCCTGTGCATAGTCGACTTCGAAGCCGCGACCTTCCAGGTATTCCCCGATCATCTCGGAGATGTTGCGGTTGTCTTCGACCACCAGCACCAAGCCGGAGGTCTCCTTCGTCTGACGCATGTGATTCCCTCTAACTTCAGCTTTGTGAAACATGCCGCATCGACGGTGGACGCGATGTGAAGTTCCGTCAAGAGGCAAGCAAACGGTTCAGAGCAGCGGCCTGAGCAGCGGCCAGACGTTGTCCAGCACCTTCGGCTGCGCCTGCGCCGTGGGGTGCAGGCCATCGGCCTGCATCATGCCCGGCTGCAGGGCCACGCCTTCCAGCAAGAACGGCAGCAGCGGCACCTTGTACTGCGTGGCCAGCGCGCGATAGGCGGCCGCCAGGCGCTGGCGATAGGCCGGCCCGTAGTTGGGCGGCACGTCGATGCCCAGCAGCAGCACCTTGGCACCGGCCTTCTGGCTGGCCTGCACCATCTTTTCCAGGTTGCCCTGTACCTGCGCCGGGGTCAGCCCGCGCAGCGCGTCATTGCCGCCCAGCGCGATCACCACCACCGTTGGCTTTTCCTTCGCCAGCAGGCCCGGCAGGCGGGTCAGGGCGCCGGCAGTGGTCTCGCCGCTCATGCTGGCGTTGACGATGCGCGCCGGGGTTTTCGACTGCTGCCTGACCCGCTGCTGCAGCAGGCTGACCCAGCCAGCGTCAGCCGGGATATTGTGGGCAGCACTGAGGCTGTCACCCAGCACCAGCACCGTGCCGGCCGGGCTTTTGGCGCAGGCCAGCCCAGGCAGCAGCAGGAACCCCAGCAGCAGCACCATCACCGCGCCGGCTCGCCGGCTCCATCCCGTCTTGCGCATTGGAGTCTCCTCATCGACAGCCTGTCCCCCCGCAGCGCGTCCGTTGCCATCGCCGTCGACCAGGTCGGCAAGTCCGTGCAGGGCCCGGAGGGTGAAGTCCACATACTGGACAACATCTCCCTGACCGTCCATGAAGGCACCAGCGTGGCCATCGTCGGTGCTTCAGGTTCCGGCAAGACCACCCTGCTCGGCCTGCTGGCCGGGCTGGACCTGCCCAGCCGCGGCCACATCGCGCTGGCGGGACAGGACCTGGGCCACCTTGACGAGGAAGCACGTGCCCAGCTGCGCGCGCGCGAGGTTGGCTTCGTGTTCCAGAGCTTCCACCTGCTGCCGGCGCTGACCGCCGCCGAGAACGTCGCGCTGCCACTGGAACTGGCCGGGCGCGAGGATCGTGCGCGGGTCGATGAGGTGCTGGCCCAGGTCGGCCTGGCCCATCGCGCCCGTCACTACCCGCGCCAGCTGTCCGGTGGCGAACAGCAGCGCGTGGCGCTGGCGCGCGCCTTCGTCACCCGGCCGCGCATCCTGTTCGCCGACGAACCGACCGGCTCGCTGGACCACGCCACCGGCCAGCACATCAGCGACCTGCTGTTCGAGCTCAACGCCGGCAGCGGCACCACCCTGGTGCTGGTCACCCACGACCTGCGCCTGGCCCAGCGCTGCCAGTACATCCATCGCATCGACGACGGCCGCCTGCTACCGGTCGAGCGCGGGGCGCAGGCATGAACCTGCTGCGGCACGCGTGGCGCGCGCTGCGCCGCGAGGCCCTGGCCGGCGACCTGCTGACCGTGTTCGCCGCGCTGGTACTGGGCGTGGCGGTGATGACCGCGGTCGGCACGCTGGTGAACCGGGTCAATCTGGCGCTGACCGGCAGCGCGGCGGAAATGCTCGGTGGCGACCTCGGCATCGCCGGGCGCGACGACCCGCCGGCAGCGTTCGCCGACGAGGCACAACGGCGTGGGCTGGCCTACACCCGCATCGCCGGCTTCGGCAGCGTGCTGTTCAACGGCGATGCCAGCCAGATGGCCAGCATCAAGGCCGTGCAGGCGGGCTATCCGCTGCGCGGTACGCTGCGGGTGCGTGCCACACCTGGCGGCGCCCTGATCGCCGAGGCCGGCATGCCACCCAAGGGCGAGGCCTATGCCGACCCGCGCCTGCTGCAGGGGCTGGGGCTGAAGGCCGGCGATGATCTTGAATTCGGCGCCGGCACGCTGCGCATCGCCGGCATCATCGAGGCCGAGCCGGACACCGGTGGCGACCTGCTGACGCTCTCGCCCACCCTGCTGGTCAACCGCGCCGATGTGGAGGGCACCGGGCTGCTCGGACCCGGCAGCCGCATCAATTACCGGCTGATGTTCGCCGGACCGACGGACCAGATCGCGGCATTCCGGCAATGGTTGTTGCCGCAGGTGAAGGGCCTGCGACTGCTGAGCGTGGACGACACCCAGCGCGGCGTGCGCCAGGCCTTTGATCTGGCCGGGCGCTTCCTCGGCCTGAGCGCGCTGCTGGCGGTGCTGCTGGCGGGTGTGGCCACCGCACTGGCGGCCAACCGCTTCGCCCTGCGCCGCATCGACCAGGTGGCGATCCTGCGCTGCCTGGGCGCGCGCCAGCGCGACATCCTGCTCGGCCTGGCACTGCAACTGCTGATGCTGGCGGTGCCGGCCTGCGCGCTTGGCATCGGCCTGGGCATGGCTGCGCAGGAAGGCCTGGTACAGGTGCTGGGCAGCCTGGTGCCGCAGCGCCTGCCACTGCCGGAGGCAATGCCGGCGCTGACCGGTGCCGGCATCGGCCTGTTGCTGCTGTTCGGCTTCGGCCTGCCGCCGCTGCTGCGCCTGCGCGGGGTACCGCCGATGCGCGTGCTCAACCGCTCCTTCGCCCCCCTGCCACCGGCCTCGGTGCTGGCCTATGTGGCGGCGCTGGGGGCGAGCCTGCTGCTGGCGGTGCAGGTCACCGGCGACCTCAAGCTGGCCTTGTGGGTGCTGGGCGGCCTGGGCGGGCTGGCGGTGGCGGCCGGCGTGGTCGGCTTCGTGCTGCTGCAACTACTGCGCGGCCTGCAGCACCGCCTGCACGGCCACTGGCGACTGGGCCTGGCCGCACTGACCCGGCGCCGGATGCTGGCCGTGATGCAGCTGGTCGGGCTGTCGCTGTCGCTGTGCGCGTTGCTGCTGCTGGCAGTGACCGGCCCAGGCCTGCTGCAGCAGTGGCGCGAGCGGCTGCCCGCAGACACGCCGAACTACTTCCTGATCAACATCCAGCCCGAACAGCGCGACGGCGTGCTGGCAACCCTGCGTGGGCTGGGCGCCAACGACGCCAGCATCGAACCGATGGCCACCGGGCGCCTGATCGCCATCAACGGCAAGCCGCCGCTGCGCGTGGACCGCAACACGGGCGAGAACGGACGACCCACCCAGGGCGAAGCACAGCGCGACGACGATGATGAGAACCGCCCGTTGAACTTCAGCTGGCGCAGCACCTTCCCGCCGGCCAACACGCTGGTCAACGGCACGTTCTGGAAGGCCGACAGCACAGCAGCAGAGGCGTCGGTGGAAATCGGCTGGGCCAAGCGCTACGGCGTGCGTCCGGGCGACCGCATCACCATCGCGGTGGGCGAGCAGGAACGCGAGTTCACCGTGACCAGCGTGCGCAAGGCGGACTGGAACACCTTCCGGCCGAACTTCTTCGTGCTGCTGAACCCGAATGCGGTGGGTGACACCCCGCACAACCTGCTGTCGGCCTTCCATCTGCCGGCCGGAAAGGCGGCGGGGCTGGGCGAGCTGGTGCGCGCGCAGCCGAACCTGTCGCTGCTGGACGTGGATGCGGTGATCTCGCAGGTGCGCGATGTGATGGAGCGGGTGGCGCAGGCGGTGCAGGTGGTGATGGTGTTCAGCCTGCTGGCCGGCGTGCTGGTGCTGCTGGCCGCGCTGCAGGCCACGGCGGGCGAGCGCCGCTACGACAGCGCGGTGCTGCGCACGCTGGGCGCGACGCGGCGCCAGCTGCGCGGTGCGGTGCTGGTCGAGTTTGGTGCACTGGGCACGCTGGCCGCGTTGCTTGCGGTGGGCGCGGCCGCGGCCATCGGTGTGGTGGTTTCGCAGAAGGTGTTCGAGCTGCCGTTGCTGCCGCCGTGGCCGGGCCTGCTGATCGGTGGCGTGGTCGGCATCGGGTTGAGCCTGCTGGCCGGTTGGTGGGGTACGCGGCGCATCCTGCACACCTCGCCGGCACTGGCCCTGCGCGAGGCCTGACGCGGCCGCGATCCACGCGGGGTGGGACCGCGCCGTACGATCAACGCCGGGAGCGTGCCGTGCGAGCTCGGCACCTGCCGGAAGCAGAGGTTGGTAGATCCACGCCGTGAGTGGATGCGGTGCCGGGCACGCCCGGCACCCACCAGCGAGACAGCAATCAACCTTCCTTCGGCGCCTTTTCGACGTACCTGGCGAACACTTCGTCGATCTGCTTGTCCTTCACCTTCTTGCCGGACTGGATCTCTTCGGCCTGGGTGAACAGCGGAATGATCATCGCCATGCCGTCGATCCTGGTCTTCAGGTGCACGCCCGGAGCCTGGGTCAGGAAACCGTCCCAGCGCTGGCGCACCTTGGACCAGTAACCAGCGGTGGCCTTCCAGTAGTCACGCGCCGGGGTGAAGTCGATCTCGGTGGTCTTCACGTAGTCGTTGAAACCGAATTCGCGGGCGACCTCCACCTGGCTGCCGTCGGCGTTGCGCTGCACCTTGGTGTTGAACTGCTCGTGGGTCCAGCCATTGGGCGTGAGCGTGTGGCGGTTGACCACGGCCAGCGCGTTGTAGTCGCTGCGCTTGGTGTACTCACGGCGCGGCAGCGGGCGCCAGCTCAGGTCGCTGGTCCAGCTCGGCACGTTGTTGGTGTAGGTCCAGGTGCCGGTGCCGCAGTAGCGCGGCGCGTCGCTCACTTCGTACACGCACTGGGTCCAGGCGCCCTGGTTCACTGCCGCCGGAATGCTGCGTACCTGCCAGGTCTGGTCGGCACTGAACTCGAAACGGTTCGGTGCTTCATACACCCAGTCCTGCCGCCAGTGTTTGGTGATATGGCCGCTTTTCTCGTCCAGCAGCAGGTGCTGCAGCACGATGCGCTTCGGCGTGTCCTCGACCACGATGACCACTTCGCTGCCGCCGCTGCGCATCGCCGGTGCACGCTCGTAGCCCGGCTTCAGCAGCACGGTCTCGTCGAAGGCGAAGTCCACGGTGTACTCCCCCTGCATGGCGAGGATGCTGTCGTGGTCGCGGGCGATATCGGAGGGCTGCGCGCTGGCCACGCCGCTGGCGGCGAGCAGCAGCATGGCGCTGGCTGTCTGGAGCTTCATCGGGGTCTTCCTTCGGGTTTGCAGATTCATTGAGAGGCCGTCCGTGGCCAACGGGCGTTCCGTCAGCAGAGGGTCACAGGCGGATCAGCGGCAGGTCGCCGGGAGCCCGCGGTGCCGGCCGGCGCGCGGCATCGGCGCAGCAGCAGTCATCGATGGCCAGCTCGCCCTCGGCGCCTTCCAGGCGGGCGATGCGGCGCGCGGTGACCGCCCCCAGCGAGGACAGTGTCGACAGGCTGGCGGCCAGGGTGCGGCCATCGCCGGCGGCGTGCAGGCGCAACGCGCACAGGCGCCAGCGCTGGCCGCCAAGATGGCCGGCCAGGCGCCGCCACAAGCGTTCGCCGACGCTGCCATCGTTGTCGTGCTCCGGGCCCGGTGGCAACGCCGCAACCAGCCGGTCCCAGGCCAGGAAGTCGCTGTCCGGCAGCAGGTACAGGCGCCACACGCAGCGGCCACGGCCGTCGAGGAAGCACAGGCTTTCGCGCAGCCCCTCGCTGTCCACGCCCTGGCAGGCATGCACGCGTACAGCCTGGCGCCATCCACCCAGCTCATTGCCCTCGGCGTGGTACAGGCACAACACGGTGCCGAGCGTGGCCAGCTGTGCCGGTGCCGGCCAGGCCGCGCTGCGTGGCGTGGCAATGGCGTTCTTCCTGCGTGCGGACAAGGCTCGGCTCATGGGATCACCAGGAAACGGCGAGGCTGGCGGAGAAGGTGCGGCCCGGACTGCTGAAGCGATCACTCAACGCGCGGTCGGTGATCAGGCTCGGGGTGATCGAGGACCATTCGATGTAGCGCTTGTCGGCCAGATTGAACACGCCGACGTTGAACGTCGCGCCCGGTGCGAAGTTCCAGTGCGCCATCAGGTCCAGCACACCGTAGCCGGCCGGCTGGTAGACGAACGGCGCGGGCGCATTCGGGTTGGTCTGTGCAGCCGGCGGCGGCAGGTGCTTCTTGCGCTGCACGAAGGTGCCGGCCAGTTCGACACCCCAGGTATCGGTGTCGTACATCAGGCCCAGCGTGCCGCGCAGCGGATCGACCGAGGCCAGCGGTTCGTCGTCGGTCTTGTTGTCGCCACGCGACCACGCCACCGCGCTGCGCAGGGCCCAGCCCTTCAGTGCCGGGCTGAGTTCGCCGAATTCGATACCGGCCTTCATTTCCGCGCCATAGATACGGGCATCGGCGATGTTCTGCGACTGGAACACCATCAGGCCCTGCGCGTTGCGGCCGGTGTTGACGTTGGACTCGATGAAGTCCTTGTAGTCGTTGTAGTAGCCACTGATGCTGACGTACGCCACCGGCGCGATGAAGCGCAGGCCCAGTTCGTAGCCATCGCTGGTTTCCGGCTTCAGGTCCGGATTGGCGATGGCGGTGTATCCAAACGCCACATTGGTCAGGCCGATGTTGACGTCGTTGTACGGCGGCGAGCGGAAGCCCCGTGCGTAGCCGGCAAACAACGACCACTGGTCGGTGAAGCGCCAGACCATGCCCAGCTTCGGCGACACGCTGGTCTTCTTCAGCTGCGCCACCGCCGTGGTCGGATTGTCCTCGGCGAAGATGCTGTCCACTTCCGGCTTCAGCTCGTAGCGATCAACGCGCACGCCAGGCACCAGCGACAGCCGGCCGCCGGCGAGGCGCATCTCATCCTGGGCATACAGGCCCAGTTCGGTGGTCTTGCTGATCGGGAAGTCACGCACCGGGAACACATCGGGGACGATGGCATTGCTGACCACGCCAGCGCGGTTGACCTGGTATCCGTCGCGCTTCTGGCGGATTTCGGTATGGGTACCTTCGAAGCCGTAGGTCAGCGCATGTTCGACCGCGCCGGTGCTGAAGGCCTTGTTGAACTGCGCCTGCAGGCCGTAGGCGTGCTGGTCGAAGGAGAACACGCGATGGCGACGGCTGCCGTCGGTGCGGGTCTCATCGGTCTGCTGCCGGGTTTCGCTGTTCTGCGCATACACCTGCCAGTGCAGGCTGTCAGCGAACGGCTGGTCCAGTGCATCCATCTCGTGGGCGAACGACACACGGCCACGCTTCTGGGTGTCGTGCGCCTTCATGCCGGTGGCCGAACTGACGCCAACCGACGACAGCACGTTGGTGTCGGTGGTGTCTTCATTGCCTTCCACAGTCAGGCGGAAGCGCTGGTCCTCGCTCGGTGCGTAGACCAGCTTGCTGAGCAGGCTGCGTCCGTCGCGGTCCTGCGGGTTGGCGGCAGTGCGGGTGCGGTCGTCGCTGCGGACCGTGCCCTTGTTGTCCGTTTCCTGGCCCTGGTGGTGGTTGACGTTGACCAGGCCGCTCCAGCGTTCGCCACCGAAGGCAGCGGTGGCACCGCCGAGCAGGCCCTTCCACTCACCGTCATAGCCGAACTTCAGGCCGAAGTAGCTGTCCTTGCCATCCTTGAGGTAATCGGCCGGATCCTTGGTGACGAACGCGACCACGCCACCGAGGGCGTCGGAACCGTACAGCGAACTGGCAGGGCCGCGGACGATCTCCACGCGCTTGAGCGTATCGAGGTCGGTGAAGTTGCGATTGGAACTGGAGAACGATCCGATGTCGAAACGGGTCGGCATGACGATGCCGTCGGTCTGGATGCGCACGCGGTTGCCGTCCAGGCCACGGATGCGGAAGCCGTCCAGTCCGAACCGGGTGGCATTGCGGGTCACCGACAGGCCCGGCTCGTAGCGCACGAGGTCCTTGATGTCCTGCACCAGATGCCGGTCCATCTGCTCGCGGTCGATGACATCCACGGTGGCCGCAACGTCGCTCACCGTCCGTTCGGTGCGGGTGGCGGTGACCTGCACCCGGTCGAATTCGCGCGCATCGGGTGCAGCAGCGGCAGCGGCATGGGCGGACAGCGGCAGGGCCATCCAGACGGCAAGGCAAAGGGCGGTATGGCGGGTCATCGGGTTCGTTCGGTCAGGCAGGGGAACCCCCGGTTACCGGCACACCCGGAAGGTGCACGCGGTAGACCGAGGGGGAGAGAGCGGGAGCGGACGGGTCGCCCACCCTGTCGGCGCAGCCGGCAGGAGGGAGGGAGGCGGGCGACCAGGCCGCGATTACTTGGTCAGGATCAGCTTGTCGTTGCTGGTGTGCCGCAGGCGATAGAAGCGGTCGCCGTGCTGGATCAGGATTTCACGACGGCCCTTGAGCAGGGCTTCGCTGTCGATGACCTCTTCCGGCGGAACGACGCGGACCGGACGATCGCGGAGGGTCAGCGTTTCGGGGCGCAGCAGTACAGGTTGAGCATTCATGAGCATCTGGACTCGTGCGGGGGACCATTCAAATGATAATGATTCTCAGTTGACAATCAACAACCATTCTCAATTTGATTGATGGCATTAATGATCGAATCCGTAAATTCAATAGACTTCATCAATCAAATAAACGAGCCGCCCTTGTAGCGTGGAGCGATGCTCGACGGCTCGTCCGTGGCTGGGGTCGAGCGCGGCTCGACTCTACACAGGGCCGTCAGGCGAAGACGGCTTCGACCTGGGACCAGCCGGCGGCGTCGACCTGCTCCAGCACCTCCAGCGCCTGCAGGTTCTGCAACAGCTGGCTGACCCGGCTGGCGCCGAGGATCACGCTGGAGACGTTCGGGTTGCGCAGGCACCAGGCAATCGCCAGCGTGGCCGGGGCCTGGCCCAGCGCGCGCGCCACGTCGCTGAAGCGGCGCGCCTGGCCCAGGCGGGCCTCGGCGTCGGCGCCCAGCACCAGGTCCTGCAGCCACTCCATGCCCTCGCGGCCCAGCCGCGCATCGGCCGGGATGCCCTGGTCGTACTTGCCGGTGAGCAGGCCCGAGGCCAACGGCGAGAAGATGGTGGTGCCCAGCCCGGCGCGGGCGTACAGCGGTGCGTACTCGACCTCGACCCGCTCGCGGTGCAGCAGGTTGTACTGCGGCTGCTCCATCGACGGGCCCTGCAGGTTGTGCGTTTCGGCGATGTCCAGCGCCTGCTGGATCTGCGCCGCCGACCATTCGGAGGTGCCCCAGTAGAGGATCTTGCCCTGGCGCACCAGCGTATCCATCGCATGCACGGTCTCGGCGATGGGCGCGTCCGGATCCGGGCGGTGGCAGTAGTAAAGGTCCAGGTAGTCCACCCGCAGGCGCTTGAGTGCCGCGTGGCAGGCGTCGGTCACGTGCTTGCGCGACAAGCCGCGCTGGGTCGGCCGCGGATCCTTCGCACTGCCGAAGAACACCTTGCTGGACACGCAGAAGCCGTCGCGCGGCAGGCGCAGGTCGGTGATCACGTCGCCCATCACCTGTTCGGCCCGGCCATTGGCATAGCCCTCGGCGTTGTCGAAGAAGTTGACGCCATGATCCCAGGCGGCAGCCACCAGGTTGCGGGCCTCGTCGCGCGGGATCTGGTCACCGAAGGTCACCCAGGCGCCGAAGGACAGGGCGGAAATCGGCAGGCCGGTGGAGCCCAGGCGACGGTATTGCATGCGAATCTCCTGCTGCGGGCCCGCATCCGGGCCGGAATCGAACTCCATTCTACCCGTCCGCGCGGGCCGCAAGCCCTTGCCGTTGCTGGCCTGATCGGTACCGATGGCCGCGCGCACGCTGCTTTTTCTTGCCCCTGCCCCGGCCCTGCACTAGGCTTCCCGTTTTTCGCGACGCCCCAGGGGAGTCACTCACATGGTCGAAGGTTTGGGCAGGATCGGCTTCGGCCTGTTCGGGTTGGCGGTGCTGATCGGCATCACCTGGTTGTTCTCCAATAACAAGCGCGCGGTTGACTGGAAGCTGGTTGCCACCGGTATCACCCTGCAGATCGCGTTCGCGGCGCTGGTGATCCTGGTCCCGGGCGGGCGCGATGTGTTCGACGCGCTGGGCCACGGCTTCGTCAAGGTGCTGAGCTACGTCAACGAAGGTTCGGGCTTCATCTTCGGCTCGTTGATGGACACCAAGAACTACGGCTTCATCTTCGCCTTCCAGGTGCTGCCGACCATCATCTTCTTCTCGGCGCTGATGGGCGTGATGTACCACCTGAACATCATGCAGGCGATCGTGCGCGTGATGGCGTGGGCGATCACCAAGGTGATGCGCGTGTCCGGCGCGGAAACCACCAGCGTCTGCGCCAGCGTCTTCATCGGCCAGACCGAGGCGCCGCTGACCGTGCGCCCGTACATCGCCAGGATGACCCAGTCCGAGCTGCTGACCATGATGATCGGCGGCATGGCACACATTGCCGGTGGCGTGCTGGCCGCCTACGTCGGCATGCTCGGCGGCGGTGATCCGGCCCAGCAGGCCTTCTATGCCAAGCACCTGCTGGCGGCGAGCATCATGGCCGCACCGGCCACCCTGGTCGTGGCCAAGCTGTTGATCCCGGAAACCGGCACCCCGCTCACCCGTGGCACGGTGAAGATGGAGGTGGAGAAGACCTCCAGCAACATCATCGACGCGGCCGCCGCCGGCGCCGGTGACGGCCTGAAGCTGGCGCTGAACATCGGCGCGATGCTGCTGGCCTTCATTGCCCTGATCGCGCTGCTGAACGCCCCGCTGACCTGGATCGGCGAAGTGACCGGCCTGGCCGCGCAGATCGGCAAGCCGACCAACCTGTCGACCATCTTCGGTTACGTGCTGGCCCCGATCGCCTGGGTGATCGGCACCCCGTGGGCCGATGCCACCACCGTCGGTTCGCTGATCGGCCAGAAGGTCGTGATCAACGAATTCGTCGCCTACACCGAGCTGTCGCAGATCGTGAACGGCCAGGTGGCCGGCGTGAGCCTGTCTGACGAAGGCCGCCTGATCGCCACCTACGCGCTGTGCGGCTTCGCCAACTTCAGCTCGATCGCGATCCAGATCGGCGGCATCGGCGGCCTGGCCCCGGAACGTCGCCACGACCTGGCCAAGTTCGGCCTGCGCGCGGTGCTGGGCGGTACCATTGCCACCTTCATGACGGCGACCATCGCCGGCGTGCTGACGCACTTCAGTTGAACCCTTGGTTGAGAAAAGATTCCCTATGAGCAGCAGTGTCGTTGTCGTCGGTTCCTTCAATGTCGATCACGTGTGGCGGTGCGAGTCGCTGCCGGCACCGGGTGCGACCATTGCCGGCCGCTACAGCACCGGCCCGGGTGGCAAGGGCTTCAACCAGGCCGTGGCCGCCTGCCGCGCCGGCGCCGAGACGCACTTCGTGTGCGCGCTGGGCGATGACGCCGGTGGTGCCACCGCACGCGAACTGGCCACGCAGGATGGCTTCGGCCTGATCGCCGAGGCCAGCAGCGAGCCGACCGGCACCGCCGGCATCTATGTGGACGCCCGTGGCCGCAACACCATCGTGATCGGCCCGGGTGCCAATGCCGCGCTCAGCACCGATTTCCTGCAGCAGCAGCAGGCCCTGCTGGCCGGCGCCAAGGTGGTGCTGGTGCAGCTGGAATCGCCGGTGCAGACCATC
The DNA here is from genome assembly GCF_030658505.1 of Stenotrophomonas raiganjensis (SeqCode). GTDB lineage: Bacteria > Pseudomonadota > Gammaproteobacteria > Xanthomonadales > Xanthomonadaceae > Stenotrophomonas. The sequence continues at coordinate 100,263 of NZ_JAUTXR010000161.1, read as the reverse complement.
GAAGCGGCGCTGGCCACGGCCCGCGAGGCCGGTGTCACCACCGTGCTCAACACCGCCCCGGCCGATGCTCCCTCCACCATCGGCCTGCTGAAGCTGGCGGATGTGATCACCCCGAACGAGACCGAGTTCGCGGCGCTGCTCGGCCGCCATGTCGGCGAACGCGTGGATGCCAACGACGTCGCCGCGCTGGATGGCGCCAGCCTGCACGCCCTGTGCCGCAAGCTGGTCGGCAACGGCACCGTGGTGGTGACGCTGGGTTCGGTGGGTGTGTTCGTATCGCATGCCGACGAGAACCTGCGCGGCGATACCCAGCCGTACTACCGCGTGGGTGCCGAGCAGGTGCAGGCCATCGACACTACCGGCGCCGGTGACGCCTTCAATGGTGCGCTGGCCGCGTCGCTGGCGCAGGTGGCCGATGCCCCGTTCGCCCGCCACGTGCGCTTCGCCAACCAGTTCGCCGGCCGTTCGACCGAGAAGGAAGGTGCCGCTGCGGCGATGCCGCGCTTCACCCCGGCCGACGTTGAGGTGAAGTAAATCCACGCCATGCGTGGATGAAGCAGCCCGGGTGTGCAGACACCCGGGCTTTTTTGTGGCCATCCCCGCTTGGCGGGGATCTACCGCCAGCGTCGCAACAGCAGCCCGGCGGCAATCGCCAGCAGTGCCACGGCAGCGGCGACCCTGCCCAGCGTATCCAGGCCCCAGTAATCGATGGCACCGCCACCGAGCAGCGCACCCAGGCCGATACCGGCATTGGCCGCCGACACATTCAAGGTGCCGGCCAATGCCTGCGCCTGCGGCGCCGCACGCATCACCCGCACCTGGCACAGGGGGAACAGCGCGGTATGCGCCACGCCCCATACCGCCAGTGCAATGAATGCCAATGCCCCCCGTGTGGCTAGTCCGGCACTGGCCAGCATGCCCAGCGCCAGCACCGCACAGAACACCAGGGTCGCGCCCAGCGGCGCGCGATCGACCCAGCGCCCCCCCAGTGCGTTGCCCAGCAGGCCAACCGCACCGAAGCCCATCAGCCACCAGCCCACCTGTGCGGCGGGCACCTGCAGCAGCCGTTCGAGCACATCGGCCAGATAGGTATAAGCCGCGAACATGGCAGTGAACACCAGCACCGACAGCAGCACATTGCCCAGCAGCCACGGCTGGCGCAGCACGCGCGCCTGTTCGCCCAGCGCGCGGCGCGGTCCGGCCGCGGTATCCGGCATCCACAACGCCAATGCGCCGGCCATCAGCAGTGACAATGCCGCCAACAGCCAGAAGCTGCCGCGCCAACCGAGAACATCGGCGGCCAACGTCCCCAGCGGGATACCGAACAGCGTCGCGGCGGTGATGCCCAGATAGACCCTCGCCACTGCACGACCGCCCTGCCCTGCAGGCGCCAGTTGTGCGGCCGTCTCGCTGGCCGTACCCCAGAACACCGGCAGCGCCAGTGCCGGCAACACCCGCGACAGTGCCAGCAGCCACGGTTGCGCGGACATCGCGGCCAGCGCGTTGGCGCCGGCGAACAGCAACAGGATGGCCACGAACAGGCGGCGTCGGCCGACGTGCGACAGCAACGCGGTCAACGGGGGGCCGGCCAGCATCACCGTGAAGGCGAACAGGGTGACCAGTTGTCCGGCGCGGGCGATGCCCAGGCCGAGGTCGTGTGCCAGGGCCGGCAGCAGGCCGACGATCAGGAATTCGGTGGTGACGATGACGAAGGCAGACACCGCCAGCAGGACGACCGACAGGCGTTCGCGGGCGCTGGCATGGACGACAGCTGCGGAAGAATCGAGCGGGGACATGGGCAGGGGCAGGAACAGGGGCCACCAGCCTATTTCCTCCATCCGTTCCGATTACTGCTATGTTTTCCATCCATTCCGGACTGCATTTCCTCATGCTTCCCACCGAGCGACTGCGCGGCATCGAGGCCTTCGTCGCCACTGCCGATGCCGGCAGCTTCACCGCCGCTGCCGAGCGCCTGCACCTGACCAGCTCGGCGGTGGGCAAGACCATTGCTCGGCTGGAGGCACGACTGGGGGCGCGACTGTTCGAACGCAGCACCCGGCGGTTGCGCCTGACCGAGGCCGGCGAAGGTTTCCATCGCACCTGCGTACGAGTCCTGGCAGAGCTGGCCGATGCCGAATCGCTGCTGGCCGCGCATGCCGATACGCCGGTGGGCCGGCTGCGCGTGGATGCACCCGCCACCTTCGGGCGACTGAAGGTCTGGCCCTTGCTGCTGCAATTGGCCGACGCGTTTCCGCAACTGCGGCCACAGGTGACCTTCAGCGACCGCTTCATCGACCTGGCCGAGGACGGCATCGACCTGGCCGTGCGCATCGGTGGACCGGAGCCACTGCCGGCCACCCTGGGCAACCGCCTGCTCGGCTACGAACGCCTGCGCTTCTGCGCGTCGCCGGCCTATCTGCAGCAGCACGGCCTGCCGGCGTCCGCTGCCGAGCTGGCCGGCCATGACGGGGTGCTGTTCGGCCGGGCCGACGGCAGCATCAGTCCCTGGCAGGTGGCGGATGCTGGACGGCGCAGCGCACCGCTGCAGGCCCGCGCACGGCTGGTGGTCGGCAGTGCCGAAGCACAGGTCGCGGCGGTCGAGGCCGGCTTCGGCATCGCCCAGCTGGCCTCCTGGCTGGTCGATGACGCTCTGGCGCGCGGCAGCCTTGTACCCATCCTGCCAGCGATGGACTGCCGCGGCCTGCCCCTGCGCCTGTTGTGGCCGCAGGGCCGGCAACTGCTGCCACGCGTGGATGTGGCATTGGATCGTCTTGGTGATGGACTGCGGATCGATCCAGCGCGGTGATCCCGCCTGCGACCGCCTGTCGCATTGCCCACGGCCTGCCCTCTCGCCCACCATCCGCGCAGCTTCTCTGCGTGGGCAGGACATGGACGGATTCCCCTGGCTGCTGATCGCGGCCGCCGGCAGTGCCATCGCGGCGCTGCTGCACATCGGCTGCATCGCCTTTGGCGCGCCCTGGTACGAACGGTTCGGCGCGGGTCCGCGCATGGTCCGGCTGGCCCAGGCCGGACACTGGTGGCCGCCACTGATGACCGCCGGCATCACCGCCCTGCTGGTCGCCTGGGCGCTGTACGCGCTGGCTGCTGCCGGCTGGCATGCGCCGTTGCCGGCCAGCCGCCTGGTCCTGCCAGGCATTGCCGCGCTGCTGTTGCTGCGCGCCACGATGGGCTTCGGCCTGGCGCTGTTCCGACCGGGGTACAACGGCACGCGCTTCTGGGCGGTCAGTTCGCTGGTCTGCCTGGGCCTGGGGCTGGCCTTCGCCGTGGGGACCCGCCAAGCCTGGCAGAGCCTGGGCTAGCCGCCCACCATCGCGCGGCCCTTGGGGCGACGGAAGCAACCGTCAAGCATCTGCTGATGCCGGTACGGCATGAGGTCGGTGCCGATCGGCCTGAACCGGACCGCGCCCGGCACGGTCGGGCCGCCGCTTGCGCCCTACAATGGGCGCATGCAGATCGGCCCGTACACCATTGCCCCCAACGTCGTGCTGGCGCCCATGGCCGGCGTCACCGACAAGCCTTTCCGCCTGCTGTGCAAACGGCTGGGCGCGGGGCTGGCCGCCTCGGAAATGACCATCAGCGACCCGCGCTTCTGGAACACGCGCAAGTCGATCCACCGCATGGACCACGATGGCGAACCGGCACCGATCAGCGTGCAGATCGCCGGCACCGAGCCACAGCAGCTGGCCGAGGCGGCACGCTACAACGTCGACCACGGCGCGCAGATCATCGACATCAACATGGGCTGCCCGGCCAAGAAGGTGTGCAACGCCTGGGCCGGTTCTGCACTGATGCGCGACGAGCAACTGGTGGCGCGCATCCTCGAGGCGGTCGTCAACGCGGTGGACGTGCCGGTCACCCTGAAGATCCGCACCGGCTGGGACTGTGACCACCGCAATGGCCCGCTGATCGCGCGCATTGCCGAGGACAGCGGCATCGCCGCGCTGGCGGTGCACGGCCGCACCCGCGACCAGCACTACACCGGCCAGGCCGAGTACGCCACCATCGGCGAGATCAAGGCCGCGCTGCGCATCCCGGTGATCGCCAACGGCGATATCGACTCACCGCAGAAGGCCGCCTACGTCCTGCAGCAGACGGGCGTGGATGCGGTGATGATCGGCCGCTCGGCACAGGGCCGCCCGTGGATCTTCCGCGAAGTGGCGCATTACCTGGCCACCGGTGAGGAACTGCCACCGCCTTCGCTGGCCGAAGTGCGCGACATCCTGCTCGGCCACCTGCATGCACTGCATGCGTTCTATGGCGAGCCGCAGGGCGTGCGCATCGCGCGCAAGCACCTGGGCTGGTATGCCAAGGACCGGCCGGAGAACGCCGCCTTCCGTGCAGTGGTCAACCGCGCCGAAGATCCACAGGGCCAGATTGCGCTGACCACCGAGTACTTCGACCGCCTGATCGCCGGGGAACCGGTGCTGTCTTCGGCCGCCTGACCGCGTCGCCGCGTCACAGCGTCGAGCCTGCTCGACCGAATTGAACACCGAGAGCCCGCCCCCATGACCCCGCCGATCTCCTCCCCGACTTACCTGCACGGGTTTTCCGGTACCGAGCAGCAACGCCTGATGACCCAGGCACGGCTGCTGGAATCGAGCATCTTCGGCCAGATCGATTACAGCGGCGCGCGGCGCCTGCTGGAAGTCGGCAGCGGCGTCGGCGCGCAGACCGAAATCCTGCTGCGCCGCTTCCCCGATCTGCACGTGACCGGCGTGGACCTGAGCGAAACACAGCTGGCCACCGCGCGCGAGAACCTGGCGCGCACACCGTGGTGCAACGACCGCTACACCCTGCAGCAGGCCGACGCCGGCGAGCTGCCGTTCGAAGCACGCAGCTTCGACGCGGCGTTCCTGTGCTGGGTGCTGGAGCATGTGCCGTCGCCGGCACGGGTGCTGAGCGAGGTGCGTCGCGTGCTGGCACCGGGTTCGCCGGTGTACATCACCGAGGTGATGAATGCCTCGTTCCTGCTCGACCCCTATTCACCGCATATCTGGCGCTACTGGATGGCCTTCAACGATTTCCAGTACGACCACGGCGGCGACCCGTTCGTCGGTGCCAAGCTGGGCAACCTGCTGCTGGCGGGTGGTTTCCGCGACGTGCACACCGAGATCAAGACCATCCACCTGGACAACCGCGAGCCAGCGCGTCGCAAGACCATGATCGCGTTCTGGGAACAGCTGCTGCTGTCGGCCGCCGACCAGCTGCTGCAGGCCGGCAGCGTGGATGAAGAAACGGTGGAAGGCATGCGCCGCGAGTTCCGGCTGGTGCAGAACGACCCGAACGCGGTGTTCTTCTATTCGTTCGTGCAGGGCCGCGCCACGGTGTATTGAGCCGACGCGGCACCGCCCGCAGAGCCACGCCATGCGTGGCTGCCAGCGCCGATGATTCCGCCATCCGCGCATGGCATGGATCTACTCAACGGCATCGGCCGCGGGCGCATGCCAGATGCGCTGCCACATCGCAGCCAACCGGCGACCGGCGTCGGCACGTGCGGCGGGACTGCTGTAATCCACCCGTACCTGCTCCGGCGTGATCGGCCGCCACGGCCCATCGGTCTGCTCGGCCACGACGAAGTTGAAGGTGTAGTCGGGCTCCAGCCCCATGCGCAGGTCGCTCAGCACCAGCCGACCGTCCACCACCTGCGCACGCATGAAACCGCGGTTGAACCACTGCAGCTGTTGCACCGCTGGCACCGCCTGCGCCTCGCGCAGGGCCTGCACGTTGGAGGCATGGCCTTCGAACCGCATCGGCCCGTGGTCGGCCACCAGCGAACGGTCGCCCACCACGTAGCCGTTGGGCGTCATCGCCACCACCCGCCACAGCAGGGTGTTGAACGGCATCGGCACCGAGAAGCGGGGTGCATCGCCCAAGCCCATCGCGGCCAGGCTCTGCTGCGCAGCGCGGTCGACCTGCGCCTTGGCGATCAGGCCCCACCCCAGGTAGCCACTGCTGAGCAGCAGCGCCACGCCGAGCGCCCTGCCTGCCCACGGCCGGGCACAACCGAACCAGGCCAGCACGCAGCCCAGCAGCAACCACACCGTGTAGCCGGGGTCGATGATGAACACACTTGAGCCCATGGTCGGATGCGGGCGCAGCGGCCACCATAACTGCGTGCCGTAGACGGTGAATGCATCCAGTACGGGATGGGTGACCAGCGCCAGCTGGATTGCCCAGAACCAGCGCACCGGTGACTGTGCGACCCGGCCGTTGCCGAAGCGTTTGAACAGCCACCAGATCAGCGCCGCCACCCAGGGCAGCACCAGCAGCGAATGACTGAAGCTGCGGTGCTCGATCATGTTGGCCACCGGGTCGGCGGCGGTGAAGCCCAGCCACAGGGCGTCGAGGTCTGGCAGGGTGCCAAGCGCGGCGCCGGCCAGCAGGGCCGCGCGGCGATGGCCGGGCGGAGCGATGGCAGCGGCGACGGCGCCACCGAGCACGATCTGGGTCAGGGAATCCATCGGCCGATGCTAGCGGCTTGCGGGCGGTGCATGTAGAGCCGAGCCCATGCTCGGCTGCCGTTACACGCAATGAAGAGCAGCCGAGCATGGGTTCGGCTCTACAAGGGGACAGACGCGGGCTACGCCGCCTGCGACAAGCGCGCCCCCGGCAGTTCCACCAGGGTCTGGCCGTTGTGGTCAAGCAGGCGCAGTGCGCCGTCATGGTCTTCGGCCAGTGCGGTCAGGCTTTCCACCCAGTCACCGTCGTTGGCGTAGACCAGGCCATCGCGTTCGAACAGCGCGGCGCGGTGGATGTGGCCGCAGACGATGCCGTCCAGGCCACGCCGGCGCACGTCGTCCAGACCGGCCTGCACGAAGCGCTCGATGTAGCGCTCGGCCGCGCCGCTGCGCTTCTTCAGGAACTCCGACAGCGACCAGTAGCGCATGCCCAGCCGACGCCGTACTGCATTCAGCGCCTGGTTGCCGGTCAGGATGCGGTAGTACAGCCAGTCACCGAATTTTTCCTGCAGTCCACCGAAGTGGGTCACGCCGTCGTAGTCGTCGCCGTGCGCGACCAGCAAGCGACGGCCATCGGCGGTCACATGGATGGCGCGGCGGCGCACCTGCATCGCCGGCAGCATCAGCCCGCACACTTGGCGCAGCGACGCATCGTGGTTGCCCGGAATGTAGATGATCTCGGTGCCGGCCCGGCGCAGCGCGTGCAAGGCCTGGATGACTTCACTGTGCGACTGGCGCCAGTTGGTGCGGCGATGCGCCATCCACCACAGGTCGATGATGTCGCCGACCAGGTACAACCGTTCGCAGCGCAGCTGCGCGAGGAACCGCGCCAGCTCGGTGGCATGGCAATGACGTGAGCCCAGGTGCACGTCGGAGACGAACACTGCGCGCCGGTGTGGCGACAGGTTCGCCAGCGTGCTCATGCCGGCGTCCCTGCGTCGCGCAGGTAGCGTTTGCGTTTGTTCGGCCGGATCGCGCACAGATCCACTTCGATCAGGCCGTCGATCGAATCACTGAAGTCCGGGTCGACACCGAAGGCGAGGAAGCGCGCACCACCGGGTTCGCACAGATCGGTGTACTGGCGGTATAGCGTGGGCACGCCGGTACCAAGCGCGGCCAGGTTGGCCTTCAGCACGTCGAACGCGGCGCCTGCATCCAGCTCGCCGAAACTCGGCGGCGCAGCGAAGTACTGGAAGGGGCGGTTCGATTCGGCCAGGCCCGCGCTACCACTGTAGTAACGCTGGTAGTACGCCACCAGCTGCTCGCGCGCATCGCGTGGCAGCGCCGCGCTGATCGACACGGCGCCGAACAGGTAGCGGATGCCCGGCCGGCACTGCAGGTAGGCACCGATGCCCTGCCACAGGTAGTCCAGGCTGCGGCTGCCCCAGTAGTCGGGCACCACGAAGCTGCGGCCCAGTTCCAGGCCTTCGGCGATGTGGGTGATGGCATCGTCGGAATAGCGGAACAGCGACGCGCTGTAGAGCCCGGACAGTCCGTGCCGGGCCAGCGCATGGGCGCCGCGCATGATCCGGTACGCGCCGGCGATGCGCTGCGCGGCCGCGTCCCAGATCACGATGTGCTCGTACTGCGGGTCGTAGTCGTCCAGGTCGCGGCTGCGCCCGGTGCCCTCGCCCACCTGGCGGAAGGTCAGTTCGCGCAGGCGGCCCAGCTCCAGCAGCAGCGGCGAATCGGCAGTACAAGTGGCCAGCAGAATCTGCTTGCCGTCGGCGGTCTGGCCCAGCTGGGTGGCTGCGGCAATCCCAGCGGCGACCTGCGAGGGTGGCACCGGGGCCGCCAGCGGCTCGGGGCCTGCGAAGGCAGCGGCATTGCCGGCCGCGCCATTGCGGCCCAGCGCATACAGCGCGCGGCGTACGGCCAGCAGCTGTGCGCCCGGGTCACCGCCCTTGCCCAGCTGCATCGGCTCACCGATGCTCAGCCGCAACGGGCGGCCGCGGCGGGTGAACATCTCGCGCGCCAGCAGCGCGGTGCCGGCCGGCTTGAACAGGGTCGAGGCGCCGTAGAACAGCGCCGAATTGCGAGCCTCCACCCGTACCGGCAGCACCGGTGCGCCGGCGGCACGGGCGAAGCGGACGAACCCCCGCTGCCAGCGGCCGTCGCGGATGCCGCGCAACGACAGCCGCGAGACCTCGCCGGCCGGGAACACGATCACGCACTGCTCAGCGGCCAATGCCTCCTCGACGGCATGCAGGCTGCCGCGCTGCGCCTTGCCGCCCAAGATGCGCACCGGCAGCAGCAAGTCCTGCAATGGCGCGATCGCCCCCAGCAGGTCGTTGGCCACGATCCGCACATCGCGGCGGATGCGGCCGACCGCGTCCAGCAGCGCGAGGGCGTCCAATGCTCCGGAGGGGTGGTTGGCGACGATCAACAGGCGACCGGTGGCCGGAATCTTCGCCAGTGCGGCCGGATCCACCTGGTACTGGCCGTCGATGAACTCCAGACCGGCGGCGACGAAGCCGAATCCACGCAATCCTGCACTGCGCTGCAGGAAGGCTTCGATCTGGTCCAACCGCGACCAGCGGCCGACGCTGCGCAGCAGCGGCCGTGCCAGCTGGCCACGACGGCCATGGAACCAATCGGGAAAGCGTTGCTGGAGACGCTGTTCAAGTTCCTGCATGGCGGATCCCCTCATGCCCGGCGGCCGGAATGGCCGACAGCCTGCCCCCGCCAGGCGGCAGCCAGATGGCGGTTTTGGGGCAGAACGATGACGGCCGGCAGCGTCCGGCCAGGCCGGTAGCCGCCTGCTCCGTTGTCACGCTGGTGGAACACTGGGCCTCGACGCTGGGCCCCAATCCCGTCCGGACGGCCCCTGGCCAGCCTACGCGGGCTTAACCACCGGCAACCGGTACCGGTTCACAATGCACAGGCGGCGCACCCCGTGTATCATTCGCGCCCATCTTTCCATCCGAATCAAGGGATATTACGCCTGATGTCCAGCTATCTCTTCACCTCCGAGTCGGTCTCCGAAGGCCATCCGGACAAGGTTGCCGACCAGATCTCCGATGCGGTGCTGGACGCGATCCTGACCCAGGACCAGCGCGCCCGCGTGGCCTGCGAGACCATGGTCAAGACCGGCGTTGCCATCGTGGCCGGTGAAATCACCACCAGCGCCTGGATCGACCTGGAAGCGCTGACCCGCAAGGTCATTACGGACATCGGCTACGACAGCTCCGACGTCGGCTTCGACGGCGCCACCTGCGGCGTGCTGAACCTGATCGGCAAGCAGTCGCCGCACATCGCCCAGGGCGTGGACCGCAAGAAGCCGGAAGAAATGGGCGCTGGCGACCAGGGCCTGATGTTCGGCTACGCCACCAACGAGACCGACAGCTACATGCCGGCCGCGATCCACCTGTCGCACCGCCTGGTCGAGCAGCAGGCCAAGATCCGCAAGAAGAAGAACTCGCCGCTGTCGTGGCTGCGCCCGGACGCCAAGAGCCAGGTCACCCTGCGCTATGAGAACGGCGTGGTCTCGGCCATCGACGCCGTGGTCCTGTCGACCCAGCACGCCCCGGGCATCAAGCAGAAGGACCTCATCGAGGCCGTCCGCGAAGAGATCATCAAGCCGGTGCTGCCGGCCAAGTGGCTGCACAAGGGCACCAAGTTCCACATCAACCCGACCGGCAAGTTCGAGATCGGCGGCCCGGTGGGCGACTGCGGCCTGACCGGCCGCAAGATCATCGTCGACACCTACGGCGGCTGGGCCCGTCACGGTGGTGGCGCCTTCTCCGGCAAGGACCCGTCCAAGGTCGACCGTTCGGCCGCTTACGCAGCCCGCTACGTCGCCAAGAACGTGGTTGCCGCCGGCCTGGCCGACCGCTGCGAAGTGCAGGTCTCCTACGCCATCGGCGTGGCCGAGCCGACCTCGATCTCGGTCACCACCTTCGGCACCGGCAAGATCAGCGACGACAAGATCGAGAAGCTGATCCGCAAGCACTTCGACCTGCGCCCGTACGGCATCATCAAGATGCTGGACCTGGTGCACCCGATGTACCAGCAGACTGCCGCCTATGGCCACTTCGGCCGCAAGCCGAAGGAGTTCAGCTACCTCAATGGCGAAGGCGAGACCGTCAACGCCACGGCCTTCTCCTGGGAGAAGACCGACCGCGCCGCCGCCCTGCGCGCCGATGCGAAGCTGAAGTAAAGCCAGCGGGTAAAAGCTGACCGGTAGAGCCGACTGTTAGTCGGCTGACCTTGAAGAAGGGCCGCGCAAGCGGCCCTTCTGCTTTCTGTACAGCCAACCGCGTGCCCGCCTGCCATCTTGCAACGCATCCCCTGCCGCGCGAGCATGCAACCCCTATCAAGGAAGATGGCGCATGATTGCCCGCCTGCTCGACCGCTGGCTCAAGGACAAACCCACGCCCGACGCATTTGCCGAGAAGGTCATCCAGACTGCACGCCGGCTGGGCATCGACAAGCCGCTGGAATACCAGGCGGATCAGTTCCGCATCGCCTACGACGGCGGCTCGTTCTTCAACCTGCACAACGCCTACTCTGCCTACCTGGATGTGGAACGCGGTCGCCAGCGCGACGTGCTGGAGCGCTTCACCCTCATCTTGGGCATGGCAAACGAAGAACCGCTGCCGTTTGCCGAGATCCGCGACCGGCTGCGCCCGGTGATCCGCAACCGCAACCTGCTTGACCAGATCGTCCTGCAGGAGATGGAAGAAAAGGGCCTTGATGCCCGGGTGCCCCTGCAGTACCGCCCGCTTACCGTGGAATGCGTGGAACTGCTGGCCGTGGACTACGACGAGCACACCGCTACCCAGACCCGCGACCTGCCCGAGGAATGGGGCATCACCCTGGAGCAGGCACTGGCGATAGCGCGCGACAACCTGCGTGCACTGGACGATGCACCCTTCATCGAGATCGCCCCGGGGCTGTTCCGCTCTGCCTGGGGCGATGCCTATGACAGCAGCCGGGTGCTGCTGCCCGAACTGCTGCACCGTCTTCCGTTGGCAGGCCCGCCGGTGTTCATGCTGCCCACCCGCGACGTGCTGCTGGTGGCCGGTGAACGTGACGAACAGGCACAGCAGACAATGATTGCCCAGGCCAGCGAGGCCATGGAAGATGGCCGGGTGATCAGCGGGGACATGCATCACTACGTGGAAGGCCAGCTGCAGGCCTTCACCCCGGCCAGCGAAGCACTGCGGCAGGCACTACGCGCACTGCGCCTGCAGCTGCACGCACGGCTGTACGCCACCCAGAAGGAACAGCTGGACAAGGTGCATGAGCTGCACGCGCACGACGTATTCGTGGCCAACTTCATCGTCGACGGCAGCGACCATATCTCCATAGGCTGCTGGTCCGAAGGTGTGGAGACTTCCCTGCCGCAGACCGACTTCATCGCGCTGGTGGTGGAGGAACGCGATACGCAGATGGTGGAATGGCACGTAGCAATGCGCGAATTCGGCCACCTGCTGGAAGCCGATACCCGGCACATCCACCCGCCGCGCTACCTGACCCGCGGGTTCCCCAACGCGGAACTGCGCGCGCGCGTACAGCCCGCCTGACGTCTCCCGTGCCATGGGCGCGATCGGACACGCCCGGCCCGCGCCCGATACAATCGCCCCATGCCGACCGAACTGAAAACCCACCAGCTGTCCATGACCGTGCTGATGTCGCCGGAGATGGCCAATTTCTCCGGCAAGGTCCACGGCGGCGCCATCCTGCGCCTGCTCGACCAGGTGGCCTACGCCTGCGCCAGCCGCTACGCCGGCAGCTACGTGGTCACCCTGTCGGTGGACCAGGTGATGTTCCGCCAGCCCATCGCGGTGGGCGAGCTGGTCACCTTCCTGGCCTCGGTGAACTACACCGGCACCTCGTCGATGGAGATCGGCATCAAGGTGGTGGCCGAGGACATCCTCAAGCGCAGCGTGCGCCACGCCAACAGCTGCTTCTTCACCATGGTGGCGGTGGACGAGGAAGGCCGGCCGACGCCGGTGCCGCCCCTGCAGCCGGTCACGTCGAACGAAAAGCGCCGCCAGGCGGCCGCGCTGATCCGCCGCCAGCTGCGCCAGGAAATGGAGCAGCGCCATCTGGAACTGCTGGCGTCGAATCCGCCTTCGCCGGAGGAATGATCGCGTTCGCCGGGCATGGCCCGGCGAATGCATTTCACCCGGTGTTCTGCACGCCCTGCGAAACACCGTTCACGCAAGCCACCAGCGCGCGCAGCAGGTCCTCATCTTCGCGCCCGCTGGCCCGCCAGCGCTGCAGCAGATCCACCTGCAGCACGCTGATCGGATCCACGTAGGGATTACGCAGGCGGATCGACAGCGCCAGCCGCGCATCGTGATCCAGCAGCGTCTGCTGGTCCATCAATGCCAGCAGCCGGTGCCGGGTGAGTTCCAGTTCGCGCTGCACCTGCGGGAAGAAGCGCCCGTGCAACTCGCCGGACAGCTTCGAGAACTGCTCGGCGATGGTGATATCGCCCTTGGACAGCACCATCGCGATGTCGTCCAGGAAGGTGCGGAAGAACGGCCAGTCTCGCGCCATCTCGCGCAGGGTCTGTTCGTGGCCGGCATCAACCGCGGCCTGCAGGCCACTGCCCACGCCGTACCAGCCGGGAATCACCGCACGCGCCTGGCTCCAGGCGAACACCCAGGGAATCGCACGCAGGTTGCCCAGCGCGGCGTCCTGGCCTAGCCGGCGCGACGGCCGCGAACCCAGCGTCATCCGCTCGATCACGTCGATCGGCGTGGCGGTGCGGAAGTAGTCCATGAAGCCGGCCTGGCCAACGAACGCGCGATACACCTCGCTGCTGGCGGAGGCGACCGCATCCATCACCGGCCGCCACTCATCCTCGCGCGGTTCGGCCGCGCGCGGCCGCAGGCTGGCGCGCAGCACCGCACCGGTGGCCTGTTCCAGCGAGCGCAGGGCCAGCGCGCGGATGCCGTATTTGCGGTGGATCACCTCGCCCTGCTCGGTCACCCTCAGGCGGCCATCGATGCTGCCGCGCGGCGAGGCATCGACCGCGTGCGTGGTCTTGCCGCCACCGCGGCTGATCGAACCACCGCGACCATGGAAGAAGGTCAGGCGAATGCCCGCTTCGGCCGCCACTTCCAGCAGCTCCACCTGCGCACGCTGCAGGCCCCAGCGCGAGGCAGCGATACCACCGTCCTTGCTGCTGTCGGAATAGCCCAGCATCACCATCTGCACGTCGCCGCGTGCATGCAGGTGCGCGCGGTACACCGGGTCCGCCAGCAGGTCGCGCAGGGTCGCGGTGCCGCGCTTGAGGTCATCCACCGTCTCGAACAGCGGCGCAATATCCAGCGGCACCGCCCCGCCCGCTTCCACCAGGCCGCCACGGCGCGCCAGCGCAAGCACCGCCAGCACATCGCTGCGGTCATGCGCCATCGAGATGATGTAGCTGCCCAGTGCATCGCCGCCGTGGCGTGTGTGCGCATCGGCCAGTGCGGCGAACACGGCGTCCAGTCGCCGGTTGCCTTCGTCGTCGCCCTTCGGCAACGGCGCCTCGCCACTGGCATGCGGTGCCAGCAGGCGCGCGCGGCCCAGTGCATCCAGACCGTCCCACGCCGCCTCGCCCCCCAGAACCGCGGCCAGCGCACGCGCATGCACGCTCGACTCCTGGCGCACGTCCAACCGCGCCAGATGGAAGCCGAAGGTCTTCACCCGCCACAGCAGGCGCTGCACGGCAAAGCCACCGGCATGCTCGCCGCGGTTCGCACGCAGGCTGTCGAGGATCAGCTGCAGGTCGTCGATCAGTTCATCCGGGCCTGCGTAGGCACCCACGCCGTCATCCAGCGTGGCCTGCAGGCGTGCGCGCATGCGGTCGTTGAGCAGGCGGTAGGGCATGTCGGCATGGCGTGGCCGCGACTGCACCTGCGGCAGCAGCTGCTGGTACGCCGCCACGCGTGCCTGCAGCGCATCACTGACCCCCACCCGCTCGGTGGACTGGCTGAGCAGGCTGGCCAGCTGCAGCAGTTCCTTCTGGTAGCGCCCCAGCACCGCCTGCCGCTGCGCATCCAGCGTAGTGCGGATGGTATGGGCATCCACGTTCGGATTGCCGTCCATGTCACCGCCGACCCAGGTGCCGAAGCGCAGCAGGCGCGGCAGTGGCAGTTCTTCGCCGTAGGTATCGCGCAGCGCCTGCTGCAGCGATTCGTACAGCACCGGGATCACCCGGTACAGCACCTGCACCAGATAGAAGCCGACGTGTTCGCGCTCGTCATCGACGGTCGGGCGCACCGGCGAGGAATCGGTGGTCTGCCACGAGGCAGTGAGCGCCATGCGGAAGCGCGCGGCATCGGCGGCGGCTTCGCCCGGCGTGCGTAGACCGTCAAGGTTGTCGACCAGGCTGGCCACCATCAGCTGCTCCTTCTCCAGCAGCGCGCGGCGCACGGCCTCGGTGGGGTGCGCGGTGAACACCGGTTCGATGTCGATGCGCGGCAGCCACTGCGCCAGCTCATCCAGGCCGACGCCCTGCGCCTTCAGGTGCTGCAGCGCATCCTGCAGGCCATCGGGCTGCGCCCCGGCGGTACCGGCGCGCTGGTAGTCACGGCGACGGCGGATGCGATGCACGCGCTCGGCGATGTTGACCACCTGGAAGTAGGTGCTGAACGCCCGCACCATGGTCTCGGCCTGCTGCGGCGTGCGCCCGGCCAGCCCTTCTGCCAGCTCCGACAGCGGCGCCTGGTTCTCGCGGCGGGCGATGGCGCGGGTGCGCACGTCCTCGACATCGTCGAGGAAAGCGGCCGAAACCTGTTCGACCAACAGGTCACCGACCAGTGCGCCGAGCCGGCGCACGTCATCGCGAAGCGGAAGATCGGGAGAAGCAAACTCGATGCTGCTGCGGTACTCGTTCATCGGCGACGCACAGGCCTCGGTCAACAGATCCAGACCCCAAGCCTAAACCAGATTGCACACCATGCTGCGATGCAAGAATGGTTTCATCTGCACGCATCCATGGCGGACGCAGCCGAGCATGGGCTCGGTTCTACAAGCATCGTGGCGCGTGACACCGTGTAGCGCCCGAGCCCATGCTCGGGCGGCGGCGCAGCCGCACAGGCGGCCCCCGTTGCAGGGGCCGCCCTCATGCAGGTATCAGCGCTTCTTCTTCGCCTTGCCCTGCTCGGCCGGGCCGATGGTCTGCTCCAGCCAGCGCTCGCTCTCGGCCAGCATGGTCATGATCGATTCGCGTGCGCGGTAGGCGTGCGATTCGTTCGGCAGCATCACCAGCCGCGCGGTGCCACCCAGGCCCTTCACCGCGGCGAACATGCGCTCGCTCTGGATCGGGAAGGTGCCGGAGTTGTTGTCGTCCACGCCGTGGATGAACAGGATCGGATCCTTGATCCTGTCGGCGTAATTGAACGGCGCCATCTTCTGGTAAACGTCCTGCGCCTGCCAGTAGTTGCGCTCCTCGGCCTGGAAGCCGAACGGGGTGAGCGTGCGGTTGTAGGCGCCGCTGCGTGCGATGCCGGCCTTGAACAGGCGGGTGTGTGCCAGCAGGTTGGCGGTCATGAACGCACCGTAGGAGTGGCCGCCAATGGCGATGTGATCGCGATCGGTCACGCCACGGCGCACCACTTCATCCACGGCTGCCTGCGCGTTGGCCACCAGCTGTTCGATATAGGTGTCGTTCGGCTCTTTGTCGCCCTCGCCGATGATCGGCATCGACGGGCTGGCCAGCACCACGTAGCCCTTGGCCAGGAACGCCTGCGGCCCCCAGTAGCTGACCGCGTTGAAGCGGTACGGCGAATCGGTCACCTGGCTGGCGGCAGCCGCGCTCTTGAACTCCCCCGGGTAGGCCCACATCAGCAGCGGGCGCGGGCCATCGCGCTTCGGGTCGTAACCCGGCGGCAGCAGCAGGGTCGCGGTCAGGTCGACGCCGTCCTTGCGCTTGTAACGGATCTGCTCCTTGTGCACGCCCTTCAACTGCGGCAGCGGATGGGCGAAGTGGGTCAGTGCGCGCGGCGCAGCGCTGGCATCGGCCAGCGACTGCACGTAGAAGTTGGCCGGCTCGTCCGGGCTTTCACGGCTCAGCAGCAGCGATCCGGCCTGTTCGTCCAGCAGCGCCACCGGCAGCGAGTAGCTCGGCGCCTGCGAGTGGAACAGGCGCGTGGCCTTGCCCGTGGCGATGTCGAAGCGATCCACGAACGGACGGTCGCCTTCCGGCGAAGCGCCGGCACCGGCCAGGTACAGGCTGCTGCCATCGGGGCTGGTCTGCAGCAGCGAGCGACCACGTTCATCGCTGGCCAGCAGCGGGCTGCCCGGATCGGCGTAGCGGTCCTGCGCATCCCGGTCCCACAGCAGGCGAGGTTCGGCGCTGGCGTTGTCCGGGGCGATCAGCCAGGTCCTGGTCTTGCGCGTCTTCCACCACGATTCGGTCAGCAGGGCCAGGTCGCCACGGCCCCAGCTGATGCCGGCCAGGCGGCTTCCGAGCTGGGCCAGGGTCACCGGCGGCTTGTCGAACGGCGCGGCCTGCATCAGCACCGCATCGCGCACCTTGGCGTCCTTGTTCGGATCGCCACCATCCTGGGCTTCGGCCCAGACCAGGGTGGCATCGGCATCGCCGCGCCAGCGGATGTCACGCACGCCGGTCACTTCGGCATCGTTGCCGGTCGGCAGGCCTTCCACCAGCGGGCGCACTGCCACGGTGTGCACCAGCTTGCCGCTGGCACGGTCGATCACTTCGATGCGGCGCGGGAAGCTGCTCACCGGCACCACATAGGAATACGGGCGCTGCACCGGCTGGCGCAGCACGAAGCGGCCATCGGGCGATACCGCAAAGCCCATGAAGATGCCGGCCGCGCCGATCGCGCGGGTGCTGCCATCCAGGCCGACTTCCATCGGCTGGGTGGTGGCGTAGTAGTCGAACTGGCGCGCATCGGCCTCGTTCTTCAACAGGTCCTGGTAGGTGCGGATCGACACCACGCCGCCGCCCTGGCTGGTCTGCTGCACGGCCGGTCCGGTCGGGATGCCGTCGGCGGCCGGGGCCGCACCAAGGTTGGCCGGGCGGGTGAACACCACCAGCCCACGGCTGTCCGGCAGCCACTGGTAGCCGCTGCCGATCACCGTGTTCAGGCCGGCGACCAGGCGGCGCGCACTGCCACCGGCCACGTCCACCAGCCACAGTTCATTGGCCCCGCTGGCGGCGTCGACCTGGTTGAAGGCCAGCCACTTCTGGTCCGGCGACCACATCACGCTGGCGATCGACAGTTTGGCCGGCAGGCCGCTGACCTGGCGTTCCTTGCCGTCGGCCACGTTCATCAGCCACAGCTTCTCGCCGAAGCTGAAACGGCTGTCGGAGAAGGTGCGCGGGTTGATGCGCAGCCCGGCCAGCTTCAGTTCGGGCTGGGCCACCACCTGGATCGACGGCAGCGACGGCATCTGCATCATCGCGGCCACATCGCGGCGCGGCGACAGGAACAGCGACGGCGCGCGCGGCGCATCGACCACCGCCTGCAGTGCGGCCGACGGCAGCTCGTAGCCGGCCACGCCCTGGGCCTGCGCTGCCGCGGGCTGCGGGGCCGCCGCCCAGGCCAGCGGGGCCACCGCCAGCAGTCCCATCGACAGGACCAGGCCGGTCCAGCGCCGTGTGCGGCGCGCGTGCATGCTCATCGTTCCACCTGTGTAATGCGTGAAAACACCGACCTTAACAGTCTGTGCACGCGATCCCATCTGCCGATGGTTGGGTCATCCCGATGTCATGCCGGGGCCGCGATATACTGGGGGTTCTCCCCTGCCGAGGGGCGCTGCGACCGGATCCCACGAGGCCCGGCCAGGCTCGGTAAGGTGGCTTTGTAACAACGGCGCCCGGCTAGATGCGAGCACCCGCTCGTCCACAACCGGAGCACACGAATGAACGCTGTTGCCAAGACCTTCTCCACCGAAGGTGATTACAAGATCCGCGATATCACGCTGGCCGACTGGGGCCGCAAGGAACTGGACATCGCCGAGCACGAAATGCCGGGCCTGATGTCGATCCGCCGCAAGTACCAGGCCGAGCTGCCGCTGAAGGGCGTGCGCGTGACCGGTTCGCTGCACATGACCATCCAGACCGCAGTGCTGATCGAGACCCTGAAGGACATCGGCGCCGACGTGCGCTGGGCCTCGTGCAATATTTTCTCGACCCAGGACCACGCTGCGGCGGCCATCGCCGCCACCGGCACCCCGGTGTTCGCATGGAAGGGCGAGACCCTGGAAGAGTACTGGGACTGCACCCTGGACGCGCTGACCTTCACCCTGCCCGACGGCACCCTGACCGGCCCGGAGCTGGTGGTCGACGACGGCGGTGACGTGACCCTGCTGATCCACAAGGGCTATGAGCTGGAAAACGGCAGCGACTGGGTCAACACCGCCTCGTCCTCGCACGAAGAACAGGTGATCAAGAACCTGCTCAAGCGCGTGGCCAAGGAGCGTCCGGGTTACTGGGGCCGCGTGGTCAAGGACTGGAAGGGCGTCTCCGAGGAGACCACCACCGGCGTGCACCGCCTGTACCAGCTGGCCCAGGCCGGCACCCTGCTGATCCCGGCGATCAACGTCAACGACTCGGTCACCAAGAGCAAGTTCGACAACCTGTACGGCTGCCGCGAGTCGCTGGCCGACGGCCTGAAGCGCGCGATGGACGTGATGCTGGCCGGCAAGGTGGCCGTGGTCTGCGGCTACGGCGACGTCGGCAAGGGCTGCGCGGCCTCGCTGCGTGCCTACGGCGCGCGCGTGATCGTCACCGAGATCGACCCGATCTGCGCGCTGCAGGCGGCGATGGAAGGCTATGAAGTCAACACCATCGAGTCGACCCTGGGCCGTGCCGACCTGTACGTCACCACCACCGGCAACCGCGACATCATCCGCATCGAGCACCTGAGCGCGATGAAGGACCAGGCCATCGTCTGCAACATCGGCCACTTCGACAACGAGATCCAGGTCGATGCGCTGGTGTCCTATCCGGGCATCAAGCACGTCAACATCAAGCCGCAGGTGGACAAGTACATCTTCCCGAACGGCAATGCGATCTTCCTGCTGGCCGAAGGCCGCCTGGTGAACCTGGGCTGCGCCACCGGCCACCCGAGCTTCGTGATGTCCAACAGCTTCGCCAACCAGACCCTGGCCCAGATCGACCTGTGGGCGAACAAGGACAGCTACGAGAAGAAGGTCTACCTGCTGCCGAAGAAGCTGGACGAGGAAGTGGCGCGCCTGCACCTGGAGAAGATCGGCGTGAAGCTGACCACCCTGACCCAGGAACAGGCCGACTACATCGGCGTGCCGGTGGAAGGCCCGTTCAAGCCGGACCACTACCGCTACTGATGCCTGCGCGGTGCCGGCCAGCGGCCGGCACTACCCGCGTGCGTGCGGGGCGGATCCCGTTCCACAGGAAAGGGCTCTGGCCCCAGCAACGGACGCAGACAGGACGGGCGCCTTCGGGCGCCCGTCCTGCGTTTGCATGTCGCCGTACACCACGCATCCACCCACAATAGCCTCGGTCAAGGCAATGCCGCCGCCTCGCGCTACGATGCGTCCATGACCCCGGCCATCAACCTGCTCAAGCGCGAGAAGATCGCCCACACCGTGCGCAGCTATGTGCACGACGCCCACGCCGAATCGTATGGCGGCGAAGCCGTCGACAAGCTCGGCCTCGACCCGGCCCAGGTGTTCAAGACCCTGCTGGCCAGCAGCGAAACCCATGAACTGCTGGTGGCGATCGTGCCAGTGGCCGGCCAGCTGGACCTGAAAGCACTAGCAGAAGCGGCCGGCTGCAAGAAATGCGAGATGGCCGCCGCCGATGCCGCACAGCGCGCGACCGGCTACCTGGTGGGTGGCATCAGCCCACTCGGGCAGAAGAAGCGCCTGCGCACCTTCCTGGACGCCAGTGCCGAAGCGCTGCCCGCGCTGCACGTCAGCGCCGGTCGTCGTGGCCTGGAAGTGGAACTGGCACCGGCCGACCTGCTCCACCTGACCGCAGGCCACTACGCTGCCATCGGCAAGGCGCGCTGATGCGCTGGCCATGGTCCACAACTTCGTCGCCACGGCTCGAGGATGCACAGGCCGACGTGCTGTTGCAGGACCTGCTGTCACGCGACGCCAAGCGCATCACCGATGCCGCACGCACCATCGCACGACTGTTCAGCACCGCGTCGCTGGACGCGTTGGCCACGCATGTGGAGCTGATCGAGCTGCGCTGCCAGGGCGTCGCGCTCGGCGGCATGCTGATCAGCAACCAGACCCACCTCAAGGCGGCGCTGCGGCGGCTGCGCTACTGGCGTGCGCGCGAGGGTTGCCTGTGCGCGCTCAACCCCAGCTACCCGTTCTTCGACCCGCGTCGCCTGATCGAACAAGGGCAGATGCAGCTGCTCGCCGTGGAAGAGGCCAAGGGCAGCTGGGGCGACTGCCACGCCGTTGCGTGCACCCAGTGCGGCCGGCATTGGCAGGCGATTGACCGCGAGTACCACTACCCGTGGTGGGAGTGGAACGCTGTCTGACCGTGATGCAGCCACGCATGGCGTGGCTCTACTGCAGCCCGGTAGATCCACGCCACGCGTGGATGATGGTCATTCCACAAACTCATACCGCATCGGCACGCGCACGATGGCCAGCGCCGGCGCCGGGCGTCCGGTATCGCTACGCACGAATTGCCAACCGCGCAGCTCTTCCACCGCCGCCTCGTCCAGCACCGCATGGCCACTGGAGGTCTCTACGACCACGGCAGCCACGGCGCCGTGCACGTCGATCAGCACCTTGAGCAGACTGCGCCCGGAAAGCCCCTGCTCCATTGCTTCGCGCGGATAGCGCGGCAGCTTGCCACGCGGCTGCAGCCAGGGCACACCTTCGCCAGCAAACAGGTCTTGGCTGCTGCGCGCGGCACATCGCTTCGGCGTGTGCAGCAGCAGTGATGGCCGCAGGCTGTCTACCGTCACCTCCGCAGGTGCTGCGCAGGCATGCTGCACCAGCACCTCCAGCATCTGTCGCTGCCGAAGCAGCCCCTTGCCGTCGTGCGCCGACACCTCGACCGCGCAGCGACCGTCCCGGGGCTGCATCGACAGCGCAGTCACGCTCGCATCGCGCAGTCCGGATACGCTGGCCAGCGGGGCACACGCGGTGTCAGCAGCGGGATTTGCCGCCGACACCGTGGCCGCGGGCAACAGCCCTGCCAGCACCACCGGAATCATCCTCATCCAGATATCCATGCCCCATCCCTGGTCGGTTTGCCTGGCCCCGATCATAGCGGGCGCATGGGGCCGGATGATCGGGTCAGAGTCCCGCGATGCGGGGATCTGACCCGGGCCGGTTACGGTCGCCAGTTGGCGTTGTTCTCCCAGAACTCGACGGAGCGCCGGTAGGCCTCGCGATCCAGCGGCACGCCGGATCCGCCCTCTTCCACGCCCAGCGCGTTGCGCATCATCGTGATCGGCGCCATCGGTACCTCTTCCGGCTCGGCGGTGTAGATGCAACCGACGATGCCCCAGTCGGCCTCGATCGGTGAACCTTCCCTGGCCAGCTGTTCGGCGCAGTACAGGATTACCACCAGGTAGTTCGCACGCGGTGATTCCACACCCTCGAACCAGCGCACCAGCACCGGGAGTTCCTCGCGGTTGCGTGCCTCGTAGCCACTGCGCAGCAGATGGCGGTTGGCATCGGTGATCGGTACCGTCAGGCAGCGCGTGCTGGTCCAGTTCTCGTAGACGAACAGCTTGCAGAATGGCGCGTAGCCATCGAGCACCTTCATCGGCGCGTGCGCATTGAGGTGGGCTTCGAACTGCTCGGCAGTGCAATCCTGGATGGTGTTGCCGCGCGGCACGCGCGGGAACAGGCGGGGACGGGCGAAATCGGTGAGGACGATGGACATGGGCATGAGCATGACTTAGACCAAAGGATTATCGTTCAAGCGGTCATCCCATGGAATCGATGAAAAAACATGGCTACTATCGGAAGCATCAGATGAACGAGTAGTACTTTCATGGACGATCTCGAAGCGGCAAAGTCGTATTTTCAACCAATTGAAAGAACCCTCGAACTCTCCCGCGGAATTCGCTACGTAGCGATATTCTTCAATCCCAAACCAGATGTGTTGAAAGAGCAACCGGATTTGATCCATGTGGTTCGTGCCGCGTACACCCTTTCCATCGTTGAGCGCAGCCATTTTGCGGCAGTAGCAACCCTCGCCAGAACACATCGCTGGCTGACAGGGGCCGTTGACCAGCGCAAGAGCGGAAACTTGCTGGCATTTGCTGCCACGCTGCGAGGGCTGCTCGAGGCTTGCGCCGATAGCCATGACATCTTGAAGTTCCTTCCAATGGCGCTTCTTGATGGGCGCGAGCACCTTTACCGATCCTTGCACTCTCCTGAAAGCACCAAAGAAATACTTCTCATGGAAGACCTTGAGGAGAGGTTGATACATTTCGGATTCGCGCGAAAGCAGAAGAAGGGCAGCACCGCCCCAAAGGAGCACAATGCCAAAGCGAACGCTGACTACATCAGGGAAATCGAGAAATTTGGAGTTCCCAATGCAATCAACCTGTACGCGGAACTTTGTGAGCTAACGCACCCAGCGTCCCCCTCTGTGGACTGCTTCACCGAGCAATCAGACCAATCGTACACGCTAGATTTTTTCCGAGATTCGGCCGAGATTGAATCCATCATCGAGCGCTACAGAGGGACAATTCTCAATCTCGTGATGTACACGCTGAATCCAGCCTTGATTTGCCTTCACTTCATTTCAAGACTTGTCCCGGAATGGCCTTCCCCCGCTCCAGAGTGTTTTGACCAGGTTCCATTTGCTAAGAACGCAGCCAAATTCGATAACCTGGCTGACTCAATTGGGCCACCTCGATCTATCGATGCGCTTCAACAATTGCTTCTCCTTTGATGGGCGCGGACGGTAGCTCCACTATCGGCAACTTAAGCCCGGATGCGTTGGCTTGAAAAGAGGTGAGCCGCCCGGCTACAACGCCATCCGTTCACGCAGCTCGCGCGCCTGCCGCCGCGACACGTCCACTTCACTGCCGTCGTCCAGCGTCAGGTCGTAGCCATCGGCGATGCTCGGCGTCACGCCACGAATGCGACGCAGGTTGACCAGGGTGTTGCGGTTGGCACGGAAGAACAGATCCCGTGGCAGGCGTGCTTCCAGCGCGCTCAGGCTGCGGGTCAGCAGGGCGTTCTGGTCGCGGAACCACAACCGGGTGTAGTTGCCATCCACCACCAGCCGGCGGATCTCGGACACCGCCACGAACCAGCAGCGTTCGCCCTCGCGCACGAACACCTGGTCCTGCGCGCCCAGCGTGCCACGCGACTCCGGCGCTTCGGCCTGCACCGCCTCGCGCTGGTGTGCCCGCTGCAACGCCTCCAGTAACCGCGGCGCTTCCACCGGCTTCACCAGGTAGTCCAGCGCATTGGCCTGGAACGCGCGCACGGCATAGGTGTCGTAGGCGGTGACGAACACCACCGCCGGCACCGTCTCCAGGCCATCCAGTACATCGAAACCGCTGCCGGAGGGCATCTGCACATCCAGCAGCACCAGGTCCGGCGCCAGCGTGGCGATCGCCTCGCGCGCGGCAGGCACATCGTCGGCCTCGCCCACGCACTGCACCCACGGCAACGCCGACAACAGCGTGCGCAGCTCCTGCCGCGCCAGCCGTGCGTCATCGACAATCAGCACACGCAGTACGCCACTCATTGCGGAATCTCCAGCAGGGCCTGCATGCGGTCGCCGACCGGCCGCAGGGTGAATTGCCCGCGCGAACCGAGCTGCGCACGCAGATAGGCCAGGCCGACGCCATGGCCGTGGGTGGGTTCGCTGGCGTTGCCCAGCGGGTTGTCGACCTGCAGGCGCAGCACGTCGTCGTCCAACGTGGCCCGGATCCGCACGTCGCCACCGCCGGGGCGGCTGGCGATGCCATGCTTGATCGCGTTTTCCACCAGCAGCTGCAGCGCCATCGCCGGCAATTGTGCCTGCAGGGCGTCGGCATCGATGTACTGGCCAACCTGCAGGCGCTGCTCGAAGTGGATCGCCTCGATGGCCAGGTAATCGTCCACCACCGCCAGCTCCTCGGACAGGCTGACCTGCTCGCTGCGGTTGTGCGCCAGCGCCTGGCGCAGCGTGCGCGACAGCCGGGTGACCATGTCACGCGCACGCTCAGGATCTTCCAGGATCAGTGCACGCAGGTTGTTCAGCGCGTTGAACATGAAGTGCGGATTGAGCCGTGCGCGCAGTGCATCGCGTTCCAGTGCGCTGCGTTCGGCCTCGGCGCGCAGGCGGGCCAGTTCACTGTGACGCGCCCGGCGCAGGCCGTGCAGGCCGGCCCACAGGCCGGTCCACATCAGCAGGAAGAGCGCGGTGTTCATCCAGTACACCAGCAGCGAAGACCACCGGTAATCTGCGTGGCCGCCGGGCAGCTGCACCCAGCCCAGTGCCAGCGCCGGCAGCAGCAGCGCGGCGGTTACCGCCTGCGCGACGCTGGCGCCGGCCACCACACCGGCGGCCAGTTTCAACACCAGGCGGCCCAGGCTGCCCTCCCACCAGCGCTGGCGCAGCGCCACCGCGCGCAGCATGCCGCTGCACACCCACAGGCAGGCAGCCACGCTGACGGTGATCAACACGATGCCGCTGATCACCACGCCGCCGCCGATCCGCATCCCCGCCCACAGCCCGTACATCGCGTAACCCGCCCATGCCAGTGCATTGAGCGTCCAGAAGCGGCGGGAGGAGGTCGTGGCGTCCATGGGGCCTTGGCTGTGGGAAGGAATCGCGATCAGGAATGCGCGGCCAGGAAGCGGCGCAGCTGCTCCTGCAGCCAGCGCGGATCATCCCACATCAGGAAGTGGAACCCCTGCGCGCTCATCGCGATCTGCACGCCCTGCAGTTTCGCGTACTGGGCCTGGAACACGGCCCGGGTGGTGGCCTCGGTGCCGCCCATCGGCTGGTAACCAGCCCAGCTGCCCAGCACCAGCGTCGGCACGGTGATCGAGGCGATGCTGTCGCGCAGGTCGGTGGTCATCACTGCATGCATGGCGTCGGCCGTGGTCTGGCGGTCGCTGGCGTCGCCCCAGCGCCCCAGCTCGGCCTGCCGCTGCGGATCACGGGTCATGCCGGGCAGGCCCGCCTTCAACTGCGCCTGCCATTGCGCGGCGTCGGCGGCCAGCATGCCCTTGCGCAGCTGATCGGCCATCGGCCGCACGCTGTCCGCGGTGGCGTTCAGGTCGCGCGCCGCCGGCAGGAACGGCAGGGCGTCGACCACCACCAGCGCGCTGACCGCCTTCGGTGCGGCCTGCGCCATCTGCAGGCCCAGCAGGCCGCCGAGGCTGTGGCCGACCACCACCACCGGGCCCAGCTGCTGGTCATGCAGGTAGGCCAGCAGCTGCCCGCGCATCACCGGCAGGAATTCGGCCGGGCGCGGATCGGCCGGCGCCGTGCCGGCAAACCCCGGCAGCTGCACCAGGTGGCACTGCACGTTCTCCAGTGCCTGGCAGGTCTCGCGCCAGACCTCGGCGCTGCTGTTCAGGCCAGGGATCATCAGCAGCGGGCGGCCCTTGCCGACCACCTCGATCTGCACCTTGCCGGTGCCCGTGGCGGCCGCCGCGTGGGCCTGGCCCGAGGCCAGCACCGCCATCGCCATGCCGATCATGGCAAGCCGGGCCAGCGCCTTTATTGCGTACCAGAGTGCCAGGAAGATCTTCATCGTCTGCTCCTTCATCGGGTGGGTGTTGCCGGGATGGACACAGCGTGGTCCACGCCACAACGGCATGGTTGCGATTCCGGAGCAGTGGCCGGTTGGCAGGGCGAACGGTCGCAGGTGGCGGACGGCGCGCCCCGCGATCAAATTGCACATCCATCTTGATGGAGCGATATACTTCCTCGCACCCGTCGCAGCCGCCCGTGCCATGACCGCCATCAGCTTCGAGTTCTATCCGCCCAAGACCGACGAGCAGCGCAGCCAGCTTGACCGCGCCGCAGCCAAGCTGAAGGACTACGGCCCCGAGTACGTGTCGTGTACCTTCGGTGCCGGTGGCTCGACCCTGAGCTATACGTCCGAGACCGTGCGCCACCTCAACCAGCACCACGGCTTCGACGCCGCGCCGCATCTGTCCTGTGTCGGCGGCACCCGCCAGGAAATCCGCGAGCTGCTCAAGCTGTACCGCGCCATCGGCTGCCGACGCCTTGTCGCACTGCGTGGCGACCTGCCCTCGGGCATGGGCTTTCCCGGCGACATGCGCTATGCCGCCGAACTGATCGACTTCATCCGCGCCGAGCACGGCGATGCGTTCCACATCGAAGTGGGCGCGTATCCGGAGACGCATCCGCAGGCCTCCGACGCGCTGGCCGATCTGAAGCACTTCAAGGCCAAGATCGATGCCGGCGCGGATGCAGCGATCACCCAGTACTTCTTCAACCCGGATGCCTACTTCCACTTCGTCGATGAAGTGCGGCGGCTCGGCGTGCAGGTGCCGATCACGCCCGGCATCATGCCGATCGCCAACTTCAGCCAGCTGCGCCGCTTCTCCGAGCAGTGCGGCGCGGAGATTCCGCGCTGGATCAGCCGCAAGATGCAGGCCTACGGCGATGACGCCGAATCGGTACGTGCATTCGGCACGGAAGTGGTGGCCCGGCTGTGCCAGCGCCTGATCGAAGGCGGCGCGCCGGGCCTGCATTTCTACACCTTGAACCTGGCCAAGCCGACCACCTCGGTGCTGAAACTGCTGCAGGGCTGAAAGCACGCCGCGCAAGCGTGATCGGCGCTACCCTGCGTGGATGATCCGGCTTTTCCTACTGTTGATGCTGCTGCCGCTGTGGTCACTCCCGAGTGACGCCCGCGCGCAGTCCACGCGCCTGAACCGTTGCACCGATGCGCAGGGCCAGAGTGTGTACACCGACCGTCCCTGCGACAGCGTGGGCGCACAGTCGCGGCTGCCACCGCCTGCGCCCAGCGGCAACGTCCTGCAGCGGGATACCCTGGGGGCACGCTGCCCACGACGGCTGAGCGAGCTGGTGGACGCGCTGCGTACTGGCATCCTCAGCAACGATGTGAACCGGCTGTCCTCGCTGTACCTGTGGGGCGCGGTCTCTGATGCGGGTGCGCAGCGCATCCTCGGCCAGCTGGAATCGTTGGCGCGGCGGCCATTGGTGGACGTGGTGCCGGTGTATCCCTCGCAGGCGCTGCCGTCGTCGCAGGAGCAGGGTCAGAGCCCTGCTGCGCAGGGATCCGACCCGGAGCCGCCGGCCATGAGACATCCGGTCGGCCTGCGCCTGGAGCAGACGTTGCCGGGCAGCGTGGCACGAGCCTCGACGGTGCTTGGGCTGCGGCGGCAGTACGGGTGTTTCTGGATCACATTGTGATCGGGAGGGGTCGGATCCCGTTCCAACGGAAAGGGCGCTGACCCCGGATTGCCGAGATGGGGGCAGAGCCCTGCTACGCAGGGATCCGACCCCACGTGTGGGTTCACGCCGGCCACAGCCCACGAATGGCAGCGATGCCCTGCCCGCCGTGGCGGCGTGCTTCGGCAACGTGGCCGCTGCCCATGCCGCCCAGGGCATAGATCGGCAACGATACCTGCGCGCGCAGTTCGGCAAAGGCATCCCAGCCCAGCGGCGAGGCATCGGGATGGCTGGCCGTGGCCTGCACCGGGCCAAGCACCGCAAAGTCGCAACCCAGCTGCTGGGCGGCCTGCAGCTGCTGCAGGTCATGGCAGGACGCGGCCACCAGCTGGCCTTCGGGCAGCGGACGCTGCGACAGCTCCAGGAGCTGTTCGCTGCCCAGATGCACGCCCACGCCCAGTGCGCGTGCCAGCTCGATATCGCGGTTGAGCAGCCACTGCACGCCGCTGCGGCGATGCGCACGCACGGCCTGCTCGACCATCGCCTGGCGCTGCGGATGCGCCGGTGGCAGGCGCAGTTGGATGCGCTGCTGGCCCGCGGCCACCGCGCGCTGCAGCTGTTCATGCCAATGCTGCATGCCGCCCTCATCATCGGCTGGCGCCGGCGTGATCAGGTAGCAGTCGGGCTGGCGCAGGGCGGCCACCACCGGCAGGTCGGCCGGCGGCATCGAATAGCGGCCCAGCTTGTCCGGCGCCACCCAGGTGATCGCCTGCCCTTCGCGCCCCCGTGGGGTGCCTTTCCAGCTGCGCACATGGCGCACTTCCAGGGTCAGGTGCTTGTCCGGGTAACGCTGTGGCACGTCCATCAGCCACTCGCCGACATCGGCCTCGATGCCCAGTTCCTCACGCAGCTCGCGCACCAGCGCCTGCTCGGAGGTCTCGCCGGATTCGCGCTTGCCGCCGGGGAATTCCCACAGGCCGGCCATGTCGCGGTTCTCGGTACGGCGGTTGAGCAGCACGCGGCCACGGGCGTCGGTGATGACGGCGGCCACGACGTGGATCGATCGGGTGGGGGAAGGCATGGGGCAAGCATGCCCAGAACAGGGCGACCGGCGCAATCGCAGTTCTGGCCGGATCACCGCGATGAAAGGGTCACCATGAAAGAAAAGCCCCGCTTTCGCGGGGCTCTCCGGATCAGCTCAGCTGGCCGTGGCAGTGCTTGTACTTCTTGCCACTACCGCAGGGGCAGGGATCGTTGCGGCCGATCTTCGGCTCGTCGCGCTGCATCTGCGCCACGCCCAGTTGGGCCGCCTGCACCTGCGCAGCTTCTTCGTCGGCGCTGTAGCCACCCACGTCCTGGTGCTGGAACTGCGACTGGCTCAGGCGCGCTTCGGCCTGCTGGCGTTCGGCGGCCTCCAGCGCGTGTACTTCCTCGTCGCTGCGGATACGCACGCGCGACAGCAGGGTCACCACTTCGCGCTTGACGTTCTCCAGCATGTCCGAGAACAGCTCGAACGCTTCCTTCTTGTATTCCTGCTTCGGCTGCTTCTGCGCGTAACCACGCAGGTAGATGCCCTGGCGCAGGTAGTCCATGCGGGCCAGGTGCTCCTTCCAGCTCTGGTCCAGCACGGTCAGCATCACGTGCTTCTCCAGCGCGCGCATGGTTTCCTCGCCAACACCGGCTTCCTTCTCGGCGAAGTGCTGGTTGACGCGCTCCTGCACCTTGGCGGCAATGGCCTCGGCGTCCAGTTCCTCGTGTTCCTTGACCAGGTCGGTCAGCGACATCTGCAGGCCGAAGTCCGACTCCAGGGTCGCTTCCAGGCCACGCAGGTCCCACTGCTCGTCGATCGAGTTCGGCGGCACGAAGCGGGCCACCACGTCGAAGATCACGTCGTCGCGGATGCCGTCGACGTTGTCCTTCACCGATTCGGCGTCCAGCAGTTCGTCGCGCTGGGCGTAGATCACCTTGCGCTGGTCGTTGTTGACGTCGTCGAAGTCCAGCAGGTTCTTGCGGATGTCGAAGTTGTGGGCCTCGACCTTGCGCTGCGCCTTCTCGATCTGGCGGCTGACCAGGCGGTCCTCGATGACGTCGTCTTCCTTCATGCCCATCATGCGCATGGCCTTCTGCACCCAGTCGGAGGCGAAGATGCGCATCAGGTTGTCTTCCAGCGACAGGTAGAAGCGGGACGAACCCGGGTCGCCCTGGCGGCCGGAACGGCCGCGCAGCTGGTTGTCGATACGACGCGATTCATGGCGCTCGGTACCGACGATGTGCAGGCCGCCCGCAGCCTTCACCGCCTCATGGCGCTTCTGCCAATCGGCCTTGACCGCCGCCTTCTGCTCGTCGGTCGCGTCCTCGCCCAGCTCGTGGATTTCCGCTTCCAGCGAACCGCCCAGCACGATGTCGGTACCGCGGCCGGCCATGTTGGTGGCGATGGTCACGGCGGCCGGACGGCCGGCATTGGCAACGATGGTCGCTTCGCGGTCATGCTGCTTGGCGTTGAGCACTTCGTGCTTCACGCCCGCCTTGCGCAGGTGCTCGGACAGCATTTCCGAGGTTTCGATCGAGGTGGTACCCACCAGCACCGGCTGGCCGCGCTTGGCACACTCTTCGATATCGGCCAGCACCGCGTTGAACTTGCCCTTGCGGTTGAGGAACACCTGGTCCGGGCTGTCCTTGCGGATGGTCGGGCGGTTGGTCGGAATCACCACCACTTCCAGGCCATAGATGCTCTGGAACTCGAATGCTTCGGTATCGGCCGTGCCGGTCATGCCGGACAGCTTCTTGTACATGCGGAACAGGTTCTGGAAGGTGATGCTCGCCAGGGTCTGGTTCTCGCGCTGGACCGGCACGCCTTCCTTCGCTTCCACCGCCTGGTGCAGGCCATCGGACCAGCGGCGGCCGGACAGGGTGCGGCCGGTGAACTCATCGACGATGACCACTTCGCCATCGCGCACGATGTAGTCCACGTCACGCTGGTAGATCGCGTGCGCGCGCAGTGCAGCGTTGAGGTGGTGGACCACGGTCAGGTTCTGCGGCGCGTACAGGCCCTCGGTCTCGCCATTGAGGATGCCGGCCTCGACCAGCAGCTGCTCGGCGTGCTCCATGCCCGCTTCGGACAGGTGCACCTGCTTGCCCTTCTCGTCAACCCAGAAGTCGCCTTCGCCGTCTTCCACCTCCTGCTTGACCAGGTTCGGCACCACGCGGTTGACGCGGATGTACAGCTCCGGGGAGTCATCGGCCGGGCCGGAAATGATCAGCGGGGTACGTGCTTCGTCAATCAGGATGGAGTCGACTTCGTCGACGATGGCGTAATGCAGGCCGCGCTGGTAGCGGTCAGCCTTGGACAGCGCCATGTTGTCGCGCAGGTAGTCGAAACCGAATTCGTTGTTGGTGCCGTAGGTGATGTCCGCGGCGTAGGCTTCGCGCTTGTCGCTGTGCGGCATGCCCGGATAGACCACGCCCACGCTCAGGCCCAGCCAGTTGTACAGCTTGCCCATCTGCGCGGCGTCGCGGCGGGCCAGGTAGTCGTTCACGGTGACCACGTGCACGCCCTTGCCTTCGAGCGCGTTGAGGTACACCGGCAGGGTTGCCACCAGGGTCTTGCCTTCACCGGTGCGCATTTCTGCGATCTTGCCCAGGTGAAGCACCATGCCGCCGATCAGCTGCACGTCGTAGTGGCGCATGCCCAGCACGCGGCGGCCAGCCTCGCGGCAGACCGCGAACGCTTCCGGCAGCACCTTGTCCAGGGCTTCACCGTCGGCGATGCGCTGCTTGAACTCCGGCGTCTTGGCCTGAAGCTGCTCGTCGGAAAGCTTCTCGATCTCCGGCTCCAGCGCATTGATCTTGGCGACGATGCGGTTGAGCTGGCGCAGCTGTCGTTCGTTACGACTGCCAAATACGCGGGTAAGCAGGCTGTTGATCATTGAAGGAACCGGGTTGGATGGACACGACGCCCGGCCTCCCCTTGGGATCCGTCCG
This sequence comes from Stenotrophomonas raiganjensis (SeqCode), assembly GCF_030658505.1. GTDB lineage: Bacteria > Pseudomonadota > Gammaproteobacteria > Xanthomonadales > Xanthomonadaceae > Stenotrophomonas. The sequence goes on along the minus strand of NZ_JAUTXR010000161.1, from coordinate 68,523 downwards.
CCGCAAACGAAACAGGGCGCCTGGCGCCCTGTCGATGGCAACACCCATTGTAGCTTGGGACGGCCGGCTGAGGTTTCAACCCCGAGCGGTAGTGCCGGCCGCTGGCCGGGTACGCGTCAGCGCATGCGCGCTGGCGCTCCCACGCTTCGCTGCGCGAACCGCGGGCCCCTCTTACCTGGCCTCCACACCCCCGCGCCTACGGCGCTGCCCCCGTACTCCGGGGGCGGTAGTGCCGACCGGCGGCCGGCACCCCAACGCGGCATCAGCCGCGGCTGACGCGGCCGACCGGCGTGTTGCCGCCGTCGCCGAGGAACTTGCGCGGGTTGACCACGTTGCCGTTTTCCCACACTTCGAAGTGCACGTGGGCACCGGTCGAACGACCGGTGGAGCCGGCCTTGGCCACTTCCTGGCCGGCACGGACCAGGTCACCGGCCTTCACCACCAGCCGCGAATTGTGCGCGTAGCGGGTGACGTAGCCGTTACCGTGGTCGACATCGACCACGTTGCCATAGCCGCCCTTCACGCCGGCGAAGCTGACCACGCCTTCGGCCACGGCCATCACCGGGTCACCGACCTTGGCGTGGAAGTCCATGCCCTTGTGGGTGGCAGCACCGCGGCCGAACGGGTCGGCACGGGTGCCGAAGCCGGAGGTCACGTAGCTGTTGCGGATCGGCATGCGCGAAGGCACGGCGTTCTGCTGCAGCTGGTGGTCGAACATCAGCGATTCCATCACCGACAACTGGCGGCCTGAAGCAGCGAAACGCTGCTCCAGCACCTGTAAGTCGGCGTTGACGTCCTTGACCGGGATGTCGCTGGTCGGGCCCCCTGCGTCACCATCACCGAGGCCGGGGGTTTCGTTGAAGTCGAACTCGCCGTCCTCCAGCTTGCCCATCTGGGTCAGCCGTTCGCCAAGGGCGTTGAGGCGGGTGGCCTGGGCCTGCAACTCGCCCAGACGGGCCGCCAGCGCATTGACCTGGGTCTGCGCATCGCGCTTGACCTTGGCCAGTTCCGCATCCTGGCGCTCGACCTTGGCCTGTAGCCGGGAATCATTCAGCGCGCTGGCGCCAATGCCGCCAGCAAGGCCGATAATGCAGCCTACCCCGAGCACGCTGCCCAGCAGGGCACGGGGGCGGTCCTCGAAATAGAACCGCAAACGCGCGATCGGCGACGACTTGGCCTGTCCTTCACGCGTTTTGATTACGATCTTTTTGAATGCCATCAGTGAGTTTTCATGTCTGAGCCGAAATCCAGCGTTCGCCCCGCGTCAGTGCCGAAACCGGCGCTGGATGCGGTGATGGCGGACAAAAGCGGGAACCCGCTGCGGCGTGCCTTGTGGCTCGACGCGCTGGACCGTCAGTTGCGCCCCCAGTTGCCGCCACCTCTGCGCAGCCGTTGCCGGCTGGCCAATGTGGACGGGGAACACCTCGTTTTTCTCGTCGAGTCCCCGGTCTGGCATGCCAAGTTGCGGCTTGCCGAAGCCCAGTTGCTCGACGCGGCCCGTTCCATCGGGCTGAAGGCCACCAGGGTGACCATCAAGACTGCGTCCACCACTCCCTCACGCTCCCCAGCGATCGACAACCGGAATGGCCCCCACGCAGTTTCAGCCGCCACGCACAAAGGGCTACGCGACGCCTTGGCTTGCCTGCAGGACGTTCCTTCGAAGCCGAAGAAGCGGTCCTGACGGCATCGGAGCATCCAGCTCCGTTCCCCGTCGCGCGTGTCACCACGGCGTGAAACATTTCGGGGGCCGGGTCGCATCCTAGCGGCCAACCGGGGGCCTGTCGTTAGATTGTTGTTAAAACTACGTTAAATTCAGGCTTCCGATCCAACAGGTTCACAAAACCGTGACCTCGAACCGGCCTTGAGACGCTCAAAGCACGCTGAATGCGCTGACGGCGCCGGAAACGACAACGCCGCCCTCGCGGGCGGCGTTTTTGTCTTTTGATTCAATGGCCTGGAATGATCAGGCGTAGGCCGGAGTGGCATATTCGACCGGATCCGGGGTTGCCGGCGAGTCGAAGCTGACCCACTCCCAAGCGGTGGCGTCGGCCATCAGTGCGCGCACCAGCTTGTTGTTGAGCGCGTGGCCGGACTTGAAGCCCTCGTAGGCGCCCAGCACCTGGCCACCGGCCAGGTAGAGATCACCGATGGCGTCGAGGATCTTGTGGCGCACGAACTCGTCGGCGTAGCGCAGGCCGTCTTCGTTGAGCACTCGGAACTCGTCCAGCACGATGGCGTTGTCCATCGAACCGCCCAGGCCCAGGTTGCGCTCGCGCATGTACTCCAGGTCGCGCATGAAACCGAAGGTGCGCGCGCGGGAGATTTCCTTGGTGTAGGCCAGCGTCGAGAACTCGATTTCCTGGCGCGACTGCTTGGCCGGAATCATCGGGTGGTCGAACTGGATGGTGAAGCCCAGCTTGTAGCCCTCGTAGGGAGTAAAGCGGGCCACCTTGTCGCCCTCGGTCACTTCCACGGTCTTCAGCACGCGGATGAAGCGCTTGGGCGCATCCTGTTCCACGATGCCCGCCGACTGCAGCAGGAACACGAACGGGCCCGCAGAACCGTCCATGATCGGCAGCTCGGCCGAGGACAGTTCGACGATGATGTTGTCCACACCCAGGCCAGCCAGGGCCGACATCAGGTGCTCGACGGTCTGGATCTTGGCGTCGTTGCAGGTCAGGCCGGTGCACAGGGTCACTTCGGTGACCAGTTCGGCCTTGGCCGGCACTTCCACCACCGGGTCCAGGTCGACGCGGCGGAACACGATGCCATGGTTGACCGGTGCCGGGCGCAGGGTCATGTAGACCTTGTCACCGCTGTGCAGGCCAACGCCGGTGGCGCGGATCGTGTTCTTGAGGGTGCGTTGCTGGATCATGGGGGATGGACCGGAAGTGACACATTAGATTAACACGCAGGGTCCCCTACCCTGGCTGAAACGCCGGCAGGACACACCGGCGCGCCAATGGGACGCGCGTGAAGCAGGGCCGCCGGGCCCATCCTGGCCCGGCGCCCGCGTTTTCAGGACATGGTGGCGCAACCCGGGGAGGACAAGCCCCGGGCCGCCCCGCTTAGTCCGCCTGGCGGCGCAGGAAGGCCGGGATGTCCAGGTAGTCGTTCGGCAGTTCCGCCGCCGCCGGAGCCGAAGCGGCCGGTGCCGACGGGGCCGAGGCTGCCGCGGTATCACTGCTGGCACGACGCAGGCCCAGGCCCATGCCGCCGACGGCCTTGGACACGGCGTCGCCGCCGTTGTCGAAGTCGCCGAACTCCGGCTGGCCGGTGGTCGCATTGCGGACCAGCTTGATCGGCGCACGCTCACCCGGGCGCTGGGTCTTGCTGGCCGAAACGCGGTTCAGGCCGGTAGCGACCACGGTCACGCGCACTTCGTCCTGCATGTCCGGGTCCAGCACGGTACCGACCACCACGGTGGCGTCTTCGGAAGCGAAGCCATCGATGGTGCGGCCGATCTCGTCGAACTCGGCCATGGTGAAGTCGGCGCCGGCGGTGATGTTGACCAGGATGCCGTTGGCACCGGCCAGGTTCACATCGTCCAGCAGCGGGTTCTGGATGGCGGCTTCGGCAGCGGCCTGGGCGCGGTCATCGCCACGAGCTGTGCCGGTACCCATCATCGCCAGGCCCATTTCGGACATGACGGTGCGCACGTCGGCGAAGTCGACGTTGATCAGGCCCGGACGCACGATCAGGTCGGCGATGCCCTGCACGGCGCCCTGCAGCACGTCGTTGGCGGCACGGAAGGCCTGGATCATGGTCGCGTTGCGACCCAGCACGGTGATCAGCTTCTCGTTCGGGATGGTGATCAGCGAGTCGCAGTGCTGGCTCAGTTCCTCGATGCCCTTCAGCGCCACCTGCATGCGGCGACGGCCTTCGAACGGGAACGGCTTGGTGACCACGGCCACGGTCAGGATGCCCATTTCCTTGGCCAGCTGGGCCACCACCGGCGCAGCGCCGGTGCCGGTGCCGCCGCCCATGCCGGCGGTGATGAACACCATGTCCGCACCCTGCAGCGCGTCCATGATGCGCTCACGGTCTTCCAGCGCGGCCTGGCGGCCGACTTCCGGGTTCGCGCCTGCGCCCAGGCCCTTGGTCACGTTGGTACCCAGCTGCAGCTGCAGCTTGGCACCGCAATTCTTGATGGCCTGCGAGTCGGTGTTGGCGGTGATGAATTCCACGCCGTCCACCGCCGAGTTGACCATGTGCGCCACGGCATTGCCGCCGCCGCCGCCCACGCCAACCACCTTGATCACCGCATTGGGTGCCATCTTTTCGATCAGTTCAAAATGCGCCATGTCCGTGTCCTCGTTGTATCCGCTTTGGCTGGCATGGGCATTCGGGCGTCCTGCCGTCCTGCTGCATGCCGACGTTGCGGCTGTATGGGTTGTGTGTTGCCGGTGTTGCGTTGTGATGCGGGTACTGCGGGTGTTGCGCCCTGGCAATGCCAGGGATTGCGGGCTCCGCGTCAGAACTCGCCGCGGAACCAGGTTTTGAGTTTCTTGAACATGCTTCCCGCGCGCCCGGTGGGCAGCGACGGCCGCCGCGGGTGCTCGATCTGGCTGCCCATCAGCAGCAGGCCGACGCCGGTGGCGTGCACCGGATTGCCTACTACTTCGCCGAGGCCGGTGACGTGCTGCGGGATGCCCACGCGCACCGGCATCTGCAGCATTTCCTCGGCCAGTTCGACCACGCCTTCCATCTTCGAGGCACCACCGGTCAGCACCATGCCGGCGCGCACCAGTTCCTCGAAACCGGAGCGGCGCAGCTCGGCCTGCACCATCTCGAAGATTTCCTCGTAGCGGCCCTGCACCGCCTGCGCCAGCGAATGGCGCGGCATGCGGCGCGGCGGGCGGTCACCCACCGACGGTACCTGGATGCTCTCCTCGGCGGTGGCCAGCTGGGCCAGGGCGCAGGCATAGCGCACCTTGATCTGCTCGGCTTCCGGGGTCGGCGTGCGCAGCATGTGCGCGATGTCGTTGGTCACGTGGTCGCCAGCAATCGGCAGCGAGGCGGTATGGCAGATCGCGCCCTGCACGAACACAGCGATGTCGGTGGTGCCGGCGCCCATGTCGACCAGCACCACGCCCAGCTCGCGTTCGTCGGCGGTCAGCACCGCCACGCTGGAGGCCAGCGAAGACAGCACCAGGTCGTCCACCTGCAGGCCGCAGCGCTGCACGCACTTGCTGATGTTGGCCGCGGCCGACTGCGCGCACACCACCAAGTGCGCGTGCACCTCCAGGCGCACGCCGGTCATGCCGACCGGGTTGCGGATGCCTTCCTGCGAATCGTCCAGCACGTACTCGCGCGGGATCGCGTGCAGGATCTTCTGGTCGGCCGGGATCGCCACCGCCTTGGCGGCGTCGAGCACGCGGTCCAGGTCACCCCAGGTCACCTCGCCGTCGCGGATCGGCACGATGCCCGGCGAGTTCTTGCACTGCACGTGGTTGCCGGAGATCGAGGCATACACCGAGCGGATCTCGCAGCCAGCCATCAGCTCGGCTTCTTCCACCGCACGCTGGATCGACTGCACGGTCGATTCGATGTCCACCACCACGCCACGCTTGAGCCCGCGCGATTCGTGCGAGCCGATGCCGATCACTTCGATCGGGTTGCCCGGCGAATACTCGCCCACCAGCGCCACCACCTTGGAGGTGCCGATGTCCAGGCCAACGATCAGCGATTTGTCACCCTTGCGATTCATGTCCTTTCCTGCGTGCTTCTGGCCGGGGTCGCCGGCGTTTTCGCCGGCGTGGCCGGGGTACCCCAGCTCAGCGTGAAACCATTGGTGTAACGGAGGTCGGCGCGCTCGATCGGCGCGTCCTGGCGGTTGAGCTGCGGCAGCACCTTGACGAAGCGCTGCATGCGCGAGCGCGCGTCATCACGGCCAACCACCACTTCGGTGCCGTTGCTCAGCACCAGCGACCAGCTGCCGCGTGCATCCATCGTCACCCGGCGCACGTCGACGCCGGCCGGTGCGAACAATGCACGCGAGTCGCTGTACAGCTTCATCACTTCTTCGGCCTGGCTGTCCGGGCCATCCAGTTCGGGCAGCGCCAGATCGGCCAGCTTCTTCGGCGTGGGGAACAGCTTGCCCTGCTCGGACACCAGGCGGTCATTGCCCCAGCGCGCGAACGGCTTGTGCTCGACCAGGGTCACTTCCAGCACGTCCGGCCACTGCTTGCGCACCTGCGCGCTCTCTACCCACGGCAGTTTTTCCAGTGCGTCCTGCGCATCCTGCAGCTTGACCGCGAAGAAGCCGGCGCGCGCGTACGGCAGCAGCACCTGCTGCAGCTGCTCGGCCGGCACCCGCTTGAACTCACCATGCACGCGCAGCTTCGCCAGCGGCCAGCGCTCGGCGCCGACCCAGCCATTGACCACGGCCACCACCGGCAGTGCAACCACCGACAGCGCCAACAGCCAGACGAAGATGCGCAGCACCGCGTTCATGCCTGCGAGGCCTCCAGGGTCTGTTCCAGCACGCGCCACACCAGTTCCTCGAAACCGATGCCAGCCTGGCGGGCCGCCTTGGGCACCAGCGAGTGGCTGGTCATGCCCGGCGCGGTGTTCACTTCCAGCAGGAAGAAACGGCCGCTGGCGCGATCGCGCATCACGTCCACGCGGCCCCAGCCACGGCAGCCGGCGGCACGGAACGCGGCCAGCGCGATGCGCCGGATCTCGTCCTCGGCGTCACCGTCCAGGCCCGGGCACAGGTACTGGGTGTCCTCGGCGATGTACTTGGCGTTGTAGTCGTACCACTGGCCCTTGGGCACGATGCGGATCGACGGCAGTGCGACGTCGCCAAGGATGGCCACGGTCAGTTCGTCGCCGACCACCATCTGTTCCATCAGCAGCTGGCCGTCGTAGCGCGCGGCCAGCGCCACCGCCTCATCCAGGCCGGCCTCGTCGGTCACCCGGCTGATGCCCACGCTGGAACCTTCGTTGGCCGGCTTCACCACCACCGGAAGACCGAGCGTGGCGGCGTTGGCATGCACGTCTTCGGCAGTGACCTTCCGGTACTGCGGGGTCGGCAGGCCCAGCGACAGCCACACCTGCTTGGTGCGGATCTTGTCCATGCTCAGCGCCGAACCCAGCACGTTCGAGCCGGTGTACGGCACGCCGAAGGCGTCCATCAGGCCCTGCACGATGCCGTCCTCACCGCCACCGTTGTGGCCGTGCAGGATGTTGAACACGCGGTCGATGCCGCCGGCGGCCAGCGCCTTGGCCAGCGCCGGGATGCCGTCCACGGCGAATGCATCGACGCCGCGCGACTGCAGGGCTTCAAGCACGTTGCGGCCCGAGTCCAGCGACACTTCACGTTCGCTGGAGCTGCCGCCGAGCAGCACGGCGACGCGACCGAACTCGGCCGGGTCGGTCACGCGCAGCGGCGGGAAGGTCAGCGTGCTCACGCCTCGCCCTCCCCCTTGAAGCCTTCCACCGCGATATGGGTGGCCACGGCGCCGATGTCGCCGGCGCCCATCATCAGCAACAGGTCACCGTCCTGCAGCACGTCCGGCAGCACGCCGGCCAGCTCGGCGGCCTTGCCCACCACCACTGGCTCGCTGCGGCCGCGCGCGCGGATGGCGCGGGCCAGCGCATGCGAGTCGGCACCGGCGATCGGTTCCTCACCTGCCGGATAGACTTCGCTCAGCACCAGCGCGTCGACGCTGGACAGCACCGCGGCGAACTTGTCGAACTGGTCGCGGGTACGGCTGTAGCGATGCGGCTGGAAGGCCACCACCAGGCGCTTGTCGGCCCAGCCACCACGGGCGGCGGCGAATACGGCTTCCAGTTCGCTCGGGTGATGACCGTAATCGTCGATGATGCGCACCTTGGCGCCACTGGCGGTGGTCACCTCGCCCAGATCGTTGAAGCGACGGCCGACACCGGCAAACCCTTCCAGCGCGCGCGCGATGGCGTCCGGTGCCACGCCCAGCTGCCAGCCCACTGCCGCAGCGGCCAGTGCGTTCAGCACGTTGTGCTTGCCCGGCAGCGCCAGCACCACTTCCTGGCTGGTGCCCTGCGGCAGGCGCAGGGTGAAGCGCATCCGCGAACCTTCCTGCACCACGTTCTCGGCGCGCACGTCGGCCTGCGGGCTCATGCCGTAGCTCATCACGTGGCGCGGGGTCCTGGCGGCCAGTGCGGCCACTTCCGGGTCATCGATGCACAGCACCGCCAGGCCGTAGAACGGCAGGCGCTGCAGGAACTCTGCGAACGCCGCCTGCACGCGGGCAAAGTCGTTGCCGTAGTTTTCCAGGTGATCGGCATCAATGTTCGTGATGATCGACATCAGCGGGTTCAGGCGCAGGAAGCTGCCATCGCTTTCGTCGGCCTCGGCCACCAGCCACTGCCCACCGCCCAGCTTGGCGTTGGCGCCAGCAGCCAGCAGTTGGCCGCCGATCACGAAGGTCGGGTCCAGGCCACCTTCGCTCAGCACCGCAGCGGTCAGGCTGGTGGTGGTGGTCTTGCCATGGGTACCGGCCACCGCGATGCCACGGCGGAAGCGCATCAGCTCGGCCAGCATCGCCGCACGCGGCATGATCGGAATGCGCTGGCTGCGCGCTTCCATCAGTTCCGGGTTGTCCTCACGGATGGCGCTGGAGACCACCACGCAGTCGGTGCCCAGCACATTGGCTGCCGAGTGGCCGCGCATGATGCGCGCACCCAGGCTAGCCAGGCGGCGGGTCGCCACGTTGTCAGCGTTGTCCGAACCGGACACTTCATAGCCCAGCGTCAGCATCACTTCGGCGATGCCGCTCATGCCGGTGCCGCCGATGCCGACGAAATGCACGCGCGGGAACGCGCGCACCAGGTCGTTGGTGTCGTGCAGGCGACGGATCATGCGCGGCCTCGCGCAGGGCAGGCGCGGTGGCATGCCTTCTTCATACAGCTTCCTCGAGAATGATATCGGCGATGCGCTCGGCGGCATCGACCTTGGCCAGGGCACGCGCGGCTTGCGCCATCTGCATGCGGCGGGCGGGATTTTCGGACAGATCGCGCAGCAGTGCGGCAATGCCGTCAGCCAGCGTTCCGTCCTGCTTCAGCAAAACCGCCGCGCCGCGCTCGACCAGGTACTCCGCATTGCGGGTCTGGTGATCGTCGACGGCAGCGGGGAATGGCACCAGCACACTGCCGACACCCGCCGCGCACAGCTCGGCCAGCGTCGATGCACCGGCACGGCACACCACCAGGTCGGCCCAGGCGAAGGCCTCGGCCATGTCGGCGATGAACGGGGTGATTTCAGCCTGCACGCCGGCCGTGGCATACGCCTCGACCGCTTCGGCATGCATCTTTTCGCCACTCTGGTGGCGCACCTGCACCGATACCCCGGCGCCGAGCGCGGCGATCGCCTGCGGCACGCCGGTGTTGAGTGCACGTGCACCCTGGCTGCCACCGACCACCAGCACGCGCAGCGGCCCCTGGCGGTCGGCGAAGCGCTGTTCCGGCGGAGCGATGGCGGCGATCTCCGCGCGCACCGGGTTGCCGACGAACTCCTCGCCCTTGGCGAAGGTACCCGGGAAGCCGGTCAGCAACCGGCGCGCATAGCGCGACAGGATGCGATTGGTCATGCCGGGAGCGCGATTCTGTTCGTGAACCAGCAGCGGCAGGCCGTGCAGGCGCGTGGCCATGCCACCGGGGCCAGAGGCAAAGCCACCGAAGGCGACCACGGCACGCGGCTGGCGCCTGCGGATGATCATGCCGGCCGCGCGCAGCGCGCGCATCAGGCGCCACGGCGCGCCCAGCAGGGCCAGCTTGCCCTTGCCGCGCAGGCCGGTGATGGCCAGGGTGTCGATCGGAATGTCGTGCTGCGGCACCAGGCGGGTTTCCATCGCACCGTCGGCGCCCATCCAGGTCACCGGCACGCCACGCTCGCGCAGCACGCGGGCCACGGCCAGGCCGGGGAAGATGTGCCCGCCGGTGCCACCGGCCAGGATCATCACCGGGCGCCCCGTCTCGTTGGCTGCACTCATGACAGCCTCCCGAAGGTCGGTTCGATGCGCGACTGCAGGCGGCTGGTGCCACGCGCTGCGGCCGACGCCGGGGCCGTGGTGTCGGCCGCTGCCGGTTCGGCGCTCATCGGCACGCTGGTTGATGCCGGCGCGGAGGGTGCGTCCACCGGCTCGGCAACGGCGTCTTCAGCACCACCGATGCGCACGGCCTGGCGGCGCTCGGCGCGCTTGAGTTCATACGACACGCGCAGCAGCAGGCCCATCGCCACGCAGGTCATCAGCACCGACGAACCGCCGGAGGAGATCAGCGGCAGGGTCAGGCCCTTGGTCGGCAGGATGCCCAGGTTCACGCCGATCGAGACGAAGGTCTGCATGCTGATCCACAGGCCGATGCCGAAGGCGATGTAGCCGGAGAAGTGCCGCTTCATTTCCACGCAGCGCATGCCCAGCCAGAAGGTCCGGCCGACCAGCAGCGCGTACAGCGCCACGATCACGCAGGTGCCCAGGAAGCCGAATTCCTCGGCGGTGACCGAGAAGATGAAGTCGGTATGCGCTTCGGGCAGGTAGTACAGCTTCTGCACCGAGTTGCCCAGGCCGACGCCGGTCCACTCGCCGCGGCCCACCGCCATCAGCGCGTTCGACAGCTGGTAGCCGTCGCCCTGCTGGTCGGCCCACGGGTCCAGGAAGGAGGTGATGCGGCGCATGCGGTACGGCTCGATGATCGCCAGTGCGCTCATGCCGACCAGGCCGATGATCACCGGCATCGACATGCGCGGCATGTTCACCCCACCCAGCACCAGCATGCCGGCGGTGATCGCCAGCAGCAGGGTCGAGGAACCGAAGTCCGGCTGCAGCAGCAACAGCAGTACCAGCGCACCCGCCACGCCCAGCGGCTTGAGCATCGCCGGCCAGGTTGCATTGACCTCGTCGCGGAAACGCACCAGGTAGCTGGACAGCCAGACGATGTAGAGCACCTTCACCGCTTCGACCGTCTGGAACTTGGAAATGCCCAGGTTGATCCAGCGGCGCGCACCGTTGACCGTGCTGCCCAGGCCCGGCATGAACACCGCCAGCAGCAGCACGAAGCAGCCCAGCAGCAGCATCTGGTTGTACTGCTCGATGGACTTCAGCTCCGTGCGGGCGGCGACCACCGCCAGCACGATGCCCACCGCCAGGAAGATCAGGTGGCGGTTGAGGTAATAGAACGGGCTGCTCATCAAAGCGATCGAGCTGGACGCCACCATCACCACGCCGACGCCGGTGAGCGCGATGATCGCGCCCAGCAGCCACTTGTCGTAGCTGCCTTCGATGGCTTCAAGGCGTGTTGCCTGGCGGGACAGGTCGTTCATCTCAGCGCACCTTCAACGTGGCCAGGCCGATCAGCACGAGCACGACGGAGATGATCCAGAAGCGCACGATCACGCGCGGCTCCGGCCAGCCCTTCAGTTCAAAATGGTGGTGGATCGGCGCCATGCGGAACACGCGCTTGCCGGTCAGCTTGAACGAGGCGACCTGGATCATCACCGACAGCGTTTCGATGACGAACACGCCGCCCATGATCACCAGCACCAGCTCCTGGCGGGTGATCACCGCGATCGTGCCCAGTACCGCGCCCAGCGCCAGCGCGCCGATATCGCCCATGAACACCATGGCCGGATAGGTGTTGAACCACAGGAAGCCGAGGCCCGCACCGGCGATGGCCGCGCAGATGATGACCAGCTCGCCGGCGCCCGGGATCTGCGGGATCTGCAGGTAGTTGGCGAACACCACGTTGCCCGAGGCGTAGGCGAACACGCCCAGTGCGCAGGCCACCAGCACGGTCGGCATGATCGCCAGGCCATCCAGTCCGTCGGTCAGGTTCACCGCGTTGGAGAAGCCGACGATCCAGAAGTAGGCGATGGCCACGAAGCCGATGCCGGCCAGCGGCAGCGCGATCGACTTGAACATCGGAATGTAGAAGGTCAACGCCGCCGGCACGTCGGCCGTGTAGAACAGGAACAGGCCCGCGGCCAGGCCGAAGATCGACTGCAGCAGGTACTTCCAGCGCGACTTCAGGCCGTTCGGATCGCGGCGGACGATCTTGATCCAGTCGTCATACCAGCCGATGGCGCCGAAGCACAGCATCACCGCCAGCACCAGCCATACATAGCGGTTGCGCAGGTCGGCCCACATCAGCACCGACAGGGTGATGGTGAGCAGGATCAGCGAGCCGCCCATGGTCGGCGTACCGGCCTTGGAGAAATGGGTCTGCGGACCGTCCTGGCGGATCGGCTGGCCGCCCTTGAACTGGGCAAGCTTGCGGATCATCGCCGGGCCGAGCCACAGCGACAGGAACAGGGCCGTCAGCGCGGCAAGGATGGCGCGGAACGTCTGGTAGTTGAACAGCCCGAACAGGCTCTCCAACTGCTGCAACCATCGAGCCAGTTCATACAACATGCGGGGATTCCTCTCCTTGCGCCAGCAGCGCTTTGACAATCGTGTCCATGGCGCTGCCACGGGAACCCTTGACCAGGCAGCGCACGCCGGCGTGCAGCTCGTCCTTCAGCGCCTGCGACAGCGCGTCATGGGTGGCGAAATGACGGCCGCCTTCGCCAAAGGCGGTGGCGGCGGCGGCACTGAGCGGGCCCAGCGCATACAGGCGCTTCAGGCCAGCGGCGCGCGCACGGATGCCGGCCTGCGCATGCAGCGCCTCGGCATCCGGGCCCAGCTCGCGCATGTCACCCAGCACCAGCCAGCCCTCTTCCGGGGCGGCGGCCAGCGCATCGATGGCGGCGCCCAGCGAACCGGGGTTGGCGTTGTAGCTGTCGTCAACCAGCACCGCGCCGTTGCGCAGCTGATGGGCGATCTGCCGGCCCGGCACCGGCTGTGCTTCAGCCAGGCCCGCCGCGATCAGCGCCACCTCGGCACCGGCCGCCAGCGCCAGGCTGGCAGCGGCCAGTGCATTGCTGACGTTGTGGCGACCCGGCAGGCCCAGTACCACGCGGGCTTCGCCGGCCGGCGTAACGAGGGTGAACTGGCTGCCCTGCGCGCCGGCACGGATGTCGCGCGCAGTCACGTCCGCAGAGTGTTCCAGGCCATAGCGCAGCACGCGGCAACGTGCCGGGCGACCCACGAAGTGCTGCTCGAACCAGCGGCCGTAGGCATCGTCGGCGTTGATCACCGCCACGCCGTCGGCCGGCAGCGCCGTGTAGATCGCGCCCTTGGTGACGGCCACGCCGAGCAGGCTGCCCATCCGCTCCAGGTGGGCAGGAGCGATGTTGTTGACCAGCGCATAGCGCGGGCGGGCGATGTCGGTCAGGTAGGCGATGTCGCCCGGCTTGCCCGCGCCCATCTCGTAGACGGCGTAGTCGGCATCTTCCGGCGCGTCGATCACTGCCAGCGGCAGGCCGATCTCGTTGTTGCGGTTGCCCGGGTTGGCGTAGACCACCTTATGCGCGTGCTGGGCCACCTGCTGCAGGATCGACAGCAGCAGGCTCTTCACGCTGGTCTTGCCGTTGCTGCCGGTGATCGCGAACACCTCGGTATCGCGGTCGCGCTGCATGCCGGTGGCGATCTTCGCCAGCGCCAGCTCGCTGTCGGCCACCAGCACCTGCGGCAGCTCGATCGGCAACAGGCGCTCGACCAGCAGCGCGCTGGCACCGCGCGCCTGTGCGTCGGCAGCAAAGTCATGACCGTCGAAACGCTCGCCGCGCAGTGCCACATACAGGCAGCCCGGGCCGAGGTTGCGGGTGTCGTTGCTGACCGCATCGATGGCCACGTCATCGCCGTGGATCTCGCCGCCGGCCCAGTGTGCGATCAGCGAAAGCAGGGTGCGCTTCATGCGGCGCCCTCCCCGGCCTGCGCGCTGAGCACCCCGGCCTTGGCCGCCAGTGCCGCCGCGGCCACTTCGGTGTCGTCGAAGTCATGGCGCACGCCATTCACTTCCTGGTACGGCTCGTGGCCCTTGCCGGCAATCAGGATGATGTCGCCGGCACCGGCGCGCTTCACCGCCAGGCCGATCGCACGCGCGCGGCTGCGCTGCACGGTCACGGCACCGGCGTTATGGAAACCGGCCAGGATGTCGGCCACGATCACGTCGCCATCTTCGCCACGCGGGTTGTCGTCGGTGACGATGACCTGGTTGGCCAGGCGCTCGGCGATCGCGGCCATCTGCGGGCGCTTGCCGGTATCACGCTCGCCACCGCAGCCGAACACGCAGAACAGCGTGCCCTGCAGATGGCCGTGCAGGCTGTCCAGCGCCTGTTCCAGCGCGTCCGGGGTATGCGCGTAATCCACCACCACGGTCGGCAGGCCGTCTTCGCCGCCCAGGCGGTTCATGCGGCCACGGATCGGCTGCAGTGCCGACAGCACCTCGGCAATGCGCGGCAGCGGCTGGCCCTGCGCATGCAGGGTGCCGGCCACCGCCAGCAGGTTGTCCACGTTGAAGCGGCCCAGCAGCGGCGACTGCACCGCCGCGCGCTGGCCGTCGATGACCAGTTCGAAGGCAATGCCACGGCCGTCCAGCTGCAGCGCCTCGGCGCGCACGCTGGCGTCGGTGGCACCGCGCGAGCTCAGGCCGATCGGCTGCACGCCCGCCGGCAGGCCGGCGAACAGCTGGCGACCGAAGGCGTCGTCCAGGTTGACCACCGCTGCCTTCAGGCCCGGGCGATGGAACAGCCGCGCCTTGGCCGCGCCGTAGCTGGCCATGTCGCCGTGGTAGTCCAGATGGTCGCGGGTGAGGTTGGTGAACACCGCCACGTCGTAGTGCACGGCATCCACGCGGCCCTGGTCCAGCGCGTGCGAGCTGACTTCCATCGCCACCGCGCGCGCGCCGGCATCGCGCAGCTGCGCCAGCAGCGCATGCATCTGCAGCACCAGCGGCGTGGTGAAGCCGGTCGGTTCAACCGCACCATAAAGTCCGGCGCCCAGCGTGCCGATACTGCCACTGGGCGTACCGAGCAGGTGCCAGGCCTGGGCCAGCAGCTGCACGGTGGAGGTCTTGCCGTTGGTGCCGGTGACACCGACCATCGCCATCGCCCGCGACGGCGCGCCATGGAACTGGTCGGCCATCGCCCCCATGCGCGCACGCAGGCCCGGCACGGCAATCGCATCGGCCGGCGCCGGCAGCTCGGCCGGTGCCGGTGGCTCGAACAGGATGGCGCTGGCACCGGCCGCGCGGGCCTGCTCGGCAAAGCCCAGGCCATGCGCACCGAAACCGGCGATGGCGACGAAGGCATCGCCGGGGCGCACGGCGCGGCTGTCCAGCACCAGGCCGGTCAGAACGGGATCATGGCCCGCCAGGGCCACGTCCGGAAGCAACTGCGAAAGCAACATCGAAGGACTCATTGCGTGCCTCCCGTAGCGGGCGGCGTCTGGGCTTGCGCGCTGGGCAGCGCAGCGTCGAATTCAGCGGCGGCATCCACCGGCAGCGCAGCTTCGGCCGGCGGCGCGGGCAGGATCGACGCCGAATGGCCAACCTTGCCGGACTGCTGTGCGGCCAGCCACGACTGCAGGTCGTCCAGCGGCACGTCCATCAGGCGCAGGGTGCCTTCCATCACGTTGTGGTAGACCGGCGCCGACACCAGGCCGCCGTAGAACTTGCCAGCCTGCGGGTCGTTGATGACGATGACAGTGGCGAAGCGCGGATTGGTGGCCGGCACCACGCCGGCAAACAACGCGTTGTAATGGCCACGCTCGTAACCACCCGGGCCGGTCTTGCGCGCGGTACCGGTCTTGCCGGCCACGCGGTAGCCCAGCACTGCCGCCTGCTTGGCGCCGCCCTGGGTGACTACCGTTTCCATCATCGCCACCACCTGCCTGGCGACGCTCTCATCGATGATCTGATGCGCCTCGTTGCGCTGGCCCTTGACGAAAGTCGGCGCGATCAGCTTGCCGCCATTGGCCAGCGCCGAATAGGCGGTAGCGATCTGCAGCGGAGTGACATTCAGGCCATAGCCGTAGGACATGGTGGTCTTGGTGGCACCATCCCAGTTGGCCGGGCGCCGCACCACGCCACCGGATTCACCCGGGAAGCCACTGTGCGGCACCGAGCCGTAGCCGAAGCGGCGCACACCGTCGTAGAACACCTGGTCCGGCATCTTCGCCGCAACCTTGGCCGCGCCGATGTTGGAGCTGCGGGTGATCACACCGGTCACGTTCAACACGCCGTTGTTGCGCGGCACGTCGCGGATGGTGAAGCGGGCCACCTGCATGTAGCCCGGGTTGGTATCGATGACGGTGTCCTTGGTCACCGCACCGGCCTGCAGCGCAGTGGCGATGGTCAACGGCTTCATCGTCGAACCCGGCTCGACCAGGTCGGTCACGGCACGGTTGCGGCGCGCATCGGGCAGCGCGCCGGTCAGCGAATTCGGGTTGTAGGTCGGCAGGTTGACCATGGCCAGGATCTCGCCGGTGGTCACGTCCATGATCACCATCGAGCCGCCAGCCGCCTTGTTGGCCACCAGCGCGTTGCGCAGTTCCTTGAACGCCAGGTACTGGATGCGCCGGTCGATGCTGAGGGTCAGGTCCTTGCCCGGCTCAGCGGCGCGCAGCAGATCGCTCTCGACGGTTTCACCCTTGCGGTTGCGGATCACCCGCTTCGCACCGGCCTTGCCGCGCAACCATTCGTCGAACGCCAGCTCCAGGCCTTCCTGGCCGCGGTCGTCGATGTTGGTGAAGCCCAGCACGTGCGCCATCGCTTCACCCTGCGGGTAGAAGCGGCGGAACTCGCGCTGAGCCGCCACGCCCGGAATCTTCAGCGCGACCACCTTTTCTGCCTCGTCCGGATTGATCCGGCGACGCAGGTACATGAACTCCTTGTCCGACTTCTGCGACAGGCGGCTGCTCAGCTCATCCACCGACATGCCGACCGCCTGGGCCAGCTCGGGGATGCGCTCGGGCGAACGCAGCAGGTCCTGCGGGTTGACCCAGATCGAAGCGACCGGGGTGGACACTGCCAGCGGCTCGCCGTTGCGGTCGGTGATCATGCCGCGCGAGGTCTTGATCGGCAGCTCGCGCAGGTAGCGGGCCTCGCCCTGGCGCTGGTAGAAGTCGCTGTTGATGATCTGCACGTACGCCGCGCGGCCGACCAGCGACACCGAGCACAGGCCGAGCGCCAACGCCACCCAGCGCAGGCGCTGGCGCAGATTGAAGGCATTGCGCGGACGGTTACGGCCGGTCTTGCTCATGGGCGCACCACCACGATGTCGGCGGCCTCGGGGAACTTCATGCCGAGCTTCTCGCGGGCGATGCGATCGACACGGTTGGCTTCGGCCAGGGTGGCCTGTTCCAGCTGCAGGCGGCCGAATTCGAGGTTGATGTCATCGCGCTTGCGCTCGGCCCGCGACAGTTCGATGAACGTCTGCCGGTGACGGTGGCGCACGAACACGACGCCGATCGCCGAGGCCACGGTCGAGGCCAGCAGGATGATCAGCAGCAGCCGGCTCATGCGTCGGCCTCCCGCTTCTGGGCCACGCGCAGCACGGCGCTGCGGGCGCGCGGGTTGGCGGCCAGCTCTTCGTCGGTGGCCTTGATGGCGCCGCCGATCAGGTCCAGCGTCGGCACGAACGCGACCGCCTCGGGCAGGCGGCGGTTGGCCGGCGGCGCCTTGGCCAGGCGGTTCATGTACTGCTTGACGATGCGGTCTTCCAGCGAGTGGAAGCTGATCACCGCCAGCCGGCCACCGGGCTTGAGCCGTTCCACCGCCGCATCAAGACCGGCTTCCAGATCGGCCAGCTCGCGGTTGATGTGGATGCGGATGGCCTGGAAGCTGCGCGTGGCCGGGTGGATCTTGTCCTTTCCACGCGGCATCACCGAGGCGATCAGCTCGGCCAGTTCGGCGGTGCGGGAGAACGGCTGCTTGTCGCGGCGGGCCACGATGGCGCGGGCGATGCGCCGGCTCTGCCGCTCTTCGCCGTAGGTCCACAGCACATCGGCAATCTCGCGCTCTTCAACGCGGTTGATCCACTGCGCAGCGCTTTCACCGCTGTCCGGGTCCATGCGCATGTCCAGCGGGCCGTCCTTGCCGAAGCTGAAGCCACGTTCGGCCACATCCAGCTGCGGCGACGACACGCCGAGGTCGAACAGCACGCCATCCAGGCCTTCGGCCGTCGCATCCCACTGCAGCAGCTGGGCGAAGCTGCCACGGAAGATGGACACGCGCGGGTCCGGCGCGAAATCGCGCTCGGCAACGGCGATGGCTTCCGGATCCTTGTCCATGACCAGCAGGCGCCCCTCGGGACCGAGCTGGGTGAGCACGCCACGTGCATGACCGCCACGACCGAACGTGCCATCCAGATAACGTCCGTTTTCGATCACCCTCAGGCCTTCAAGGACCTGGGTGTACAGGACCGGCAGGTGCACCGCCGGCGACTGCGACACCGGAAGGTGACCGGTCTGCGCTTCTGGGCGCATCCGGGCACCCCGGCTCACAACTTCAGGTCGAGCAACCCATCACCCAGATCCTCGTCAGACAACGTCTGCTGGATCAGGGCCCGATGCGCCTGCTCGCTCCACAATTCGAACTTGTCGCCCATACCGAGCAATACCGCCTTCTTCTCAATGCCCACCGCACCGCGGTGGCTGGCGGGGATGCTGATGCGACCGTTGCCGTCCAGCTCCAGATGGGCGGCCGAGCCGACCAGCTTCTGCTGCAACAGGCGCACGACGCGCTGGGTGTTGGGCTTGGACATCACATCGTCGCGGACCCGCTCCCATTCCGACTCTGCGTACAGCCACAGGCAGCCGGCTTCGAACGGGTTGTAGGTCAGCACGAGACGGTTGTTGCTGGCGCGCGCGACGAGGTCGCGGTAAGCGGTGGGAACCGCCATGCGCCCTTTGTCGTCAACTGTGATGGCCGTCTCGCCCTGGAACACGACGCGTGCACCTATCCTTCGCCCGGTGAAACATTGAACCACGAAAACCCACAAAACACCCGGATTTCCCTCTGATGCCCACCTTAGCAGCGGGCCGAGGGTTGTCAACACCTTTTCCGCAGGGAAATCGCCAGCCGCATCAATGGCTTGCAACAACCTTTAGAGAATTGTTCAAGGCTTATCCACAAGTTGCTGATCCGTCTCAATTTTTGAGATTGAACGGAAGTTCAGGGGCGTGCAGGGGGCGTGAAACATCGGCCGCGCATTCATCCGGAATGGGCTGGAAGCGGCGCCAGACTGCGCAAACCGTGCACAATGAAGCCATGTGCCTGCTCGCTCTTGGCTGGATGCACCACCCGCGCTGGCGGCTGGTGATGACCGGCAACCGTGATGAGTTCCACGCCCGCCCGACGGCGGCGCTGGCCCCCTGGCAGGATGAGACATCCGTCATCGGGGGGCGCGACCTGCGCTCCGGCGGTGGCTGGGCCGGCGTCGGTGCCGGCGGCCGGATGGCGGTGGTCACCAATGTCCGCGATCCGCTGGCCGCCCAGACCGGGCCGTCGCGGGGCGCACTGGTGGCCGACTTCCTGCGCGGCCGCGAGCCGGCGGCCGTGCATATCGAGCGGTTGGCGAGCGTGGCTGGCGCCTACGCCCCGTTCAACCTGCTGCTGGCCGATCGCGACCGCCTGGAGTACCTGGGCAACCACCCGGCCGAACGCCAGAGCCTGGGCCCCGGCGTGCACGGCATGTCCAACGGCGCACTGGATGCGCCCTGGCCGAAGACCCGCCGGCTGATGGCCGCGCTTGAAGCCTGGCTGCAGGAAGACGGGGCCAGATCCCCTTCGCAACGCGAACCGGACCTGGCCCCACTCTGGGAGGCCCTGGCCGACGAACACCGCCCCGCCGACAGCGAACTGCCCGACACCGGCATCGGCCTGGAACGCGAGCGCTGGCTGAGCCCGGCCTTCATCCGTGGCGATGACTACGGCACCCGCGCCAGCACCGTGCTGCTGATCGATGCTGACGGCCACGGCGAGATCCATGAGCGTCGGTTCGGCCCGCAGGGCGTACCACGCGGACAGAGCCACGTCATTTTCTGACCGGGTCGTGCCGGCCGCTGGGCGGATTCTCTTGCCAGCGGGGTCGTGCCGGCCGCTGGCCGGCAACCTCTGGATCTTCGGATGCGCCATGAAGCTGCCGGCCAGCGGCCGGCACTACCGGGCATCGCGTTGTCGCGATCCACGCGACGGCAGTCATCTTCGCACCAGGTTCGAAACGTCATTCAGCTTCCAGCCCCGACCGCAATGTGCCCGTGCCACAGGGGTTCCGGCATTCCAGCCCGCCCACTGTGCCCTTTTCGCGTTTGGCACTGTGTCTATAAATGTCGCCGCCAACCTCCCAGGGTGGTCGTGCCCGGCGCCCTGCCGCGCGATCCACACCCACAAGGAGGCCCCATGCGCCGCATCCTCATCCTGCTTGCCACCCACCTGCTCACCCTCGGCCTTGGCTTCGGCCTGGGCGTCTATCTGCTGCCGATCCTGATCGCCCCCGACGACCCGCCGGTCGCACAGGTGCAGGCCGCCATGACCGACGCCACCTACCGCACGACCTTCCGTCGCGACCTCAAGGGCAGCGATGCGGTGCATTGGGCCGAAGGCAAGGTCAGCGTCAGCGCGCGCCAGGTCGCCTTCGACGGCAAGATGGGCCCGGGCCCTGACTACAAGGTGTACCTGGTCCGCGACTTCGTCGACAACAAGGCTGATTTCCTCAAGATCAAGGCACAGGCCCAGCGCATCGGCGAGGTGAAAACCTTCAACCGCTTCCTGGTGGACGTGCCCGAGAACGTGGATGTGGACGACTACACCACGGTGGTGGTGTGGTGCGAACGCTTCTCGCAATTCATTTCCGCGGGGCAGTACCGCACGCCGGGCTGAGCAGGGCATGGGGTCGGATCCCTTTCCTCAGGAAAGGGATCCGGCCCCGCAATCACGGCAGCTCCACGCCATGCGTGGAAGAAGAAGGAGGCGGAGCCGGCCGATAAGCCGGGTTCTGTCGTGGACAGTCATTCCTCTAGGCGTTACGTCACCGCAACGCTCAAGCAACCTACCCGGATCCAACGCGGGCCGCGCCAAAGGATCCCTATTTGGTCTTGCTCCAGGTGGGGTTTGCCGTGCCGGTCTGTTGCCAGACTCGCGGTGCGCTCTTACCGCACCATTTCACCCTTACCGGCCTTCCGAAGAAGACGTAGGCGGTATCTTTCTGTTGCACTTTCCGTCGGCTTGCGCCGCCCAGGCGTTACCTGGCACCTTGCCCTATGGAGCCCGGACTTTCCTCGGCACCCCCGAAGGGATGACGCGACTGTCTGGCCGGCTCCGCCAGCGCGTATTCTAGCGTACACGCGCTTTTCCTGCCGTGCCGATCGCGGCGTGCGGTTCATCCGCCCACGCATGGCGTGGATCTACGGATTCCGCTGCCCTGGTGGGTGCGGATTCCGATTTGTCGGGTGCGGACCCCGGCCCGCACGATCCATCAGCTTCCGTACAGCGCCTTGCGCGGCGCGCCGGTCAACTCAGCAGCCAGCTTGGCAGCGGTCGACGGTGGCAGGTGCTCGCTCAGCTTCGCGTAGACGCGGCGACCATACGCCAGCTGCGCTTCCTCGTCGTCGCCGGCGCCCTGCACCATCACCACGAACTCGCCCTTGCGCTGGTTCTCGTCAGCTTCCACCTTCGCCAGCAGAGCCGCCAGGTCGCCATCAATCACGGTCTCGAACAGCTTGGTCAGCTCGCGGGCCAGCACTGCCGGGCGCTCGCCACCGAAAATCGCCGCCATGTCAGCCAGCGACTCGGCAATACGGTGCGACGACTCGTAGAACACCATCGTGCGCACTTCGCCGGCCAGCGCCTGCAGGCGGTCGCGGCGGCCGCTGGCCTTGGCCGGCAGGAAACCCTCGAAGCTGAAACGGTCGCTGGGCAGGCCGGCCACGCTCAGCGCGGCGATGGCGGCGCAGGCACCCGGAATCGGGCTGACCTTGATGCCGGCGGCGCGGGCGGCGCGCACCAGCCGGAAACCGGGATCGCTGACCAGCGGCGTACCGGCATCGCTGACCAGCGCCAGCGATTCACCGGCCTGCAGGCGCGAGACCAGGCGCTGGGCCAGCGCCTCTTCGTTGTGCTCGTGCAGCGCCACCAACGGCTGCTGGATGCCGAAATGGGACAGCAACTGGCCGCTGCGGCGGGTGTCTTCGGCACAGATGGCCGCCACCGAACGCAGCACCTCCTGCGCGCGCGGGCTCAGATCGGCCAGGTTGCCGATCGGGGTGGCGACGACGTACAGGGTTGGCACACTCATTTCAGCGGTACTCACAGGGCAAGGGTAGAATCGTAGCGTGTACCCGGCCAAGGCCGCTGCCCTCATCGCATGGACCCGATCATGAACAAGCCCGCCGCACGGATCTCCGCCCTGTCGTTGTCGTTGATGCTGCTGGCCGGCTGTGCCACCACCAGCCTGACCAGCACGCCCGATTCGCCGGCCCAGAGCCAGGCGCTGGCGTTGATCGAACAGGGCAAGCCGCGCGACGCCGCACTGCAGCTGGAAGGCCTGGCCGCCACCCTGCGCGGCGGCGCCCGCAGCAACGCGCTGGCCGACGCCGCCTGGGCCTGGCACCTGGCCGGTGACGGCGCCCGTGCGCGCAGCCTGGTGGGCCAGCTCAGCGCCCGCCAGCTGTCCGGTGCCAGCCTGCAGCGCTACCAGCTGACCGGCGCCGAGCTGGCGCTGGCCGACAAGCAGCCGGCGCAGGCACTGGCACTGCTGAAGGACCATGCCGACAGTGTTGCCGCCAGCCTGCGCACGCGCTGGCTGCTGGCCCGCGCCCAGGCCCTGCAGGCCACCGGCGATGCCTTCGGTGCCGCCAACGAGCGGGCTCGCGCCCATGCCGGCCTGACCGGCAGCGCCCGCAACGAAAACCAGGCCGCCATCTCCGGCCTGCTCGGCACCCTCGACGATGCCACGCTGCGCAGCCGCGCCGCCGCGCTGCCGGCCAACGACCCGCTGTACAACTTCGCCGGCCGTGCGCTGATCGCGCGTGGCCTGCCGCTGCCGCGCCCGTTCGACCGCGATGGCGCGGCCCAGTTCGATACCAGCAAGCGCCCACCGGCGATGAGCGATGGTTACCGTCCGCCGGCCAGGCTGGCGGTGCTGCTGCCGCTCAGCGGCCGCCTGGCCACCGCCGCGCAGCCGGTGCGTGATGGCCTGCTGGCCGCCTACTACGGTGAAAGCCGCCGCCGCCCCGACATCAACTTCTTCGATACCGCCGGTACCCCGGCCGGCGCCCTGGCGGCGTACGACAAGGCCGTCGCCTCCGGTGTCGACTTCGTGGTCGGTCCGCTGGGCCGCGACGAAGTGGACGCGGTGTACGGCCGCCAGCAGCTGCAGGTGCCGGTGCTGGCGCTGAACCGCGGCAAGGACGCGCCGCCGGCCGGCAGCGCCGGTTTCTCGCTGGCACCGGAAGACGACGGCATCGTCGCCGCCGAGTACCTGCGCGGCCGCGAGCGCGGCAAGGCGCTGGTGATCAACAGCGCCGACGACACCGGCCGCCGCGCCGCTGCCGCCTTCGCCCAGCGCTTCGCCCAGCGCGGAGGCCAGGTGGTGGCCACGATCGGCGTCACCGATGCCGTCGGCGATGTCGGCGCGCAGGTGCGCAACGCCGGCCAGGTGGACGCCGTGTTCCTGGCCGTGCGTGCGCCGCAGGCGCGCCTGCTGGCGCCGCAGCTGGCGCTGGCCGGTGCCGGTGGCGCCACCCGCGTCGGCACCTCGCAGCTGACCGTCGGCAGCGGCAAGGTGGAAGAAGACGTGGCGCTGGACGGCATCGTCTACCCGAACGAAGCCTGGAACGTACGCAGCGTGTCCGGCCTGCCGTCGGCCAGCCAGGTGGCCAGCACCCTGCCGAGCGCACGCGGTGCCGCCGGCCGCCTGTTCGCCTTCGGCGCCGATGCCTGGAAGATCACCGCCTACCTGGACAAGCTGTCCAACGAAGGCGGCCTGGACGGCGCCACCGGCACCCTGTTCCTGGACAGCAACGGCAACATCCTGCGCCAGCCGGCCTGGTCCACCTTCAATGGCGGCCGGCCGATGCCGATCGTCGGTGGTCGCTGAGCGCAGCCAACGGGGCTCGGCGGTGGAAGCGGCCGCCGAGCAGCATCTGCAACAGGCCGGACTGCAGCCGCGTGCGCGCAATGTGCGCTATCGCGGCGGTGAACTGGACCTGGTGATGGACGATGCCGGCACCGTGGTGTTCGTGGAAGTGCGCTACCGCGCGCGATCCGATTTCGGTGGCGGCGCCGCTTCAGTAGACACTCGCAAGTGCCGGCGCCTGGCCCATGCCGCGCAACTGTACCTGCAGGACAACCCCGCGCTGGCCAATGCGCCGTGCCGGTTTGATGTGGTCGACGCCACGGGTGAGCCGCCGCAGCTGCGGTGGCTGCGTGATGCGTTCCGGCTGGATGAGTGCTGATGGATACCATCCGCTCTGGTAGAAGCCGACCTTGGTCGGCACTTCTGTGCCAACCACGGTTGGCACCTGCCAGAGCGCAGCCTGGCCTGCACGACCACGGTGGTTGACTGATGCCTTCGATCATCACCCATGCCGCGGTGCCGCTGGCGCTGTGGTGCGCCGCGGATCGTGGCCGTATTCCGCCACGACTGCTGGCCGCCGGCATGGTTGCAGCGATGCTGCCCGATGCCGATGTACTGGCCTTCGCCCTGCACATTCCCTATGCCGATGCCTTCGGCCATCGTGGTGCCAGCCATTCGTTGCTGTTTGCGCTTGTGCTGGCGGCATTGGCTGCGATGTTGGCGCTCTTTGGTCGCGGCCGACCTTGGTCGGCGCCGCACGGCCCTGGCAGTCGCCGGCCTTGGTCGGCGCATGTGTTGGCATCTACCGTACAAGCCGCCATGTTCGTCTTCATCTGTGCCGCCAGCCATCCGCTGCTCGACGCCATGACCTCCGGCGGCCTCGGTGTCGCCCTGGCCTGGCCGTGGAGCGAGCAACGCTTCTTCGCCCCCTGGCGCCCCATCCGCGTGTCACCGTTCGCACCCCAGTTCTTCAGCGCGCGCGGCCTGGCCACCCTGCTCTCCGAACTGCGCTGGGTATGGCTGCCGCTGGCCGGCGCCGTTGTCGCCTGGAAACTGATCCAACCCGCCTCTGCTGCCCCACGAGACCCCTCATGAGTACTGCCCTGCCCGCCGCCCTGGTTGCCGAACTGTCCGCCTTGTTGGGCGTGGAGGGCTGGCGCATGGATGACAGCGCGCTGGAGGCGAATGCGCAGGACAACTCGTGGCGCCACCAACGCCCGGCGGCAGTCGCCCTGCCGGCCGACATCGAACAGGTGCAGGCCTTGGTGCGTGCCTGCCGCGCGCATGGCGTGGCACTGGTCGCGCGCGGTGCCGGTACCGGCACCACCGGTGCAGCGGTCCCGCAGCCGGGCAGCATCGTGCTCTCGTTCACCCGCATGGACCGCATTGTCGACATCCGTGCCGGTGATCGCTGCGCGGTCGTGCAACCGGGCGTGCTAAACGGCACCCTGCAGCAGGCACTGGCCCCGCATGGCCTGTTCTGGGCACCGGATCCTTCCAGCGCCGAGATCTGCAGCATCGGCGGCAACCTGGCCTGCAATGCCGGCGGGCCGCGCGCGGTGAAGTACGGCACCAGCCGCGACAACGTGCTGGGCCTGGTGGCGGTGACCGGCACCGGTGAGGTGATCCGTTGCGGCGGTGCCTACACCAAGGACGCCACCGGCTACGACCTCACCCACCTGCTGGTGGGCAGCGAAGGCACGCTGGCACTGATCGTGGAAGCCACGCTGAAGCTGACGCCGCTGCCGGTCAGCCAGGCCGGGCTGCGCGTGCTGTACCGCGACGCCGATGCCGCCGCCGCTGCGGTGTCGCGGCTGATGTCGCAGCCGGTGGTACCCACGCGCCTGGAATTCATGGATGCACGCAGCCTGGAGCTGCTACGCCTCAATGGCGCCGACGTGCCGGAGGCCGGTGCGATGCTGCTGGTCGAAGCCGATGGTGACCACGACACCCTGCCCTATCTGCTGCAGGCACTGGCCAGCGCCGCCGAGGGTGACGGCATGATCGAACTGGACGTGGCAATGGAAGGCCGCGCGCGCGACCAGCTGTGGGCCGCACGCAAGGCGCTGTCGCCCGCGCTGCGCAGCGTCGCCCCGGGCAAGATCAATGAGGATGTGGTGGTGCCGGTGTCGCACATTCCGGAACTGGTGGCTGGCGTGCAGGCACTGGCGCGCGACTACACGCTGACCATCGTCACCTTCGGCCATGCCGGCAACGGCAACCTGCACGTCAACATTCTTTACCACCCGGACGATGCCGACGAGAACGCGCGCGCGCATGCAGCGCTGCCGAAGATCTTCGAACTGACCCTGGCACTGGGTGGCACGCTGTCCGGCGAACACGGGATTGGATTGGCCAAGCGCGACTTCATGGCGCAGGCGTTCACTCCGGCAACGCTGTCGGCGATGCGCGCGATCAAGGCCGCGCTGGACCCGGATGGCATCCTCAACCCGGGCAAGGTACTGCCCCCGGCATAGACCGCGCTCACGCCTTCGCACTCCTGTAGAGCCGAGCCCATGCTCGGCTGCTCTTCGATCAGATCGCGATGAAGCCCGCGCTGCACGCGCAAGCCGAGCGTGGGCTCGTTTCTACACCGGCGTGTCGCCTGCACTATCAATCAGGGCCTGACGGAAACTGGGCAGCAGCACGCGATTGCCATGTCCGCTCAGATGATCGTTGTCGAAGAACAACGGCTCACCGTCGTTCACCGCAGAGCAGGTCTGTGCTCCGCACAACAGCGGCAGCGGGTCCCACACCGTCAACGATGGATAGCGCGCCGCCAGTTCGGACAGCAACGCCATCTGCGGCGCGCGCAGCCTTTCCAGGTCGGCGCGCGGCATGCTCAGGCCACCGGCACAGGCCGGATTGCGGCGATTGAACCAGTCCGAGCAGCGATAGGCCCCGGCCTTGAACAATGGCAGCGGTGCATCGATGACCACGTGCACGCCCAATGCCTGCAGGCGCGCCAGGACACGATCAGCCTCATCCCGCGCGGCCCGTGCGTTGGCCGGCGTGCGCTCATCCAGCAAGCGCTGATAGACCCGCTGCTCATCTTCCCGCTGCCAATCGAAGCCCCGCAGCTCCGGCATGCGCAGTGCCGCCAGCAGCACGAAGTCACCCGGGCGCGCGTCGC
This sequence comes from Stenotrophomonas raiganjensis (SeqCode), assembly GCF_030658505.1. GTDB lineage: Bacteria > Pseudomonadota > Gammaproteobacteria > Xanthomonadales > Xanthomonadaceae > Stenotrophomonas. The sequence continues at coordinate 41,452 of NZ_JAUTXR010000161.1, read as the reverse complement.
GCTCGATGCTCGACAGCGCGTGCTCGATGAACGCCTGGCAGCCGGGCGGGCTGGCCCGCAGCAGATTGACGAAGCTGCAGCCGCCACGATCATCCTGGCGCACCTCCATGCCGGTCTGGCGCGCGACCATGCTGGTCATCGTGCGGTAGGCCGCCGCATGTGAATCACCCACCACGAACAGGCGCCGTCCTTCCAGCGCGGGTGCGCTGACCGGGCCCAGGGGTCGCCACGCCGGGTAGCGCCGCGCCTGCCATGCATAGCCGTCACGTGTAACGCTCAGCGAGACCTGTTCGTGGTACTCCACGGTGGCCCAGGCACCCGCGCCACACAGCGCCACCACCGGCAACGCCATCGCCAGCACCTTGGCCGGTGCCAGCCGCAGCAGGGGCGCTGCACGGCGCAGCGGACGTTCGATGAAGTGATACGACGCAGCCGATACCGCCAGCAGCAGCACCGGGTACAGCCACAGTGCCGCTCCCTGCAGACCGTAGGTCCAGCGCAGCAGCACCAGCAGCGGCCAATGCCACAGGTACAGCGAATAGGACAAACGTCCCAGGTAGGCGAGCGGTGCGCAGCCCAGCGCGCGGGCGATGCGGGATGTACCCGGCGTCGACACGCTTGCCAACAGCAGCAGGGTACCGGCCACGGTGGCCAGCACGCCTGGAACCGGCATCGCCAACTGCGGTGCGATCAGCGCACCTGCGGCCAGCAGCGCCAGGCCGGCCGCTGCAACCGTGTCACCGTTCGGGCCCGGCGTACGCGTACGCATCCACTGGTACAGCAGCGCGCCCGCAGCCAGCTCCCAGAACCGCGCCGGCAGCAGATAGAACGCTGCCGCCGGTGCTGCCTGCGCCTGCCAGCCGGCCCACACCAGCGACAGCACGGTGAGCACCGGCAACAACCAACGCGACCACGGCCAGCGCTCACGCCCGCGCAGCCAGACGAAGAACAGCAGCGGGAAGAGCAGATAGAACTGCTCCTCCACGCCCAGCGTCCACGTGTGCAGGAACGGGTTGAGTTCCGCGCCGGGCGAGAAGTAGTCGTCCTGCTGGCCGGCCAGCACGATGTTGCTGAAGCCGACCAGCGCGGCCCAGCCGGTCTGGTCGAACTGCTCGTTGCGCCACGCGCGGGGAATGAACAACGCCGACAGCACGAAGGTGGCCATCAGCATCACCAGCAATGCCGGCAACAGGCGCAGCACGCGGCGCCGGTAGAAGTCGAGCAGCAGTGCGCCGAGTGATGCGTTGGCACGCGACGCCAGCGACTGGCTGATCACGAAGCCGGAGACCACGAAGAACAGATCCACACCGGTGAAGCCACCGGGCAACCACGTTGCGTTGGTGTGGAAGACGACGACGGCCAGCACCGCCAATGCACGCAGGCCATCGATGGCGGCGTTGTGGGAACGTTCGGGCGCGGACATGTGGGATGCGGAAGTGAGCGATCCGGCAGCATCACCAGCCACCCCGCAGTCATTCAATGGACGATCGCGACAGAGCAGGTATGTGTTTAGGTTCGATCCAGCCTGTAAGCCAGAGTAGAGCCGAGCCATGCTCGGCTGCTCTTCGTGCAGATCGCGATGAGCCGAGCGTGGGCTCGGCGCTCCGCGCGTTTCAGGCCGTGCTCTGTTGTCTGGGGCCTGATTCCAGGTTCGCTCGAGCTCTCCCGAGCCTGCAATTGATCCCTCACCCCATGAGATTCGGGTCCGTCACCGGCAACAGGTCATAACTGGCCAGATCCATCTCAACGCGGTGAACCTTGTCTACCTGCGCGTCGTCGCAAGGATCGAAAACACCCGGCACCGAAACGATCACCGTGCCCAAGCCATCGACCGGGTGCACAGCGTGCGCATCGCGCAACTGCGGGTGCGTTATCTGCACGGGGACGAAGCCCATCCAGCCAAGGAACTGCCGGTGTTGGTATAGGCGCCGGTTGATCTGGTAATAAATCAACTCACTTCCAGGCGTTCTAGCTTTGACATCTGTACAGGCAAAGTCGGGCTGGATTGCCTTCACCGACTCGATCATCGCGTTGTGCATGACCGGGGAAATTGTCTCGCCAAACGGGGCGATCCCTTTCACGCTCAGGCTATTGCGCCCCGTTGTTGGGTTCAAGTCGAGCACGATCACCCCCGGCCTGCGCCAATCCCGATCATTGTCAACGTTGGCCAGCATCAGGGAAGCTCCAAGCTCTTCATAGTCGCCGTACCGTTCTCGACTCCTTTCAATGCCTAACTTCATTGAGGCAAGCAAAGCACCCGCATCTTCCAGCGATACGTACCTGTCCTTGGGCCCCCTGGGCAGCGCATACCAACGCTTCATCAACGGGTGCATCCGCGCCAAGCTTTGGGTGAGCCCCACTGCCTTGCTCAACACCTCTTCAGGCGTGCGGGAAACAGGCCTTGTCCATAGATTGGTTCGAGCGCCAAGGATCATGCATTTGCTCCAGGAAATGGCTCGTATCTGCAGATAAGAGGGTCGAGGTAATTCATCGCTATCGCTGCGGCCATTGCCCGCGCTTGCATGAAGCACCATAAGAGTTTGGCTGGCGCACCACCAATCGCAATCGCGGCGCGCTGCCTAGCCATCTGTTCACTCCATGCACCAAACACACCATGCCGGACGAACCCATACTTTTCGTCGCCATCTTCATCAATGAAATGGTCATATCTCCCCTTCGCCTCCACTACCGTGCATTCCCGCAACCAGAACCCATCAAACTCGCAGGCGTTGAAATGCCATTCCTGCACGGTGCGTGAGAACCCATCACGGTTGAGATAGTCGAATAGGGTATCCACCGAGAACAACCGCCGCGCGGGATCCGTCTTGTCAGCAACAAGGAAGCCAAAACGCAGCGGTGCCGAGCGCAGATTGGCGATATAGAGCTGGTACTCGTAGTTGACCAGATTGCGTTGGGTGACATAGCGCGGCGTGAGGGGTGGACCCATGAAGCCCCGCTTCAGCAGGCACTCGTTGCATGCGGTCTCGTCGGGCATTTCCGAACAATCCACTTCCCGAGCCTTGCTCTGCGGCTCGGTACGCGCCTCGGGTTTGGCTTCGCCGCGCACCCGTTGATGGATGCCGTCCACCACATCGCGAATGCCATCCATCACGTCAGCGGTGGTCGGCCCGCCGTATGGATCCACCGGATGGCCATCTCCATCCACGCCACCGGCGCCACCTCCAACGCCGGGCCCAAGCCAGGGCAGGGGTCCGATGATTCTGGTGCCCATGTGCAGCTCCTTGCTGTTCTGCCAGATTCAAAGCAAATCCGCCGCTGGCTGCTTGGAGTTCTTTCATTCGGCGTACCAGGTACATCGCGTCTGGGCGGCAAGCGACGGGTATGGCCGAACGTATCAACGCCCCCCTGCCGCGTGCACTCTCATGCAGCATGCACTGTGCGCCTGGCGCTGCAGCGACACGCGCATGCGCAGGTGGCGCAAGCCCTGGCCTCTTCACGACGTGTGGCCAGGGTACGCCGACCGCTATTACCCACCTAAGCAGATTGCGACAGATCGCGCGCTGACAGACGGCTGCGAGCGCTGGCGCTTTCCTGGCCCGATAGGGGCGATAGGGGATTGCCTACTGGGCCTTGGCGGGGCATGCAGTTGCGCGCGAAGCGTAGCCGAGCGTGGGCTCGCTCTACAGGAATGTCGCGATTGCCACGCTGAGGCGCGCGCCACGCGTCTGCAACACTTTCCAGCTTTCCAACAATTCTCATTGGCAGCATTGGCGCTTCATGCAAATCATGTAGCGCCACCGACAACGGGTGGCACGGGCTTGCAATCCCGTTTGGAGTATCTGTTGGTTACGCTTGTCTGCCGGCGTCGCTCATCCCCTGTGGGTGGCGCCGGCAGGCATTCTGCCCGCGCACCTACGGCGGGCGGTACGTGGGGGCCTCGTGCCCGCCGGCGTCTTGCAGATATTCCACCGGTATTGCAACCACGCACCGTCCGCCACCCTCGCTGTTAAGCGGGGTGGCTTCTTCGTCGCCAGCACAAGGAAGCCGCCATGACTGCCACACACTACCCGTACCTGTTCGCCACCCTCGGCGAGGCTGCCAACGATCTGCCCGAAGCCATCGCCCGCGCACTGGAAACCACACTCAGCGCTGCGCACGGCAGCGGTGCGCCCTCCAGCACCGCACTGTTGGCATGCCTGCAGCGCATCCGCCAGGTCGAGGCCGCCGACGGCCAGCCCTGGCCAGAGAAGGACCGTACATCGGGACACCGCATGGCCATGGCGCGTGCCAACCGCGCCAATGCCGGGCTGACCGTGCTGCTGGAACTGCTGCACGCGACCGAACGCGTGCGCGTAGATGGCGCTGATGACCAGCAGGTGGGTGACGACGTGCGCGAGGGATTGCTGCTGGCCTGTCGTGGCCTGGCCGAGTATGTGGATGTGCAGTTGCACGCGGCGTAGCGCCGGGCGATGCCGGTGCACCTCCACCTGGGTAGGTGTCGACCTTGGTCGACACACTCGTGCCAACCAAGGTTGGCACCTACCAGAGCAACACCGAGATGCCTCCGCCACCGTATGGACACGGGCGGCTGACATATTCGTGCCAACCAAGGTCGGCACCCACCAGAGCAGTACCGCCGCGGCTACGCGAAGTGCTGGTAACCGCCGTCGGCGGCTTCGCCATCCACGTGTACGCCCTGCCCTTCGGCGATGCGGCCGATTCGGGTGAGCGGCACGTCCAGCGATTCGGCCAGATAGTGCAGCGCATCGCGCTGGTCGGCGGCGGCGGTGAAGCACAGCTCGTAGTCGTCACCACCGCGCAGTGCGCAGTCGCGCGCGCCATCGCGGCCGAGCAACTCACGCAGCGCGTGCGAGATCGGAAGCGAATCGGCATCCACATGCGCGGCCACGTTGCTGCGCGTGGCGATATGACCCAGATCGGCCAGCAGGCCATCGGACACGTCCACTGCGGCATGCGCAAAGGCACGCAGGCGCAGGCCGAGGGTGACCCGCGGCGTCGGCCGCAGCAGGCGCAGGCGCAGGCTCTCGTAGTCGGCCAGCAGCGTGGCGGTGGCCACGTTCAGCGCGCCCTGCTGCCACAGCCTCAATGCACCAGCGGCGTCACCCAGCGTGCCACTGACCCAGAGGTCGTCGCCCACCTGTGCACGGTCACGGCGCAGTGCCTGGCCACGGCCGACCTGCCCCATCGCAGTGACCGACAGCGACAGCGGGCCACGCGTGGTGTCGCCACCAATCAGCGCGATGTCGTGCTGGTCGGCGAGGGCGAAGAAGCCGTCGGCGAAGGCCTCGATCCAGTCTTCAGTGGCTTCCGGCAATGACAACGCCAGCGTGCACCAGGCCGGGCGTGCGCCCATCGAGGCCAGATCGGAAAGATTGACCGCCAGGGTCTTCCAACCGATATCGAAGGCCGGGGTTTCCACTGGGAAATGCACGCCGCTGTTGAGCGTATCGGCGGTGACCACCAGCTGTTCGTTCGGGCGCGGCTGCAGCAGCGCGGCGTCGTCACCGATGCCGAGCAGGATGTCGTCGCGCTCGAGGGTGCGGGCGCGGATGCGGTCGATGAGGGCGAATTCGGCCAGGGACATGGGGCGGTCTGCTGTTATGTAGAGCCGAGCCATGCTCGGCTGCAGTTCGATCACGCGCCGCAATGCCGGACGCAACCGTGCGCTGCACGGTGAGCCGAGCATGGCTCGGCTCTACAGAAACCGGGTCAGTGACCCGATTCGACCTTGCGCCATTCGACGGCGGCACGATCCAGCACGCCGTTGACGTAGGTGTGGCCATGCTCGGAGCCGAAGCGCTTGGCCGATTCGATGGCTTCGTTGATCACCACGCGGTACGGCACGTCCAGGCGATAGCGCAGCTCGTAGGCCGCCAGGCGCAGCACCGCGCGCTCGATCGCGTCCACTTCTTCGATGCCACGGTCCAGGTGCGGGCCGAGCGCTTCATCGATGTCACGACGGTTGTCGAGCACGCCGTGCAGCAGGTTTTCGAAATAGCCAAGGTCGGCGATTTCGCGGGCCTGCTCGTGGGCGAACTGGGCGATCAGCGACTGCGCGTTGCCGCCGGAGATCTGCCAGGCGTAAATGGCCTGCACGGCACGACGGCGCGCGCGCGAGCGCAGCACCGGGTCGACGCCATCGCGGCGGACGGGTTTACCGGAGGGCTTGCCCTGGGTGTTCTTGTTCATGGCAGTTGCTCCAGCAGATTGACCATTTCCAGTGCGGCGAGTGCGACTTCCTCGCCCTTGTTGCCGTGGCTGCCGCCTGCGCGGGCCTCGGCGTCTTCAACGCGTTCCACCGCCAGCACGCCGTTCAGCACCGGCACGCCGAAATCCAGCTGCACGCGCATCAGGCCTTCGGCGCAGCGGTCGGCCACGTGTTCATAGTGGCGGGTATCGCCACGGATCACGCAGCCCAGGGTAAGGATGGCGGCGTGTTCATGGGCGGCGGCCAGGCGCGCGGCTACCAGCGGCAGTTCCCAGGCACCCGGCACGCGGATCACGTCGATGTTGGCTTCGGTGATGCCGTTGCCGGCCAGGCTCTGGCGGGCGCCAGCGACCAGCGTGTCGGTGATGCGGGCGTTCCAGCGGCTGGCCAGGATGGCGAAGCGCGCCGATTCGGGAGTGCGAAGATCGCCTTCGTAGTGGCTCATATGCGGCTTGGGGGACTCGATAAGGGGGTAATTCTAGCGTGGATGGGCCCCGGCCGTGGCTGGCGGGGACGCAAGGGCGTGCCGACCAACGGTCGGCACCCACCCGTGGCATGGGGGCGGCACCTACCGGTAGTGCCGGCCGCTGGCCGGCAATCCCGGGGATGCGGTTGCCGGCCAACGGCCGGCACTACCCATTACAGCGTGACCGTCTCCACCACTTCCAGGCCATACCCGGCCAGGCCGATCTGGCGGCGCGGGGTGCCCAGCACGCGCAGCTTGCCCAGGCCCAGGTCGGACAGGATCTGCGCACCGGCACCATTGCGGCGCCACTGGCCCACGTCCTTGTCCTTGCCCGGCACCACCGGCGCCGGCTGCTGGCGCAGGCGGGCCAGCAGGGCTTCGCCATCGCGCGGGGCCGACAGCACCACCATTACGCCCGCGCCTTCGGCATCGATGGCACGCAGGGCATCGGTGGCGGCCACGCCGAAGTCGTCACGGCGCCAGTGCAGCAGGTCGGCCAGCGGGTTTTCCACCTGCACGCGGACCAGGGTCGGCGTTTCCGCGTCCGGGGTGCCACGGACCAGGGCGAAGTGCAGGTCGTGGGCGATGCGATCGCGGTAAGTGACCAGCTTGAACGGGCCGAATTCGGTGTCGATCTCGCGCTCGTCCACGCGCTCGACGGTCTTTTCGGTGGCCAGGCGGTAGGCGATCAGGTCGGCGATGGAGCCCATCTTCAGGCCGTGCTCGCGGGCGAACACTTCCAGCTCCGGGCGGCGCGCCATGCTGCCATCCGGGTTCAGGATCTCCACCAGCACGCCGGCCGGTTCCAGCCCGGCCAGCATGGCCATGTCCACGGCCGCCTCGGTGTGGCCGGCGCGGGTCAGCACGCCGCCCGGCTGGGCGATCAGCGGGAAGATGTGGCCCGGCTGGTGCAGGTCCGACGGCTTGGCGTTGGGCTTCACCGCGGTGCGGATGGTGTGGGCGCGGTCATGCGCCGAGATGCCGGTGGTGACGCCCTCGGCGGCCTCGATGCTGACCGTGAAATTGGTCTGGAACTGCGCGGTATTGGCCTGCACCATCGGCGCCAGGCCGAGATCGGCGGCGCGGGTGCGGTTCAACGGCAGGCACACCAGGCCACGGCCGTGGGTGACCATGAAGTTGATGTCGCTGGCCTTGACCAGCTCGGCGGCCATGATCAGGTCGCCTTCGTTCTCGCGGTCTTCGTCATCGACGATGACCACCATGCGGCCCAGGCGGATGTCTTCCAGGATTTCCGGAATCGGGGCGAAATTCATGCTGCATCTCCGTGTGGGTGCTGGCCGTTGGCCGGCACGCTGATCAACCGCTCGACATAACGGGCGATCAGATCGATCTCAAGATTGACCGCGCTGCCTACGCCGGTGGCGGAGAAGGCGGTGTTGGCGACGGTGTGCGGAATGAGGGCGACTTCAAAGCCCTCATCGTCCACTTCGTTGACGGTGAGGCTGACGCCGTCCACGCAGATCGAACCCTTCTTGGCGATGTAGCGGCGCAGCGAGGCCGGCGCGGCGAAGCGCCAACGCTGGGCACGCGCGTCTTCGTGGATGGACAGCACCTGGCCGAGGCCATCGACGTGGCCGCTGACCAGATGGCCGCCGAGGCGGTCGGTCGGGCGCATGGCGCGCTCCAGGTTGATGACTGCCCCTTCGCCCAGCTGGCCCAGGGTGGTCAGGCCCAGGGTCTCGGTGGAGGCATCGGCCTGGAAGCTGCTGGCGTCGAATGCGATGACGGTGAGGCAGACGCCGTTGATGGCAATGCTCTCGCCCATCTGCACGTTGTCGAACGGCAGATTCCCGACATTGAAAGTGAAGCGGACATCGCCGCCGATGGGTTCGCGTGCAGCCAGACGGCCGACGCCTTCGATGATTCCAGTAAACAAGAAACGTTCTCCGCGGAATGTGAGCGAAAAACGCCGCAAGGCAAACAGGCGCACGCAGGGCATGAGCCCTGTGGCACCGTCTTCTTTCATCCGGACTATGACCGTCGGCTCCGGCATTGGACCGGATCTGCTGACCCCCGGCCGTGGGCCGGGGCGCTCGCGGGCTCGTGCTTTCGCACCCACCGCCGGTGGGGAATTGCACCCCGCCCTGAAGACGTTTGTGTACCGGCGAACCGGCGGGCCCAGTGTACCAGCCCGGGCTGAACGGGGTGGATGACCGGGGTCGGATCCCTTTCCGCAGGAAAGGGCTCTGACCCCCAACCCCGGCCTGCCCAACCTGTGACGGCCGTCGCTCGTAATTTGTAAAAATTTCATTAACATTCTGCACTGGACGACATGAGGTCGCCACGGGCAGCCGCGAAGGCAGGCCCGCCAAAGGACTGAAATTCACAGGAATTCCCATGCGCAAGATCCTGATCGTGGCCGCCCTGCTGGCCGCCGCCCCGTTCACGGCTTCGGCCGACGCCCTGAGCTACACCTACGTTGAAGGCGGCTGGACGCAGGTCAAGGTTGACGACAACGCACTGGACGACCCGAAGGTCGACGGCGGCTACCTGCGTGGCTCGGTAGCCATCGCCGAACAGGTCTACGTGTTCGGTGGGTGGTCGCGCACCAGCAAGACCAATCACTACGGCAATGATTCGCTGAAGCTGGAACTGAACCAGCCGGAACTCGGCATCGGCTACCACATGCCGTGGACCGACCGCCTGGACTTCACCGCCGATGCCGCGTGGGTGCGCCAGAACGCCGAAGCCACCGTCCGTTACGACGGCCTGCGTTTCAGCCAGAAGGATCACACCAATCTGGGCCGCGTCACCATGGGCATCCGCGGCAAGCCGTCGGCCATGACCGAAGCCTGGGCCAAGGCTGGCTACATGGATGGCGGCAACCACTTCAAGGGCACCTGGGTGGGCACCGTTGGCGGCCAGATCAACTTCACCCGGACCTGGGGCCTGGTGGGCGAGATTTCCGGCTACCGCGACGTCACCCAGTACTCGGCCGGCGTCCGCGCCAGCTTCTGATCCAACGATCGCTCCTCGTCGTGCGATCGAACGGGCCCCGCAAGGGGCCCGTTTTTTTCTTCTCAACCACAACGCCTTGGCCCGGGATGCAGTGCGTGTCGCTATCCGCAGCCTTGCACGGTCACTGCGCTCAGCGTCCCTAGGAACAGTACGAAAGGCATTCCCTTCCTCCGCGACAAGCGATTGCGGGGAAATTCAATGATCCCGGTACGTTGGCGCTGCTACCGCATCATTTACCGCAGCCAGTTGAGGACGGACACGCCGGCATCGCGATTTCGTGGCCTTGTTTGATGCCCCTGCAGTGCGTCATGTTCGATGCCAGCGCAAGGTAACCCGCATCGCGTCATGAAAAGACACTGGATCGTCGTAGGCGACACAACCCACAGCAACGGGCGCGTCATCACAGGATCGCCGTGTACCGATATCGAGGGCAAAGCGGTCGCACGCGAAGGCGACCGGGCGACCTGCCCACTGCACCAGGGCATCTTTCCGATCGTGCAGGGTGAACCTAGCCTGCTCATCGACGGACATCCCGTTGCACTGCACGGGCACCACCTCGCCTGTGGCTGCCAGCTGATCTCGACCCAGCAGCGATTGGTGTTTGTCAACGATGCCACTGCCGATGATGAACATCCCCAGATGGAGCCTGCCCAGGTATCTGCTTCCAGACGCCCGGTCTGCCTGGAATGCTTGCGGGCTGCGGCCGCCAGTGCCGCCCCACTGCTGGTGCGCGCATGATCGGCCACTACGCCTATGCGCTGCTGGACTGTGCGCCGGATGAAGATCGCGAAGCAGAGCTGCATCACCATGCGACGCACAGCGCACTGATGCATCGCTCACTGTTCGCAGGACAACCCGAAGGAAACCTCCTGCACGCGTCACCGTATCTGCTCGAACTGCCGCTGGGTGCCATTGAACAGCCCATACATCATTGGTTGCGGCAGCTCGGCCACCAATCTGCGGGAACCACCTGTCTGTTCTCGGACGTACCGTTCGAGGAGGTGTTCCTCCATCTGCATGCACTGCTCGACATCGCACTTCCCGATGGATCACTCGCGCTGATGCGCTACTACGATCCACGCGCATGGCTGCGCTACCGCGACGTACTGACGATGCAACAACTGCGGCAGCTCTTCGGGCCGATCAACTTGTGGCAGATCACCGTGGGCGGTCAGACATGGGCGCTGACCCGCAGCGAACTGGCGCGGCAGGAGGCGGACGATGCTGACATTGAGCACTGAACAGTACGCGATGCTCCGTCTGCCCGACGCGGCCACATTCTGCAGCCCGCTCGCTGACGAGACTCGTAGCGGATTTCCCGGCGAAACCTCGCATCTGAACGATGCAGCGCTCCTGCAGGCAGTGCGTACAAGCTACCGCCATGCAGTGACTTCACTGCACATCACCCATCTGCCCACGATAGTGCGCTGGGTGAAGGCCGACGTGGCCTGGGCACCTGGACTGCGCGATCACGCGCTCACCGTGGCGTGGTTCCGGGGGGCCACGCACGCCAACGCCACGGCGGCCGATCTGCTGGCACTGCTCGCCTCGCGCTTTCTGGCCGACTGAAAGGAACCGACCATGGGTGCCATTCCACTACCTCTACCGCTGCCACCGGTGACGATTCCGGGTGGCTGGGACCCTACACAGGATGTTCCCGGGCACGCGCCTGGCGGAATCCCGGGAGACACGGCCGGTGGCCCTACCCTTGGCCAGATCTGGCGCGGCATCAAGGAGGCCGCAGGCGTCGGCGCCGATTCCAAGGTTGAACCGCGCGTGGAAGCCAGCGAAACAGACTGCGCGCAGACCAGCAACCAGAACGACTGCAATGCCTGCAAGCTGGCGCGGGGCTTCCTGGTGCCCGCCAACTACACGATTCCGTTCAAACAGTACCGCAACTTCGACTACCAGCTGCGCATTGCCAATCACCTGGCGGGCCCGGAAATGTTCGCCTACACCTATGGCGGCACCGGACTGGACCGCGCTCGCCTGAGACTGACGGCCGGCAAGGGCAAAAACGAGATCACCGTTACCGAGTGGAACCACGGCGGCATCCGCTTTGATGGCTTCTGGCGGAGCCGATGCACGGTGGTGGAAGCGAAGGGGCACTACAAGCAGTTTTTCTCCGCAATTGGAAATCTCCACCCTTGGGCTGCACTTGGCGGCAGGCGTCCGTCGATCCTAGACAGCTGGGCGAAGCAGTTCAAAGCACACCTGTCCCACGTTGCAGCGCTGGGCAGACCCGCAAAGCTCGAATGGCACTTCCTTGAAGTCGAGTGCTTCATGGCAGCCCAGCAAATTCTTGCCAGCCACTCCATTCATCTCAGGCATACGCCATGACAATCATGTACAGATGCAAGATCCACTGCACTATCCCTGAGAGAATCGTTGATGCCACTACCGTCTATCGCGATCTGGAGCCGCTACTTCAAGCGCTACTGGAGGTGAGTGCGCTGTTCAATGGCTGGGTGGAGCACTCGCGCGGGAAGGGCCCGATCCCATTCACCGACAAAACACGGTTCATCCAGATGCTTGCGTTCAACGCACGGCAGGACGGTGATGAGTACCCCACAGCTCCCTCTGCTGCGGGCGCAGGCGCAAACCTGACCACAGCGAGGACGCATAAGGAATGGAAGGCGACAGGATGCACCTCGATCAATTACTGGCCTTGGTTTGGCCAATTGAAGATGGAAATCGATGCACCGATCGAAGCATTCGGTGAATCCGAGGCGTCCGTCATCGTCCGCAGGTGCATTGCCGCGATAGCTCAAACAGTCGACGTCGAGTTCGTCTCAACGGATGCCGTTGGACCGAAGCCTGAAGGCAAGGGCTACCAGACCTACTACCTCAACCACAGGCTCTTCCCTCACCGCCGTTGGCTGGGCTGGATGGGCTTCGTCCCTGAGCGGGTGCCGCGCAGGTTCATTCCGGAGGCGGCCAAGATGGAAGTGGTGAAAGGCAGAGGCACGATCATCGTAGCCGTGGACGAACCGTTCGACCTGCGCAATCCTGACCACCTCAAGCGCGTGCATCAGGTGGAACTGCGCATGGCCAATGCCGGGCTGCTGGATGTCATCGATCCTTCGCTGCTTGAGTGAGATGACCGAGGCCGGCAGGCGGCGTTGGCGAGGATGCCTGGCGTTTGCCAGCGATCCCCCTTTAGGATGAGCGGACTCCATTCGCTTCTGCCAAGCCCGGATGGATGCGTACTGACTGCACGCAAAGTGCGCTAGGCTTGCCCGCCTCTGGACCAGGAACCCACGTCATGAAGACCTCCCTCCGTACCCTTCTGGGCAGTGCCCTGCTGTGCACACCGCTGTTCGCCAGCGCTGCAACAGCCCAGCTGACGCCCGAGCAGGCTTTCGATCTGTATGCACGCGTGCTGCTGGAAGACGACGCGACCGCCACGCGCACGCTCAACGACGCACTAAAGCCGGCATTCGAAGGCCAGGACGCCGTGACCCCGAACCCGGGTGCACTGGCCAAGGCATTGGCCGAACCCTGGCAGACCGTGCTGGCCAGCACCGGCGCCAAGGTCGACGCGGCCGCCAGCGAGGCGATGTATGCCAGGGCCCTGCGTGACTCGAAGTGCCGCGCGACGCAGGCCGTGATCGAAGACAACGAGTATGTCGAAGACCAGAAGCTGGCGCGCATCACCTTCAGCTGCCAGGTCCCCGATCTGGGCAAGGTGCGCCCGTTGTTTGCCGCCAGCCTGGCCGCCGACGCCAGCCCGGCTTCGCGCAAGCAGTTCACCGACGCCTATACGGAGGCACTGCAGAGTGGTGCGCGCGTTCCGGTCAACGGCACCTTCACCCTGTACCCGGCCAAGGACAACGGCTACTGGTACAGCGGCAACGTCGACGACCTTGTTGGCACCGTGGCCGGCGCGCTGGCCCCGTTCGAGGACTGGATGCAGGACGCGCAGGCGGCCAATGCGCCGAAGGTGACCGGCGTACCGGGCTGCGACCTGCTGCTGCAGCAGCACCGCGCGTGCGTGGCGAAGATCGCACCGGACCAGATCAGCGGCGTGGACGCGATGGCCGAGGAACTGAAGGCCAAGGCCAAGGTGCAGTCGTCCGATGAGATGACGCAGGAATGCAAGGCGCTGCGCCCGATCGCCGAGATGATGTGGACCGACGAGTGCGCGTGAGCCACGTATAGAGCCGAGTCCGCGCTCGGCTCATCGTCGCCGACGACAAGAGCCACTGCACTTTCAGAACCGTTGCATGGCTCTGCGCGGCCTGCATGGTCAATGCTGTTGCCCTCTTCCACCGGGGCAACCGCATGAAACACCGTATGACGTCGACCGCGCTCATGTTGCTGGCGCTGATGGTGTGCTGGCAGGCCGAAGCGTCCAGGTTCAAAGCCACCAGGATCTTCGTCGTCAAACCCTCGGTTGCCTTTGAGTCAACCCAGCTGAGCGACAGGCACCTGGATGCGTGGATGAGCAATGACGACCACTGCCGCGATTTCCTGATGTACCACGATCAGTGTGCCGTGCTGGTACTGCCAGATGAGTACGACGACGGTTTTACGCGTCGCCAGTTGCGGTTCAAGGCGAGGCAACTGCCGGGCGAGGCGCTCGGCGCGTACTGCCGCGACCTGCATGTGCTGTGGAAGCAGCAGTGGAAAGGCCAGTGCCCCGTCGGCGAAGAAGACGACGAAGAGGCCTGACGCCAAAGGCGTAGCCCCTACTCTGCGTCATTCCTTCATGGGCGCAGCAGCAGCCGGATGTCCTCGCCGACCTGGCGCTGGTCAACCACGCGCAGGCGACGCTGCTGGTCCATCGCCTCGATGCCCAGGCCAGCCAGCAGCGGACGGCCGCTGTCGCCCAGCAGCGTCGGTGCCTGGTACAGCAGCAGCTCGTCCACCCAGCCGCCACGAAGCAATGCACCCGCCAGTGTCGCACCGGCCTCGGTATGCACCTCGTTGATGCCACGATCGGCCAGCAGCGCCAACACTGCGCCAAGGTCCAACCGCCCTTCTACGCTGGGCACGCTGGCGAATTCGGCATCGGCTGCATCGGGTGCACTGACCGCCGCATCGTGCAGGTACAGCGTAGGTGCCCCGCCCTCGCGCACGCGGCTGCATTCCAGCGAACGCAGGTGCGAATCGAGTACAACGCGCAATGGCGGCATCACCTCGGCATCGGCCAGGCGCACGGTCAGCATCGGGTCGTCGGCCAGCACGGTGTCGGCGCCGGTCAGGATCGCACCAGCACGCGCACGCCAGTGCTGCACGTCCTCGCGTGCGGCCGGCCCGGTGATCCACTTGGAGCTGCCATCGGCCATCGCAGTACGACCATCAAGGCTGGCCGCCAGCTTCACCCGCAGCCACGGGCGATTGCGCTCCACGCGTGACAGGAAGCCCTTGTTGAGCTCACGTGCCTGCACCGCCATCAGCCCTTCGGCGACCTCGATGCCGGCATTGCGCAGCAGATCGAAACCACTGCCATCGACCTTCGGGAATGGATCGCGCATCGCCGCGACCACGCGCGACACGCCGGCATCGATCAGTGCCAGTGCGCACGGCGGTGTGCGCCCGTAGTGTGCACAGGGTTCCAGGGTGACGTAGGCGGTGGCACCGCGTGCTTCGCTGCCGGCCTCGCGCAGGGCGAACACTTCAGCATGCGGACCGCCGGCGCGCTGATGCCAGCCTTGCCCGACCACGCGTTCGCCGTGGGCGATGACGCAGCCGACCATCGGGTTGGGGCGGGTGGTGTAGGCAGCACGCTCGGCCAGGCGCAGTGCGTTGGCCATGTGCAGGTGGTCGAGGACGGAGAACGGTGTGGTCATGCGGCCATGGTAACGCCGCCGGTGTGGATCCATGCCATCAGTGCGGACCAAGGTTGGCACCCACCAGTGGATGCGCTATCGGTGCCAACCAACGGTTGGCGCCCACCAAGGCAGAGGCGGTCAGCCCTTCTTCTTCTTGGCCAGGGCGATCACATCGCCCAGCAGCTGCAGCTGTTCGGTACTGGCTGGCAGCTCGCGCTCAAGCTTTTCGATCTCCTCGCGGAAATCGGCCACGTCCTCGAAGCTGCGGTACACCGACGCGAAGCGCACGTAGCCGACGTGGTCGAGCTTGCGCAGTTCGTTCATGACGAACTCGCCGACCTTGATCGACGGTACTTCGCGCTCGCCACTGATGCGCAGCTGGTGGACCACTGCACGCACCGCCGCTTCGATCTTTTCTTCGGCCACCGCACGCTTCTGCAGCGCGCGATCGAAGCCGGCGCGGACCTTGCGCACGTCGAACGCTTCACGGGTGCCATCGCTCTTGACGATGGCCGGCAGCTTCAGCTCGACTGTTTCCAGGGTGCTGAAGCGCTCACCACAGGCTTCGCATTCACGCCGACGACGGATCGTCGCGCCGTCTTCGGAGACGCGCGAGTCGATGACCCGGGTATCGGCATGTTGGCAGAAGGGGCAGTGCATGGAACGCCTTGCTCAGGGAACAACCTGGAAGCCACCGTCATGGCAGCGTCGCAACGGTACCTGAGAAAGGTTCCAGCGGCAAATGCTGTGTGCGCGGAAGTCGCTGCATTCCAGCCGAAGCGAGCCTCCAGCGCGGCCGCAACGCCCCGTTCAACCGGGTGCGGGCGGTGCCGACGCAGCACGCGCCCAGCGCAGCCACGCCAGATGCCCCGCCATCAGCAGCAAGGGCGGGCCAAACCCGAGGAAACTCAATGTCGAGATTTCCCCTTCCTTGAAGGTGAAATACAACGTGGCGGCGACCACGCCCAGCGCCGCCAGGCTGCCCAGTGCCAGCCCGACCCAGGCGACGACCGGGGATTGGCGCAGGCCGGCAAGGCCGCGCCGCAGGAACACGCCGCTCAGCCACAGCCAGGACAGCAGGCCGAGGATCCCGGCCGATGACCACAGCAGCAACAGCCTGAGCTCGTCGTCCGTCAGGTACTTGCCGTCCAGTACCACCATCAGCCCGAGTACGGCCCCCGTGCCTCCGGCCGCTACGGTCGGCAACCCGACCAGCAGGCCGGCAATCGCCATCCAGCGTTTGTGCCGTCGCTCATCCATGCGTTTGATTCCCTTTGCTGGGCCGCGTCAGCCGCAGCGTCTGATCCACACCAGCATCGCGGCCGGTACCAGCATCGACGGGCCCAGCAGCAACAGAGTGAAGCCTTCGGCATGGACGGTGGCGCTCCACCACAGCGCCAGCCCCAGCGGCGGCAGGGTGGCGAGACCACCCGCCAGCAGCATCCACCACCAATGTGGGCGCACTCGCAACCCGGCACGCCCCTGCATCAGGAAACCCGCGCTCAGCCACAACCAGGCCAGGCAGCCGGCAATGCCAGCCAGGCCCCACAGCGGCATCACGGTCACCGAGGCGAGAGTGCCGTGGCCGAACTGGCCCAGTCCCATCAGCAGCAGCATCGTCGCCGCCGCCCCGCCCATCACCAGGCTGGGCAGGCCGAACAGCGCGGCCACGGCGGCGTACAGATATCTCAGGCAGCGCTCATCCATGCGCGGAGGCTCCAATGCAGGGGTCGGATCCCTTTCCGCCAGGAAAGGGCTCTGACCCCTGCGGCGATCAGCCGTAAACCGGGTACTTGCGGCACTGTGCGCTGACGGCATCACGCACGCGGGCGATGACGGCATCATCGTTCGGCGCGTCCAGCACATCGGCGATCCAGTTGGCCAGGTCCACGCAATCCTGTTCGACGTAACCACGGGTGGTCACGGCCGGGGTGCCCAGGCGCAGGCCCGAGGTCACGAACGGCGAGCGCGGGTCGTTCGGCACCGAGTTCTTGTTGACGGTGATGTGGGCCTTGCCCAGCGCCGCTTCCGCGTCCTTGCCGGACACGTCCTTGCCGATCATGTCGACCAGCATCAGGTGGTTCTGGGTGCCGCCGGAAACGATCTTGTAGCCGCGCGCGATCAGCGTGTTGGCCATCGCCTGGGCGTTCTTCACCACCTGCTGCTGGTAGGCCTTGAAGCCCGGCTCCAGCGCTTCCTTGAAGGCCACGGCCTTGCCGGCGATGACGTGCATCAGCGGACCGCCCTGGATGCCCGGGAACACGATCGACTGCAGCTTCTTGACCAGGTCTTCGTCAGCGCCCTTGGCGATGATGATGCCGCCGCGCGGGCCGCGCAGGGTCTTGTGAGTGGTGGAGGTCACCACGTGGGCGTGTTCCAGCGGGCTCGGGTAGACGCCGGCGGCGACCAGGCCGGCCACATGGGCCATGTCCACGAACAGGTAGGCACCGACCTTGTCGGCGATGGCGCGGAAGCGCGCCCAGTCGATCACCTGCGAGTAGGCCGAGAAACCGGCCACGACCATCTTCGGCTTGTGCTCCAGGGCCAGGCGCTCGACTTCGTCGTAATCGATCAGGCCCTGGTCGTTGACGCCGTACTGCACGGCGTTGAACAGCTTGCCCGAGGCATTGACCTTGGCACCATGGGTGAGGTGGCCGCCGTGGGCCAGGCTCATGCCGAGGATGGTGTCACCCGGCTGCAGCAGGGCGAAGTACACGGCCTGGTTGGCCTGCGAGCCGCTGTGCGGCTGCACGTTGGCGTAGTCGGCGCCGAACAGCTGCTTGAGGCGGTCGATCGCCAGCTGCTCGGCGATGTCCACGTATTCGCAGCCACCGTAGTACCGCTTGCCCGGGTAGCCTTCGGCGTACTTGTTGGTCAGCTGGCTGCCCTGGGCTTCCATCACCGCCGGGCTGGTGTAGTTCTCGCTGGCGATCAGCTCGACGTGGTCTTCCTGGCGCTGGGTTTCAGCGGCGATGGCCTTGGCCAGTTCGGGATCGTAGGATTCGATGCGGACGTCACGCGGGAACATCGGGTACTCCAGCAGGCAGGGAAAAGGGGGTACGGCTCAGCCCCCGATTGTAGCCCCGCACCGGCCCGCTGGGGCCGAAACAGACGGGGCCGGCATCCCCGAAGGAATGCGGCCCCGTATGGTTTCGACTGCGCTGCCCCGGCGTACCGGTGGTGCCTCGCCATGCGTGGATGTGGCTGTCGCCTCAGCGGTTGTTGAGCACGTACTGGGCGATCACGCCGGTGGCGATGGCGACCAGCAGCATGTTGCCGCGGTCATCGCGGATCCACTGGTGCCCGTACGGCGGGCGGCGCAGGTTGTAGCGCGGGTAGTCGTTCACCACGTAGATCGGGCCGCGGTAGTAGTCGCGGTAGCGGTGGCCGACCTTCCAGCCATAGCCCGGGCCGTAGGCCGGTCGATAGACCACGCGCGGCGGTGCCGGGCGGTAGTAGCGGTCATGGTCGCGGTGCCAGTCGCGGCGGTCGCGTTCCCAGTCGCGACGGGCCTCGCGGCGGTCGCGCTCCCAGTCGCGGCGGTCCTGGCGCCACTCCCGGCGATCCTCGCGCCATTCACGGCGGTCGTGATCGCGGCGATGGTCGTTGTCGGCGAATGCCGGGGCCACGGCGCCCAGTGCCAGCACAGAGGCCACGGCACTGGCCATTACTCGATTGATGCGCATGTCAGACCTCTGCATGGGTGGGTGTTGAGCCCATATTGCGCACCCGATCTGAACCGTTTCCGGCTGGAAACGCTTTCCACTGCAGGACTGTGACCGGGTATTCAGCCCGCGGCCAGCCCGGCGGCCCCTGCCCGGCGCGGCCCGGAACCGGTTCCGGCTATAATTGGCGGTATTCCATTTCAGTCTGTGCCCGCTGCCGCAACGGGATGTTCCCGTGACGGGTCGGGTGCAGGGCCGCGCCTACGGAGACCGCATGTCCTCGCAATACATCTACACCATGAACCGCGTGTCCAAGGTGGTCCCGCCCAAGCGGCAGATCATCAAGGACATCTCGCTGTCGTTCTTCCCGGGCGCGAAGATCGGCCTGCTGGGCCTGAACGGCGCCGGCAAGTCCACCGTGCTGAAGATCATGGCCGGCGTGGACACCGATTTCGAGGGCGAAGCCCGCCCGCAGCCGGGCATCAAGGTCGGCTACCTGGCCCAGGAACCGGAACTGGACCCGACCAAGACCGTGCGTGAAGCGGTCGAGGAAGGCGTGGGCGAAGTGCTGCAGGCCCAGGCCGCGCTGGAAGCGGTGTACGCCGCCTACGCCGAGGAAGGCGCCGACTTCGACGCGCTGGCCAAGGAACAGGAGCGCCTGGAAGCGATCCTGGCCGCGGGCGACGCGCACACCCTGGAAAACCAGCTGGACGTGGCCGCCGATGCGCTGCGCCTGCCGCCGTGGGATGCCATCGTCGGCAAGCTGTCCGGTGGTGAAAAGCGCCGCGTGGCGCTGTGCCGCCTGCTGCTGCAGAAGCCGGACATGCTGCTGCTCGACGAACCGACCAACCACCTCGACGCCGAGTCGGTGGAGTGGCTGGAACAGTTCCTGGCGCGCTACACCGGCACCGTGGTGGCGGTCACCCACGATCGCTACTTCCTGGACAACGCCGCCGAGTGGATCCTGGAACTGGACCGCGGCCGCGGCATTCCGTGGAAGGGCAACTACACCGACTGGCTGACCCAGAAGGACGAGCGCCTGAAGCAGGAAGACAACCAGGAGAAGGCTCGCCAGAAGGCGATCCAGAAGGAACTGGAGTGGTCGCGCCAGAACGCCAAGGGCGGCCGCACCAAGGGCAAGGCCCGCCTGGCCCGCCTGGAAGAGCTGCAGTCGGTCGATTACCAGAAGCGCAACGAGACCAATGAGATCTTCATCCCGCCGGGCGAGCGCCTGGGCAATGCGGTGATGGAGTTCAAGAACGTCTCCAAGAAGTTCGGCGACCGCCTGCTGTTCGACAACCTGAGCTTCCTGGTGCCGGCCGGCGCCATCGTCGGCATCATCGGCCCGAACGGTGCCGGCAAGTCGACCCTGTTCAAGATGATCACCGGCCAGGAAAAGCCGGATACCGGCGAGATCGTGGTCGGCCCGACCGTGAAGCTGTCCTACGTGGACCAGAGCCGCGACGCGCTGGAAGGCAACCACAACGTCTTCCAGGAAATCGCCGGCGGCCTGGACATCCTCAACATCAATGGCATCGAGATCCAGTCGCGCGCCTACATCGGCCGCTTCAATTTCAAGGGCCAGGACCAGCAGAAGATGGTCGGTTCGCTGTCCGGTGGTGAGCGTGGCCGCCTGCACATGGCCAAGACCCTGCTGCAGGGTGGCAACGTGCTGCTGCTCGACGAACCGTCCAACGACCTGGACATCGAAACCCTGCGTGCGCTGGAAGACGCGCTGCTGGAGTTCCCGGGCAACACCTTCGTCATCTCGCATGACCGCTGGTTCCTGGATCGCATCGCGACCCACATCCTGGCGTTCGAAGGCGACTCGCACGTGGAGTTCTTCCAGGGCAACTACCGCGAGTACGAAGAAGACAAGCGCCGCCGCATGGGCGACGACGCCGCGCCGAAGCGCCTGCGCTTCAAGGCGCTGAAATAAGGCAACCGGAAAGGCCGCGCTCGCGCGGCCTTTCTCCTTTTGCAATGTGTACCGACCATGCATGCCGGCCAGCGGCCGGCATCTACCCATGAGCGAACCCATGTCCCTGTTCGAGCGCCTGTTCCAGCTGCAGCAGCACGGCACCACCGTGCGTACCGAGCTGCTGGCCGGTGTCACCACTTTCCTGACGATGTCCTACATCGTCTTCGTGAACCCCGAGATCCTCGGCACCACCGGCATGGATGCGGGCGCGGTGTTCGTGGCCACCTGCTTGGCTGCTGCACTGGGTTCGGCAGTGATGGCGCTGGCCGCCAACTTCCCGGTCGGCATGGCGCCCGGCATGGGCCTGAACGCGTTCTTTGCCTTCACCGTGGTCGGCGCCGCCGGCCTGCCCTGGCAGCAGGCACTGGGCGCGGTGTTCATCTCCGGCCTGGTGTTCCTGGTGCTGTCGTTGACCGGCGTGCGCGCGTGGCTGGTCTCGGGCATTCCTTCGTCGCTGCGCTCGGCGATCGTGGCCGGCATCGGCCTGTTCCTGGCGATCATCGCGTTGCAGAAGTCCAGCGTGATCGTCGGCAATGAAGACACACTGGTGGCGCTGGGTCCGTTGAACACGGCGCCCCCGCTGCTGGCGCTGGCCGGCTTCCTGCTGATTGCGGTACTGGAAGCGCGCCGCATCCGCGGCGCGATCCTGATCGGCATCCTGGCGGTGACCGCTGCCGGCTGGGCGCTGGGCGACGTGCAGTACCAGGGCCTGGTCTCGCTGCCGCCGAGCCTGGCACCGACCTTCCTGCAGCTGGACCTGCCGGGCCTGCTGCACCATGACGGCGGCGCGCCGATCGCGGTACTGCTGCAGGTGGTGCTGGTGTTCGTGCTGGTGGAAGTGTTCGATGCCACCGGCACCCTCTATGGCGTGGTCGGCCGCGCCGGCCTGCTGAAGCTGCCGGGCGCGCAGAAGCGCTTCGGCCGTGCACTGCTGGCCGACAGCACCGCGATCGTGGCGGGCTCCATGCTGGGCACCAGCAGCACCACGGCTTTCGCCGAAAGCGCATCGGGCGTGCAGGTCGGTGGCCGTACCGGCCTGACCGCGCTGGTGGTGTCGGCACTGTTCCTGGCCGCGCTGCTGTTCTCGCCACTGGCGGCCATGGTGCCCAGCTATGCCACCGCGCCCGCACTGCTGTTCGTGGCCGGCCTGATGCTGCGCGAACTGGTGGAAGTGGACTGGAGCGACCTGACCGAATCGGTGCCGGCGGCGTTGTGTGCGCTGGCGATGCCATTCACCTATTCGATCGCCAACGGTCTGGCATTCGGTTTCATCGCCTACGCCGCGCTGAAGGCAGGCACCGGCCGCTGGCGCGAAGTGCATCCGGCGGTATGGCTGGTGGCGGTGTTGTTCACCCTGCGCTACGCGTTGGAGTAGGCACACGGTGATGCCGGCCAGCGGCCGGCATCACCAGTTGCTGGGTTCACCTGCCGCGCACGGCGCTCTGGGATGATGCCGGCATGGTTCCACCTGCCCTTCCCACTGATCCGTCTTCGCCGTTGCGCCGGCGCTTGCTGCGCGCGGCCGTGCTGGCGCCGTTGGCCGGTACGCTCGCCACCCTTCCCGGCTGCTCGCTGCCGGTGCAGGTGGATGGCACCTTCCTGCAGCCGTGGCGCAGCCACCTGCAGTGGGGCCTGGCCGACTGGCAGCGCTCGTTGACGCTTGCACGCACGCTCGGTTGCCGGCAGCTGGTACTGCAATGGGCCGGCATCCTCGGTGGCAGCGACGGCGACTGGACACTGCCCGACAGCAGCCTGCAACAGCTGTTCACCGCAGCCAGCGAGAACAACATCCACCTCCGTGTCGGCCTGCCCTTCCAGCAGCGCTGGTGGCAGGTGATCGGCGCCGACGATGCTTCGCTGCAAGCCTTCCTGGCCGACAGCCTGGCGCAGGCGCGCCGTTGGTTGGCACAGGCACCCTGGGCACAGCAGCCGGCCTTCGGAGGCTGGTACCTCCCCTACGAACTGGAGCAGTACCACTGGGCCGATCCGGCCCGCCAGCAATGGCTGGCGCAGTGGCTGCGCGGGCTGGTACAGGCCGCCAGCGCTCGCGGCGGTGACTGCGCGATCTCCTGCTACTTCAGCCGGCTGCAGACCGATGGCAACCTCGTCACGTTGTGGCAGGCCGTGCTGGCACAGGCCGCGGTGCGGCCGATGGTGCAGGATGGCGTGGGGGTTGCCGGCGCCGGCAACGTGCAGCAGCTGCAACCGCTGCTTGATCATTTCCACGCACACGGCGTCGGATTCGATGCGATCGTCGAACTGTTCCGCGAACTGACCGGCGGCCCTGCCGACGGCAGCGGATTCAAGGGCGAAACCGCCGGTGCCGCGCGCATCCAGAAGCAGCTTGCGTGGGCACGCGACAGCGGCGCGCAACACGTGCTGGTCTATGCACTGGAGCCGTGGCTGACCCAGGACACCCCACAGGCCGCAGCGCTGCGGCGGGGCTGGGGCCTGCCTCAGTAATAGAGGATGGCGGTGGCGAACAAGCCCTTGGCGCGCTGCGTATCACCTCCGCCGATCGCAAAGCGGTACTGCACGGTCAGGTCCAGGTAGGAGCGTGGCGTGTTGTAGTGGTCCTCGCGGAACCAGTAGCGCAGGCCCGCGCCCGGCCCCGCGCCGAGTGACCAGCTGTGCTGGCTGTCATTGAGCGCGAACGACTGCGGCGGGAACGGTGCCATGCGCAGGTCGCGCACCCGCGAACGCTGGTCCAGCCAATCGGCACCGACCACCACGTAGGGCGTGACGACCCAATGCGTCTGCCCGGCGCCGAAGCGGAAACTGCGCCCCGCACGCAGTTCACCGGCGGCAAACCACTGTTCGCGGTGCAGCCGCCCGTTGGCATCGCCGATCCGCCGCACCGGCGTGCCGTTGGCATCGAGCGCGTCAAGGGTGAAGGTGGCGCCGTTGTCGTCCCAGGTATAGCCGCCCTGCGCATAGCCACTGACCATCCACCACTGGTTCACATCGGTGCGCAGATCGGTCCCGTGGTAGTAGCCGTAGGTCAGGTAGGACATCCATCCTCCGGAACCACTGGCCAGCCGGTAGCGCGCCAGCGTGCTGGACTCCAATGGCGGATTCAGTGCCAGCTGCAGGCGGCACTGCACTGCGGCCGAGGCCGGATAGACCTCGCCCTGGTGGGTGGCGCTGCCGAGGAACTGGCGACGCTCGATGCCGGCACTGAGCCCGGTCTGGCCAAAGGCGTAGCGCAGGCCGAACGAGGCGATGGTGGACGGCCAGCCGGTGGTCGAACGCGAATGACTGAGGCGCTCGGCACGAGCGCGCGCATCCGGTGTCGATTCACCGGTGCATGGATCTACCGCGCGGATCGATTCGTAGGTGCCGCCCTCGTCGTACAGCGTGTTGAGCAGGCGTGCGTAGAGTTCCAGCGTGCCATGCTGGTCGTTGAAGGCCGGGGGCCGCCAGAACGCCTCCAGCGTACTGAACACCGAGTCTCCCGGCGTGCTGATCGCTGCGCCGCCGACATTGGTCGCCGCCTGGCGCGCCCCCCGGAAACCGGCTGAGGCGATCACGCCCCACTCGCGCGAATAGTTGGCGATGGCATTGCGCACGTTGTAGCGCTGGTGCTCATCCAGTGTCAGCTCGCCGGCATCGGCGCGATCAATGGCGCTACGCAGCAGCGTCACCGCCTGTGGATGGTCGCCGCTGGCTGCGCTGGCGTAGGCCTGGTCGAGCACCACGCTTTTCGGCGCCTTGCCGGTGGCCTCGGCGGCGCGGAAGTCGGCCAGCGCACGCGCCGGCTCGCGGACCTTCTGGTTGAGGTAGCCGCGCTGCATCAGTGCGCCCGCGTCACCAGGATGCTGTGCCAGCGCCGCATCCAGGCGCTGCCGTGCCTCGTCCTGTTCGGCGCGGTTGCCCGCCGCCAGGGTCGTGGTCAGCAGGCCCTGCAGTTTCGCGTCGTCCGGTGCGAACTGCACGGCCTGCCGCGCCTCACCGATGGCCTCGGCGTAGTCCTGGCGCGCGTAGGCAGCGTAGGCACGCTGCGCGGCACCACCATCGCCCTGCAGGTCGGCCGGCATCAGCTCGCAGGCGTTGCCGGTATCACCGGACTGGCAATGCTGGACGGGGGCCGGATAGGCCTGGACGCTGATGCGAGAGAGTTCGCGACTGGAGCGGATCGCCCTGGCGCGTTGCTCGATGCCCTGCTGCAGCAGATGCTGCCCCCGTACATCCCCCTCACCGGCCGGCACCGCCACCTGCAAGGGTGCCAGCAGTGCGGCCGCGCGCACCCGATCACCCGCGGCCAGCGCCGCATCCACCGCCAGCAGGCGCACATTGCGCTGCTGCGCGGGCTGCCCGGGCATCGCCAGCGCGGCATCGAAATCCTCGTTGGCCTGCGCGGTGTCGCCCTGGCGCTGGCGCAGGTAGCCGCGCATGACCCGTGCATTGAGGTCGCCGGCATCCGCATGCAGCGCCTGATCGGCACTGCGCTCGGCAGCGGCCAGCTGATCGCCCTGCAACTGCGCGGTGATCAGCAGCAACCGGTACGACGCGACGTCGGGGGCCAGCTCCACCGCGTCGCGGGCCTGCGCGATCGCGGCGGCATCATCACCGGCAGACAGCGACTGGTAGGCCTGCTGTGCCAGCAGCAGCGCACGCTGGCGAGCCAGTGTCATGCGCCGCGCGCGCAATTCCTCGACATTGGGTGCGCCCAGCTGCAACGCGGTGCCGATCGCGGCGTCCGCCTGTTCGGGCTGCTGCTGTGCCTCCAGTGCGGCTACCCACAGCAGCGCCCAGGCCCCCTGCTTCGGTTGCTGGCGGAAGGCCTGCTCCGCGTCGCGGGCTGCTGCCGCCATCTGCCCGGCGTCATAGGCCGCATAGGCGGCGGTGGCCAGCGCGTAGGCCTGCCTGCTGTTGCGGTCGGCCACCGCCGCGGGTGCACGCGGCACCGCCGCGCTACCCGCCCCACGTGCGGCCGCACTGGGCGCAGCGGCGGCCAGCGCGGGCAGGGCCGGATCCTTCAGGCCTGCATCCAGCGCACGCCGTGCCTGCTGCTGCGCTTCGGCACGCCGTCCGAGTTTCTGCAACGCATAGATCTGCAGCAACCGCAGGCGCACCACGTCGGGGCGCAGCCGGATCGCTTCGCTGGACTGTTGGTAGGCCGCGGCGTAATCACCGCGCTCGTAGGCGGCAAACGCCTGCTCGGCGATGCGGTAGGCAGCCCCGGACAGTGGCAGTGGCGCCTCGGCCTGCGCCTGTACCGGCGCGGCGGCCGTCGCCAGGGCGACAGCGATGACGGTGGACAGCAGCGTGGTCTTCATGCCGGCAAGGCTCCGGGAGGCGGTGACTGCAGCGCGGCCGCACGCCGGCGCTGCTCCTGCATGGCCTGGGCCACGGCCTCTTCGGTGGTGATGCCCTGCTTGACCAGGTAGTCGCCGATGCGTCCATCGCGCTGCGGCTTGTACTCATCCAGTGCAATCTCGAAGCGCGCGTGGTCGATCAGGCGCATCTCCACCAGCAGGTCCCCCAGCAAGGGCACCGTGTCCAGCTGCCATTCCCGGTCGCCGCCGATCAGGCGCAGGCCTGCGTTGATCTCGCTTTCGCGGGCAATGCTCTGTTCGATGTGGTCGCTGCGCGTTTCCTGCTTCAGCAATGCCACGGCGTCCTCGGGCAGCGGACTGGCCACGGCCAGCCGCAGGGTTCCCTCCTGGCGTGGTGGCAGCGGCAGCATGCGCCATTGCACGCAGGCATCGGCACTGACCGGGAACTGGCAGGCGCGCAGGTAGTCCACATCGATCACGGCGCGCTGCAGGTCGCCCTGGAAAGCAATGGCCTCGGCCAGCGTTTCATCATCCAGCCAACCCTGGGTGAGCAGGATGCGCCCCAGTGGCTGCTGCCGGCCGGCATGCTGCTGGTCCAGCGCCTGCTGCAGGCGTTCGGGCTCTACCGCCTGCCAGGTGGTCAACAGTTCGCCCAGCTGCTTGCGGGTCTGCACCAGCTGAGCGGCATCAGGAAAATCGTGCATGGTCTTGTCCCAGACCATGCGCTTGCCGAACAGCAGGTAGGCCAGGAACATCTTCCACGCGCGTGCGGTGGCCATGAAATTGATCATGTTGCCGACCACCATGCGCGGGATCGACATCAACGCGTGCTCCCAGCCGTACAACCGGTTGACGAAGTAGAAGCGCTGCACGACGCGCGTCGCCAGCGCTGCGGTGGTCAGCAGTGCCACATTCATCTGCCAGGTGCCGGCCTGGAACACGCTGGGGAACTGCATCGTCCACAGCCCGATCATCTTCAGCAGCCAGAACAGCAGCAGCTGCAGGAAGATGAGGTAGGCGATGATGCTGACAAACGAGGTGATGATGCCCTTGCGGTCACGCGCCAGCAGGTACTTGGTGGCCAGCGAGCCGCGCCAGCCCAGCGACTCCCAGCTCTGCAGGCCGATGCCCAGCACCCAGCGCGCCTTCTGCCGGTATGACGCACGGAAGTTGTCGGGGAAGTACTCGCGTACGCACAGCGCCATCTGCTGGGTGCGCTCGCGTACCGGCCCCCAGCCGAACCACGACGGCCGGCGCACGCGGAACTGCACCGGAAAGCGCGCGAAGATCGACTGCATGCCCATTGCCGCCAGCCGCGCACCGACGTCGTAGTCCTCGGTGAGGCTGTCGGTGTTGAAAGGCTGGTTGTCGGTCTGTGCGCTCAACGCCAGCAGCGCGCGCCGCGAGAAGCAGGTACCCACCCCAGCCGATGGCACCATGCCGGAAACGCTTTCGCGCACGACCAGGTCCTTGGCGTGCCATTCGGCGAACTCGTCCATGTAGACACCGGCAACCAGTTCGTACCATTCGCGGTCCAGCGAGGTAACCGGCAGCTGGATCATGTCCTTGCGCGGCAGCAGGTAGTTGTAGAAGCGCAGCTCCATCGGGTGCAGCACATCCTCGCTGTCGTGCAGGATCACCCCGGCGAACTCGATGTCGTGGCGCTTCTCGTAGTCGAAGATCGCCAGGATCAGCCAGTTCAGGCAGTCGGCCTTGCTGGTGGGCCCGTCATGCGGCACCTCCACGCGGCGCAGGCGCTTGTAGCGGCGGCGCATGCGCTCGACTTCGTCGATGGTCTGCTGGTCGTTGGGATAGGTGCCGACGAACACGACGTACTCGCGGTAATCGAGCACGTTGATCATGTTCTCGACCATCTGCGCGATGACGTCGTACTCCATCCACGCCGGCACCATGATCGCCAGCGGTTGTTCCGGCCGCTGCACCAGGTCTTCCTGGGTCAGTGGCCGGTACGCGGCGCGGCGCTTGATGGTCAGCGCGCGCCAGCTTTCGCGCACCCAGTACCAGACGTCGATGAACAGGTCATCGAGGCTGGAGATCAGGATCAGCACGGCCACCGCCGCCGCCGTGGTTTCCAGGGCGGCGTAGTAGTTGGCCAGCTGGATGTTCCAGAACAGACCGTCCACGGTGGATCAGTGCCCTGCGTTGGCGGACTTGCGGCGGCGCACCTGGGTGACGCGGGCGGCCAGCAGCGCGAACACGATCACGCCGACCAGCAGCAGCAACCAGACCATGTGCCGTTCCCACTTCGATTGCGGATTGCCGCCCTGGGCAACACGGCTTCCGTAGGGATCCTGGCGGTCGAAATCGCGCACGATCCCCGTGCCGTCGAGCACGGCAAGATCACCGCGCAGCAGCCGGAACGGCGGGCCGAATACGGGGGCCTGCGTGCCCAGGTCGCTGTACAACACGCCCAGCTGGCCGCCGGACGTGCCGACCTGGACCACCGCGGCGTGGTCCAGGCCACTGACATCCAGCAACGGCTGCGGCGTGCCGCCGATCAGCAGGTGGCCGTCCTTCAGGCCGGCCACGTCGAGACCGGACGGTGCGACGCCGAACGCCAGCCACGGCGCCCCCGGGCTGACTGCGGCACCGGCATCGACGACTTTCAGTTCCGACGCTTCCGGCGATGCGCCTACCGCGCTGGCCACCGCGATCACCTTGCCCAGCGATGCCGGTGCGTTCTGCAACCAGGTACTTGGCACGAATACCTGGTTGCCGCGCGACAACTGGCTGCTGGCGCCGACGAAGTCGCTGGCCAGCGAACGCTTGGCCAGGGTCAGGTGGCTGCTGGGCAGGATCGAGACCGGATAGCCGGTGGCCGGATCGTGGCAATAGGGGCGTGCCGGCTGGCGCAGGAAACCGATGCGGATCTCGTTGCGCGCCGACAGTGCATAGGCCGGCACCTTGGCCACCAACCGTTGCGGCTGGCCGTTGGCCGGAAGCACCTTGCCCCCCAGCAGGTAATCGTTGAAGTAGATCGTGGCCACGGCGCCCTGCCCGGCTGCGTTGGGCGCCGCCGAGACATCGACCACCACTTCCCCGGGCAGGCGCCCATCAGCCGACAGCGCGCCGAGGTCGAAGCTGGCGCTGCGATCGGCGCGGGTAACCACATCCATCGTGCCGGCGATGCTGCCGAGCCGGCTCAGCAGTACCTGGTCGCCCTCGAGCTTCGGCGTTGCGGCTGCGCTGACCTGCAGGCTGCGGCCCAGGGCATAGGCGCGCCACTGTTCGGCGAACAGCCCGGCGACCTTGCCTGCCGACGCCGGATCGACCACCAGCGTCGGACGGCCGGCAACGGCCACCACGCTGACCGAGGCGGTGGCCGCGGGCTTTTCCAGGCCGCCCATGTCGGTACCGCGCCACGCGGCGAACGCCGTGCCCGCGTCAGCGCCAGCGGTGGCAACCTGTGCGGCCAGCGCATCCAGTGCCGTGCGCACGCCAGCGCGCAATGCGTCGCTGCCGATCATCACATCGGCAGCCAGCGGCCCACTGTCACGCAGCGACAGCAGTGCCCCCACTTCGGCCAGATCCTTGATCGCATGCGCGCGCTCGCCTGCGGCCAACGCGGCATAAGCGGGCACCCCCTGCAGGCTGGCCGGGATGCTGATGCCGGTCAGGTCGAGGCTGTCACCGACCTTGGGCAGTGCCACCACCTGCACCTGCTTGCCACCGGCCTGCAGGGCCGCGCCAATGCGCCAGGCCGCGTCATAGATGGGGGCCTGCAGCGCCTTGCCATCCACCAGCAGGCGCACCTGCGGCGGCAGTGCGCCCCAGGCCTTGGCCACGGTATCCACGGCCCGACCATCAAAGCGGTAGCTGAAGCGGGAATCCGGCGACAAGCGCAGCACGTTGGCCGGTGCGCTCTGGTCGGCACACGGGTAGTCGGAGACGATCGACCACCAGCCGACGCCGACCCGCACGAAGCCGTTCTGGCGGGGCTCGCCATCAATGGCCAGCAACTGGCTGGCGTCGCCCTGCGCGTCGGTGATCGAGCGCGCCGCGACCGGGTCGCCATCGACCGACCAGAGGCCAGACGTACGGCCCGCGTGGCCGCGCACATAGCGCCCGTCCAGCTGCAGCTGCGCATCGCGGGTGGCGACGCCGGCCGGTACCGGCAGATAGACCTCGCGCTGGCTCTCCTGCCCGCTCAGCACCAGCGGCTGGCGGACACCGAGTTCACGCAGGGTCATCTGCCGGCTCACCGTACTGTCGCCACTCCATTCGGCGAACTGGCCGGCGACGTTGTCGGCGGCATGGGCACCGCCGACCACGCCCGACAGGACGAACGCGGCAGCGGAAGCAAACAAGGGAGAGCGGCCGGTCTGGGTCATGGCGTCACTTCATCGGAAGGGTGGTGGGCGGCACCGCCGCTGCGGAGACCGGGCGAGAATTCGGGAAGGGGGGCGCCACGCAGGGCGGCGACGATGCGTGCACTGGCACGGCCATCGCCGTACGGGCTGGCATCGGGGTCGAAGCGGGTCGGCCGTGGTGGCTGTGCCAGTGCGGCGTTGACCCCTTCGACGATGTGCGCGGGGGTGGTGCCGACCAGCGTCACCACGCCGGCCTCGACCGCCTCCGGGCGCTCGGTGACCTCGCGCATCACCAGCACCGGCTTGGCCAATGCCGGCGCTTCTTCCTGCACGCCACCGGAGTCAGTGAGGATGACATCGGCGCGCTGCATCAGTCGCACGAAGCGCAGGTAGTCCTGCGGTGGCACCAGGTGCACGTTGTCGAGGTTGCCGAGGTGGGCGTTGACCGGGCCCTGCACGTTCGGATTGAGGTGTACCGGGTACAGCACCTGCAGGTCCGGCCGCCGCGCCAGCTCGGCCAGCGCACGGCAGATATCCTCGAAGCCCTGGCCGAAGCTCTCGCGACGGTGGCCGGTGACCAGCAACAGGCGGCGGCCCGGGTCGAGCATGTGGAACGGTTCGTCGGCCTGCGCACGCAGGGCCGGATCGGCATCCAGGCGCTGCACGGTCTGCTGCAGGGCATCGATGACGGTGTTGCCGGTGACCAGGATCTGCCCGCCCAGATGCTCACGGGCCAGGTTGGCGCGCGAGCCGGGCGTGGGCGCATACAGCTGGTGACCGACCACATCGATCACCCGCCGGTTCATCTCCTCCGGCCACGGCCGGTTGATGTCGCCGGTACGCAGTCCTGCCTCGACATGGCCGATCGGAATGCGGTGGTGGAAGGCCGCCAAGGCGGCGGTCATCGCCGTGGTGGTATCGCCGTGCACCAGCACGTAGTCCGGGCGGACCTGCGTGTAGAGCGCGTCAAGCCGCTCGAACAGCCTGGAGCACAAGCCATTGAGGGTCTGGTTGGGGACCATGACATCAAGGTCATGGTCGGCTGTGATCTCGAACAGTGACATCACCTGGTCGAGCATCGCCCGGTGCTGGCCGGTGATGCAGACCAGCGATTCGATGTCCGCAGCCTCGGCCAGGGCCCGCACCAGCGGCCCCATCTTGATCGCTTCCGGCCGCGTGCCGAACACCGACAGGACCTTCACCGGAGCGCTCCCGAAGGCCGACGCGGAAGGGGGCAAACAGCAGTGGCCACGTCTGGATCCTTTCGGCGCTGCCGTCCAATACCCGCAGGCAGGAGACGGTCACCTCATGAGGGAACTCCAAATTCGCGACGTACATCACATTCGTGTGGTGGTACGCGCGCCGTGGCATTGATCTTCATCGCTGGAAGATCAAGACGCAGTCAACGCCGCCCGTGGAACGGGCGACGTTGCGGTGAAACGCAGCAGGGGCGGCGGCTCGCGGCCGTCTTACTCGTACTGGATGGTGAACGTGGCTTGGCCGTTCGCGACACCGGCACCGACCGTGCCCGCCTGGGTCTGCACATAGCGCGCGCGCAGCGGCAGCGCCATCACGCTGGTTCCCGGCGCGGTCGTGCCGACGTTGATGGTCTGGCCGAAGCGCACTTCACGCTCGGTGGTGCCATCGCGCTGGACCATCTGGATGCCGATGCGGGTGGCGCTGTTGCTGGCTGCGCTGAGCTTCAGCACGCCGGGCATGTTCGAGCTGTCCTGGTCGGCATCCAGGCGGATACCGATCTTGCTCTGGTACTGGGCGACATTGCTGCCCTGGCAGTTCAGGCGGATCTCGAAGTCGCGATCAACGGCCTTGGAGCCGACACCGGTGAAGGTGGTGTTGGGCACGCTGCCGAAATCGACGGCAATGTTGCGGCTGCCGGCCTGCACTTCACAGGTCGGGCTGACCACGGTGGTGCCGGAGCCCTTGAAGGTGGAGGTCAGCACCGGGCGACGGCTGCCATCGCCATCGAAATAGTAGGTAGTGAAGCGACCGTTCGGCGCGATCACGCCGGAACCGGTCTGCGCGGCTGTCTTGATCAGCTGGATGCGGAATCGACCGCCATTGAGATTGATCCTCGCCCCACCGTTGAACGGAATGCTGTGCGGGTAGTAGGCCTGGATCGTCCCCGAATCGCGGAACAGCTTGATGCCAACGCCGGGGACATCGGTTTCATAGGTGTTCGCAAAACCGGGCACCGGACGCTGCTGCGCTGCGTTGACGTACTCACCGCGAGAGTAGCCGCCGCTCCAATCACAGCTCGCCACGCCATCACGTTGAGTGATCGATTCGCTGATTTCCTTGATCACGCCGCCGACCGGCGTGCTGGGCAGGATCACGATCTGGCCCATGTCCATGGTGACGTCCTGGGCTGTGAAACACGAGGAATTCAGGCTGCACGATGCACTGGCCTGCTGGGCCAGCAGTACGCCGCACAGCATCGCAAGCGCTGTCAGAGCCTTGCGGCCACGGGAAGAAATCATCGGCATGCTGCCTCCAGCGGGATGAAGCCGGTCTTGGACGCATCGGCGCCCGCCGGAACCTGGTAATCGATGGTGCAGCGTTGGTCGGCGCCAGCGCCCCACTCCACCAGCAGGCGGCCCTGGTTCTGTTCACTGCGCACGTACAGGCGGCCGCCCTGGCTGACCATGCCCACCGGCTGGCCCTGCTCGTCCTTGACCTGCGCACCGAAGGGCATGCTGCGGCCATCGGTATTGCGCACCTGGATCAGCAGCGCGTTGCCCTTGCGGGTATCGAAGCGCAGGTAGCTGATGGCACCGGCGAACGGCGCGATCGACTGGCTGGTGCTTTCCAGCTCGACGTCGTGGGCCATGCCCTGCGGGTCGAGGGTGACGGTGTTGAGGCGGTACGGCGACACGTACGGGACCACGGCATAGCCCCGGCCATCGACGCGCAGGCCCGGGGCGTTGCTGACGATCGCGTCGCGCGCGCCCGGCGCTTCGACCAGCACCATGGTGTCGCCACGCTGCGGGGTGAAGGTGAAACCACCCGGGTGCACCACCACGCTGCCATTGGCGCCGACCGAGGCCTGGCGGAAATCACGCGAGTGGCTGTAGGTGGCGTTCAACGCGGAGTAGCGGCTGCGGTACTCGGCATTGCCGACCGCGGTGGTGCCGCCCTCGCGGGAATCGGACAGGGCCACGCCGTAGCTGAAGTTGTTGTCGACGCCCGCCGAACCGGTGATGCCGACGCGGCTGTTGTCGTAGCCACCGCGGTCGCGCGCACCGAGATCGGCGCTGAACGACACCGGGTGGGTGCCACGGCCCAGCGGCACGCTCATCGACAGCAGGTATTGGGTGTCGGAACGGCCGAGCACGCCTTCTTCGGTGCGCAGTGCCGAGAAGCCGTAGTTCACCGAGCGCCAGGCGTTGTTGTAGCCCACCTGGTACTGCTTGGAGGTGCCGGAACGGTCGTAGAAGTCACGCACCGAGCCGGTCACGTACAGCGCACCGCCACGGCGGCCCAGCGGCTGGTTCAGGGTCACCTGGAACTGGCTGCGCTGACGGCCACGGGTGGTCGGATCGATGCCGCGCTTGTCCGAGTCACGGCCGTACAGCGCGTCCTGCAGGCTGTAGAAGCCTTCGGTCGAATAGCGGTAGGCGGCCAGGGTCAGGTTGGTCCCGGTCTCGCCGATCATGTTGCTGTAGCTCAAGCGCACGCTGGCACCGGTGTGGTCGCCATAGTGGTCGAACGAGGTGCGTGCATGGGTGACGTCGGCGGCGAACGCGCCGACCGGCGTGGACAGGCCGACACCGTACAGCAGCGACAGGTAGCCGTCGCTCAGCGCAGTGCCGCCATACAGGGTCAGCTGGTTGCCGATGCCGCGCTGGTAGGTGCCCTGCACCAGCCACGGCTCGTCGGCCAGCAGCTTGTTGCGTACCTGGCCGGCGGTCAGCGAATAGCGCGACACGCCTTCGCGCAGCATCTGCGGCACCGAACCGAACGGCACCTTGAAGTCGCGGCGGCGGCCATCGGCCTCGATCACGCTCACTTCCAGGTCGCCGCCGTAACCGGTCGGGTACAGGTCGTCGATGACGAAGCTGCCCGGCGAGACGGTGGAAGAGTAGATCAGCTGCTGGTTCTGGCGCACTTCAACGCGTGCATTGGTTTCGGCAATACCGCGCACGACCGGCGCGTAGCCGCGCAGCGAGTCGGGCAGCATGCGGTCGTCGCTGGCCAGGCTGGCACCCCGGTAGCCGATCGAATCGAACAGTTCGCCGGTGGTGTAGGCCTCACCGATGGTGAGCATGCCGCGCACCTGCGGGATGCCACGCTGTGCATAGGTGGCGATGCTCTGCCAATGGCGGCCGTCGCCCTCGGACCAGGTCAGGTTGGAATCATGGCGGAACTGCCAGCCCCCCAGGTTCAGGCCGGCGTTGAGGCCGAGGTAGGCGCTGCGGTTGCGCTGGCCACCTTCGA
Organism: Stenotrophomonas raiganjensis (SeqCode); assembly: GCF_030658505.1. GTDB lineage: Bacteria > Pseudomonadota > Gammaproteobacteria > Xanthomonadales > Xanthomonadaceae > Stenotrophomonas. The sequence continues at coordinate 6,329 of NZ_JAUTXR010000161.1, read as the reverse complement.
CGCGGCTGTCGCTGTCGATGGCATTGAAGCTGTAGCCGACGAAGCCGGCATTGATGCCGCGGTCCCACAGCGACGGATTGACGTAGCCGCGCGCCTCGCGACGCAGGAACACCTGCGGGATGCTGAGGTCGTAGCGCAGGTTGCCGCTGTCATAGATGCCGTAGGCATTGGCCATGCGCCGCTGCACCGGCACGCAGCTGGTCTTGTCGGTCGGCAGCGTCGGGTCCTGCTGCAGCAGCACGGCCTCGCTATCCACACCCATTTCTTCCAGCATCGGCAGCGGCAGGCAGGCGTCGACGCGGCCCTGCTCATCCGCCTTGAACTGCAGGTCGCGGCGCCCCTGCCAGCCACCGTTGACGTAGACGTCGACACGGTAGGTGCCGGCCACCATCGGGTTGCCATTGCTGAAGGACGCCAGATCGACCTGCTTGGCCTGGCCAGACAGGAAGCTGGAGTTGAACTGGGCCGACTCGGGTGCACGCGCATTGGCCGCACCGCTCTGCGCCATCAGCGCCTGTTCGCCGAGATTGGCCGGGGCAGCCAGCGCCCATCCTGGGCAGGCCACGCCAGCAACCAGCAGGCAGATCGCCTGATGGATCGACAATGTCAATCTGTTTCCGATCACACTGACATTCCTTCAATTCGCCGCACGGCGGCGGTGGCGGGATGCGCAGGCCCACGGCCCGCGCGGCGCGTTCAGCCCCCGGTGCTGCCGAGGCGGATCGTGTGCTCCACCCGGCCGCCGTAATCGTTGATGGTGATGAAGCGGACCTGGTCGGAACCCGCGGGTGCGATGAACTCCAGGCTCTGCTTCGGCGCGACCATCGCGCCCTTGTCCTCGACGGTCTTCTCACTGCTGCCGGTGAGGGCATGCACTTCCGCCAGCGTCACGTGGAAGGGGCTCGGGTTTTCCACCCGCAGGCGGTCGCCCGAACGGGTCCAGCGCAGCGCGGCCGGCGCGTCGTTGGCGACGCCCTTCAGGCCCTGCGGCCGGTAGAACAGCTTCAGCCGCGAACGGAACGCGACCTGCAGGTAATTCTGGTCACCACTGTCGGCGTTGTCGGGCGACGGCGGTACGTCCAGTACGTTCAGCCAGAACACCGACTCACGGTCGGTCGGCAGCTGCGCACCGGAGAAGATCACGCGCAGCGCCTGGCTGCGGCCCGGTTCGACGCGCGCGATCGGCGGCGTCAGTACGAACGGGGCATCGCTGGTATCGGCGGTCTGGTTGGCGTCGCCGCTGTCGATCCAGGCCTGGACCAGCGCCGGCGATTCGCCCACGTTGTCGACCTGCACAGTGACTTCGCGCGCCTGCGCCGGATAGATCACACGCGTGCCGTTGACCACCACGCCAGCCAGAGCGTTCTGGCAGAAGGGCAGCGTGAACGCTGCCAGCAGCAGCGCCCGGGGAAAGAATGCTTTCATCGGAAGTACTACGCTCGAGGGGTGTGGCCAAAGGCCGAGGGGCATTGGCCGGCGCGTACGCCGGCCAATGCGGGTACGGCTACGATCAGTTGTAGATGATCGTGTACTTGACGCTGCTGGTGACGTCGCCCGGGGTGGCGGCGGCAGTGGCGTAGTACTCAGCGTAGTAGTTCAGATCGGCCGAGCCGTCGGTGCCGACGGTGACCCACTGCGAGTTGGTCTGCGGCTGGCCAGCGCCGGCAGCCTTGATCGCCAGGACCTGGTTGTTCGAACCCAGCAGCTGCAGCTGCACGTTGGTGGCAGCGTTGGCCGAGGCCTGGTTCAGCAGGCGGCCGGTGTTGAAGTCGACGGTCGAACCCGGCTCGAAGTAGGTAGCGACGTTGCCGGCGCTGCACTTGGTCAGGTTGATGGCGAACGGGGTACGGCCCGCAACGTTACCGGCGACGGCCAGGGTGTTCTTGGACACGGTCGGCAGGTTGACGGAGAAGTCCTTGCCGCCCGGGGTCGAGATGGTGCAGGTCTTGTCGGTGACCTTGCCATTGAAGGTGATGGTGCCGTCGGCGGCGTTGGCGGCCAGCGGAGCGGCGGCCAGCATCAGAGCGGCGATGAGGTTGATCTTGTGCATTCGCTTTTACCTAACCCTACTGAAGAGATGAGAAGTAGAGGAGGAAGCAAGGAGCACTGCCGGGCTAACAAGACCCATCCTTGCGTCTCACCTGTGGCCGGACTCGGACATACCTTCCCCTGAATCCGTGACGCAAGTATATGCACAACTGTGATGAAAGTCTCATTATTTTTCTGAACGCCAATTCATTGACGCTGTAATTGTGACGTGTTAAGCGAAATCGGGCCTGGGCGGGCGTGGGGGACTTGACGGCGAGGCGACCAGGCCGCGAGTGCCGCCGGATGACACGTTGAGCGGTGTGTCGAGCCGACGCGAAAACCGGCATTTTTCAGGTGGAAATCGCCTTATTTGATGCGCATCACTCTTTCTTGGTGATGGCCCTAGCAGATTCGGACTTGTCCTATTAAAGACGGATCGAACCTGTCGCTAACTAGGACACACCGAACCAGAGAACGTGTCATGAGAACCTCCCTTCTGCTGTGCGTGGCCCTGATGTCCGTCAGTGCGCTGGCCCAAGCCAGCAGCGGCAGCATTCGTTTCAGCGGCCGTATCGCCGAGCCGGGCTGCATGACGAACCTGTCCCAGGGCGAACTGAGCCTGGCCGCCTGTCCGCCGTCGGCGAAGGGCTCGACGGTGGCTGTGACGGCGCTGGCCGATGGCCAAGCCGCGACGCTGCGCGACGGCAAGCGCCAGGGCCAGAAGCTGTCGGTGTCGGCCAGCGCGATGCGCGCCGGCGATATCGCCTTCTCCGAGCGCTACAGCGTGCAGGCTTCGAAGCAGCAGCCGCTGCAGGGCGCCTACCTGGTGGTGGTCGACTACCTGTAAGCCCTGCAGGCCGGAGCTACTCCGGCTGCGGCAGCTCGAACACCTGGCGCAGGTAGGCCAGGTAGCCTGGGTCGTCGCACATGCTCTTGCCCGGCGAATCGCTGAGCTTGGCCACCGGCTGGCCGTTGCAGCGGACCATCTTGATCACGATGTTCAGCGGCGTCGGACCCAGATCATTGGTCAGGTGGGTGCCGACGCCGAACGCGACCTGGCAGCGACCACGGAAGTAGTCGTACAGGCGCATGACCTTGGCGATGTCGAGCCCATCGCTGAACACCAGCACCTTGCTGCGCGGATCGACGCGGCGCTGCTGGAAGTGCGCCAGCATGCGGTCGCCCCAGTCGAACGGATCGCCAGAATCGTGGCGGACACCGTCGAACAGCTTGCAGAAGTACATATCGAAGTCGCGCAGGAACGCATTCAGGCCGACCACGTCGGACAGCGCGATGCCGAGGTCGCCGCGATACTCGCGTGCCCACGATTCCAGCGCCGCCACCTGCGAGTCACGCAGGCGTGGGCCCAGCGCCTGGAAGGCCTGCAGATACTCATGGGCCATGGTGCCGTGCGGGGTCATGCCATACAGGCGGGCGAAGTGCACGTTGCTGGTGCCGACCAGCTGCGGGCCCAGTGCATCGCGCAGCAGCGGCAGCAGGCGCGCGTGCCAGTCGCGCGAGTAGCGGCGACGGCTGCCGTAGTCGGCGATGCGGCACTGTTCGAAACCGGGGGTATCGCGCAGCAGCGCGGCCTTGGCCTGCAGGCGGCGCTCGCCTTCGGCGAAGTCGGCGGTGGTGGTGTTGCGGAACCAGACTTCGTTGATGATCGCCAGCAGCGGCACTTCGAACAGGATGGTGTGCAGCCACGGGCCGGTGATGTCCAGTTCGATCTCGCCGGGCACGGCCTTCGACGCGCGCAGCTGGATGTACTTGCGGTCGAGGTGGAACAGGCCGAGGAAATCGGCGAAGTCGGGCTTCACGAAGCGTAGGCCACGCATGTAATCCAGCTCCGCGTCGCTGAAACGCAGGCTGCACAGGTGGTCGATCTCTTCGTCGATCTGGTCGATGTAATGGGCCAGGTCGATGCCGGGCGTGCGGCACTTGAACCGGTACTGCACCTGGGCACCGGGGTGCTGGTGCAGCACCGCCTGCATCATGGTGAACTTGTACAGGTCGGTGTCGAGCAGGGACTGGATGATAGGCATGGGGCGGATTATGCGCCCGGCGGCGTGAACCGTGGGCGCGCCCGCCTTCCGTAGAGCCGGGCCCACGCCCGGCTGGATTGTTGCCTGAGCCGAGCGTGGGCTCGGCTCTACAACGACCTGCGCAGCAGGCGCGGCACCAGCATCAGTGCATGCGCCCAGATCGCGCCCCACACCGCCACGCGTACCGGCAGCGAGCGCTGCTTCGCCTCGAACTTCTGGAAATAGCGCCACAGGCCCTTGTGCTTGTGCCATTCCACGAAGAATGGCCGCGAGCGGCTGGAAACACCGCGCACGTGGGTGACATGCAGGTCGTTGGCGATCGCCACCACCGCGCCGGCCTCGCGTGCGCGGCGGCACAGATCCAGGTCCTCGGCATGCAGGCGGTAACCGGCATCCCAGCCACCGATACGCTCGAACAGCGCACGCGGCATCAGCAGCAGCGCACCGGACAGCGCCGGCACCGGCTGCAGGGCCTGGTGCGGATCGCGCGGAACCGCCAGCTTCGAGCCCTTACCCGGCGAGCGCAGCATCAGCAGGAAATCCGGATCGCGACGGCGTACCGCTTCATCGGCCTGGCCGTGCTCGTCCACCTGCTCGACGCCCAGAAGGCAATCGCCCAGCACCTCGCCGCGGCCGCGCAACCCGGCCAGCGTATCCGGCTCGACCATCAGGTCCGGGTTGATGAAGGCCAGCCACGGACTGTGCGAATCGGCCACGCCCTGGTTGTTGGCGGCGGCAAAGCCGGGATTGTCCGGATTGCCGACGAAGCGCACGCGCGGGTCATGGCTGGCGTGCCGCTGCACGATGTCCAGCGTGCCATCCATCGAACCATTGTCGATCACCCGGATCTCGGCGACGTCCTGCGCCTGGCGCAGGCGCGACAGGCAGGCATCGATGGTACTGCCGCTCTGGTAGGTGACGACAATGGCAGCAATGGCAACATTCAAACGGGTGGCTCCGGCGCGGGCGGGACGAACAGGTCGCCCTGTTCCTTCGGCATTATCGCCTGCCGCATGCGCTGCTGCAGATCAGCGCGCAGCCTGTGCAATGGATCGTGCATCAGGAAGTCGGCCAGCCGCGGCACCCAGGCCGGCCAGCGCGCCGCCAGGGCCTCCAGATCACCATCGCGGCTGACCGCCTCCCCTGCCCGGCTGACGAAAGCGGTCTCGCACAGGACGTTGCGCCAGCCCAGGCCAGCCATGCGCAGGCTGAGATCGACCAGCGCCGCGTTCCAGCCAGCGTAGCTGTCCACGTCCAGGCCACCGGCACGACGGCGCGCGTTGCCACGTACCAGCACGGCGTGGGTGACCGCCGAGGGCAGTTCCGGATGCGCCGTTGGCAGGCCTGCACAGGTCTGCGCCAGCAGCGCCGGGTCATCGGGTTCGGGATTGATCTCGCCCAGCCGTGGCCATGCCGCCGTCTCGCCGGCATTGCACCAGGGGGTTGCGGTGGCGATGGCGGCATCGCGGGCGAAGGCATCCTGTAGCTGCTGCAGCCAGCCTGGCGCTGGCACGCTGTCCGGTGCCAGCACCGCTACGTCGAGGCCATCGCAGGCGCGCAGCATCTCGTCCAGATGGGCGACTTCACCCAGCGGCCGTGCACGCCGGGTGTACTCGGCCTGCAACGGCGTATGCGCCAACCAGTGCTCCACCACCGCCTGCGCACGCGGCCCGGTCTGCGCGTCGTCGGCCAACCAGACCGCGGTTCCCGGCGCGGTGCCGGCATCCAGCGCAGCCAGGCAACGATCCAGTGCAGCATCGTCCACGCACAGCGGCAACAACACGATCGCCCCCATCCCGCCTCCGTGGTTGTCGGTAGCCACAGCCTAGCACTGGGAGGGTATCGGCCGGGTTGCACCCGGCGCCCGCAGAGGCCAGCGCCAGAGCCGAAGCAACAGCCGGAGCAAAAGCTGGGTTCCTGGGGGATGGCGGGGTGGGTCCGGTTGCGGGGGACGCCGTAAACCCGTCCATGGGGGCTTGGCCGCGGCATCCATGCCGCGGACACCCCCCCAACCCCCGTCTGGGGGGCCGGGCCCGGGCCCCCCCCCCCGCCCACCCCCCCCCCCCCCCCCCCACCCCGCCTTCGACAGATTTCTGCGATCTGCCGGGCCTTGCATTCTGTAGAGCCGAGATCCTATGTTCGCGGTCAAGCCTGCTGAAAACAGGCTTGACCCACTTTCAGCATGGTCGGGTCAAAGTCCCGGCCGCTCTTGAAGACGCCCCAAGCGATCCTGGCCAGCTTTCTGGCCAGGATGTT
>NZ_JAUTXR010000088.1 GCF_030658505.1 Stenotrophomonas raiganjensis (SeqCode) | reverse complement strand
AGGAAAACGGATCTGACCCCATCGGCATTCGCAACAGCTCGCGGAAAACTGTCGAAGGCGGGGTGGGTCCGGTGGCGGGAGTGTCCGCGGCATGGATGCCGCGGCCAAGCCCCCATGGACGGGTTTACGGCGTCTCCCGCCCCCGGCCCCACCCCGCCATCCCACAGGAATCCTGCGCTTGCCGTTGCCGTGGCGTGAAGCCGCAGCAGGTGCCGGGCGCCGCCCCCCCCCCCCCGCCTCCGCCCCCCCCCCCCCCCCCCCCCCCCCCCCCCCCCGCCCCGACAACCCACGGAAAGCCCGCTGTTGCTGTTGCCGTTGCCGTTGCATTGAGCAGGTGCAGGGCTGCAAG
>NZ_JAUTXR010000115.1 GCF_030658505.1 Stenotrophomonas raiganjensis (SeqCode) | reverse complement strand
TCCCCGCACTGCGGTGGCTGAGGCCTGCTGAGAGGGGAGGGGTTACGGCAGGGCTGCGCCCTGCACCCGCAGAGGCCACTGCAACAGCAACAGCAACAGCAACAGCGCGCATTCCGTGGGTTGGCGGGGTGGGCCCGGTTGAGGGGGACGCTGCAAGTACGTCCATGTAAGCTCGATCGCCGCATCCATGCGGCTCACGCCCCCTCAACCGGACCCACCCCGCCTTCGACAGTTTTCCGCGGTCTGTTGGAACGGCATCCCGCTCTGGTAGGTGTCGACCTTGGTCGACACGAATGCCTGGAGAATCGGATTTCGCTTTTGATTTTTCTTTTTCTTTTGATCTTCCCGCGGTGCGCAGGAAATTGTCCGTGGCCGGGAGGGTGGGTTGGCTGGGGGCGTGAGCCGCATGGATGCGGCGACCGAGCTTACATGGACGTACTTGCAGCGCCCCCCAGCCAACCCACCCTCCCAGCCAACCAGAGAGAACCCGCCAACCACCGCGGAGGGGGCGGCGCCCGATGGCCGGTCTTTCACCCGAACCATGGCATGCTCGGCGCCAAGCCCACCCGGAACCCCCGCCATGCGCCTGTTCACCCGTGTCCTGCCCCTGATGCTGCTGGCCTCCCTGTTGTCCGGCTGCGGCTACAACGCCATCCAGCAGAAGGATGAAGCGGTCAAGGCCAGCTGGTCGGAGGTCATCAACCAGTACAAGCGCCGCGCCGACCTGGTGCCCAACCTGGTGCAGACCGTGAAGGGCTTCGCCAGCCAGGAAGAGCGCGTGCTGACCGAAGTCACCAACGCCCGTTCGCGTGTCGGCCAGATCAACGTCAATGCCGATGACGAAGCCTCGCTCAAGCAGTTCCAGCAGGCCCAGGGCGAACTCGGCAGCGCGCTGTCGCGGCTGCTGGTGGTCACCGAGAACTATCCGCAGCTGAAGTCCGACCAGAACTTCCGTGACCTGCAGGCCCAGCTGGAAGGCACCGAGAACCGGGTCACCGTCGCCCGTGGCCGCTACATCCAGCAGGTGCAGGATTACAACACCTACATCCGTTCGTTCCCGCAGGTGATCACCGCCAAGATCTTCGGCTACAAGACCAAGCCGAACTTCACTGTGGAGAACGAGGCGCAGATCTCCAACGCGCCGGCGGTCGATTTCGGCAACGCGCCGCAGCAGCAGCCGGCACCGCAGCCGGGCCACTGACCCGTGCGCCTGGCCACTGCGCTGCTGGCCCTGCTGCTGTGGCTGCCGCTGGCGGCGCAGGCCCAGCAGCTGGCGCCGATTCCGGCGCTGGATTCGCCGGTGGTCGACACCACCGGCACGCTGGATGCCGCGCAGAAGCAGGCGCTGGTGCAGCAGGCGCTGGACCTGCAGCAGCGCAAGGGCAGCCAGCTGCAGGTGCTGGTGGTGCCCACCACCCAGCCGGAGGACATCGCGCAGTACACCACGCGGGTCTTCGACCAGTGGCAGATCGGCCGCAAGGGCGTGGACGATGGCGTGCTGCTGGTGGTGGCCAAGGACGACCGGCGCGTGCGCATCGAACCGGGCTACGGCCTGGAAGGTGCCATTCCCGATGCCATCGCCAACCGGGTCATCCAGGAATACCTGGTCCCGCGCTTCCGCAGCGGCGACTACGCCGGCGGCATCACCGATGCCACGGCGGTGCTGGTCAAGCTGATCGACGGCGAAACACTGCCGGCACCGGTCAGTGGCCATCGTGGGCGCGAGCCTGATGGCGGCGGCGATACCTGGTTCATGGCGCTGTTCATCGGCGTGTTCGCTGGCAGCATCCTGCGCGGCGTGTTCTCGCGCGTGCCGCGCCCGCTGCGTGGCCTGCTCGGTGGTGCCGGCGCCGCCGTGGCAGCGTTCCTGTTCACTTCCACCCTGCTGGCCAGTGGCCTGGCCGGCGTGGTGGGCCTGGTCGTGGCCATGCTCTCCGGCCATCCGGGGCGCTTTGCCGGTGGCGGTGGCTGGGGCGGTGGCAGCTGGGGCGGCGGAGGTGGTTTCGGTGGGGGCGGTGGATTCGGCGGTGGTGGTGGCTGGGGTGGCGGCGGTGGCCGTTCCGGCGGCGGCGGTGCTTCGGGAGGCTGGTGATGATCCAACGTCTGTTCCGCCATGTGTTTTCGCCGTCGGTACGGCGCGCGTTCCCACCGGCTACGCTGCAGGCGATCACCGAGGCCATCGCCGCCGGTGAGCAGCGCCACGGCGGGCAGGTGATGTTTGCGGTGGAGGCCGATCTGCCGTTGGCCGCGTTGTGGCACAAGGTCACCCCGCGCCAAGCCGCCGAACATGCCTTTGCCCGCCTGCGCACCTGGGATACCACCCATAACAATGGCGTACTGATCTACCTGCTGCTGGCCGACCATGCGATCGAGATCGTCGCTGACCGGGGCCTGCACGGCCGGGTCAGCCCGGCGCAGTGGCAGCGGGTCTGCACCCATCTGCGCGAGGGCTTGCGCGGGGCCAACCCGGTGGCGGCGCTGCAGGATGCGATCGATGAGGTCTCCAGCCTGGTGGAAGGGCACTTTCCGGCCTCGACGCGGTCGAACGATGACGCGTTGCCGAACTCGCCGCAGATCCTTGGTTGAGCCGGGGCGGCACTGGCCCGAGAATAGACGTTCAACCGCAAGGCACCTTCCATGATCTATTTCCACGACATCGACCCCATCGCCCTTTCGCTGGGGCCGATCAAGGTGCACTGGTACGGCATCATGTACCTGCTCGGCTTCACCGCCGCCTGGCTGCTGGGCCGCACGCGCATCGCCGCCGGTCGCCTGCCGGGCGTCGATGCCAACGGCTTCTCCGACCTGCTGTTCTACGCCATGCTCGGCGTGGTGCTGGGCGGCCGCATCGGCTACATGCTGTTCTACGCGCTGGGCGATTTCCTGCACAACCCGCTGCTGCTGTTCAAGGTGTGGGATGGCGGCATGAGCTTCCACGGCGGCCTGCTGGGCGTGCTGGGCGCCTGCTGGTGGTGGTCACGCAAGCACCGCCTGCACTTCTTCGACACCATGGATTTCATGGCGCCGCTGGTGCCGCTGGGCCTGGGCTTCGGCCGCATCGGCAACTTCATTGGTGCCGAGTTGTGGGGCAAGTACACCGACGGTACCTGGGGCGTGGTGTTCCCGTCCGGCCTGCCGGTACCGTTGAACCAGCTGGATCACGCAACGCTGCAGGCACAGTTCGCGACCGGCGCGCTGAACCAGTTCGCACGCCATCCCTCGCAGTTGTATGAAGCGTTGCTGGAAGGGCTGGTGATGTTCGTGGTGCTGTGGGCCGTGTCGGCCAAGCCGCGCCATCGCTATCTGGTCGGCGGCCTGTTCGCGCTGATGTACGGCCTGTTCCGCTTCGCCGTCGAGTTCGTGCGCATGCCCGACAACGGTGTTTACGTGGCCTTCGACTGGCTGACCCGTGGCCAGATCCTCAGCCTGCCGCTGATCGCCTTCGGCCTGGTGCTGCTGGTGATGTCGCGCCGCGCGCCGGTACTGCAGCCGCAGCCGCCGGTGGCCGCGGAGGGCAAGGCATGAAGGCTTACCTGGACCTGCTCTCGCACGTGCTGGAACACGGCGCCGAGAAGAGCGATCGCACCGGTACCGGTACCCGCAGCGTGTTCGGCTGGCAGATGCGCTTCAACCTGGCCGACGGCTTCCCGCTGGTCACCACCAAGAAGCTGCACCTGCGCTCGATCATCCACGAGCTGCTGTGGTTCCTGAAGGGTGACACCAACATCGGCTACCTGAAGGACAACCAGGTACGCATCTGGGACGAGTGGGCCGATGCCAACGGCGACCTCGGCCCGGTGTACGGCAAGCAGTGGCGCAGCTGGGCCACCGCCGATGGTCGTGAGATCGACCAGATGCAGTGGCTGGTGGACGAGATCAAGCGCAACCCCGATTCGCGGCGGCTGGTGGTCAGCGCCTGGAACGTGGGCGAGCTTTCGCAGATGGCGTTGATGCCATGCCACAACCTGTTCCAGTTCTACGTGGTGGACGGCAAGCTCAGCTGCCAGCTCTACCAGCGCAGTGGCGACATCTTCCTCGGCGTGCCGTTCAACATCGCCAGCTACGCGCTGCTGACCCACATGGTGGCGCAGGCCACCGGCCTGGGCGTGGGCGACTTCGTGCATACGCTGGGCGACGCGCACCTGTATTCGAACCACTTCGAGCAGGCCCGCGAGCAGCTGTCGCGCGAACCGCGCGCGCTGCCGAAGCTGTGGTTGAACCCGGAGGTGACCGACCTGTTCGGCTTCCAGTTCGACGATATCCGCATCGATGGTTATGACCCGCACCCGGCCATCAAGGCGCCGGTGGCGGTATGAGTGCCATGAAGCTGTCGATGATCGTGGCGCTGGACCGCAACCGTGGCATCGGCCAGGGCAATGCGATGCCCTGGCACCTGCCGGATGATTTCAGGCACTTCAAGGCGCTCACCCTGGGCAAGCCGATCCTGATGGGGCGCAAGACCGCCGAATCGATCGGTCGCGTGTTGCCGGGGCGGACCAACCTGGTGCTGACCCGCAGCGGCCAGGTGCCGTTCGAGGGCATGCGCGCGGTGGCGTCGCTGGAGGAAGCCAAGGCGATTGCCGAGGGCGAGGGCGCCAGTGAGCTGTGCATCATCGGCGGCGGCCAGATCTTCCGTCAGCTGCTCGACCAGGCCAGCGACCTGTACCTGACCTGGGTCGATGCCGAAGTCACCGCCGATACGCATTTCCCCGAGGTGGACGCGCAGGACTGGAAGGAAGTGAGCAGCGAGCCGCATCCGGCCGATGACCGCCACGCCTATGCGTTCCGCTTCGTGCATTGCGTGCGCCGCTGAGGATGGTTTCCTGTAGAGCCGAGCCATGCTCGGCTGCTGTTGCCTGACACCTCCCGTAGCCGAGCATGGCCCAGCTCTACAGGTACCTACGGCATCCGGTAATGCCCGATGATCGCGTGCTGGAACAGCAGGTTCTCTTCGCGCGTGCCGCGCGCGATGTTGTGCAGCACCAGCGGTGTGCCGTTGGCCAGGTGACGGTCGGAGACGATGCCCACGTGCAGCAGGCCATTGCCGTTGAGCTTCCAGGCCACGATGTCGCCGGCCGCGTAGTCGGCAGCGGCGGCCGTGATCGGCTGCTGCCAGCCCTGCCGTTCAAACCAGCGCATCAGGTTCGGCACGCGGCGATGATCGATGTTGCGGTCCGGTCGTGACAGGCCCCAGATCGCAGGATAGGCGTTGAAGTCGGTGCGCATGTCCTCATGCACGCGGGCCTGCAGGTCCAGGCCCTGGCTGCGCAGCGCGCGCACCACCACGTCGGTGCAGACACCACGGTCCACGGGCACGTCGCCACCGGGGTACGCCAGCACCCGGTAGGCCGGATCGTAGCGGGTGGTGACGCCGATCTGCGCGCGTGCCGCGGCCACCAGCGGTGGCGACGGCAGCTGCGGTTGCGATGGCGTGTGGCCGGCGTTTTCCGCGGCCGTCGGAGCGGGGGGCCGGACCGGGCTGGCAGCCGCTGGCCAGGGCCAGCGTCAGCAGCAGCACCGTCCATGGTGCCCAGCGGTGCCGCGTCATGCCTGCGGCGGGGGGCTGCTGTTGTTGCCGCCACCACCACCGCTACCGCCACCACGACGGCGGCGGCGACGCGGGCCGCGACCGCCCGGATTGGCGGCCGGGGCGTTGCCGCCGCCCTGTTCCTTGCCCGGTGCCGACGCCGCAGGCCGCTCGTGCGCCGGTCGCGCTGGCGGACGTGCGTTGGGTACCGGTGCGGGTACATCGCGGCCCGGTACCTGCACCACGCGAAGCTCATCGGTGTCGAGCTGGATCGCGGTCAGCTTGCCGCCCCACACCGCGCCGGTGTCGATGGCGTGCACGCCCTGGGTGATGGTCAGGCCCAACGCCGACCAGTGGCCGCAGACGATCTTCAGGTCGCGCTCGACCCGTCCCGGTACTTCGAACCAGGGGTAGAGTCCCTGTTCCTGCGTGCCGGGGGTGCCCTTGTCCTCGATGCCGATGCGCCCGCGCGGGGTGCAGTAGCGCATGCGGGTGAGCACATTGATGATCGCGCGCGAGCGGTCGTAGCCGGCCAGGTTCGGTGCCCAGCTCGGCTTGTCGCCGTACATGTTGCGGAACAGCTTGCGGTAGCCGGCGCCGTGCAGCTGCACTTCGACTTCGGCGGCATGCTTCTCGGCCATCTGCGTGGTCCACTTCGGCGCCAGGCCGGCGTGCACCATCATCCAGCCCAGTTCGCGGTCCACGTGCACCAGCTTCTGCAGGCGCAGCCAGTCCAGCAGTTCGTCGCGGTCCTCGGCCTGCACGATGCGCAGCAGGTCCGGGTTGACCTTGCGCTGTTCCTCTTCGGTGCGCGCACCCACGGCCAGCAGTGAAAGATCATGGTTGCCCAGCACCACCACGCTGTGTTCGCGCAGCGAGTGCACCAGCCGCAGCGTTTCCAGTGACTGGCCGCCGCGGTTGACCAGATCGCCGCAGAACCACAGGGTGTCCCGCGCCGGGTCGAAACGGATCTTCTCCAGCAGTCGCTGGGTGACGTCATAGCAGCCCTGCAGGTCGCCGATCGCCCACACACTCATCGTTCGGCCTCCGTGTCAGTGCAGGGTACGTGGGACGGCCAGCACGAACGGTGCGACCGGCGCGGCGAATTCGGTGCCATCGTCGGCGACCATGTCGTAGTGGCCCTGCATGGTCCCGTGATCGGTCCCCAGCATGACACCGGACGTGTAACGGAAGTCTTCACCGGGGCGCAGGCGCGGCTGCTCGCCGATCACGCCATCGCCATCGACATGCTCGACACGGCCGTTGGCGTCGGTGATGCGCCAATGGCGCGCCACCAGGCGCGCGGCAACGCGTCCCTGGTTGTGGATGCGGATCGTGTAGGCGAACGCGTAGCGGCCGTCTTCCGGGGTGGATTGATCGTCGAGGAAGCGCGGCGCGACTTCGACGGAGATGGCATAAACGTCAGCGTCTTCCATACCGGCAGTGTAATCAGGAGGCATTGGCCAAAGCGATGAATTCGGCCACGTCCAACTGTTCGGCGCGGGCATCGGGACGCACGCCGGCGGCGATGAACTGCTCGGCGGACACCACGTTGTTCAGGGCATTGCGCAGGGTCTTGCGGCGCTGGCCGAAAGCGGCCTTGACCACCTCGGCAAAGCGCGTGTGGTCGTTGATGTTGATCGTTGCCGGGTCGCGCGGCACCAGCCGTACCACGGCCGAATCGACCTTCGGTGGCGGCCGGAACGCGCCCGGCGGCACCACGAACAGCGAGGTGACCTGGCAGTACGCCTGCAGCATCACGCTGAGCCGGCCGTACACCTTGCTGCCGGGGCCGGCGGCCATGCGGTCGACCACTTCCTTCTGCAGCATGAAGTGCATGTCGCGGATCACCGCGGCATGTTCCAGTGCGTGGAACAGGATCGGCGAGGAAATGTTGTAGGGCAGGTTGCCGACCAGACGGATCGGCTGGCCGGCGGCCAGCTCGGTGAAATCCACGCGCAGCACGTCGCGGTGGACGATGGTCAGCTCGCCCAGTGGCTCGGCGGCCGCGGTCAGCGGTGCGATCAGGTCACGGTCGAACTCGATCACCGTCAGCGTCGGATGCACGCGCAGCAGCGGCAGCGTGATCGCGCCCTGGCCAGGACCAATCTCGACCAGGCGGTCGCCGTCTTTCGGATTGACCGCCATCACGATCTTGTCGATGTAGTGGCGGTCGGCCAGGAAATGCTGGCCAAGCTGCTTCTTGGCCGGGGCGGTAAACACCGGGCCGGAGGGGGAATGCGGGGAATTCATGCGCTCAGTGTACGTTGCCGCGCCAGCTGCGCACACAGCGTCGTTGCTGCCTGCAGGCTGGAGGGATCGGCGATGCCGCGGCCGGCCAGGTCCAGCGCGGTGCCATGATCGACCGCCACGCGCGGGTAGGGCAGGCCCAGGGTCAGGTTCACCGCCTGCTCGAAGCCGGAGTACTTCAGCACCGGCAGGCCCTGGTCGTGGTACATGGCCAGCACGGTGTCGAAGCCTGCCAGCTTGGCCGGCAGGAAGGCGGTGTCGGCTGGCAGCGGCCCGACCAGGTCCATGCCCTCCGTGCGCAGGCGCTGCAGCAGGGGAATGACCAGGTCCAGTTCCTCGCGGCCCAGGTGGCCGTCTTCACCGGCGTGCGGGTTCAGCCCGAGCACGGCGATTCGCGGTGCAGGCAGGCCGAACTCGCGGCGCAGCGCGGCATGCACCGTGCGCAGGGTGTGTTCCAGGCTGGGTGCGGTGATCGCATCGGCCACCTCGCGCAGCGGCAGATGAGTGGTGGCCAGGGCCACGCGGACAATGTGATTGGCCAGCATCATCACCACCTTCACCCCGGCCTGGTCGGCCAGCAGTTCGGTGGTGCCGCTGTAGGCGATGCCGCCCTCGTTGATGACCGCCTTGTGCACCGGGCCGGTGACCACGCCGTGCAGCTCACCGGACAGGCAGGCCTGGCCGGCGCCGAGCAGGGCGCCGATGACCGCGCTGGCATTGGCCGGATCGGCCTGGCCGAAGCGGCTGGGCGCTGCGTTGCAAACGGCACGCAGGCGCAGATCACCGGGGACGCGTGCTTCGGCGTCCTCGGACAGCAGCTGCAGGGGCAGGTTCAGCGCGGCCGCAGCCGCGCGCAGGGTATCCGGGTCGGCGAAGGCCAGCAGCCGGCAATCTTCACGCGGCTGCTGGACGAGGCGGACACACAGTTCCGGGCCGATCCCGGCGGGCTCGCCCGGTACCAGCGCGAGCTCGGGGCGCATCGGTCAGGACTGCGGCGGAGTGGCGGTGTTTTCCGCGCGGTCGCCGCTGCGGAAGCTGACGTAGGCTTCGCCACGCAGTTCCTGCAGGAAGCGGTTGTACTCGTCTTCCAGCTTGCGGCGGCCGATGGTCTCGCGGACCTGGGCGCGCTGGTTGTCGGTGGTCACGTCGGTCTGGCGGGTGGCCACGCGCTGCACGATGTGCCAGCCGGCATCGGTGCGGAACGGCTGGCTGACGTTGCCATCCTGGATGCCAGACACCTGCTGGCCGAAGGCCGGACCGAACGCGTCGGCCGGGAACCAGCCCAGATCGCCGCCCTGGCCCTTGCTGTTGTTGTCCTCGGAGGACTCCTTGGCCACGGTCTCGAAGTCCGCGCCGCCAGCGATGCGGGCACGCAGGGTATCGATCTTGGCCTTGGCGGCGGCGTCGGTCTGGTGGTCATCCACGCGCACCAGGATGTGGCGGCCGTGGTACTCGGTGATGGTGTTGCCACTGGCAGCGGCACTGGCATCACGCACGTCCACCAGCTTCAGCAGCTGGAAGCCGCTGGGGCCGCGGATCGGGCCGACCACTTCACCGGGCTTCATCTTTTCCATCATCTGCGCGAAGGCCTGCGGGATCTCGTCCAGGCTGCGCCAGCCGAGGTCGCCGCCTTCCAGCGCATTGGGGCTGTCCGAATACCGCACGGCGGCCGCGTTGAAGTCCAGCTCGCCCTTGTCCAGCAGGGCCTTCACGCCGTCGGCCTTCTTCTGGCCGGTGGCGATCTGGTCGGCATTGGCACCGTCGGGCAGGGCGATCAGGATGTGCGCCAGGTGGTACTGGTTGCCGATGGTCGCCTGCTGCTTCAGCGCGGCATCGACTTCGCCCTCGCTGACGCTGATGCGGCTCTGCGCGAAGCTCTGGCGCAGGCGCTGCACGGTGATCTCATCACGCACCGAGGCGCGGAAATCGTTGAAATCGATACCGTCATGGGCCAGGCGCTGGCGCAGGGCATCGAGGTTCGAGCCGTTCTGCTGGGCGATGGCGTTCATCGCCTGGTTCAGTTCCTGGTCGCCAACACGGATGCCGCTGCCCTGGGCACGGGCGACCTGCAGCTTGACCAGCACCAGGCGCTCGAGCACCTGGCGGCTGAGCACGTCTTCCGGCGGCAGCTGGTTCTCACGGCCGACGTACTGCGCCTTGATGTTGGCGATCGCGCGCTGGAGCTCGCTCTGCAGGATCACGTCCTCATCGACAACGGCGGCGATGCGGTCCAGCGGCTGTGCCTGCTGGGCAAGCACCTGCAGGGGGGCGGACACGCTGGACACCGCCAGCAGCGAGGCGAGTAGAACGGGGAAGCGCTTGGTCATGGGATCAGATTCGGATCGTAGTCATCGCGGGTCGCGCCGGTGTTGCTGGGCGGCACGAGATAGAGGTCGTCGCGGTTGTAGCCGAGGATAGCACGGCGCAGGGTGCGGTCCGTGTCCTGGCCGATGGAGCTCAGGCCCTTGAGAACGAACTCCACCTGGATGGAGTTGTTCATCTCGCCCTCGCGGTTGCGGACGTAGCGGCGGCCGACCACGCGCACGGCCAGGCAGCAGCTGTCCCACTGCACGCCGCCGATGATTTCCAGCGGCTCCTTGTCCTGCAGCGAGTAGTAATAGCGGCCGACCAGGCTCCAACGCGCATTCAGCGGGTACAGGAACGACAGGTCGGCCTGCTCCAGCAGGGTGCGGTCATGCTTGTTGGCACCGGGCAGAGCACCGGCATTGATGCGGTAGCGGTAGCTCAGGTTGACCACGCCATCGTTGGGCATCAGGTAACGGGCGCGGACGCTGGCCAGATCCTCGCGCTTGTACTTCGGGTCCCACTGGTAGGTGGCGCCCAGGGTCCAGCGGTCGTTGATCATGTAGTTGCCGTCGGCGATCCAGGCCGACTTGCCCTTTTCCACCGGGGCGCCGCCGGGGGTGGTGGTCACCCGCGACTCATCGAAGTACTGGATCTGGCCGATCGAGGCCGAGAAACGTTCCTTGCCGGTGGTCTGGTCGATGAACCGGGTGCTCACCGCCAGGGTCAGCTGGTTGGCGTCGTTCTGGCGGTCGGCGCCGGTGTAGCGCGAGTCGCGGAACAGCTGGCCCCAGCTGAAGGTGAAGTCACGGGTATCGAAGATCGGCAGCTCGTCCTGGTTGCGGTACGGCGTGCGCAGGTAGAACAGGCGCGGTTCCAGGGTCTGCAGGAAGGACTTGCCGCGGATGCTGGTTTCGCGGTCGAAGAACAGGCCGGCGTCGATGCTGCCGATCGGCAGGCTGCGGCTGGGCGAGGTATTGCCGCGCAGCTGCTCGGGCGTGGCCGTGTTCGGGTCGATGCCCTGCGAACTCAGGATCTGGGCCTGGATGCCTCTCACACCATCCACCAGGCCACGGTCCAGCTGATAGGCGGTGTAACGGTAGGCCAGGGTCGGGGTCACATACCAGGCCGCGCCGCTGATAGGGAATGACACATACGGCTTCACGTCCAATCGCGAACCGCCGCTGACACCGACGCCGTCGGTCCACTGCACTCCGTTGCGGGTGTACTGCAGATCCTTACCGGTGCCGACGGCGTTCTTGAAGTTGATGTCGTCGTGGGTGAAGCGCACCGCTTCGGCGTAGATGCCGGCTTCCAGCCAGGGCCGGACCGGCTTGTCCCAGTTGAAGTACAGGCGCGGCTGGCGGTTGTAGGGCAGGGCGCGCTCGTCGAGCGTGTAGTCGGTCAGCTGCCAGCGGTCGGCCATGATGCCGGCCGTCCAGTTCGTGCCGGTGCCATACAGGCCCACCGTGCTCTGCAGGTTGGACGCGGTCACCCCCACCAGGCGGTTGGCGAAATCCTCGACATAGCGCTCGTCGCTGACCCAGGCCAGGTTGGCGCGGGCCTGCCAGTGGTCGTCCACGTTGTGGTAACCGGAAAACATCACGCGGCCGCGGTCGCGGTCACGCAGGCGGTCGTTGGGCATGAACGAGGTCAACACCTCGCCGCGGCCGCCGTTGTAGAGGTAGCGGAACTCGTTGTCGAGCAGCAGGCCGCGCCGGCTCATGTAGCGCGGGGTCAGCGTGTCGTCGTAGTTCGGCGCCAGGTTGAAGTAGATCGGCTGGGCGTAGTCGAAGCCGTTGCGCCCGGACATGCCCAGCTGCGGGAACAGCAGGCCGGTCTTGCGGCGGTCATCGATCGGGAACTTGAAGTAGGGCGCCCACAGGACCGGCACCTTGCCGATGCGCAGCACCGCATTGCGGGCGGTGCCGAAGCCTTCGTCGTTGTCCACTTCGATCTGCGGCGCCGACAGCTTCCACACCGGCTGCGAGGGGTCGCAGGTGGTGTAGGTGGAGCGGTGCATCTGGCCGACCGCGCCCTGCAGGTCGACCGACTCGGCATCGCCGTTGCCGCGGCGCGACACCAGCTGGTACTTGATGTCGGTGATCTTGTGGGTGTCGCTTTCCTGGTTGCCCTCGGCGCGCTTGGCGACCATGCGGATCGAGGAGTCCTGGTAGCGGACATTGCCGTCGGCGATGTAGTTGCCGCTCTCGGTATCGAAGCTGAGCTTGTCGGTGCCGACGAACTGGTCGCCTCGGCGCAGGGCCACGTTGCCTTCGTACTGCGGCACGGTGGTCGTGCCCAGCAGCTGGTCGCCCTCGATGTCGGTCGGCTGCTGCTCGCGCGCAGCGCTGGCGGCGGCCTTGTCCTGCCCCGGGACCGGGGTGGGCGCATCGGTGAACGCGGGAATCACGTCGGTAGCCGGGCACAGGCCCCAGTTGAGCGGCTTTTCATCGGCCATTGCCGGCAGGCAGATGGCGATGCTCAGAGGCAGGGGAAGCAGGCGGAGGGCTCGGCGCACGCGGTTCGGATTCGGGCGAAAACGGACGGTAGCTTGCCCCATCCCTTGCATAGGGGCAATGAAGGGCGCCCCGGGGTGCCGGTTCGGGTTCATCCGGCGGCGGCGCTGG
Organism: Stenotrophomonas raiganjensis (SeqCode); assembly: GCF_030658505.1. GTDB lineage: Bacteria > Pseudomonadota > Gammaproteobacteria > Xanthomonadales > Xanthomonadaceae > Stenotrophomonas. The sequence goes on along the minus strand of NZ_JAUTXR010000115.1, from coordinate 71,493 downwards.
AAGCCGGTGACATCAGGGCCTGGAGGTGGGCCACGCTGCACTCGGCGAGGGCCTGCAGGTCGTAGCCGCCCTCCAGCATCGACACCACACGGCCTGCCGCGTGACGACGCGCCAGCGCGTGCAGTTCACGGGTGATCCAGGCGAAATCGTCGGTCTCCAGCATCAGGTCGGCCTGCGGGTCGCGCAGGTGGGCGTCGAAGCCGGCCGAGATCAGCAGCAGCTGCGGGCGGAAGTCGTCGATGGCCGGTAGCATCTCGTCGGCCCAGACATTGCGGAAGCGGAATCCCCCACTGCCGGGCGGCAGCAGGATGTTCATCAGGTTGCCGGCACCGCGGTCGCGGCGCAGGCCCGAGTTGGGGAACAGGCCGGCCTGGTGGGTGCTGTAGTACGAGACGCGGGCATCGTGCTGGAAGATGTCCTGGGTGCCGTTGCCGTGGTGCACGTCGAAGTCGACCACCGCGATCCGCTCCAGGCCGTGGCGGTCACGGGCGTAGGCAGCGGCGATGGCGATGTTGTTGAGCAGGCAGAAGCCCATCGCGGTGCTGCTGGTGGCGTGGTGGCCGGGCGGGCGCACGGCGCAGAAGGCCACAGGGTCGTCGCCCAGCATCACCGCATCGACCGCGGCCACGCCGGCGCCGGCGGCGTGCACGGCGGCGCCGGCCGAGCCCGGCGAGGTCCAGGTGTCCATGTCCAGCTGGCGCAGCGGCACGGTCTGTGGCTGCAGCACGAAGTCGAGCAGGGCACTGTCGTGGACCCGGGTCAGCTCGCCGAACTTGGCCGGCGGTGCTTCGCGCCAGTCCAGCTGGCCGGGAAAGGCCGCCTGCAGTGCGTCGAGCACATGCTGCAGGCGTTGCGGGCACTCCGGATGGCCGGGACCGGGGTCGTGCAGCAGGCAGGAGGGATGGGTGAAGACCAGCATCGCGCCGCCTCAGCGCTGGCGCTGCTGTGGCTGCCACAGCGCCTCGCCCTGGCCGTCGGCACGGGCCAGTACCCGGGCCAGCACGAACAACAGGTCGGACAGCCGGTTGAGGTACTGCAGCGCTTCGCTGCGCACAGCCTCGTGGCGGGCCAGGGTGACCGTCTCGCGCTCGGCGCGGCGGACGATGGTGCGGGCCAGGTGGCAGCGGGCGGCCGCTTCGCCGCCAGCGGGCAGGATGAATTCCTTCAGCATCGGCAGGCTGGCGTTGTAGTGGTCCAGCTGTTGTTCCAGCGCCGAGACGTCAGCGGCGTGGATCGCGGCATGGCCGGGGATGCACAGCTCGGCGCCGAGATCGAACAGCTGGTGCTGCAGGTGCACGACCAGCGTGCGCACGTCGTCGGGCAATGCTGCCGCCAGCAGCAGGCCGAGCGCGGCGTTGGCCTCGTCCACCGTGCCGTAGGAGGCCACACGGGCGTCATCCTTGGCGACGCGCTGGCCGTCACCGAGGCCGGTACTGCCGTCGTCGCCGGTGCGGGTGTAGATGCGCGAGAGGCGATGACCCATGGCGCGGCTCAGTGGCGGATATCGCGGCGGGCCTGCTGGAGCTTCAGCACCTGCTCCACGGCCAGCTGCAGGGCAGCGGCCAGCGCCACGTAGATCGCAGTGGTGCGCAGGTACGGTCCGAACCACTGCGCGTAGTTCTGTGCCCAGCCGGCCAGGGTCGGTTCGGCCACGTTGCGGCTGGTCCAGTAGAACCCCCCCTGCGCCAGCAGGTGGCAGACCGCCACCGAGGCGACCAGCAGCAGCGCGCCCTTGGCCAGTACCGGCCAGCGCGCGCTCTGGTAGTTGCGGCCCAGCAGCATGCCGCCGGCCCACAGCGAGAAATAGGCGGGCAGCAGCAGCCAGTAGCCCGGCGACACGCAGTAGTGCTGCCAGAAGTCCAGGCCGCTGCTGCGGATCACGATCCAGTCCACCAGCACGGCGAACAGCATCAGCAGCGGGAACGCCCAGCGGGTCCAGCCGGCCAGGTAGAAGCCGCCGATGAAGAACACGGCCCAGGAGGCATCGGGGATCGCCGCGAAGTGGTTGACCCGGGTCGCCGCCAGCAACAGCACGAGTACGGACAGGACGAAGGCGCGGTTGGCGGTGGCGGACATGGCAGCGGGCCCGGAGCGGATTCAGGTTTCATTCTAGCCCGCCGCGCGGGTTGGCGCAGGCGCGCCCCGTTCGGCGTACAGCCGGGGCGAGCGCGTATCATGAACACATGAGTGAACGACATGACGTGCTGATTGTCGGTGGTGGCCTGGTGGGCGCCAGCCTGGCCATTGCCCTGGACCGCCTGGGTCGCGACGTGGGCCTGCTCGAGGCCAGCCCGGCCGGCGAGCTGCCGGCGGTGTTCGACCAGCGCAACCTCAGTTTCGCTGCGGCCACGGTCAATGCGCTGACCGCGCTGGGGGTGATGCAGAAGCTGGCGATGGCACCGGGCCCGATCCGTCGCATCCACGTCAGCCGTGCCGGTGATTTCGGCCGCGTACAGCTCGAGGCGGCCGATTACGACCGGCCGTGGTTCGGCCAGGTGGTGGTCGCGCGTGATTTCGGCCAGGCGCTGGAAGCGCGGCTTCAGGAACTGCCGCGCCTGCGCCGCTACCGGCCGATGCGGTTCGTGGGACTGGGTGAGGTGGTCGACGGCTTCCGCCAGGTGCGGGTGGCTGACGAGGCTGGCGAACGCGTGCTGCTGGCACGGCTGGTGGTGGGGGCCGATGGCACCACCAGCGGCGTGCGTGGCGCGCTGGGCATCGAGGTCGACCGCCATGATTTCCAGCAGACCCTGTTCGTGGCCCGCGTGCGCAGCCAGCGCGCACCGGACGGCACCGCCTGGGAGCGGTTCACCGATACCGGCCCGACCGCCCTGCTGCCGCGTGGCGACCGTCACTTCGGCACCGTGCATGGTGTGGCGCGCGACCAGGCTGATGCCGTGATGGCGCTGGACGACGCGGCCTGGCTGCAACGCTTGCAGAATGCGATCGGCTGGCGTGCCGGCCGCCTGCTCGACTCCGGCCCGCGCAGTGCCTATCCGCTCATCCAGGTGCTGGCCCGCGCGCTGGCCGGCGAACGTGCGGTGCTGCTGGGCAATGCCGCGCAGACCATCCATCCGCTCGGCGCGCAGGGCTTCAACCTGGGCCTGCGTGATGCGCTGACCCTGGCCGAACTGCTGGAGGACGCGCCGGACGATGCCGGCAGCGATGCACTGCTGCAGGCCTATGCCGCGCGCCGCGAGGAAGACCGCCGGCAGACAGTGGCGTTCTCCGGCGGCCTGGCGCGGCTGACCAGCAACCCGGCACCGCTGATGCGGCCGCTGCGCAGTCTCGGCCTGGTGGCCGCACAACGTGCCTCGGTGCAGTCGATGCTGGTCGGTGGCGCGATGGGCTTCCGTGGCGAAGTGCCGCGCCTGTGCCGTGGAGAGGCCGCATGAACCGCCGCGCGCGCCTGGATGTGGCCATCGTCGGCGGCGGCGTGGTCGGTGCCGCGTGCGCGCTGGCGCTGGCCGACGCCGGGCTGTCGGTCGCGCTGGTGGAAGGCCGCGAGCCGGCGCCGTGGCAGGCTGCACAGCCGGACCTGCGCGTGTTCGCCTTCGCCGCTGACAACGTGCAGCTGCTGAACCGCCTCGGCGTGTGGCCGGCGATTTGCCAAGCGCGTGCCTGGCCCTACCGGCGCATGCAGGTGTGGGACGCTGCCGGTGGCGAGGATCTGCTGTTCGACGCCGACCGCTTCGGTCGGCGCGAGCTGGGCTACATCGTCGAGAACGGCCTGCTGCAGGATCGCCTGTGGGCGGCGCTGCCCGCGGCGGGCGTGCAGCTGCACTGCCCGGCACGGGTGGACGCGCTGGAGCAGGACGACGACGGCGTGCGCCTGCGCCTGGACGATGGGCGTCGCCTCGAAGCGTCGTTGGCGGTGGCCGCCGACGGTGCCGAATCGACCTTGCGCCAGCTGGCCGGGATCGAGGTTGAAAAGCATGACTACCACCAGCGTGGCGTGGTGGCCTATGTGGACAGCGATCTTCCCAACCAGGCCACGGCCTGGCAGCGCTTCCTGCCAAGCGGGCCGCTGGCGCTGCTGCCGGTGGCCGAGCGCCGCAGCTCGATCGTCTGGACCCTGCCCGAGGATGAGGCCGCGCGCGTGCTGGCGCTGGACGAGGGCGCCTTCAATCGCGAGCTGACCCGAGCCTTCGCTGCACGCCTGGGTGAGCTGCGATTGGCGTCACCGCGCGCAGCATTCCCGCTGCGCCGCCAGCTGGCGCGTCACTACGTGGCCGGCCGCGTACTGGCATTGGGCGACGCTGCGCATGTGGTGCACCCGCTGGCCGGGCAGGGCGTGAACCTGGGCCTGCGCGATGTGGCCGCCCTGCAGCAGTGGCTGGCGCCGTCGGTCGAACGCCGCGGCCAGCCGCGCCTGTCGCCGCAGCGCCTGCAGCGCTGGGCGCGCGAACGTCGCAGCGACAACCACATCGCCGCTTACAGCTTCGATGCGATCAACCGCCTGTTTTCCAACGACGAAATACACCTGACCCTGGCCCGCGGCCGCGCGCTGGGCTGTGTCGGAAAATGGCCGCCGCTGGTGCAGGCGTTCTGGAAGCGCGCCGCCGGCGTCTGACCGGAATACAGGCCGCTCTGGCAGGTGCCAACCAAGGTTGGCACCTGGCCAAAGCGGGCTGCGTTACCGGCGCTGATTCAATGGATCCACGCCATGCGTGGAGGAAGATCGCGACGGCGGATCAATCCACCAGCCAACCGGCCAGGTCGGCACGGTGCAGCCTGCCGCGGTGCCTGCGGTCCAGTGAATTGAATTCATCGGCCAGCGCAGGGTTGGCCTGTGCTTCCTGGCGGCTGATGAAGCCATCGCCGTTCACGTCGAGGTCGCTGAAGCGGATGCGGTACTGGCCGATCACGCTGCTCGGCTCCAGCGAGCGAACGGTGACGTGTGCTTCGCCGGCGGGCTGCGGAATCTCGACGCTGCCGGTGACCTGGCCGGCGCCCAGCGGCTGCTGGCGGATGGCACCGCCGGTCGGGCCCAGCGGCTGGCTCTGCGCCGGCGTGGACGGGCCGTGCTGGGCCATGGCCGGCACGGTTGCCAGCAGGGCGGCCAACAGCACGGCGGAACGCGGAATGCTCATTACAGGCTCCTTGCCAGAGGGTACCGGGAGCGTACTCCCGGCAACCTGTGCCGCCGATGACGGATCAGCGCAGCGGCGAAGCCAGTACGGTGATCTCTTCACGATCGTGATAGAGCTGCTTGGCGCGGACCACCAGTGGCTTGCCGGCCTGGTCCTGGAACAGGTCCAGGCACAGCCGGGTCTCGTCCCAGCGCTTCTTCATCGGCAGTTTCAGGTTGAAGATCGCGTGCCGGCACCAGCCTTCGCGGAACCAGGTGGCCATGCGTTCGGCCACGCGGCGCGGCTGCTCGACCATGTCGCAGACCATCCAGTCCAGCGGCTGTTCCGGGTGCCAGTGGAAACCGTCGGCGCGCAGGTGCTCGACCAGCCCGGTGTCCAGCACGTGCTGGCGCAGCGGGCCGTTGTCGATGCTCAGTACGTGCATGTGCTGGCGGGTCAGCACCCAGGTCCAGCCGCCGGGTGCGGCGCCGAGGTCGGCCGCGCGCATCCCGGGCTTGGCCAGTGCCTCGCGTTCTTCCGGCGTCAGCAGGGTCAGCAGCGCTTCGTCCAGCTTCAGTGCCGAACGCGAGGGGGCCTCGGGCAGCAGCTTCAGGCGCGGGATGCCCAGTGCCCACGGCGCGCTGTCGGCCGGGTCGGCCACGCAGACGAAGGCATGGGTGCCGTCGACGAACACCACATGCAGGCGCGGCAGGCGGTTGTTCGGCTTGTCGCTGAGCTTGCCAGCCTTGCGCAGCGCCGGGCGCAACGCATTGCCAAAGGCACGCGCCAGGCCCGACAACGGCTTGCCGGCGTCAGAATCGGGATGTTCCACCCACAGGTCGCCGAAGCGCGGCGCATCGGCCAGCACCTCCAGCATCGGCGTAATGCGGTCGCTCGGATCCAGCTGTGGCAGCTCGGCCAGCACCACCAGCTTCTGCCGCGCGAAGATCAGTTCGCGCCAGCGCAGGCGCGGTGCCAGCGCCGCGGCTTCGTCGCACATGAACAGCACGTAGCCGTCATTGCGCTGGGTGCGCGCATAACCGGCGAAACCGGCTTCACCGGCGCGGAACTGCAGCTCGCCGGCCAGCTCGGGCTCGAAGCCCTGCCGGCACAGGCACAGCAGGCCGATGCCGGCCTCAGTAACGGGCGCCATCGCTTTCCCCATAGGCACGCAGCACGCTGCGCGCGGCGTCGCGGTTCAGGCCCTGCACCACTTCGATGCCGCGCTTGTTGAGCTCGCCCACCCAGTCGGCCGGCAGCGGGCCTTCATCGAACGGGGTCAGTTCCTCGACGTCGGCCGAGTTGGCACCGATCAGCAGGCGGTCGATGCCGGCCCACACGGTGGCGCCATAGCACTGGCAGCACGGCTGCGAGCTGGTGGCCAGGGTGACCGGCGACAGCACCGCGTTCAGGCGCGGGGTCTGCAGGCGCTGCTGGGCCAGCATGTAGGCCATGTTCTCGGCATGCGCCAGCGAGGTCGCGTGCGGCATCACCCGGTTCACGCCGGCAGCGATCACCTTGTCATCCGGGCCGAACACCACGGCACCGAACGGGCCGCCACTGGCGTGCTCGACGTTCAGCCGCGACAGCTCGATCGCCAGCGCGACCTTGGCCTCATCGCCCGGATATCGACGATCCAGGTCGATCTGGTCGTGGATCCAGGCGGGAAGGGTCAGGTGGACTTGCGCATACAGCATCGCGGGGGTGCCTCGTAGGGAATGGAAGAAGGTGCGGTTGCTTGGGAAACCGGCGCGCAGTGTAGCCGCACAGGCCTGTATCGGGTGTGGCGGCGGATCAGCCCGGCGAGCCGGTGCGGATCACCACGTACTGCTTGCGGAATTCCAGCCCGGCCTGCGGCCAGCTGGCGGCGTAGGCGCGCAGCAGGGGCAGGGCGGCGGCAAAGTCGTGGCCGTTGACCCGGCAATCGGCCTCGCACAGGCCGTCGGCATCGCGCGAGGCGAACAGGCGGATGGCGAGGAATTGGCGGGCTTTCAGCAGCTCGTCGAAGGCCTCCATGCTGCGCGTGAACAGGCAGCAGGGGCAGGAACCATGATCGTCCTCGCTGCAGGTGGAGGCATCCACTTCCTGCGCGCGGTAATGGGCCAGCGGCCCCAGTACCACGGTGCGTTCGTGTTCCGCGCCGTCGTCGCTGGCCGGATAGGTCAGGCCCATCATCGGCAGGCCCTGTGCATCTTCGGCGCCGATCGCGGTCTGCAGGGTCGCCAGGTCCACCCGCACCCAGGCCTGGAAGCCGGACAACAGCGATGCCTGCTCATCGGCACCGTTGGCGTGCTGGTACTCAAACAGGCCATCGGCGAACAGCTGCGGATGCTGGCTTTCGATGACGGTGGAGGTCTGCCAGCCGCCGTTGTCGCGTGCGTGCGCCGCCATCGCATGCGGGGTCAGGCGCAGGCCGCTGTCCAGCAGCAGCGCGCCGCCGTCGGCGCGGCTGGCGATGCCGGCGTCCTGCAGGACCTGCTGCAGCAGCGGGAGGAGTGGAGAAGCACCGTCGGTCATAAGGGCACAGGTTGGTAAGAGGAATGCCATCAATGGGCATGGCCTGGTGTCTCAGAAATGCACGAAGTGCCGGTCCAGCCAGAACTAACCAAGGTAGCTTGTTCCGGGAGTCGCTTTGTCCTGCTTGACGAGCTTTACCTTCAGCTCCCAGCCCCCGTCGCACGCCTGCCTGCCGCTGAACAGATAAAGAACCTCACCTGCCGACGCGTTGTTCCTCATTGTCGCGTTGTCTTCAAGATCTATCTGGCTGACAAAGACCATGGGGTTGTCATCAATGAAGCGCCAGCTGGGTTCACGCACCCAACGAGGTGCTTTGTCCATCGAGAGAAAGTACCTGTCGATGGTTTCGATCATCCACGCTTGGACTGCGCCAGAGACAGAGTCGATCCACTTGATGTCGGGTTTTGGATGTGAGGTCGAGAGATATTCGTCGTATACCTTCAGCATGAAGGGCTCCGACTCGCTTCCTTGTATGCCGACACACTTCTTTCGTTCAGCGATCCCTGAGAACGCGGCGCAGAAAATCATGAAATCGCGGTCAATCCTCATGCGTGATTTGTCTCAACCGACCTGTCAATCGAATTCTCGTAGTGTAAGAAGCAGCCCCAACCTCACAGCGCGTCAAGTTCGGCCCGATATCGCTGCGCGTCGGATTGCTGCTGCGGATCGTTGCCGTGCTCGCGCAGCCAGGTTTCCAGCTCGCGGCGATAGTCCGCGCGGAAATCGGCATTGCCCGGGCTGAAATGCAGCTTGCGTGCCGCCACCTCCACCCGCTCGCGCGCGCTGGCCCGGGCCTGGGCGACGCCGTGCGGGGATTCATTGGTGAGGATGACGAAGTTGCGTGGGAAGCCCGGCGTGTACTTGACCACGAACGGCTGGTCGCGCGCCGGGATACGGATGGCGTTTTCCAGCGGCCACAGCGAAGCGGTATTGGTGTGGAACACCACCTCCACATCGCGGCCCTCGGCGGTACGCAGCACCCCTTCGTAGCGCCAGATGTACTGTTCGTTGAGCGTGGAGCTGGTCCGCTCGGCCTTGACAATCACCGCTTCACCGCGCTCGCCCACCATGTTGAGGAAGGTGGCGTTGAGGAAATGGCCGAGGAACATGTTGAGCATCGCCAGCGGGAACACCACGATGGCGTAGCCCGGAAAGCGCCGCCACCACGAGACCAGCCCGGCCAGCACCATCGCTGCAAAGAACGTCAGCAGCGGATGCTGCGAGATGAACCAGAGCAGGGCGGAAAGGGCGGTGATCATCGTCGCGGTCGTGCGGGCGCCATCCAGGCGCCCGCGCAGGTCCTCAGGCCGACCAGGTGTCGCGCAGGGTCACGCTGCGGTTGAACACCGGCGTGGCTTCGGTGTGGTCGCGGCGGTCGGCGACGAAGTAGCCGGTACGTTCGAACTGGAACGACTGCTCCGGCGCGGCGCTGGCCGCGGCCGGCTCGACATAGCCGGTGACGGTGCGGCGCGATTCCGGATTGAGGTAATCGCGGTAGGTCTTGCCTTCCGATTCATCATCCGGGTTCGGCACCGAGAACAGGCGGTCGTACAGGCGGATCTCGGCCGGCACGCCATGCACGGCGCTGACCCAGTGGATGGTGCCCTTGACCTTGCGGTTGGCGCCTTCCATGCCCGGACGCGATTCCGGATCCAGCCAGCCGCGCAGCTCGGTGATGGTGCCGTCGGCATCCTTGATCACTTCGTCGCAGCGGATGATGCCGGCGCCGCGCAGGCGCACTTCGCCACCGGGCACCAGACGCTTCCAGCCCTTCGGCGGCACTTCGGCGAAGTCCTCGCGGTCGATCCACACTTCGCGTGCGAACGGCACTTCGCGGCTGCCGAAGCTCTCGTCCTTCGGGTGGTTGCTGAAGGTCAGCTGTTCTTCATGGCCTTCCGGCAGGTTGGTCAGCACCAGCTTGACCGGATCGATCACTGCCATGCGGCGCGGCGCTGCACTGTCCAGGTCTTCGCGCAACGCGCCTTCCAGCACGCTGAAGTCGATCAGCGAGTTCTGCTTGCTGATGCCCACGCGCTCGGCGAACAGGCGCATCGCGGCCGGGGTGTAGCCACGGCGACGCAGGCCCTGCAGGGTCGGCATGCGCGGGTCTTCCCAGCCGTCCACCAGCTGCTCGGTAACCAGCGCCATCAGCTTGCGCTTGCTCATCACCGTGTAGTTGATGTTCAGGCGCGAGAACTCGATCTGGCGCGGCTTGGCCGCTTCGCGCGGCAGGCCGGCATCGACCAGCGGCTGGGTCAGCGTGTCGTCATGGGCGAAATCGACGTTGTCCACGCACCAGTCGTACAGCGGGCGGTGGTCTTCGAATTCCAGCGTGCACAGCGAGTGGGTGATGCCCTCGATCGAGTCGCCCAGTGCGTGCGCGAAGTCGTACATCGGGTAGATCGGCCACGCGTTGCCGGTGTTCTGGTGCTCGACGTGCTTGATGCGGTACAGCGCCGGATCGCGAAGGTTGATGTTGCCGCTGGCCATGTCGATCTTCGCGCGCAGGGTGCGCGCGCCATCCGGGAACTCACCGGCACGCATGCGGCGGAACAGGTCGAGGTTTTCCTCGACGCTGCGGTCGCGCCACGGCGACGGGCGGCCCGGCTCGGTCAGGGTGCCGCGGTAGGCGCGCACTTCCTCGGCGGACAGGTCGCAGACATAGGCCTTGCCCTGTTCGATCAGCTTCTCGGCAGCCAGGTAATAGGTCTGGAAGTAGTCCGAGGCATGGCGCAGCTCGTTCCAGCTGAAGCCCAGCCAGCGCACGTCGTCCTGGATGGCGGTCACGTATTCCGGATCTTCCTTGGCCGGGTTGGTGTCGTCGAAGCGCAGGTTGCAGACGCCGCTGAATTCACCGGCGATGCCGAAGTTCAGGCAGATCGACTTGGCGTGACCGATGTGCAGGTAGCCGTTCGGCTCGGGCGGGAAGCGGGTCTTGATCGCCTGGTGCTTTCCGCTGGCCAGGTCCTCGCGCACGATCTGGCGGATGAAGTCGCGCTTCTCGTGGCTGTCGGCGGGGGTCTCGGGGCTGGCGGGGGTATGCTCGGACATGAGTCTGGGGCGAAAAAGGGCAGAAAGACCAACAGTCTAGCGCGTACGGGGCAGGGCTGCCCGGTGGGGGTGTGGGCATGCCGGCCAGCGGCCGGCACTACCAGCCCATCTTCAGGTAGCGCCGGCCGCTGGCAGGCGGAACGGCCATCCGCCGTCACCGGCGGCATTCAGCGCCCGGGCGTATGCTGGACCCCTGTCCCGAGGAGCCGCCGCATGCACATCGTGTACAAGGCCGACAACCTGTTCGACGCCCATCTGGTCAAGCACGCGCTGGAAGATGCCGGTATTCCCGCCTTCGTGTTCGGTGAGCAGCTGCTGGGCGGGATGGGGGAGCTGCCGCTGTTTGGCGTGCTGCGGGTGGGAATCCCCGATGCGGCACGCCTGCAGGCCGAGGACATCGTGGCGGCGCTGGACTTGGGCCAAGCCCCGTCCGACCCCATTTCCGATGCAGACGACATTGCCGGCCTTCCGGCGTAGGAGCGCATCATGTTGGGAATTGGCCAGGGCATCCTCGGCATCGGCGCCTTCAAGCAGCGCCTGCCGCGTCCGGAAGAGGCGCTGCCGGGGCGTGACCAGCCGCTGCCGCTGCATAGCAACCAGCACTTCGTGAACAGCCATCCGCTGAAGGACCGTTTCGCCGGCCTGCAGCAGATCCGCTTTGCGCTGGGCTGTTTCTGGGGCGCAGAGCGCAAGTTCTGGACCGAGCCGGGCGTGTACAGCACCTCGGTCGGTTATGCCGGTGGCATTACGCCGAACCCGACCTATGAAGAGGTCTGCTCGGGCCTGACCGGCCACACCGAAGTGGTGCAGGTCGTGTTTGACCCGGCGGTGGTGAGCCTGGAACGGCTGCTGCAGTTGTTCTGGGAAAGCCACGACCCGACCCAGGGCATGCGCCAGGGCAACGACACCGGCACCCAGTACCGTTCGGCGATCCATGCCACCGACGAGGCCCAGTACAAGGCCGCGCTGGCCAGCCGCGAGGCCTACCAGGCGCAGCTGGCCGCAGCCGGCTACGGCCCGATCACCACTGAGATCGTCTACCCGGCACCGGCGTACTACTACGCCGAGGACTACCACCAGCAGTACCTGGCGAAGAACCCGAACGGCTACTGCGGTATTGGCGGCACCGGCGTGAGCTGCCCGATCGGGTTGGATGTGGAGGCGCCGCGCTGACGCGCGGTGGTCCGCCTGCGGCGGGCAACGTCAACGGCTGAAAGCCAAGGCCAAGGCCAAAGCCAAAGCCAAAGCCAAAGCCAAAGCCAAAGCCAAAGCCAAAGCCAAGCGGCTCTGGTTTGCTGTGAGTTTGGCGGGACGGGTGCAGATGGCGGGACACGCCGTAAACCCGTCCTTGGGGGCTCGGCCACGGCATCCATGCCGTGGACGGTCCCGCCATCTGCACCCGTCCCACCTCCGACAGTTTCCCGGTGACGGTGGGCGAGAGCATTGGTTACTGACGAACTGAAGAAAAACAAAAAGGACGCGGCGTTCGCCGCGTCCTTTTTGTTTGGTTCTGCAGTGCTTTCTGTAGAGCCGAAGGCAGCGGCAGGAGCCGCTGCCAACGTCGCTTGCGCGACGGCCCGGAGGGTGCCGGTCAGGACGACCGGCATAGCCATGCTCGGCTGCGAGCAAGCGAAGCGCGCGACCCGCTGTTGCTCTTCTTTCTTTCTTCCGTGGCGGGCGGCCACAGAAAACTGTCAGAGGGCGGGTGGGTTGGGTTCGCGGGGGTGTCCGCGGCATGGATGCCGCGGCCAAGCCCCGGGGGTCACTTCATGGATGGGTTCACGGCGTCCCCCGCGAACCCAACCCGCCCGACCCAGCGCGGCTTTTGCTCCACGCAGTTCGCGACCCAGCCCCCCGCCACGAGGGGCTCAGCCGTTGGCCGGAATCACAGTTCCGAACGAATGCGCGCGCGCAGTGCTTCCAGATCCTTGGCAAACGCATCGATACCGGTCGCCAGCTTCTCGGTGGCCATCGGATCGGCCGCCAGGTCGGCGGCGAACTTCGCCGCGTCGATCGGGGTCACCGCCGTGCCATCGGCGGCACCGGCCACCAGCTTGCGCGGCAACTCGCCGTGGTCGGCGTCCAGCTTCTCCAGCAGGTCCGGCGAAATCGTCAGGCGGTCGCAGCCGGCCAGCGCTTCGATCTGCGCGGTCGAACGGAACGAGGCACCCATCACCACCGTCGGCGAACCGCGGCGCTTGAATTCGGCATACACGCCACGCACGAACTTCACGCCCGGGTCTTCGTCGATGGTGGCCGGGGTCTGGCCGTTGGCCACGTACCAATCGAGGATACGGCCGACGAACGGCGAGATGAGGAACGCGCCGGCTTCGCTGCAGGCCAGCGCCTGGGTCGGGTTGAAGATCAGGGTCAGGTTGCAGTCGATGCCTTCGGCCTGCAGGATGCGCGCAGCTTCCACGCCTTCCCAGGTCGCGGCGATCTTGATCAGGATCTTCTCGCGCGGCACGCCAGCATCGGCGTACATCTGGATGAACTGGCGGGCCTTGGCCACGGTGGCGGCGGTATCGTGGGCCTGGTCGGCATCCACTTCGGTGGACACGCGGCCCGGCACCAGCGTGCTCAGCAGCGCGCCGACGCCGATGGTCAGGCGGTCGGCCACGGCGTGCACCACGGCTTCGCGGTCGCCCGCCTGCTGCCGGCCCCAGGTCAGCTCGCGTTCGATCAGCTCTGCGTAGACCGGCAGGTCCAGCGCCTTCTTCACCAGGGTCGGGTTGGTGGTGCAGTCCACCGGCTGCAGGCGCTTGATGGCGTCGTAGTCACCGGTATCGGCAACGACCACGGACAGTTCGCGCAGCTGGGACAGTTTGGACGGGGTACTCATTACGGCTCCTGGTGCAGGGAAATCGAATCGCGCGCGGTGCGCAGCGGTAATCAGGGGCGGTCGTTGTGGACCGCGGTCACGCGCAGGCGCAGCTTGCGGCCGCCGGGCGCGTTCCAGTCGATGCTCTGGCCGATGGCCAGGCCCAGCAGGGCACTGCCGACCGGGGCCAGCACGGAAACCTTGCCTTCGTCGACGTTGGCTTCGCGGGGGAAGACCAGGGTCAGGACGTGCTTCTCGCCCGACACTTCATCTTCGCACTCCACGCGCGAATGCATCATGACGATGCCTTCGGGAATCTGGTCCGGTGCCAGCACGGTGGCCCGGTTGAGTTCTTCAGCAAGCGCGAGCGCGGCAGGCGTCTGGCTCAGCGCAGGGGATTCGAGCATGGCGTCCAGGCGGTCCATGTCGAAGGTAGAAACGGTGATCGACGGCGGCAGGCCGCTGGCGGTACTCATGGTGAAGCTCCTTGGTTGAAAGCCATGCAAAAGGCGGCACCTGCTGGCGCCGCCTGTCTGTATTGTGGGGACAAATGCGGCCGGAATCGACTCCCACCGATTCCAGGCCGGTACTGCGGGGGCTCAGCCGTTCAGCGCGGGGCCGGGCAGGGCCGGCGCATCGCTGGCGGCATCCAGCGCCTCAAGGGTGAACAACGCCTGCGGCAAGCGCTTGAACTGGTCGGCCAGCTCCATCAGGAAGTCGTTCATGGCCGAGCTGCGGCGCCAGATCATGGCGATGCGGCGGCTGGGACGGCCCTCGCCGGTGAAATCGAGCAGGCGGATGTTGTTCGAGCGCGGCACTGGCGGCTGCACCGACAGGCTTGGCAGCAGGGTGATGCCGACGTCGGCGGCGACCATCTGCCGCAGCGTCTCCAGGCTGGTGGCGCGGAACTCGGACTTCTCGTTGGCGCCGAACAGGCGGCACACTTCCAGCGCCTGGTCGCGCAGGCAGTGCCCGTCTTCCAGCAGCAGCAGCTTCTGCGTGGCCAGTTCCTGCACGTCCAGATGCTCGCGGCGGGCCAGCGGGTGGCGCCCGGACACGGCCAGCAGGAACGGTTCCTCGAACAGGAATTCGGCGTGCAGCTGGTCGTCGATCACCGGCAGGGCCAGCAGTGCCGCGTCGAGCTTGCCTTCGCGCAGGCGGTCCAGCAGCACGTCGCTCTTTTCTTCGACCAGCAGCAGTTCCAGCTCCGGGAAGCGCTCGCGGATGCGCGGGATCACATGCGGCAACAGGTAGGGGCCCAGGGTCGGGAAGATCCCCAGGCGCACCGTGCCGGCTTCCGGATCGCGGCTGCGTCGCGCCGCTTCCTTCAGCTGCTCCACTTCGGACACGATCACCCGCGCCCGCGCCGCCGCTTCCTGGCCGGCCGGGGTCAGCATCACCTTGCGCGGTGCGCGTTCCACCAGCGGCAGGCCCAGCTCTTCTTCCAGCTTGCGGATCTGCGTGGACAGCGTGGGCTGGCTGACGAAGCAGGAGGCGGCAGCCCGGCCGAAATGCTTGTGGTCGGCCAGGGCTACCAGGTACTTCAGATCACGTAGGTTCATCCTTACACCCCAGGGATAACGGACCGGCTGACGGCGTGGTTACCCGACAGGCAGACAATGTTCCCGGTGATCTGGGAACGGTGGATCAGGCCGCTTCAGCAACGGCACCGCTGCTGTTGCTCACCGACGAGCGGATCAGGTGGTCGAACGCGCTCAGTGCGGCGGTCGAACCGGCGCCCATGGCGATGATGATCTGCTTGTAGGGCACCGTCGTGCAATCGCCAGCGGCGAACACACCCGGCAGGTTGGTCTGGCCGCGGTCGTCGATGACGATCTCGCCACGCGGCGACAGCGCCACGGTGTCCTTCAGCCATTCGGTGTTCGGCAGCAGGCCGATCTGCACGAAGATGCCTTCCAGCTCGACGCGGTGGGCGTCGCCGCCGACGCGGTCCTTGTAGACCAGGCCGGTGACGCGGCTGCCGTCGCCCAGCACCTCGGTGGTCTGCGCGCTGGTCAGCACGGTGACATTGCCCAGGCTGCGCAGCTTCTTCTGCAGCACTTCATCGGCACGCAGGCTGGAATCGAATTCCAGCAGGGTCACATGCGACACGATGCCCGCCAGGTCGATGGCCGCTTCCACGCCGGAGTTGCCGCCGCCGATCACCGCCACGCGCTTGCCCTTGAACAGCGGGCCATCGCAGTGCGGGCAGTAGGCCACGCCCTTGTTGCGATACTGGTCCTCGCCCGGCACGTTCATCTGCCGCCAGCGAGCGCCGGTGGACAGGATCACCGAACGCGACTTCAGCACGGCGCCGTTCTCCAGCTGCACCTGCACCAGGCCATCTTCGCCGGCCGGCACCAGCGCACTGGCGCGTTGCAGGTTCATGATGTCCACATCGTACTCGCGCACGTGCTGCTCCAGCGCCGTGGCCAGCTTCGGGCCTTCAGTCTCCTTCACCGAGATGAAGTTCTCGATCGCCATGGTGTCCAGCACCTGGCCACCGAAACGCTCGGCAGCGATGCCGGTACGGATGCCCTTGCGTGCGGCATAGATCGCCGCTGCAGCACCGGCCGGGCCACCGCCGACCACCAGCACGTCGAAGGCGTCCTTGGCGGCGATCTTCTCGGCGTCGCGCTTGCTGGCGTTGGTATCCAGCTTGGCCACGATCTGTTCGAGGGTCATGCGGCCCTGGTCGAACACTTCACCGTTGAGGTACACGGTCGGCACCGACATGATCTCGCGCTTCTCGACTTCGTCCTGGAACAGGGCACCGTCGATGGCCACGTGCTGGATGCGCGGGTTGAGCACTGCGGCCAGGTTCAGCGCCTGCACCACGTCCGGGCAGTTCTGGCAGGACAGCGAGAAGTAGGTTTCAAACCTGTAGTCGCCTTCCAGGTTCTGCACCTGCTCGATCAGCTCGGCGGTGGCCTTGGACGGATGACCGCCCACCTGCAGCAGCGCCAGCACCAGCGAGGTGAACTCGTGGCCCATCGGCAGGCCGGCGAAGGTCAGGTGGATGTCCTGGCCCGGCGTGCCCAGGTCGAACGAGGGCACGCGGCCCTGGCCGTCGCGCAGGACCTGCAGCGAGATCTTGTCCGACAGGCTTTCCAGGGTCTGCAGCAGGTCCAGCATTTCCTGAGACTTGGCGCCATCGTCGGCGTGCGCGGTGATCTGGATCGGGCGGGTCACGCGCTCCAGATAGGTCTTCAGCTGCGACTGCAGGTTGGCGTCCAACATCGGGTCATCTCCTGGCTTCAGGCAAACAGGGGGCGTGGCACCGCTGTAGAAGGTAGCGGACCAGCAGGGGGTAGGGGTGAACCCAAGACAGCGACCGTGGAAGGGGCTGGCTGGCCAAGGCTGGCGCGCGTTGGCTGTCTTGGGTTCACCCCCACGCCGGCGGGGGGGCCGGCACGGGGATGAAGGGCGCGTCGTGGCGTGGGGCCACGGCAGGCCGGTACTGCTTTAGATCTTGCCGACCAGGTCCAGCGACGGGGTCAGGGTCTTCTCGCCTTCCTTCCACTTGGCCGGGCAGACCTGGTTCGGGTTGGCGGCGGTGAACTGGGCAGCCTTCAGCTTGCGCAGGGTCTCGGACACGTCACGGGCGATCTCGTTGGAGTGGATCTCCAGGGTCTTGATCACGCCTTCCGGGTTGATGATGAAGGTGCCGCGCAGGGCCAGGCCTTCTTCCGGAATGTGCACGCCGAAGGCGTTGGTCAGCTGGTGGGTCGGGTCGCCGACCAGCGGGAACTGGGCCTTGCCGACGGCCGGCGAGGTCTCGTGCCACACCTTGTGCGAGAAGTGGGTGTCGGTGGTGACGATGTAGACCTCGGCGCCCGCCTTCTTGAACTCGGCGTAATGGTCAGCTGCGTCTTCGATCTCGGTCGGGCAGTTGAAGGTGAAGGCGGCCGGCATGAAGATCAGGACGGACCACTGGCCCTTCAGGCTGGCGTCGGAAACCTTGATGAACTCGCCGTTGTGGTAGGCGTTGGCTTCGAACGGCTGGATCTGGGTATTGATGAGGGACATCATTTTTCCTCTTGGTGAAGGGGAGTGGGTGAATCGACAGGAGCTAGGTTACCCATTCGCTCGCGATAAGAACAATCCATTGATTGCATCTATTTGATAGGTAGAGTCTATCAAAGAGCCATGAGCAGGCACTGAACCCTGCCGCTCCCATCCTGCAACTGCTTGTGTGACAAGGAAAATCGCCCGGGACGTGTGAAGAGGGCTGATAGCCCCTCCTTATACCCTCTGGCGAAACCTGAACGGATTCCAGCTTTTTGTAGCGTCGAGCCATGCTCGACAGTGGATCTGTAGCCGAGCCGATGCTCGGCTGTTCCAGCAGCAGCCGAGCATCGGCTCGGCTCTACAATTGAGGCATGTCTTTCCAACCCGAACCCACCCTGCGTCAGGTCGTAGCCGACGCCAGTGCCCGCTTGGGCGGTGTCGACGCCCGCCACGAAGTCGAACTGCTGCTCCTGCACGTGCTGGAGCGCCCGCGCAGCTGGCTGTTCGCGCACGCTACCGATCCGCTGGCCGCCGCCGACCAGGCTGCCTTTGAAACATTGCTGGCCCGGCGCGTGGCCGGCGAGCCGGTGGCCTACCTCACCGGACGCCGCGGCTTCTGGACGCTGGACCTGGAGGTCGACCCGGCCACGCTGATTCCGCGCCCGGAAACCGAACTGCTGGTCGAATTGGCGCTGGAGCGCCTGCCGCCGGACCACGCGCTGCAGTTGGCCGACCTGGGGACCGGCAGCGGCGCGATCGCGCTGGCGCTGGCCAGCGAGCGGCCGCAGGCGCAGGTGCTGGCCACCGATGCCAGCCCGGGCGCGCTGGCCGTGGCCGCGCGCAATGCCGCCCGTCATGAACTGCGCAACGTCCGCTTCGCCGAGGGCGGCCACGACTGGTACGCGCCGCTGCAGGGCGCGCGTTTCGACCTGATTGCCAGCAATCCGCCGTACATCGCCAGCGACGATCCGCACCTGGAACAGGGCGACCTGCGCTTCGAGCCGGCCACCGCGCTGGCTTCGGGTCGGGATGGCCTGGATGACATCCGCCGCATCGTCGACGGTGGCCCGGCGCGTCTGCTGCCCGGTGGATGGCTGCTGATCGAGCACGGATGGGACCAGGGCGAGGCGATCCGCGCGCTGTTCGACGCGGCCGGTTTCGCCGACGTGCAGACCGTGCAGGACCTGGAGCAGCGCGACCGCATCACCCTGGGCCGGCGACCGGCCTAGAATGGAGGTTCTCCTGCCCCGGCAGGGCATCACCCTGGAGCTGCAAGCATGCGTACGCTGTACCCCGCCATCACCC
This sequence comes from Stenotrophomonas raiganjensis (SeqCode), assembly GCF_030658505.1. Classification (GTDB taxonomy): domain Bacteria; phylum Pseudomonadota; class Gammaproteobacteria; order Xanthomonadales; family Xanthomonadaceae; genus Stenotrophomonas. The sequence goes on along the minus strand of NZ_JAUTXR010000115.1, from coordinate 52,719 downwards.
CCTACGACGTCGGCACCCTGAAGGTTGACGACCGCCACACGCTGTACTTCGAACAGTGCGGCAACCCGGACGGCAAGCCGGTGGTGATGCTGCACGGTGGCCCGGGCGGCGGCTGCAGCGACAAGATGCGCCAGTTCCACGACCCGTCGAAGTACCGGATCATCCTGTTCGACCAGCGTGGTGCCGGCCGTTCCACCCCGCACGCCGACCTGGTGGACAACACCACCTGGGACCTCGTCGCCGATATCGAAAAGCTGCGTGAGCATCTGAAGGTTGATCGCTGGCAGGTGTTCGGCGGCAGCTGGGGCTCGACCCTGGCGCTGGCCTACGCCGAAACCCACCCGCAGCGCGTGACCGAACTGGTCCTGCGCGGCATCTTCATGCTGCGCCGCTGGGAGCTGGAATGGTTCTACCAGGAAGGCGCCAACCGCCTGTTCCCGGATGCGTGGGAGCACTACCTGAAGCCGATTCCGTCGGTGGAGCGTCATGACCTGATCTCGGCCTTCCACCGCCGCTTGACCAGCGACGACGAAACCACCCGCCTGGAAGCGGCCAAGGCGTGGGCGGTGTGGGAAGGCGCGACCAGCTTCCTGCATGTTGATGATGATTTCATCAACAGCCACGAAGACCCGCACTTCGCGCTGGCGTTTGCCCGCATCGAGAACCACTACTTCGTCAACGGTGGTTTCTTCGAGGTGGAAGACCAGCTGCTGCGCGATGCGCACCGCATCGCCGACATCCCGGGCGTGATCGTGCACGGCCGTTACGACGTGGTCTGCCCGCTGGCCAACGCCTGGGACCTGACCAAGGTGTGGCCGAAGGCCAAGCTGGAAATCACCCCGGCTTCGGGGCATTCGGCGTTCGAGGCAGAGAACGTGGACGCGCTGGTGCGCGCCACCGATAGCTTCGCCTGATCGGTAGTGCCGGCCGCTGGCCGGCAACGCCCTACTGGTAGCGCCGGGCCATGCCCGGCGGCATCAACGCTCATCCACGCATGGCGTGGATCTACCAATCCCCGGCCAGCAACGCGTCGGCCAGCACCTGCAGCTTCGGCGAATGCTGGCGCGACGGCGGATAGATCAACGACAGTTCGCGACTGCGGCCCTCGAACGGCTGCAGCACGCGCTGCAGGCGGCCGTCGGCCAACGCGTCGGCCACGGCGAAATCCATGACCTGCACGATGCCGATGCCGGCGATCGCGGCTTCCACCAGTGGATCGCCGCTGTCGAACACCATCCGCGTCGACGGCGTGGCCTCGCGCAACCGTCCGTCCTGCAGGAACTGCCAATCAACCACACGGCCGCTGCGCAGGTTGCGCACGGCCAGGCAGGCGTGGCGACGCAGGTCCTCCACAATGGCCGGTGTGCCGCAGCGTGCCAGATACTGCGGGCTGGCCACCGTCACCCAGCGCAGCGGCCGCAAGGGGCGCGCGACGATGCGCTGGTCGGCGATGACGCCGGTACGCAGGGCCGCGTCGAAGCCTTCCTCGACCAGATCGACCAGGCGGTCGCTGAGCACCGCTTCCACCTGCAGGTGAGGATGCTGCTGCAGCAATGGCCCGAGCAGTGGCACCAGCACCTTGCGCCCGAACATCGATGGCGCGCTGATCTTGAGGATGCCCGACGGCGTGCAGGGGCGATCGGCCAGCTGGCGCTCGGCATCGTCCATGCCGGCCAGCAGCGGGGCCACCTGGTCAACGAACTGGCGACCATCCGGGGTCAGCGCCACGTTGCGGGTGTTGCGCTGCAGCAGCTTCACCCCCAGCGTGGCCTCCAGCCGGCCGATGGCGCGCGACAGGCCGGACTGGCTCAGGCCGAGCTGGCCGGCGGCCACCGTGAAGCTGCGCGCCTCGGCCACCTGCACCAGCATGCGCACCGCATTGAGGTCCATCGAGGCTCCATTCATGCGGAAAATCATGACAGATATGGGTGAAAGGGGGTTTATTGATGTGGTCGCATCAATGAGACTGCGCTCCCCCACTGCTCCAGGCCGCCGATGCCTCCCCTCAAATACCCACGCTGGGCGCTGACCCTGCTGGCCACTGCCCAGCTGATCATTGCCTTGGACGCCACCATCATCTTCGTCGCCCTGCACGACATGGGCCGCGCGCTGCAGATCAATGCGCAACAGCTGCAATGGGTGGTCAGTGCCTACACCGTCGCCTTCGGTGGCAGCCTGCTGCTGGGGGGGCGCGCCGCCGACCTGATCGGGCGCCGCCGCTTCTACCGGCTGGGCATGCTGCTGTTCGCGCTGGCCTCGCTGCTTGGCGCGCTGGCGCCGAACGCCACCCTGCTGATCATCGCGCGCGCCGCACAGGGCATCGGCGCGGCGCTACTGTTTCCGGCCACGCTGGCGCTGATCAATACGCTTTACGCCCAGGGGCCGGTGCGCAACCGTGCGCTGGCGATCTGGAGCATGGCCAGCGCGGTCGGCCTGGCGCTGGGCACGCTGCTCGGCGGTGTGCTGACCCAAGCGTTCGGCTGGCCGGCAGTGCTGGCGGTGATCGTGCCGCTGGCCACCGCCTGTGCCGTGACTGCCGGTGCCTGGCTGCCGGCCGATGGTCCACGGGTTCAGGGCCGCTCCTTCGACCTGGCCGGTTGCCTCACCGTCACCGCTGGCGGCAGCCTGCTGGTCACCACCCTGGTGCAAGGGCCGGAGTGGGGCTGGACGGCACCGGCTACGCTGATCTGCCTGCTGCTTTCAGCCGTACTGTTGACGGTGTTCGTACAGATCGAAAAGCGCAGCCGTGACCCGCTGATGCAGTTCGCGCTGCTGCGCTTGCCGGGCCTGCGGGCTGCGCTGGGCCTGACCTTCGCCTTCATGAGCAGCTATGGCGTGCAGTACTACTTCCTGGCGCTGTACTTCCAGGATGGCTACGGCTGGAGCCCGCTGCAGGCTGGCATGGCCTTCCTGCTGCCGACGTTGGTGTGCACCTTCGGCATCCGCATTGCCGAACGCATGCTGCGGCGCCGTTCGCCACGGCAGGTACTGGCCTGGGGCTTCGCTGCGGGCGCCATCGGCATTGCCGCAGTGGCGCTGGCGATGCCGCATGGCGCCGGCTACTGGCCGCTGCTGCCGGGCATCGTGGTGCTCAGCGTGGGCCAGGGCATGAGCTGGACGGCGATGTGGATCGTGGCCGGGCAGGGTGTGCCGGGGCCGCAGCAGGGTGTGGCGTCGGGCATGGCGGCCACCGCCCAGCAGATCGGCGGCGCCTTGGGATTGGCGGTGCTGGTGATGGTAGCCAATGCTGCGCGCGGCACGCAGGCAGCAACCAGTGCCGACGCCCTGCAGGGCATGGTCAATGCCCAGTATGGCGCCGCGCTGTTCGCCGCGCTTGGGGTGGTGATCGCGCTGGGCCTGCGCCCGGCGCCGGTAGACTCGGCTGCGACCGCCTGCCTGAGCACCGACGCATGATCGAACTGCTGGACCTGCAACAGGCCCTGCATGCCTTCGCAGCCTGCAACGACGACGATGAGGTGTGGAACGCCTTCGGCTGGGTGATGGCCAGCGACGAGAACCTGCTGGCAGCACGGTTGTGGTTGCCGTCATCCAGTGATGAAGCGCTGGATGACGACGGCGAGCGATCGGCCGCGTCGGCAGCGATGGGGCTGTTCCCGTATCTGGAACCGGCCACGTTTGCCGACGTGCTGGACGTGCAGAAGCGGCAACGCCCGCTGTCGTTGGTGCAGGACTACGCGCAGGCGCTGGCGTACTACGCCGAGTACGACGCGTTCCGGCAGGTCGAGGGCATCGACGAGGCCCTGGGCGAAGCGGAAGCTGCGGAACAGGCGGCTGCGCGCGAGGCGGGTGTGGGCACAGGCATCTTCGCGTCCTTCGACCTGGCGCTGCGCGCGTGCCCGGGAGTGCAGGTCAAAGCCGCAGCCCAGCGCGTGGCGCGCCTGCTGGATATTCCGGTGGGCGAGGCGTTGGCGCGCTGCCGCGCGTTGCCGCTGCCGCTGCCGCTGGGTGAAGCGCTGGATCGTCGCCGTGCGCAGGCGATCAAGGATGACTTCGACGCCATCGGCGCGACGCTGCAAGTGCAGGGCTTCAAGCCGTTCCCGTGGATGGAGGTTCCAACGTTGCGGTAGTGGGGGGGGGGGGGGGGGCGGGGGGGCGCATCGGTTTGTCCCCCCCCCCGGGGGGGGGGCCGCCCCGGGCCCGCCACTACCGATCCGGGATGGATCCCCGTGCGCTCAACCGAACGCCAGCAACTGCGGCTGCAATGCGCTGAAGATCCGCGCCAGCCGTTCCGCCCACGACTGCTGCCCAGCCACATCGGCAATCAGGTCCTGGCGGATTTCCAGTTCCACGTGCACCAGCCCACGGCCTTCGCCGTGTACCGGCACCGCATAGTCGCTGGTGCTGCTGACCGAATACGGTTCGTTGTCACCCACCACCAGGTCGCCTTCGTCGCGTAGTGCCTGCAGCAAGGCATGGGCAAAGCGCGTGTCCTGGTGGTACAGCACGCCGGCATGCCACGGCCGCTGCATGCCGTTCATCGCTGGCGTGAAGCTGTGCATCATCACCAGCAGGGTGGGGCGACCGGCATCGCGGCGTGCGTCCAGTTCCGCGTCGATGCGTGCGTGGTACGGCGCGTGGATCGCATCAATGCGCTGTTGCCGCTGCGCCGCCGACAGCCCGCCATTGCCCGGGACCACGGTGTGGTCGCTCACTTCCGGAATCAGTGTGGGCGAGGCCAGCGGGCGGTTGCAGTCGATCAGCAGCCGCGAATAGGTCTGTTCGATTGCCCAGGCATCCAGCCGTTCGGCCAGTGCGCGGGTGGTGCCGGCAATGCCGATGTCCCAGCCGATATGGCGGTCCAGTTCGGCCTGTGCCAGACCGAGCCCGGTCAGCGCACGCGGAACCTGCTGGCCAGCATGGTCGGCCAGCAGCAGGAACGGCGACTCACCCTGCGCCCGGTGGATCGCGTAGATCGCCGGATCGTCGGCGCCGAGCAGCGCCGGCAGCGTGTGCAGGTCGGCGTCAGCCACGCGGGCGCCCGTCCAGGTGGTGCTCGATCATCCACAGCCCGGCCCAGAGCTTGGCGTCCAGCTCGTAGCCTTCGCCCATCTTCTGCACCAGCCAGGCGGCGGCCTGTGCACGCGGAATCTCGTGCACGGTGATGTCTTCGCTGTCATCGCCGCCGCCTTCGCCGATACGGCGCAGGCCGGTAGCGCGCACGAAGGCGATCTTCTCGCTGCTGGCCCCGGAGGACGTGGGGCCGATCATCAGCACTTCGGCGTGATCGGCGGTCCAGCCGGTTTCTTCTTCCAGTTCACGCACCGCCGAGACTTCGATCGACTCGCCGGCATGGATGTCGCCGACCAGGCCGGCCGGCATCTCGATGGTAGGGGCCTGCAGCGGCACGCGGAACTGTTCGACGAACAGCACCTTGTCCTCGGGGGTGACGGCGATGATGATCGCCGCCAGGCCACCGGCATGGGTGCGTTCGCTGTATTCCCAGGTGCCGCGCACCAGCATGCGCTGGTACTTGCCTTCATAGACGACGCGCGGGGCTTCGGTATTGCGCTGGCTCATGCGGGCTCGCTGTGGGTGGGAAGAGGGTCGGCTACACCGGCGGCATCGAACAACCGGCGGCGGGTCATCGGGCCGAAGCGCAGGGTCTGGCACAGGCCGCCGAGCAGCTCCGGGTCGGCCGCCTGGCGCAGCAGCCCAGGCTGGCTGCCCTCCAACGGCGCATCCAGCGCGATGGTAGTGAGCTGGCGCCAGAGCTGGGCGTGCTCGCGCTGCTCGCGCAGGCGCACCGCCATCTGTGCGGCGCCGCGCAGGCGCAGGAACGGCACTTCGTCCAGGCGTTCGTACAGCGCATCCATGCTGCCGAAATGGGCCAGCAGCACGGCGGCGGACTTGCTGCCGACGCCACTGACACCGGGAATGTTGTCGACGGCATCGCCGCACAGCGCCAGGTAGTCGGCGATCTGGTGCGCATGCACGCCGTGCCGTGCCTTCACCCCGGCCACGTCCCAGCGCTGGTTGCGCGCGTAGTCCCACTGTTCGTCGTGGTCGAGCAGCAGCTGCGACAGGTCCTTGTCGGCCGAGATGATCACCCCGCGATGGCTGCCACGGTGCACGTGCAGGGCGCTGCCGATCAGGTCGTCGGCCTCGTACTCGTGGTGGGCCAGAACGGCCAAGCCAAGCGCCGCGCACAGGGCCTTGCAGTGCACGAACTGGCGCTTGAGCGCTTCCGGCGCCGGGTCGCGATTGGCCTTGTAGGCTGGATAGAGGCGGTGGCGGAAGCCGCTGTCCAGCGCTTCGTCGAAGGCGATGGCGATGTGCTGCGGGCGCTCGCGCTCGAGCAGGTCCAGCAGGAAGCGGGCGAAGCCGTGTACCGCGTTGGTCGGCCAGCCCTGGGCGTCCTGGAACTGGTCCGGCAGCGAATGCCAGGCGCGGAACACGTAGATGCTGGCATCGACCAGATACAGCGAAGGTGCCGGTGCCGGCTGCATCATGCCGGCGGCGTCCAGTCGCGCAGCAGCGTTGCCGGGTCCGGGCGCTCGCGTTCGGGCACGGTGGTCCTGGGCGTACCGATGTGGATGAATCCGGCGATGCGTTCGCCTTCGGCCAAGCCCAGATGGGCGTGCACGGCGGGGTCGAAGGCCATCCAGGCGGTCAGCCACTGCGCGCCGAAGCCCAGCGCCTGGGCGGCCTGCAGCAGCGCGAAGCACACGCAGCCGGCGGTCATCAGCTGTTCCTGTTCCGGTACTTTCGGGTCCGGGCGCGGGCTGGCCACCACCACGATCACCAGTGGCGCATGGCTGAAGCGCTGGCGGTCCTTCTCGAACACGGCCTCACCGGCATGCGGGTCGCGCTGATGGCTGCGTTCGGCCAGGAAGTCGCCCAGAGTGTGACGTGCATCGCCAGCGATCTTCAGGAAGCGGAACGGCACGCGCTTGCCGTGGTCGGGCACGCGCACCGCCGAGGCCAGCATCCGCTGCAGGGTGGCCGGGTCCGGTCCAGGCTCGCCCAGTTGCCGCGAGGGCACTGAGCGGCGGGCATCCAGGGCGAGCAGGGCGGCAGGGTCGGGCATGGAATCTGAACCGGTCATCACGGGTGGTTGATTATAGTCGGGGTGGTTAATGACGCCGTTTGTGTCGCGTCCGGACCTTGAATATCAAACTGTGATGAACGTCATGCCACTGGTGGGAAACGGACGACCGCTTCCCCTCGCCTCGCAGGCCTTGCCCGGCTTACGATATCCATCTTGCCGGGCCGCCGGTCATGAGGTTTGAAGTGAGGACTGTTTCACTGTCCGTGACGGGCTGGCCGGCCTACCATCGACGTACCGGTACATGGGGTGTATCGGTCGTTGCGATGTCCATGCTGTCTGTCGTACCAGAGAAGGTGGGGAGCCTTCCCGAATGATGAGCGTGCCCACACCGATGGGATCGCCGGGGCGTGACCCGGCCCAGCTCCAGCGTGCCCGGGACATGGTCCTGCCGGCGCTGTGCCAGGCCTTCGGGGCCGCACTGGCGCGCTTCGACGATGCCCTGTTCGACCGGGCCGGCAATGCCGGTTCGTCGCAGCTGCTGTTCCTGGATGCGATGCGCGAACTGCGCCGCCGCCGCGAGGACATCGCCGGTGCCTTTGCCGGCCATCTGCAGCGTGCCTGGGAGGCGCTGGCCAGCGGCGAGCCGCTGTCGGCCGAGGCGACCCTGTCTGGTCCTGCCGAAGATGGCCTGAGCCTGCTGGCCGAACATGTACTGGAATCGCGGTTGGCGGTGCGCAATTTCGCCACCGTGCTGCTGCGCGACTTCAAGCCGGTGCTGGCGCGGCTGGACCGCCGCCTGGGCCGGTTGATCGGCGGCGCGGAACTGGACGCCGACCACAATCCGATCAGCCCCGAACATCTGGGCGTGGCCATCCACGAGGCCTTTGCCGGCTGCGAACTGGCCCCGGAAGTACATCTGGTGCTGATCAAGCTGTGCGAGCGCGACCTGCGCGCACCGGTCGGCCGCATCTACGAGAAGCTGGATGAACAACTGGCCGCGGCCGGGGTGATGTCGCAGATGGGGGCACCGCAGCGTCCGCGGTCGGCCACGCCCGATCCGCGCATGGCCGCCTCGGGCCTGGATGATCTGGTGGAGCAGCGCCAGAGCGCGGGCTTCGACGGCGAGCCCGGTGATGACGAGCAGGCTGCGCCGGCGTGGGCGCAGCGTTTTGCCGCGCGCTGGTCAGAGCGCCGTGGCCACATGCAGCAGCACCTGGCGGGTGGCGACGACGGCAGCGGCAGCGAGGCCTATGCGGGCCAGCAGGGCATGTTGCTGGAAGCGCTGCATGAACTGCTGCAGCAGACCCGCCACGTGCGCGAAGATGCCACCTCGGCCGCGCAGGTGGCGATCGGCCAGCAGCGCCCGCTCAGCCAGCGCGAGATGATGTCGGTGCTGTCGCTGCTGCAGGCCACGCCCAGCGCGACCCTGCGCGCGGCGATCGGCGAGGATGGCGAATCACTGGCACAGCGGCTGAAGAGCGAAGTGCTGTCCAGCGCCACCCGTCTTGGTGTCGACCCGGGCCAGACCCGGCTGGACCCGCAGGACGAGGATGCGATCGATCTGGTCGGCATGCTGTTCGACGTGATGCTGGATGAGCGCGAACTGGAAGGCCGCTCGCGCGAGCTGATCGGCCGCCTGGTGGTGCCGTTCGTCAAGGTCGCCATGCTCGACCGCCGCATGTTCGTGCAGAAGACCCATCCGGCGCGCAAGCTGCTCAACTCGCTGGCCGAAGCCTGCGAAGGCAACACCGGCGAAAGCCAGGCCGAGCGCATGCTGATGGCCAAGGTCGAAGAGATCATCGAGCGCCTGGTCGCCGAGTTCAACGAGAACCTGGCTATCTTCCTGACCCTGGAAGAAGAATTCCGCGAGTTCCTCGTGCAGCATCGCCGCCGCGTGGAAATCGCCGAGCGCCGCGCCGCCGAAACGCAGCGTGGCCAGGAAAAGCTGGAAATGGCCCGCACCCGTGCCGGTGCCGAGCTGGACCGCCGCATTGGCGATGCCACCCTGCCGCCGGCCATCGCTGAATTCCTGCGCCAGCCGTGGCAGCACCACCTGACGCTTGCGTTGCTGCGCGAGGGCGAGGAGGGTGCATCGGTGGCCGAGGCCCTGAGCCTGGGCGACGGCCTGCTGGAGGAAGTGGCCGAGGCCCGCCGCCAGATCGTCGGCAAGCCGTGGCTGCAGGCCTGGCAGCCGGTGCTGGCCAAGGTATTCGCCAGTGTCGGCGTGCACGGCGATGCGGCCACCGGCGCCATCGATGCCCTGCATGACACATTGCAGGGCATTGCCGAATCGCGGCCGGAGCTGCAGCGCGCGCTGCCGGAGCTGCCGCAGGTCGCGCTGCCTGCGCCGCCGGTCGCTGAATCGCCGGCGGTGGAGCTGGGCGGGCAGATCGACGCCGATGATTTCGACAACGCCGACGCCGACCGTTTCCGCCGCATGGAGATCGGCAACTGGCTGGACTTCGTCGACAAGGATGGCAAGGTGCAGGCCGGCAAGTTGTCCTGGGTCAGCCCGATTTCCTCGCGCCTGCTGTTCGTCAACCGTCGCGGGGTGCGCTTCTGCGTGGCCTCGCCGGAAGAACTGGCGGTGATGGTGCGGCTGGGCCGCCTGCGCGCCCATGTCGATGATGGTGCGTTCGACAGCGCCATGCAGGGCGTGATCGATCGGCTGGACCCGGGCAGCGCCACGCTGCACTGAGCGGGTGCCGCCTGCTAGGATCGGAAAAACTCACCGATCAGCGGGGACCTGCATGGCCGTGGCGTTGCTGGGGATCAAGGAGACCGCGCCGGGCGAACGGCGCGTGGCACTGACGCCGGAGACCGCGCGCAAGCTCGGTGCCCTGGGCATCACCGTCTGGTATGAGGCGGGCGCGGGTTTGGCCGCGGGTTTCACCGATGCCGCCTATGACGATGCCGGTGCGCGAGCCTTCGACGCCGGTCGTTGGGCCGAGATCGACATCCTGCTGTGCGTGCAGGCGCCGCCAGCAACCGTACTGGAACAGCTCAGGCCCGGTGCCAGCGTGGTCGGCCTGTTGGCCCCGGCCACGGATCCGGCGCTGGCGGCACTGGCGGCCAATGACCGCCTGCACCTGTTCCCGCTGCAGCAGCTGCCGCGCACCACCCGTGCGCAGGCGATGGACGTGCTCAGTTCGCAGGCCGGCATGGCCGGCTACAAGGCGGCGCTGATCGCCGCCGAACGTGCACCACGCTTCTTCCCGATGCTGACCACGGCCGCGGGTACCGTGCGACCGGCCAAGGTGCTGGTGATCGGCGCGGGCGTGGCGGGCCTGCAGGCCATTGCCACCGCCCGGCGTCTCGGCGCGCAGGTGGAAGGCTTCGACGTGCGCCCGGAAACCCGCGAGCAGATCCAGTCGCTGGGTGCGCGCTTCCTCGACCTGGGGGTGAGCGCGGCCGGCGAGGGCGGCTATGCACGCGCGCTGACCGATGAGGAGCGCGCCGAGCAGCAGCGCCGCCTGGCCGACCACCTGCGCGGCGTGGACGTGGTGATCTGCACGGCGGCGGTGCCTGGGCGCCCGGCACCGACCATCGTCACTGCGGCGATGGTGGAAGGCATGGCCACCGGCAGCGTGATCGTGGATCTGGCCGCCGAGAGCGGTGGCAACTGCGCACTGACCCAGCCGGGGCAATGCATCGAACACCAGGGCGTGACCATCGATGGCCCGCTGGGCCTGGCCAGTCGTGGCGCGACCCAGGCCAGCGAAATGTATGCGCGCAATCTGCTCAACTTCGTCGCGCTGTTCGTGCGTGAGGGGCAGCTCGGTTTCGATTGGGAAGACGAGCTGCTGGCGAAGACGCGCTGGCAGGCGTGAACCTCATATGCCTTCTGTAGAGCCGAGCCCATGCTCGGCTTGCGCAGGCGCGATAAAGCAACCGAGCGTGGGCTCGGCTCCACAAAGGGTTGAACGCTGCCTTTACCGCGGCTTCGCCGCCGGTGGATTGTCGCGCACCCAGTCCTTGCGCTGTTCCGGCGTCATCTGCGACCAGCGCTCGCGCAGGGCATTGCGCTGTTCCGGCGGCATGTCCCGCATCTGACCGAACAGGGCGCGTGCCTGCTCGCGCTGTTCCGGGCTCATGTGCTCGAAGCGGCGCAGGCCACGGTGCGCCTTGTCGCGTTCCTCCGGACTCATCGATTGCCAGCGCTGGCCATGCGAGAGCATGCGCTGGCGCTGGCCTGCATCGGCGCTGTTCCAGCGGTCGCGCAGGGGAGCCAGCAGGGATTCCCGCTGCGCTTCACTCAATTGTTCCCAGGCCGGCAGCGGTGCGGCAGGCGCGGGGCGTGCGGCAGGGGCGGGTGCGGTGTTCTGCGCCAGCGCGGGGACGGCCGGCAGCAGCGACAGGGCCAGCAACAGCGGCAGGATGTTCAATCGGGGCATGGTTCACTCCATCGCCAGGTCGGTATCGCCCAGCCACAGGTACAGATCGGGATTTTCGTCGTACAGCGCGCTGTTGTCTTCCACCGAGGCCAGCACCGGCGCCTGCACGGGGGGCGACAGCGGGCCGTGGCCGCTGAACTGCAGGCCGATCCCCAGCGCCACAACCAGAGAACAGGCGCTGGCCAGCCACCAGCGCAGGCGCCCGTGCCGTGCTGCGCCAGCGCCGTGGCGGGCCTGCCGCAGCCGTGCCAGCGTGGCCGGCGACAACGCCTGCAGCGACTGCGCGTGCAGGTTGCGCAGGATGTCATCGGGGGGCAGGGAGCGGTTCACGGATGGGTCTCCAGGTAGTCCTGCAGCGCCTGCCGGGCGCGTGCCAGATGGGTTTTTACCGCGCCTTCGCTGCAGCCCATGGCGCGAGCGGTGGTGGCCCCGTCCAGGTCCTGCAGCACGCGCAGGGTGAAGGCTTCGCGCTGGCGGGCGGGCAGGGTACGCAGCGCCTGCACCAGCTGCTGGTACTGCTGGCGCTGTTCGTGCGCCTGCGCCGGGTCCGGGCCGGGGTCGGCCCAGTCGATCCCACCACCGTCGGCATCCTGGTTGTCGCGCCAGAACGGCAGGCGGAAGCGGCGTCGGCGCTGCAGGTCGATCACGCGCCGGCGCAGGATGCTCCAGAACAGCGGCGCCCATTCGGCGGCCGGCTTGTCGGCGTAGTCCAGCATGCGCATCAGCGAGTCCTGCACGGCGTCCATGGCGTCGTCGCGCTGGCGCAGACCGGCCTCGGCGAAACGGAACGCACGCGGGCCGACGCTGGCCAGGAACGCTTCCAGCGACGCCGGCAGGGCATCGGTCTCGGCGCTCGGGGGGACGGGGCTGCTCACCAGCACAGGGTACGGTTCCTCGCTCGGGGTCACCATCGACAACGCGTGAGCGCGCGTCCGGTTGACGCCGGGTGCACGTGGGGTTCAGCCCGTGGTTATGATGGGCCGACGAAGACAGAGCGGGAGCGTTGCCAGTGAGTGACGGGTTCGTAGCGCTGTACATCTTCATGCTGGCCGCCATCGCCGGCCACGTGATCATTTCGCGGGTGCCGGTGATCCTGCACACCCCGCTGATGTCGGGTTCCAACTTCATCCACGGCATCGTGCTGATCGGCGCGATGGTGGTGCTGGGGCACGCGCAGACGCCGCTTGAGAAGGCGCTGGGCTTCCTCGCCGTGGTGCTCGGTGCCGGCAACGCCGCCGGTGGCTACGTGGTCACCGCGCGCATGCTGGAGATGTTCAAGCCGAGCGCGCCCAAGGGCGGCAAGGACGAACCGAAGGAGCCGCAGGCTTGAACATCAGCACCGTTGAACTGCTCGATTGGCTGGTCAAGGCCAGCTACCTGGTCGCCGCCACGCTGTTCCTGCTCGGCCTGCAGCGCATGGCCTCGCCGCTGACCGCGCGCAGCGGCATCCGCTGGGCCGGGCTGGGAATGTTGCTGGCCACTGCGGCGACCTTCTTCCTGCCCGAACTGCACAACGTGCCGTTGATCCTGGTGGCGCTGCTGCTGGGTGCCGGCCTGGCCTGGTGGTCGGCCGGCAAGGTCGCCATCACCGACATGCCGCAGATGGTGGCGCTGTACAACGGCATGGGCGGTGGTTCGGCGGCGGCGATCGGCGCGGTGGAACTGCTGCGCTATGCCTTCCTGGCCCACCGCGATACCCGCCACTGGAGCGCACAGGCGCTGGCCGACCTGGCCGCGCGCCAGCCCTCGGCCACCGTGCTGATGCTGGCGGTGGTCGGCGCGGCGATCGGTGCGGTGTCGCTGTCCGGTTCAGTGATCGCCTGGGCCAAGCTGGATGGGCGCCTGGACAAGCGCGTGACCTGGCCCGGCCAGCAGGTGATGAACCTGCTGGTGGCGCTGGCAGTGGTGGTGCTGGCGATCATCGCGGCCAGCACGCTCAGTACCTGGGCGATCGTCGCCTTCTTCGTGCTGGCACTGGCACTGGGCGTGCTGATGACGTTGCCGATCGGTGGCGCCGACATGCCGGTGGTGATCTCGTTGTACAACGCGTTCACCGGCCTGGCGGTGTCGTTCGAGGGCTATGTGCTGGGCAACGAGGCGTTGATCATCGCCGGCATGATGGTCGGCGCGGCGGGCATCCTGCTGACCCGGCTGATGGCCAAGGCGATGAACCGGCCGATCCGCAACGTGTTGTTCTCCAACTTCGGCGGAGGTGCGGCTGGCGAGGCGCAGGCGATCTCGGGTTCGCAGAAGCCGATCGAAGCGGCCGATGTGGCGGCGATGATGGCGTTTGCCGAGCGCGTGGTGATCGTGCCCGGTTACGGCATGGCCGTGGCGCAGGCCCAGCACAAGATCTGGGAGCTGGCGCAGCGGCTGGGCCAGCGTGGGGTCAAGGTGAAGTTCGCGATCCACCCGGTGGCGGGGCGCATGCCCGGGCACATGAACGTGCTGCTGGCCGAGGCGGGCGTGCCCTACGACCTGATCGCGGATATGGACGACATCAACCCGGAATTCGCCAACACCGACGTGGTGCTGGTGATCGGTGCAAACGATGTGGTCAATCCGGTGGCGCACACCGATCCGGCCAGTCCTATTTACGGCATGCCGGTGCTGGACGTGGTCAACGCCCGCAACGTGGTGGTGATCAAGCGCGGCAAGGGCACTGGTTTTGCCGGCATCGAGAATGCGCTGTTCTACGCCGACAACACCCGCATGCTGTACGGCGATGGCGCCGAAGCGGCGGCCTCGCTGGTGAGCGAACTGAAGGCGCTCGACGGCGGGCATTGAGGCTGTACCGGTAGCGCCGGGCCATGCCCGGCGGCTTTCTGCATCGGCCGCTGCGCTCGCCGGGCATGGCCCGGCGCTATCGGCACCCGTGCGCTCAGCGCGCCAGCCAGGCGCCTACGGCCACGGCCAGCGCCAACCAGATCCATTCCATCGCGCCGTTGGCCAGCGTGATCAGGGTCCAGGCCAGGTGCGGGCCCATGCGCAGGCTGGCGTCCCACAGGTCCAGTCCGATCGAACCGCCCATCCAGGCACTGGCAATGGTCCAGTTGGCCACGGCGGTTACCAGCAGGGTGCCCAGCACGACCAGCACGATGCGCAGCCGGCCCGGGCCCAGCGTACCCATGCGCAGCATGAACACCAGTTCCAGGGCGGTCAGTACCGCCATCCAGCCGACCTGCCGGCCGGTCATCAGCGCCAGTACCATCCAGGCGAGGGGAGCAACAACCAGACCCAGCAACAGCATGATGGGCCAGAGCCAGGTCACGGTCCTGGTACGCGCGGCATTGGAGGACATCGAAGCTCCCTGAAGATCACCCACAGGATACTGTGGTTTGCCGCAGTGCACCGGCGGCGGCAGGGCGGCTGGGCTAGAATGCCGTCTTGCGTGGCCTCGGCCACGGCCCCATATCGGTCCCCATGTATTCCCGTAGCAGCGAACCTGTCCACTTCGAACGTGATTGCGAGGCCGTGATGGTCCCGCAGGGCGATACCGTGACCCTGCCCGCCGGCAGTTATGGGTACATCACCCAGGCGCTGGGCGGCAGTTATTCGGTGTTTGTCGAGGGCAACCTGTTCCGCATCGCCGGCAAGGACGGCGACGCCATCGGCAAGGAGGCACCGGCGCCGCTGGAGCTGCCGGCCGATGCCACCGATGAACAGGTGGAACAGCTGGTGTGGCAGCAGCTGCGGACCTGCTTCGATCCCGAAATTCCGGTGAACATCGTCGAACTGGGCCTGGTCTACGAGGTCGAGATCAAGCACCTGGACGAAGGCCAGCGCGAGATCGACGTGAAGATGACCCTGACGGCGCCCGCGTGTGGCATGGGCGACATCCTGGTCGACGACGTGCGCAGCAAGCTTGAAATGATCCCGACGGTGGCCGAGGCCGACGTCGAGCTGGTGTTCGACCCGCCGTGGAACCAGCACATGATGTCCGAGGCGGCCCGGCTAGAGACCGGCATGCTTTGACCCAGGGCCCGCAGTGACGCGGGCCCGGCACTACCCGCAACCAGAACAGGAATCCTCCGGTGTCCCAGTCCATCCCCAGCTTTGCCGTCACCCGTTCGGACCACCCGCGCAGCGCTGAAGAGCGCGCCCAGATCCTGGAGAAGCCGGGCTTCGGCCTGCACTTCACCGATCACATGGTGGAAGTGCGCTGGGACAAGGATGCCGGCTGGCACAACGCCAACGTGCGTGCCTACGGCCCGCTGCAGCTGGACCCGGCCGCGGCCGTGCTGCACTACGGCCAGGAAATCTTCGAAGGCATCAAGGCCTATCGCCATGCCGACGGTTCGATCTGGACCTTCCGCCCGGATGCCAACGGCCGTCGCCTGCAGCGTTCGGCGCAGCGCCTGGCGCTGCCGGAACTGCCGGTGGAGATCTTCGTCGAATCGCTGAAGCAGCTGATTGCCGTCGACAGCGCCTGGGTGCCGTCGGCCGATGAGTCGAGCCTGTACTTCCGTCCGTTCATGATCGGCGACGAAGCCTTCCTCGGCGTGCGTGGCGCACACAAGGCCGGCTACTACGTCATCGCCAGCCCGGCGGGCCCGTACTTCGCCAAGGGCGTCGCCCCGGTGTCGATCTGGCTGTCCACCGAATACGCGCGTGCAGCCAAGGGCGGCACCGGCGCCGCCAAGTGCGGCGGCAACTACGCCGCCTCGCTGCTGCCGCAGCAGAAGGCGCAGGCGCAGGGCTGCTCGCAGGTGCTGTTCCTGGATCCGGTCGAGGGCAAGTATCTGGAAGAACTGGGTGGCATGAACGTGTTCCTGGTCTACAAGGACGGCACCCTGGTCACCCCGGAACTGTCCGGCAGCATCCTCGAGGGCATCACCCGCGAGAGCATCCTGCAGTTGGCCCGCGACCGCGGCATGAAGGTCGAAGAGCGCAAGGTCAGCATCGACGAATGGAAGGACGGTGTTGCGTCCGGTGCCATCAGTGAAGTGTTCGCCTGCGGCACCGCCGCAGTGGTCACCCCGATCGGCCAGCTGAAGGGCGAGGGCTTCTCGGTGGGCGACATCAACGCGCCGGCCGGCGAAGTGACCATGTCGCTGCGCAAGGAACTGACCGACATCCAGTACGGCCGCCTGCCGGACCGCCACAACTGGCTGGTCAAGCTGGGCTGATCGCCTGCACTGACCTGTAGCGTCGAGCCATGCTCGACGGTTCTTCCGGAAAGCCCGTCCCCGTGACGGGCTTTCTGCGTTCTGGTCAGGCGGGTGGGGTCGGATCCCTTTTCCTTGGGAAAAGGGATCCGACCCTGATCGGCGGACGCCGATGTCGGCAAAGTCATCACGAGACACGTGATGACCCAGTCAGGTGCGTGCAGGGCGCGAGAAAGTTCCTTCACCTTCACAAACCTTCGACCCGGAAAGTCTCAGATCAGACATTTCATCTTGCTGAAAAGACGCTGAAAATCTTGTGGTGTCCGGTTTTGGTCATTAGCGTCATGTGCACGGCGGATCGATAGGGGGATCCGCTGACTCGCCGGACTTCGAACCTCGCCAACGCAAGCCAGCCCACGGTTCGGGCCGGTGCTTCTGCCGATTCCGGCATTCACACCACAAGAAAGGGAAATACGATGTCCCAGGTAACGCAACCGCGTGTGCGTCGAGTGTGGGTGGTCCTTGGTGCGTCCGTTCTGTCATCGCTGCTGCTGGCCACGCCTGCGCTGGCCGGTGACGTCCAGCTCAGCGGCCTGCAGTCCGCGCCGACGCACCAGCGCTTCATTGTGAAGTACCGCGACGGCAGTGCGCCGGTGGCCAACACCACTGCACTGGCTTCTTCACTGAAGAGTGCCGCCGCCGGCCTGGCCAGCAGCCAGGGCCGCGCGCTGGGCCTGCAGCAGGTCCGCAAGCTGGCCGTTGGCCCGACTCTGGTCAAGACCGACCGTCCGCTCGACCAGGCCGAATCCGAGCTGCTGATGCGCAAGCTCGCTGCCGATCCGAACGTGGAATACGTCGAAGTCGACCAGATCATGCGCGCGACGCTGACGCCGAACGACACCCGTTTCAGCGAGCAGTGGGGCTTTGGCACCTCCAGTGCCGGCATCAACATCCAGCCGGCCTGGGACAAGGCCACCGGCACCGGCGTGGTGGTGGCCGTGATCGATACCGGCATCACCAACCATCCGGATCTGAATGCCAACATCCTGCCTGGTTACGACTTCATCAGTGACGCCGCGATGGCACGCGATGGCGGTGGTCGCGACAACAATCCGAACGACGAGGGCGATTGGTACGGTGCCAACGAGTGCGGCTCGGGCATCCCGGCCTCCAACTCCAGCTGGCACGGCACCCACGTCGCTGGCACCGTGGCGGCGGTGACCAACAACAGCACCGGCGTGGCTGGTACTGCGTTCAATGCCAAGGTCGTGCCGGTGCGCGTGCTGGGCAAGTGCGGCGGTTACACCTCCGACATCGCCGACGCGATCGTGTGGGCCTCTGGCGGCACCGTCAGTGGCGTGCCGGCCAATGCCAACCCGGCCGAAGTCATCAACATGTCGCTGGGTGGTGGTGGCACCTGCTCGGCCACCTACCAGAACGCCATCAACGGCGCGGTCAGCCGTGGCACCACCGTGGTGGTCGCCGCTGGCAACAGCAACACCAACGTGTCCTCGTCGGTGCCGGCCAACTGTGCGAACGTGATCGCGGTAGCCGCCACGACCTCGGCCGGTGCGCGTGCCAGCTTCTCCAACTATGGTGCCGGCATCGATATTTCCGGCCCGGGCCAGAGCATCCTGTCCACCCTCAACACCGGCACCACCACGCCGGGCAGCGCCACCTACGCGTCCTACAACGGCACCTCGATGGCGGCGCCGCATGTGGCCGGTGTGGTTGCATTGATGCAGTCGGTGGCGCCGAGCCCACTGAGTCCGGCACAGGTCGAAAGCATCATCAAGAGCACTGCACGCCCGCTGCCGGGCGCCTGCTCGGGTGGCTGCGGCGCCGGCATCATCGACGCCAACGCGGCCGTGGCTGCAGCGATCAATGGCGGTGGCAACCCGAACCCGGGCGGCAACGTGCTGCAGAACAACGTGCCGGTGACCGGCCTGGGTGCCGCGACCGGTGCCGAGCTGAACTACACCGTCGCGGTTCCGGCCGGCAGCACCCAGCTGCGCGTGACGATCAGTGGCGGCAGCGGTGATGCCGACCTGTACCTGCGCCAGGGCAGTGCCCCGACCGATACCACCTATACCTGCCGTCCATACCTGAGCGGCAACAGCGAGACCTGCACCATCAACAGCCCTGCCGCCGGCACCTGGTATGTGCGGGTGAAGGCGTACAGCACCTTCTCGGGCCTGACCCTCAGCGCCCAGTACTGAGCCCAAGTCCCTCTCCATGGGCACGCCCCGGCTCCGGCCGGGGCGTTCTTGCTTCTGTAGAGCCGAGCCCATGCTCGGCTGCTCCGGCTGCGGACCGTTGTGCCGCGCTGGCACGCGGTTGCCGAGCATGGCTCGGCACTACAAGGGCAGCGCTCTGGCAGGTGCCGATCTTGGTCGGCACGCGGTTCCTCAGACCGACTCGAAGCGGTTCGCGGCCACGTTCTTGCGCACATGCTGCGGATCGAAGATCCGGCCGTTCATCGCGATGTACACACCGGTGGGCAGCGACTGCACCGCACCGATCGCGCAGCCGATGTTGAACTCGGCATCCGAGCCGCGGAAACGCGCCGGGCTCAGCGCACCGGTCATCACGATGGTCTTGTCCGGGATCGTCGCCAGCACCTGGCCGGTCTGCACCATCGAGTCGGTGCCGTGGGTCACCAGCACGTGGCGGGTCGGCTGCGCAGCGATGGTGGCGCGGATCAGTTCGCGGTCCTCATCGTTGATGTGCAGCGAATCCTTGCGCAGGATCGGAATCACGTTGAAGCGGAACGTCACGCCCAGCTCGCGCAGGATCATGCCGATCTGCGGATCGCCGATCTGGTAGTCCGACTTGTCGTCGAAGTAGATCTTGTCGATCGTGCCACCGGTGGTAACGACCAGGAGCTCTTCCATCATGTGCATGCGCGAAACCAGGACAGGTACTGCGGCGCGGGGCCAGGAATGCAGATGATACGGCCCTGCGGGCGCAGCGTCAGCGTCGCTTGCCGAAGCGGGCGCGCAGGCCCGGCAGGCTGGCACTGAAAATCACCAGCAGCGCCAGCGCGATTTCGATCAGGGCCAGCCAGCGCGTCTCCGGATGGCTCCAGGCACTCATCACGCCGTGGCTGAACCAGCCCAGGGCCAGCACCGAAGCCCAGAAACCCGCCTTGCGCCAGCCCAGGCGCACGGCAACCGCCAGCGCCAGCGGGGGCGCAGTGAACACCAGCTGGGTCGCCAGCCAGTGCTTGTCATTGATGAACCAGCCCGCGAACAGCGCGGCCAGCCCCATCAGGGCCAGCAGCAGGACCGTGCGCGGCGCGGCGCTCATCGGGCCAACCGCTGTGCGATGTCGGCCACCCGGCGCCCCAGCGCGCGCGCCAGTACGGCCTCGTCGTCGGTGGGCTGCGGGTCGTCGGCGGCACCGGCCACGTGGCTGGCGCCATAGGGCGTGCCGCCACTGGTGGTGTGGCTCAGCGCCGGTTCGGTGAACGGGATGCCCACGATCACGCAGCCGTGGTGCAGCAGCGGCACCTGCATCGACAACAGGGTCGATTCCTGGCCGCCATGCATCGAAGCGGTGGAGGTGAACACCCCGGCCGGCTTGCCGGACAGGGTGCCGTTGACCCATTCGGCGCCCAGCCCATCCAGGAAATGCTTGACCGGCGCGGCCATGTTGCCGAAGCGGGTGGGGCTGCCGAGCAGCAGGCCCTGGCACTCGACCAGATCCTGCACGCTCACATAGGGAGCGCCATCGTCGGGCACCGGCGGCTGCGCGGTCTGCGTCACGGCCGCCACCGGCGGCACCGTGCGCAGGCGCGCGCCCATGCCCGGCACTTCGCCGATGCCCCGCGCGATCTGGCGCGCCAGCCGTGCCACCGAACCGCCCCGGCTGTAGTACAGCACCAGAATCTCGCCCATCGTGCCTGCTTCTCCTCGTCGTGTGGCCACCAGTATGGCTATCCTGCCAGCATTCCGCATCGGGTACCCTTCCACCGATGGAACCTTTGGATACGCTCAACCTGTGGATGGAGCGCGCGCGGGATCGCGCACGGGCCATCAGTTTCGGCCGCTTCCTGTGGCATCGCTTCCTCGACGACCGCCTGTTCCAGGCAGCGGCGGCGCTGGCGTACACCACGGTGTTCGCGCTGGTGCCGCTGGCCATCGTGGTGTTCGGTGTGCTCTCGGCCTTCCCTGTCTTCGACCGCTGGAGCGACCAGCTCAGCGACTACGTCTTCTCCAACTTCGTGCCCAACGCCGCGCGCGCGGCAGAAGGCTACCTGCGGCAGTTCTCGGCCAGTGCCGGCCAGCTCACCGCTGCCGGCTTCATTGCGCTGGTGGTGTCGCTGCTGATCACGCTCAACAGCGTTGAAGAAACCTTCAACCAGATCTGGCGGGTGGGTTCGACCCGGCCCAAGCTGACCCGCTTCCTGGTCTACTGGACCGTGCTGACCCTGGGCGCGATGCTTGCCGCCGCTTCGCTGGCGGTGTCAGCGCGGGTGTTCGCGATGCCGCTGTTCGGCACCCAGGAGGGCCGCTGGCTGGCCGAACTGGCGCTGCGGCTGGCACCGATCCTGATCGAGTTCGTCTGCATCACGCTGATGTTCCGGGTGGTGCCGCACCACACGGTGAAATGGCGGCACGCGGTGCCCGGCGCGATCCTGGCCGCGGTGATCCTGGAGCTGGTGAAGTGGGGCATCGGTGCCTATCTGGGCAGCTTCCAGTCCTACCAGAAGCTCTACGGCACGGTGGCTTTCGTGCCGATCCTGCTGCTGTGGATCTACCTGTGCTGGGTGGCGGTGCTGCTGGGCGCGTCGCTGTCCTCGTCGATGGCGGCTTTCCGCTACCAGCCGGTGGAACTGCGCCTGCCACAGGGCTACGAGTTCTATGGCCTGTTGCGCCTGCTCGGTCGCTTCCACCATGCACGTGCCAAGGGCAGGGGCCTGGCCGACGATGAAATCCTGCGGCTGGAGCCGATGCTGACCGACTCGCTGTTGCATGACCTGGCCTGCAACCTGCAGGAGATCGGCCTGCTGCGTCGTGACGAGCGCGGCGAGTGGCTGCTGTCGCGCGACCTGGACCAGGTCAGCCTGGCCGATCTGTATGAGTGCACCCAGCTGCGCATCCCGGTGGCCGAACAGCATCTGCCCTACCGCGACGACAGCCTGGGCCGTGCTGCATTGGCGGCACTGGACGATCTGCGGCTGCCCCTGCGCGAACGCCTGAAGCGCAAGGTCAGCGATATCTACACCGATTCCGGAGACATGCCATGACCCGCAGGACCCCATTGCTGCTTCCGCTGGCGCTGCTGCTGGCGCTGTCGGCCTGCAAGCCGGCACAGGCGCCTGCGCCGGCCAGCAGCCAGCCGCCGGCGCAGGCGCAGGCGCCGACACCGAGCACGCCGGCACCGGTCGAGGAGACCCCGGCTGAACGCACCACCGCCGAGTTCCCGGCGCTGAAGATGAAGGCGGTGGATGGCAGCGACTACGACCTGGCCGCGCACCGCGGCAAGTGGGTGGTGGTGAACTTCTGGGCGACCTGGTGCGCGCCGTGCCGCAAGGAAATGCCGGAGCTGTCGGCACTGCATGCGATGCGCAGCAACATCGAAGTGGTCGGCCTGGCTTATGAGGACATCGAGGCACCGGAAATGCAGGCGTTCCTGACCAAGCATCCGGTCACCTATCCGATCGTGATCGCGGACCCGTTCGATCCGCCGGCGGACTTTGCCACGCCACGCGGCCTGCCGTTGACGCATCTCATCGATCCGCAGGGCAAGCTGGCGCACAGCTTCCTCGGCCCGGTGACGGCTGCCGACATCGAAAAGCAGATCGCGGCTGCCAAGTAATGGGGTTGGGCGGCAGGGCCTGCGGCCCTGCACCCTCGGTAGTGCCGGCCGCTGGCCGGCAACCCCAGCAACAGCAAAAGCAACAGCAACAGCGGGCTATCCGTGGGATGGCGGGGCGGTGTCGGAGTGCGGGGACGCCGCAAGTACGTCCCTGTAGGCTTGGCAGCCGCATCCATGCGGCTGACACCCCGCACTCCGACACCGCCCCACCTCTGACAGATTCCTCATGTCTGGTAGATCCACGCCATGCGTGGATGATTCTCCAGACAAATCGAATATTTCGAGTTGAATTCGAAGAGCATCCACGCATGGTGTGGATCAACGACAGATCGCGGATATCTGTCGAAGGCGGGGCGAGTCCGGGTGCGGGGGCGTGAGCCGCATGGATGCGGCGACCGAGCTTACATGGACGTACTTGCAGCGCCCCCCGCACCCGGACCCGCCCCGCCATCCCTCAGGAAGCCCGCCGTTGCTGTTGCTGTTGCCGTTGCTCTGGCTTCGGCAGGTGCAGGGCCGCAGGCCCTGCCGACCCACCCTAATCCTCGACCGGGAAGTCCTCGATCGGCTTCAGCACATCGTAGTGCTCGCGATGCAGCTTGCCCTTCAGCTTCGGCAGCTCCGGCAACGGCGCGTCCACCCGTGTGTCGGGCAACCGGTCCAGCAGGTTGCGCACCAGGGTCAGCCGGCCCAGGCGCTGGTCGTTGAAATCCACCAGCGTCCACGGCGCCGCTTCGCGATGGGTGGCGCGCAGCATCGCCTCGCGGGCTTCGGTGTATGCGCTGTACTTGCTACGCGATTTCAGGTCCACCGGCGACAGCTTCCAGCCCTTCAGCGGATCGACATGGCGTTCGCAGAAACGCTTCTCCTGCTGCTCCTGGTCCACGCACAGCCAGTACTTGAACAACAGGATGCCGTCGTCCACCAGCAGCTGTTCAAACACCGGCGCCTGGCGCAGGAACTGTTGGTACTCGGTCTCGCTGCAGTAACCCATCACCCGTTCCACGCCGGCGCGGTTGTACCAGCTGCGGTCCATCAGCACGATCTCGCCGGCAGCGGGAAGATGGCTCGCGTAGCGCTGGAAGTACCACTGCGTGGCTTCGCGGTCGGTGGGCTTGGGCAGCGCCACCACCCGGCACTGGCGCGGGTTGAGGTGCTGGCTGATGGCCTGGATCGCACCGCCCTTGCCGGCGGTGTCGCGGCCCTCGAACAGCACCAGCAGGCGCTGCCCGCTGTGCTGCACCCAGCGCGCCATCGCGGTCAGTTCCAGCTGCAGTGGCAGCAGCAGTTCGTCGTACGCCTTGCGCTTGAGCTTGGCCATCGTCACACCACGCGGGGAGGAAGCCGGAGCGTAACGCACGGGTTGCTCAGGGCGTGTCGACGCCCTGCCAGCCCTGCTCGCCCGCCAGCGTCTGCAGCAGGGCGGAGAGGTCATGGGCAAAACCTGCCATGTCGAATACACCACTGTCTTCGCGTGCCTGCGCCAGTTCGGCACGCAACGCTGCCAGCGCCACCGGGTCGTTGCCCAGTGCACTGGCAGTGGCGATGAATGCGGCATCGTCGGCGACGTTCATCCGTGCCAGGCCCAGATGATGGTTGAGGCTGCCGGCCACGCGTGCGGCGAAGGTCTCGCCGGGGCAGGTCAGCACCGGGCAGCCGGCCCACAGCGCATCGGACGCGGTGGTGTGGGCGTTGTAAGGATGCGTGTCGAGGAACAGGTCGGCCAGCTGATAACGGGCCAAGTACTGCGGATGCGGCAGCTTGGCCATGAACACCAGGCGCGCCGGATCCAGGCCCGCGGCCTGCGCGGCCGCATGCAGGCGCGCATCGGCCTGGCCCGGCCCGGACAGCAGCCACAACACGCTGCCGGGCACCGACTGCAGCACTGCGAAGGCACGGCCCATGCTGCGTGGGTTGAGCTTGTAGCTGTTGTTGAAGCAGCAGAACACCACGCCCTGTTCGGGCAGGCCGCACTCGGCCCGGGTCGGCGCTGGCTCCAGCAGGCGGGTGTTGTCCGATGGCTGGAAAGCTCGCGGCAGGCGCAGCACGCGTTCGCTGTAATGGGGTTCCAGTGACGGTGGCAGAACGAAGCTGTCGCCGATCACCGCATCCAGCCACGGCGCCCCGGACGTGCCGGGGTAAGCCAGCCAGTTCAACTGCAGCGGGGCAGGACGCATTGCCAGCACTTCCGGTGTACCGCCACCGCCCCAGCCGCGCAGGTCGAACAACAGGTCGATGCCCTGTGCGCGGATGCGTGCGGCAGTGTCTGCATGGCGCAACCCGGCCATATCATGCAGTTGCGTGGCTGCCTGCAGGCGCTGGCGGATGCGGCTGCCATCAGCGTGGTTCAACGCGAACAGATGCAGCTGCAACGCCGGGTCATGACGCAGCTGCTCGAACAGGGCCACGGTCAGCAGCCCGGTGGGATGGGCGCCAAAACCATTGGAGAGGAAACCAATCCGCAGTGGGCCCCGGGCACGCACCTTCGCTGGCGGCAACGGCCGTACCGAGGCGGCTACGGCAGATGCACGGGCGCGGGCGCAGGCCAGCTGCTCGGCGGCGCTGGCGTCTTCGCTGAGAAAGGCGAACGGTTCGACCACGCCGTGTCCGGAGGCCAGCGCAGCACGCACCTGTGCGGCCAGCACGTCCACGTCCTGCCAGTCGCACAGGCGACGCTGCCAGGCCAGGCGCTGGGCGGCGATGTAGGGCTCGTCCGGCATCAACGCATGGGCGCGGCGATAGGCCGCCGCTGCACCTTCGGCATCATCGGCATCTTCCAGCGCGTGGCCCAGCCACAGGGCAATGCCCGGATGCTGCGGTGCCAGCGCCGAGGCTTGGCCGAGCAGCTTCGCCGCATCGGCATGTGCGCCGGCCATCCACGCGACGCGGCCCAGCCGTGCCAGTGCTTCGGGGTGGTTCGGGCGCAGTTGCAGGGCGCGTCGTGCGGCCTGTTCGCCGGCAGCGATGTCGCCGGCTTCCAGTTCCACATCGGCCAGCATCACCCACGCGACGAAGTCGTTGGGTTGGCGGGCGATCGCCTGCTGCAGGTGCTGTCGCTGCTGCCAGGCCGACATCGTGCTCAGCCCGCCGACAGCTGGGCCAGGGCGTCGACCTGGTGTTCGTGACTGAGCCGCTGCAGCAGCGGGTCGAGGTCGCCGGCCAGGATGTTGGGCAGGTCGTACAACGTGAGGCCTTCCACGCGGTGATCGGTGATCCGGCCCTGCGGGAAGTTGTAGGTGCGGATGCGCTGGCTGCGGTCACCGCTGCCGACTTGCAGGCGCCGCGATTCGGCCTGTGCCGCATCCTGGCGCTGGCGCTCGGCGTCGAGCAGCTGCGCTTTCAGGCGTTTCATCGCCTTGTCGCGATTGGCGTGCTGGCTGCGTTCGGTCTGGCACTCCACCACCACGCCGGTCGGCACGTGGGTGATGCGGATCGCGGACTCGGTCTTGTTGACGTGCTGGCCACCGGCGCCGGAGGAGCGGAAGGTATCCACCTTCAGGTCGGCCGGGTTGATGACGATGTCATCGACTTCGTCGGCCTCGGGAATGATCGCCACGGTGGCCGCCGAGGTGTGGATGCGGCCCTGCGATTCGGTGGCCGGCACGCGCTGCACGCGGTGCGTGCCCGATTCGAACTTCAGGCGCGAGAACGCACCACGGCCGACCACGCGTGCCACCACTTCCTTGTAGCCGCCATGTTCGCCGGGGTTGTCCGATTCGATCTCGACCTTCCAGCCCTGGCGCTCGGCATAACGGGCATACATGCGGAACAGGTCGCCGGCGAAGATCGCCGCCTCGTCGCCGCCGGTGCCGGCACGCACTTCCAGGAACAGGTTGCCTTCGTCGCGCGGGTCGCGCGGCACCAGCAGCAGCGCCAGCTCCTGCTCCAGTTCCTGCAGGCGCGACTGCGCGGCGGCGATTTCCTCGTCGGCCAGTTCGCGCAGGTCGGGGTCGGCACGCATGCCTTCGGCGGCGGCCAGATCAGCCTTGGCACGGGATTCATCGGCCAGGGCGATGGCGATCGGTTCAAGTTGGGCGAATTCGCGCGAAAGGTCGCGGAAACGGGTGTTGTCGGCGACCACGTCGGGTTCGGCGAGCAGGCGTTCCAGTTCTTCGCGGCGCTCGGCCAGCGCTTCCAGCTTACGGCGCAGGGTCGGCGTCATCGGGTCTCACGGGTGGGTGGCGGTAACCCGGCGTAGCCGGGAACAGGCGCTCGGCGGCGCGGGTCAGGTCGGCATCGCCGCTCAGTGCGGCAGCGCGCAGCGCAGCGGTAGGAGGATGCAGCAATCGATTGGTCAGGCCGTGGGCCAGCAGTTCTAGCACTTCGTCGGCCGGCTTGCCGTTGGCCAGCTGCTGGCGCGCGCGTTCCAGCAGTTCAGTGCGGGTGGCCTCGCCGAACGCACGCAGCTGTCGTAGCGGCGCCTGGTGGGCGCTGGCCTGCTGGGTCTCGATAAAACGCGATACCTGAAGGTCGATGATCGCCTCGGCCTCGGCGGCCGCCTCGCGGCGTCCGCGGCGGTTGTCTTCCACCGCGCGCTCCAGGTCGTCGACGGTGTAGAGGAAGGCGTCGTTGAGCGTGCCGACCTCCGCCTCGATGTCACGCGGCACGGCCAGGTCGAACAGCAGCATCGGCTTGTGCCGGCGCGCGCGCAGGGCCTTGGCCACCATCTCGCGGTGGATCACCGGTTCGCGCGCAGCGGTGGCCGAGAACACCACGTCGGCCTCGCCAAGGTGGCGGTCCAGTTCGGTCAACGGCAGCGCCACGCCGCCATGACGGCTGGCCAGCTCCTGCGCGTGGGCGAGGGTGCGGTTGGCGATCAGCAATCGCCGCACCTTGCCTTCACTCAGGTGGCGTGCGGCCAGCTCGATGGTCTCGCCCGCGCCGACCAGCAGCACGGTGGAATCGTCCAGGCGCGCAAAGGCGTTCTGCGCCAGGCGCACTGCGGCCGAGGCGACCGACACCGGATTGGCGCCCACCTGGGTGTCGGTGCGCGCACGCTTGGCGACCGAGAAGGTCTGCTGGAACAGGCGGTCCAACCGTTGGCCGAGCAGGCCGTGGTCACGCGCGGTCGACCACGCGTCCTTCACCTGGCCGAGGATCTGTGGTTCGCCCAGCACCATCGAGTCCAGCCCGGTGGCGACCCGGAACAGGTGGCGCACGGCCTCGGCATCGGCATGCTGGTACAGGTAGCCCTGCAGGTCGCCTGCCTGGCTGTGCAGCCACTGGTCCAGCACCTGTGCCGATTCGGCCACGGCATACAGCTCGGTGCGGTTGCAGGTGGACAGCAGCACCGCCTCGGCGATCTGCGGGGTATCGCGCAGCGAACCGAGCGCGCGCGGCAACGCCTCACCGGCGAAGGCCGCGCGCTCGCGCAGCTCCACCGGTGCGGTCTGGTGATTCAGTCCGAGCACCCACAGGGTCATTGTTCAGTTGCTTGCGATAAGCTGCTGGCCATTGGACGACATTTTAAGGCCCCGATGCCGACGATGCCCGCATTGATTCGCATCCCCAGTGTTCTGCTGCTGTCTCTGGCCTGCAGCCTGGCCCTGGCGGCGGTGCCAGCCAAGGCCCCCGTACGGGCCCCGGCCACTGAGGAACTGGCGCTGGAACCGGTGATGGCCGGTGAGTTCGCCCTGCAGGCCGGCAAGCTGGCCGAGGCCGCGCGCTGGTACCTGCAGGCCGCCCAGCAGACCGACGGCGACGCCGGCCTGGCCGAGCGCGCGACCCGCATTTCCATGCTGGCCAACGACGACGCCAGCGCGGCCAAGGGTCTGGCGCTGTGGCAGCAGCGCGCCCCCAGTTCGTTGACCATGCGCAGCGCCGCTGCCGCGCTGGCCATGCGCCAGGGCGATGTGAAGACGGCACGCGGTGACCTGCAGGCGTTGCTCGCCGACCCTGACGAGCGTGGCTGGAAGTTCGCCCTGGCCGCACTGGTTGGCGGTGGCCGCGATCCGGCGGTGCCGGCGCAGGTGCTGGGTGAGCTGGTCGATGCCAACGCCATTCCGCCGAAGATCGAGGCCTGGCAGGAGTTCGGCCGTCTCGCCCTGCGCATGGACAAGCCCGACCTGGCGCGGCGCATGATCGATGAAGTGGTCAAGCGCTTCCCTGAAGAGCCGCGCGTGGCGCTGCTGCGTGCCAGCCAGCTGCAGCAGGCCGGCGAGACCGACAAGGCGTTGTCGCTGCTGCACGACGTGGAGCCGAAAACCCGCCAGGACCCGGAACTGCGCAATGCCGTGGCCATCGCCTATGACAGCCTCGGCCAGCCCGCCGCCGCCGAGCGCGTGCTGGCGTTCGGCCCGCAGGACGTGCAGACCTGGGGCATGCGCGCCTCGCTGCTGGCCAAGCAGGGCGACAAGGCCGCGCTGTCCAACCTCTACAACGAACTGTCGCGGCAGGCGGCCAAGCCGGATCCGGCGCAGCGCCTGCTGCTGGGCAAGATCGCCGAGTACCTGAAGCGTTATCCCGAGGCGGTGCAGTGGTATCACAGCGTGCCCGGTGGCGATGAACTGAGCGAGGCGCGCCTGCGTGCGGCCAATGCCCAGGCCCTGGCCGGGCGCCTGCCGCTGGCGCTGGATGAAGTGCACGCGATCCAGTCCGATGCGGTGGTCGACGACGATGTGCGCCGCGACGCCTACCTGCTGGAAGCCGAACTGCGCCAGCGCGCCGACGACAGTGCCGGTGAACTGGATGCGCTGGCCCGCGGCCTGGCCGCTTATCCGGATGACAACGGCCTGCTGTACGCCCGTGCGCTCACCTGGGAACGCCGCGACGACATCCCGCGCGCCGAGGCCGATCTGCGCAAGATCCTGGTGACCGATCCGGAGAACGTGCCGGCTTTGAACGCGCTGGGTTACACCCTGGCCGATCGCACCGGCCGCCTGCAGGAAGCACTGGAGCTGATCGACCGCGCCCGCGTGGCCGAGCCGGACAACGCCGCCATCGTCGACAGCTATGGCTGGGTGCTGTATCGCCTGGGCCGCAAGGAAGAGGCGCTGGTGCAGCTGCGTCGTGCCTGGACCCTGGCCAAGGACCCGGAGATCGCTGCCCATGTCGGCGAAGTGCTGTGGGTGCTGGGCAAGCACGATGAGGCCCGCCATTTCTTCGAAGAGGCGGCCAAGCTCGACCCCGAAAACCGCGCGCTGCTGCGCGCCCGTGAGAAATTCAATCCATGAGTGTTTCCCTGATCCGGCCGCTGCTGTTGGCGGCCGCGACCCTGGCGGTCACCGCCTGCACCACCGTCGGCACGCAGAAGACCCCGGCGCCGGCCGTGGTCGAGATCGTGTCCGCCGAAGCCGCGCAGGCCGAGGCCGCGCGCGTGGCCGCGCTGCAGGCACAGCCGGATTGGGCTTTCCAGGGCCGGGTCGCGGTCAGCAAGGGCAAGGATGGCGGCAGTGGCCGCATCGACTGGAGGCAGGACGGCCGCCGCTACGTGGTCGAATTGAGCGCGCCGGTGACCCGGCAGAGCTGGAAGCTGACCGGCGATACCCATTCCGAAGCCGGTCGCCTGGAAGGGTTGGCCGGTGGCACCCGTGACGGAGAGGACGCCCAGCAGCTGCTGCTGGAGGCGACCGGCTGGGACATCCCCGTCAACCAGCTGCCGGAGTGGATCCGTGGCCTGGTGGCCGGCGATGCTGCCGGTCCGGAGAAGGTCGAGCGCGACGGTGAAGGCCGGCCGCGCCGCATGCAGCAGATGGGCTGGCAGGTGCAGTACCTGGACTGGTATCCCGCCGAGGTCGGGCGCCCGGCGTTGCCGCGCCGGATCGAGGCCAGCAGTGGCGACGCCAAGGTACGCCTGCTGGTGGACCAGTGGGGGCAGGTCACCCCATGACTGGCGCAGCCGACGACGCGGGCTGGTCCTGGTGGCCGGCCCCGGCCAAGCTGAACCTGTTCCTGCACATCACTGGGCGCCGCGCCGACGGCTACCACGAACTGCAGACCGTGTTCCGCCTGCTGGACTGGGGGGATCGCATCGGCCTGCGCCTGCGTGAAGACGGCCAGGTGCGTCGGCAGGGCGAGGGTCTGGCCGGCGTGGCCGAGGCCGACGATCTGGCGGTGCGGGCCGCGAAGCTGCTGAAAGAAGTGGCAAATGTCGCGCAAGGTGCGGACATCATCGTTGAAAAGCATGTTTCGGCCGGCGGTGGCTTCGGCGGCGGTTCGTCCGATGCGGCCACGGTGCTGGTGGTGCTCAACCGGCTTTGGCGGGCCGGTCTGGACGAGGATGCGCTGGCCGCGCTGGGCCTGCGCCTGGGGGCGGACGTGCCGGTGTTCGTGCGCGGCCGCAACGCCTGGGCCGAAGGGGTGGGCGAGCGCCTGCAGCCGATCACGCTGGCGCCGGCCTGGTATGTGGTGGTCGAACCGGGCGTTCATGTTCCCACCCCGGCCCTGTTCGCAGACCCGGATTTGACGCGCGACAGCCCAGTGGCGAAAATAGAGGACTTCGCTTCCGGGACTCTGGTCGGGAACGCGTTCGAACCGGTGCTGCGCCGCCGTGAGCCTGCCGTCGAGGCAGCGCTTGCCGCGTTGAGCGACATCGGGTCTGCGCGGCTGACCGGTTCGGGAAGTGGTTGTTTCGTCGAGTTCGCGTCGCAGTCTGCTGCAGAGCAGGGACGGTCGAAATTGCCGAAGGAGTTGCGGGCAAGGGTGGCAGCGGGCGTTGCGCGTTCGCCACTGCTGGATGCACTCGAGCAACACTGATTTATCAATGCAGGGGCGTCGCCAAGAGGCCCAAGGCACCAGGTTTTGATCCTGGCATTCGTAGGTTCGAATCCTACCGCCCCTGCCAATAGCGGCTGTGTCCGCGCCTTCCAGCGCATCGCCCGCGCGGGACGTGGAAACAACCGCGGTGTTGTCAGCAGCAAGGGTCCATCCGGGTCCTTGCCGACTCCGGATCCCCGCCACTCGTCCCCGCCCGAGACAATCATGATGCAAGAGTCCCCGAACCTGCTGGTCTTTTCCGGCAACGCCAACAAACGTCTGGCGCAGAACATCTGCAAGGAACTGGGGGTTCGCCCGGGCAAGGCGCTGGTCTCGCACTTCTCCGATGGTGAAGTGCAGGTGGAGATCGAAGAAAACGTCCGCAAGCAGGACGTGTTCGTGATCCAGCCGACCTGCGCGCCGAGCGCGGAAAACCTGATGGAACTGCTGGTGCTGATCGACGCGCTCAAGCGCGCATCGGTGGCCAGCGTCACCGCCGTGGTGCCGTACTTCGGCTACTCGCGCCAGGACCGCCGCATGCGTTCCTCGCGCGTGCCGATCACCGCCAAGCTGGCGGCCAAGATGTTCAGCACCGCTGGCGCTGACCGCGTGCTGACCGTCGACCTGCACGCCGACCAGATCCAGGGTTTCTTCGATATTCCGGTCGACAACGTCTATGCGTCCCCGCTGCTGCTGGCCGACATCTGGCGCGCCTACGGCACCGAGAACCTGATCGTCGTCTCGCCGGACGTGGGCGGCGTGGTCCGCGCCCGTGCCGTGGCCAAGCGCCTGGATGACGCCGACCTGGCGATCATCGACAAGCGCCGCCCGCGCGCCAACGTCTCCACCGTGATGAACATCATCGGTGACGTCGAAGGCAAGACCTGCGTGATGGTCGATGACATCGTCGACACCGCCGGCACCCTGTGCGCCGCTGCCGCTGCCCTGAAGGCGCGCGGTGCGCTCAAGGTCGCCGCCTACTGCACCCACGCGGTGCTGTCCGGCCCGGCGGTGGACAACATCACCAATTCCCAGCTCGACGAGCTGGTGGTGACCGACACCATCCCGCTGAAGGACGCGGCGCGGGTGTGCAGCAAGATCCGCCAGCTGAGCGTGGCGGAAATGCTGGCCGAAACGATGCGCCGCATCGCCTTCGGCGAGTCGGTCAGCTCGCTGTACGTCGACTGAGTTTTTCGCCCTCGCCGGCAACGGTGGGGGCATACCCCGGGTGCTTCTGGTCGCGGAAGCATCTTCAACCGCCACGCCGCAGGGCGCGGCAACAACCTGAGTAGTCGAAAATGTCGAAGACCCATGAAATCAAGGTCACCAAGCGTGAACTGCAGCGTAAGGGTGCGAGCCGCCGCCTGCGTCACGCTGGTGTGATCCCGGCCATCGTGTACGGCGGCAACGCCGAGCCGGTCGCCATCAGCCTGGACCACAACGAAATCTGGCTGGCCCAGCAGAACGAGTGGTTCTATGCCTCGATCCTGGACCTGAACCTGGACGGCCAGGTGCAGAAGGTCCTGCTGCGTGACATGCAGCGCCACCCGTACAAGCAGCTGATCATGCACCTGGACTTCCAGCGCGTGAACGAGAACGAAGCCCTGACCGCTTCGGTCCCGCTGCACTTCGTCAACGAAGACACCTCGCCGGCCGGCAAGGCTGCCGACGTCGTGGTCACCCACGAACTGAAGGAAGTGACCATCACCTGCCTGCCGAAGGACCTGCCGGAGTCGATCGAAGTCGACCTGGGCGAGCTGAAGGCCGGTGACGTGGTGTACCTGTCCAACATCAAGCTGCCGAAGGGCGTGGAAATCCCGGCCCTGGCGCTGGGCAAGGACCACGACGACGCCATCGTCACCGCCAAGGCCGGCAAGGCCGACGCGGCCGACGAAGAAGCGGCTGCCGAGTAATACCGCTACGGTGCCTGCCTCCGGGCAGGCACCGTATTGGAAGGAACCATGGCAGGACTGCGACTGATCGTCGGTCTGGGCAATCCCGGATCGGAACACGCCCGGACCCGGCACAATGCCGGGTTTCATTTCGTTGAGGCCCTGGCGGAAAAAGCCGGTGCGCGATGGAATGTGGACAGCAAGCTGTTCGGTGAGACCGCCAAGGTCGAGATCGCCGGGCAGACGGTGTGGCTGCTCAAGCCCGCCACCTTCATGAACCTCAGCGGCAAGTCGGTCACCGCCGCACAGCGGTTCTGGAAGATCGAGCCGGAAGAGACCCTGCTGGCCCATGACGAACTGGATCTGGCGCCTGGCGTGGCGCGGCTGAAGTTCGACGGCGGCCACGGCGGCCAGAACGGCCTGCGCGACACCATCCGCCTGCTCGGCCACGGCAAGTTCCATCGCCTGCGCGTGGGTATCGGCCATCCCGGCCACAAGGACCGGGTGGTGGGTTGGGTGCTGGGGCGTCCGTCCAAGGAGGACGACGTGCTGATCGCGCGCGCCATCGACGATGCGATCGACGTGCTGCCGCTGGCGGTACAGGGCGATTTCAGCGAAGCGATGAAGCGGCTGCACACCCCGAAATAGCCGGTAGGTACCGACCGTTGGTCGGTACGGAAGCAACCAGGCTGGTAGGTACCA
Source organism: Stenotrophomonas raiganjensis (SeqCode) (assembly GCF_030658505.1). GTDB lineage: Bacteria > Pseudomonadota > Gammaproteobacteria > Xanthomonadales > Xanthomonadaceae > Stenotrophomonas. The sequence goes on along the minus strand of NZ_JAUTXR010000115.1, from coordinate 19,100 downwards.
ACCGTTGGTCGGTACGGAAGCAACCAGGCTGGCAGGTACCGACCGTTGGTCGGTACGGAGAATGATTGGAAAAGCAGCGCCCAGGTCGCTGTTTCCCCAATCACTTTCACCCCAGAGAGCTGTCACCCATGGGTATCAAATGCGGCATCGTCGGTCTGCCCAACGTCGGCAAGTCGACCCTGTTCAATGCGCTGACCAAGGCGGGTATCGCCGCGGCGAACTTCCCGTTCTGCACCATCGAGCCGAACGTCGGCATCGTGCCGGTGCCGGACCCACGCCTGAACGAACTGGCGGGCATCATCAACCCGCAGAAGGTCATCCCGACCGCGGTCGAGTTCGTCGACATCGCCGGCCTGGTGGCCGGTGCCGCCAGTGGTGAAGGCCTGGGCAACAAGTTCCTGGCGCACATCCGTGAAGTCGATGCGATCACCCACGTGGTGCGCTGCTTCGAGCATGGCGACATCGTGCACGTGGCCGGCAAGGTCGATCCGATCTCGGATATCGAAACCATCGACACCGAGCTGGCGCTGGCCGACCTGGACAGCGTCGAGAAGGCACTGAACCGTGCCGAGCGCGCAGCCAAGGGCGGCGACAAGGACGCCGCGGCGCGCAAGCCGGTGCTGGCCAAGCTGCAGGCCGCGCTGTCGGACGGCAAGGCCGGTCGTTCGGTCGGCCTGGATGATGAGGAGAAGGCACTGGTCCGTGACCTGTTCCTGCTGACCCTGAAGCCGGTGATGTACATCGCCAACGTGCTGGAAGACGGTTTCGAGAACAACCCGCACCTGGAAGCCGTGCGTGCGCATGCCGCCGCCGAAGGCGCGCAGGTGGTGCCGGTGTCGGCTGCAATCGAGGAAGAGCTGTCGCAGCTGGATGACGAAGACCGCGATACCTTCCTGGCCGACCTGGGCCTGAGCGAACCAGGCTTGAACCGCGTGATCAACGCGGCCTACAGCCTGCTCGGCCTGCAGACGTACTTCACTGCTGGCGTGAAGGAAGTCCGTGCGTGGACCGTGCGCAAGGGTGCCACCGCCCCGCAGGCCGCCGCGGTCATCCACACCGACTTCGAGAAGGGCTTCATCCGCGCCGAAACCATCGCGTATGACGACTTCATCAAGTACAAGGGCGAAGCCGGCGCCAAGGAAGCTGGTCGCCTGCGCCTGGAAGGCAAGGAATACCGCGTGCAGGAAGGCGATATCCTGCACTTCCGCTTCAACGTCTGATCCTGCGGCATCGGATCGATTTCGGACGCCCCGCCCTGTGCGGGGCGTTCGCGTTTTCGCGGCTGGACAAATAAGTGCCACGTGCGGAAACAATTGTTGCACAAGGCTCGCAGGCGCTTATCCACACCAAACCCCCACCGCTTTCCACGCGTGATGTGGAAAACCGGGGGAGGCGGATCCCATTCCCATGGAATGGGATCCGACCCCGGGCAATGGATAAAATTTCGCCACATGCTGAAACGTTTGCGGTGCAATGCTCGCACCCACTTGTCCACATCAAATCCCAACCACTCTCCACGACGGGTGTGGAAAACCGTCGAACAGCATGGACAAAAAATAACCACGCTCCGAAACGCTTGCTGCGCAATGCTCGCGCCTACTTGTCCACACCAAGCCCCCACCGCTTTCCACGGCCCGTGTGGAAAAAAGAACCCGGCACTCCCTTGCCGGGTTCTTCCCGCATCACCAGTTGTACGAGACGCCCAGCTGGGCGCCGACGTCGCGGAAGCCCATGCCGCCGCGCTGCCGGCTCAATTCACCCCAGCCGCGCCAGCCGCCGGACAGATCCACCTGCACACCGGCCTTGGCTTCGTAGATGTCGCGCGGCAACTGCCGCTGCAGCCGCTCGCCGTCCATCGCCAGGCCCGCGCCATTGCCGCCGGACCACCAGTTCACTGCCACATACGGATGCACCTGGCCCTGCGCCGGGCTCAACCCGCGGCTGTAAAGGCGCAGGCCGAGGCGGGTGCTGGTCTCGCCGCCACCGCGGTCTTCGACCACCGTGCCGTTGGCCTCGACCACGCGGTCGCTGTCATAACGGCTGTGCACCACCTGCAGCTGCGGTTCCAGGTAGATGCCGCGCTGCGTGGTGCGCCGCAGGGGCAGCACGTAGCCAGCCTCGGCCGACGCACTCCAGTTGCGGGCGTCATAGCGCTCCTTCTGCAGGCCTTCGCCCTGAACGCTGTTGCGGAAGCGGCCGTACTGCAGCCAGCCATCCACATAGGCGCCGCCCTGCATGCGCGCATCCTGCAGCCAGGTGGCATAGGCACCCACGCTGGTGCCGGTGACCACGCCACGCGCGGTGTAGCCGGTGACCTGCGAGCGGCTGTCATTGCGCGCGCGGCCGTGACCGAGCATCGCACCCGCCTGCAGCTCGCCCGTGCCACCCACCTCGAAGCGGCGGCCGACGCCGACCAGCACGCTGCTGATCTGCCCATCGACCTGGACCTGGCGGTTGCGGTCGTGGCTGTCGGGCTGCGCGCTGCGAAGGTGCATCCAGGCCACGGCATCGCTGCTGGCGCCGGCCTCGGCGGCGGGATCACCGGCGCGGTCGTGCAGGCTGTGCCGGAACATGCCCAGCGCCGCGTTGCGGTTGGCCAGGTAAGCCGCCGGTTCCGGGCGTTCCACCTGCGGGCGTGGCGGATCGATCGGCGGCTCCGGCGGCAACGGTGGATCGACCGGCGGTTCCGGCGGTGACGGCGGGTCGACCGGTGGTTCCGGCGGCTGCGGCGGATCAACCGGCGGTTCCGGCGGATCGACCGGCGGCACGTATTCCGAGCGCAGGTACCAGTTGCCATCATCCGGGGTCGACACGCCGCCCTTGAACAGGAAGTAATCGTAGGCACCGGCGACCGCGCGCCCCTGCAGGCTGAACTGTGCATCCGACTGGCCGGCCACGGTGATCAGGCGGATGCCCTCCTGGGTCAGCGCACCGGCGCCGCCGGCATTGCGCACGCTCACGCTGGCGGTGCCGCTGCTGTTGCCGTTGATCACCAGCTGGTCGCCCAGCGAAGCGTCGTCACCCAGTGCACGGTTGAAGATCCACTGGCCACCGTTGCCCACATAGTCGCCGCTGACAGTGACGGTCTTGAAGCCGCTTGCCCCTGGGGTATCGAAGGCGATGGTGCCGGCGTGTTCGAGCGCGCCGACGCTGGAACTGGCACGCACGTTCCACCGGCTGCTGCCATCCAGCGCAAGCTGTGCGACCTGGTAGCCGGAGTCGTTGCGCAGGGCACCGCTGAACGTGGTGCCGTTGCCCAGCAGCATGTGCACGTCGGCTGTTGCGCTGTCGACCACCACGTCACCGCGCAGCGTGCTGGCGTCGGCACTGAAGTCGATGCGGCTGGTCGCCACGCTGCTGCCGTCGGTGAACACGGTGTCGCTGACCCGCAGCAAGCGGCCGCTGCCGTCGCCTGCGGTCACATCGCTGCCATTGACGGTCAACGCATGGTTGCTGCCCTGCAGCCAGAATGCGGCGCCGCTGGCGGTCTCGATGTGGCTGTCATTGAAGGTGGCGCGGTTCCAGTACGGGCCGAACGCGGTCAGGTAGGAGCGGTAGCCACCGCTGTTGCTGCCGGTCATGCGGATGTCCAGGCGATCGGCCTGGGTCAGCCGCGCGGTGTTCATGTGCACGATGCCGAACACGTTCTCGCCGTCGCCGCGGATTGCAACGGTGTCGAGCAGCGCGGTGGCGGTGGAGCCGCCGATGAACACGCCGCCGCCGCCGTTGCCGCGCACGTCGATCACGCTGCCGTTGGCTTCGATGCGGCTGGCGGAGCTGCCGGTGGAGCCGGTCACGCGCACGCCGTAGGTCGCATCACCATGCGTGGTGATCCGGCCACCCTGCACGGTGGCGACGCCGCCGGCGATCTCCACGCCGTAGCCATAGGTGTCGGTCCAGGTATCAATGGTGCTGTTGGTCAGCTGCAGGCGCGACTCATCGCTGGACAGCCAGAATCCGGAGTAACCATCGCGAACATCGAACGCCGCATCGCGGGCGGTCAGCTGGCCCCAGTTGTTGATGTTCACGCCATAGCCGCCAACGGTATGGAAGCTGCCGCCGTTGATCACCGCGCTGGAATAGGTCTTGCTGATGCTGCTGCCGAGCAGGCGCATGCTGCCACCCACGGAGTGCGCTTCCACGTTCTCCAGCAGCACGCTGCCGCCGCTGCCAATATCGAACCAGCCGCCGTCCAGGTAGGTGTCGTACAACTCGGCGCGGCTGCCCGCGCCTTCGACGGCGACGCCGGCGAGGATGCCACCGGGCGCCAGGGTGATCCGGCTGTTGCGGATCGTCAGCAGGCCGGCGCTGTCGGCGCGCAGGCGTGCGCCACTGTCGGCGCTCATCTGCAGGGTATCCAGATGCACCTCACTGCCCTTGCCGGAGGCGCCGGCCAGGGTGCCGACGCCGCCGGTCATCGCAATGTGGCCGCCGGTGTAGCGGATCACACCACCGTTGTAGGCTTGCACGATGCCGAATCCGCTGCCGTTGCGCGTGGCATCGATATCGACATCGCGCGCATCGATCACGCTGCCGGCACCATTGGCATACAGTGCGTAGAAGCCCACGCCGGTAGCGGGTGCGATCGACAGGGTGGCGCCGCGCAGCTGCACCTGGCCGCCATTGGCGGCAGACACCGCACTGCCATTGCCGGTCACGTTGATGCGGCTGCCATCGATCAGCGCATTGCTGCCTGCACCGGTGACGGTCAGCGCGAAGCTGCCCGCGTCGTGGGTGAGGACATCATCGGCACCCAGCTGCAGGCTGTTGCCATCGCTGACCTGCAGGGGACCGGTCAGATCGGCGGCGTGGACCGGCAGTGCCGCCCACAGGGCGGTTGCCAGCAGGCTGGGAAAGAGGGGTGCAGGCGCGAGGCGCGCGCGCCCGGACGCACGGCGGCGCCGAGTGGGGGAGGCGTACATGCTGTTGGACTTCCTGTGGCAGGGCGCAGCAGGGCTGCGCGGACTGGCGCGGCAGGGCCGCGTCGCTGCGGAAGCCACACGCGATGGCAGCTGCAGGCGCCATCGGGCTTCCGTCCCCCACGGCGACGCGGTTGCTGCCGGCAGGCGCACCATGGCGGGATGCGTCCAGCCTAGAAATCGGCGCTGTCCTATGGAATCAGGCGTTTCCTAAAGCCGTCGCAGGCCCTCGCACGGGGCCTGCAGGATTCAGCCTGGAGTGGGCCTCAGGCGAACAACGAGACCTGCAGGCAGTACTCGATCAGCGCCTGGTCACTGTCCACGCCCAGCTTGCGCATCGCGCTGATCTTCTGCGTGCTGACCGTCTTGGCGCTGCGTTGCAGCTGGCGTGCAATGTCGCCCACGCTCATGCCGCCGGTGAACAGCCGTATCACTTCCAGCTCGCGCGGCGACAGTCGCGCACGGACCGCATCGGCATCGGCCGGTTCGCTCGCGGCGACCGGCAGCATGCCCGGCGGCCGGTAGACGCGGTCGGCCAGCACGACACGCAGCGCCTGCACCAGGCTGCCCAAGCCATGACTCTTGAGCACCACGCCGCCGGCGCCGGCGGCATACATCGCTGCAACCAACGACGGATTGGACACCATCGTCAGCACCAGCACGCGCGTCTCCGGGAAGCTGCGGCGCAGGAACGAGATCAGCTTGATGCCGTCACCGAAGCGGTCGCCCCCCGGCATGCTGTAGTCGGTGATCACGACCTGTGGCCGGGTCCGGGTCATCAATTCGATCAGTGTCGCCGGGTCGGCCGCTTCGCCCACCACGTCCAGGTCAAGTTCCCCGGCCAGTACGTCGCGGATGCCGGCAAGCACGATCGGGTGGTCGTCGGCGATGAGGATCCGTGTGGTCATGGCGAAGTCGGGTCGTCAGGAAGGGAAGGGGAGGCCGCGTCGAGCAGTGGATGCAGCAGTCGTTCGAGGCGTCGCTGGAAGCTGGCCAGGGCGATGGCCTGGGAGCCCAGGTCGTCGCCGCCGGCCAGCCGGTGTTCGATCTGCAGGCCATCGTCCACCAGCGCGGGCGCACCGACGATGACCAGTGCGCCGCGGATGCGATGCAGTACCTGCACCACACGTGCGGGATCGGCGGCGGCGATCGCCTGGTGCAGGCTGCCCAGGTCGGCCCGCATGGTCTGTACGAACAGCGGCCGCATCTTCATGGGAACCTGCAGCGGCAGGTCATCGTCGAGCATATCGGCGGAGACCGGGTTTTCCGGGGCGGCGGGAATGGCTGCATCGCCCTGGGTGATCCGGGTCAGCAGGCGCTGCAGGGCTTCCAGCGTGATCGGCTTGACCAGTACGCCCTGCATGCCCGACTCCTGGCAGCGCTGGCGCTCGGCCGGGTCGGCGTTGGCGGTGGCGCCGTGGATCGGCACGCGGGCACCACGCGCGCGCAAGGCACGGGCCAGGCCATAGCCATCCAGGCCCGGCATGTTCAGGTCGGTCAGCACCAGCGCGAACTCGTCCTGCTGCCAGTAGCCCAGCGCTTCATTGCCGTCGCTGGCGACTACGGCGCGGCAGCCGAGCTGTTCCAGCTGGTCGCGCAGGATCGCCTGGTTGATCGGGTTGTCCTCGGCCACCAGCACCTGCAGGCCGAAACGGCGCGTCGCCGGCAGGCGCCCTTCGGTGCTGGCCGCCAGCGGCTGGCCACTGGCGGCAGCCAATGCGAGCACGATCGCGTCGAACCGGTGCAGGCCAACCTGCCAGGCGCCATCGATCTGCCGTGGCCGCACGCCGCCTTCGCGGCAGGCAACCACACGCGGTCCATCCACCCACTCGGGCAACGCGTCGTCCAGGACCAGGTCGAGCAGCACGGTGTACGACGGCAAGCCCGCCGCGCTTTCATCGCGGTACACGCTGGCCAGTGCACCGCGCTGCTGCAGGCGCTCGCACAGTGATTGGACCAGCTCGCGCACACTGCCCCGCACCTGTACCTGCAGGCCCGCGGGCAACTGCGGCGCAGGAGATTGCTGCGGATCGGCCGGCGCCGTGGGCAGCGGCAGTTCGACGCTGAAGCTGCTGCCCAGGCCGCTCTCGCTGACCACGCGCAGCTGGCCTTCCATCAACGCCACAAGATGCGCGCAGATGGAAAGGCCCAGGCCGGTGCCGCGCATCGCATCGGTGCCCGGGTTGGCCTGGAAGAACGGCTCGAACAGGTGTGCCTGGTGCTCGCTGGCAATGCCGATGCCGGTATCGGCGACCTGCCACTGCAGCCAGCAGCGCTGCTCTTGCCAGCGTGCCGAAACGCGCACCACCACGCGTCCGCTGTCGGTGAACTTCAGTGCGTTGCTGATCAGGTTGTTGAGTATCTGGCGGATCCGTGCCGCATCACCGCACACCACGGTTGGCACGTCGGCATCGACGCAAGCGTAGAACTGCAGTCCCTTGTTGGCGGCTGCGGCGGCGTACGAATCCAGAGCATCTTCGGTCAGCCGCACCGGGTCGAACGGGCTGGGCTCCAGGCTCAGTTGTCCGGCCTCTGCCTTGCTGACATCGAGGATGTCGCTGATCAGCTGCATCAGGGTCGAGGATGAACGCTGGATCGTTGCCAGGTAGTCCTGCTGCCGTGCATCCAGCGGCGTGAGTCCCAGCAGTTCGAGAGTGCCAAGCACGCCGTACAGCGGCGTGCGGATCTCATGGCTCATGGTGGCCAGGAACTGGCTCTTGGCCCGGTTGGCCTGGTCGGCGGCACGGCGTGCCTGCTGCAACACCTGTTCGGCCTCGTGCTGGCTGCTGAGATCGATGAACAGGCACAGCACCGCCGGCTCGCCGCGATAGCGCGCCGGTGTCGCGGTTACCAGCAGGTGGCGATCTTCGGGCGTGGTGTAGGCCAGACCATCGCCCAGCGTAGTACCTCCCGCGGCCAGGACGCTGCGGCGCCAGGGGCCATGCCAGCCGCCGCTGTGATGGTCTTCGCCCAGCCAACGACGGGCGAGCGCGTTGTCCAGCAGCACTGTGCCATCGTCACGTCGCAGCAGGCACAGGCCGATAGGCGCGTTGTCCAGGATGGTGCGGCTGAAGGCTTCGCTTTCCAGCAGGCGTGCATGGTTGCTGCGCAGCGGCTCGATCACCGAGCGCCGGTATGCACGCAGCACCAGTGTGCCGCCCAGTGCCAGCAGCAGGGCCACCACGGTCGCGCCCAGCAAGGGCCCCTGCGGGTGCTGGAACACCTGCGGCCAGCTGACGTGGTAGACCGCCAGCCAGCCGCGCTCGCTGCGCATGCGGAACTGCAGGCCTTCCAGGCCTGCCTGCCAGGAGGTGCCAGCGTTGCTGGCATCTGCAGCATCGCCCAGCAGGCGCTGGCCATCGGCATCGAACAGCGACAGCCGTTGGAACACCGGGACACCCAGCACCTGCCGGTAGTCATCCACGCGTGCCGGATCGAGCAGGCACGCCAGCGCGGCCTGCGAATCCTTGCCGTCCTCACCCCACAGGCGCGCATCCTGCGGGGCGTGGGCGATGGCCAGCAAACGGGTCTGCCGATCACGCCACGGTACGCTCACCCAGACGATGCCACCGCGCTGCAGCGCCGGACGCGTGCCCACGACCCGGTGAATGTCGGCGATGGCCGGGCGCAGATGGTGCGGGCTGTTCTGGCTCGCGTCGTTTCCGGCGATCTGCACCGGTGCCAGCAGCCCGCGCGTGCCCAGGCCATCGACCAGCAGGCATTGCGGTGGCGGATAGCGCGAGGCAGACCAGAACGTGCCGTAGAAGCGCAGGAAGCGGTCGCCCAGTTCGGTCGGTGGCGAAAGACTGGCGCCTTCGTTCCCGATCACCGCGAAGTTGGCAAACAGTGGTCCGCGTTGCAGTTCCAAGCTGGCATCCGCGACCGCCTGTCCATGCGTGCCGACGTCATGCAGCCGCCACTGGCGCAGGAAGCGCTCCTGCTCGCCCAGCGTGCCGTCCAGGCGACGGAAGTGGTACTCGATCTTGCTGCGCTCTTCGTTCAACAGTTGCGAGCCGGCCGACAGCAGCAATCCGGACTGCAGCGTCGCCAGTACCACCACGCCGATCAGCAGGGCATGGACACGGAGCGAGCGGCGAGCGAGTCGGCGTACAGGAGCGGCCTCGGCCGGCATGGCAGGTCTCAGGGCAGGGGGCGGACATCGGCACCGGTGGCGGCGCAACGTCCGCCGCTACTGCACAGACAGGATCGTCAATGCCGCTTGATGATGTTGTGAAGCCGTCGTGGAATCCGCGTCAGCGCAGGGCAGCCTGCGGTCTTTCGTCCAGTTGCGGTGCTTCTTCGTCCAGCAAACGGGTGAACGCGTCCGACGGCAGCGCCTGCGAAATCAGGAATCCCTGCACCTGGCTGCACCCCAGCTGCCGCAGTGCGGCCAGGTCGGCATCACTTTCCACGCCTTCGGCCACGATGGTCAGGCCCAGCTGGTTGGCCAGTGCGATCACCGTCGACAGGGTCAGGTGCAGGGCGGGATCGCGGGCGCACCCGCTGACCAGTGCACGATCGATCTTGACCTCGGTGAAAGGCGTATTGACCAGATTGTGGACCGAGCTCAGGCCCTGTCCGAAATCATCCTGGGCCAGGCCAAAGCCCTTCATGCGCAGGCGGCAGGCACCGGCATAGAAGTCGCTGACGTGCCGGGTGGTGCTGTTCTCCATCAGTTCGAAGCACAGCTCGCCGGGCGTCCCGCCGTGGGCCAGGGTCAGTGCCAGCAGTTCGTCGGGCAGGTCCGACTGCTCCAGCAGATGAGGCGGCAGGTTGATCGATACCGGAACCCGGAAGCCCTGCATGCGCCAGCGCGCCTGGGCGCTGATGCTGGCCTTGAGCATCATCCGCAGCAGATCGCCTTCCAGCCCAAAGCGGCAGATTGCCGGCAGGAAGCTGCCGGCGGCCAGCGTGCCGAGCTGCGGGTGCTGCCAGCGCACCAGGGCTTCAGCGGCCACCACCCGTCCGGACTGCAGTGACTTCTTCGGCTGGAACCAGGCTGTCAGGCTGCCGTCGGCCATGGCCTGGCGCAGCTGCGATGCATCGGCTTCGAGTGTCGCCGGCGCGCGCAGTGGGGCGGCACTGGAGGTCGCACGCGCCTGCGCCAGCGCCTCGAACAGTGCGTCCAGGTCGGCCGCCGCCACCGGCTTGGGCAGCAGGCCGATCACATCCAGTCCCAGCGATTCGGCCATCAACCGCGCGGAGGTCATCATCCGCCGCGGCGCCGCGCTGACCACTGCAACACGGGGCGGGCGCGGTTGTGCTGCCAGCGCCTGGATGAACTGGATGCCGTCCTGCCCCGGCATCAGCAGGTCACTGACCACCAGGTCGTAGGGTTGGCAGGCACACAACGCAATGGCGGCATCCACATCTTCGCAGGCATCGACCTGCACGCCGGCGCGGCTGCCGAACAGATTGGCCAGGAAGCCACGCTGGAAGGGCTGGTCTTCCAGGATCAGGACACGCTGGGTCATGCGGGGTCTCCTTGGCGCAGGGCAACGAGCGCCTTGCGCAGGCGGGCGATGTCGATGGGTTTGCTGAGGTAGCCCTGCATACCGCTGGCCAGGCAACGCTCGCGCTCTTCAGCGGTGGCATTGGCGGTGGCGCCGATCACCGGCACCGGGTTGCCGTCATCGCGCAGCTGGCGCGCCAGTGCGTGACCGTCCATGCGTGGCATGTTGATGTCGGTCACCACCAGGTCGAAGCACTGCTCGCGGCACCGTTGCAGCGCTTCCATGCCGTCCTGTGCCAGCTCCACGTCACAGCCGAGGGTGCGCAGTTGCTCGGCCAGGATCACCCGGTTGATCGGGTTGTCCTCGACGGCCAGCACGCGCAGGCCCAGCGGCACCGGCGCTGCCGCCCGCGTGGACACCGGCTGTTCCGCGCATTGCCGCTGCACGTTGGCCAGCGCATTGCCGATAGCAGTCATGCCATGCAGGGTCACCACCAGGCTGCCATCGGCGGCGACGATCGGCTGGTCACCGCCCTCGATCGACGCCACCACGCGCGGGCCGGCCCAGGCCAGCGGCGTCCCGGCCTCGCCATCCATCAGGATCGCGCCGTCATGATCCAGCAACGCCGGGTCGCCAAGCAGGGGCTGCGCGTTGGCGCCCCAGCGGCACAGCCAGCCACAGGCACTGTCGACCAGCTCGCGGTCGCGGCCGCGCACCAGGATCGGTGGTTCCGGCAGCAGTGCGGGGCCATCCTCGGCAGCGGCCAGCACCGGCAACGGCAGGCGGACGCTGAAGCTGCTGCCCAGCCCGGGTTCGCTCACGACCTGCAGCTCGCCGCTCATTAGGCGTACCAGGCGGTCGCTGATGGACAGGCCCAGCCCGGTGCCCTGCGCGCTGGCCGCGCCGCGGACCTGGCGGAACGGTTCGAACAGCCGCGCCTGTTCCTCCGCAGCGATGCCCACGCCGGTATCGGTCACCTGCCAGGCCAGCACGCTCGATTCACCTTCGCGCTGCACCTGGCGCACGCGCAATACCACCCGGCCATGCTCGGTGAACTTGATCGCGTTGCTGAGCAGGTTGCCCAGCACCTGGCGGATGCGGTCGGCATCACCGAGCACCCGTGTCGGCAGGCACGGATCGGTACAGACCAGGATCTGCAGGCCCTTGCAGGTGGCCGACGCGGCGAAGCTGCGCAGCACGCTCTCGGTCAGCTCGCGCGGCGAGAACGCCGTCGGCTCCAGGCTGAGCTGTCCTGACTCGATCTTGGAAACATCCAGCACATCGCTGATCAACTGCAGCAGGACCGACGAGGAGCTCTCGATGGTGCGCAGGTACTGCGACTGCCGGGCGTCCAGCGAGGTGTGCCCCAGCAGCTCCAGCGTGCCCAGCACGCCATACAGCGGGGTGCGGATCTCATGGCTCATGGTGGCCAGGAACGCGCTCTTGGCCTGGTTGGCCGCATCGGCGGCCTGGCGTGCCGACGACAGTGCGGCCTGTGCCTGGCGGTGCCGGGAAATATCATGGAAGACGCATAGCAGCACGTCATCGCCCTGGTAGCGGCAGGCCGCGTGCAGCACCTGCAGCTGGCGCCCATCGCGGGTGGTGAATTCAAGTCCACGCCCGCGTTCGCCGGCATGTCCGCGCCATGGTGCCTGCCAGTCGCTGTGTTCGCCTTCTTCGCCGAGCCAGTCGCGCAGCAGCTGGTTGGAGAGCAGCAACGCGCGGTCGTTGCGGCGCAGGACGCAGATGCCGACCGGCGCCATGTCGATCACCGTCGAACTGAAGTCCAGGTTCTCCAGCAGGCGGCGGTGTTGCTGCAGCGCCGGCTGGATCAGCTGGAGCTCCACGCGATGCCGTATCAGGCGCAGCGCAACACCGGCCAGCAGCAGCAACAGCACGCAGACCAGCAGTGGCACGGCCAGGTCGCCCAGCAGCAGCTGTGGCGGCAGGTGATAGACCAACCGCCAGCCGTCATTGCCGACACTTTTCACCAGCGCCACGCCGCGCGGCAGGCCGCCGCTCCACAACGTGCCGAAGCTGTCGTCCTGGCGCTCCCGCAGGGTCTTCCAGCCCGCACCATCCAGCCGCGGTGCCTGGCTGGACAATGCAGGCTGCCCAGCACGGTCGAGCAGCGCATAACCGCCAATGCCCTGGCCGTCGATCATGCTCGCCGCCGCCGCGCCATCGAGCAGCAGCACCAGCCACTGCGCCGGTTGGGGGCCCGCCTGTACCGGCTGCGCCAGCGCAACGCCACTGTCACCCGGCCGCAGCCAGTACACCGGGTCTGCACCCTCGAGGCTGCCGCTGCGTGCCTGCAGCACGCGCAGCGATGGCAGGTGCACCAGGTCGACGTCGTCCTCGCCCCCGGCCAGCCAATGCGCGCCGTGTGCATCGATCAGCAGCAGGTGAGTCTGCAGTGCCTGCAGCGTGTGCTCGGCGCGCGCTGACAGCAGCAGCCGCTGGCCCGGCTGGCCACCGGGACCATCCAGCGGCAGCTGGCGCATGCCTTCGCTGTCCGCCGCAGGTGTATCCGGGTTACCCGTCACCACCGAATCGCCCAGGTAGCGCAGCAGGGCTTCGCGCTGGTCGAAATAGATCTGTGCCCTGTAGGCCGCTGCATTCATTTCGCGGCGATGGGTCGAGATGTCTTCGGTGAATGCCGTGAGCAGGTAGAAGCCGGCCGCGGCGGCCAGGCAGATGAAGACGCATACGGTCAGGCAGCGCAGCAGCACCGACGCGGTGGTCGGTGGCACGGCCTGCTGCAGCGAAGGGCGGGGGAAGCGGAACATGCAGCGATGCTAGGGAGCGGCGTGGACAGCGCGAATCAGCTGTTTCCTAAAATCCCCCGGGAACCGGCCGGGCTGCACCGAGCGCCCGGTGGCCGTTCAGGTGGCGGAAAAAAGAACCCCCGCCGAAGCGGGGGCTCTTGCCGGCGTTGGCCAGGCGCCCTACAGCGCGCTGCCACCGAACTTGTGGGTGTACTGAAGGTTGATCGTGCGGCCGACGCTGTCGAACCAGGACACGTCGTAGTACGGATACGCGGTATACGTGGCGTCCTTCGGCGGCATCTTGTTGAACACGTTGACCACCGACAGTGACAGGCGCGAGTGGTCGTCGAAGCGGTACTGCAGCGAGGCGTTGTAGCGGTAGGTCGCCTTGATGTACGGGCTGTCGCCGCTGTCCCAGTCGAAAAGCTGGTCGTAGCTGTCCGATGTCGGCAGCTTGCCCAGGCGCGATCCGTAGACCGTGGCCGACCACGCGTCCTTCTCCCAGGTTACGCTCAGGCTGGTCTTGGTACGCGGGATGTCGAAGCCACTGTTGACCGCGAACTGGTCTTCGACAGGGTCGCCGGGGTAGCGCTGGAAATCGTGCTTCTTCACCCAGGTGTGGGTGCCGTTGAAGATGAAGTCACCGATGCCGGTCTGCAGGCGGTAGCGCAGGCCGACGTCGATGCCGGAAGTGGACTCGCGGGCGACGTTGATGGGGTTCACGCGAACCCCGTACAGCGTGCCGTCATTGGTGCGGGTTACCCGGCTGAGCGCATCCACGCAGGTCGGCGAGTTGATGTCGGCAGTACCCAGGCGGCAGTTCGCTTCGCTGGCCAGGATCGTGCGCACATCCATGTCCTGCACCTGCTTGCGCATGTCGATGTCGAACCAGTCCACCGACAGGTCCAGGCCGATCGCCGGTGACCAGACGAAGCCGGCGCTCCACGAGGTGCTGGTCTCTGGATCGAGCTGGCGGTTGCCGGTGCGGCTGCGGATGATGTTGACGTCGTTGTCACATTCCGTGCCGTTGGCGCGACAGTCGTACAGGTCCACGGCACTGGTCTCGTCATTACCGGGGCCGGCGAACACGTAGTGCAGGTCCGGCGCGCGGAACGCGGTGCCATACGAGCCACGCACCAGCAGGGTGTCGATCGGGCGCCATTCCAGGCCGCCGCTCCAGGTCGCCTTGCCGATGGTGTGGCCGGAATAGCGGTACTGGTCGTAGCGACCGGCCACGCTCAGGTTGACCGTCTCGTGCAGTGGCATGCGCAGCTCGGCCGCCGTGGCCCAGCGGTTGCGCGAGCCCTTTCCGTCCGAATCCTTCCAGCTGTAGTAGTAGTACTGGGTCGCCAGCGGATCCGGATTCAGCGCATAGGCCTGCTGGCCCACTTCCACGGTCGCGGCGAAGCCGGCGTCACCGCCCGGCAGGCCGAACAGCGCGGAATTGGTCAGGGTGAACGCGGCCGTCTCGGTGCGCGACTTCGGCGTATAGGTGGTGCGCGCGGCGATCGAGTCGTACTCGGCGCGGGTCAGCGGCCGGTACAGGCGCGAAGGGTCGGCGTTGTAGATCGGGTAGCCGTCTTCGTCAACGCCCAGCTGCGGGCCCAGGAACAGGTCATTGGCCTTGGCGGCGATGATCTGCGCCCAGCTGATCCGGGACTGGTACTGCGAGTGGCTCAGTGCCGCTTCGTAATCCCAGTTGCCGGCCAGGTTGCCCTTGAAGCCGGTGGTCACGCTGAACGTCTTCTGCGTGCTGCGCACCATTCCATTGCGCAGGCCGCCCATCTCCTCCGGCGAGAACTGCCGGTTCCAGGATTCGATCTGCTGGGTGGCTTCATTGTTGAAGTAGCCGGACTCGTTGCCGTCGGCGCCCATGTGGGCCCAGTTGGGAACGTCGCGCATCAGCGACATCGTGTGGTATCCCAGCTGCACGTCGGCGAACCACTGCTGGCCGTTGTCGAAGTCGTAGCTGAGCGAAGCGTAGCCGTTGGCGCCGCGGCGCTTGCTGAGGATGGTGCCGTAGCCGATCGACGTATCACTGCCGCAGTACCAGCCGGAGCGTGGACGGTACGCGTGATAGGTACTGCCCTGGTTCTGCCCGGCCAGCGCTTCGCAGGCGGCGGCGCCCGGATCCAGGTAGGCGTCGCCACCGTCGGTGCGCAGGTAGGCGCGACGAGCGGCACGTGCACGCTCGGTCGGCGCGTCCTGGGTCGAATCCTGGATGTCTCGCTCATACGCCCACAGCGGGCTCTGCGACTGCAGTTCAACGCTGTACACGGCATTGAAACTGCCGCGGCTGAAACCGCTGGCGAGGCTCATGTCGAACGAGTCACCGCCCCCTTCGCTGGTGGTGCCCATGCGCATGTCGATCGTGGTGCCGTCGGCCTTCTTCTTCAGGATGAAGTTGACCACGCCGGCGATCGCGTCCGAGCCGTAAATGGCCGAGGCACTGCCGGTCAGTACTTCGATGCGCTCGATCATCCCCAGCGGGATGTTGGAGACGTCGGTGAAGTTGCTGCGGCCCTTGAACGGCATCGGGAAGTCGGCGATGCGGCGGCCGTTGACCAGTACCAATGTGTGGTTCGGGCCCAGGCCGCGCAGGTCCACCTGCTGGGCGCCCGGCGAGAATTCGGCGCCGCTGGAAGACTGCTGGCTCTGGGTCTCACCGCCGTTCTGGGTCATTGCACGCAGCACGTCCGGCACGCTGGTGAAGCCGCTGGAGCGGATCTGTTCGGCGTCGATCACCGTGATCGGGGCGGGGCCTTCCACCTGGGCGCGCGGAATGCGCGAACCGGTGACCTGCACCGCATCCAGTTGTTGAACCGAGGAGGACGCCGGTGCCTGGGCCGCCGCGGAAGCAGCCACGCCCATCAACGCCAGCTGGATCGACCACGCCATCGCCTTTCTACGCATGAGGAATTCTCGGAAATGAAGCCGGCCCGCAGAGGAGGGGCCCTGTCCCCCATTCAGATTTCTGGAATGGGCGCGCGCATTTAACGCCTTTTTCATGCCCTTGACTACTGGGTCTCTATCTGGCAAAGAGTGAAAACGCTTGCAAGTCGATTTTGTTCAGGGAGATCAAGATGCGACGCCTCCACAGCCCCCGGCGCGGCCCCTTGCTCTGGCTGGCACTGCTGGTCCTGGCCTGGCCGCTCGCGGTCACAGCCCAGGAGCTGCAGGCGCCCGGCTTTACCTACTACGAAGTCGGCGATCTGGAGGCTCCGAGACCAGGCCCGCGCGCGCCGGCGATGATGCTGATGGGCGGTGGCGAATGGGTGCCGGAGGCCTTCCAGTGGTGGCTGAAGCAGGCCGGCAATGGTCGCGTGCTGATCCTGCGGGCCTCCGGCGGCGACGAGCTGCAGGAGCGGTTGCATCGCGAGATCGGCGGGACCACTGCGGTGCAGACCCTGGTCTTTGACAGCCGCCGTGCCGCCGACGATCCCGCGGTGCTGCGCGTGGTTGCTGCAGCCGATGCCATCTTCATCGCCGGTGGCGACCAGTCGCGCTACATCCGCTTCTGGAAGGGCACTGCACTGAACCGCGCGCTCAACGCCCATGTTCGCGCTGGCAAGCCGATTGCCGGCACCAGTGCCGGACTGGCGATCCTGGGCGGCTATGCCTATGGCGCGATGGATGGTGGCAGCATCACCTCCGCCGGCGCGCTTGCCGACCCGATGGGCAGCGCGGTGACCATGGACCGTGGTTTCCTGCAGATGCCCTACCTGCAGCGTGTGGTCACCGACACGCACTTCGACAAGCGTGACCGGCTCGGTCGCCTGATCGTGTTCGTGGCGCGCGCTGCACAGGACAGCGGTGATCCCGATATCGTCGGCATCGGGGTCGATGAGGACACCGCCCTGTGCGTGGAGCCGGACGGCCAGGCCCAGGTCTACAGCGCCGATGGCGAGGGCAAGGTCTGGGTGGTCCGCCCCGGCCGCGACGCCGACCGCCTGGTCGAGGGGGAACCGCTGCGCTTCCATGCGGTGCCGGTGACGGTGGTCGCCAGCGGCAGCCGCATGCGGCTGGATGACTTCCAGGCCGAGGCCGACTACCAGGCCGTGGCCGACGTCAGCGACGGCGAGATTGAAGTTGTCCGCCAATGATCTTCCACCTGGGTAGTGCCGGCCGCTGGCCGGCAACTCAGCCTCCCTGATGCGCCCCTTGCCAGCCCGCGGCCGGCACTACCCATGCATTCCCTTTCCTCGTTCTACTGGAGACGTACCCGATGAAACTGCGCCTGGCGCTGTCCGCGCTGCTGTCCCTGCCGTTGCTCGCCCAGGCCGCGCCGGCCACCTCGCCGTTGCTGGTCATCCACGGTGGCGCCGGCGTCGAGCGCAAGGACCTGTCGCCGGCCGAAGAGAAGGCCGCACGCGATGCGCTGCGGGCCGCGCTGCTGAAGGGGCATGCCGAACTGGCGGCAGGGCGTCCCGCACTGGCCGCAGTCACCGCGGCGATCACGGTGCTGGAGGATGATCCGACCTTCAACGCCGGCAAGGGCGCGGTGTTCACTCACGACGGGCGCAACGAGCTGGATGCGGCGGTGATGGACGGTGCGACCCAGGCCGCCGGTGCCGTGGCTGGCGTGCAGCGGGTGCGCAACCCGATCCTGCTGGCGCAGACCGTGATGCAGAAGTCCAGGCACGTGATGATGGTCGGGCAGGGTGCCGAGGCGTTCGCGGTGGAGCAGGGCATCACCCTGGTCGATCCATCCTACTTCCGTACCGACAAGCGCTGGCAGCAACTGCAGCGTGCATTGAAGGAAGAGGCCAGTGGCCAGGCGCACGCCGACCTGGAGACCGCAAAGCACTTCGGCACCGTCGGTGCAGTCGCATTGGACGCGCAGGGGCATCTCGCGGCGGGCACCTCCACCGGCGGCATGACCAACAAGCGCTATGGCCGTGTGGGTGATTCGCCGATCATCGGCGCCGGTACCTGGGCCGACGCGCGCTGCGCGGTATCGGGCACCGGCTGGGGCGAGTACTACATCCGGACGGCGGCCGCGCACGAGATCTGTGCGCGCATGCGCTATCAGGGACAGACGCCGGAGCAGGCCGGCAAGGGCGTGATCAACGAGACAATTCCGCAGATGGGCGGCGACGGCGGTGCGATCGTGCTCGCCGCAGACGGCAAAATGGCCACGCCGTTCAACACCCAGGGCATGTATCGGGGCTGGATCGGCGCCGACGGCGTCCCGCATGTCGCAATTTTCGCCAGCGAGACCCTGCCGGCCCCCGGGCAATAACCTTGCGTATCAATGGGTTTGCGACAACGTGTGAAAAAGATGGAAAAAAGCGTTGACAGCCCCCCGACTGATCAGCAGAATAAGCGGCTCACCACCACACACCGCAACGCTTCGGCGGCAACGGGTTGGGGTGGTAAGGAGGGATACCCAAGCGGCCAACGGGGGCAGACTGTAAATCTGCTGGCTTACGCCTTCGGTGGTTCGAATCCACCTCCCTCCACCAGTTTCACGTTGTGACATTCCCGGCGCGGGAGTAGTTCAATGGTAGAACCTCAGCCTTCCAAGCTGATGGTGCGGGTTCGATTCCCGTCTCCCGCTCCATTGAATGAACTTTGAATATTATCGAGTTCATGTCATAATGCAAAACTCGGCTCACGTAGCTCAGTCGGTAGAGCACTTCCTTGGTAAGGAAGAGGTCGAAGGTTCGATTCCTTTCGTGAGCACCATCTCAAGCATCACCTCTCAGACGAATTCGAGATAAGCAGCCATGGCCAAGGGTAAGTTCGAGCGCACCAAGCCGCACGTCAATGTCGGCACCATCGGTCACGTCGACCACGGCAAGACCACGCTGACCGCCGCACTGACCAAGATCGGTGCCGAGCGCTTCGGTGGCGAGTTCAAGGACTACTCCTCGATCGACGCCGCGCCGGAAGAAAAGGCGCGTGGCATCACGATCTCGACCGCGCACGTCGAATACGAATCCCCGATCCGTCACTAC